>NZ_JBCPSR010000003.1:0-687719 GCF_051129805.1 Serratia sp. Je.1.23.a | reverse complement strand
GCGCACATTCCAGCCTGAACTCAGGGGTGAAAGTACGCTTAGTTTTTTTGTTCATTAAGTCACCTGTTTTGTGTTGAGGTGAGGATATCACCTTTAATCAGGTGGCCAAATTTACTGTGCCACTACAATGGCATACATTTTAACGTATACCTAAACGTATACCAATAAATCCCGGATTTAGCTGGATATTCTCGGACTACTACAGACACAAAAAAGCCCGCAAACCTAGGTGGTATGCGGGCTTTCCGTACTTCTCCGGACTTATCTGGTAATACCCGGATCATCATTTGGTGGAGCTGGGGGGATTTGAACCCCCGTCCGAAATTACTACACCGTCGGCACTACATGCTTAGTCCAATCTTTACATTCGCCGGTCAGCTGCGGATGGACACGCCACTAACAAACTAGCCTGATTGGATTTAACGCTTCAGCCCCAGGCAGGACATCCACGCGATCTCTTTTGGGTTTGACCTCTCTTGATCCCCGTCCTAAGAGCGGAGGCTAGGGAGAGAGGGCTCTTAGCAGGGTATTAAGCTGCTAGGGCGTAGTTTTCGTCGTTTGCGACTATTTTTTTGCGGCTTTTTACGAGGCCAACCGCCCCTCGGCATGCTCCTAGGGCTTCGCAAATCCCGTCGAATCCAGAATCAGCCCCAAGTAACTTTGTGCAGTATACCAGAAGTTTAACCCGTTAAGCCAGAGGCTTATCGGTTGGCGTGCTTCATGATACGGGCTTTCGCCGTCTGCCACTCACGATCTTTGATGTCATCGCGCTTATCGTGTTCTTTCTTGCCTTTGGCTACGCCGATTTTGACCTTGACCCAGGCATTTTTCCAATACATGGACAGGGCAACAACGGTATAGCCTTCGCGGTTAACGCGGCCGAACAGCGAGTCCAGCTCGCGCTTGTTCAACAGCAGTTTGCGGGTACGTGTCGGGTCGCAGACCACATGCGATGAAGCCACGCTGAGCGGCGTGATGGTGGCGCCAAAAAGATAGGCTTCACCGTCACGGAAGGTCACGTAGCTGTCGCTGAGGTTGGCTTTGCCGGCACGCAACGATTTGACTTCCCACCCTTGCAGGGACAGGCCCGCCTCGATTTCTTCTTCAATGAAGTATTCGAAACGTGCTCGCTTGTTTTGCGCAATGGTGGCTGAACCAGGTTTGTGAGCTTTTTTCTTTGTCATAGTGCGTTCATTATACTGGATGCGTCAGCGAAAGAAATCCTTTACCGCTCAGCACCTGCGCAATTTTTCGCATTTTTGGCTCCTGTCTTGCATAGCAGATTTTTTGTTTGCCGATAGATAAATGGTATGATTTGTATGTTTTGTGTCTCACAGGAAATGATATGCCCCAGATCAGTCGGTCTGCGTTAGTGCCGTTCAGCGCCGAGCAGATGTATCAGTTGGTTAACGATGTTCATTCTTATCCCGATTTTCTGCCAGGTTGTACCGGTAGCCGGGTGATTAACGCGTCCAACAATGAAATGACCGCCGCGGTGGACGTTGCCAAAGCCGGTATCAGCAAAACTTTTACCACGCGCAATACGCTGCTGGATAACCAGAGCATCAATATGCAACTGGTTGACGGCCCGTTCCGCAAGTTGATGGGGGGCTGGCACTTTACGCCGCTCAGTCCGGAAGCCTGTAAGGTTGAGCTGCACCTGGACTTCGAATTTACCAACAAACTGATCGAGTTGGCGTTCGGCAAGGTATTTAAAGAGTTGGCTGGCAATATGGTGCAGGCATTCACCCAGCGGGCGAAAGAGGTTTACAGTGTCTGAGATACGGGTTGAGGTGGTTTACGCCTTGCCGGAGCGTCAGTATCTGCGCAATGTGAAACTGGCAGAGGGCAGCAATGTTGAGCAGGCGATTGTGGCCTCCGGATTGCTGGAACTGCGCAGTGACATTGATTTGAAAAGTAACAAGGTGGGCATTTATAGCCGACCGGCCAAGTTGGGCGATGTGCTCAATGATGGCGACCGGGTGGAAATCTATCGCCCATTGATTGCCGATCCCAAAGAGCTGCGCCGTCAACGGGCAGAGAAGGCAAAAAAATAAGGCGCTGAGTGCGCCTTATTTTTTATCAGAATTTTATCTTCCGAGTTGCAGCCTGTGACTGTCATGAAGAACTTGATTCGTCCCTCACGGGCCGGACGACAGTTCCTGTGCTGATTATTTGGTCAGCGCAGGCTTGTTCTGAATATCCGTCAATACGCCCGCGCTGTTAAAGGTCAGCGTCAGAGTTTGCTGGGTGATATTTTCATGACCCGGCTGCTGGCGGAACACATAGAACCACGTCTGAGTACCGAACGGATCCTGCAGCATTGGGGTTCCCAATGTATAAGCGACCTGTTGCTGGGTCATACCTTTTTGGATTTTAGCTACGTCGGTTGACGTCAGGTAGTTCCCTTGGTTGATGTCAGGCCGGTAAACCACCTTCTCAAAAGTAGAACAGCCTGCAGTCAGCATCACAAGAACCACAGCGGCGGCAGTCAGCGTTTTACAGCGCATAGTAATCACATTCCTTTAGGGCATAGGATGCCGATGATAATAGACCTTGCAGCAGTTGGAAACCTTTACAGGGCCCCAATATGACCTCAGGAAAGTAAAAAAGTTGAGCTTTTCTATGCAGCAAGCAGTTCTTTTGCGTTCGCCAGGGTGTTTCGGGTGACTTCGCTGCCGCCAAGAAGGCGCGCCAATTCTTGCAAACGAGCACGTTTATCCAACGGTGACATCTGCGTTTCGGTTTCCGTGCCGTCAGTTTGCTTGCTGACAAACAGGTGCTGATGCCCACAACCGGCCACCTGTGGAAGGTGGGTGACGCACATGACTTGGGTAGATTCTCCAAGTTGACGCAACAGGCGCCCAACAATGGCGGCCGTCGGACCGCTGATGCCGACGTCCACTTCGTCGAAAATCAGCGCCGGGGTTTCCATCTTGCGAGCGGTAATCACCTGGATAGCCAGCGCAATGCGGGACAGTTCGCCACCGGAGGCCACTTTCGCCAGCGCTTGCAGCGGTTGGCCTGGGTTGGTGGACACACAGAATTCGGTGCGGCTGGCCCCTTCAGCACTCAAATGCTGCGGCTCGAAGCGAACGTCGATATTGAATTTGCCGTGCGGCATGGAGAGGGCCTGCATGCTGTCGGTAATCAACGTGGTCAGCTCTGCGGCATAGTGCTGGCGCTTCTGGTGCAATTGTTCCGCTAACAGCAGCGCCTGCTGATGATGCAGAGTGACCGCCTCGTTAAGGTGTTCATGGTCGTTCTCTTGCTGCGACAGTAACTGCTGCTCATCCAGCATCTGTTGGTGCAGCTGTGGCAGTTCCTCTGGCGCAACGTGATGTTTCCGCGCCAGGTTAATTTGGCGCGACAGACGCTGTTCCAGCTCTTGCAGGCGGTTGGGGTCCAGATCCATGCGATCGGCATAGTGACGCAGTTCGTCGCTGGCCTCACTGATTTGGATCGACGCCTCTTCCAGCATGTCTAGCAGGCCGCTGAGTTTCTCATCCATGCCGACCAGCTCAACCAGCAGATGTTTGGCGGTGTAAAGCTGGCTCAGCATGTTGTTTTCTTCATCGTCAGCCAGCAATTGCAGGGTCTGCTGGCTGATGGTCAGCAATTGGCCGCTGTTGGCCAGGCGTTTGAACTCCGAATCTATCTGTTCGAACTCACCGGCCACAGGCGCAAACTCGTTCAGTTCTTTCAATTGGTATTGCAGCAACTGTTGGCGTGCGTCGCGTTCGATGGACTGTTGCTGATGATGGGCCAGTTCGCGACAGCTTTGGTGCCAACGCTGATAAGCCTGCTGCATCTGCGCCAGCAGGGCAGGTTCGTCGGCATAGGCGTCGAGCAGCTGCTTCTGGTGATCGGGTTTGAGCAGCAACTGGTGGGCATGCTGACCGTGGATTTGAATCAGCAACTGACCGAGTTCGCGCAGTTGCGAAAGCGGCACGGAAGTGCCGTTGATAAAGCCGCGTGAGCGGCCGTCTGCATTGATGACCCGGCGCAGCAGGCACTCATTGCTGTCGTCCAGGTGGTTCTGTTCGAGCCATTGGCGTGCAGAAGGGGTATCTGCCAGTGAAAAACGGGCGCAGATATCGGCACGGGCGGCTCCCAGCCGGACGACGTTACCGTCGGCGCGGTTGCCTAGACACAGCCCCAGTGCGTCGATGGCGATAGATTTACCGGCGCCGGTTTCACCGGTAATCGCCGTCATACCCGGTTGAAAATCAATTTCCAACTCACGAACGATAGCAAAATTGCTGATGGTCAATTGCGCCAGCATGGGAACCTTCCTGTGTATAAACACATAACTGTAGTTTCATACAGTATAAACTGGTTTTATATACAGTAAAGGGGCTGGCGATATTTTTAGAACAATTTTTTAGACCAGCCCAGCTTGGTGCTTAACGTGTTGAAATAGCTGTAGTCCTTTGGATGAATAAGATTCAAATGGAAATCACTGCGGCGTATCAATACTTCCTCGCCTTCCTGGATAGGCAGTGCGATCTGGCTGTCGCAACTGATTTCCAGATCGCTGCCGATCTGCGAAAACTTCAGGCGAATGGTGCTGTTGCCGTTGATCACCAACGGGCGGGCCGAGAGGGTATGCGGGAACATCGGCACCAGCGCGATGGCTTCCAGCGATGGCGTCAGGATCGGGCCGCCGGCAGAAAGCGAATAGGCAGTCGAACCGGTCGGGGTAGCGATAATCAGACCGTCTGAGCGTTGCGAGAAGGCGAAGCGATCGTCGATATACACTTCGAACTCGATCATGTGCGCCACTTTACCGGGGTGCAGCACCACTTCGTTGATGGCGGTACTGATGCGGCACTGCTGGTTCTCTTTGTGCACGATGGTTTCCAGAAGGAAGCGCTGTTCATCGATGTATTCGCCCTCCAGCACGTCGGCCAGTTGCTGCAGTGCGTTGTCGGGATCAAGATCGGTCAGAAAACCGAGATTGCCGCGGTTAACGCCGATCACCTTGATGTCGTAGCGGGCCAGAACGCGGGCTGCGCCGAGCATATTGCCGTCGCCGCCGACCACTACCGCCAGGTCGGCCTTTTGGCCAATATCCGCCAGGCTGCCGGTAACCGCATCTTTTAACCCCAAATCCTGAGCGATTTGGCGTTCAATCATCACTGAATAGCCTCGGGCGACTAACCAGTGAAACAACATCTCATGCGTTGCCAGCGCCGAAGGGTGACGCGGGTGGCCAACAATGCCAATACAGGCGAATTTTTTATTCATTGTTGTGATTTTCCTCACCGGGACCAGTTTATGCCCCACATTGTGACCGGTTGACTTGAAACCCCGGTTTTGATCCCCATAATAAGCCAAGTTGCGAGATTAATGCTAAAACGCGGAGATATTCATGAGTAGTAAAGAACAGAAGACGCCAAACGAGCAAGTCTCGGAAGAAATGGAACAGCAGGAAGTCTTGCCGGAAGCGGCTGAGGGCGTCGATCTGCGGGATGAGCGCATTGCTGAGCTGGAAGCTCAACTGGCCGAAGCCCAGCAGCATGAACGCGACAGCCTGCTGCGTGCCAAAGCGGAAATGGAAAACGTCCGCCGCCGCACCGAGCTGGATATCGAAAAAGCACACAAATTTGCGCTGGAGAAGTTTTCCGGTGATCTGCTGCCGGTGCTGGATAACCTGGAGCGCGCGCTGGAACTGGCGGATAAAAACAATCCGGAACTGACGGCGATGATTGAAGGTATCGAGCTGACGCTGAAGTCCCTGCAGGACGTTGTGCGTAAGTACGGGATTGAAATCGTTGGTGATATTAACGTGCCGTTCAACCCGGATGTGCACCAGGCAATGAGCCTGATGGAATCTGCCGATCACCAGCCGAACCACGTCATGATGGTAATGCAGAAAGGCTATACGCTGAATGGTCGCCTGCTGCGCCCGGCGATGGTGGCGGTTTCCAAAGCCAAGGCTTAAGCTGAATTCAATAAGGAAAAGGCACCTGCGGGTGCCTTTTTTGCGTCTGGGTTATGCCTGCGGCAGTCGCGGTAGCCAGTCGATAGGCGCCAGCCCCTGCTGTTCCAACAGTTGGTTGGTTTGCGAGAAGTGGCGACAGCCCAAGAACCCTCGGTGGGCGGAAAGCGGCGATGGATGTGGCGCTTTCAACACGTGGTGGCGGTTGCGATCGATAAAGTTGCCTTTTTTCTGTGCATGCGATCCCCAGAGCAGGAACACGATACCTTCGCGGTTTTCATTCAGCGCGGCGATCACTCTGTCGGTAAAGGTTTCCCAGCCCAGTTTGGCGTGGGAGTGCGCCTGGCCGCCTTCAACGGTCAATACCGTGTTCAGCAACAGCACACCCTGTTCCGCCCAGCTTTGCAGGTAGCCATGGCTGGGGCGCTCAAAGCCCGGGATATCCGTCGCCAGCTCTTTGTACATGTTTACCAGCGAAGGGGGAGCGGGTACGCCAGGGAGCACTGAAAAGGACAGCCCGTGGGCCTGATTCGGGCCGTGATAGGGATCCTGACCGAGGATTACCACCTTCACGTCCGCTAGCTCGGTATAACGAAAGGCGTTGAACACGTCTTTTTGCGGTGGGTAAATGGTCTTACCGGCCTGGCGTTCAGCGGCAACAAAGGCAAGCGTTTCATGAAAATAGGGCTGCTCTTTCTCCTTGCCGATAACATCATGCCAGGTGAGGGAGGTGGACATAAACGCTCTCCTTTGTTTTCGTTAACAATTCACTGGGCATAGCTTACCGTTTAGTGCCACGCAGCGAAACCCGCTTTTCTTTTTCCGCGGCGCCCCGGCATATAAATATTTTTTAAAATTTACAAAAATAATTGCGATGTGCTCTACAGGGAAAATTGACATAAAACATAAACTTGCCCATTCTCGCTCTGTGGGTACCCCGTGAAAATTGACTTTAATCAAAGAATTACCCCGGCCAGACTGGTATACAGAACAACAAGACAACAATGGTTTTACCAAATGGCCGAAACCAACATTGGGTTTTCTTTCGAAGTAGAATTTTTCGCCCTTGTACGGAGGCAACAAAATGATTACTGGTATTCAAATCACTAAAGCGAACGACCAGGCGCTGGTGAACTCTTTCTGGCTGCTGGACGACGAAACATCAGAAGCCCGCTGCGTTTGCGCTAAAGCCAACTATGCGGAAGATCAGGTGGTACCGGTCAGCGAACTGGGCCAGATCGAGTACCGTGAAGTGCCATTGGAAATGCAATCGACCGTTCGCGTAGAAGGTGGTCAGCACCTGAATGTGAACGTGTTGCGTCGCGAAACTCTGGAAGACGCGGTTAAGCATCCGGAAAAATACCCGCAGCTGACCATCCGCGTGTCCGGCTATGCAGTGCGTTTCAACTCGCTGACGCCAGAACAGCAGCGTGACGTGATTACACGTACTTTTACAGAAAGTCTGTAATTTTACGCACGCTTAATAAGGGAGCTTCGGCTCCCTTTTTTCTTGCCGCAACGGCCAGAAAGTGAATCCGGATCACATTCCTCGCAAAGATAATTCTTCTCATTACAGAACTGCTCCGACCTGCCGATAGCTACATCAGCACCCAATGAGGTGCGGCATTGATAAGTCTATCGACAAGGAGTCGGCATGAGTATGTCTTTGAGTTTTACCTCTGCGGTCAGCCCTGCGGCGATTCAGCCCCCGGCAACGCGCTCGCTGCCAGAGCGTTTGGATCCTTCCCAGCCTACTGAACCCTCGGCATCAAAGGCCCCCGCGGCCACGCTTTCCCAGAATAGCCTGAATGCCCAGAACCTGCTGAACACGCTGGCGAGAGATTTGTCGGCAGCAGCGCCGGCGGCGGCGAATCAGGGCGTGACACGCGGTCAGCAGCCACAGAAGGGGGACTATACGCTGGCGTTACTGGCTAAAGACGTTTACAGCACCGGCAGTCAGGGCGTAGAGGGATTCAATCGGTTGAGTGCCGATGCTTTGCTGGGGGTCGGCATTGATCCTGCCAGTCTGCAGGATGCGGCGTCGGGTTTTCAGGCCGGGATTTATAGTGATAATCAGCAGTATGTGTTGGCCTTCGCCGGCACCAATGATATGCGCGACTGGTTGAGCAACGTGCGCCAGGCGACCGGCTATGACGATGTGCAGTACAATCAGGCGGTATCCCTTGCGAAAAGCGCCAAGGCAGCCTTTGGTGATGCGCTGGTGATCGCCGGTCATTCGCTTGGCGGCGGTCTGGCGGCTACGGCAGCGCTGGCAACGGGCACGGTGGCGGTGACTTTTAACGCTGCCGGGGTTTCTGACTATACGTTGAATCGTATGGGGATCGATCCGGCAGCGGCGAAGCAGGATGCACAAGCCGGTGGTATCCGCCGTTACAGCGAGCAATACGACATGCTGACCGGCACGCAGGAATCCACTTCGCTGATCCCGGATGCCATTGGGCATAAAATCACGCTGGCCAATAACGACACCCTGAGCGGCATTGACGACTGGCGCCCGAGCAAACACCTGGATCGCAGCCTGACTGCTCATGGGATTGATAAGGTGATCGGCTCGATGGCGGAGCAAAAGCCATGGGAGACGAAGGCCAATGCCTGAACGGCGGCGCCTATGGCAGACGTTAATGGTCGCCACGCTGGCGGTAATCGCGATCGTCGGTTTGCTGATGATGGCTAAGGAACAACAGATGAATCAGGAAATTTCTCCGTTTAACGGGCGCAACAATCTGGCACTGGCTCAGGCAGTGGCGCGTGGTGACACCAACGGGATTGCCGAACAGGCAACTGAGGCGCGCCTGCATGAACAAGGGGACCGTCAGGTCACTTTGCTGCAATGGGCCATACTGTCGCAGCAAACGCAAAGCCTAAGCTCGCTGCTGGCATTGGGGGCCGATGCGACCACTCCGGGCCTGGATGGCAATAGCGCGTTGCATACTGCCGCTGCGGTGCAGGACCCGCAGTATCTTCGATTGCTGTTGGCTCACGGAGTGCCGATGAATCCGCGCAATGCGGTGACCGGTGCTACGCCGCTGGCAGCGGCAGTCTTGGCGGGGCGGGAGGAGCAAGTACGGCTGCTGTTGGTGTCCGGTGCCGATGTCACCCTTAGCGATCGGCTGGGGGATACGCCTTTGCACCTGGCGGCGAAAATCAATGCGCCGCAGTTGGCGCTGATGCTGTTGCAGGCGGGGGCGGACGCCAAAGCGCGCAATCAGCAAGGCGTGGCCTTCCAGTTCTATTTATCGCAGACGCCGACGGCATTGCAGAATGAAGAAATGCGCGATCGCTATCGTCAACTGAACGCCTGGTTGAAAGCCCATCAACAGGCGGCGAAATACGGACAGCAGTAACGGGGCATAAAAAAACCGCCTGCAGAAAAGGAGGCGGTTTTTATTCACTGCGGCGGTATTACTTCGCGCCGCTGCCCTCAGGCTTGGCCTTTGGCTGGCGGCGTTTGCCTACGTTTTTCGCATCGCGATGACGTACTTTCACCTTGGCTTTTTCTTTGTTCTTTTCTTTGTCTGACGCGCGTTTGGCCAGTACCTTCTTCGAAGGCTTGCCGTTGCTCTTTTCGCTTGGCACTTTGGTTGATGGACGCAGCTCATCGATCACGCGTGCTTTCAGCGGCTCGTTCAGATAACGGCCCACTTTGCCCAGCAGCAGGTGGTCGTGTGCTTCAACCAACGAAATTGCGGTGCCCTTACGCCCGGCACGACCGGTACGGCCGATACGGTGCAGATAGGTATCTGCGGTGCGCGGCATGTCGAAGTTGAACACGTGGGTGATATCCAGGATATCCAGACCTCGCGCAGCAACGTCGGTTGCGACCAGCACGTTCACACGGCCGTCCATCATACGTTTTACCGCTTCGTTGCGCTTGGCCTGCACCATTTCGCCTTCGAGGTAACAGGTGTTGATGCCTGCCTCGCGCAGCCAGCCGGCCAGCTCATGCACACGCTCACGTTTGCGCACGAAGATAACGGATTTCTGCACGTCCGGTTGCTGCAGCAAGTGCACCAACAGGGCGGTTTTATGCTGTACGTCGTCGGCGCGGTAGTACCATTGCAGGATCTTTTTACGTTCGCGGCGTGACGGATCGGCTTCGACCTCTACCGGTTCTTTCAGAATGCGTTCGGCGAATTCGCGGATGGCATCGCCTTCCAGCGTCGCGGAGAACAGCAGGGTCTGGTTACGCCAGCGGGTCTCGGCGGAAATGGTTTCGATGTCCTGCGCGAAGCCCATGTCGAGCATGCGGTCGGCTTCATCGAGGATCAGCGTCTCTACTGCGCGGCAGTCGAAGTTTTCTTCTTTAATATACTGCAGCAGGCGGCCGGTGGTCGCGACCACCACGTCCTGGTTTTCACTGAAGACTTCCGCGTGGTTCATATAGGCTACGCCGCCGGTGATGGTGGCGATATCCAGCGAAGTATGAGCAGCCAGTTCACGAGCCTGATCGGCTACCTGCATCGCCAGCTCGCGCGTCGGAGTCAGGATCAGTACGCGCGGTGGGCCGGACTTCTTACGTGGGAAGTCGAGCAGATGTTGCAATACCGGCAGCAAAAATGCCGCGGTCTTGCCGGTGCCGGTTGGCGCCGAACCCAATACGTCGCGCCCATCCATCGCAGGCGGGATCGCCTCGGCTTGAATGGCGGTTGGGCGTTCGTAGCCTTTATCGCGCAGGGCGTTTATCAGGCGTTCATCGAGTTCGAGTTCGGAAAAATTGGTTACTGTCATGGTCTACCTCTACTTGGGGCGCCGATTATAGACGGGTTGGCCGCGTTCTTCACCTATTTAAGCGGAAAGCATCTCTTTTCCCAAAAATCAGATTGCCTTATGCTACGCCAGTTTTGTCTTCAGGTGGTTATTGTGAGTACTCAATCGAAAGCAAATTTCACCCCGCGTCGCGGTGGTTTTACCTTTAAGCAGTTTTTTGTTGCTCACGATCGCTGTGCAATGAAGGTGGGCACCGATGGCGTGCTGCTCGGCGCATGGGCGCCCTTGGCGCAGGCGCAACGCGTGCTGGATATCGGCAGCGGTAGCGGACTGATCGCGCTGATGTTGGCACAGCGTTCAGATGAGTCCGTGCTGATTGACGCCGTGGAGCTGGACGAGGCTGCCGCCGCGCAGGCGCGTGACAACGCTCAGGAATCGCCTTGGTCTGAGCGTATCCAGGTGCATGCGCAGGACATTCATCATTATGCCCAGCACCATGCCGGCCAATACGACCTGATCGTCAGCAACCCGCCATATTTTGAGCCGGCTGTCGCCTGCCGGGACCAGGCTCGTCACAACGCGCGTTATACTGAAACGCTCACCCACGACGCCTTGCTAGAAAGCGCGGAACGGTTGATTGCCCCACAGGGGAATTTTTGCGTAGTGCTGCCGCATGATATTGGTGAGGCCTTTGAAAGTAATGCACAACGCCGTGGATGGCATACTGCGCAACGGCTGAACGTCAGCGATCGCGCCGATACGCCGTTGCATCGCGTGCTGCTGGCCCTGACCCGTCAACCGACGGAAGAAAAAGCGGCGCAAAGCCTGGCGATCAAGCTGGCTGATGGCAGTTACACCGAGGCGTTCCGCCGTTTGATTACCGATTTCTACTTGTTCTATTGAAATGAAAAGGGCGCCACAATGGGCGCCCTTGCGGTGTTGCTGCTAGGGTTGCAGTATGGTCGGCAGCGCTTCCGGCAGCATATCCGGATAGTCCAGCGTAAAGTGCAACCCACGGCTTTCCTTACGCGCCATGGCGCTGCGTACGATCAATTCCGCCACCTGCACCAGATTTCGCAGCTCCAGCAAATTGTTGGAGATACGGAAGTTGGCGTAGTACTCATCAATTTCCGCCTGCAGCGTATTGATGCGGCGCAGTGCACGCTCCAACCGTTTGGTGGTGCGCACAATACCCACGTAGTCCCACATAAACAGCCGCAACTCATGCCAGTTGTGCTGAATGACCACTCGTTCATCAGCGTCATCCACCCGGCTCTCATCCCACTGCGGCAGCTGTTTCGCCAATTTGATAAACGGCAGACGCATCTTGATGTCTTCTGCCGCTGACCAGCCGTAAACCAAGCACTCCAGCAGCGAGTTGGACGCCATGCGGTTGGCGCCATGCAGGCCGGTATAGCTGACTTCGCCAATGGCATACAGCCCATCCAGATCGGTACGACCATGCTGATCGACCATTACGCCGCCGCAGGTGTAGTGCGCGGCGGGTACGATAGGGATAGGTTGCGTAGTCAGATCGAAACCCAGCGTCAGCAGTTTTTCATGGATCATCGGGAAATGCTGAGTAATGAATTCAGCCGGTTTATGGCTGATATCCAGATACATGCAGTCCGCACCCAGACGCTTCATTTCATGATCGATGGCGCGGGCAACGACATCGCGTGGTGCCAGTTCGCCTCGTGGATCAAAATCGGGCATAAAGCGGCTGCCGTCCGGGCGCTTCAGATAAGCCCCTTCACCGCGTAAGGCTTCGGTCAGCAGGAAGTTACGTGCCTGCGGGTGGAACAGGCAGGTCGGGTGAAACTGGTTAAATTCGAGGTTGGCGACCCGGCAGCCTGCGCGCCAGGCCATGGCGATGCCGTCTCCGGAAGAGATATCCGGGTTGGTGGTGTATTGATACACCTTGGCTGCACCGCCGGTTGCCAGCACCACCGTTTTGGCACGATAGGTTTCTACCTGCTCCAGCTCGCGGTTCCAGACGTAGGCGCCGACGACTCGGCGGGTGCCCGGCAGGCCGATTTTGTTGGAGGTGATCAGATCGACCGCATTGCGGCGTTCCATCACGCAAATATTGGGGTGGGCGCTTGCTTTCCCTACCAGTGTGGTCTCTACTTCTTTACCTGTAGCATCAGCGGCATGCAGGATACGGCGGTGGCTGTGCCCCCCCTCCCGCGTCAGGTGGTAATGCTCTTCGCCCTGAGCGTTGACTTCGGTGTCGAACAATACCCCTTGGTCAATCAACCACTGCACGCAGTGGCGGGCATTGCCAGCGATAAACTCAACGGCGTCTCTGTCACACAGGCCGGCTCCGGCAATTAAAGTGTCATCAACGTGTGAGGCAATACTGTCCGTTTCATCGAAAACCGCGGCGATCCCGCCTTGGGCATAGAATGTGGCGCCTTCGTTGAGCGGCCCCTTGCTGAGTACGGTAACCTTGCAATGCTGCGCCAGGCGCAACGCCAGTGACAAGCCCGCAGCACCGCTGCCGACGATCAGTACATCGCTAACATGTTCAGATGATGGTTGCATAACGTATGATGTGTGCAGAAGAAGAGTGAAATTCATGTTAGCCTAATTGTCCGGGCAAAAGCCACGGATGGGTGACATCAACATAAAAAACAATGGCAATACGGAACTTCGCGTTCTGTATGAACTCCAAGCGAGTGCTTGCTCAGGAAAATAATGTATGGCTGGCAGTACAATTTTACGCGTGGAGACGGATTTGGGGAGAGTTTACCTCGGATGAGCGAGCAGTTAACGGATCAAGTTCTGGTTGAGCGGGTCCAAAAGGGCGATCAGAAATCGTTTAACTTACTGGTAATTCGTTACCAGCATAAAGTTGCGAGTCTGGTTTCCCGGTATGTACCGCAGGGCGATGTGCCGGATGTGGTGCAGGAGTCGTTTATTAAAGCCTATCGCGCACTGGAATCATTCCGTGGGGATAGCGCTTTCTATACCTGGTTGTATCGAATCGCCGTGAACACGGCAAAGAATTATTTGGTTGCCCAGGGACGTCGTCCGCCATCCAGCGATGTGGATGCCAACGACGCAGAAAATTACGAAAGTGCGGGTGCACTGAAAGAAATTTCGAACCCTGAGAACTTAATGTTGTCAGAAGAGCTGAGACAGATAGTTTTCCGTACCATTGAGTCTCTCCCTGAGGATCTTCGCATGGCGATTACCCTGCGGGAGCTGGATGGTCTAAGCTACGAAGAGATAGCTGCCATCATGGATTGCCCGGTCGGAACCGTACGTTCGCGTATTTTCCGCGCCAGGGAGGCTATCGATAATAAAGTTCAACCGCTGATTCAACGTTAGCAATGGCGGACACAGGAAGGGTACTTAGGCATGCAGAAAGAAAAGCTTTCCGCTCTGATGGATGGAGAATCGCTCGACAGCGAGCTACTGAGTTCATTGTCTAAAGACAGGGCGCTTCAACAAAGCTGGCAGAGCTATCACCTGATACGTGACACACTACGGGGTGATATCGGGCAAGTCATGCATTTCGATATCGCAGATCGTGTTGCTGCTGCACTTGAGAAAGAACCCGCACGTCTGGTTCCTTCTGCCGTGCCTGAGTCTCAGCCGCAACCACATACCTGGCAAAAAATGCCGTTCTGGGACAAAGTTCGTCCTTGGGCCAGCCAGATCACACAGATTGGCATGGCGGCCTGCGTGTCGCTCGCGGTGATTGTCGGCGTACAGCAGTACAATCAGCCAGCTGCCCAATCGGGTGCTGCAGAATCACCTGCATTCACCACATTGCCAATCATGGGGCAGGCGTCACCGGTTAGCCTTGGTGTGCCGGCAGACAGTTTCTCTACCGGCAGCGGACAACAGCAGCAGGTGCAGGAACAGCGCAAACGCATTAACGCTATGCTGCAAGATTATGAGTTGCAACGTCGTTTGCATTCTGATCAGCTGCAGCTTGAGCAAAGCACACCACAACAGGCTGCCGTTCAGGTTCCCGGAACTCAGTCTTTAGGAATGCAACAGCAGTAATGAAGCAAATTTGGTTCTCCGTCTGTCTATTGACGGGCAGCCTGCTCTACTCAAGCATCGCCCCGGCGCAGCCCACTGCGTCCGGGGCGTTGTTGCAACAGATGAGCAGTGCCAGCCGTTCGCTCAATTATGAACTCGCCTATATCAGCATCAGCAAGCAGGGGATTGAATCGCTGCGTTATCGTCATGCGGTGATCGATCAATTGCCTCTCGGTCAACTGCTGCATATGGATGGTCCACGTCGTGAAGTGTTACAGCGCGGCGGCGGGATCAGCTATTTCGAACCCGGTTTGGAACCCTTTACGCTGTCCGGCGATCATATCGTCGATGCGTTGCCGGCGATTGTTTATGCCGATTTCAGCCGCCTGGCGAAATATTACGATTTCATCTCCGTTGGCAGCACCCGTATTTCCGATCGTCCCTGCGAAGTGATTCGCGTGGTTGCGCGTGATGGCTCACGCTATAGCTATATAGTCTGGATGGACGAAGATACCAAGCTGCCACTGCGGGTGGATCTGATCGATCGCGACGGTGAAACGCTGGAGCAATATCGGGTGATTTCGTTCGTGGTCGGGCCGCAAGTACAGGGCGTGATGGAAGGGCTGATCAAAGCTAACCTGCCACCATTGCTGTCGCTGCCTGCGGTAGATAAAATCAAGCTGAGCTGGAGCACGGGCTGGTTACCGGCTGGGGTGGACGAGGTGGCGCGTAATCGCCGTAAACTGCCGAATGTGACAGAGCCGGTAGAGTCACGGCTTTACAGCGATGGTTTATTCAGCTTCTCGGTCAATATCAGCCCTGCGGGCAGCGGTGCGGGCCAGCAGTATTATCGTCAGGGTCGACGCACGATTCAAACCGAAGTGCGTAACGGCAATGAGATTACCATTGTTGGCGAATTGCCGCCGGCAACGGCCAAACGTATTGCAGACAGTATTTCCTTCAAGGTATCACCACAATGATGAAAGAGTGGGCCACGGTCGTCTCGTGGCAACAGGGCGTGGCGCTGTTGCGTTGTGAACCTAAAGCCGGATGCGGCAGCTGCACAGCTCGCTCTGGATGCGGTGCGCGCGCGTTAAACGAATTGGTGCCGGAAACCGAACACCAACTGCAGGTACGCATTGAGCAGCCGCTCGAGCCGGGTCAACGCGTCGAAGTAGGCATTGCAGAAGGCAGCTTGCTGCGTTCAGCGATGCTGGTTTATCTGACGCCGCTGGTGGGAATGATGCTGGGTGGCAGCCTGTTGCAATACTGGCTGGGTACTGACGCTTCTGCCGCGCTCGGTGCATTGCTTGGCGGTGGCCTGGCTTTTATTCTGGCGCGTGGTCTGGCTCATCGTCTCGGCGAGCAAGCCAATTACCAACCTGTCGTTTTGCAAATTGGTTTACCGCCTGGGGCCATGCGCCTGCAGACGGAAAACGAACCTCTGCGTTAAAACTTCGGCCGCGTCACCGCCGGTTATGGTAGGCGGGGATGCGGCTGTAGATCATATGCTCTAACAGTGCGACAAACAGGTCTGCGCTGAGCAGCGAAAAATACCCTATCGTAAACAACGCATTCCCCTGGTTATCCAGCAGTCGAATGGTGCCACGTCGTGGATTATTCTCGAGTTCACGGATCTGTTCAATCGGGATTGATCCTTGTGCCGTGATAAGCGCCGTCGCGCTCAACTGCAGCGTTTGAACCTGTTTTCCTTGTCGGTTTCCGGGCAATAAATGATTCAGCCAGCGAGCTCCGCAGCTGAGATAGTGAAACGACAGCACTTCCCCCTGATACAACGCATTCAGCGCCAGCGGCCCACGTTGCTGGATCTGCTGATTAATAATGGTATCAGCCAGCCGCCAGGAGTGAGACAGGTTGCTGAACACCGGGTACCAAGGGTGTTCAGCCGAGGCACGAAATGCCATTACGTCGAATAGCCCGCCAAACAGTCGCCCGCCGCGAAAACGATAAATATCCCCAATTTTTTCAAAGGGGATAAAGCGTTCTTTGTGACTATGTTGGTTAATCACCCTAACGCCATGTTCGTACAGACGGTAAGTCACCGCTGGCCGCAGATAGTGGCGTAGCGCCAGAAGAATACAGCCGAGTACAATAGTGGCTGCGCCGGTTTGCAGTAGGGTCAGTATTGCATTTTCATCCATATTGCTCAGCAGCGGCAGCAACAGCAGCGCCGCACCAATGGTTAACAGCAGCGCCGCTGCCGTCAGAATGCCCCAATTGACCTTAGAAAAATCGTGCCGGCTCAGCATTTGCCCTTTATCGATCATTTTGCACCTTCCAATCAATACGTAGAGATATGCTGGTGAACCCCGGTGGGCATGCCGATGTAGTGCCCTGAATTATGTTTTGTCACGGTGTTCACCTTCATTTCTATAGAAGCTACCGGGAGGCGTATATGGGGTTTTTCCTAAAGCCGGAGGGGTAGACGGCAATTCTAAGATATTGATCCAGATATTATTTAATCAATAACTCGGAGAGGGTTTATTGCGTTATTGGCGGTTATGTATTACTACCGGATCCCGCCGATGGCGGAGAAAGAAATGCAGAGGGCAACGGCTGTTGCAACGCGGTGTTGTGAGCACGCTGAGTTTTGTTAACATCAGCTTTCATAACCCGGGGCGCTCTGTAACATTAAAGTGCACATAATAGAATGCCTTCACTGCACCGATCGCTAGGTTTTCAGTGTTGTGACATGTAGAATGCAGCGATTCAGGCGCAAGACGGCCGAACCCATTCACTGTCGCTTTAGGTCCATGCGGGTTTCTATAGGCGAGTAATTCAGAAATACCAAGGCAGAAAAACTTTTATAATGAAGCATATACGAAATTTCTCCATTATTGCCCACATTGACCACGGTAAGTCGACGCTGTCCGACCGCATCATTCAAATTTGCGGTGGCTTGACCGAACGTGAAATGGCCGCGCAGGTGCTCGATTCTATGGATCTGGAGCGCGAGCGCGGTATTACCATCAAAGCGCAGAGCGTCACGCTGGATTATAAGGCGCAGGACGGTCAAACCTATCAGCTCAACTTTATCGACACCCCAGGGCACGTTGACTTCTCTTACGAAGTTTCGCGCTCACTGGCCGCCTGTGAGGGCGCGCTGCTGGTGGTCGATGCCGGGCAGGGCGTAGAAGCTCAGACTCTGGCTAACTGTTACACCGCGCTGGATATGGATCTGGAAGTGGTGCCGGTACTGAACAAAATTGACTTGCCGGCTGCCGATCCTGACCGCGCCGCGCAGGAAATTGAAGATATCGTTGGCATCGATGCGACCGACGCGGTGCGTTGTTCCGCCAAAACCGGTGTTGGCGTGCCGGAAGTGCTCGAACGCCTGGTGCGCGATATCCCGGGGCCGCAAGGCGATCCGGATGCGCCACTGCAGGCCCTGATCATCGACTCCTGGTTCGATAACTACCTGGGCGTAGTTTCCCTGGTGCGCGTTAAAAACGGCACCATGCGCAAGGGCGACAAGATTAAAGTCATGAGCACCGGCCAAACCTACAACGCCGATCGTCTGGGTATCTTCACGCCGAAGCGTGTCGATCGCGACGTGTTGAACTGTGGCGAAGTAGGCTGGTTGGTCTGCGCAATCAAAGACATCCTCGGTGCGCCGGTGGGTGATACCCTGACGTTGGCGCGCCAGCCGGCGGACAAAGCCTTGCCGGGCTTCAAAAAAGTGAAGCCGCAGGTTTATGCGGGCCTGTTCCCGATCAGCTCCGACGACTATGAGTCCTTCCGCGATGCGTTGGGCAAGCTGAGCCTGAACGACGCCTCCCTGTTCTATGAGCCAGAGAGCTCCACCGCGCTGGGCTTCGGCTTCCGTTGTGGCTTCCTCGGCCTGCTGCACATGGAGATCATCCAGGAACGTCTGGAACGTGAATACGATCTGGAGCTGATCACCACCGCACCGACGGTAGTGTATGAAGTGGAAACAACCAGCAAAGAGACGATTTACGTTGATAGCCCGTCCAAGCTGCCGCCACTGAACAATATCGAAGAGCTGCGTGAGCCGATCGCCGAATGTCACATGCTGATGCCGCAGGAATTCCTGGGTAACGTCATCACGCTGTGTATCGAAAAACGCGGCGTGCAAACCAACATGGTTTATCACGGCAATCAGGTTGCGCTGACTTACGAAATCCCGATGGCGGAAGTGGTACTCGACTTCTTTGACCGTCTGAAGTCTACGTCACGCGGTTATGCGTCGCTGGATTACAACTTCAAACGCTTCCAGACCTCTGACATGGTGCGTGTTGACGTGCTGATCAACAACGAGCGTGTGGATGCGCTGGCGCTGATTACCCACCGCGACAATGCGCAATACCGTGGCCGCGAGCTGGTGGAGAAGATGAAAGAGCTGATCCCGCGTCAGCAGTTCGACATCGCCATTCAGGCGGCGATCGGCACCCATATCATCGCGCGCTCCACGGTGAAACAGCTGCGTAAAAACGTTCTGGCAAAATGCTACGGCGGCGACGTTAGCCGTAAGAAGAAGCTGTTGCAGAAACAGAAAGACGGTAAGAAACGTATGAAGCAGGTCGGTAACGTAGAGTTGCCGCAAGAAGCGTTCCTGGCCATTCTGCACGTTGGCAAAGACAGTAAGTAAGAGCGATTAGTTCGCGTAATTAGGGAGTTTGCATGGCGAATATGTTTGCCCTGATCCTGGCGCTGGCAACGTTGGCAACCGGGATCATTTGGGCCTTTGAGCGCTTTAGATGGGCGCCTGCCCGCCGCGCCAAGATTGCGGCGGTCAATGCACAAACTGCGGGCGCCGTGGACGATAAAACGCTGGCGAAAGTGGCAAAGCAGCCGGGTTGGATTGAAACTGGCGCGTCGGTGTTCCCGGTGTTGTTGCTGGTCTTTGTGGTGCGTTCGTTTATTTACGAACCTTTCCAGATTCCGTCCGGTTCGATGATGCCGACGTTGTTGATTGGCGATTTTATTCTGGTGGAGAAATATGCCTACGGCATTAAAGATCCTATTACCCAGACCACGCTAATTGAAACCGGTCATCCGAAACGCGGTGATATTGCGGTATTTAAATATCCGTTGGATCCGAAATTGGATTATATCAAGCGCGTAGTCGGCTTGCCTGGCGACCGTGTAAGTTACGATCCGGTCAATAAGCGCGTAACCGTTCAGCCATCCTGTAATAGCGGTCAGTCATGCGATACCGCGTTAGCGGTGACTTACAACGATGCGCAGCCAAGCGACTTTGTTCAATTGTTCAGCCGCAGCGGTATGGGCGAAGCCAGCAATGGCTTTTACCAGATCCCGTTGAGCGACAACGTGCCGCAGGGCGGTATCCGTCTGCGTGAACGCCAGGAGACGCTGGGCTCGGTTTCTCACCATATTCTGACCGTGCCAGGCACGCAGGATCAGGTGGGCGCTTACTACCAGCAGCCGGGTAAACAGTTGGCGGAATGGGTTGTGCCGGCGGGTCATTACTTCATGATGGGTGATAACCGCGACAACAGCGCCGACAGCCGTTACTGGGGCTTCGTACCGGAGAAAAATCTGGTGGGTAAAGCCACGGCTATCTGGATGAGTTTTGAAAAGCAGGAAGGCGAATGGCCTACCGGCGTAAGATTTAGCCGCATCGGTGGAATTCATTAATCAGGCGTCTATAAACGCAGCATTATATTTCCACTCGTTGTAGAATACCGGCTCGAGCGATAAAAAGTTGGCTCCCTGTTGGGAGCCACTGCAAACGAAACAGCTTTGGATTGGCTTTCGGCGAAGCAGGCCTGTTCCGTATGCTGCAAGTTTTTGACGCATTCTTGATCTATTGGTAACTCATGAACCCCATCGTAATAAATAGGCTACAGCGGAAGCTGGGCTACACTTTTCAACAGCAGGAGCTCTTGCTGCAAGCGTTAACTCACCGTAGCGCCAGCAGTAAACACAATGAACGTCTTGAGTTTCTGGGTGACTCTATTCTTAGTTTTGTCATCGCCAATGCGCTCTATCATCGTTTTCCTCGCGTAGACGAGGGTGATATGAGCCGCATGCGTGCCACGCTGGTGCGCGGCAATACGCTGGCGGAGATGGGGCGCGAGTTCGATCTGGGCGAGTGTCTTCGCCTCGGGCCGGGTGAGTTGAAAAGTGGTGGATTCCGCCGCGAATCAATCCTGGCGGATACGGTGGAAGCTTTAATTGGCGGCGTGTTCCTGGATAGCGATATTCAAACTGTTGAACGACTGATTTTGGACTGGTATCGCAGCCGGTTGGACGAAATCAGCCCCGGTGATAAGCAGAAAGACCCCAAAACCCGTTTACAGGAGTTTTTGCAAGGTCGTCATCTGCCGTTACCTTCTTATCTGGTGGTGCAGGTTCGCGGTGAGGCGCACGATCAGGAGTTTACTATCCACTGTCAGGTGAGTGGTTTGAGCGAGCCCGTAATGGGTACCGGCTCAAGCCGTCGTAAAGCCGAGCAGGCGGCAGCGGAACAAGCGCTGAAAAATCTGGAGCTTGAATGAGCGAAGTAAAACAATACTGTGGTTTTATTGCGATAGTCGGTCGTCCCAACGTGGGCAAATCCACGTTGCTGAACCAACTGCTGGGGCAAAAAGTCTCCATCACCTCGCGTAAACCGCAGACGACCCGTCACCGCATTATGGGTATCGACACCGATGGCGCCTATCAGGCCATTTACGTCGACACCCCGGGTCTGCACATCGAAGAAAAGCGCGCCATCAACCGTTTGATGAACCGCGCCGCCAGCAGCTCAATCGGCGACGTCGAGCTGGTGATCTTCGTAGTTGAAGGCACTAACTGGACCGCCGACGATGAAATGGTGGTCAACAAACTGCGCAGCCTGAAATGCCCGGTTGTGCTGGCGATCAACAAGGTCGACAACGTCACCGACAAGTCCAAGCTGTTGCCGCACATTGCGTTCCTCAGCCAACAGATGAACTTCCTCGATGTGGTGCCAATCTCTGCGGAGAAAGGTATGAATGTCGATACCATCGCCGCTATCGCGCGCAAGGTATTGCCGGAAGCGGAACACCACTTCCCGGACGATTACATCACCGACCGTTCCCAGCGCTTTATGGCGTCGGAAATCATCCGTGAAAAGCTGATGCGTTTCCTGGGTGAAGAGTTGCCTTACTCGGTGACGGTTGAGATCGAACAGTTTGTGCCGAACGAGCGCGGTGGTTACAACGTGCACGGTCTGATCCTGGTTGAGCGCGAAGGCCAGAAGAAGATGGTCATCGGCAACAAAGGTGCGAAGATCAAAACCATCGGTATCGAAGCCCGTCAGGACATGGAACAGATGTTTGAAACCAAAGTACATCTGGAACTGTGGGTGAAAGTGAAATCGGGCTGGGCGGACGACGAACGTGCGTTGCGTAGCCTGGGCTATACCGACGATCTGAAATAACCTCTCCAATGGACGGCTGGGAGCGCGCTTTCGTCCTGCATGGACGACCGTACAGTGAAACCAGCCTGATGCTGGATATGTTCACGGAAGGTCATGGACGGGTGCGCTTGCTGGCAAAAGGCGCGCGCAGCCGTCGTTCTAATCTGAAGGGTTGTCTGCAGCCCTTTACCCCTCTGTTAGTCCGCTGGGGTGGTCGCGGCGAAGTCAAAACGCTGCGTAACGCCGAAGCGGTGTCCCTAGGTTTACCTCTCAGCGGCATGATGCTGTACAGCGGCCTCTACGTGAATGAGCTGCTGTCACGGGTGCTTGAGCAAGAAGCCAATTACTCGGTATTGTTCTTCGACTATCTGCAATGTTTGCAGGCGCTTGCGGCAGAAGACGTTTCGCCGGAGCAGGCACTGCGCCAGTTCGAATTGGCCTTGCTGAATCACCTGGGTTACGGTCTGGACTTCCTGCACTGCGCCGGCAGCGGTCTGCCGGTCGATGACGGTATGACCTACCGCTACCGTGAGGAAAAAGGCTTTATCGCCAGTCTGGTGGTGGATCACTACAGCTTTACCGGCCGCGAATTACGCGCGCTGGCGGAGCGTCAGTTCCCTGATGTGCAAACCTTGCGTGCCGCCAAGCGTTTTACCCGCATGGCGCTTAAACCCTACCTGGGCGGTAAGCCGCTCAAGAGCCGCGAGCTGTTCCGTCAGTTTGTCCGTAAACAGCCGGATACGCCGGTCGACGACGCCTGACCTTTTCTCCTTTTGCGCTACTGCACCCGCGTGTAAACTACGGCCACTGAAAATCGTTTTTTAGAGGGTTGTCATGGCTGATTTGCTGCTGGGCGTCAATATCGATCACATCGCCACGTTACGTAACGCGCGCGGAACCCAATATCCGGATCCTGTTCAGGCGGCATTTATTGCCGAGCAAGCAGGGGCTGACGGGATCACGGTGCACCTGCGCGAAGACCGTCGTCATATCACCGATCGCGATGTTCGCATTTTGCGCCAGACCATCCAGACGCGAATGAATCTGGAAATGGCCGTGACCGATGAAATGGTGGATATCGCCGTTGAGCTGAAACCGCACTTTTGCTGTCTGGTACCGGAAAAACGCGAAGAAGTGACTACCGAAGGTGGGCTGGACGTTGCCGGGCAGCAGGAAAAAATGGCCATCGCCGTTGAACGCTTGGCGCAGGCCGGTATTCTGGTTTCGCTGTTTATCGATCCCGATCATCGCCAAATTGATGCAGCGGTCGCGGTGGGCGCCCCTTACATTGAAATTCATACCGGCGCTTATGCGGAAGCTGAAGGCGAACTGGCGGTCAAAGCCGAGCTGCATCGTATCGCCGTTGCCGCCACCTACGCCGCAGAGAAAGGCCTGAAGGTCAACGCTGGCCACGGCCTGACTTACCATAACGTTCAGCCGATCGCGGCCCTGCCGGAAATGCATGAGCTGAATATCGGTCATGCGATTATCGGCCAGGCGGTCATGTGCGGCCTGCCGGCGGCGGTGACGGATATGAAACTGCTGATGCGTGAAGCGCGTCGCTAATGGCCGTACTGGGGCTGGGCACCGATATCGTTGAAATGGCGCGTATCGAAGCGGTTGTCGAGCGCAGCGGCGATCGCTTGGCGCGTCGCGTACTGAGCGATGCCGAATGGGAAGTGTATCAGCAGCATCAGCAGCCGGTGCGCTTTCTTGCCAAGCGTTTTGCAGTGAAAGAAGCTGCCGCCAAGGCCTTCGGCACCGGGATACGAAACGGATTGGCGTTTAATCAGTTTGAAGTGTTCAACGACGGTCTCGGCAAGCCGAATATCCGCTTGCATGCTCGCGCCGCCGAGCTGGCGCAGCAAATGGGGGTGACCTCCATTCACGTTTCGCTGGCAGATGAACGCCGTTATGCTTGCGCGACGGTGATTATCGAAGGGTAAGCCGGCGATCGGCCATGAAAAAAAGGGCGCCTGTTGGCGCCCTTGTCGATCTGAATTTCTGTGTCACAGCCGATCGGCATGATGCAGCACCACAAATTTGTCCCACAGCTGTTCGTTGGTTTCGCGGTGCTCTGGATTGACGATAATGGTGTTGTCGATCGGGCACACCTGCTGGCAGGTTGGGATATCGTAATGACCGACGCATTCGGTACAGCGATCGGTATCGATCTGGTAGATATCATCGCCCATCGAAATGGCCTGATTTGGGCATTCCGGTTCGCACATGTCGCAGTTGATGCACCGCTTTGTAATTAGTAAAGCCATATCAATCACTTACGCTTTTATTCTATTTAAATCATGCAGTTATCTGCATTTCCTATTGCGCACGATTCCGCACTATGTGTATATTTATACAGTGTTTCAAACATTGAAAAACCATGTTCAGCAACACAGAATGGCAACACATGCCCTTTTTAGCCTCCAGATATAACCTCATGTGTGAGCTTCAAGCTGGTGGCCTCTGATACAAGGAAATATCAATGCCGCGCACTGTAACACAGAAGCAGGATAACCCCAATAATGATGAGTTCTTAGCCGCATCAGCCCGTTGGGAAGACTGCAAGCCACCCTACGCAAGCTCACACATAAGGGTCTGTGTTACTGCTGCCAAAATCATTTTGGCGCAGGTCGGACAGGCCCGGCGATCCAAGTACGAAAAGGACAGCTACCTTCGCATAGATTTTAGTAAAGCAGGGAAGGTTACGTTCTATGCTGAGTTTCCAAAGAAGATGGGATTGAAGGGTAAAAAGTTAGGGGAATGGCCGGAGTTAGCTATTCAGATTGCCAGAGAAAAGGCGAAGGATATTGCGGATAATGGCTTGAAGGCTGAGTCAGTTCAGATGGCCATCAAAGAGTATGAAGGGGACTTACAGGCGAAGGTTGAGCGTCAAAAGCTGGGTGAGGATAGTTATAAAACTTACTGCACCAGGACAAAGCAGATCGCCGCCGCATTTGGTGAGCGTGAAGTTTTTAGCGATATAACGTACAACCGGCTGCTTGAGGTTCTCGACCTTTGGATTGAAACAAAGTCCAATAACCAGGCGCTGGAGTTGTCGGCAGAACTTCGGCGTTTCTGGAAGTTCGGTGCACCTCGTTACTGCAATGGCCGTAACGTTGCCGCAAGTCTGCCAAGCGATTATATATCTTCACGTGTTCAGAAGCCGACGCCGACCCGTCTATATACTGATATTGAGTCGATCGCCGGTCTATGGTTGAACATAGCCGCCGCCAGCTCAGTGCATCAAAAAAATGCTATGAGGTACATGATTCTAACTGGGGTACGCCCGATCAACGTTAGTAATTTGCGATGGAGTTTTATAAACGAAATTTTAGGTGAGATTGTCTATCCAGCTGGTGTGCTTGGTATGCGAGGGGCGATGAAAACGCAGAAGGAATTCCGCCTCCCGATCACGCCTGGCATCAGACAAATTCTGGAGGAACAGAAGAAATGGCGAGACTCGGTAGAAGGGTGCAATAAGGAGTATGTATTCCTTCAGCCACGTGACCCGGCGAAACCATTTGCCAAACGTTCTCTGGACAAGCTTATCAAAACATACAGTCCAGAGAACGCCGTGAAGGGTGTTAGACACGATGGCACTGTGAAGGGAAAGGAAGGTGCATTTAATACAATGTGCCGTAAATTCCTCAAGAGCAATATCATTGCTGCTATGCGTAACAAAGGGCATTCTCGCAGTGACTCGAAAGAAATTAGCATTCTTTGCATGCATCACTCTGACAAGGAATCAGACCCGATGGGGGAATTCTATGATTTCTCGGATGAGATTTTAAACGAAGAAATGGCATTAAAGCGGCTGGCATTTGAAGCCCATGAGACCAGCATACTCGCACAGGTCGCATTGTTAAGAAAGAAACGTTAATTGAATTCGCTCAGACTTGAACTGACACACCTAATATGACAGATAGCTCTGTGCCAGAAGTGGACGTTGCTAACATCTATGATGTATTATTCAATGAGGAGTAGGCAATCCATCTTACCAGCGTGATATGAGATCGTACCTTAGATGAAAGATGAAAATGACTTCTGGAAAAAAACAGAGGACGAATACAAAAAGGCTAATAGCCTACCGCTCTCCAATGTGCTTGTTAAAGGCAAGAAGTTTGCTAAATGGCTTGTTATCAGTATCGTAGTACTTGCTGTGGCGTTTGCTGCTATTGCTTATGGCATTAACTGGTATTACGTCTATAAGAGTGATGAGACTTATAAATACAAGCTTACATTACAGAAATACGATACTAAGCTTTACTCATTCAAAAATCAGGATGGTGTGAGCGCTATCATTGTTTTCAAGCCTGCTAATGGAGGTAAGATTATCTATAACGATGGTAGCCATTACAGCACGTATTATGGCAACGCAGATGAGGATGGTTGGCCTAACGAAATCGACGGATTCTATAGACCTATCAAAAACTGGAAAGAGATTAACCAGATTTCAGAATTCAAGGCAATGTCACCAGCAGAGAAACAAGTCGCACGACATCAATATATCAAGGCTCGACTAGACCGTGGTTTACCAGATGATACCTACTGATCTGCCCACCGTTAATTCATATACAGAGTTGTTGGAAATGGCCTAGATGCGATCTTATATCTTTTCCAGATTTGAATGTTCGCGTCTCGCCCAATGCCGACTGCCCGATTTGATAGTGTGCCTATCGAGAGAACTGTCAGGTCAAGTCTGAGCTAATACACGTTAATAAACACTTCTGCATTTAGCGATAAATGCCAAAACATTTTTGCGCTCATATCGGACTACTTTATGTGTAAACCGAATGGGCGCTAAAATCTGCCGGTGACGGTGATTATTGTTCCAATCCCTCAAAGTTTTAGTAGTAACCCCTCCAATAAGTTTGCATACCTCTTCTGGGGTTAGCAAATCCAGTTCTGAACCTTCTTTATTATTATTCATGAACCCCCCTTGATTTAATCTTGCTGGTGGCCTGCAAATAGGCGCTGATAAATTGCGGAAACATACTTCGCCTGGTGGATAGCATCGGCTAAGGCGTTGTGACGCTCGCCGTCAAACGGCATATCACGCTTAGGATCAAAGCCAACCTCGCGGCCAAGCTCGACGATAGTGCGCACGTCCCTGTCGTTGTACCATTCCCACGGTAACGGAACGCATTCACGCTGGTAAGACTCACGCAGGATAATGTTATCGAATACAACGCCGTTCCCCCATACGCGCAGACTACGAGGATTGGCGACATTGGCCCGGATAAACTTATTCAGGTCATACAACGCAGACAGCAACGACGGCGCACCGTCAACGCAGATAGCTGCGCGGGCTTCACTGCTTTGCTTCATCCACCAAATAATTGTATCGGCGTCAGGTGTCGCCTTACCGGCCATGGCGCTTTGCAGGTCAACGGCAGTATAGAATGATTCGCCCAGTTCGCCGGTACGCGGAACAAATAATACGGCCCCGATGGCCACGATAGGAGCATTGGGCTTTTTACCCATAGTTTCAATATCAAGCATCAAGTGTTGCATATTTTCTCCAGACAATAAAAAACCCGCACTTGGCGGGTAATTTTAAACATGCGACTTATAAATGGAATAATTAGAAGTTGCTTTCGCAAGATGGACAACTATCACACCCGCAGTATTCCTCAAATACTGATTTAATGGAATCAGTCATTTCTGTACGGTCTTCAAAAGGGGTGTCATCTGAGTTATTAGTAAATATAGCGTTTGCATATTTATAGGCTGCATCTACATCATTTCCACCATCAAAAACTGCATCTTCATGTATTCTACAGTTTGTGAAAACACCTGTTCTCATTAAGATGCCCATAGACCATAGTTCTTGCGCATCATGCACATCACTTATTGACATATTACCTCCACCGTAGTTGACCCTGACTGGTTTTAAGTATATCAACCGGGAGGCTTATGTAATATGGATTTGAACTTAACTTGTGAGCCGAACTGACTTTATACTTTAGCGATTTGTTCAGCCTCACCCCAGCGTAGGCTTGGCGATCTCCGTTCTGCGATTTCGCGCAGGCGCTCAGGCGTTAGTGTCTGTGGCATGGTCAATACTCCAGCTTCGTATCGTTTTTAAGTCCGCGCTCAGCACAGAGCCTGACCCAATCCTTTTCAGCGGCCTTGGAGAAGAATTTTGCTCGGCATGATTTACCGTTGCGAATGGCCATAAATCTCCGCCTGCGAGCTGTCAGCATCTTATTGAATTCTGACGCTGCCGGGATAAGCACGTCATACAGATAGTCAGCAGTTTCCATCTACTCATCCCCCACAGTGAAACCCTGCTCGCGCAACGTGACGATAGTGTCCTGTCGGTAGTTATGAACCCCGTCAGACCATTGATAGCGGTCACCAGAGACGCACTGCCGTGAATCAGGCAACCGCACGGGCGTAGCCAGCTTTGCTTCCAGCTCGGCGATACGCCTTATTGCAGCTTCGGCAGTCCAGATTGTGAAGTCGATGTCATTAGGGCTTGGTGCCGGTAGTTCGCCGGATTTCACTTTGCGCCAGTAGTCGGCTGTAGCCTTCAAGTTATCCATTGCTCGTCCTTGGAGTTAGGTATCGATCACGGAGTTGTAATCATTGTGGGTAAGCAACTGCCAATTCTGGCCGTCATCTTTTGAAAGTAACCGCCACCGCTTATTAACCCGGAAGGTGAAGTATTTTTTACCGTGGGTTTTTCTGGGGAATATTTGACAGGCACTGAACTGCTTTAATATTTCCAGTGCCTTGGCGGTTATCCACGAAGGCGCGTTGTTCAAATTGACGCTCATTGCTGGTGGGCTTCATTGCGATAATCACTGATTATCTGCATCACCTCGTCTTTGCTGCCTTTGGAAAGCATAAGCATGTCGCTATCACCATTAACAATGGGAACGGCGTCAAAGAGCAGCTCCAGCATCCTGCGGGCTTTTTTGGCGCTGAATTGCGGCTGGGCGATGCTCTTAGTGACTTTCGTCTTACCAGCATCCTCTGCTTTTTTCATTAATCTAGCGGCTTCTTTGTCAGCATAAACGCCGTGCTCGCGGTTAATGCTGATTGCCAGGGCATAATTCATTGTACCGGCCCGAACTAGGCTTTTAACGTAGGGGGTGCACTCCTGCAGTTGAAGGTGCTGGAGAATGTCAGACTCAGACCGCTTAACCTTTTTGGCGATCTCTGCGTTGGTCCAGCCCTGATTCACAAGCCGCTGGTAAGCTGCGCCCCGTTCGATTGGGGAAAGTGCCAGCCCTTGTGAACTGGTGACCATGAATGCGATTTTATCGGCCTCAGTGCCGACGAAATCCTTACACTCAAGGCGCAACACTTCATGACCGGCGGCAGACGCTAGCAACGCACCGTGGTAACGGTGGTGACCGTCGATCACTTTCACACCCTGTTCTGTTATCTCAACAGCAAGAGGGGGAATAAACTCACCGGCAATAAATGCGTCCCTAAACTCTTCAACGTGCGCCTGATTTAATTCGCGAACGTTATAGCCTTCTTCTGCATAAATTTCATTTAGAGGCACCAGGAAGGTTTTGCGTGTGGAAATATCAGAGCCAATACTTTCACGCGCTGCATAGCGCTGACTTAAAGTTGCCATAATTTATCGTTCCATTCTGAGGGGTGAAAATGCTTCACTATGCGCCACACACGGCGGCGCATAAGGCTTCACTTTATTGGGATTTAATCAGGGTTAAATGCGGCCTTCGAAAAGAGGTACGTCCGGCAGTTGGTTTTGCAGGTCGACCAGAATTTCGTTGTACGCATGCTCAATGATTTTTTTCGGGTCGATCAGCTCATACCAGAGAGCCAGCTTCCCTTCGCGGAGACGGTAGCGAATGCGAGCATCAATCTGATATGGCGTACCGTTATGGAATGGTGAAATGGCCAGAGCGATTCTTTCCGGCAGTTGCGTGTTGCCGCTGCCAGTTTTTTCGTTACTGAAAGCCATTTGATAGGTGCCATCATTCAGACGAGTGACCGCTTTAAATTCAGATGTGCGTGTTTCCTGGAAGGCCAGCACCATTTCTAAAAGTGCGTTCCCTGATGTGAGGTTTGAATCAGAGGCTGGCGCAATACAGTTAATATACTGCTCAATAAATTCTGCAAACGTCACCTGATCCATTTTTTCAGCGTCAAAACGAGAAAACGCCTTCCACTCATCGGACAGTGGGCAGTCATACGTTACGACGTGCGTATTTTTGAAAGGAGTTTTTCCGTCCAAGTGATAATCCAATACTGCACAAAAACGTGTTTTTTCAGTATCTGCGAAGATAACACTGCGCTCGTCTTTGAAACGGGAAACATAACCGATCAGAGAAGAAGGCGAGATAACGGTTACGGCCTGTTTAACTTGTGTTTCATCAACGATAAAGTCTTTCAGGGATTTTACCGAGTGACTGTCCGGAACGATAGCATACGGAATATCAGTCTTAATTAAGCTGTTTGCTACTGCCAATTCGGCAATCTGCTTAACTGTTTCATTATTGTTGTTGGTAATGTCCATTAAATATCCTTTCCAGTTATGGGTGGTTTCGAGGGTTAGTTGTTTTGCGCTAATTTAATAGGCGCAGTGGCAGGCTTGGTATCAATCACTTTCAAATCCATCTGCACTTGCGATGGATCATCACGCATTAAGTCACCATCAGCGGTTGAGAACATAATGGTGTCGGCCCGATCAAGTTCAGGAATTGATTTCTTGACGTTTGGGGTGATCTTCATTGTGTTTTCGTCGCGAGTGTTCAACATTTGACAATTAAGCGTCAGAGTAATAGCGCCTTTCTTGCCAGTTTCGCGGACTTGTTTAATTACCTCGGCGAGCGCTTCGGTAAGTTCGGCGTCGAGTGCGCCACGGTTGATATAAGCCAGTTGTTGGCTAAATGGGGTGCTTTTAATTTCAGACACGATATTTCTCCTCGTCACATACAGAGAAGAACTCAGGCCGGGTGACGCCCTCCACGGTTAGTAGATGCCTAAGTTCTTTTCTCTATGAAAAAGGGCGACCAGCCTATGAACATTATCTTCACCTCTCATGGGTTGAAGTTCGGTCTGGTCGCCAAAGACTACATACAGCAAAGCTATTAGAGCGGGTGGCCTTTCTGGCAGAGGATTTTGCGCAGACGGGCAAAGAAGGTGAGGCGAACGGCCTGCACGGATGGAGCGACGCGCATAACGTCTACAACGATTGTGTTAACATTGTGGTTGATCATGTTGAATCTCCGTTCTACTGGTCAGGCCCCGGCAAAGATTGGCGTCTGCAGCCGGGGCTATTTAATTCAGAAGTACCAGCGCACAAGGCGGTTCAGGTAGCTGGTAACATCACAATTACCGAATTTTCGGATGGCAACGCGGCGAAAGGTTCGGAATTCCCGGCGTGCTTTGCGGCGCTCACGCTTGGTTAAGATGATCTGCATGGTGAGTCCTGCTGTTGCGCCCCGAAGGGCGCGGTTAGGTTAGAAATACCAGCGGGCATAGCTATTCAGTAGGCTGGCTTGATTACAATGACCGAAAGCCTTGAAAGCTCTGCGACGTTGAGCACGCATTTCCCGACGTGCCCTGCGTCGAATACGGTTGGTTAAGATAATTTTCATGGGTTATACAAATTCCTTCTCAGTGGTCTTATGCCTACCGCCCCGTATTGGCAGCGGCAGGGTAAATCCACTCTTTCCTTAAAGAACGTAACAGGTCGGTCCCTCTCGGGGTCTGTGGGTGATTACGTCGCTCACCTGATGCGTGTTCCTGTTGGCTTCCTGCCCTTCCCGTAACGTTTGTGGCGGTGGTTTGCTGGTGGCGTTGCGGTGTTGATGGGAGTTAATTTATCTCAAAGATAAATAATGGTAAATACCAAAATGATAAATAAATAGTGGGCTAGAAGGGATTTTAGATTAACTTTTTGATATTAAATGATAAATTAATTTATCAATTTTGACGTGGACGAAAAAAAACCAGCTAAAAGCTGGCATTTTTGATGTGGAGGATGGGGGTAGGGGAACGCTTTAGCCTAAACGGGAATATTCCATAAGCCATTTGCCAACGATAAAACCCTCTATGCGGAACTGATCTTCATTGCTACGATCAATTTCCCATTTTTCATAAGAGGTGTTGTCGCTGATAACTACCAGCTTATCTTTGACCATCTGTAGTCTCTTGATATGAGATGCAGCGCCGTACGTAAACGCATAAATCCCATCACTTTTGAAAGAATGGACCGTAACATCGATAACTACCAGTTCACCTGGCGATATAGTCCCTTTCATACTGTCACCTGATGCAGTTGATATCTTCAATGACTCTGCAGGCCTGCCGCCAAACATCCTCTTTGCGTATTCAGGATCAATCTCAATGGACTGAACTATATCAGGATAATCATTATTCATATGGCCGCCCCCACAACTATGTTCCGAATCCAACAGCTCTATCCTGTATGGATGATCAGTATAATTGTTTCCGACAGTATTTAAGCTGTAATTATTAGTCGGGGAGGGTACCTGCCCTGATTCTTTGTTGTGTGGTGCCTCTGTAACATCATGCGGCACGTCAAGCCACCCATGACGTAATGACAAACTCTTCTCTATTCTACGCGCAACGATATCACCGACATTGCGTGCCGGTGTTCTGCTTGTTAGCTGGCTTAGCTGTGCTGGTGGCAATCCTGCCATCTCTGCAAACTCGGCCTTCGTTTTACCTGCCTGAACGTAGCTGTCCATCAGGTCGCGCAAGTTATTGCGGCGTATGTCTTTAGTTTCCATTCCTAGATGTTCCCATCTATTAGCAAAATGATAAATATGCGCAATGATAAATTCGTCTTGCATAAAATTTATCACAAAGATAAACTCACTTTATCTTTAACCACGAAGGTAAATTTTAATGAGCAACGATTTACTCCGCTGGAGGCAGTCAGCTTCAAAAGCCGACTGGAAAAGTCTTGCTCAGCTCTCTCGAACCTCTACCGGGTACCTGGACCAGATCGCTTATAGCAATCGACGTGCCTCTCCCGATATGGCCGAGAGAATTGAGAAGGCTACCCGTAAATTTTCAGGCATTGAGCCTGTTTCAAAAGAAGTTTTGGTGTTTGCAGTTCTGAAAGAGAAAGCCGCCTAACACCTGATGTATCGAAGTATGGCCTAAAGGTCTGCACGATGTAACCACAGCCCGAGGAATACAACTGTGTCACAGCAAAAAGCGCCGGATTGGCAGGCAGAGAAACAGCCTGAATGGGTGATCAGTGCCGCCCGTAAAATTATCACTGGTCTGCCTGGCGGTTATGCAGAGGCAGCTAACTGGCTTGGAGTTACTGAGGACGCGCTGTTTAACCGTCTTCGCCCAAACAGCAATCAAATTTTTCCGATTGGCTGGTTCATGGTGTTGCAGCGTGCTGGTGGAAATACCCACTTTGCCGACGCTGTATCCCGTCAATCGCACAGCGTGAACGTACCTCTGCCGAAGGTGGAAGACGTCGATCGCGACGATATCAACAGCAAGCTGATGGAAGCTATCGAGTACATCGGCAAGCACTCCGAATTAGTCCGCAAATTCACTGAAGACGGCGAGATTGACGACGTTGAACGTCAGGCGCTGGACGAGAACACCCACCGCCTGATGGCAACGTTCCAGGAGCACGTCATCTTGCTTTACAGCGTGTTCTGCCCCGCAGAGGAACCTAAACCCGTGAGGTAAGCGTATGCAGTCTGCAACGTTTGTTCGAACCGTCATGCCCACGGTGTTTTGCCGTGAGGATGCCTTATGGATTCAAGAACAGCTTGGCATGTTACCGCCTGCGCAACGCGGAAAGATTGCGCTCGCATACGCGGAGGCTTACCAGGCTGCATTTGACCTCGCAGAGGTTTCATACCAGCAAGACAACGCGGGCCGCAGGGCAGCGAATACACGGCTCAGAACCTACGTCGAACGGTATTCACGGGCAGGTCAGGGATTAACAACAGCGCCACCGCTGGTGGGGCAGAACGGGAAAGTGGCATGAAAATTTTTAACGGTTTTTTTTTAAACGGGGGAGAGGGGAAGGGTAAGAGGGGGGAAAGGGGGGTGATCGGGTTGGGGTGTGGGGGCAGGAACAGGCTTTACCAGAGGGAAGATCTTTAAGGGATCGAGTTGTTAAAAAGCGCCAAACGGAAATTTAGACGGCTAGACGATAAAACGAGGAATGAAACGATGATGCTTACCATCCAGCCACGCGAAAAACAGATTGTTGCACTGAATATGCTGCGCTCGGCATGGAAGCAACACGACTCATTCATGATGTATGCGCCGGTAGGGTTCGGCAAAACGGCAATCGCTGCGCTTATCGCCAGCGGGTTCATCAGTCGCAACATGCGCATAATGTTTGTGGCCCCGTATACCGTCCTGCTTGACCAGACTGCTAACCGCTTTATTGAATACGGCTTGCCAGCAGAAGAGATTGGTTATATCTGGCGTGACCACCCGGCCTATGACCCGAGCCGCCTTATTCAAATTGCCTCTGCCGATACGCTTATCCGTCGTGACTTCCCGGAAAACATCGATCTGCTGATCATTGATGAAGCCCACCTGAAGCGCAAAAAGATTCTGGAAATTATCGACCACCTGACGACCAACACCGACGTGAAGGTTATCGGCTTATCGGGTACCCCGTTTTCGGCTTGGCTGGGGACGTATTACCAGAAGCTGATCAAGCCGACCACGATGAAAGAGCTGATCGCAATTGGCGCACTCAGCAAATACGAATTTTACGCACCGTCACACCCTGACATGAGCGATGTGAAAACGTCGGTACAAGCAGGCTATGGCAGGGACTATAACGAAACGCAATCCGGCGAGGTCATGAGTGACCCGACGTTGGTGGGCGATATCGTCAAGAACTGGCTGGAGAACGGCGAAGACCGCCCGACGATCTGTTTCTGCGTCAACGTGGCCCACGCCAATTACGTGACCGTTGAATTCAGCCGGGCAGGTGTAATGGTTGAAGTTATGACGGCATCAACACCCCATGAAGAGCGCCAACTGACGATCAGCCGCTTTGAACAGGGCATCACTAAGATCATCATCAACGTTGGGGTGCTGGTGGCTGGCTTTGACAGTGACGTCCGCTGCATCATTTTTGCCCGGCCGACTAAATCAGAAATCCGCTGGATACAGATACTGGGCCGTGGCCTTCGACCTGCACCAGGGAAAGATCATTGCATCATCTTCGATCATACCGGCACCGTCCATCAGATGGGCTACCCCGACGATATCGAATATGACTACCTGCCAGCCACCTCGGATGGTATGGAAGATGCCCCGGCCCGCGTAGTAAGAACCGAACAGCCGGAACGCCTGCCGAAAGAATGTACCCAATGTCATTACGTGAAACCGGTCGGCATTTACATCTGCCCGAAATGTGGTTTCAAGCCGATCGCTGGTGAAGACATCGACACTGACAAAACCCGTAGCCTCAAGAAAGTTAAGCAGACCAAGGAGCTGATCACTAAAGAGGTGAAACAAGCCTGGTGGAGTCAAATTCTCTATTACCAACGCACCCGCAGCGCACAGGGCAAACCTGTTAGCGATGGCTGGTGCTCGCACGTCTACCGCAAAAAATTCGACACATGGCCCAACGGGCTGCACAGAACGCCAATGGCTATCACGCCGGTGGTGAGCAACTTCATTAAATCAACACAGATTGCCTACGCAAAATCTAAGCAGGGGAAAGCCGCATGAATACCAAACAGGCAGCTATAGGTCACTGGTCAAAAATATTCGACTTCTACGGCTTACCACCGATTACCGGCAAAAAACATTTTAAAGGGGAATGCCCGCTGTGTGGGCGTAAGGGCAAGTTCCGTTGCGACGACAAGAACGGCACAGGTTCGTACATTTGCTCATGCGGTGCAGGTGACGGCTGGGCGTTGTTAACCGGCGCTACAGGGAAGGATTTCAAAACGCTTGCGTCAGAGGTCGATAAGCTGGTGGGGCGCACATATTCACCGGAAGAGAGCTATCAGGCTGGTGGCCCTTCTTCTGGTATAGCCTCCCAACGGCAACGCGTCAGTTGCAAGTTTGCAGGGTTAACAGGGTTACGCGGTACCGGCGCTGACCGCTATCTAAAGCAACGTGGCATCACCAGCCTGCCGATCGAGAACGTGCGTTATTGCGATCGTCAACGCGCTGCCGGTGGCGAATACCAGTCTATCTATGCATTGGCAACGGACGACAAGGGCGAACTGTGCTACTTGCACCGCACCCTGTTGGACGGCGACCAGAAAGCCACCGTTGCTGGCGCACCGAAGAAAATGATGCGACTGCAAGAGGACAGCTACCTTGAACACGCCACCTCTGTTGCCATTCGTATGTTTCCACCGTCTGCAACGTTAGGTATCGCAGAAGGTATAGAGACCGCGCTTTCCTGCCACCAAATAACCCAGTGCAACACCTGGGCGACGCTGAACGCCACTTTCATGAAAAAGTTCCGCGTACCCCGTGGCGTACAGCGCCTGATCATCTTCGCCGACGCTGACGCATCTGCTACGGGCCATGCCGCCGCCTTTGAATGTGCTCGTGCCAATCTCTTGGCAAAAAACGATCTCCAACAAGTCTCAGTCCGCTGGCCTAAATCCGGCGACTTCAACGATCTGCTGCTTAACGGCTCAGAAGTCTACGAGTGGATATTCCACCGTGAGGGAAAAAATGAAAAAGCCAACTAAGCCCAAGCAGTACAAGGACAAAGTTTGCGCTCAGTGTGGAACGACATTCACGCCGGAGAAGTACCTGCAGAAAGTCTGCGGCCCTCTCTGTGCTATGGCATACCAGCGTGACGCACGTAAGCGTCAGGCTGAAAGGGAACGCAAAGCCAAGTTGAAGATTCGCAAGCTTGCCGTTAAGCCGTTGCAGTATTTCATCAACCTGGCACAGACCGAATTTAACGCCTACATCCGTGAACGTGACGCCGACCAGCCATGCATCAGCTGTGGCCGCCACCACGAAGGCCAATATCACGCCGGGCATTACCGCACAGTGGGGAGCAATCGAGAGCTGCGCTTTGATGAAGATAATTGCCATAAGCAGTGCTCGGTCTGTAACAACTTCAAATCAGCGAACCTGAGTGAATACCGGCCTAACCTGATAGCCAAGATAGGTCAGGCGAGATTTGACCGGCTGATAGGCCCACCGCCGAAGGTTGGCAAGTTAACCCGCAGTGACTACGAACGTATCCGCGACACATATAAAGCCAAGCGCAAGGCATTGAAGCAGGAGAAGGCAGCATGATGACCCCCCAACAGAAAAGAGCGTTAACGCATAACTCATGGACAACTGTTTCCAGGGTTACGCGGAAACAATACCTGGGTAAATTCAAACGACTGACCCGCCTACAAACATTGTGGATCACCTCCTTATTGAATGCCTGGGGCGATATGTACGGCGGCAATACCGACGGGAAATTGAAGTGCAGCGGTGGCGGCGGTGTATGGGGGCAAATCATGCCTGAGCAGTGGGACGATGAAAGCGCGGCGCGGATTGTGAAGGTGATGGTAGACCTGCGCAAACTCGGCTATCGCGGTGAAGAGCAGTTGAAGAAGGCAACCACCATCCTCTGGCCTCAACGCTCTCTGGAATCAATGCTGGTGGCTGCTGATGCAGGGGAGGAATGCGACTTCATGGAAAAAGCGGTGCTGGCCTCGATGAAGCATGACAACCCGGTCTATGTGATAGGCAAGTTGTTCTACACGGGCCGCAACAACACTGTGTCGGTACTTGGTCGCTATATGCAAAATCATTACGCCCCGTGGCTGACACGCGACCAGGTGGATGACAGGGTGCGCTGGTGCGTTGAAATATTCAATTCTTCGGTGTTCTTCGCCGTTCGTGCGGCTATCTGCATCGAAAATGAAGAATCTTGCAAAAATAACTTGAAAATAGCCAAAGAAAATGCATAATACAGGTATGCTTTCGCGAAGCTGTACCATCAAGCGATGCAACAGAATGACCCGCCATTGAGCGGGTTTTTCATTTTTAGATAATTAATGATCTTCGATATGTTGTGTCAGAAATGAACGATAACAACTACATACTGGTATTTGACCAAAAATGGTAATTTTTCAGTGTGTCTGTGTTAATTTACAGTATGTCTTGGTTCGAAAGTGTCTGTTATATTCAGCTACGATGCCAACGGACGGTAATTTTAAGCTCACGTTGAACTTGGCAGTTTGAATGGTTTGAAGAGCGAAGAATATGACAGTTAAAAAAGAAGAAAATGTTTCGCAGGTGAATAATGAATATCCTAATTATTTCCCTCAGCATGTTCCGCCAAAAGAAGCAAAGGATGCTGAAGGCGAGTTCTTTCGTATTGTGAAGAGCAACCCACCACTGCAGGGGTGCTTCTTAAGCATGTATAAAGAGAAACCTAATAGACTGAAAAAATTCAGCGGATTTGAACTAAAATGTTGCTACGGTGTTTCTGTCTATACAGAAGAAAGCGCAGTAGTTAATGCGTTTGATAAGTTCCCTGAGGGGACTGGTCAGAGGTATGTTGCAAAAGGCACAGTATGCGCAGAAAATGGAAAAATGATGAAGACCTTTTCCGATCCTTTTCATCATACTTTATGGATAAAATTGAATTCTCAGATACATGAGGTTTTTTCATGTACTAGAGGGCTGAATAAATGAGTAACTTATTCTTGTCCGACACGCGATTTGGTTCTTTATATATAAAAAACATATATGAATTTTTCGAAGAGCCTCGGTTTTTTTCCGTATCCAACGAAGTTGGAGGGCTTTTTGTTGTCTATTGGATTGGGGATGATGATGACTATGATAAATGGTTTTTGATCCCAATATCCAAAGACAGACTAGAGCATCTAGAGCGTAAGAGAATAGATATTCATGCGGTGCTGTCTTATCAAGAGCAGCGCTCTTATTACCAAGTAAACATTCCGTATGATGATTCGGAGGAGACGGAGTTTCTTCCGAGAGAGTCTCAAAGTATAGCGACAACGATAAAGCTTCCTAAACCGGGACTCTTCATCAGTGGGGTAACCCCAGTTCTAGATACTGGTAAGTTGGGCGCAGAGGTGCAGTTTTCGACCCATGAGATTCATATAGAAAGAAGTGCTAAAAGCAATAAAGAGCCTTTAGTACTTAATGGTGTATCTAAAGTATTCGAAAAATTTAATGATTTATATAACTCAATATTAGAAGCTGCTGGAAAAGTAGATGTGATGACGCCTATATCTGGAAGGCCTGGCTCATTCGCACTATCCTTTCAAGCTGAAAAGCTCGAGCATTTCGAACCACTCTTCAAAGGGCTTAACGATCTCATCTTGTATAAAAGGGATATTATCCCTTACATAAAAAATAATAATATAGATGTGCATATGATCGAAGCGTTGTTTCAGAGTGTAATCGAAACAAGCACGACAATGGAGTTGAAAAGCAATAGTACGGACGATTTGATTTTTGTACTCAGTAAACCTAATGCGTTAATATATATTAATGGATTGGCTAAACTTGCAAGTGAGTTCGTAGGTGGTTATCAAGTTCCACAAGCAAATATTATTGAGCAGGTTTTTAAAATTGTAGAGCTTAAATATAAAGATGAATATTTGAATCTTGAATCAACCGGGCTAGATGAACGTCATATTCTTTATTACATTCATGCCGCAAAAATCCTGGGTTTCTTGAATTCAAATGGTTCCATTGCTGCCTTAGGCCAACAGCTAGCTGAGTCTTCTAGTGAATCAAGACTCAAAATAGCGGCAAGAAGTTTTGAAGCAAGCCATTGCGGGTGGGCTTGGATCAGGTGGAGTAACGCCAAAAACCTCAAAGGTGTTCAGGCTGAAACTGCTGAAACATTCCTAATGGAAAAGTGCTTGTCTTTGAGCACTACGACCATGAAGAGAAGAGCATCGACCTTGCGGCAGTGGTGCGAAGCTTTCCAACCGGTTTACCAAGAAATTTAAAATTTTATAGATAGACAATCAGGCTACCTTCGGGTGGCCTTTTTTATGAAAAAGTTAAAGCGAAGTGCCATCCAAAATTAACAGGTGCCCCAGCTGAGGGGTTGAGTCGGTATCTGGTGGATGGTGCTTCGCCTTAATGTTTGTGAAGTGGGCGGCGGAAGGGTGAGGTAACACCCTGTCCACCAGTTGCTCATGCCAATGGTCACAAGCGAACCTTTGCCCGTGCTGCTAACAGCAGGACGAGCCTATCAAACAAGGGCGCTTATGATATCCAGCACAAGTCTTGTCAACGCTGACACACTCGAATACATCAAAACCCTGCCTGATGACTGCATCGACCTGATTGCCACTGACCCGCCTTATTTCCGGGTGAAGTCTTGCGACTGGGATAACCAATGGAAGACCGAGGCAGAATATTTAGCCTGGCTGGATTCATTGCTGGTGGAGTTCTGGCGGGTGCTCAAGCCTAACGGCAGTCTTTACATGTTCTGCGGTAGCCGGTTGGCGTCTGATACTGAGCTGTTAGTTCGCCAGAGGTTCGACGTACTGAGCCATATCGTTTGGGCGAAACCGTCAGGTGCATGGAGACGTCAGCATAAAGAAGGGCTACGCGCATTTTTCCCTTCTACCGAGCGGATCATTTTCGCCGGTCATTATGCAGGGCCGATACAACAGAAGGTGGATGGCTACGCGGTCAAATGCACCGAGCTGAAGCAAAACGTATTCAAGCCTCTCATCAAATACTTCAAATCCGCCCGGCAGTCTCTTGGTGTTACATCCAAAGAGATTAACGCGGCTACCGGTAAGCAGATGGCCAGCCATTGGTTTAGTGAGAGTCAGTGGCAGCTACCGAGCGAAGAGCAATATCACAAGCTTCAGGCACTATTTGACCGCATAGCCAATGAGAAGCATCAGGCTGGTGGGTTGAATCGCCCCCATCATGAGCTGGTAAGGGAATACAAAACTCTCAACCGCGAATATCTGGACTTGTGCCAGGAATATAAATCATTGCGGCGTACCTTCACTGTAACTGCTGCGGTGCCTTATACCGACGTTTGGACTTATTCGCCGGTGGCTTTCTACGCCGGTAAACATCCATGCGAAAAGCCCGCTGAAATGATGGAGCACATCATCAGTGCCAGCAGTCGCCCAGGTGATGTCGTTTCTGACTTCTTCATGGGTTCCGGCTCAACGATTAAGGCGGCTATCAAGCTGGGCCGCATTGGGTTGGGGGTTGAGTTGGAACCAGACAGATTCGAACAAACACAGCGGGAAATCTTCCCGAGTAACTAAGTCGCCCTGGCATTTGCCGGGGCTTTTTGTTTCCACCACCCGACGATCGGGCACAGCCCCGGCAGGGGGAGGTTATGAGGATGGATAAATACAGTTCACAGCTTTCGTATTGGGTTGCGTCACTACTGGCAGCGACGGGAGCAATGACCCTACAGGATTGGGCCGTGCTGGTGGGGATACTGGTTGCTGTGTTTACTGCCGGTGTGAATTGGTACTACAAGCGCAAGCTGGTTAATAAACTGACCGCCGTCGGGTATGACAAAGAGCGTGCAAAAGCTGCATATAAAGCGATGAGTGAGTGAAACCATGAATCCACAGCTAAGAAAGAAAATCATTGGTGCTGTCGGTGGTGGAGCGTTGGCTATTGCTGCGGTGCTTATTCCTTCACTGGAAGGAGTCGAATACAGACCTTACCGCGATGTAGTTGGCGTGCTGACTGTCTGCTATGGCCATACGGGTGCCGATATTATCCCCGGCAAAACTTACAGCAAAGCTGAATGCAAAGTGATGCTGGATAAAGACCTTATTCCTTTCGCCCGTTCTGTAGACCGGTCTGTGAAGGTGCCAGCCAGTGAATATCAGAAAGCGGCACTTATCAGCTTCAGCTACAACGTCGGCGTCAAAGCGTTTGAATCTTCCACACTGCTGAAAAAACTCAATGCTGGTGACAGTTCGGGAGCTTGTGACGAAATGCGCCGATGGAATAAAGCTGGTGGAAAGGTCTGGAAGGGTTTGATTAACCGCCGTGAGGTTGAACGTGAAATCTGCAGCTGGGGCTAATAATGAACCGATTAACGGCAGCTATTGGTGCTGCTCTGCTGGTCATATTCATCACGCTGGCATGGCTGGCGTTTCACTTCCACGGTAACGCTGTAACGGCTGGTGGGAAGGTTGAGCAGCTTCAAAGCGATAACAACCTGCAGACAGCTACCATTGCCGCCCAGGCGTTTCTGTTTCAACGCGCCAACGCTATCAGTAACGCAGCGAGCCAGTACGGCATTAATACCGACGTGGCCACCCAGGGGAAAGAAATTGAATACCGGACAATCCTCAAGAATCAGCCTACGTGCGATTTGGCTGTGCCTGCCGTTATTGCTGGTGGGTTGCTCGACTACACGAACCGTCTACGTTCCGGCGCAATGCCAGGCAATACCGCCAACGCTAACACAGCCAGTGCTGGCACCACTGCCGCCAACACGCTGACCTATTGCCAGGCGGTATTGTGGATTGACCCGTTGCTTGCTGCCATCGATAAGGCGAACAACCAACTGCTGGCTATTCGTCAGCTTGATGATGAAAGGAAGAAACCATGAGCAGATATTTCTATGAGCAACGCCGTCGCCGTCAGGAAGAAGAGCGCCGCCGTAGGGAAGAACAGAGTGCTGCTGGAACTGGCAGTGACCTACTGAACCCTCTCAACCCACTAAGCCCGGTATTCGTTGGTGCTGATTACAGTAATGATTACAGCACCAACAGTTCGGATAGTGGCTGCAACGATTCAGGCTCCTGCAGTTCTGATTAGCATTACAGATGGTATTCAATGAGTGCCATCGATAATGCTATAGATATTCCTTTAATCTTGAAAAACATAGGGGTAATCTTAAATCTCCGATTACATAAGGAGGTTTTATGTTGCAAGGTTATTTCAAGTCAACAGATAACAGAGTATCTGACGAACAACACAAAAGAATTATTGCGATGAATGCAGCGTTAGAAGTTGCAAAAGCTTCTGCGGCGGCTCAAACCGCTTGCATTAGAAGTGACAAGGTCGAAAATGATTTGAAGTACGCAGCCCAAGAGGTTGCGACATTAGCCGAAGCTATCCAGGCATATATGGATGCAGAATAAGTAAACCTATTAGATGGCTGTAGATGGCCAGCTAAGGTAACAGGACCCGCTGCGGCGGGTTTTTTATTGCCTGGTAGTTAGCGCTCTTTGCTTAGACCTTGCTGTTGGTTTTTCTATTGGAGGTACTCATGAGCAACAAGAAGCCGTATGGCAGCAAGTGGCAGGCTGAACGCTTGGTTTTCTTGCGTGCCAATCCTCTGTGCGTCATGTGTCAGCAGATGGGCCGTATTGAAGCGGCGACTGTGGTCGACCACATAGAGCCGCACCGAATGAAAGAAGCGAAGACGCCAGAGGAAATGAAGAAGGCCCAGCACCTATTCTGGAGCCGCAAGAACTGGCAAGGTCTCTGCAAACCTCACCATGACTCCACAAAGCAGCGTATGGAGAAGACAGGCAAGGTAATAGGGTGCACGCCCGATGGCCTGCCGCTTGACCCAGCGTCGCACTGGAGCCGCTGATAGCGGGTTTTGAACACGATGGGGAGGGGCGGGGTAAGAGTTCACCCCTCTCGCTTTTAAAGACCGCCGCTAGTCATTCGTGTGCAGAACCGCGAAATGAAAAGTTTTTTTCTGGAGTGATTTTGCGCTTAAAAGTTAATTATTTCATGCGTACTAATTTCACTTGTAATTAATAATTGTTCTTGCCTTATGGGAGGTTTCCATGGCCGGTCGTCGCCCGAAACCGACCAAATTAAAATTGGTGACGGGTAACCCGGGCAAAAGAAAACTTAATGATAAAGAGCCGATGCCGGCCCGCGAAATTCCCAGCCCTCCGGCGCATCTCACCGACTGGGGGAAAACAGCCTGGGGGCGGATGACCGTTCTTCTCGATGGCATGGGCATTTTGACCGTTGCAGATACTTTCGCGCTCGAGCGGCTTTGTGACATTTACGCCGATATCCTCCAACTGAGAAATACGATCACTGATGAAGGCCGCACCTATACGGTGCAAACCGAGGGCGGATTTCTGATTAAGGCCAACCCTGCAGTATCCATGCTGGCGGATGCGGATCGTCGCTTCAAAAGTTATTTGGTGGAATTTGGTCTGACGCCAGCGGCCAGGTCAAAGGTAAATGTAAATGGTGGAAAAAAAGAAACGGACCCGCTCGACGAATTCTTCGGCACCTGATCTGGCAACGCAGTATGCCCTGGATGTCACCGAGGGCAGGACCATTGCCGGTCCCGACATACGCAATGCCTGCCAGCGTCACCTTAATGATTTAGCTGAGGGGGAAAGCCGGGGCCTTCACTGGGATGTTGAAGCTGTGAGTCGTGTGATCGACTTCTTCGCCAAAGTGCTCAAGCTGAATGGCGGCGAGCATGAAGGTGCGCCCTTCATTCTTCTACCCTGGCAGGCTTTCGTCGTCGGCTCCATTTTTGGATGGAAAAGGGCGAACGGCTCCCGCCGCTTTCGCACGGCGTATGTCGAGTCGGGTAAAGGATCGGGAAAATCGCCCCTTTCAGCGGGTATCGGGCTGTATTGCCTGATGGCTGATAAAGAGCCTCGTGCAGAAGTCTACGCGGCAGCGACGAAAAAAGACCAGGCGATGATTTTGTTTCGTGATGCGGTAGCGATGGTTAACCAATCGCCAGCATTATCACAGCGCATCGATCCTTCTGGTGGTGCAGGAAAAGAATGGAACCTGGCGTTTTTGCAGACAGGCTCTTTCTTCCGGCCAATCAGTTCCGATGATGGCCAGTCTGGACCGCGCCCCCACTGCGCACTGATTGACGAGGTGCATGAGCACAAAGATAACAAAGCCGTCGAGATGATGCGTGCCGGTACCAAAGGCCGGAGACAGGCGCTGATTTTCATGATCACGAACAGTGGCCACGATAAAACCAGCGTCTGTTATGAGTATCACCAGTACGGCAAGCAGTTGGCCGCCGGCCAGAAAAAAAACGATGCCTTCTTTGCGTTTATCTGTTCGCTGGATGAAGGCGACGATCCTTTCAAGGATGAGTCATGCTGGGCAAAAGCCAATCCCTCGATGGGGCAGACATTTCAGCCTGAATATTTACGCGAGCAGGTGGAAGATGCGCGGGGTATGCCGTCCAAAGAGAGCCTGGTGCGGCGCCTTAACTTCTGTGAATGGGTCGATGCCGAGAATCCGTGGATCGGCGGTGATGTTTGGATGGCCTGTGAAAAGACGTTCGATATTGCCGAGCTGCAGGGCCAGATGTGCTATGGCGGTCTGGATTTATCCGGCAAACGCGATTTAACCGCGCTTTCCCTGTATTTCCCGGAGATAAGAACGGCATTCGTTGAGTTCTGGACGCCGAAGGATACGTTGCTCGACCGGGCCAGAAATGACCGTGTTCCTTATGATTCCTGGGTCCGTGAGGAATACGTTCACGCCCCCGTCGGCAGTGTTATCGATTATGGCGCAGTGTCAAAACGCATCGCCCAGCTGGCGGCGCTGTTTGATATGCAGTCCATCGCATTTGACCGCTACCACATGGACTATTTAGAGCCGGAGCTGATAGATGAAGGGATCACCGTTCCTCTTGTGCCGCACGGGCAGGGTTTCGGTAAATCTAAAGAGTCTGGGCTCTGGATGCCACACTCTATCGAGTTGTTAGAAAAACTCATTATCGATAAGAAAATCACCATTCTGTTTAATCCCTGCCTTCGTTGGAATGCGGCCAACGCCGTGACCGAGTCTGATAAAAGTGAAAACCGGGTGTTCAGCAAGCGCCGCAGCAATGGGCGTATAGACGGTGTTGTTGCGTTGGCAATGTCCGTGGGCGCAGCCGAGGATATACAGGAAGACGACGGCGATTTAGAAGGCTTTTTTGATGATCCGATCATAGTGGGTATCTGATGGACAAAAACAAACAACCGGGGCGCGTTAAAAGCGCCCTTTTAAATTGGCTGGGTGTCCCGATCAGTCTCACCACCGGGACATTTTGGCAAGAATGGTTTGGCACCAGTAGCAGCGGGAAGGTGGTAACCGCCGACAAGGCAATTCAGCTTTCGTCTGTCTGGGCCTGTATTCGCCTGCTCAGTGAGTCGATCTCCACACTGCCGCTAAAAGTGTATATGCGTGAGGCGGATGGCTCCCGCAAGCTTGCTCAGGATCATCCTGCTTACCAGGTGCTGTGCCGTCGTCCCAATCTGGAAATGACCCCCTCGCGGTTCATGTTGCTGGTGGTGGCCAGCATTTGTTTGCGGGGTAACGCATTCGTTGAAAAGAAAATGATTGGCCGCAAGCTGGTGGCACTGGACCCGCTGTTACCGCAAAACATGGTGGTTAAGCGCTTACCGACGGGCAAGCTTGAATACACGTATACCGAGAACGGGGCCAAGCGAGTGATCCCCGTTGACCGTATGATGCATATTCGCGGTTTTGGCCTGGATGGGGTATGCGGCATGATGCCTTTGAGCTCTGGCCGCGATGTGTTCGGCGCTGCAATGGCCGTGGATGAAGCCGCTGCCAAGATTTTCGAAAATGGCCTTCAAAGCACCGGTTTTTTATCGTCAAAAACGGCATTGAATAAAGAGCAGCGGGAGCGACTGCGTAAAAGCTTGCAATCGTTTATCGGCTCTAAAAACGCCGGTAAGTTGATGGTGCTGGAAAACGAACTTTCCTACCAAAACGTGACGATGAATCCAGAGGCGGCACAGCTTTTGGAAAGCCGCGCCTTCAGTATCGAAGAGATTTGCCGCTGGTTTCGGGTTCCGCCATTTATGGTGGGACATGTCACGAAACAGAGCAGTTGGGCATCAAGCGTTGAGGGAATGAACCTGATATTCCTGACCAATACCTTGCGACCACTGTTGGTGAACATCGAGCAGGAAATCGCACGCTGTCTATTGGATGGTGACGAGGATTATTTTGCTGAATTCTCGGTTGAAGGCCTGTTGCGTGCTGATAGCGTCGGTCGCTCTGCGTATTACACTACCGCGCTGCAAAATGGTTGGATGAGCCGCAACGATGTCCGCAGGCTTGAAAATCTGCCGCCAATACCGGGTGGAGATATTTACACCGTGCAGCTTAACCTGACCCCGCTGGAGGATTTGAAACAGAATAACCTCGGCGCTCAAGCCAGCAGTATTACCAAGCTTCATAACTACCTTTTCCCTGACATTCCTGAAGACCAGTCACCGCTGAAAAAAGCGGCGTAGGAGCAACTTCCCCATGACAAAAAAACAACTTCCGGCAGCGCCGGCGGGGCGCCCCTGCGCGGGTGTCACCTGCGAACCCTTACCCTCAGCGCTCGATCGCTGGAATGGCGGCCTGAAAGCCGCAGCCTCTGACGATAATACGATTTCTGTGTTTGATGTTATCGGGCAGGACTACTGGGGGGAAGGCGTCACAGCGAAGCGGATTGCGGGCGCTTTGCGGTCAATGAATGGTGCCGATGTCACCGTAAACATTAATTCGCCTGGTGGCGATATGTTCGAAGGTCTGGCGATTTATAACTTGCTGCGTGAGCACCAGGGAAAAGTGACCGTGAAAGTGTTGGGGCTGGCCGCCAGTGCAGCCTCAATCATTGCGATGGCTGGAGATGACATTCAGATCGGTCGTGGGGCGTTCCTGATGATCCACAACTGCTGGGTAGTGGCGATAGGCAACCGCCATGATTTTGGCGCGATGGTGGAATATCTGGAGCCCTTCGATAACGCGATGGCGGATATTTATTCTGCTCGCTCCGGTCTCGATAGCGATGCCATCAAGCAGATGATGGATGGCGAAACCTATATTGGCGGCAGTGATGCTATCGAAAAAGGATTGGCGGACGGCCTGCTTTCTTCCGATTCCGTCACCAGTGATGATGATTCACCCGCAGCGGCTCTGCGCAAGCTGGATTCTTTACTGGCCAAGGCTAACACCCCACGGTCAGAACGCCGCAAACTTTTGAAAGCCCTTACGGGTAACACGCCGGGCGCTGTTACCGATCAAAAAGGTACGCCGAGCGCTGCCGAAGCAACCCCTGAAACCTTAGCCAAACTGGACGCCGCATTAAATGGGCTGGTTTCGGCATGCCAATAATCTGGAGAAACTATGTCTGAAGTAAATGAAATCCTGAAAAAAGTCACCGCCTCTATCGAAGATGCGACCAGTAAATTTAACGCCAAGGCTGAGGATGCGCTGAAAGAAGCCAAAAAATCCGGCGAGCTATCGGCAGAAACAAAAGACGCCGTTGATAAAATGGCCACCGAGCTGAATGCCATGAAGGCAGCAGAAAAAACCTTGAAGTCGGCGCTGGGTGAGCTCGAGCAGCATGTGGCGCAAATGCCATTAAGCCATGCTGCAGCGGTTATTCAATCCGTTGGTCAGCAGGTGATTTCTGCATCTGCCCTGAAGGATTTTGCTTCAGGTATTCAAAGTAACCAACGCCTCAGCATCCCGGTAAATGCCGCACTGATTTCTACCGATGTGCCCGGGCAGATTGTGGCGCCGCAGCGCTTGCCGGGGATTGATACCGCCCCGAAACAACGTCTGTTTATCCGCGACCTGATCGCACCAGGCAAAACGGGTTCCAGCACCATTTACTGGGTGCAGCAAACCGGCTTTACCAACAAAGCCGCCGCCGTACCTGAAAATACGGCGAAACCGTACAGTGATATCCAGTTCGCGGAAAAAATCACACCGGTTCGCACCCTGGCGCACATGTTCAAGGCGTCCAAGCAGATCCTGGATGACTTTGCGCAGCTGCAATCGACGGTGGATGCAGAACTGCGCTTTGGCCTGAAATATGTCGAAGAGCAGGAAATTCTGTTCGGTGACGGTACCGGTGCTCACCTGGAGGGCATCATGCCGCAGGCGTCGAAGTATAAAGCGGCGTTCGAAGTGGCGATGCAAAACGGCATTGATGATTTGCGTCTGGCGATGTTACAGGCCCAGTTGGCCCGATTCCCATCAACGGGCCATGTGCTGCATTTCACCGACTGGGCCAAAATTGAGCTGCTCAAGGACACGCTGGGCCGCTACATCCTTGCGAACCCATCAGCGCTCGTCGGCCCGACGCTCTGGGGCCTGCCCGTTGTGGCAACGGAAGCCCCCGCGTTCCTGGGTAAATTCCTGACCGGCGCATTCAGCGCAGGTGCGCAACTCTTCGACCGTGAAGAGGCCAACGTGGTGATCAGTACCGAGAACGCCGACGACTTCGAGAAGAACATGATCTCGATTCGTTGCGAAGAGCGTGTGGCGCTGGCCGTCAAACGTCCGGAAGCCTTCGTTACTGGTGCCTTCACTGTTCCTACCCCACCCGCTGGCGGTTAATTCCTTCAACGTATAGCGGCCCGCGGGCCGCTTTTTCAGGAGATATCCATGAAAGTTAAAGCACTTGTACCGCTTTTATTCGGTAGCCGGGTGGTCAATGACGGCGAATTATTCGAAACGCAGGAGCTTCACGGTCGCGAACTGATCAAAAAAGGTTATGCCGAGCTGGTGGAAGAACACAATCCTGCAGAGCAGCCAGAGCAGCCAGAGCAGCCAGAGCAGCCAGAGCAGCCAGAGCAGCCAGAGCAGCCAGAGCAGCCAGAGCAGCCAGAGCAGCCAGAGCAGCCAGAGCAGCCAGAGCAGCCAGAGCAGCCAGAAGCGGGCAAAAAATCCAAAAAGTAAGGTGAGCCATGTTAGAGCTGGAATTGGTGAAAGAGCATTGCCGGCTGGAGTTTGATTTCAGTGTGGACGACAAGCTGATTGGCGTATTCATTGGTGCGGCGAAAAAGCATGTTGAGATGTATACCCGCCGCACGCTCTACGCCAGTAAATCAGACCCTGGCTATGAGGACGATGAAGATCGGCTTTTGCTGGATGATGACGTTCGTACAGCCATGCTGCTCTGTATCGGGCATTGGTATGCCAATCGGGAGGCCGCAGTAGTCGGAGCATCAGCATCCAAACTGCCGTTGGCCGTTGAGTCTCTACTTCAACCTTATCGGATTTACGGGCTATGAAATCACTACGTGCCGGGCAGCTTCGTTTTCGCATCGGGCTTTTTCGCCCTGTCACCATTCGCGATGAGCAAACCGGTTCGCCGGTGAAATCCTTCGAGTTTGTGAAAGAGGTCTGGGCGGATGCCGAGCCGATTTCTAACCGTAAAATCCGTACCGGGGATCAAGGCCAGGTGGTGGAAACCATGCTGTTCACGCTCCGCCCGCGTGATGAAATCACCGTTGACTGGCAGGTGGTTTTTCAAAAGCGAATTTTTACCGTGCGAGCCCCTGACCGTTCGCAGGCAGATCGGCTGTTAATTACGGCGGAGGCAGATATTCGTCATGATCGAGTATGAAATCAAAGCGGCGCTGGAGGCATTAACCAGCCTGCCGGCGTACCCGCTATTGTTGCCCGACCCAGAGCAGGAAGGGGTGACATACCAAAAAATCACCGATCCTAAATTTGATACCGGGCTGGCCAGCACCGCGCTGGTGCAAGGCCGCTTCCAGGTTTCGCTGTACGTGATCGACGATTACGCCCGCCTGCTTGAGTTGGATAAGGCTATCTGCGTCGATTGGGAAGGCATTCAACACGGGCACATTGGCCGCTGGCCGGTTCAGACGGTGACACGCGGCACAATGTTGCAAGGTGCCACCACGCTGACCAACAACAGCATCCAGTACCGACTGGTGCGTGATTACATCATCTGTTACCCGGAGGACGCGACATGATCAGTATCAACGTCACCGGCCTTGATGCGCTGGAGCGTCAGCTTAAAGCGATGGGGGATGAGGCGGTTAAGGTGCTGCGTGATGCAGGCCGCGCTGCCCTGGAGCCGGTGCTGGAGGACATGAAGCAGCATGCCGGGTTTGATGAGAGTAGCGCTGGGCCACACATGCGGGATGACATTAAAATCCGCAGCACAAGCCGCATGCAAGACCCTCGCTATTTGACGGTGATTACCTTCAAAGTTGGCCCCAGCAAAAAGCATCACATGAAGGCGTTGGCGCAGGAATTCGGCACGGTGAAGCAGGTGGCCGATCCGTTTATCCGTCCGGCATTGGATTACAACAAAACGCAAGTGTTACGCATCCTGGCGGCAGAACTCCGCTACGGCATCGAAAACCGGTAGCGACCGCTGCCACAATCATTTAAGAGAGGAATTATGGCTGATAAAACTTCGCCAGAATACGCCATGCTACCCGCTGGCACGGTTGTGAAATGGGGCGCGGTCGGGGCAGCCGCCGCCACCATGAAAGCGCTGACCAACTGTAAGGCGGTCGGTGAGATGGGGCAAACCGGCAGCTTTGTTGACTGCACCACGCTGATCGACACGACCAAGCAATTTATTTCCGATCTGCCTGAGGGCGCTGAAAAATCCATTGGATTTATCGATAATCCTGCAGATGAAAATTTTGCGGCATTCCTTACCGCAGCAGACAACCGAGAAACCGTGCAGTTCTATGTCGAGCTGCCGAACGGCCGCACATCAACCTCCATTCTTTCGTTGTCCGGCTGGAAAATGAATGAGATCACCGCGCCCGCGAGTGAGGTCATTCAGATCACGGTGCAGGGCAAGCAGAACAGCAACACCTGGGGAGCCGTGGCCCCAAAGGTGTGATCAGCGTGACTACCCAGCCGAAAAACGCTGATTTGGCGGTCGGGGGCAATTTGTCCCTGACTGTTGCGGCTACCTCCAGTAACGGCAAGCCCGTTAAATTCCAATGGCAGAAGAACGGCGCCGACATTAACGGTGCTACTGCTGCCACCTATACCAAAAACTCTGTTGTGGCGGCTGATGCCGGTACGTATCGCGTGGTGTTGTCTGCTGAACGGGCCGACACCGTAAACAGCGCAGCGGCCACTATCACCGTTAAATAAGGGAATTTCATGTCACAGAAGAAAAGTTTCAGCCTCAAGAATGCGCTACTTCAATCGGCCAATACGGCAATTGCCCATACGTTGTTTGGCGTGCCGGTACATATCCGCCGCCTGACGGTCTGTGAACTGATGGATTATGACGAAGCACTGGGTAAGGCCCAGACTGAGAGTGACCAAAAAGCAGCAACTCTCTTGGGTGCTCAGTTGATCCTCTCCGCATTGGTTGATGAGCAGGGCAAATCAGTGCCTGCGTCTGATCTGCCTTCACCGGCTGAGCTGTTGTCCGCTCACGATAACGCAGCATTGTTTGATGCAATTCGCGCTATCCAGAGCCACAGCTACGGCACGCTGGAGGAGGCCGAAAAAAACTGACCCACTCACCGTGGCTGTGGCTGATTTATCAATTGGCCGATCGCTTCGGTGAGCCGGATATACGAAAAATTATGGCGCTCCCGGCACCGGTTATCCGGCACTGGGAGGCGTTTTATTCGCTGGTGGATAAGGCGTCGTCCGATCCCGCTGTTCCGCCCCCCGTCACCTTGTCAGCCCCTGTTTCATCTGACGTTGATGAACAGTGTGCTGCCGTTATGCGAGCGCTCATGTAATGGCCGATGTAGCTACTCTGGCGGTAGCGCTGCACCTGAACTCCGCCAGTTTTAAATCTCAAATTGTCGATTCATTCAGGACGGCGGAAAGTGCGTCCAAAAACTTTACGGGGAAAGCGCAGCAGGAAAGCCAGAAGACCACCGAGGCGTTAAACCAGATTGGTAACCAGGCGAAACGCACCGGTGGCCAGCTTAACACGCTGAGTGGTGCCCTGAACGCCAGCCAGGGGGGATTTGAGCAGCTCCGGACGGTGATCAGCGGGCTGGCTGGTGGTAGTAATATCGCGATCAGCACGCTGGCCAACGCGTTAATTCCGACGCTCGATCGCACGTTCACCGGTTTTAAAGGGTTGAGCAGCGGCTGGGAGGCCCAGCGTGAGGCGGCGAAAGAGGCGGCCGTTGAGTTTAAGAAAGCGTCTCAGGGGCAGATTGAACAAGCGCAATCCGCCCGCCAGCAGGCTCAAGCGCAATTTGAAGCAGCGAAACGTACCCGAGAGCAAGCACAGGCATCCCGTGAACAGGCGCAGGAAATGGCGCGATTCTATGCGGCCAAGACACAGGAAAATCAGCTTTACGGCTTGTCGGTCAGTTACCAAAAAGAGTACGCCGATATTAATCGGCAGGTACGTGAAGCTAACATTGCCGAGGTTGGTGCCAAAGGCAAGATGGCACAGGCATCAAAAGCAGTATTGGCGGCTGACATTGCTGAGGCTCAGGGTAAAACCAACCTGCTTTCCTCTTTGACTCAAATCAGTGCGGCAAATAAGGAAGTGTCGTTCTCTGCCCGGGCAGCCGCAGCTAGCACCAATCTGCTGAAGAGTGCAATGGCGTTGCTGGGGGGCCCTGTTGGGCTGGGCATTATGGCAGCTGTTGCTGGTGCGACGGCGTTATATACCGCTTATCAAAATGCGGAGGCTGAGACAAAGGGATTCAACGCAGCCCTGCAGAAGAGCGGTAATCAAGCCATTATGACGGTCAACGATCTGCAACTGCTGACCCTGACCCTCGGCAGCACCCAAAATGCCGTTAAAGCCGTAACCAGTGCTGCTGGCGCCGGGTTCGGCGGTGACATGCTGACAGAGGTGGCATCACTCGGGACCCGGATGAATGAGCTGGGCATGTCCTCCGACGATCTGGTCACGCAGTTGTCCAGCTTGAAGGGCGAGCCGCTGAAAGCACTGGAGGCACTGACCAATCAGGGTGTTCAGCTCAATACCACGTTTATCGAACATATCGCCACGTTGTCACGCCAGGGTAAAACCAGCGAGGCAACGGCGCTCCTGCAGCAGAAATACCTGGATGATGTGAAGGGGAAGGTCACCGAGCAGGAAAACAGCGTCGGCGGCCTGACGTCGATCTGGAAATCCCTGAAGAACGAAGTGGCGTCCGCGTTTGACATCATCAGTCAGGCGCAGATGAAGACCGCGCAGGCGCAGGCACTGGCGCAGGGTGTGAAGCTGGATATCAGCAATGCACCGGCCGAGGAGATGAAGAAAACCGCCGATGAGCTGTATAAGCGCCAACAGCAGGAGCAGGACGAAGCCCGCGAGCTGATCAAGACGCAAAACGAGGTGGCCGCTGCGATCAAGGCCGGGACGGACCCGAAAAAAGAGCAGGCCAGGCTGACGGGAGTGGTTACCGCGCAGTATAAGGCCGGCAAGCTGTCGGCTGATGAATACGCGCAGGCGTTGAAAGGCATCAACAAGCAGTATGGCGAGAAGACAAAAGCTGGCTATAGCGACAGTGAAGGCGTGCGTCGCCTGCAACAGCTACGGGAGCAATCCGCGGTATTACGCGCCCAGGCGCAGGACACCGACAAGCTGAGCGATGCGCAGAAAAAGCTGGTGGCTTTTGATCAGGAGATTGCCGGCCTGCAGGGCAAGAAGCTGACAACCGGGCAAAAAAGCCTTCTGTCCATGCAGGATCAGATCCGTGCTCAGTTGACAGAAAACGCGGCACTGGAGAAAGCCAATCGTGAGCGGGAGATTGGCAAAAAACTATTGGAACAAACCCGCAGCATGGTGATGGAAACCGCTGCGAAACAGCAGGAATACGCAAACCAGAATGCGCAGATGACCCTGTCTACCGCTGCTTACGATCAGATGGTGGCAGAACAGCAGATCAGGGAGTCGTTCCATCAGCGCCGCCTGCAACTGGACAAGGAAGTGACGGACAAAGCGTCCGAGCAGTATGTACAACAGACGGTCATTCTCGCCAGCGAACAGCAGCGCCAGTTGGATATCGTTCGTAATGCCGCGCAGGAAAAGGCGGCTATCGAGGGGGATTACAGCGCTGGGCTGAAGAAGGGCATGACGGACTGGGCGGCAGATGCCGGTAACGTTTATGGCCAGGTGAAAGATGTGACCACCAGAACGTTTGACGGTATGGCCAGCACCTTGACCAACTTTGTCACCACAGGCAAAGCCAGTTTCGGCGACTTCGCCAAATCTGTCCTAACCGACCTATCCAGCATGTTGATCAAAATGGCGATGTTTAACGCACTGAAAGCCGGCATGAGTTTCTTCTCACCCAGCGGTAATGATCCGGGGCAAGTGCCGATGTTCGCCAACGCCAAGGGCGGCGTTTACTCGTCACCGTCCCTGAGTTCCTACAGTGGCCAGGTGGTCAGCAGCCCCACAATGTTTGCGTTTGCCAAAGGGGCTGGGCTGATGGGCGAAGCGGGGCCGGAAGCTATCATGCCGCTTAAGCGTGGTGCGGATGGCTCGCTGGGCGTGCAGGCAAATGGTGCCGCGGGCAATCAGACGTTGATTAACGTCGATATTACCATTAGTTCCGATGGCTCCAGCCAGGTGCAGGCAACGAGCGGATTCGAGTCTGCTGGCAATGATATTGCCAACTATGTCGATCAGCGCTTTCGTGTGTTGTTGAACAAAAGTCTGGGCCAGGGTGGGACATTGAGCCGAGCAATCAAGGGGAGCCGATGAAATTAGAAACATTCAATTTCGCAGCACGGGTTGGCACCTCAGGCGACATTGAGCCGGTGGTGAGAACAACCCCATTTGGCGACGGATATACGCAGAGTACCGGTGACGGTATCAACAGCGAGAAGGAGAGCTGGCCACTGGTGTTTGTTGGCGTCTGGGATGAGATCAAGCCCATCGTCAAGTTTCTGCGTGAGCACAAAGGCTATCGCTCCTTTAAATGGAGAAACCCGATGTTTGAACTGGGCCTCTATCAAGCAGGCAAACTCACAGTGCAAGCCAGCGGTGCTTATTTCTCCCTCTCCGTTACATTCACCCGCGCCTATCACCCATAGGAAAAATTATGTCGATAAACACCGATCACCAGCGCCTTGAGCCTGGGAGTGAAGTGCGCCTGTTCGTCGTGGATGGCACCCAGTTTAACGGCCCTGAATTGTTCTTTCACAGTCATACAATCGCCCACACTGAGGAAGAGCTGGAGGCCGCCGGGGACGACCCCGATAAGCTGTATGCGAAATCAATTTGGTGGCAAGGGCAGGAATATAAACCTTGGCCGGTGAAGATTGAGGGGCTGGAAGTCACCAGCGATGGCTCAGCACCGAGCCCTACGCTATCCGTCAGTAATATAGATGGGACGATCGCCTCCCTCTGCCTGCATTTCCAGAACATGGCAAAGGCCAAGGTGACGATACGGAAAACGTACTCGCATTACCTTGATGCTCGCAACTTCCCAGAAGGCAACCCGGAGGCCGATCCATCACAAGAAGACGTTGAGGTCTGGTACATCGATCACAAACTGAATGGCAATAACAAGGTCGTTGAGTTTGCGTTGTCTTCGCCTGCGGACCTGGAGGGGCTCATGATCCCCACGCGGCAAATTCACAGCCTTTGTACCTGGTGTATGCGCGGTCAGTATCGCGGCGCATCGTGCGGTTATACCGGTACCGCGTATTTTGACGCCGATGGCAACCCAACCGACGACCCGTCTAAAGATGAATGCTCAGGCCTGCTGTCTACCGGCTGTGAGCCGAGATGGGGGAAGGGTAACCCGCTGCCGTTCGGTGGGTTTCCAGGCTCGGCTCTGCTGAAGAGGTAACCATGCGAAAGCACATTGTCAGTGCCATCATGGCGCATGCTGAATCTGAATATCCGCGCGAGTGTTGCGGGCTGGTGGTGCAGAACGGCCGCCGGCAGCGTTATGTTCCGTGCCGCAATTTGGCGCCGGAGCCAACAGAGCAATTCAGTCTGTCACCGGAGGATTACGCCGAGGCGGAAGATAGCGGCGATATTGTCGCTATTGTCCATAGCCACCCGGATGCAACGACGCAGCCCAGTCAGCTCGATCTCGCTCAGTGTGACCTGTCACAGCTGCCGTGGATTATCGCCAGCTGGCCGGAAGGGGATATCCGGGAGGTCATGCCAACAGAGGGCATCAAGCCGTTGCTTGGCCGCCCGTTTGTGCACGGGTTCTGGGACTGCTACGCCATCATCAGGGATTGGTATCAGCTCGAGCGAGAAATCACTTTGCCGAATTACCCGCGCGAGGATGGCTGGTGGGAGCGCGGTGAGAACCTCTACATGAAACTCTACGCTGAAGCGGGTTTTGAGCCAGCATCAGGTGAGATGCAGGTCGGCGACGTAATCATTATGCAGGTGCGAGCCGATGATCCAAACCATGCAGGGGTTTATCTGGGGGATGGTGTTATGGTCCATCACATGTATGGCCATATGAGTCAGCGCGTCCCCTATGGCGGGTACTGGCTGGCGCGAACGATAGTCACTCTGCGATACAAAGGCTAATCTGCTATCATCTTGAATCCTACATAAGAAGGAACTTCAAAATGCGGAAAATCATTTTAGCCATTGCTGCCACAGCTATTTTATCCGGGTGTACGACGGGGCAATTGGAGAATCAAAAGCCTATATTTAATGGCCACAGTAAGAAAACACCTCAACAATACTCTAAATGTTTGGCTCCTAAGTGGCAGGCTATAAACTCAACAGCCAGCGCAATAGAAACCGAAACAGGATATCAAATTGTTACTCAAGGTATGGGGGCATTGTCGTTAGCAAAAATTGATTTAGATGCTGCTGGTGGTTCCAATGTTAAGGTGTATGCCGTTTCTAGAGGATTTAATAATCTTTGGGAGCGAGATGCGCAAATGTGCCTATAGTTTCTATTAGCTGAATATACCCGCCGAAAGCGGGTTTTTTTATGTCTGGAGAAAATATGAAATTAATAGTCGAACAATATAGAACAGTAAGGCTTTATGGCGCTCTTGGCGCTAACTTTGGCCGGGTTCATCGATTGGTTATTGATTCGCCTAGAGAAGCCATAAAAGCTCTATCAGTAACCATTCCAGGCTTTGAGCGATTCTTGCAAACAGCAAAGAACAAAGGCCTGACATTTGCTGTATTCAATGGGAAAAAGAATATTGGTCTGGACGAGATAAAATTTACTGGTCGTGAAGATATCAGAATAGCTCCGTTAATTATCGGAAGTAAGAAGGCAGGGATTTTCCAAACAATACTAGGCGCTGTTTTGGTGGCGGTCGGAGCTATCGCTCAGTTTGGTTATGGGCAACCTTGGGGAACTAACGTAATGATGATGGGGGGAGCCATGATGCTCGGCGGTGTTGTCCAAATGCTTTCCCCAATGCAAAACGGATTAGCGCGAAGAGAAGACCCGGACAACAAACCCAGTTACGCATTCGGCGGGCCAGTTAATACCATAGCACAGGGAAACCCTGTTCCGATTGGTTACGGAAAGCGCCGGGTAGGTGGCGCTATTATTTCTGCAGGCATCTATGCAGAAGATCAGCAGTAATTTTTAAAATGAAAAAATGACCGCTTCGGCGGTTTTTTTATGCCTGGAGATAATATGACGGCTATCACCGGTAGCAAGGGCGGGAGCAATAACACAACAACGCCAACGGAATCGCCTGATTCCCTGCAATCTACATCCTACGCCAAAATCCTGCTGGCGCTGGGAGAGGGAGAATGGGAAGGCGGCCTGGATGGAACAAATATTTTTCTTGATGGGACGCCTGTTGTCGCTGCTGACGGCACGCAAAACTTTCCCGGCGTGCGTTGGGAGTTTCGGCCAGGCACGCCAGATCAGGAATACATTCAGGGCATGCCCGATGTTGAGAATGAGATCACTGTCGGTACAGAGTTAACCAGCCAGACACCGTGGGTCCGCTCGTTGACGAATACCCAGCTATCGGCGTTCCGTCTGCGCTTTTCCTGGCAGCAGCTGCAGCAGCAACTGGATAATGGTGATGTGGTCGGCTACAGGATTGAATATGCGATCGACGTGGCGACCGATGGCGGCGCTTATCAGCAAATGTACCCTGCAGCCATCGACGGGAAGACAACAACGAAATATGAACGCAGCCATCGCATCGATCTGCCCGCCGCCACCACTGGTTGGCAGGTACGTGTACGGCGTCTGACGCCCAACAGCACCAGTAACCGCATTGCCGATAAAATGGTGATTGAGTCCATCACCGAACTGATTGATGTAAAGCTGAGGTATCCAGAAACTGCACTGTTGTTCGTGCAGTTCGACGCCAAGCAATTCCAGAATATCCCGGCAGTATCGTGCGAACCGAAAATGGGCATCGTGCGTGTTCCTACAACCTACGACCCGATCACTCGGTCATATACCGGTACATGGGACGGCTCGTTTAAATGGGCCTGGACAAATAACCCCGCCTGGGTGTTTTACGATCTGCTGGTCAATGACCGCTACAGCATCGGTGAACGTATCAAAGCAGAAAATCTGGTAATGACGAAATTCGACTTGTACGCCATTGCTCAGTATTGCGACCAACTGGTGCCGGACGGGCGGGGCGGTGACGGCCAGGAGCCGCGATTCCTTTGTGATGCTTATATCCAGTCACAGGAAGAAGCCTGGACGGTTCTGCGCGATTTCGCCAACATCTTTCGTGGCATGACCTACTGGGCTAAGAACAGTATGAACGCGCTGGCTGATATGCCGCGCGATCTGGATTACACCTACACCCGCGCCAACGTGAAAGATGGCGAGTTTCGCGACTCTAGCGCCAGCGAAAAGACGCATTACAGCATGGCGATGGTCAGTTGGGCCGACCCGGCGAACGGGTACCAGGACGCTGTGGCACCGGTGTTTGAAAATTCACTGATCCGCCGATACAACATTAAGCAGGCCGAAATTACGGCGATTGGCTGCACCCGCGAGACGGAGGCGATCCGCCGTGGGCGGTGGCTGCTGCTGACGAATGACAAAGACCGGGTGATCAATTTCACCGTGGGGATGGACGGCAATATTCCCTTACCTGGCTACATTATCGGTGTTGCGGATGAAACGCTGGCTGGCCGTCCGCTTGGTGGCCGCATCAGTGCCGTCTCTGGTCGCAACATCACTCTTGACCGAGAATCATCGGCTGCCGTGGGTGAACGGCTAATCGTTAACCTTCCATCGGGTAAGTCGCAGGCGAGAACCATACAGGCAGTAAATGGCCGTATTGTTACGGTAACTACCGCATACAGTGAAACACCCGTGGCAGAGTGTGTATGGGCGGTGGATGCATCCGACCTGGCTATTCAGTTATTCCGGGTAACCGGGGTAACTGAGAATGAAGATGGCGTGTCCTTTGATATCACGGCCATTGAGCATGACCCGAACAAATACGCTCGCATCGATACCGGCGCTCGCATTGAGGACCGCCCGATCACAATCATTCCGCCGGGTGTACAGCCGCCACCGAAGAACGTGACGATCAGTAGCTTCTCGACCATTAACCAAAACATAGCGGTAACCACACTGCGTGTGACCTGGGATCTGGCAGAAAGCGCTATTGCCTACGAGGCTGAGTGGCGCCGGGATAATGGCAACTGGATACCGGCGGCGCGAACATCAACTCAGGGGTTCGAAGTACCAGGTATTTATGCTGGTCGCTATCAGGCCCGTGTGCGTGCTGTTAACGCTGCGGAAATTTCTAGTGTCTGGGCGAATGCGCCGGAAACGGTGCTGAAGGGTAAGGAAGGCAAGCCGCCGGTGCCGGTTGGGTTCAGGGCTTCTCCGTTGCTCTGGGGTATACAGTTAGATTGGGGATTCCCTGACGGCGCAGAGGACACGCTGAAGACCGAGATACAGTACGCGGACAATGCCGCTGGCAACAACGCGATGCTATTGGCCGATATTCCGTACCCGCTGCATACGCACACCATGACCGGATTGAAGGCGGGCCAGGAGTTTTGGTTCCGCGCCCGCCTGCAGGACAGGACCGGTAATATCGGGGACTGGACCGGATGGATTAAGGGGCAAGCCAACGCTGATGCTGATGATTATCTGGAGGGGATCGGTGACGGTTTCTTGACGGATAAGGACGGCGAACAACTGACCGGCGATATCGACACCAATATCGAAGGTATCTTGCAGGACGCTCTGGCCAACAACGCCACGGTAGAGCATCAGTGGGCGCAGTACGGGACGGTGCGTGCAGATATTCTCATTGTGAAGACCACGATCGCAGAAGTTGATCGGGCGCTGGCCGAGATGTCTACCCAGGTGCAGGCGCAAATCGATGATGTTACCGCCGTACTGGAGGATAAGCTTACGGCCACGGTTGACGCTGACGGCGCAACAGCCATCCACACACTTAAAGCAGGAGTTCGGGTGAACGGTGTGTTCTACAACGCGGGCATGTCGATCGCTGTCCTGGCGGAAACCGGCAAACCGGTAATTACCCGCATTGGCTTCAACGCCAATCAGTTTGTGCTGATGAGCGGCAGTGGTGATAACCAGTATTCACCCTTTGCGGTCATCGATGGTCAGGTGTTTATCAGTGATGCATTCATTCAGAACGCCTCTATCACGTCGGCAAAAATTGCAGATGCGGCCATTACCAACGCCAAAATCAGCGGGTTTATTCAATCTGACAATTTCAGCGCTACCAATGGATGGCGCTTTGATAAAAGTGGTGCAGGGGCTGGTCAGTTACAAATAAACGGCGGCGACGGCGGCGGACGCATGGAGATACGCGGCGATCAGATTAACGTGTATGACGCTGGCGGAAATCTGAGGGTGCGAATGGGGAAACTTTAATATGGCCTTTGGGTTTGTAGTGAATGGTAAAGAGTTGGCGGCAGTGAATAGCCCATCACTGTTAGCCAACGATAAAGAACCCTGGGCTGATGGTAATAGGCAGAAGATATACACTCCCCCGGATTATATCCCGGGGAATCCAGTTTTTATCGTGGGACAGACTGGATATATATTTGGTAGTGCGACTAACCCACCCTCTTATGGTGGCGTGACGGGGTGGCGAACGGATGGGAATAGAATCATCGTTGATTTTACCTCTCCAAACCAGCAGGCATTTTTTACTGAGTTCAGCATCTACCAGGTTCAGACTCCTCAATCAGTTTCCGGGACTTACGGAATAATGATTCAAAATTCAGTTGACTGGATGAGTATAAACAGTGCGCAGCGGCTTGGTTTTGTTGCATGGAAAGGGGTAGTAACAATCAATGGGCAATGGACTTTGCCAACTGTTCAAAATGACAACACGAAAGTTGTTTATGTTCGCTGTGATGATCCAGGCGTTTCGGTGTATCACTCAGTAGAATATAACGAATTAACGGTATCGCGTGATAATGGGAGTGGTGAACCTTTCCGAACCACTGCTAACGTACAAGTTGTGATTATGAATAGTGGATATTACCCGCCAACACCCAGCGGTTACGGTATGGTTATTAAAAACCCCGCTGGGAATAACACATTTACGAGTGATTGCGAACCTTTACTATGGGATTGGCGCTCAGTAAACGTGGGGGCTAATCCGGACGATTTAGTCGATACTGGACTTGCGAGGCCAATGATACCCCTTGCTGTAAATGCATTCATGCGCGGTAACTCGCAAATGAGCGGGGGGTATTATAACTATTACAGCTGTGGTTATAGATTTAACGGCTCGGCGGTGCAATTTTGGCGCGCTGATTCAGGGCGTAAAATACAGACGAAATGGAATGTATCAACGCGATGGTATTCGTCCCAGATGCCGCTAATGGTTATTAACGCAGACCACTACTTCTAACAACCGGCCATTGAGCCGGTTTTTTTATATCTGGATTCAGGAGAACATCATGCCAGCAGGCACTCTAACCCTAACGAATAACTCCGCTGTAGTGAAGGGGGTGGGAACGGCGTTTAACACCGAGCTGAAAGCCGGTGATTTTATCGTGAGCGTCGTTGGCGGGGTAACCTATACGCTGCCAGTGAAAACGATGGACAGCGCCACACAGGTGACGCTGATTAAAGCCTACGATGGCCCAACGCAGGCGGGCGCAGCATGGTATGCCGTCCCGCGCGATGCGATGAACACCATTACCGCCCAGTTGGCCTCAGAGACAGCTAAAGCCCTGCGCGGGCTGAACCTCGATAAAAACAACTGGCAACAGGTATTCAGCGGCACCGGAAACATTACTGTAACGCTACCTGACGGCAGCACCTACACCGGCCCGGCCTGGAATAGCTTTACATCCTCGTTAAATAATAAAGCCAATAAGGGGGCCAATAGCGATATCACATCACTGTCGGGGTTAACTACAGCGCTTAGCGTCCAGCAGGGAGGGACTGGCGCGAAGGATGCAGCAACTGCACGCTCTAATCTTGGGCTTGGGTCCGCGGCAACAGCTAACATCGGTGCCAATAAAGACCAAGTTCTGTTAAATGGCGCGTGGGGGATCGGTGGTGCCTGGCAGGGATATAAGCGTATTGATACCAAAAATATTAATCCTATTCTTAGTGAGATTGGAGAACGCGGTCTTATAGCCTTTAGGAACTTGTCTCCAATAAGCGAAAACGGGGAAGGGTGGTTCACCCCAGCATGGGGTCCGTCAATATGGTGCCGAACAGAAGATGTCTATGCTGCTTTTAATATGGCATCCACTGAAAATCATCTATCCGTATCATGCGGAGATCTACGGCAAGGTTGGACTAGACATAAACTTATCTGGCACAACTTAAATACAGCTGTTGATGGAAATGGATTCATTAAAAAAGCATCGCCGGTTACTAACATCTATGGTGATGGTACTTGTGAAAATAATATGGAGTCAGAAGGAGTTGTCTGTAAGCGTCTTGATGTTGGTCTCTATCATGTGGACGGCTGTTTAGGTTTCTATATCGATAATGGCTGGAAATTTGAAGTGCCTAAAGACGAAAACGGTAACGCTTTGTTGTGGGTTGATTACAAAGTTGAGAAAGATGGTTCAATAGTCTTTAAGACTTATCATCGAACTAACGAATGCCCAATCCCTGAACTACAGAATAATGTTGAGGGATACAATAATGGTGATCCTATCGACATTCCGGAAGGTAAGTTTTTAATGGTTCGTTTGAACGTTCCAAATAGCCAGTGTGCTGAGTACGTGCCTGACGACTCAATTCCACAACCATTTAATGAACCTGATGTTGAGTAAAATAATTACATACGTTATCTACACGGTCCGTTCGAAACGGATTTTATAATTGGAGTTAATATATGACGGTTATTAGCGGTGTATTAAAAGGACCTTATGGCGATCCTCGAACTGGTGTAACCATTACGATGCGATCTTTGAAAACATCGTCAACGGTGCTTAACCTGGCAAAGTCACAATCTGTTTCCGACGACACTGGCCGGTATTCGCTTAATGTTGAGCCTGGCGTCTATGAAGTTATTATTTCTGTCTATGGTGCCCAGCCTGAGCGCGTCGGCACGATAGAGGTTTATACGGACTCACTACCGGGTACGCTCAATGATTTCCTGCGCCGTCCTGGTGAAAGCGACATCACGCCAGAGATTATTCAAACCGTTGACGCCATGAGAGCTGATGCAGCAAAATCCGCTGCAGCGGCAAAGGTCAGTGAACAAAACTCTGCTGATAACGTTAAACCAGTAGTTGCGGCTGGGTTTGGCTCTGGCCCGCTCCATGCTGCTGATGCGTTTTCCAAAGATAATAAGTCCTCAATCCAAAGATTCACAAACGCGACGGCGAACAGGCCCGCAAACACCAGTGGCGGATTATTAACGCTACCTATAGACGGTGGGCCATCTTGCTCGTATTTGGCCACGTCTGTTTCGCGGCAGGCATGGGTCGGTAGCTCAAACACTGCCGCGCCTTCAACTGTTGTGTGGTCGCGGTTATTCAGCACATCCGACCTTCCTACGGTGAACGATATTTCAAATATCAAAGACTGGGGATTGAGTAAAGGCGTCACGGCGGCATCCAAAGGTAACTTTAACGCGCAGATGCAAAGCCGGCGTGGTTATGTGTCCACTGACCCGATAGGTAATCCGTTCAAGGATACTGGCACCCATTTCTTGGATACGCGGTCGTGGGCAGTAACGCAGACAGGGACCGACGATAGTTATCGAACGGTGCAAACTTGCTACGGATACGGAATAAGCGCCGCTCACGTCGGCAAGGTTGCCCTACGCAGCTGGAACGGGACAACGTTCACTCCGTGGATTTGGCTCTGGTCTGAGGCTAATACGACGGTAGACAGTAACGGCTTCATCAAGAAAGCATCGCCTATTGCCAGGCTATCTGGCGCACCTGAAAAAATGACAGATGATTACCTGGACGGATTCTCGTTAGCGGGTAGCGTAGCGGTGAACCGTGAGGCTGAGGGGGTGACTGCTGAGCGGGTTTCTATCGGGGTCTACAAGGTCACCGGTTCGTTGGGCTTCGCTGAGGAAGGCTGGAATATTGAGGTGCCCCAAGATGTGAACGGAAACCGCCTGTGCTTTGTGGAAAGCAGCACCGGTAAGGATGGCACAATCTATGTGAAGGTCAGCAAACGCCGCTTTGACATCGATACTGCCGCGATTGTGGCCGGTGATCCGATAGATATCCCTGATGGGCGCTGGATTGATTTGCGGCTTGAAATGCCTGCGCGGGAAGTTGTTGAAGAGCCGACCCCAGATGAGCAGGAACTTCTGACCAATGGGGGGCAAGTTGAACAGGTAGAACTATAAATTTAAAAGCCGGAGTGAATGCCGGCTATTTAAAAAGTTTGTAATAATCGTAATCCATCGCAGCCTCAACAGCTTTTCCTTGGGTTGTGAATGGAGTTTCTGATATGAGTGGCCAGCGTCCTTTATGCAGAAAGTAGACCCAGAACTTACCTTCTTCATCCTCACGTAAGGCGAACATGGGAGGGCTGTTGATCGTTGGTGACGGGTACCGGTCGTTTTCTGTCAGAAGGAAAATCTGCCTGCCATTTATTTTAAGACTGCCCATCAGATTTCAGTTACAAGCCACTCATCGGCTTCTTCGAACATCTCTTCTAACATCCGATTGAGCTTTTCTCTGTCGCTTTTGTTTGCGTCGGAGTTAAGGCCGTTCGCCTGCATTGGCTTCACTTTCACAACGGCATCGGGGAAAATCCGATGCACCCGCTTAGTCAATTCTGCCTTGATAATCTCCGCTGCATTAGGCAAGCCATTAACATTACGCTGATCAAAAACCAGTTCTACAAACATTTCATACCTCATTTTTACTGTATGTATGACCAGTATTATCGGCTCTGATACGTCCTTTGATCAAGTAGCGGCACGCTAAAATTGGAAGGATTTGTGTTACTGGCGGTGAAAAATGGGAAAAGTGAGGATAAAATACAGCAACGCAATTAATAACACTAATAAATAACCTGCTGATTATAAATATAAATATATCAATGCTCGCACATGTCGCAGTTGATGCATTTTTTGGTAATCAGCAGTGCCATTTCAGTTATCTTTTAATCGGTGCACACGAACAGGCGCGCAATCTATCATAAAACCCATTTTATTGGGCGTTTTTCCACCGGCGCCCGCCAATGCGTTGCTGCAGAGCGCTCACCCCTTGAGATGGCCGTCATAATAACTCTGGCGGGTCATTGGCCAACTGATCGAAATCAACCATTTCCTGACCATTGAAGATGGAGCGCTCACCCGTACCAGTTGCTGCTATATGAAGCTGCGGATATGTCGCTACCATGCCTGCCTGTTAGGCAAACAGACTGATAAATGCGAAGGCGCTGTGCGGAACCTAAAAAAGCTGCGTTTTTATACCTTGGTGTTTGTGACGCGGACACCATACGGCTCAGACGAGTTTTTTCATTAATTGTTCGCTGTGTTTGATGCGTTCGGGGGCGCGATCGAGATCGTGCTGAATTAAGGCCATAAACAGCAGGTCGGTGAGGGCGTATTGAGCGGTACTGGAAGAAATGGCAGCGCTGCGGGTATTGGGCTCTTCGGCAATGGTATACAAACAGTGATCGGCACGTTGCTGCAGGCCGTTGGGTGAAAAACTGGTGAGCGCCAGCACTTTTGCGCCGGCAATGCGGGCTTCTTCCGCCGCCAGATTGATTTCCCGCCGTTCACCGCTGAACGAAATTGCCAGCAATAAGTCCCGCTTATCCAGCGCCTGAACCGCCGCCAACTGAACGTGCATATCCTGCTCGGCTACGGCAATAACGCCGATTTTCAACAGCTTGTATGAGAAGTCCTTGGCGACCAATCCGGAAGCGCCGATCCCCAATAAAATAACCCTCCGCGCCTGACGCAGCATTTCCAACGCTTGATGCAGGCGCTCTTCACTGTTGATATCCAGCGTGGCGCGCAGTGCAGCCTGCTTTTCCACCAACAGTTTTTCGCCGACGGCTTTCAACGAGTCGCTGCTGAGGATCTGGTTATGCACCGTGACCACAGGTTCTTTCTGCGGCTGGGCTAGCGTTTCACTCAGCGCCAATTTTAGCGCCGGGAAGCCTTTGTAGCCCATCTTCTGAGCAAACTTCACCACGCTCGACTGGCTGATGCCGGCCAACTGCGCCAGCTTCTGCGAACTGAGATGGCGTGCCTGCTCCGCGTTATGCAGCAGAAAGTCTGCCAGCTTGCGGTCATTTTGAGCCAGCGTTGGATACATCTGGCGAATACGAAGAAGGGTACTCATTCATTTTTCCCTTGAGGCCAGCGGCCATTCTGCCACGTGGGAGGCGAAAACGCGCGGTGAAAATTTTTTGTGAGCGAGATTTTAAAATAGCAAAAAGCGCTCGCTTTGTTGAATAAAATATTCAAATAATGATTTCAGTTTGTGAATTAAAAATTCAAAGGTGAAGAGATGAATTTAGGCGCATTAGTATCCGAAAGCCGCAACCCGGCCACGCTTCGACTCGACGAGATGACAACGTTGGAAATGGTGAGTTGCTTCAATCAGGAAGACCGAAAGGTGCCGGAGGCGATAGAAAAGGTGTTGCCGGCCATTGCACAGGCAGTGGACCTGGCGGCGGCGGCATTGAAGGCGGGCGGTCGGCTGATTTATCTCGGTGCCGGGACCAGCGGCCGCCTTGGCGTGTTGGATGCCTCTGAATGCCCACCAACCTTCGGCGTGCCGCACGGCATGGTCATCGGGTTGATTGCCGGCGGTCCGGGTGCGTTGCTCAAAGCGGTAGAAGGCGCGGAGGATGATGCGGCGTTGGGTGAAGCCGATCTTATCGCACTGGATTTGACCGCGACCGACATGGTGGTGGGGCTGGCGGCTTCCGGGCGCACGCCTTATGTGATTGGTGCGCTGCGCTATGCGCGACAACTGGGCTGCCCGACGGCGGCAATCTCCTGCAATCCGGACTCACCGATCGCCCATGAGGCGCAGGTGGCGATTTCGCCAGTAGTGGGACCAGAGGCCCTGACGGGGTCCACTCGGCTAAAGTCGGGCACCGCGCAGAAGCTGGTGCTGAACATGTTGTCGACCGGAGCGATGGTCAAACTGGGGAAGGTCTACCAAAACCTGATGGTGGATGTAAAAGCCACCAACGTCAAACTGGTGGATCGTGCCTGCCGCATCGTGGTGGAGGCCACCGGTGCTGAACGCAGTCAGGCCGAAGCGGCGCTGACACAGACCGGTTTTGAGGTTAAACCGGCAATCCTGATGATTCTGGCCGGCGTTGACGCTGAAGAGGCGCAGTTGCGCTTAAAGCAGCACGACGGCTATTTACGCGCGGCGTTGACGCGCTAACGACACCTGGGGCGGGCGATGGACAAAACAACGGCACTGGCAACACAGATTCTGGCAGGCATTGGTGGGGAAGGGAATATCCTCCGGCTGGAGAACTGCATGACACGGGTACGCGTCGAGGTTAGCGACGAGCAACGCCTTGATCTGGCGGCGCTCAAGCAGTTGCCAGGCGTCAAGGGCTACATCAAACAGGGCGAACAGCATCAGTTCATTGTCGGGCCCGGCGCCGCCGCCAAAGTGGTGGACGCGATGCGTTCATTGCTCACGGGGGCCCCTGCGGTTGCGACTGCCGGAGACAACATCGCCCGCAACAAGGCGCAGGCCAAGCAGAAATATGCCGCGCCGATGAGCGGTGCGCTGAAAAAGCTGGCCGATGTCTTTATCCCTTTGATCCCGGCTTTCATCGCCTCTGGCCTGATTACCGGCATCATCAACTTGTTAAAGCGGCCGGACATTGCCGGCGAACTGGCGGTGAATTACCCCAACGTGCTCGGGCTGCTGGCCATTTTCGGCAGCGCGGTGTTTGCCATCATGAATATTTTGGTGGGGGTTAACGCCGCACGGGTGTTTGGCGGTTCGCAGGCCATGGGCGGTGTGATGGCCGGGATTCTCTCAAGCCCGGCATTGGCGCAGATCACTTTGTTCGGCGAAGCGCTGCAGCCGGGGCGTGGCGGGGTGATTGCCGTGCTGTTGGTGGTGGCGTTGATGTGCTGGGTCGAAAAACGCCTGCGCAACTGGCTGCCGGAGTCGATAGAGTTGATCCTAAACCCGCTGATCACCACCTTGGTGACCGCATCCCTGGCTATTGTGATCCTGCAGCCGTTGGGCGGTTATATTTCAGACGTGATTGCCCACGGCGCCAATCTGGCAATCGACAAAGGTGGCTTACTGGTGGGCGCGGTGCTGTCCGGGCTGTTTCTGCCGCTGGTGCTGTCCGGTTTACATCAGGGCCTGGTGCCGATCCACGTCGAACTGGTTCAGGCGCATGGTTCCAACCCGCTATTGCCTATTTTGGCGATGGCCGGGGTTGGGCAGGTCGGGGCCGCGTTGGCGGTATTAATGAAAACCCGCAATGCGCGCCTCAAAAAGGTCATTAAAGGGGCGTTGCCGGTCGGCATTCTCGGTATTGGCGAACCCTTGATTTTTGGTGTCACCCTGCCGCTGGGCAAACCTTTTATTGCCGCCTGTCTCGGCGGTGCGGTGGGCGGGGCGCTGATCAGCTATTGGAAAGTGGCAACGGTGATCACCTTTGGCATCTCGGGTTTACCTTTGGCGTTAACCATCGTCTCGGGTAAGGTGATGTTGTATCTGACCGGCCTGGTGATTACCATTGCCGCTGGATTTATTTTCACCTGGATAATGGGATTCAACGATCCTGAGGAGTAGCCCTTGAGCGAGAAACAGAGCCAGCAGGCCGGGGAAGGCCGCCGCGTGGTGTTCTTTGATCTGGACGGCACGCTGCATCAGGAAGACATGTTTGGCAGTTTCTTGCGTTTTTTGCTGCGCCATCTGCCGTTGAATCTGCTGCTGGTGGTGCCGCTGCTGCCGGTTGTCGGGTTGGCGCTGCTGGTGATGGGCCGTGCAGCCCGTTGGCCAATGAGTGTACTGCTGTGGTCGATCACCTTTGGGCGTTCGGAGGCCAGGTTAAAGGCGCTGGAGCAGCGTTTTGTGACTTATTTCCGCAATAAGGTGACCGCTTTCCCGGTGGTGCAAATGCGTTTGCGGCAGTACCTCGAGGCGCATGATGCACAGGTATGGTTGATTACCGGTTCACCGGAACGGCTGGTGGAGCAGGTGTATCAGGATTCGGCCTTTCTGCCGCAGATTCACTTGGTGGGCAGCCGCATCCTGCGGCGTTACGGTGGTTGGGTGCTGGCTTTACGTTGCCTGGGTGTCCAGAAGGTGACGCAGTTGGAACAACGTCTAGGCACGCCGCTCAAGCTGTATAGCGGCTATAGCGACAGCAAGCAGGATAACCCGCTGTTGTATTTCTGCGAGCACCGCTGGCGAGTCAGTAAACTGGGTGAGCTGCAGCAGTTGGAATAACCAAAGGGCGGAATTTCCGCCCTTTGCCGTTTTTGTTGGCTTACATTGCCGCGCGGAAAATGGCGACAATCTGCGCGTGAGTGGCCTGTATTGGGTTAGTGAAGCCACAAGCGTCTTTCAGCGCGTTGGTGGCCAACGTATCCAGATCCTGTTCTTTCACCTGCAAATCACGCAGCCCGGTCGGGATGCCAACGTCTTGCGCTAGTAATCTAATGGCGGCAATACAGGCCGCGGCACCCTGCTGGTCATTAAGGTAGCTTACATCCAGCCCCATGGCGGCGGCGATATCTTTCAGGCGAGACGCACAAACGCTGGCGTTAAATTCCTGCACGTGTGGCAGCAACACCGCATTACACACCCCATGCGGCAGGTCGTAGAAACCGCCGAGCTGGTGCGCCATCGCATGCACATAACCGAGAGAAGCGTTGTTGAAGGCCATCCCAGCCAGGAATTGGGCATAGGCCATATTTTCGCGCGCTTGCATATTGCTGCCGTCGGCGACTGCGTCGCGCAGCGATTCGGCGATCATGGTGACGGCTTTCAACGCGCAGGCATCGGTAATCGGGTTGGCGGCGCTGGAAACGTAGGCTTCAATCGCGTGGGTTAAGGCATCCATCCCGGTGGCGGCGGTCAGGCCTTTCGGCATCCCGGCCATCAGATGCGGATCGTTTACCGACAGGATCGGCGTAACGTGTTTGTCGACAATCGCCATTTTTATGTGGCGTGCTTCATCGGTGATGATGCAAAAACGGGTCATTTCAGAGGCGGTGCCGGCGGTGGTATTGATGGCGATCATCGGCAACTGCGGTTTTGCAGAGCGGTCTACGCCTTCATAGTCCTTGATGTCGCCGCCGTTGGTGGCCAGCAACGCGATGCCTTTGGCGCAATCGTGCGGTGAGCCGCCCCCCAGGGAGATCACGCAGTCGCATTGATGCTCTTGCAGCAGGGCCAGGCCCTGTTTCACGTTCAGCGTGGTGGGGTTAGGGTGAGTGCCGTCATAAACACAGCTTTCGATCTGTTGTGCGGTCAGCAACTGTTGAACCTGAGCCACTACGCCAATGTTATTCAACACTTTGTCGGTCACGATCAACGCTCGGCGCAACCCCTGCTGTTTCAGGGTTTTTGCCGCTTCGTCCAGACAGCCGGAGCCAATCATATTGACGGAAGGGATAAAGAAAGTTGAGGCAGCCATAAATCACTCCTGGATAAAAGCTTTATTGCTTGCCTCAAACACTACTCCGCTAATTATTAAGTCATCATGATCTATCGCAACATCAAGGTGGTTAGGTCAGGTGATTGATTTAGTTTTAGTTTAACCATTTACACTTTGTGGGTTTAACCCGATTAGAGTCAAACCCAGCAGTAACTCTTACCGTTAAAACCGCATGGGTTCAATCATCGGTTTGGTCGTGCGGCTTACGGCCCAATTGCCAGACTTTTTCCGCGTAATGCCCCAGCGCCCATAGGCTCAGGCCGAGCACCACAAAGAAAATTGCCTTGGGCATGGCGTTCCAGAAAAATTCGAAGAAGCGGGTATAAAGGTTAATACCGAGGAAGGTCAATCCAAACCCACGCAGCATGGCATCGTCGCGTTTCAGCCCCAGCCAGATGCACCCGACGGCGGCGATGCCGAACAACAGACTCCAGTGGAGCAGTTCAATCTGGCGTGCGTTATACCAGCTGTCGAGATCGCCATAATTACCAAAGATCGACAACAGCCACAGCGCGATGAACAGATACAGCAAGCCCATCGCCAGCGAAACTCGCTCCAGTCCACGGCGAGCGAGCAGTGGTTGCAACAGCAGCGCCGCGGCGATCAGCACCACGCCAAAGGCGATAAAGCGAATCGGGAAACTCATGCCCAGCCAATAAGCGCCCCAGCCGGACAGATAGCCGGTCTCGGCACCAAAAGCATTGCCGAGCGACAGCAGGGCAAACCACCATACCAGCCCTGAGCGGCCGCACCAGCCAATCACGCCATACAGCAGCGCGGCGAACATCAGCAGCAATGAAACTCGGCCACTGCCGTTATCCAGCCAGACCCCCATTTGCCACAGGGCGCAGGCGGTGAACAGCACGGCAACGAACAAGGCGGCTTCATTACCATAGCGTTTCTCCGGATGTTGACTGCGACGGTTCAGCGCCCAGACATAGCAAAGAGCGGCTAACATGGCGGCAATTATCATACGTACCGGCGCATCGAAACGGAACAATTCACCCAAGCGGTAAAGTAACATGCTGTCGGCGAACAGGCTGCTTATGGCAATCACCAGCGAAGCCAGCGCGGCGAGAAATGCATAACGTGCCAGCCGTCGCCAGTCGAAGGGCTGTACTTCAACGTGTTGCAGCAGCTGTTGCTGCTGTTGCGCCGTTAGCGCACCTTCATCTACCCAGCCGTCCAGTGCTTTGCGCACGATGGTGGCGTTCTTCTTGCTGAATTTCATGTTTTCTATCCTTGAAAAACACTGTTAATAGACAAGTATATACCGGTTGAATTTCAAGCGATAGAAAGTCGCACTGCCGCCGTTTTCTGGGGGACAAATATATTCACCCCGGTTAACACGGGCGCAGCATGCAGCGCCGCTACTGTGTATAATGCCCGCCGCAAAGTGCACGAGGAATAATGCAATGACTGAATATAACGATGAATACTGGATGCGTCAGGCATTGCGGCTGGCCCTGCGTGCGCAGGAAGAGGGAGAGGTGCCGGTCGGGGCGCTGTTGGTACTGGACAATCAGGTGATTGGCGAAGGCTGGAACCGGCCGATTGGCCGCCACGATCCGACCGCGCATGCAGAAATCATGGCGCTGCGGCAGGGCGGGGCCGTATTGCAGAATTACCGCCTGTTGAATGCGACCTTGTACGTGACCCTGGAGCCGTGCGTGATGTGTGCGGGGGCGATGGTGCATAGCCGCATTCGTCGGTTGGTTTACGGTGCTGCCGATGTGAAAACCGGGGCAGCGGGATCGCTGGTGGATATTTTACGCCATCCCGGTATGAATCATCAGGTGGAGATCCTCTCCGGCGTGCTGGCCGAGGAATGCGCAGCTACCTTGAGCAACTTTTTCCGCATGCGCCGTGAACAGCAAAAGGCGTTGAAGCAAGCGCAACGCGCGCAGGCAGATAAGGACCCTGAATAATCAGAAGTTAAGTGCCAACTCCGGCGCCACTGCCGGATAGCCTTTCCCCAGCTCCGCCTGTTCGGCCGCTTCCTGCGCCGCTTTTCTTTCCCTTTCTTGCAGATACCCCACCAGGCTGACCTGATAGCGGCGGATGTTTTCCACGTAGTTATAGGCTTCGCGTCCGCGCGCATAGCCGTAGGTCAACTGCGGGTAGTAGCGCTTCTGGCTGAGCATCGGCAGGCGCTGTTTGACGTCGACCCAACTGTCCGGGTTGCCTTTTTGCATTTTGGTCAGCTTGCGGGCGTCGAGCATATGGCCCCAGCCCATGTTGTAGGCCGCCAGCGCAAACCAGATACGCTCATCTTCCGGCACGCTGTCGGGCACCTTGGCCATCAGCCGCTGTAAATAGAGTGCGCCCCCCTGAATGCTCTCCTCGGGATCCAGACGATCGTTAACCCCCAGACCGTCGGCGGTGGCCCGCGTCAGCATCATCAGACCGCGAACGCCGGTGGGTGAAGTGGCCTGCGGATTCCAGTGCGATTCCTGATAGGCAATGGCGGCCAGCAGCTTCCAGTCGATCTCGCTGGCGTATTTTTCAAACAGCGAACGGAAGGTGGGCAGTACCGAATCTATCGCCGACAGGAAGGTTTTGGTATCAACGTAATCGAAACTGCCCACGTGGCCGAGGTATTTTTCTTCCAGCCGCGCCAGCGTGCCGTCGTCCACCATCTGGCTGTAAAAATCCAGCATGGCCGCATACAGGCTGTCGTCGGTACCGCGTTTCAGGTACCAGGTGACAGGTTCTTCATCGGTGACGTCGAAAGCCACCGCCAGCTGCGGATGGATGCGCTGCAGCAGGGCGATGGTCACGGAGTCGCCGAGGGTGTAATCCAGTTTGCCGTCGGCGACCTGCTCGAGCAGCTCTTTGGAGGTGAGATCGCTGGAAGCTTCCCAACTGAGGTCCGGGAACTTACTTTGTTTGAGCTGTTTCAGCGTGCTGACGTGGGCCGAGCCGGAGGCGACCGCCAGCTTGCCTTTAATATCGGCAAAGCTTTTGGGGCGTGCGGTGCCCAGGCGATAAACCAACTGCTGGGAAACGGAATAGTAAGCAGGGCCGGTTCGGGCGCGACTGAGACGATCCTGATTGTAGATCAGGCCGGCGGCCAGCAGGTCGGCATCGTCATCGTCCAGATCGTCGAACAGGTCGTTGATGTTTTTATGCGGGATCACCACCAATTTCACCCCCAGATAGTTAGCGAAACGTTTCGCCAGCTCGTAGTCGAGGCCACTTGGCCCCTGCTTGGTGGTGAAATAGGTTAACGGCGAGTTTAGCGTACTGATACGCAACTCGCCGCGGGATTTGATCTCTTCGAGTTGCCCGCCCTGGCCGCCGCGCCAGGTAATATTGGGCCACAGGGCGAGCGCCAGAAGCAGGGTGACAACACCGATTAGAATGTAGTTTATTTTAAGGCGTTTCAAATAGTTATCCAGTGGTGGCACAGGTGCACTGCCGATTGTCATCCCGCTTTTTCTTATGGTTAAATCACCAGTGCCGGGGCATTTTGCGCAACAAAACGCCAGCGTGCAACTTTATTGATACGTTATGACAATTCGATGGCGCGAACAGCTTTTATCAATAATAGCTACGCAAACGGTTTCGTCTGTCGCGCAGATTCTCTATAATGGCGCGCGTTTTCCCCCTGTTGCGCCCAATGAAGTGCTGAAGTCAGTTGCTTCGAAGACGAGAGAACTTTGATTATGGAAATACTGCGTGGTTCGCCCGCTTTGTCGGCTTTTCGTGTTACCAAACTGTTGTCCCGCTGTCAGGACGCCCAACTTCCGGTCAGTGATATCTACGCCGAGTACGTCCACTTTGCCGATGTTAGCGCACCGCTCAATGCCGAAGAACACGGCAAGCTTACGCGCCTGCTCAAGTACGGTCCCTCTCTCGCCGAACATGCCCCTGAAGGTCGCCTGCTGTTGGTGACACCGCGTCCGGGCACCATTTCTCCCTGGTCTTCCAAAGCCACCGATATCGCCCATAACTGCGGTTTGAAGCAGGTGGTGCGGTTGGAGCGCGGTCTGGCGTTTTACGTCAAGGCACCGACGCTGACTGAAGCGCAGTGGCAACAGCTTGCCGCATTGCTGCACGACCGGATGATGGAAACCGTCTTCAGCAGCTTGCAACAGGCAGAACAGCTGTTTGCTCAGCATCAGCCGGCGCCTTATCAGGCGATCGATATGCTGGGGGAAGGGCGCAGCGCGCTGGAACAGGCCAACCTCAAGCTCGGTCTGGCGCTGGCCGAAGACGAAATCGACTATCTGCTGAATGCCTTTACCGGGCTGGGGCGCAACCCGACGGATATCGAACTCTATATGTTCGCGCAGGCCAACTCGGAGCACTGCCGTCATAAAATTTTCAACGCCGATTGGATCATCGACGGCGAACAGCAACCGAAGTCGCTGTTCAAAATGATCAAAAACACCTTCGAGCAGACGCCGGATTACGTGCTGTCGGCTTATAAAGACAACGCCGCCGTGATGGAAGGTTCGCAGGTTGGCCGTTTCTTCGCTGCGCCGCAAAGCGGTCAGTATGACTATCATCAGGAAGAGGCCCATATCCTGATGAAGGTGGAAACCCATAACCACCCGACGGCGATCTCCCCGTGGCCGGGTGCCGCTACCGGTTCCGGTGGCGAGATCCGCGACGAAGGCGCTACAGGTCGCGGTGCCAAACCCAAAGCCGGTCTGGTGGGCTTCTCGGTTTCCAACCTGCGCATCCCCGGCTTCGAGCAGCCCTGGGAGCAGGATTTTGGCAAGCCGGATCGCATCGTAACCGCACTGGATATCATGACCGACGGCCCACTGGGCGGCGCGGCGTTCAATAATGAATTTGGCCGTCCGGCGCTGGTGGGATACTTCCGTACCTACGAAGAACAGGTTAACAGCCATAACGGCGTCGAGCTGCGCGGTTATCACAAACCGATCATGCTGGCGGGCGGTATCGGCAACATCCGCGCCGATCACGTGCAAAAAGGTGAAATCACCGTCGGCGCCAAACTGGTGGTGCTGGGTGGCCCGGCGATGAACATCGGTCTGGGCGGCGGCGCAGCCTCTTCTATGGCCTCCGGCCAGTCCGACGCCGATCTGGATTTTGCCTCGGTACAGCGCGACAACCCGGAAATGGAGCGCCGCTGCCAGGAAGTGATCGACCGCTGCTGGCAGTTGGGCGAACAGAACCCGATTCTGTTTATCCACGATGTGGGGGCGGGCGGTTTGTCTAACGCCATGCCGGAGCTGGTCAGCGACGGTGGCCGCGGCGGCCGTTTCGAACTGCGCGATATCCTTAACGACGAACCGGGCATGAGCCCGCTGGAAGTCTGGTGCAATGAATCACAGGAACGCTATGTGATGGCGATTGCCCCGGCGCAGATGGCGCAGTTCGACGAGATTTGCCGCCGTGAGCGTGCCCCTTATGCAGTGATCGGTGAAGCCACCGAAGAACAGCATTTGACGCTGAACGACAGCCATTTCGACAACCAGCCGATCGACATGCCGTTGGACGTGCTGCTGGGCAAAACGCCGAAGATGACGCGCGACGTGACTCGTTTGCAGGCTAAAGGCCAGCCGGTACAGCGCGACAACATTACTCTGGCCGATGCGGTAAAACGCGTTCTGCACCTGCCGGCAGTTGCCGAGAAAACCTTCTTGATCACCATCGGCGACCGTACCGTGACCGGCATGGTGGCACGCGATCAGATGGTCGGGCCATGGCAGATCCCGGTAGCCGACTGCGCGGTTACCACCGCCAGCCTGGACAGTTACTACGGTGAAGCGATGTCGATCGGCGAACGCGCGCCGGTTGCCCTGCTGGACTTTGCCGCTTCCGGCCGCCTGGCGGTGGGGGAAGCGCTGACCAACCTGGCGGCGACCGAGATCGGTTCGCTCAAGCGCGTCAAACTTTCCGCTAACTGGATGGCGGCAGCCGGTCACCCGGGTGAAGATGCCGGCCTGTATGAAGCGGTAAAAGCGGTGGGCGAAGAGCTTTGCCCGGCGCTGGGCATCACCATTCCGGTGGGCAAAGACTCAATGTCGATGAAAACCCGCTGGCAGGAAGGCAACGAGCAGCGCGAAATGACGTCGCCGTTGTCTCTGGTGATCACTGGTTTTGCCCGCGTGGAAGATGTTCGCCACACCGTGACGCCACAACTGCGTACCGACAAGGGCGACACGGCATTGCTGCTCATCGACCTGGGTAACGGCCATAACGCGCTGGGCGCCACTGCTCTGGCACAGGTTTACCGTCAACTGGGCGACAAACCGGCCGATGTGCGTAACGTCGAGCAACTGGCAGGTTTCTTCAACGCGATGCAACAATTGGTCGCCGACCGCGCACTGCTGGCCTACCACGACCGCTCCGATGGCGGTCTGTTGGTGACGCTGGCGGAAATGGCGTTTGCTGGCCACTGCGGTGTACAGGTAGATATTCAAGGGTTGGGCGACGACGCGCTGGCAGCGCTGTTCAACGAAGAGTTGGGCGCGGTGATTCAGGTGACGGCCGATCGGCTTGAAGCGGTCCAACAGGCGTTTGCTCAGCATGGCCTGACGGACAATGTGCACCACATCGGCAGCGTACAGGCCGGCGATCGCTTTGTGATTACCCAGGGCGACAAACCGGTGTACAGCGAAAGCCGTACCACGTTACGCACCTGGTGGGCGGAAACGACCTGGCAGATGCAGCGCCTGCGCGATAACCCTGAATGTGCCGATCAGGAGCACCAGACCAAGCAGAATGAACGCGATCCTGGCCTGAACGTCAAACTGAGCTTCGCACCTGAAGAAGATATTGCAGCACCTTATATCGCCAAGGGGGCTCGTCCTAAAGTTGCTGTACTGCGTGAGCAGGGCGTTAACTCCCACGTTGAGATGGCGGCGGCATTCCATCGCGCCGGCTTTGATGCGGTGGACGTTCACATGAGCGATCTGCTGGAAGGGCGCCGTGACCTGCAGGACTTCCATACCCTGGTGGCCTGCGGCGGTTTCTCTTACGGTGACGTGTTGGGCGCAGGCGAAGGTTGGGCGAAGTCGATTCTGTTCAACGAGCGCGTGCGCGACGAGTTCGAATCTTTCTTCCACCGTCCGCAGACCCTGGCACTGGGCGTGTGCAACGGCTGTCAGATGATGTCGAACCTGCGCGATCTGATCCCCGGTGCCGAACATTGGCCGCGTTTCGTACGTAACCTGTCAGACCGTTTCGAGGCCCGTTTCAGCCTGGTGGAAGTGGCGGCCAGCCCGTCGCTGTTCATGCAGGGGATGGCGGGTTCGCGTATGCCGATTGCGGTATCGCATGGTGAAGGTCACGTCGAAGTGCGCGATACGGCACATCTGGCGGCGCTGGAGCATCATGGTCTGGTGGCGTTACGCTTTGTCGATAATGCCGGTCAGGTAACGGAAAGCTACCCGGCCAACCCGAACGGTTCGCCGAACGGTATCACCGCCGTCACCAGCGCCAATGGGCGTGCGACGGTAATGATGCCGCATCCGGAGCGTGTGTTCCGCACCGTCAGCAACTCATGGCATCCGGAAGAGTGGGGTGAAGACAGCCCGTGGATGCGCATGTTCCGCAACGCCCGTAAGCAGCTGGGCTAAGCGATAACGCTGTGCTAGCCGAAAGGGACGCAAGAGATTGCGTCCCTTTTCTATTAAGGCTATGGCGAGGACGATGGCGGTTGTCTGCATTTTGCGACAGAGGGTATTTTCATTGTCTCTAAAAAGAGACACGTAACTTATTGATTTTTAATGACCTGAAATTAATTGGCTTAAGTTGTCGGTTTTTGGCGACAGGGCGGTGTTTTTTTCTTCGCCCGCATGCCTGAGAATGAGAGTGCTTTGGCATTGATTTTATTTATTTTACTTTAAATTCATTGTGTTAATAAATATATTGAAAAGTTGGCACGTTAAGTGCATTATTCTGCTCAGTTGCTCATTCAACTTTTTATGACGGCCCCGTAAATAGACGGAACAGTTGCCTCATAAGCCCCCCGAATGATGCCAAAGAAATGGTGCCTATCGTCCAACCAAACCGATAACAGTCGCGTAAGCGCTTTATCAAGCATCGGGCGACACGTGGAGTGAGGCACCGCCTGTATCCAACTGTGATGAGTGTTCATCAATTCCGGATACTTACGGATGCTATTCGTCCTATTCGATGCCAGCCATTGTGCTACATCACCCTGGGGACGAGAATTAAGGGCATCCACACTTTCTTGCGATGGGGCAGTCTTGCCCCAACGTCAAATACCAAAGCATGCTCACCACTCTTTACCGACAAGTTCTGACCCGTACTCCCTATCTATGGCCTGATTCTCCTTATTTCCTGACGCTCCGCTGAACGCCGGGCTTTCCTCTCATCGGCGACTCGGTTAGCATCGAAGCAGACTAGAGACAATGAGATGATTTCGTTGAAAAGATGGCGTTTATTTCCCCGTTCGCTACGTCAACTGGTGTTGATGGCGTTCTTGCTGGTGCTGTTGCCGCTGCTGGTGTTGGCCTATCAGGCTTACCAGAGCCTGGATCACCTCAGCGCCCAGGCGGCGGACATTAACCGCACTACGTTGGTGGATGCACGACGCAGCGAGGCGATGACCAGCGTGGCGTTGGAAATGGAGCGTAGCTATCGCCAATATTGCGTGCTGGTGGATCCCACACTGGCGCGCCTCTATCAGAATCAGCGCAAACAGTATTCGCAAATGCTGGATGCCCATGCCCCAATCCTGCCGGATGAACGCTACTATCAAACCTTGCGCGATCTGTTGACTCAACTGGCAGCGATTAAATGCCAAAGCAGCGGTCCGGATCCGCAGGCTTCCACGCTGTTAGAATCGTTTTCACGCTCCAATGCCGAGATGGTACAGGCCACGCGCGCCGTGGTGTTTTCCCGTGGCCAGCAGTTACAGCAGGCGATTGCCGAGCGCGGTCAGTTCTTCGGCTGGCAGGCGCTGATGCTGTTTTTGGTCAGCGTGATGCTGGTGGTATTGTTCACCCGCATGATTATCGGCCCGGTCAAGGCGGTAGAGCGAATGATCAACCGTTTGGGGGAAGGGCGAGCCTTGGGCAGTACGGCTTCCTTTAAAGGGCCGCGTGAATTACGTTCGCTGGCACAGCGCATTATTTGGTTGAGCGAGCGCCTGGCCTGGCTGGAGTCGCAGCGCCATGAGTTCTTGCGCCATATCTCGCATGAACTGAAAACGCCGCTGGCCAGCATGCGTGAAGGCACCGAACTGCTGGCAGATGAAGTGGCAGGGCCGCTGACCTCCGATCAAAAAGAGGTGGTGACCATCCTCGATCAAAGCAGCCGACACCTGCAGCAACTGATTGAACAACTGCTGGATTACAACCGCAAGCTGGCCGATGGCCCGGCGGAACATGAAAATGTCGAGTTGACCGAAATGGTCGAGATGGTCGTGGCTGCGCACAGTTTGCCGGCCCGGGCAAAAATGATCCGCACCGAGATCCAACTGGATGCGGAAATATGCTGGGCAGAGCCTACTCTATTAATGCGCGTGCTGGATAATCTCTACTCCAATGCGGTGCACTACGGCAAGGAATCCGGTAACATTTGGATCCGCAGCCGTCAGGTTGGACAACGGGTGCAGATTGATGTCGCCAACAGCGGCACGCCAATCCCCGAGGCCGAGCAAACCATGATTTTCGAGCCTTTTTTCCAGGGTAGCCACCAGCGAAAAGGGGCGGTAAAAGGAAGCGGTCTGGGGCTGAGCATCGCGCAGGATTGTATCCGCCGGATGCGCGGTGAACTGCAGCTGGTTGAAGTCGCCGGCACAGACGTCTGTTTCCGTATTGAATTGCCATTAACCGCCGAGAATGAATAATAATGTACACATGGTCTAAACGCCTTCGTCTTACGCAGACCGAACGTTCACCGCGTGCCGCACTGGGTACGCCACTCGGCAAGCGTCGATTTTCTTTTTTAGGCAGCGTGCTTTTTATGCCGTTTCTGTTGGCAGGCTGTGTCGATCGCGCAGTCAGCGGTGGTCTGAATCAACCGCAGCAGGAAGCGATCCCGGACACCAAAGTGGTGGATTACCGCATTGCGGCCTGTGACAGTCTGTGGGCGCTGGATGATAAAGATGCATTGAATAATTCACTGTACTGGCTGCGCGCTATGGACTGTGCCGATCGTATCGGTTCAACCCAGGCACGTGCGCTGGCGAAAACTCTACCCGGCAACAGCTGGGACGGCATTTTCAAACAGAGCATTCTGCTGGGCAGCGCCGAACCAACTTCGGGCGAGCGCCGTCAGATTATCGATCGCCTGAACAGCTATCGCCTGGAGTTCCCAAGCTCGCTGCGCCCGCTGCTGCAGTTGTGGCGTCAACAGCAGGTACTGCAGGTCACCCTGTTTGATGAAAAAGCACGTTATCAGCACCTGCAGGAAAGCTCCGACAGCCAGATAGATCTGCTACGCCAGAATCAAATACGCCTACAAGCGCAGCTGCAGGATACGTCACGCAAGCTGGAAAACCTGACCGATATTGAACGTCAGCTCTCTTCACGCAAGCAACTGCAAAGTGAAATCCCGGATAACAGCGGGACACAGCCAAAAACCGACGCAGCGGGCAAGAAAGTGGCGCCGGCCAAGGCCGAAGAATCGGACGCCGAGCCGGAAAAGGGCACAGCCCTGCCGGTCGAGCCGGAAGATACCTACGCGCCGCCCGTTAATAAGGAGTCTCACGCGCAATGACAGCACGCAAACCGGCCAATTTGTTATTGGTTGACGACGATCCCAGCCTGCTCAAGCTGTTGGGCATGCGCCTGACCAGCGAAGGGTTTCATGTCACCACCGCCGAAAGTGGCCAGGAAGCGCTACGCCTGTTAGGGCGCGAGAAGATTGATCTGGTGATCAGCGATCTGCGGATGGATGAAATGGACGGCATGGCGCTGTTTGCCGAGATCCAAAAGCACCAACCGGGCATGCCGGTGATCATCCTGACCGCCCACGGTTCGATCCCGGACGCGGTGGCGGCCACTCAGCAGGGAGTGTTCAGCTTCCTGACCAAACCGGTGGACCGCGATGCGCTCTACAAAGCCATCGACGAAGCGCTGTCCCAATCATTACCGGCCGGTGACGACAGCTGGCGTGAGGATATCGTCACCCGCAGCCCTATTATGCTGCGCCTGCTGGAGCAGGCGAAAATGGTGGCGCAGTCAGACGTCAGCGTCTTGATCAACGGCCATAGTGGCACCGGTAAAGAAGTGTTGGCACAGGCGATCCACGGCGCCAGCCCGCGCGGCAAGAAGGCGTTTATCGCCATTAACTGCGGTGCGTTGCCGGAGCAACTACTGGAGTCCGAGCTGTTCGGTCATGCCAAAGGGGCGTTTACCGGCGCGGTCAGCAGCCGTGAAGGTTTGTTCCAGGCGGCGGCAGGCGGGACGCTGTTCCTCGACGAGATTGGCGATATGCCGCTTTCGCTGCAGGTGAAACTGTTGCGTGTATTGCAGGAGCGCAAAGTGCGTCCGCTGGGCAGTAACCGCGATCTGGACATCGATGTACGCATTATTTCCGCCACCCACCGCGATTTGCAAAAGGCGATGGCGAAAAACGAATTCCGCGAGGATTTGTATTATCGCCTCAACGTGGTGAACCTGAAGATCCCGGCGCTGAACGAGCGGGCCGAGGATATTCCGCTGCTGGCCAATCATCTGCTGCGTGAATCCGCCAAGCGACACAAGCCGTTTGTCCGCAGTTTCTCTTCGGACGCCATGAAACGCCTGATGACCGCCACCTGGCCGGGCAATGTGCGCCAATTGGTGAACGTGATCGAGCAGTGCGTGGCCCTGACTTCCGCACCTGTTATCAGCGAAGCGCTGGTAGAGCAGGCGTTGGAAGGGGAAAACACCGCCTTGCCGACTTTTGTCGAGGCACGTAATCAGTTTGAATTGCATTATTTACGCAAACTGTTGCAGATCACCAAGGGTAACGTCACCCAGGCCGCGCGCATGGCGGGTCGTAACCGTACCGAGTTTTATAAATTGCTGTCGCGCCATGAACTGGACGCCAACGACTTTAAAGAATGATGTTTTCCGCCGCGGCCTGCGCACGCAGGTTCTCAACAAACACGGCGGAATGATTTACACTCCGTTCTCAATTGCTGGCATGACCAAACGCAAAGCACCATGGAACGTATTAAGCGGGACCCTAAACAATGAGCAGATCACTTTCCATCGCACTGGCCCAGTTGAATCTGTTGGTCGGTGACATCGAAGGCAACACCGAACGAATGTTGCAAACCGTGCAACAGCAGCAGAAGGCGGGAGCCGATCTGGTCATGTTCACCGAACTGGCGCTGTCCGGCTATCCACCGGAAGACCTGCTGTATCGCAACGATTTTTACCAACGTTGTGACGAGCAACTTCTGCGTTTGCAGCAGGCCTCCACCGACGTGGCGATCCTGGTCGGCCACCCGTGGCGCGAAGGCGACAAACTCTATAATGCGCTGTCGCTGTTTTCTGAAGGGCAATTGCTGGCGCGTTACTTCAAGCAGCAGTTGCCGAACTACGGCGTATTCGACGAGAAGCGCTACTTCCAGGCCGGTAACGACACCTGCGTGGTTGAGCTGAAAGGCTACCGTTTGGGCCTGCTGATTTGCGAAGATCTGTGGTTCCCGGAGCCGGTGGATGCCGCCAAGGCCGCCGGAGCCGAAATGATTCTGTCGATCAACGCCTCACCTTACAACCGCGAAAAACCGTACATCCGTAAAACCCTGATGGCCGGTCATTGCCAGCGCACCCATTTGCCGCTGGTCTATCTGAACCAGATTGGCGGACAGGATGAACTGATTTTTGACGGTTGTTCGAAAGTCTTCGACGCGGCTGGCAACATGACCCATCGCCTGGCGGCGTTTGCCGAGCAGGTAACCCTGCTGGAATTCAACGAGCTGGACGTGGTGCCGATGACCGCTCCGGCCGCCGAGCTGCCGCAGTTGGCACAGGTCTATGAAGCCCTGGTGCTGGCGGTGCGCGATTACGTGACCAAAAACGGCTTCAAGGGTGCCGTGCTGGGGCTTTCTGGCGGTATCGATTCGGCGTTGACGCTGGCGATTGCCGTCGATGCGCTGGGCAAAGACAAGGTGCAGGCGCTGATGATGCCGTTCCGTTATACCGCGGACATCAGTATTGCCGACGCCAAGGAAGAAGCGGAAATCCTGGGCATTGAATTCGATATCGTTTCGATTGAGCCGATGTTCGACGCCTTTATGGGCCAGCTGACGCCAATGTTCGCTGGGACCGAGCGTGATACCACGGAAGAGAACCTGCAGGCGCGCTGTCGCGGCGTGGTGTTGATGGCGCTGTCCAACAAGCGTCGCAGCATCGTGTTGACCACCGGCAACAAAAGCGAGATGGCCGTAGGTTACGCCACGCTGTATGGTGATATGGCCGGTGGCTTCGACGTGTTGAAGGACGTGCCTAAAACGCTGGTGTTCAAACTGTCCGAATACCGCAATACTGTCTCTTACGTGATCCCGCAGCGTGTTATCGATCGTCCACCGTCCGCCGAGCTGGCGCCGGATCAGCTCGATCAGGACAGCCTGCCGCCGTACGACATTCTGGATGCGATTCTGGAAGGTTACGTCGAGCGCGATAAATCGGTTGCCGATCTGGTGGCCGAAGGCTTCGACGAGGCGATCGTTCGCAAAGTGATACGCCTGGTGGATATTAACGAATACAAGCGGCGTCAGGCCGCTGTCGGGCCGCGCATCACCGCCCGCAATTTCGGCAAAGACCGCCGCTACCCAATCACATCCGGCTTTGGCCGCAAAAATTGGTAAAGGAAAGAAGATGAAAAAGATCGACGCTATTATCAAGCCGTTCAAACTGGATGATGTCCGTGAAGCGCTGGCTGAAGTTGGCATTACCGGGATGACCGTGACCGAAGTGAAAGGCTTCGGCCGTCAGAAAGGGCACACTGAGCTGTACCGTGGCGCTGAGTACATGGTCGATTTTCTGCCGAAGGTGAAAATTGAGATCGTCGTGGCCGACGATATCGTCGATACCTGCGTGGAAACCATCATGCAGACCGCGCAGACCGGTAAAATCGGCGACGGTAAAATCTTTGTCTTCGACGTGGCGCGGGTGGTGCGTATCAGGACCGGCGAACAAGACGAAGAAGCTATTTAATGTGATCGTCTACCGAGCACCGCCAGCTTGAGCTTGGGCTGTGCTCGGCCTCCTCGTGTACTGCGTGTACACTCCGGGGCACTGCGCGCAGGCCGCACCCAATCTGGCTGGCGCTCGCTACGCCCTTGATTCCCGAGTCTGTGATCCTCTACCGAGCACCGCCAGCTTGAGCTTGGGCTGTGCTCGGCCTCCTCGGGTACTGCGTGTACACTCCGGGGCCCTGCGCGCAGGCCGCACCCAATCTGGCTGGCGCTCGCTACGCCCTTGATTCACGAGTCTGTGATCCTCTACCGAGCACCGCCAGCTTGAGCTTGGGCTGTGCTCGGCCTCCTCGTGTACTGCGTGTACACTCCGGGGCACTGCGCGCAGGCCGCACCCAATCTGGCTGGCGCTCGCTACGCCCCAAATCTCCTTCAGCCTCTCCGCTGTTCTGATTGTTTTCATCATTAGCATTCTAAAAAAGCGAAGGCTATCGCGTTTTTGATACTTTTCCCGATCGCTTTACGCGCGGCGTCTACACTCAACTCAACTATTTTGATTAAGGCGATCCCCAATGAATTTCAAGTTGCGGCTAGGCGGCAAGGGCGTGCATCCCCAGGAGCTTACTCAAGTAAGTGACTGGGGTAAGCGCACGCAGACAACAACGCAGCGGCTTGAAAGGCGATGGGGATGATGACGCTGCGCCAAATCCGCCATTTTATCGCGGTGGCCGAAACCGGCTCGATCTCTGCCGCCGCCCAGGCGGTGTTTGTTTCCCAGTCTTCGCTGACGCTGGCTATCCAGCAGTTGGAAACCGACATCGGCGTACGTCTGTTTGAGCGTCACGCCAAGGGCATGAACCTGACGCATCAGGGTCACCAGTTTCTGCGCCAGTCATATCTGATCCTTGCCACGGTGGATAACGCCAAGCGCAGCCTGCAACTGGGAACCGAAAGCCTGACCGGCAAGCTGACCATCGGCGTGACCAGCCTGGTAGCGGGCTACTTTTTGGTCGAGCTGCTTAAGCGCTTTAAATCGGCATACCCCAACGTCACCATTCAGGTGATTGAAGACGAGCGGCCCTATATTGAGCACTTGCTGGTCAGTGGGGAAATCGATATCGGCGTGCTGATCCTGTCGAACATCGAAGACCGCGATGCGCTGCAAAGCGAAGTCCTGATGCATTCACCTTATCGCCTGTGGTTACCGCCGCTGCATCCACTGCTGGATCATGAAAGCATCAGCCTGGCGGATGTGGCGAAGCTGCCGCTGATCCAGCTTAATGCCGACGAAATGGACGTGCATGCGCGGCGTATCTGGGCGCGCGCAGGCTTAAAACCGGAAATAGCCATGAAAACCGCTTCAACCGAGGCGGTACGCAGCCTGGTGGCGGCGGGAATGGGCGTTTCTATCTTGCCGGACATGGCCTACCGCGCCTGGTCTCTGGAAGGCAATATGATTGAGGCGCGCAAGCTGGCGGATCTGCTGGAACCGTTGGATATCGGTTTGGCATGGCGGCGCGGCAGTGCGCGGCCGGAGCTGGTTACGCCATTTCTCACTATTGCGCGTGAAAACGGCAATATGCACGCGGCTGGGCTGAAGCATTCGATTTAATCGAACGCGTCGTTCAGTATTTAGAATTTGTTGGCTGCCTGATGCTCGCTTAGTCTGATTAAAACTAACTTATTTCACATTTAGTTAACGTTTTTGTCACTCAGAGGCGATACGCAATGGCAGATGTGCACCTCCTTTCAGGTTTATCCTGTCAGCAATTTATTAACGGTCAATCGGTCGAAGGCGAAGGCCAGCAAGAGTGCATCGTTAATCCGGCGAATGGCGAGACGCTGGTCTCGATCACCGAAGCCTCATCTGTCCAGGTCGGCAACGCAGTGAAAGCGGCGCAACAGGCGTTCGCTTCCTGGTCGCGGACTACCCCCGCCTACCGCGCGGCTATTCTGTTGCGTATTGCCGATGCCATCGAGCGTCAGGCCGAGCGCCTGGCCGGTCTGGAGGCGCTCAACTGCGGCAAACCGCTGCATCAGGCGCTTAATGACGACCTGCCGGCGGCCATCGACGTCTTTCGCTTCTTTGCCGGCGCGGTGCGCACCCAGCAGGGGCAGTTGGCCGGGGAATATATCGAAGGGCACACTTCAATGATCCGCCGTGACCCGATCGGCGTGGTGGCCTCTATTGCGCCCTGGAATTACCCGTTGATGATGGCGGCGTGGAAAATTGCGCCAGCGCTGGCCGCGGGCAACACCGTGGTATTCAAACCTTCCGAACACACCCCTCTGACCATTTTGGCGCTGGTGCCCGCGTTACAGGAGATCCTGCCGCCGGGGGTGCTGAATATCGTCTACGGCGGCGGGGAAGGGGTCGGCAGCCATTTGGTCGGCCACCCGCAGGTACGGCTGGTTTCGGTCACCGGCGATATCGTTACCGGGCAGAAAATTCTGCAGGCGGCGGCGAAAAGCGTCAAACGCACGCACCTGGAGTTGGGGGGCAAGGCACCGGTGATTGTCTGCGATGACGCCGATTTGGACGAGGTGGTCAACAGCATTCGCACCTATGGCTACTACAACGCCGGGCAAGACTGCACCGCGGCCTGCCGTATCTACGCGCAGGCGGGGATCTATCCGAAGCTGGTGGATGCGTTGGGCGAGGCGGTTGCCAGCCTGCGCTTTGCCCGCAAACGCGATGAGGATAACGAAATCGGTCCGCTGATCAGCAGTCGCCAGCGCGATCGCGTCGCCAGCTTTGTCGAACGTGCGCTCAGCCAGCCACACATTGAATTGATCACCGGCGCCGCCGCGCATTCCGGCCCGGGTTTCTATTACCAGCCCACGCTGCTTGCCGGCTGTCTGCAAAGCGATGAAATCGTCCAGCGGGAGGTGTTTGGCCCGGTGGTGAGCATCACCCGCTTTGAACATCTGGAGCAGGCGGTCAACTGGGCAAACGATTCCGAATACGGCCTGGCCTCATCGGTCTGGACGCAGAATATCGATCGGGCGCTGCATATCGCCGCCCATCTGCAATACGGCAGTACCTGGATCAACACCCATTTCACCCTGGCGAGTGAAATGCCGCACGGGGGCCTGAAACGCTCCGGCTACGGCAAAGATCTTTCCAGCGATTCACTGCAGGACTACAGCGTTGTCAGGCATGTGATGGCGAAATTTAAAGCCAGCTTCTAAAGGCAGCATACCCGTCGCCTTTCAAGCTGCAGCGATGTTACCTGCACTCATCCCCAGTTGCTTACTCAAGTAAGCGCCTGGGGATGAGTGAGCTGGTCGCCTGGCTGTGCTGTACAGGGATGTACAAATGCCGCGAGCGCATGGACGCGCTAAAGCGGCCAACTTGAAATTCATAGGGTAAATAAAATGAGACTAGGGCGGCAGCCGTTCCCTGCCGCACACAGATAGGCCACACAGGGGTAATTACGATGGGAAAAACTACCGCAGTCACCACCACAGTTTCCGCGCTCTGTTTCACCGTACTTTGCGGTTTGGCCCAGGCGGCCGATCTGCCGCAGGCGCTCGGCAAGGGCGAAGGGCGACTGGATATCATTGCCTGGCCCGGTTACATCGAACGCGGTCAGTCCGATAAAAACTACGACTGGGTCAGCCAGTTTGAAAAGCAAACCAGCTGCGCGGTGAATGTGAAAACCGCCGCCACTTCCGACGAAATGGTCAGCCTGATGGCCAAAGGAGGCTACGACCTGGTCACCGCTTCCGGCGACGCCTCGCTGCGGCTGATTTTCGGCAAGCGGGTGCAGCCGATCAATACCGCGTTGATCCCTAACTGGAAAAACATCGACCCGCGCCTGTTAAACGGTGCCTGGTACACCCTGGACGGCAAAACCTATGGCACGCCCTATCAGTGGGGCCCGAACCTGCTGATGTATAACACCAAAACCTTCCCGACACCGCCGGACAGCTGGGCAGTAGTGTTCCAGCAGCAGAACCTGCCGGATGGCAAAACCAACCAGGGCCGGGTTCAGGCCTACGATGGGCCAATCTATATCGCCGATGCGGCGTTGTTCCTGAAGGCCACGCAACCGCAGCTTGGCATCAGCGATCCGTATCAGCTTAACGAAGAGCAGTATCAGGCGGCGTTGAAGCTGTTGCGTACCCAGCATGCACTGATCCACCGCTACTGGCATGACACCTCGGTACAAATGAGCGATTTCAAAAACGAAGGCGTGGTCGCCTCCAGCGCCTGGCCGTATCAGTCCAATGCCCTGAAAGGGGAAGGCCAGCCGATCGGTACGGTATTCCCGAAAGAGGGGGTGACCGGTTGGGCCGACACCACCATGCTGCACGCCGATGCCAAACACCCGAACTGCGCCTATCTGTGGATGAACTGGTCGCTGGAACCGAAAGTGCAGGGCGACGTTGCCGCCTGGTTCGGTTCTGTTCCGGCGTCACCGGCGGGTTGCAAGGCCAGCACGCTGCTGGGTGATAAAGGTTGCGAGACCAACGGTTTCAACCAGTTCGACAAGATTGCCTTCTGGAAAACGCCACAGGCGCAGGGCGGAAAATTCGTGCCCTACAGCCGCTGGACTCAGGATTACATCGCCATCATGGGCGGTCGGTAACCCGTGCGGGCGTAGTTCGCTACGCCCGATTAACGTCAATCAGGAGCGCAGATCATGACCATTGCCGTGCAATTTATCGATGTTTCGCGAAGCTTCGGCGAGGTTCGCGCCGTGGACCGGGTTTCAATCGAGATACAAGACGGGGAATTCTTCTCCATGCTCGGGCCTTCCGGCTCGGGGAAAACCACCTGCCTGCGGTTGATCGCCGGTTTCGAACAGCTCACTGCCGGCTCGATTCGTATTCACGGGCAGGAGGCCGCCAATTTGCCGCCGTATCAGCGCGACGTGAATACCGTCTTCCAGGATTACGCGCTGTTCCCACACATGTCGGTGCTGGAAAACGTCGCTTACGGGCTGATGGTTAAAGGCGTCGCCAAGCGTGAACGCCTGGCCCGTGCGCAGGAAGCGCTGGACAGCGTGGCGTTGGGGTTTGTAGCCGAGCGCAAACCGGCGCACCTTTCCGGCGGCCAGCGGCAGCGTGTCGCCCTGGCTCGCGCACTGGTCAATCGGCCGCGGGTGCTGCTGTTGGATGAACCGCTCGGCGCGCTGGATCTCAAGCTGCGCGAGCAGATGCAGGGGGAGTTGAAAAAGCTGCAGCGCCAGCTCGGCATCACCTTTATTTTCGTCACCCACGATCAGAGCGAAGCGTTGTCGATGTCCGACCGGGTAGCGGTGTTCAACAATGGCCGTATTGAACAGGTGGACGCGCCGCGCGAACTCTACATGCGACCGAAGACGCCGTTTGTCGCCGAGTTTGTCGGCACCTCTAACGTGGTGCGCAGCGATTTGGCGCAGCGGCTGTTGGGCCAGGCCGCCACCTTCTCGATCCGTCCCGAGCATATTCGGTTCGCGGATCAGGCCGGCGCAGCGCAGGGGGAAATTCAGGTGCAGGGTACGCTGCAGGAGATCCATTACCAGGGGGCGGCGACGCGCTACGAAATTGCGTTGAACAGCGGTGAAAAACTGCTGGTCAGCCAGGCGAATCCTCAATGGCTCGCCGACGGGCAGCCGCATCTGATCGGCCAACCGGTCACCGCCTGCTGGTCACGTGAGGCGATGGTGCCATTGCTGGAGGCGAGGTGAAATGGAGATGAGCATCGATTATCCCGCGCCGCGCCGCGGAACCTTGCGCACCCTGTCGACCTACCTCTATCGCCGGCCGACGCTGTACCTGCTGCTGTTACTGGTGCCGCCGCTGCTGTGGTTTGGCGCGGTCTACCTCGGCTCATTGCTGACGCTGCTGTGGCAGGGTTTTTACACCTTCGACGACTTCACCATGACGGTGACGCCGGATCTGACCTTCGATAACCTGCGGGCGCTGTTCAATCCGGCCAATTACGACATCATTCTGCGCACGCTGACGATGGCGATACTGGTGTCCCTGGCCAGCGCGGTGCTGGCGTTTCCCATTGCCTATTACATGGCACGCTACACCAGCGGCCGCACCAAGGCGTTTTTCTACATCGCGGTGATGATGCCGATGTGGGCCAGCTATATCGTCAAGGCCTACGCCTGGACGCTGCTGTTGGCGAAGGATGGCGTAGCGCAATGGTTCCTGCAGCATCTCGGGCTGGAGCCGTTGCTGGCGGCGATCCTGACCGTACCGGGTGTCGGCGGTAACACGCTATCCACCTCCGGGTTAGGCCGTTTTCTGGTGTTTGTTTATATCTGGCTGCCGTTCATGATCCTGCCGATCCAGGCGGCACTGGAACGCCTGCCCCCTTCGCTGCTGCATGCTTCGGCGGATCTGGGCGCACGCCCTGCGCAGACCTTTCGCTACGTGATCCTGCCTTTGGCGGTGCCGGGGATCGCCGCCGGATCAATCTTCACCTTCTCGCTGACGCTGGGGGACTTTATCGTGCCGCAGCTGGTGGGGCCGCCGGGCTACTTTATCGGCAGCATGGTGTACGCCCAGCAAGGGGCGATCGGCAATATGCCGATGGCTGCGGCCTTTACTCTGGTGCCGATCGTGCTGATCGCGATTTATCTTTCCATTGTGAAACGTCTGGGGGCTTTCGATGCACTCTGAACGCGCGCCGTTAGGGCTAAAACTGGCCGCCTGGGGCGGACTGATTTTCCTGCATTTCCCGTTGGCGATTATCGCCATCTACGCCTTCAACACCGAGGATGCGGCTTTCAGCTTCCCGCCGCAGGGGTTTACGCTGCATTGGTTCAGCGTTGCCGCCGGGCGCCAGGACATTATCGATGCGATGCTGCTGTCCGCACAGATTGCCGCGCTGGCCACCGTCGTGGCGCTGGTGCTGGGCACGCTGGCGGCAGCGGCTCTCTACCGGCGTGACTTCTTCGGCAAAGACAGCATTTCGTTGCTGCTGCTGTTGCCGATCGCGCTGCCGGGCATTGTCACCGGTCTGGCACTGCTGGCGGCGTTTAAGGCGCTGAATATCGAACCTGGGGTGCTGACCATCGTTATTGGCCATGCCACCTTCTGCGTGGTGATCGTGTTCAACAACGTGATTGCCCGTTTCCGCCGAACCTCCTACAGCCTGATCGAGGCCTCTATGGATCTCGGTGCCGACGGCTGGCAAACCTTCCGCTACGTGATATTGCCCAACCTTGGCTCGGCGCTGCTGGCTGGGGGCATGCTGGCGTTCGCGTTGTCGTTTGATGAAATCATTGTCACCACCTTCACCGCCGGCCATGAGCGCACGCTGCCGCTGTGGTTGCTGAACCAGCTCGGTCGCCCACGTGACGTGCCGATCACCAACGTGGTGGCGCTGTCGGTGATGCTGCTGACCATGATCCCGATTTTGGGGGCCTATTACCTGACCAAAGGTGGCGAAAGCGTCGCCGGCAGCGGCAAATAGCTTTCCCCTTCGTCTTTCAAGCTGCAGCGTTGTTGGCTGCGAGCGTAAACCCCAGTCACTTATTTTGTATAAGCTCCGGGGGATTTACGCTCTTGCCGCCTAGCTGCAACTTGAAATCCATTGGGGAAAGGGATCATGTCGCTAAAAATAAATAACTGAGGGGTTCGTCTATATGCAAAGCCAATTGTTGATTAACGGCCAACTGGTTGCCGGCCAGGGGGCATTGTTGCCGGTGTATAACCCGGCGACCGGAGAGGTGGTGGTGCAGGTGGCTGAAGCCAGTGCGGAGCAGGTCGATCAGGCTGTGTTGGCAGCCGACGCCGCGTTTGTCGAATGGGGCCAGACCACACCGAAGGAGCGTGCCGAGCACCTGTTGAAGCTGGCGGACCTGATCGACCACCATGCGGAAACCTTTGCCCGTCTGGAGTCGCTTAACTGCGGCAAACCTTACCACTGCGTATTGAACGATGAGTTGCCGGCGGTGGCGGATGTGTTCCGCTTCTTCGCCGGTGCCAGCCGTTGCCTGAGTGGGCTGGCGGCCGGTGAATACCTGGCCGGGCACACGTCGATGATCCGCCGCGATGCGTTGGGGGTGGTCGCTTCAATCGCTCCCTGGAACTACCCGCTGATGATGGCGGCGTGGAAGCTGGCTCCGGCATTGGCGGCAGGTAACTGCGTGGTGCTCAAGCCTTCGGAACAAACCCCGCTGACCACCTTCAAGCTGGCAGAGCTGGCCGCCGATGTGTTCCCTGCGGGCGTATTCAACGTGCTGTTTGGCCGCGGCGCCAGCGTCGGTGACCGACTGACCGGCCATGACAAGGTGCGCATGGTGTCGCTGACCGGCTCAATCGCTACCGGTGAACACATCATTGCCCATACCGCACCCGGCATTAAACGTACCCATATGGAACTGGGCGGCAAGGCGCCGGTACTGGTGTTCGACGACGCCGATCTGCAACAGGTGGTGGACGGCATTCGCAGCTTTGGTTTCTACAACGCTGGCCAGGATTGCACCGCCGCCTGCCGGATTTACGCCCAGAAAGGCATTTACCCGCAGTTGGTAAAGGCCTTGGGTGAGGCTATCGGCAGCCTGAAGATAGGCCCGCCGGAAGATCCAGCCAGCGAGCTGGGCCCGTTGATCACCGCTCAGCATCTGGAGCGGGTGGTGGGTTTTGTCGAGCGAGCCAAGGCGCTGCCGCACGTGCAGGTGGTAACCGGCGGTGCGCGAGTCAACGGCCCCGGCTACTATTTCCAGCCAACGCTGCTGGCCGGTGCGCGTCAGGAAGATGAGATTGTGCAGCGTGAAGTGTTCGGGCCGGTGGTAACCGTCACGGAGTTCGAGGATGAGGCGCAGGTATTGGCCTGGGCCAACGAGTCACAGTATGGCCTGGCGTCGTCGTTGTGGACCCGGGATGTCGGTCGGGCACACCGTCTAAGCGCTCGTCTGCAGTATGGCTGCACCTGGGTGAATACCCATTTCATGCTGGTGAGCGAGATGCCGCACGGTGGCCAGAAGCTGTCCGGCTACGGCAAGGATATGTCGATGTATGGCCTGGAAGACTACACTGCGATTCGCCATGTGATGTTCAAACATTGATTTTACAGTATTTATCCGCAAAATAACGCGGCCTTCAGACCGGCCCCGCCGGTCTGATGATAATAAAAACTGAAAGGAAGCCAATTATGGGTATCACCAGACGCGATTTTCTTAATGGGGTGGCGATCACCATCGCTGCCGGGCTGACGCCGATGCAGATCCTGCGGGCATCGCCGCAAACCGCCAATCAAACCCTCTACTATCCGCCGACGCTGACCGGACTGCGGGGCAATCACCCCGGTTCCTTTGAACATGCGCACCAATTGGGGCGTGACGGCCGAGCCTTCGATTTTGCCGCCGTACCGGCGACGGAAGAGTTTGATCTGGTGGTGGTCGGTGCCGGGATCAGCGGGCTGGCGGCAGCTTGTTTCTGGCAGCAAATGAAGGGGACGCAGCAGCGTATTTTGCTGATCGACAACCATGATGATTTTGGTGGCCATGCCAAACGCAATGAGTTCAGCAGTGAGAACGGGACCATCCTCGGCTATGGCGGCAGCGAGTCGCTGCAGTCGCCGCGTTCCAACTTTAGCCCGGTAGCGATGGGGCTGCTGAAAAAACTGGGTGTCAGCATCGACAACCTGGAAAAGGCTTTCGACACCACTTTTTACCCCAATCTGAACCTGAGCCGCGGTGTCTATTTCGACCGTAAGAACTTTGGCGTCGACAAAGTGGTGAGCGGCGATCCCGGGCGTATGGTGGCGGACGATATTCCGCATGACCGACTCAACGGCCGTTCCTATGAGGCTTTTATCGGCGATTTCCCGCTGCCGGAAAGCGACCGTCAGGCGCTGATTGCACTGCATACGGTGGACAAGGACTACCTGCCGGAAATGAGCCAGGAGCAGAAAAGCGAATGGCTCGACAAGCACAGCTATACCGAATTCCTGCGTGAAAAGGTGGGGCTGAGCGAAATGGCTATCCGCTATTTCCAGCAAACTACCAGTGATTTCCAGGCGGTGGGCATTGACGCGACTTCATGCAGCGACGCCCGTATTTGTGACCTGCCGGGCCTGAACGGTATGAACCTGCCGCCGCTGGACGAAGAGTCGCAGGCGGATCTCGACGATCCTTACGTGTTCCACTTCCCGGACGGCAACGCTACCCTGACGCGTCTGATGGTACGCCATCTGATCCCGGCGGTTTCACCGGGCGGCAAAGACATGAATGACATCGTTCTCGCCAGGTTCGATTACAGCCAGCTAGACCGGGCCGATTCGCCGGTAAAACTGCGATTGAACAGCACCGGATTGCACGCGGCTAACGTCGGTGACAAGGTCGAAGTGACCTATATGACCGGCGAGAAAATGACCAAGGTGCGCGCCGGGCAGGTGGTGATGGCCGGGTACAACATGATGATCCCGTACCTGGTACCGGAAATGTCGGCCGAACAGCAAGAGGCGCTGAAGCAGAACGTGAAGTCACCGCTGGTGTACAGCAAAGTGGTGATCCGCAACTGGCAGCCGTTTATCAAACTGGGCGTACATGAAGTTTACTCCCCAACCGCCCCTTATTGCCGCGTGAAACTGGATTATCCAGTGAGTATGGGCGGCTATCAGCACCCGCGCGATCCCAACCAGCCCATTGGCCTGCATATGGTATACGTGCCGACGTTGGCGGGCAGCGGACTCAGCCCGCGCGAACAGTCACGTAAAGGCCGTGCCCTGCTGTTGGGCACACCGTTTGAAGTGCATGAGCAGATGATCCGCGAACAATTGCAGGGCATGCTGGGGTCGGCCGGGTTCGATCACCAGCGTGATATTGAAGCCATTACCGTCAACCGCTGGTCGCACGGTTACTCCTATTTCCTCAACGGCTTGTTTGACGACGAGGATGAAGCGAAGAAAATCATTGAGACGGCGCGCCAGCCGATCGGCAAAATCGTGATTGCCAACTCGGATTCAGACTGGAGCCCGTACGCCAACTCGGCGATCGACCAGGCATGGCGTGCGGTCAATGAGCTGGCCTATGGCAAGGTTGCCGCGAAGGAGGGAGCATGAGAATGCGTTCACTGTATTTGCTGACCTTACTGGTGGCGGGCGGTTCGGCCCAGGCGATGTCGGCCGGGGAATACGTGGCCAAGGCCGGTGACTGTACCGCCTGCCATACCTCGCCAGGCGGCGCATTGTTTGCTGGCGGCATGAAGTTCCCGACGCCGCTGGGCAATATCTACGCCACCAATATCACGCCGGACAAACAGCAGGGCATCGGCGCTTATTCTTTTGACGAGTTTGACCGCGCCATGCGTCAGGGGATCGCCAAAGACGGCCACCGGCTTTACCCGGCGATGCCTTATACCTCTTACGCCAAAATGAATGCGGAAGATATGCGCGCGCTGTATGACTACCTGATGAACGAAGTGCCGGCGCAGAATACCGCCAACCGCGCCAGTGACATCAGTTGGCCGTTGTCGATGCGCTGGCCGTTGGCGGTATGGAATCAGCTGTTCCATGACGATACGCCTTACCAGCCTGACCACAACCAGAGCGCAGAGTGGAATCGCGGCGCCTATTTGGTTCAGGGGGCGGGGCACTGCGGCAGTTGCCATACGCCGCGTGGCTGGGCGATGCAGGAAAAAGGGTTGGACAGCAAAGAGCCGGCCTTCCTGAGTGGTGCCGAGCTGGACGGTTGGTACGCTTCCGGGTTACGCGGAATGAAGCAGGACGAAGTGGTTGCCCTGTTGAAAACCGGGCGCAGCCAACATGCCGCGGTTTCCGGGCCGATGAGCGAAGTGGTGAGTCACAGTACGCAGTATCTTACCGACGGCGATCTGAACGCTATTGCCACCTATTTGCACAGCCTGGCGGCGGAGCAACCCGCGGCGCAGAAAGTGATGCCGCTGGCCGCCAACCATCAGCAGGCGGGGCAGCGCAGCTATGCGATGTACTGTTCAACCTGTCATGGCAATAAGGGCGAGGGCAGCGACAACACCATTCCTGCGCTGGCGGGCAACACGACGGTGACGGCGGAAAATCCGATCACTGCGCTACGCGTGGTGCTGGAAGGTGCACACACGCCAATCACCCAGCACGCCACCGCGATCGCCATGCCGGGCTACGCCTGGACGTTGAACGACCAGCAGGCAGCCGATCTGATGAGCTATCTAAGAGGCAGTTGGGGGAATCAGGCGGCACCGGTGACGGCGCAGCAGGTGCAGGAGACACGCAAGCTGGCGGAGAAATAATCATACCCGTCATACTTGAAGCTGCCTCTTTGTTGGCTGCCTGCGCTTACCCGAGTCACGTACTTATTGTACATTTCTGGGGATGCTCTTAGTTGCCGCCGAGATGCAACGCCAATTATTTAACGTATAGGGCGCGGTTGTGGATGAACTGCGCCCTTTTCAATTACATCACCTTGTGTGGGCCGAAGCATTCGTAGTGGATACGATCGGCGCTGACGCCCATCTCCAGCAACTGTTTGCCCACGTGTTGCATAAACGGCACCGGTCCGCAGAAGTAGTAATGCATCTGCGGGGTGCTGAGCGTTTCGCGCAGGGCGCTGAGATCCATCAGGCCACGGCTCTGGTAGTCTCGGCCTTCCACATCATTAGCATTCGGTTGGTTGTACCACACGTGGCGGCTCAGGTTTGGCATGCGCCCGGCGATGTCCGCCACTTCATCGGCAAAGGCGTGAACGCTGCCATTTTCCGCCGCGTGCAGCCAGTGCACGTCCGCCTGATGCTGGTTATCGTGCAGGGTATTGAGCATGCCGAGCATAGGCGTTTGGCCAACGCCGGCGGAGATCAACGCCACCGGAGTATCCGGCTTGGCTTCGAGGAAGAAATCCCCGTGCGGTGGAGCAAGGTAAATTACGTCGCCCTCTTTGGCCTGCTGATGCAGAAAATTCGAAACCTTACCCTGATCTTCACGTTTCACCGCAATGCGATAGTATTCGCCGTTCGGTGAGGTGGTCAGCGAGTATTGGCGAATCTCCTGATTCTCCATGCTGTCGTGCTTGATATAGACCGCCAGGTATTGCCCCGGTTTGAAGTCGATCACCCGGCCACCGTCAACCGGCGCCAGCACGAAGCTGCAAATCACCTCGCTCTGCGGCTGTTTTTTGACGATGCGGAAAGCGCGCAGATCGCGCCAGCCACCGTCGGCGCTTTCGCTGGCCTGATAAATCTGGCCTTCACGCTGGATAAATACGTCCGCCAGTACGCCATAGGCTTTGCCCCAGGCGTCTAGCACTTCCTGACCCGGGCTGAACATTTCGTCCAGGGTCGCCAGTAAATGGCCACCGACAATCTGATATTGATCCGGCTGAATATTCAGGCTGGTGTGCTTCTGGGCAATACGTTCTACCGCCGGCAGCAGCGCCGCCAGATTTTCGATATTCGCGGCATAGGCGCAGATCGCATCGAACAGCGCCTGACGCTGATCGCCATTGCGCTGATTGTTCATATTGAACACGTCTTTGAGCTCGGGATTGTGCTCGAACATACGATCGTAGAAATGTGCGGTCAGCTTCGGCCCGGTAGCGGCCAGCAGGGGAATAGTAGATTTTACGGTGGCGATGGTTTGGCTATCCAGCATGGCAGCGCTCCTTGGTCGATCATTATTGGAATAATGTAATGATGCATTTTAAATGCATCTTTAAGTTTAAGCGCATCCTAACGGTTTCTGTGGTGGCTGTAAATACCCCTGTTTTTGTTGCGGGGTCGGCGAGCGGCGATCCCGCTCACAGAACATGAAAAAACCGCATTCCCAGCATGAGTAAAAGTCCGTTGCCGAATGGGGAGATTTATCGGATCAAAGCCTTGCCGCGCCTAATGCCAATCGTTTGCGTAAAAACCTCTGTCAAGGCCTATCCTCGGTGGGGGGAAACAGTTTACACTGTGCCCCAGAACCCAAACGGGTAGTTATTTGGTGATTTTTTAGTTAGCCGATTTAAGTCAGGAGAAGCCGGATGTTAAAGCGTGAAATGAACATTGCTGATTACGATGCCGAACTGTGGCGTGCAATGGAGCAAGAAGTGGTGCGTCAGGAAGAGCACATTGAGCTGATTGCGTCTGAGAACTACACCAGCCCGCGCGTAATGCAGGCTCAGGGTTCCCAGCTGACCAACAAATACGCTGAAGGTTATCCGGGCAAGCGTTATTACGGCGGCTGCGAATACGTGGATATCGTTGAGCAACTGGCTATCGACCGTGCCAAAGAGCTGTTCGGTGCCGATTACGCCAACGTACAGCCGCACTCCGGCTCCCAGGCTAACTTTGCCGTTTACACCGCGCTGCTGCAGCCGGGCGACACCATTTTGGGGATGAACTTGGCGCACGGTGGCCACCTGACCCACGGTTCTCCGGTTAACCTGTCCGGCAAACTGTATAACGTGGTGCCTTACGGTATCGACGATAAAGGTCAAATCGATTACGAAGATCTGGCCAAGCAGGCGCAAACTCACAAGCCAAAAATGATCATCGGCGGCTTCTCTGCCTTCTCCGGTATCGTTGACTGGGCAAAAATGCGTGAAATCGCCGACAGCATCGGCGCTTACCTGTTCGTTGATATGGCGCACGTTGCGGGCCTGATCGCCGCCGGCGTTTATCCGAACCCGGTTCCACACGCTCACATCGTGACCACCACCACCCACAAAACCCTGGCGGGTCCGCGCGGCGGCCTGATCCTGGCGAAAGGCGGTGATGAAGATCTGTACAAGAAGCTGAACTCCGCCGTGTTCCCGGGCGGCCAGGGCGGCCCGCTGATGCACGTGATTGCCGGTAAAGCGGTAGCGCTGAAAGAAGCGATGGAGCCTGAGTTCAAGATCTACCAGCAGCAAGTGGCCGATAACGCCAAAGCGATGGTGGAAGTGTTCCTGGAGCGCGGCTACAAAGTGGTTTCCGGTGGCACCCATAACCACCTGTTCCTGTTGGATCTGGTTGACAAGAACCTGACCGGTAAAGAAGCTGACGCCGCCCTGGGCCGCGCCAACATCACCGTGAACAAAAACAGCGTGCCAAACGATCCTAAGAGCCCGTTCGTCACCTCAGGTGTGCGTATCGGTACTCCGGCTGTAACGCGTCGCGGCTTCAAAGAAGCGGAAGTGCGTGAGCTGGCCGGTTGGATCTGCGACGTGTTGGACAACATCAATGATGAGGCCACCATCGAACGCACCAAGAAGAAAGTGTTGGATATCTGCGCCCGCCTGCCGGTTTACGCTTAATTCCGCTTTCTGTTTAAAAACCCGCTTCGGCGGGTTTTTTTATGCCCGTGGCAGGCAAACTGTGAACTGCTTAGCAGTCTATGGCCTCGCACCTGAATGTACATTGCTAGCCAGTGTGAGCTCTGTCAAAGTATTGCCTTCACACCGGAGGGATCATGGTACTGCAATCAACGCGTTGGCTCGCTCTCAGTTATTTCACCTACTTCTTTTCTTACGGCATTTTCTTACCCTTTTGGGGCGTTTGGTTAAAAGGCGAGGGGATACCCCCTGAAACCATCGGTATTCTGCTCGGTGCCGGGTTGGTTGCGCGTTTCCTCGGAAGTTTGCTGATTGCTCCCCGGGTTAAGGATCCCTCTCATTTGGTGACGGCTTTGCGGCTGCTGGCATTGCTGACGCTGGCTTTTGCCATCGGGTTTTGTTTCGGTAACGGCTGGGGCTGGCTGATGTTGGTGATTGCCGGTTTCAACCTGTTCTTTTCGCCGCTGGTGCCGCTGACCGACGCACTGGCTGCGACCTGGCAAAAACAGATCACCATGGATTACGGCCGGGTCAGACTGTGGGGCTCGCTGGCGTTTGTCATCGGTTCGGCGCTGACCGGACAGATGGTTTCCGTCTGGGGGCATAACGCGATCCTTTACAGCCTGATCATCAGTATTTTGGCGATGCTGTTGGGCATGATGCTGAAACCGAGCGTGATGCCACAGGGAGAGGCGCGCAGCCACAGCGAAGCCGACCGTTCATTGTGGGAGATGTTAAAAGAGGGGCCGGTCTGGCGCTTCCTGCTGTGCGTTACCTTGTTGCAGGGCGCACATGCCGGCTATTACAGCTTCGGCTCGATCTATTGGCAGGAAGCGGGGTATTCGGCTTCGACCATTGGCTACCTGTGGTCGTTGGGTGTGGTAGCGGAAGTGATCATTTTCGCTAGCAGTAATTTCCTGTTCCGTCGCTGGAATGCCCGTAACCTGCTGCTGCTTTCCGCCTGCTGTGGCGTACTGCGCTGGGGCCTGATGGCGTCCAGTACCGAACTGGGGTGGTTGCTGGTGATCCAAATTCTGCATTGCGGCACTTTCACCGTTTGCCATCTGGCGGCCATGCGTTTTATCGCCGCGCGCAAGGGGCCGGAAGTGATCCGGTTGCAGGCGGTCTACTCGGCGCTGGCGATGGGCGGCGGCATTGCGATTATGACGGTGATTGCCGGTTTCCTGTTCGAACATCTGCAGGGCGGGGTGTTCTGGGTGATGGCAGCGGTGGCTCTGCCAGCGATGTTTATTCGCCCGCCGGCGGTGGCAGTCAGTGGCAGCCGTTAAGAGGTTTCCAGCAGCGCACGGATGGCTTTGCGCTGCTGGCGTTCCAGCGGTAATTCGGTGTAAATCAGCGGTGGCTCCGACTCGGTGTGTTCTGCGGCATAAGGGGTAATCACCAGCGTGATGCCCTGCGGCGCGCCAGAGCGCAGATAATCGCGTAGCGGCAAATATTTGATGTTCAACGGCAGCAGCGTTAATTCGCGGATTTGATACTCCACTTGCTCTTCCAACTGCGGGTTGTCCAGCGTCAGCAGCAGCACCTGCTTTTCCTGCAGCGCATTGCCCTGCATCAGCCAGGCGCCAAAACTGATGGCGACCAAGCCCGCCTCCTCACTGGAAAAATGAATATCGTACTCCTGCTCCAGCGGCGCCAGTGCCTCCTGAGCGGTACGCATCAGGCGTGGATACTTACGTTCGACCTCTTCCAGCAGTTGGTTATCGATGCCAATCTCAAAGCGACAGCGCTCCACCGCCGGCGCCAGATGAGCAAATAACTGGCTAATCAAATCCTCTTCACTGCTGAAGGTCATGCCGGAGATCTGTTGGAAGCGATCGACCATGTTTTTTATCGCCGCCATCAGCCGCAGATCTTCCGCTGAGTCGTTGCTGTGGTAACTGTGGTTTTTCAACATGGTGAACGTCAATACCAAAAAGTCACTTTCGCTGGCCACGGGCGGCAGGGTAAAGAGCTGATTTAACGAATGATGCAGCAAAGCGGCCGCCTGGTATTCCGGTTTCTGATGCAGCCAGTCGTACTGAGCGGGGGTGAAAACAGGGTGTCGTTGGCGCTGGTTTTCCCAGACACAAAAGCGCAGGTAGTGCTGCAGAAACTGACGATCGCGTCGATCAAAACTGCGGTTGAGCAACGCTTCGCATTCGCCGATGCACTGATCCAACTCTGGCGTCAGCTCTGCACCTCGTCCCAGCGCCTGCTGTAACCACTGGGAAAAGTGACGTTCGACAAACTCCGGGCTACAGCGCAGGGCTCGTCGCAGCCAGTGGATCAGGCAGAGGCGTTGGTTGAGCGCGCTGCCTCTGATCCGGTAGCCTTCGTCGGGATTGCCGTCAATTTCCAGGTGATGGAAACGCTGGATTTCACTGGCAACCTCGGCTATATCTTGCCGGGTGATGAGGGGGGCGACGCCATTAATTTGGCTGATAGTCTCCAGTTGTACTGCGGGCACCGGCGCGTACAGCATCAATAACAGATGGCAGCGTCGCTGTTGACCGGAGAGCTCAGGCACGGGGGAAGTGTCCAGGCTCATATCACCTTCTGGCGGGTAACGATTAAATTATGAATAAGCATAGCAAAAGGCGATGCGCGGCGCGGCGACGGTACCCGGTTTTACTTCAGCTTACAACTTTCGTCACAATTATTGGCTGTAATGGCGACGGTTTAAGGTTGGTTGATGTTACTTTATAACAATAATGAGTATCGTTTGATGATGAAGTTACGATTTATTCTGGCCGGTTTTTTGACGCTTTTCAGCGCCGGTGCTGTCGCTCACCCACACAGCTTTATTGATATGAACACCACTTTCGTGGCTAAGGATCAACAGCTGGTTGGCTTGAAAATGGTTTGGGTTATGGATGAAATTACCTCGGCGGATCTGCTGTACGATGCGGAAAACGCCAAAGACGACTCGGAAGTGTGGAAGAAGTTGGCGGCGCAGGTGATGGCCAACGTGCTTGGCCAACACTATTTCACCGACATGTATCGTGACGGCAAACGAGTGAAGTACCTGAACCTGCCGACTGAATATCACCTGTCGCGTCAGGGGCATCAGGCGGTGCTGGAGTTTGTGTTGCCGCTGGCCGAGCCGCAGCCGCTGGCGGGCAAGCCGTTTGAAATCGCCACCTACGATCCCACCTACTTTGTCGATATGACCTATAAAGATAAAACGGCGCTGCATTTGCCGCCGGAAATGGCCGCCCAATGCAAGTTCAAGCTGATGACGCCAAAACCGAACTCCTCCTTGCAGGCTTATGCGTTATCCCTCGATAAGAACGATTCACCCGGTGAAGATATGGAGCTGGGGCAACAGTTTGCGCAGAAGGTCAGCCTGCAATGTCAGTAAATCTCAGCCAGCCCGCCACGCGTAAACGGCACTGGGTCTTCAGCCTGTGGCCGCTGTTGCTGTTTGCGCTGCTGCTGGCACTGGGTGCCCGGTTGGCGTGGCACTATTGGCCGCAGTTGCTGTTGCAAAGCGTGGTGTGGCAAAAAGGTTTGCATCTGCAGATGGCCGGTCTGTTGCAGCAGGTCAAAGCGGCACCGCAGCAAGCCGGATTGGCCTTGATGCTGTTCAGCCTGAGCTATGGGGTGTTGCATGCGCTCGGCCCCGGTCACGGCAAGGTAGTGATTGCCACCTATCTGGCTACCCACCCGGCGCGGCTGAAAAGCAGCCTGAAACTGACCTTTGCTGCCTCGTTGGTGCAGGGGCTGGTGGCTATCGCCCTGGTAACGCTGATGTTGGTGGTGCTGCAACTGTCATCACGGCAGTTGCATCAGAGCAGTTTCTGGTTGGAGAAGGGCAGTTTTGTTCTGGTGATGTTGCTCGGGGTGCTGCTCACTTGGCGCGCGTTGAAGCGTTTGTATCACGCGGTGAAAACCCTGCGTCCGCAACCGGCGCTGCGAATCAACAGCCTGCAACCTCTGCCGGCGGATCACGTTCACAGCGAGCATTGTGGCTGTGGTCACCGCCATTTGCCGAGTGATACAGAGCTGCAGGCCGGCAGCGATTGGCGTACACAGACTGCCATCGTACTGGCGATGGGTATGCGGCCCTGCTCGGGGGCGATTCTGGTATTGCTGTTTTCCAAAGTGATTGGCGTTTTCGCCTGGGGAGTTATTTCGGCACTGGCGATGGCGCTCGGCACTTCACTGACTATCTCGTTATTAGCCTTGCTGGTGCATTACAGCCGCCGATTGGCGGTGCGACTTAGCCGTTCACGTGCGCCTGCCGCCTGGAGTGCGGTGGCCTGGGGTTCGCTGGCGCTGGCCGGCGGTTTGATCTTGCTGTTTGCCGGGCTGTTGTTATACGCCAGTGCCCAGCCGGAATTCGGCGGCGGCATTCGGCCTTTCTCCCGCTAGCAGGCATAAAAAAAGCGCTGCAGTGATTGCAGCGCTTTTTCTTTATTCATTCACTTCCACTTCACGATTAACGCTTCAGCGCTTCGCTCAGTTCATCACGCATGGTAGAAAGCATGGCTTTCACAACGCGTGGGTTACCGGCTACCACGTTGCCGGAGCTGAAGTGGTTGTGGCCGCCAACGAAGTCGGTCACCAGGCCGCCAGATTCGCGCACCAGCAGTTCACCCGCGGCGAAATCCCATGGCTTCAGGCCAATTTCGAAGAAACCGTCCACGCGACCGGCAGCCACGTAGGCCAGATCCAGTGCGGCAGAACCGGTACGACGGAAGTCGGCACATTGGGTAAACAGCTTGCCAACCACGTTGATGTATGGCGTTGCGTGCTGCTTAACTTTGAACGGGAAGCCGGTTGCCAGGATGGTGCCATCCAGGTCTTTGGCGTTGGTGCCGCGCAGACGGTAGCCGTTGAGCTGTGCGCCCTGACCACGGGTAGCGGTGAACAGTTCGTTACGCATTGGATCGTAAACCACAGCGACTTCGGTACGGCCTTTAATGCGTACAGCGATAGAGACTGAGAAGTGTGGGAAACGTTTGATGAAGTTTGATGTGCCATCCAGTGGATCGATCACCCATTGTACGTCTTTATCTTCGCCGACCAATTCGCCGCGTTCTTCGGTAACAATAGTATGTTGCGGATAGGACTTGCGAATGACTTCGATGATCAGATGCTCTGCATCGCGATCGACGTTAGTGACAAAGTCATTGGTCCCTTTTTGACTCGCTTCTACAGCGTCTGGGGTTTCGTAGTTTTTGGCAATCAGGTTACCGGCCTTGCGCGCAGCGCGCACGGCGATCGTCAGCATCGGATGCATGGGTATCTTCCAACTAGGATGTTAAAGAACAGGAAACGGCGCGAAGTATAGCAGGTGTTCGGTAAAATGCCTACGGCTGTGTTAAGATGCTGTGATTTTCCGCTACGCTCAGAGTTTGTATGCTGCATAACATCCGCATTGTTCTGGTAGAAACCTCTCATACCGGCAACATGGGCTCGACCGCCAGAGCCATGAAAACCATGGGGCTAACCAACCTTTATCTGGTTAACCCGCTGATAAAACCCGATTCTCAGGCGATCGCCCTGGCCGCTGGCGCCAGCGACGTGATCGGCAACGCCACTATTGTTGACACTTTGGACGACGCCATTGCCGGCTGTAGCCTGGTGGTGGGTACCAGCGCGCGTTCACGCACTTTGCCGTGGCCGATGCTGGAACCCCGTGAATGCGGCGTACGCGCGGTGCACGAAGGTGAGCATGCGCCGGTGGCGTTGGTCTTCGGCCGTGAACGTGTCGGCCTGACCAATGACGAACTGCAAAAGTGTCATTATCACGTCGCCATTCCTGCCAACCCGGATTACAGCTCGCTGAATCTGGCGATGGCGGTGCAGATCCTGGCCTATGAAGTGCGCGTGGCTTACCTCGATCGTCAACAGGCGGGCGTGCCGCCGTTGGAAGAGACGCCGTATCCGCTGGTCGATGACCTCGAACGTTTCTATCAGCATCTGGAACAAACGCTGCAAAATAGCGGCTTCATTCGTCCGTCCCATCCGGGGCAGGTGATGAGTCGTTTACGCCGTTTATTCACCCGCGCGCGGCCGGAAGCTCAAGAGCTGAATATTCTGCGCGGCATGCTGACGTCGATAGAGAAACAGGACAAACAGCAAGGTCATTAATTTTGGGGCTGCGTAACGGTTAACGGTAATAGCATTAGTTATCCAAGGGTTATAACATGTATTTTATATGCATTTTGCATGGCTAAGTACAAAATGTGCTAATACTTGAGTAAATTACTAGGTTAAATAGTTGACTGATTTACTCGGGAATGTCAGACTTTCGGCCATGTTTGACCAACAGGTAACCACTTAGCTATGAGACTGACATCTAAAGGCCGTTATGCCGTAACCGCTATGCTTGACGTGGCATTGCACTCCCAGGAAGGGCCAGTCCCTCTGGCGGATATTTCTGAGCGCCAAGGTATCTCGCTCTCTTATCTGGAACAATTATTCTCCCGTCTGCGTAAAAATGGCCTGGTGGCCAGCGTACGCGGACCGGGCGGTGGTTATCTGCTGGGCAAAGACGCGGGTGAGATTGCCGTTGGTGCAGTTATCACTGCCGTCGATGAATCGGTAGATGCAACCCGTTGCCAGGGTAAAGAAGGCTGTCAGGGTGGCGATCGCTGCCTGACCCATACCCTGTGGCGCGATCTGAGTGAGCGCATCAGCGGGTTCCTGAACAACATTACGCTGGCTGAACTGGTGAACAACCAGGAAGTGCTGGTGGTGGCGGACCGTCAAAACAACGATACCCGTCGCACGGCCAACGGTCGTCCGCAAGAAACTATCAACGTTAATCTGCGCGCATAAGCAGCTGGCGATACTTTTTTTAGTTTTTGGAAGTGATGTACGGAGCACAAGAGCAATGAAATTACCGATTTATCTGGATTACTCAGCAACGACGCCGGTTGATCCGCGCGTCGCTGAGAAAATGATGCAGTTTTTGACTCTGGACGGGACTTTCGGTAACCCGGCTTCCCGTTCCCACCGTTTCGGGTGGCAGGCGGAAGAAGCGGTAGATATCGCCCGTAACCAAATTGCTGAACTGGTTGGCGCTGACCCGCGCGAAATCGTGTTCACTTCCGGAGCAACCGAATCCGACAACCTGGCGATTAAAGGCGCTGCCAATTTCTATCAAAAGAAAGGCAAGCACATCATCACCAGCAAAACCGAACACAAAGCCGTGCTGGACACCTGTCGCCAGCTCGAGCGTGAAGGCTTTGAAGTGACCTACCTGGCACCGCAAAGCAACGGTATCATCAGCCTGCAAGCCCTCGAAGCCGCGATGCGCGATGACACCATTCTGGTTTCGATCATGCACGTGAACAACGAAATCGGCGTGGTGCAGGATATCGAAGCGATCGGCGAAATGTGCCGCGCACGCGGTATCATCTACCACGTTGATGCGACCCAGAGCGTGGGCAAACTGCCTATCGACCTGAGCAAGCTGAAAGTCGATCTGATGTCCTTCTCCGGCCACAAGATTTATGGCCCGAAAGGTATCGGTGCGCTGTACGTGCGTCGTAAACCGCGTATCCGTATCGAAGCCCAGATCCACGGCGGCGGTCATGAGCGCGGTATGCGTTCAGGTACGTTGCCAGTGCATCAGATCGCCGGTATGGGTGAAGCCTACCGTATCGCCAAAGAAGAAATGCCGACCGAAATGGCGCGCCTGCGTACGCTGCGTGACCGCCTGTGGAACGGCGTGAAAGATATGGAAGAAGTGTATCTGAACGGCGATCTGGAACACGGCGTTCCTAACATTCTGAATGTCAGCTTCAACTATGTTGAAGGTGAGTCGCTGATCATGGCGCTGAAAGACCTTGCCGTCTCTTCAGGCTCCGCCTGTACCTCCGCTAGCCTTGAGCCATCTTACGTGCTGCGCGCGTTGGGTATGACCGACGAGTTGGCGCATAGCTCGATCCGTTTCTCCCTGGGGCGTTTCACCACGGAAGAAGAGATCGATTACACCATTCAACTGGTGCGTAAATCCATTGGCCGTCTGCGCGACCTGTCTCCACTGTGGGATATGTTCAAGCAGGGCGTGGATATCAACAGCATCGAATGGGCACATCATTAATTCTCAGGATTCAGGAGCAAGGTCATGGCTTACAGCGAAAAAGTAATCGATCACTATGAAAACCCGCGTAACGTGGGTTCTTTCGACAACGAAGATCCTAGCGTCGGTAGCGGTATGGTTGGCGCACCGGCTTGTGGCGACGTCATGAAGCTGCAGATCAAGGTCAACAATGAAGGCATCATTGAAGACGCGCGTTTTAAAACGTACGGCTGCGGCTCCGCCATTGCTTCCAGCTCGCTGGTGACCGAATGGATGAAAGGCAAATCTCTTGATCAGGCCGAAGCGATTAAAAACACCCAAATCGCCGAAGAACTGGAATTACCGCCGGTAAAAATTCACTGCTCTATCCTGGCGGAAGACGCCATTAAAGCAGCGATTGCCGACTACAAGAGCAAACATAACGCCAAGTAATTCTTGTGTAGGGGCGCTGTATGCCGCGCCCGCATTGATTGGGGCGAATATATTCGCCCCCTACACCGGTTAGCCCCCCAACATCGGTTTTGCTACAGGTTGGGAATATTGAGTATGAGGTTGTGATGTCAATTACCATGAGCGACAGCGCTGCGCAGCGTGTTCAGGCATTTATGAATAACCGCGGCAAGGGTCTTGGCCTGCGTCTGGGGGTGAGAACCTCTGGCTGCTCCGGGATGGCGTACGTGCTGGAATTTGTTGACGAAATGAACGATGACGACATCGTTTTTGAAAACAAAGGCGTTAAGGTGATCATTGACGGCAAGAGCCTGGTCTACCTTGACGGCACCGAGCTTGATTTCGTTAAGGAAGGCCTGAACGAAGGCTTCAAGTTCAACAACCCCAATGTCTCAAGCGAGTGCGGCTGCGGCGAAAGTTTCAACGTCTGACAGTCCGTCAAGCTCCCCCGCCGGCGCGGGGGAACTTCATCCGATAAAGCCCAGAGCACGCTATGGATTACTTTACTTTATTCGGGCTGCCAGTTCGCTATCTCGTGGACGGCAGCCTGCTTGCATCTCGCTATCAGGATCTGCAACGCCAATTCCATCCCGATCGCAATGCTCTCCAGCCGGAACGCGAACGCCTGATGGCGTTGCAACAGGCGGCGACTATCAATGAAGCCTACCAAACGCTGAAGCACCCATTAAAACGCGCAGAGTATATGTTATCTTTGCACGGTTTTGATTTGGGCAACGAGCAGCATACCCTGCGGGATACCGCTTTCCTGATGGAACAGCTGGAATTGCGTGAAGAGCTCGATGCCATTGAGCGCAAAGAGGAGGCGGAAAGCCTGCTGGCCGACTTTGGCGCGCGGGTGAACGAAACGGTCAAACAGCGCACTGCGCTGATGGTGCAGCAGCTGGATAACCAGCAGTGGCCCGAGGCCGCCGATACCGTGCGTAAGCTACGCTTTTTGGACAAACTCCAGCAACAGGTTGAACAACTCGAAGAAAAACTGCTGGGTTTTGAGTAATTCTTTTCATTTATACCCAAAATAATTGGAGTTGCTTGTAGGCGGCAACTGAGTGAATCCCCAGGAGCTTACTCAAGTAAGAGACTGGGGTGAGTGAAGGCAGCCAACACCCAAGCAGCTTCAAGTATGAAGGATATGGGAAGCTTCAATATGGCCTTATTACAAATTAGTGAGCCCGGCCTCAGCGCCGCGCCGCACCAGCGCCGTCTGGCTGCCGGTATTGATTTAGGCACCACCAACTCTCTGGTCGCCACGGTGCGCAGCGGGCAGGCGGAAACGCTGGCCGATGCTCAGGGGCGCGATTTACTGCCCTCGGTGGTGCACTACCAGGCTGACACCTTGCGTGTCGGTTGGGATGCGCGCCAGCAGGCCGCACAGGATCCCGCTAACACCATCAGCTCAATCAAACGCATGATGGGTCGCTCTCTGGCCGACGTACAGCAGCGTTACCCGAACCTGCCGTACCAGTTCCAGGCCAGTGAAAACGGCTTGCCGATGATCCTGACCGCCGCCGGACCGGTTAACCCGGTAGGCGTTTCCGCCGATATCCTCAAAGCGCTTGCCGCGCGTGCGCAAACCGCGCTGGAAGGGGATTTGGACGGCGTGGTGATCACCGTTCCCGCATATTTTGACGATGCACAGCGCCAGGGCACCAAGGACGCTGCACGTCTGGCCGGGCTGCACGTGCTGCGCCTGCTGAACGAACCTACGGCGGCAGCGATTGCCTATGGCCTGGATTCCGGGCAGGAAGGCATCATCGCGGTTTACGATTTGGGCGGCGGCACCTTTGATATTTCCATTCTGCGGCTGAGCCGCGGCGTGTTCGAAGTGTTGGCCACCGGCGGCGATTCCGCGTTGGGCGGCGACGACTTTGACCACCTGCTGGCCGATTGGCTGCGGGAACAGGCCGGCGTGGCTGACCGTAGCGATCACGGGGTTCAGCGTCAACTGCTGGACGCAGCCATTGCCGCCAAGATAGCTCTGAGCGATGCCGACAGCGTGAGCGTGGAAGTTGCCGGTTGGCAGGGCGAAGTGACGCGAGCACAGTTCGACGCCTTGATCGCCACACTGGTTAAACGCACCCTGATGGCTTGCCGCCGTGCGCTGAAAGACGCCGGCGTCAATGCTGAAGACGTGTTGGAAGTGGTGATGGTTGGCGGTTCCACTCGCGTACCTTTGGTGCGCGGGCAGGTAGGCGCGTTCTTTGGCCGCACGCCGCTGACCTCGATTGATCCCGATAAAGTGGTCGCCATCGGTGCCGCCATTCAGGCCGATATTCTGGTGGGCAACAAGCCGGACAGCGACATGCTGCTGCTGGACGTGATCCCGCTGTCGCTGGGTCTGGAAACCATGGGTGGTCTGGTCGAAAAAGTGATCCCGCGCAACACCACCATTCCGGTGGCGCGTGCCCAGGAATTCACCACTTTCAAAGACGGCCAAAGCGCGATGATGATCCACGTGCTGCAGGGTGAGCGTGAGCTGGTACAGGATTGCCGTTCGCTGGCGCGTTTCTCGCTGCGTGGCTTACCGCCGCTGCCTGCCGGTGGCGCGCATATTCGCGTCACCTTCCAGGTGGATGCCGACGGCCTGTTGAGCGTTACCGCGATGGAGAAATCCACCGGCGTTGAGGCTTCGATTCAGGTTAAACCGTCGTATGGCCTTTCCGACGCCGAAATCGCCGGTATGATCAAAGACTCGATGGCCAATGCGCAGAGCGATGTTGGCGCACGCAAACTGGCAGAACAGCGGGTAGAGGCGTCTCGGGTGCTGGAAAGCCTGCAGGGCGCACTGGCAAGCGATACTGCTTTACTGAGCGAGGCCGAAAGTACGGCGATCGCCGCGGCGGTGGAAGCTTTGCAACAGGCGACGCAGGGCACCGATCCTGCCGCTATCGAAGCCGCAATAAAAACATTAGATGCACAAACGCAAGACTTTGCCGCGCGCCGCATGGATGCTTCCATTCGCCGTGCGCTGGCTGGCCATTCTGTGGATGAGGTTTAATCATGCCTAAAATTGTTTTCCTGCCCCATCAAGATTTATGCCCGGAGGGGGTGGTACTGGAAGCTGAGCAAGGGGAGTCAATCCTCAACGTTGCACTGCGCAACGGTATCGAAATTGAGCACGCCTGCGAGAAATCCTGCGCCTGCACCACCTGTCACTGCATCGTACGCGAAGGCTTTGACTCTCTTGAAGAGAGCAGCGAGCTGGAAGACGACATGCTGGACAAGGCCTGGGGTCTGGAGCCGGAAAGCCGCCTGAGCTGCCAGGCGCTGGTGGCCGACGAAGATTTGGTGGTCGAAATGCCGCGTTATACCGTTAACCATGCGCGTGAGCATTAATTGCTAGCCGCGGCGCAGAGCTGGAGATAATAATGGGACTGAAGTGGACCGATAGCCGTGAAATCGGCGAAGCCCTGTACGACCAATACCCGGATACCGATCCGAAAACCGTACGTTTTACCGACATGCATCAGTGGATTTGCGATCTGGAAGATTTTGACGACGATCCACAGGCTTCCAATGAGAAAATACTGGAAGCGATCCTGCTGGTCTGGTTAGATGAAGCGGAGTAAATAGCGTAACGGGCTGCCATAGGCGGCCCGTTTATTTTGTATCCGACACGATTAATAAAAGAATAATCCGGAGTAAGAAGGCTATGACAACTGAATTCATGCAGGTAACGCTGTCGAACCAACCTGCCGACGCTCGCTGGGGCGAGAAAGCGCTGCTGAGCACTGATGATCGAGGAATGACCATTCACCTGACCGGCAACGACAAGCTGGGGGGCATCCAGCGTGCTGCCCGCAAGATTGACGGCCAAGGTGTCAAGAACGTCAAACTGGCCGGCGATGGCTGGGATCTGGAGAACAGCTGGGCGTTCTGGCAAGGTTTCCGCGGGCCAAAAGGCAAGCGCAGCGTCGAATGGGCTGAGCTGCCGGAAGCGGAACGCAAAGAGCTGGAACAGCGTCTGAAGATTGTTGACTGGGTACGCGACACCATCAATATGCCGGCGGAAGAGCTGGGGCCGGAACAACTGGCTACGCGTGCGGTTGATCTGATGTGTGACGTTGGCTGCGATGCCGTCAGCTATCGTATTACCAAGGGTGAAGATCTGCGCGAGCAAAACTACGCCGGTATTCACACCGTGGGCCGGGGTTCCGATCGTTCACCGGTGCTGTTGGCACTGGACTTCAACCCGACCGGCAACCCGGAAGCGCCGGTATTTGCTTGCCTGGTGGGCAAAGGCATCACCTTTGACACCGGTGGCTACAGCCTGAAGCAAAGTGCATTTATGGATTCCATGAAAGCGGATATGGGCGGGGCGGCCACCATTACCGGCGCACTGGCGCTGGCGGCGGCCCGTGGTCTGAAACAGCGCGTGAAACTCTATCTGTGCTGCGCCGATAACATGGTTAGCGGTAACGCCTTCAAACTGGGCGACATCATCCGTTATCGTAACGGCAAAACCGTTGAGGTTATGAACACCGATGCGGAAGGGCGCCTGGTACTGGCTGACGGACTGATCGATGCTTCTGCACAAAACCCTGAGTTGATCATCGACTGCGCGACCCTGACCGGTGCGGCGAAAACGGCGGTGGGTAACGATTACCATGCGTTGTTCAGCTTCGATGATGCTTTGGCACAGGAACTGCTGACCAGCGCGGCTGCCGAGCAAGAGCCTTTCTGGCGCCTGCCGTTGGCTGAGTTCCACCGCAGCCAGCTGCCGTCCAACTTTGCTGAACTGAACAATATTGCCGGTCCGGCCTACACTGCTGGTGCCAGCACCGCGGCTGCATTCCTGTCGCATTTTGTGCAGAATTATCAGAAAGGCTGGTTGCACATTGACTGCTCCGCCACTTACCGTAAGGGCGCGGTGGATCAATGGTCTGCCGGTGCGACCGGTCTGGGTGTGCGTGCCCTGGCCAACCTGTTGCTGAGCAAAGCCAAATAATGGCATGCCCGCCTTGGCGGGCGGCTTGAACGTCGTTTTATTGTCGGGGCCCAGCATGCTGGGCCCCGTTATTTGATTGCTGGAGTTTGTCATGAGTTCTCACCATCACGATACCGCCACAGGCGAAAACGAACTTGAACGCCTGCTGAAGCTGGCGGTGACCGAGCCGGCCCATCGCCCGGCGTTTTTCCGTGAGTTGCTCGACGCGACGGTGTTGATCCTCGGTGACAGCGAACAGGTACAGCATGGCGGTGACATCACGCTGAACGCCGATACGCCGGTGAATATTCAGCACTGGGAAAAACAGGACGGCGGCAGCATCATTCCGTTTTTTAGCTCGGTAGAAGCGCTGCAAAAGGCCGTTGAAGACGAACAGCCGTTTATCGCCATGCCGGCGCGGGTATTGTTCGAAATCACTCAGGGCGCGGATCTGTTCCTCAACCCTAAGGCCGAGTACGGCAAAGAGTTTTATCCTGAAGAAGTGGCAATGCTGCTGGCTACCGGTGGCGTAGCCAAACCGGCGGAACGTTATATCGACAAGGATACCCAGATCCTGTTGGGTCAGCCGGAGGAGTACCCGTCGGCGATGGTCGATGCCTTGACCACGCTTTTCAGTCAACGCAAGCCGGTGCGCCGTGCGTTTTTGGCACTGATGCACGATCAGGCGGTCGACGAAAAACCAAATCTGTTGGTCGGACTGGAAGTGGACGGTGAGCCGGCGGAAATTGAAGCGCTGATCAACGAAGCCGGAAGCGTTGCCAGCGAAACTGCGCCCAACGACGAGCCGGTAGATTTTTGTCTGGTCTCTGAAAAGGAGCGTGGGGTCAGCCATTACCTGATCACCCATACCCAACCCTTCTACCAGCGCCGTTGGGGCAGTTGGCTGCGTAATATCATTCCTTCGACCGATAAAACCCAGTAATCCTGCTTTTCGCTACCGGCGCGCATTCTGCCGGTAGCGCTTGCTTTTTCCTGCTGCTCAAAGCGACGGTTTTAATCGCGCAAGCCCTGCAATGGCGCTTTCAAGATATTGACGCGGGCAGCCTAGATTGAGGCGGATAAATCCTTTTCCCTGTTCGCCAAAGCTGACGCCCATGGAGGCAGCAATTTTTGACTGGTGGATCAGCGCCTGTTGAAGCGCATTGTCATCCAGGCCCAAAGCGCGACAATCCAGCCAGGCAAGATAGGTGCCTTCGGCCCGGGTCATTTTGCACCAGGGGGCGGCATAGGCTAAGGCCTGTTCAAACCAGCGCCGGTTGTCTGCCAGATATTGCTGCAGAGCAGCAAGCCAGGTTTCCCCTTGCTGATAGGCGGCCGTGGCGGCGGTCATCGACAGCGCATTGAAGACATCCAACCCATGGGCATTGAGGCGTTCGACAAACGCATTTCGGGTTTGATCGTTGGGGATCAGGAAGTTTGAGATGCGCAGTGACGACAGGCCAAAGCTCTTGCTGGCGGACGTCGCAGAAATCACATGGTCTTGCCAGCTCTCGTCCAGATGCAGCACGGAGGTGAAGGTCTCGCCAGGCAGCAGCAGATCGGCCCAGATTTCATCGGAGATAACCGTTACGCCATAGCGGCTGCACAGCGTCATCAACTGCGTCAGTTCGTCGCGGGTCCAGCACCGGCCCGTTGGGTTATGCGGATTGCACAGCAGCAGCAACGGGGGCTTGCGCTGTTCAAAACACGCCTCCAGATGATCGAAGTCGAATTGATAGCCTTGCGGGCCGAGGGCTAAAGGATTTTCAAGCACCTCTCTGCCGTTCAGGGTAACGATCTTGGCAAAAGATCCGTAGTACGGCCCCTGGATCACGATCGGATCTCCGGGCTGGCTTAGCAGTTGGATCAGGATCGCCAGACCGGGAACCACGCCTTCGATGGAGGTGAACCACTCCCGCTGCAAAGGCAACTGGTGCCGTTTTGAGAACCAATCCATCACCGCCTGGTAATACTGGTCATCGCGTTCGCTGTAACCGAATATGCCGTGTTCAACGCGGTGATGCAGCGCCTGTCGGACTTCCAGCGGACACTGAAAGTCAAAATCGGACACCCACATCGGCAAAAGATCGGTTTCATCGAGCTGCAGATAGCGGTCGATAAAGTCCCATTTCACCGAGCCGGTGTGGTGGCGGTTGATGATCTGGTTAAAATCGGTTTGTTTCACGTCAGGCTTCCTTACGCTGTAAATCTTGCTGTGGCTGTATCTTGGCAATGCCGAAACCGGTAAATCCGTAAATCAGGGCGAATACTACGGCGGCGTAGCATTGAATGGCCCAGGGCAGCAAATCCAGCGTGCTGACCCCCAGGGTGGTCGCCATATAAATGCCTGCGGCGGTCCACGGGATTAACGGTTCGATGACGGTGCCTGCATCTTCTACGGTCCGCGACAGGTTTTTATTGTCCAGGCCCATGCGGCGATAGGCGCCTTTGAAGAGTTCAGCGGGGATCAGCAGCGCCAATTTGCCGTCGCTGGTGGCGCCGGTGACCAGAATGGTGGTTGCAACCGTTGCGGCGATCAGTTGGCCGGTAGTGTGAACCACTTTCAGCAGCCGATTGATGATGACGGTCAATGCCCCGGTCAGGGTTAATGCGCCCGCAAAGGAAAAGGCGCAGAAGACCAGCAGGATGGTGCTCATCATCGAAAACATACCGCCCCGGTTGAGCAGGCGAGGCACATCTTCGACGATACCGTTGATGCCGTGCCCTTGAGTGGCAAACATTGAAAGGTTAAAACCATCCATCAGCGCATTTAAGCCTTGTTGCAGACTGAACCCCTGCAGAAGTACGCCGATGGCGATAGCCAGCGCACAGGCTGCCAGCATGACCGGGATCACCGGACGTTTGGTCACTGCGCCCCACAGCACCAGAAACGGGGGCAGGATTAGCAACAGGTTGAAGTGATAAAGGCTCTCTAGCGCCGTCACGATCTCGGTGACTTTTTCCGGTGTAGCCACGCTGCCGACGGCGCTGGTGTGTCCGGCAATAAGATACACCACCGCCGCTAAAATGAAGCTCGGAAGCGTTGTATACATCAGGTGCTGGATATGGCTGTAAAGGTCGGTGTCCGCAACGATGGCTGCGAAATTGGTGGAGTCGGACAATGGGGAGATTTTGTCGCCAAAATAGGCCCCGGAAACGACGGCGCCCGCGGCGGCGGCCAATGGCACATCCAGCCCGGCGGCTACGCCCATCAGCGCGACCCCGACGGTGCCTGCTGCCCCCCAGGATGTACCGGTACACACGGAAATCACGCTGGTAATGAAGAACGCGGCGATCAGGATATATTGAGGGCTGATCAGTTTGAGCCCCCAATAAACCATATAAGGAATGGTACCGCTGAACATCCAGGTGCCGATCAGCCCGCCCACACAAATCAATATCATAATCACCGGCATGGCTTTGGCCAGTTTGGCGACGATGGAATCAATGATGTCGTCCCAGCGGTAGCCCTGCCAGTAGGCCAGCGCAGCGGCAATGCCGGCGGAAGCCAGCAGCAGCGGTTCGATCCGCAGTCCCAACTGGCCGTAGCCTATGATAAGCAGCAACAGCATGGCCACAATGGGGAGCATCGCTAACCCCAGGTTGAGCTTCTTTTTGTCATTCATTTACAACTCCGGTTAAGGATGGGGAAGTGACGCAAGCCTAATGAATTTGCAGTGAATGAGGTGTGAGCACGGGCCATTGGCGATGTAATCGGTTACATGAAGACGCGTTATGTGAGTGATCTCTCACTTGGCGGCCTTGTTTTCTTCAAATGGTTTTTTTTTCCACAAAGGCCACCGAGTCCCGCAGGATCAGCTCAGCGGAAAACCGATTGTTCTGCGGCGTAACGGCGGTGCCTGAATTGAGTTGCAGCGCCAAATTGGCCGCGCGTCGGGCCATTTTCTCAATCGGATAATGCACGGTGGTCAACGGCGGGTGGAGGTATTTTGCCAGGGCAACGTCATCGAAGCCGACAATCGAGATATCTTCGGGCAGGTTCATCCGCCGCTGGCGAAAGGTGCGCATCATGCCGGCGGCCATTACGTCGTTGAATGTCAGCGCGGCGGTAAAAGCCTGCTTACTGGAGAGGATTTTCTCTGCCGCTGCTTCGCCCCCTTGCTCATTGAAGGGGACGCTGATGATCCAGTCCCCCGGCACCGCAATCCCGGCTTCGGCCATCGCGGTTCGATATCCCTCGAGACGCTGCTTGCGGTCATCGATCGGCAGATCTGTGGTGATGCAGGCAATGTTGCGGTGTCCGCGCTCGATGAGCATTCGGGTGGCAGCCTGAGAAGCGCTGACGTTGTCCAGCCAGATGCAGCGATTGGCGATGGCGGGCAAATAACGGTTGATCACCACCATCGCCGGAGTGTGGGCGGCATAGCGCAGAATATCGGCATCGCTCATGCGGGTGACGTGGGCAACAATCGATTCGCAGCCTTGATTGATCAGAAAATCCAGGCCGTTTTTCTCCAGTTCGGCCTGATGGCCACCGCTGCAGACCATCAATTTTACACCGTCTTTGCGCGTGATATCTTCCACGCCTCGGGCCAGTCGCGAGAAAAACGGATCGTCGAGGTTACCGGTCAGCAACCCCAGCATATTGCCGCTGCGTTTTGCCAGCGCCAGCGCGGCGGCATTTCGATGATAGTTAAACTCGCGCATGGCTTTTTCAACGCGTTCACGGGTGACGGGTTCAACATAAGCGGTGCTGTTGATCACCCTGCTGACGGTGGCGGTGGAAACGCCAGCGCGTCGGGCAACGTCTTTCATGGTGGCCATATCATTTCCTGCTGGTTTCGCGGCTGCCGAAGTGGGCGGAGCCAAGTCTGGATGATTTTTATTATCTTTTTGTTTTAAAAGAATATAGTCATAAACTCAACCCAGAGTGCCACGCACTGTGATCGGCATGGCAGTTCGTTGTGAAGCAGGGAAGGGTCGGTAACGGCAGCGCGTTTTGAGACTCGGTCCGTATGAGTTCGTACAACCTGTGCTCTGGGCCGCAAAGTGAAGAATCAGGATAATAATTTTTTAATGAAATGTTGATTTTCCCGTAGGCAAGCGTTAACGGCACACATATAATCTGCGCCACTTGAGAAGGCCGGCACCTGTTTTCAGACCGGCCTGTTTTGGAAGTTATACAGAGGCCATCATGACCGTAGAACGTACCTTTTCCATCATTAAACCAAACGCTGTAGCTAACAACGACATCGGCGCAATCTATGCTCGCTTTGAGCGTGCCGGTTTCAAAATCATCGCATCCAAAATGCTGCGTCTGACTCGCGAACAAGCCGAAGGCTTCTACGCTGAGCACAAAGGCCGCCCATTCTTCGATGGTCTGGTTGAATTCATGACCTCTGGCCCGATCGTGGTTCAGGTTCTGGAAGCGGAAAATGCAGTACAGCGCAACCGTGACATCATGGGCGCAACCAACCCAGACAACGCTCTGGCCGGCACCCTGCGTGCTGACTACGCGGACAGCTTCACTGCCAACGCCGTGCACGGTTCTGACGCAGTAGAATCTGCTCAGCGCGAAATCGCTTACTTCTTCAACGAAAGCGAAATCTGCCCGCGTTAATTGCTGTCATTTCGACGCTGAAGTATGGCATTCACTGGCTGAAACAATAAAAATGCCCTGAATGCCTTTCAGACGTGGAAAGCTACTACTAAAATTTGTACAATGCCGCGCCCCTGATGAGTCATCTTGTCAGGGGCGCGCTTTTAGCGCCGTCGCCCGATTTATATGGGCTGAGCGACGCACTTACTTTCCACTCTTTCGCGCCATAAAGTGTAACAACGAGGCCAGAGATCAATTATGTTAGAACCCATCACGTCCGAGCACATCGTGTCTGAAAATAATTCGCTGACTACTCAATCCGTTAACGCGGAAAAACCGGCTGTGGCCAAAATTAATCTGCTGGATCTGAACCGTCAGCAAATGCGTGAGTTTTTCGCCAAAATGGGCGAGAAACCCTTCCGTGCCGATCAGGTGATGAAGTGGATGTACCACTATTGCTGCGATGATTTTGAGCAGATGACCGATATCAACAAGGTCCTGCGCAATAAATTGCAAAGCGTCGCCGAAATCCGTGCGCCAGAAGTGGCGGAAGAACAACGCTCAGCCGACGGCACCATTAAATGGGCTATCAAGGTGGGCGATCAGCAGGTCGAAACCGTGTATATCCCGGACGGCGACCGTGCGACCCTGTGCGTTTCTTCCCAGGTGGGTTGCGCGCTGGAATGCAAATTCTGTTCGACCGCTCAGCAGGGCTTTAACCGCAACCTGCGCGTGTCGGAAATCATCGGCCAGGTGTGGCGTGCGGCGAAAATCATCGGTGCACTGAAAGTCACCGGCGAGCGCCCGATCACCAACGTGGTGATGATGGGCATGGGTGAGCCCTTGCTTAACCTGACCAACGTGGTGCCGGCGATGGAAATCATGCTGGATGATTTCGGTTTTGGCCTGTCAAAACGCCGCGTGACCCTGTCGACCTCGGGCGTAGTGCCTGCGCTGGACAAGCTGGGTGATATGATCGACGTCGCGCTGGCGATCTCGCTGCATGCGCCGAACGACAAGATCCGCGATGACATCGTGCCGATCAACCGCAAATACAACATTGAGACCTTCCTGGCTGCGGTACGCCGCTATCTGGAAAAATCCAACGCCAATCAGGGCAGGGTGACGGTCGAGTACGTGATGCTGGATCATATCAACGACAGCACCGACGACGCACACCAGCTGGCGGAAGTCCTCAAGGACACGCCATGCAAGATCAACCTGATCCCATGGAACCCGTTCCCGGGCGCACCTTACGGCCGCAGCTCCAACAGCCGCGTGGATCGTTTTTCCAAAGTGTTGATGGAATACGGCTTTACGACTATTGTTCGTAAAACCCGTGGTGACGATATCGATGCCGCCTGCGGGCAACTGGCGGGTGAAGTGATCGACCGCACCAAGCGTACCCTGAAAAAGAAAATGGCCGGGGAACCTATCACCGTGCGTGCGGTCTGAATCCTATAGCATGATTTTTGTTATCTTACAGTCTGTTATGTGAAAAGACGTCAAGGTAACATCTGACAAGGAAATGAATGCAGGCATGAAGCTGATTCTGTGGGGTACGTTGCTGGCGGCCGGGTTACTGGCCGGTTGTTCCGGTTCAGCGCCGGAAGAAAAAGACGCGCTGCCTGAAGCCAGTCAGACGCGATTGCAACTGGGTCTGGAATATCTGAAGCAGGGCGATTTAAACGCCGCGCGCCAGAATCTGGAGAAAGCGGCAGACGCCGCCCCACAGGATTACCGTACCCAATTGGGTATGGCGCTCTACGAGCAGCGGATTGGCGAGAACAGCGCGGCTGAACAGCGTTATCAGCAGGCGCTCAAACTTGCGCCGAACAATGGCACAGTGCTGAATAATTACGGTGCGTTTCTTTGCAGTTTAGGGCAGTATGTACCGGCACAACAGCAGTTTAGCGCAGCAGCCGTGGCACCGGATTACGGTCAGGTTGCCGACAGCCTGGAAAACGCAGGTTACTGTTTTCTCAAAGCCGGACAAAACGACGAGGCACGTATTTTGTTAACACGTGCTTTGAAGATCGATCCGGACAAGGGCACTCCACTGTTGGTGGAGGCAGAAAAGCAATTTGGAGAAGGGAAGCGCGCACAGTCGCAACTTTTATTGGATAGTTATCAACATGTTCTGCCGGCCAGCGCCGACAGCTTATGGTTACAGATTCGTTTCGCCGCGTTAGCCGGGCGCCAAGATAGCGTGCAACGTTATGGCAAGCAGTTATCGCGAAGTTTTCCACAATCCAAACAGTACCAGCAGTTCTTAGCTAATGAATACTGAAGCCTCCCAAGATAAAACCGTATCAATGACGACAGGCGAACGTCTGCGTCAGGCCCGTGAACAACTCGGGTTGAGTCAACAGGCCGTTGCAGAACGCCTGTGCCTCAAAATGTCTACCGTGCGCGATATTGAAGAAGACAATCTGTCCGCAGACCTGGCTTCAACCTTCGTGCGTGGTTATATCCGCTCTTATGCCAAGCTGGTGCGTTTGCCAGAGGATGAATTGCTGCCGATGCTGGCCAAGCAGGCACCGTTGAAGGTCGCGAAAGTGGCTCCGATGCAAAGCTTCTCTCTGGGCAAGCGCCGTAAAAAACGCGACGGCTGGCTGATGAGCTTCACCTGGTTGATCGTTTTCGTGGTGGTCGGCTTGACCGGTGCCTGGTGGTGGCAAAATCACAAGGCCCAACAGGAAGAGATCGCCACTATGGCCGATCAGTCTTCTGCCCAGCTTTCACAGAACAATGAAGGCCAATCCGTACCGTTGACCGACAGCAATGCCGACAACAGCGCACCTTTGGCTGAAAATGGCTCCACACCGGTTGACACCGGTGCGGGCGCAGCAGCACAGCAATCACAGACTCCGGCCGTGACCGGCAGTGCAACCGCGCAGCAGCCTGCGGTGGTTTCACCAAGCCAAACCACGTTGCCTGAGACAACGCCTGCGGCGCCAACCGCACCGTTGCCGACTGCAGATGCGGGCGTAGCTGCACCGGCGGTTGATCCTAACGCGCTGGTGATGAACTTCACCGCCGACTGCTGGTTGCAGGTGACTGACGCCAGCGGCAAAACGTTGTACAGCGGTAGCCAGAAGAACGGCGGTAAGCTGAGCCTGGCGGGCACCGCGCCTTATAAACTGACCATTGGCGCACCGGCCGCAGTACAGATTCAATATCAAGGTAAGCCGGTTGATTTAAGCCGGTTTGTTAAGTCAAACCGTGTTGCTCGTCTGACCGTTGCCGCGCAGTAATTGCGCGGCCATTGTCGTTAAGTCAGAGCAACAATGGAGAGTAAGTAATGCATAACCAATCGCCCATCATCCGTCGAAAATCAACGCGAATTTACGTCGGCAATGTGCCTATTGGTGATGGTGCGCCGATTGCTGTGCAGTCGATGACTAACACCCGTACTACCGATGTCGAAGCCACGGTCAATCAGATTAAAGCGCTGGAGCGCGTCGGCGTCGATATCGTCCGCGTTTCAGTCCCCACCATGGATGCCGCCGAGGCATTCAAGCTGATCAAGCAACAGGTCAACGTGCCGCTGGTCGCCGATATCCACTTCGATTACCGCATTGCGCTGCAGGTGGCTGAATACGGCGTAGACTGCCTGCGTATCAACCCGGGCAATATCGGTAACGAGTCGCGTATCCGTTCAGTTGTGGACTGCGCACGCGATAAAAACATCCCAATCCGTATCGGGGTGAACGGCGGCTCGCTGGAAAAAGACATCCAGGAAAAGTACGGTGAACCTACGCCGGAAGCCCTGCTTGAATCCGCCATGCGCCACGTTGATATCCTCGATCGCCTCAACTTCGACCAGTTCAAGGTTAGCGTCAAGGCTTCCGATGTGTTCCTGGCGGTGCAATCCTACCGGCTGCTGGCGGCGCGTATCGATCAGCCGCTGCATCTCGGCATTACCGAAGCCGGTGGCGCACGCAGTGGTTCGGTGAAGTCGGCGATTGGCCTGGGTCTGCTGCTGTCGGAAGGCATTGGCGATACCCTGCGTATCTCGCTGGCGGCCGATCCGGTGGAAGAGGTCAAGGTCGGTTTCGACATTCTGAAGTCGCTGCGTATCCGCGCTCGCGGCATTAACTTCATCGCGTGCCCGACCTGTTCACGTCAGGAGTTTGACGTTATCGGTACGGTGAACGCGCTGGAACAGCGCCTGGAAGATATCATCACGCCGATGGACATTTCGATTATCGGCTGCGTGGTCAATGGGCCGGGCGAAGCGCTGGTGTCCACGCTGGGTGTTACCGGCGGCCATAAAAAGAGCGGCTTCTACGAAGACGGCGTGCGCCAGAAAGATCGTTTCGACAACGAGCAGATGATTGACCAGCTGGAAGCCAAAATTCGCGCCAAGGCGTCGATGATGGATGAGAGCAATCGCATCTCGGTCAACCTGCTGGAAAAATAAGCATTATACCGATACGGCGGGCTTTTTAGCCCGCTTGTTTATGAACCCGGGAGCAGAACTCTGCATTCGCGTTGAATACGGGACGGCAAAGTCCCTATAATCGGGTTCATTTTTATAGACAACGGACAGAGAACTCACGTGGCAAAGAACATTCAAGCCATTCGCGGCATGAACGACTACCTGCCGGAAGAAACGGCATTATGGCAGCGTATTGAAGGCATCCTCAAGCAGGTGCTGAGCGGCTACGGTTACAGCGAAATCCGCTTGCCGATTGTAGAGCAGACCCCGTTATTCAAACGCGCGATCGGCGAAGTGACCGACGTCGTAGAAAAAGAGATGTATACCTTCGACGATCGCAATGGCGAAAGCCTGACGCTGCGTCCGGAAGGGACCGCTGGTTGCGTTCGCGCCGGCATCGAACATGGTCTGCTGTACAATCAGGAGCAGCGTCTTTGGTACGTCGGTCCGATGTTCCGCTACGAGCGTCCGCAAAAAGGCCGCTACCGTCAATTCCACCAACTGGGTGCCGAAGTGTTTGGCCTGCAGGGCCCGGATATCGACGCCGAGCTGATCCTGCTGAGCGCCCGCTGGTGGAAAGCGCTGGGCATCGCTGATCACGTTAAACTGGAGCTGAATTCCATCGGCTCACTGGAAGCTCGCGCCAATTACCGTGATGCTTTGGTGGCGTTCCTGGAACAGCATCAAGACAAGCTGGACGAAGATTGCAAACGCCGCATGTACAGCAATCCGCTGCGCGTGCTGGACTCCAAAAATCCGGAAGTGCAAGCATTGTTGAACGATGCGCCGCGCCTGTCCGAGTATTTGGATGAAGAATCCAAAGCCCACTTTGAAGGCCTGTGTGAACTTTTGGCCCAGGCAGGTATCCCATATACCATCAATGAACGCCTGGTGCGCGGTCTGGACTATTACAACCGTACGGTATTCGAATGGGTGACCACCAGTCTGGGCGCTCAGGGGACGGTGTGCGCCGGTGGCCGTTATGACGGTCTGGTCGAGCAACTGGGCGGTCGTGCAACGCCGGCAGTCGGTTTCGCGATGGGTCTGGAGCGTTTGGTGTTGCTGGTTCAGGCGGTCAACCCAGAGTTTAAAGCTCCGGCGACCATTGACGTGTACGTGATCTCTTCCGGTGCCGGTACGCAGAGCGCGGCGATGCAGTTGGCTGAACGTGTTCGCGATGCCGCGCCGCAGTTGAAACTGATGACCAACTACGGCGGCGGTAACTTTAAGAAGCAGATCACCCGTGCGGATAAATGGGGCGCGCGCGTTGCCTTGATCCTGGGCGAGAACGAAGTCGCAGCCGAGCAGGTGGTCGTCAAGGACCTGCGCAGTGGTGAACAAGAAACGCTGGCGCAGAGCGAAGTCGCTGTGCGTCTGGCTTTGATGTTAGGTTAAGGAGAAGGACACCGTGGAAGTCTATACCACTGAAAACGAACAAGTCGACGCCGTGCGTCGGTTCTTTGCCGAAAACGGCAAAGCGCTGGCAGTGGGCGTGGTGCTCGGAATTGGTGCCCTGGTCGGCTGGCGTTACTGGCAGAGCCACGAGAACTCCAACATGATGATTGCGTCCCAATCTTATCAGGAAGCCAGCGATCGTCTGGCGGTCGGTAAACCGGACGACGTGGCCGCTGCGGAGAAGTTCGCCCAGGCCAACAGCAACAGCTACGGCGTGCTGGCCTCGCTGGAACTGGCGAAGCATTTTGTTGAGCAGAACGACTTTGCCAAAGCGGACCAACAGCTGGTGCTGGCTCAGGGCCAGACCAAAGATGAAAACCTGCTTTCGATGATTAACCTGCGTCTGGCCCGTGTGCAGTTGCAGGAGAAAAAGCTGGATGAAGCGCTGAAAACGCTGGATGGCGTGAAAGGCGAAGGCTGGGCGGCGATGGCGCAGGATACGCGCGGCGACGTGCTGTTGGCCAAAGGCGACACCAAAGGTGCGCGCGAGGCGTACAGCAAAGGCATTGAGTCTAACGCTTCTCAGGCGCTGCAGGTTCTGCTGCGCATGAAATTGAATAACTTGTCCAGCTAAGGGGAATTCCCATGCAATTGCGTAAAACACTCTTGGTCGGACTGGTTTCCGTTGCCTTGTTGAGTGGTTGCTCACTGTTCAACAGTGAAGAAGACGTGGTTACCATGTCGCCGCTGCCGAAAGTTGAAAATCAGTTCACGCCAAGTAAGGCGTGGAGTACCTCGGTCGGCGACGGCGTCGGTGAGTTCTATTCTCACCTGCGTCCTGCTTTCCAGGACAACACTATTTATGCTGCCGATCGCCACGGTCTCGTGAAAGCGATGGATGCCGATAGCGGTAACGAAAAATGGAAGGTTGATCTCTCCGAGAAGACCGGCTTCTTCTCCAGCAACCTGCCGGCGCTGCTGTCGGGCGGTATGGCTGTTGCGGGCGACAAAGTTTATGTCGGCAGCGAGAAAGCCGTTGTTTATGCTCTGAACACCGCTGACGGTAAGGTCGCCTGGCAGACCAAGGTGGCCGGTGAAGCGATTTCGCGTCCGGTGATCAGCGACGGCATGGTACTGATCCATACCTCTAACGGTCAATTGCAGGCGCTGAATGAATCTGATGGCGCAGTGAAGTGGACGGTTAACCTGGATATGCCTTCGCTGTCGTTGCGCGGCGAGTCTGCTCCGGCCGTTGCCTTTGGCGCAGCCATTGTCGGCGGTGATAACGGCCGCGTCAGTGCCGTGCTGATGCAGCAAGGTCAGCTGATCTGGCAGCAGCGTATTTCCCAGCCTAGCGGCGCGACCGAAATCGATCGTCTGAACGATGTCGACACTACGCCGGTGATTGTTGAAGGCGTTGTCTACGCATTAGGTTACAATGGCAACCTGACGGCGCTGGATCTGCGTTCCGGCCAGATTTTGTGGAAACGTGAACTGGGCTCGGTAAACGACTTTATCGTTGATGCAGGCCGCATTTACCTGGTCGATCAGAACGATCGCGTGGTAGCGCTGAGCACCGAAGGTGGCGTCACCGTATGGACGCAGAGCGAGCTGTTGCACCGCAACCTGACCCCGCCAGTGATGTATAATGGTTACCTGGTGACCGGTGACTCCGAAGGTTACCTGCACTGGATTAACACCACGGACGGCCGTTTTGTTGCCCAGCAGGAAGTGGATAGCTCCGGCTTCCTGTCTGCGCCGATGGTAGCCGGCGATAAGCTGGTCATCCAGGCGAAGGGCGGAAAAGTTTACGCTTTCACCCGCTAACGCCGCTCGTCGTGACCCTTCTTGCACCCGAAAGCTTTCGGGTTGCAGCCAGGCGGCAAGCGCATGAGTCCTCGGGAGCTTAGTGAACTAAGTGACCGGGGCGAAGGTGCGCAGACAACGCCGCTGTGGCGCGAAAGATGAAGGGGAAAACGGCTCCTGAGTGTTCAGGGGCCGTTTCGTATTTTATAAGCTGCACTTCTGGTGTCTATCCATAGTGCAGTAACGCATTGATTATTAAGTAATGAGGCTTCACAATGATACCTGTCGTCGCGCTAGTTGGGCGCCCGAATGTGGGTAAATCCACCTTGTTTAACCGTTTAACACATACGCGCGATGCGCTGGTGGCGGATTTCCCCGGGCTAACGCGAGACCGCAAGTATGGTCGTGCAGAAGTTGAGGGCAATGAATTCATCATCGTCGATACCGGGGGTATTGACGGTACCGAAGACGGCGTTGAAACCCGCATGGCTGGCCAGTCGCTATTGGCGATCGAAGAAGCAGACATCGTGCTGTTTATGGTCGATGCCCGCGCCGGTCTGATGCCTGCCGATCAGGGCATCGCCCAGCATCTGCGCAACCGCCAGAAAGCCACCTTCCTGGTCGCCAACAAAACCGACGGCATGGATCCAGACATGGCCACCGCCGATTTCTACTCGCTGGGGCTGGGTGACGTGCATGCGATTGCCGCTTCCCACGGTCGTGGCGTGGCGCAGCTGATCGAACACGTGCTGGTGCCGTTTGTCGGTGAAAAACCGGAAGAAGTCGAGCTGACCGAAGAAGAGGCTAACGCTGCTTATTGGGCCGAGCAAGAAGGTGAACTGCCTGAAGACGAGGAAGAAGAGCCGGAAGACGACTTCAACCCGCAAGATTTGCCGATCAAGCTGGCAATCGTTGGCCGTCCTAACGTTGGTAAGTCCACACTGACTAACCGTATCCTCGGCGAGGAGCGTGTGGTGGTGTACGACATGCCGGGCACCACCCGTGACAGCATTTATATCCCGATGGTCCGCGACGAGCGCGAATACGTGCTGATCGACACCGCCGGGGTGCGTAAACGCGGCAAGGTAACGGAAACCGTAGAGAAATTCTCGGTAATCAAAACCCTGCAGGCGATCGAAGACGCAAACGTCGTGCTGCTGGTCGTCGATGCGCGCGAAGGCATTTCCGATCAGGATCTCTCGCTGCTCGGCTTTATCCTCAATAGTGGGCGCTCACTGGTGATTGCGGTCAACAAGTGGGATGGCATGAGCGAAGAAGATCGTGAGCACGTCAAAGAGATGCTCGATCTACGCCTGGGCTTTGTCGACTTCGCCCGTGTGCACTTTATTTCCGCTTTGCACGGCAGCGGCGTGGGTAACCTGTTCGAATCGGTACAGGAAGCTTACGAGTGCGCGACGCGTCGCGTGAACACCTCGATGCTGACCAAAATCATGCAGATGGCTGCCGATGACCACCAGCCACCGTTGGTGCGTGGCCGCCGCGTGAAGCTGAAATACGCGCACGCCGGTGGGTACAACCCGCCGATTGTGGTGATCCACGGCAACCAGGTAACCGATCTGGCCGACTCGTACAAACGCTATCTGATGAACTACTTCCGTCGTTCTCTGAAGGTGATGGGTACGCCAATTCGCATCCAGTTCAAAGAGGGTGAAAACCCGTTCGCCGGCAAGCGCAACCTGCTGACGCCGAACCAGATGCGTAAACGTAAACGCCTGATGAGCCACCTGAAGAAAAGCAAATAATCAGTACGAGGGGCGCGGTAACCATACCGCGCCCCTTTTTTATTGCGCCGAAATCGTTTTATTATCTGAAGATTACCGCCGTCAGCCTGAAGGAACACCATGTCCTGGGAAACCTGGAGTTTTGCGTTCAGCGTCACCGTACCCAATCTGTTAATGATGTTGCTGGGCGTGCTGCTACGCCACTGGCGGATGATGGACGACCGCTTTATTGATGGCGCCACGCGGTTGGTGTTCAATCTGGCGCTGCCTTGCTTGCTGTTCTTCAGCATTGCCACCAATCATCCGCAGCTGCTGGGTAACCTGTCGCTGGTGATCTACGGTGCGGTCGGCACCGTCGCCACTTTCCTGTTGCTGGAGATAGCCGCCGTCTGGCTGGTGAAAGAACCGCGTGAGCGCGGCGTCTTTGTACAGGGAGGCTTTCGTGCCAATACCGCCATCGTCGGCCTGGCATATGCCATGACCGCTTATGGCAGCGAAGGGGTTGCGCTGGGGTCGTTATACCTGACGGTCACGGTGATCCTGTTTAACGTACTGTCGGTGGTGACCCTGACCCGCAGCCTGCAGGGCGGAGAGGGTAAGAAGATCAGCCGGCTGTCGCTGTTGCGCAGTATCGTCACTAACCCGCTGATTATCGGCCTGGTGTGTGGGTTGCTGTTCGCCCAGACCGGGCTGGAAATCCCACAGGTTATCCGGCAAACCGGCAGCTATATCTCAGGGTTGTCGTTGCCACTGGCGCTGCTGTGCACCGGTGCCAGCCTGGATTTGCGCGCCATGTTCCGTTCGTCCAACGTGGCGGCGCTGTCCTCCAGCGCCAAACTGTTTCTGGTGCCGATATTGATGACGTTGGGTGGCTGGCTATGCGGTTTCCAGGGCGCGGCATTGGGGATTATCTTCCTGTTCTCGGCCACGCCAACCGCCTCCGGCAGTTATGTCATGACGCGCGCCATGGGCGGCAATGCCACGCTGGCGGCGAACATTATCGCCATCACCACCGTCGGGTCGTTTTTCACCACCGCGCTGGGGATCTATTTCTTACGCTCATGGGGCGTAATTTAACTCGGGAGAGTCTATGGAAGCGCTATGTCCGCAATGTCACCAGGCAATGCAGTGGGTGAAGGGTCACTATCATTGCGAAGCCTGTCACCGCGATTATCGCCAGTTGGCCGAGTGTCCGGAATGCCGGCAGCCGCTGCAAGAATTGAAGGCCTGCGGCGCGGTAGATTATCTGTGCCAAAACGGTCATGGGCTGATATCGAAAAAGCGCGTGTTGTTCAGCTATATACCTTGGGTAGAGGGCGAATAAATTCGCCCTGATTAACTCGCCGTTGCGTCCCTAACTTTAGAACCGTTCACTCATCGACCTGACCGGTTTTCCAAAGGTCGATCAATGCCTGCGGGGCGCTGGTTTCCGGTATCAGCAGCACGATTTCACTACTCAATGTTTGGCTGTAATAGCTGATTTGCACGCGGAAGTAGCGCTGGTCGCCGCAGCCGGGAGAACCTGGCTGCCCCTCCTCTTGCGCGTAGGGCAGCGTCTGGTTCAACAGTTGATTCAGACGTTGCCGCTGTTCCGGCGTAATATCGGCCAGCGCAATGCGCCGCTGGCCAGCCAGTTTGGGAATAAAGGCGAAGCCGCCTTCACGTGCCAGCTCAATGACTGTGTCCTGATTGAGCGTCGGCAAGGGTTTCATTATTCCACCCCCACCTGATGCCAGGCCTGCTGCACCTTATCCGCCACGTCACCGTCGAAACGTTGTTGCGCATGTTTTACCGTAGTGCGGGCAAAGGTAGCGAAGTCGGCGTCCTGCGGCAGCGTCTTGTCGCAAAGCGTGTCGTACCAAATATAGCCCGCTTTTTCCCAGGCAAAACCCCCCAGTGCTTTAGCTGCCAGATAGAAAGCGCGGTTGGGAATGCCGGAGTTAAGGTGTACGCCGCCGTTATCCTCTTTGGTCTGAATATAGTCCTTCATGCTGGCCGGTTGCGGGTCTTTCCCCAGCAGCGGATCGTCGTAAGCCGTACCGGGGGTCGACATGGAACGCAGGCCCTTGCCGTTGATGCCTTTCGCCAGCAGTCCCTCGCCAATCAGCCAGTCGGCTTTATCCGCGGTCTGTTTGAGGTGGAATTGTTTAACCAGAGAACCAAACACGTCGGACAGCGACTCATTCAGCGCACCAGCCTGCTGGAAGTAAATTAACCCTGCTTCGCTTTCGGTAACGCCATGCGCCAGTTCATGGCCAACCACGTCGATGGCGATGGTAAAACGGTTAAATATTTCGCCGTCACCGTCGCCGAAGACCATCTGCTGGCCGTTCCAAAAGGCGTTTTGGTATTCCTTGCCGTAATGTACGCTGCCGGTCAGCGGCAGACCGCGATTGTCCAGAGAATTACGTTTGAATGCCTGCCAGAAGAAATCGTAGGTCACGCCGAGGTAGTCGTAAGCTTCATCTACTGCGACGTCGTGGTTACTGGGTTGGCCCTCATTACGCACCTGTTTTCCGGGCAGTTGGGTACCGTTTTCGGCGTCGTAAATATCGCGAATAACCTGGCCGGCGCTGGCGGTTTTCGCGCCGGGCGCACGCAACGGCTTGTTACCGAGCAGGCTCTGGACATGGTTCAGGGTGTGCAATGCGCAGTCGCGCTGCGGTAGGCTGCCGTGTTCAATGATTCGGCGCAGCATATAAGGGGGAATGACTGAACGTGCTGTCAGGGTCTGCATAGTGGCTCTCCTTAGGCAAAAAATTTAGCCCTCATCTTTCAAGCTATCGGGTATTTATAAATATTCTGCCACTAAGTGTAGTTCAGACATCGTAAAGGCGGTGGTCATGGGTGCTGACCGCCGGGCTGGTTTTATGGGGACTGATGCGTTTGACAGAGGCGCGTACCGCCAGTTTGCCGTGTAGCAGCAGGTTACAAGGCGGTGCATCGGCGCGCAGCATGCGGCGTTGCAGCAGTTGGATCGCCTCATAACCCAGCTCGTCGCGCGGTACCTGCACCGAGGTGAGCGGCACGTCGTGAATTTCCGCCAGATTGAAGCCGTCGGTGCTCATCACCGAGATATCCCCCGGCACGCTCAGCTGCAGCTTGTTCAGCGCCTTGACCGCGCCGACCGCCATGTAGTCGCCACCGGCAAGAATGGCCGTTGGCAGCTGCGAGCGGTGGCTCACCCGGTTGATAAAGGTGGTAAGCGCCTGCTCCGCTTCTTCGCTGCCGAAGCCGGAAGTTGTCACCAGATGGCGGCCGTCGTCAAAGGCGATATTGTGCCGCGCATAGGCTTGTTTAATACCCGCCAGCCGCAGTTCCATGGTGTGGCGGCGCAGGCATTGCAGATTCAAAATATGGCTGTGCCCTTGTTGCATCAGATAGTTGGCGGAGAACTCGCCAATCAGTTGGTGATCGGGTGACACGCTGTCGAGCCGCATCTGGCGGTCGGTGCAGTTAATCAGTACGCAGGGTTTATTCAGGTCGGCGGCCAACTGGTGAATGTGTTCGTCGTCGATGCCGATAATCAGCGCCGCCTGAGTTTGCGGATCGCTCATTTTTTCCAGAAACAACGCGCCGTCGCTGTGCAGTTCTTCCAGCCCACAATAGCGGATCCGCACTTCATGCTCAGCTAATGCGGCGGAGATCCCCTGGATCACTTTGTAGTAGAAGATATCGGTGCGCACATCAAAAGCGCGCTGGGGGGCGAAGACCATCACGTTATTGAGCATCAGCCTGCCGCTGGAAATGCCCTGCAGAATGCCGTTCTGTTGAGCGCAGGCCAACACCTTTTGGCGAGCTTCGACGCTGGTATTGGACTTACCGGCTAATACACGTGAAACGGTGCTGATCGACAGCCCGGTTTGCCGGGCAATTTCCTGTATTTTCAGCTTTCCGTTCATTCTGTGATCTCCTTCAAATTCGGTAATGAAAATATTTTCACGGTGTTTTTTCAGCGTACTGTCAGGCTTCTGTCGCCATTATGGCGAGCTTTTATTCTATGCATGAGAATTTTTGCAAAAAACCTCGTTTCGCTCACGCTTCCGGCTGGTTAGTCTGAATTGGTATATCAACTTTATAGATTTATCAGTCCAATTAATGGACTGAATTATAAATAAAACGAAAATAAATCATGTGGTTGTGATCGTGATGCGTTGGTCTTTGTCAGACATACCGCAGTTTTCCACGGCCCATACCTTCGATACCAAAACGTACCCTACCAAAAGGCGCGCTGTTGCACCGGGCAGCCGTCGTGGAGAGAAGACAGATGAGTGTTGAAATTAATCAAAGGGTCGCCGATACCGGCCGGCGCAAGTTCAAATCGCTGCGCTGGTGGATGTTGGCGCTGTTTTTACTGGGCGTAACGGTCAACTACATCACCCGTAATTCGTTGGGCATTCTGGCACCTGAACTGAAAACCAGCCTCAACATGACCACCGAGCAGTACTCCTGGGTGGTGGCGTCGTTCCAACTGGCCTATACGGTATTTCAGCCGATCTGCGGCTGGCTGATCGACGTTATTGGCCTGAAGATGGGTTTTCTGATCTGCGCCAGTATCTGGGCGGTTGTTTGCATGCTGCATGCCGGCGCGGGCAGTTGGGTTCAACTGGCTATCCTGCGGTTCTTTATGGGCGGGGCGGAAGCGGCAGCCACGCCGGCCAACGCCAAGGCGATTTCCGACTGGTTCCCTAAAAAGGAGCGGCCGATCGCCGCCGGTTGGGCGGGCGTCGGTTTCTCTATTGGCGCCATGCTGGCTCCGCCAATTATCGTGATTGCCCACGTTTCCTTTGGCTGGCAGGGCGCTTTTTTGTTCTCCGGCGCGCTGGCGTTGATCTGGGTAGTGTTGTGGTGGTTGTTCTATCACTCGCCGCAGCAGCACCCCAATCTGAGCCAGCAGGAACTGGATCTGATCCGCGAAGACAATGAGCCGGAACTGCCCAGATTGCCGTTTCTCAAGTCGCTGGCGATTTTGTGCCGCAACAAAAAGTTCTATGGCATCGCCATTCCGGCCTTTCTCGCCGAACCGGCCTGGGCAGTGTTCAGTTTCTGGGTGCCGCTGTACCTGGCCACCGAGCGCGGCATGGACTTAAAGCACATCGCCATGTTTGCCTGGCTGCCGTTTTTGGCGGCGGACATCGGCAGCGTCGCCAGCGGCTATCTCACCACCCTGTACCGCAAATGGTTCGGCTGCAGCCGCGTCAACTCGGTGGTCGCCAGCTCGGTGACGGGCGCCTTTATGATGGTTTCGCTGGCGTTTGTGGCGATCACCAAAGATCCCTACGTGGCGATCGCCCTGATCTCGATAGGTGGCTTCGGGCACCAGGTGATCTCCTGCATGCTCAGCGCGCTGGTGGTGGAGTCGTTCGATAAAAACCAAATGGCGACCGTCAACGGCATGCGCGGCTCCAGCGCCTGGATCGCCAGCTTCCTGTTTACGTTGCTTATCGGTGCGGTCTCCGACACCGTCGGTTTTAACCCCTTATTCATCGCCATGGGCTTCTTCGACCTGATCGGCGCCCTGTTCCTGATTGCTTTGATCGCCGAACGCGGCGGTAAAAAAACACTCAATAGTTAAGTTGGATGCCTATGAAAACCTTAAAAAACTGGACTCTGGCAGGACAGTATGCCGATCGTATTGAACTGCTGGTCGATGAACGCCATCTGTTTTGCCTGTACGTGTTGGAAAACCACCTGTGTCGCGTGTTGATCAAGCGCAGCGGAGAGCTGGCGCTGGATCGTACCTGGAGCATTGCGCCACAGACCGACGTGCCCTGGGAAGGGCGCGACCGGCTGAGCGTCGCTGGTTTCAGCCTGCCGGGTTACCACTTGCAGCAGCATGAGGATCGGTTGGTGCTGACCACCTCTGCGCTGCGCGTGACCGTGCATCAGCCGCTGTGGCTGGAATGGGAACACTGTAACGCCGCCGGTGAATGGCGTCCGCTGGCAGCCGATCGGCCCACCAGCGCCTATTTGCTTAACCCGCACGGTGACGGCGTGGCCCATTATCAACGTCGCCATGCCGCCGAGCGCTATTATGGCCTGGGCGAGAAGGCCGGTGATTTGGAGCGCAGCGGCCGCCGTTTTGAAATGCGCAATCTGGATGCGATGGGTTACAACGCCGCCAGCACTGACCCGCTGTACAAGCACATTCCTTTCACCATCACCCGTGGAGAAGAGGCCAGCTTTGGGCTGTTTTACGACAACCTGAGCAGTTGCTGGCTGGATTTGGGTAACGAGATCGACAATTACCACCTGGCCTATCGCCGCTATCAGGCCGAGGCGGGGGATTTGGATTATTACCTGTTCCTCGGGCCAAAGGTGCTGGATGTCACCAAGGCGTTTGTACGCCTGACCGGCAAGACACACTTCGGGCCCAAATGGAGCCTGGGCTACAGCGGATCCACCATGCATTACACCGACGCGCCGGATGCTCAACAGCAGCTACAGCAGTTTATTGAGCTTTGTCACCAACATGACATTCCCTGTGACTCCTTCCAGCTGTCCTCGGGTTATACCTCGATCGGCAACAAGCGTTACGTGTTCAACTGGAACTACGACAAGGTGCCGCAACCCAAGCAGCTGAGTCAGGCTTTCCACGATGCCGGATTGAAATTGGCGGCCAACATCAAGCCGTGCCTGTTGCAGGATCATCCGCAGTATCAACAGGCGGCGCAGTTAGGGCTGTTTATCCGCGATTCAGAAAGCGATAGGCCGGAGCGTTCGAGCTTTTGGGACGACGAAGGCTCACATCTGGACTTCACCAACCCGGCGGCAGTGCACTGGTGGCAGCAGGGCGTGACTCAGCAACTGCTGGAAATGGGCATCGATTCCACCTGGAATGACAATAACGAATATGAAGTGTGGGACGGCGAGGCGCGTTGCCACGGTTTTGGCCGGCCGATTGCCATCAAACATATTCGCCCGGTGATGCCGTTGCTGATGATGCGCGCCTCGATGGAGGCGCAGCAGCGCTTTGCTCCTGAGCTGCGGCCGTACCTGATTTCACGCTCCGGCTGTGCCGGTATGCAACGTTATGTGCAGACCTGGAGCGGCGATAACCGTACCAGTTGGCAAACCCTGCGTTACAACATTCGCATGGGGCTGGGCATGAGTCTGTCCGGTTTGTACAACCTCGGGCACGACGTGGGGGGGTTCTCCGGCGACAGGCCGGACGCCGAACTGCTGGTGCGTTGGGTGCAAAATGGCGTGATGCATCCGCGTTTCACCATCCACTCCTGGAACGACGACGCCACGGTTAACGAACCCTGGATGTACCCTGCTGTGACGCCGGCAGTGCGCGAGGCGATTGCTTTGCGTTATCGGCTGATGCCGTATTTCTACACCTTGCTGTGGCAGGCCTGCGTCGACGACGAACCGATGCTGCGCCCGACCTTCCTAGACCACGAGCATGATGAGCGCACGCTGAACGAAACCGATGATTTTATGATGGGTCGCGATCTGCTGGTGGCCAGCGTGGTGGAGCAGGGGCAGCGTCAGCGGCCGGTGTATCTGCCGGATAACGGCGACGGCTGGTACTGCTTCTACAGCGGCCAATGGTTCAGCGGCGGCCAGGCGGTGCTGCTGGAAGCACCGCTGGAGCGCTTGCCGCTGCTGGTACGTGCCGGTGCCGCGATACCTTTGTCGTCGCGAGTGGCGCATGTTGACGTGACGGCGGACGATCGGCGTGAGCTGAAGCTGTATCCGCTCAAAGGCTGTGGCAGCGCTTCTGGGCTGTTATTCGAAGATGACGGGGAAAGTTATGGCTGGCAGCAGGGCGATGCGCTGTGGCTGCGCTGGGAGATGCTCAGCGACACTCAACGCATTATGCTGAACATCACTGCCGAAGGCCGGTTCAAACCGGCGTGGCAGACGTTGGCCTGCAGTTTGCCAACTGGAGAGACGCGAGAATTGTGGATTAACGGCGTACCGGGCAGCCGTTTTACGCTGGAGTAGTAAAAGTTATACCCTAAATAATTGGAGTGGCATCAAGGCGGCAAGAACGTTCATCCCGACGAGCTTACTCAGGTAAGTGATTCGGGTGAGCGGATGAAGCCAACACAGATGTGGCTTCAAGTATGACGGGATTATTCGGCCGCGCGTTTCTTGCGCGGCTTTTTGGCAACGGTGATGGTTTTCACCTCGCTTTCCACCCAACCATCCTGCAGGCGGGTTTTCAGCAGTTCGCCAACCTGAGCCTGCCTGGTGGTTTTCAGCAGTTCGCCGCGCGGGGTTTGCGTCACGCTGTAGCCTCGGGCCAGCGTCGCCAGCGGGCTGACGGCCTCGAGTTGGCTGCAGGCGACGCCGAAGCGCTGGCGCAGGCCGTTAAGCTGGCGATCCCATGCCTGCTGCAAACGGTATTCCTGTTGCTGCACGCGTTGTTGGTAGCGGTGAATACGCGCCTGCGGTTGCATCTGCGCCAGCCGTTGCTGAGCCCGCTCGCTGCGACGCGAAGACAGACGCAGTTGGTTTTGCATGCCGTCTTCCAACCGACGTTGCAGTTTGAACAACAGCGTTTGTTGGCGCGCCAGACGCAGGTGCGGGTGCTGCTGCTGCAAACGGTGGTTGATGCGGGTGAACTGCTGCTGGCGCTGCGCCAGGTAGTAGTCCATTGCCATTTCCATCCGCTGTTGCTGTGATTGCAACTGACGCAGCAGTTCCAACTGATTGCGACTGACCAGTTCGGCAGCGGCAGAAGGGGTTGGCGCACGCAGATCGGCGACAAAGTCGGCAATGGTGACGTCGGTTTCGTGGCCGACGGCGCTGACAATCGGAATGCGGCTGGCGAAAATCGCCCGCGCAACGCGTTCGTCGTTAAAGCTCCACAGGTCTTCCAGCGAACCCCCGCCACGGCCGACGATCAGCACGTCGCACTCGTCACGGCGGTTGGCCGTTTCGATGGCACGTACAATCTGCAGGGGGGCTTCCGCGCCCTGCACCGAAGTAGGGTAGATAACGATGGGCAATGAAGGATCGCGCCGTTGCAGCACCTGCAGCACATCGTGCAGCGCCGCGCCGCTGGCGGAGGTGACCACCCCGACGCGTTTGGCCGGGCTGGGCAGCGGCTGTTTGAACTGTTGGTCGAAAAGGCCTTCGGCGCTCAGTCGCTGTTTTAACTGATCGAACTGCTGTTGCAACAGGCCGTCGCCGGCGGGCTGCATGCTTTCGGCGATCAGCTGATAGTCGCCGCGCGGCTCATACAGCGTGATGCTGGCACGCACCAGCACCTGTTGGCCATTTTGCGGGCGGAAGGTAGTACGACGGTTAGTGTTGCGGAACATCGCGCAACGCACCTGCGCGCGGTCGTCTTTCAGCGTGAAATACCAATGACCTGAAGACGGCTGGGAGAAGTTGGAGATCTCGGCGGAGAGCCAAATCTGGCCCATTTCCATTTCCAGCAGCTGTCGAACCGTCTGATTCAGGCGGCTTACGGTAAAAATGGAAGGCGAAACAGGTATCGACATGTGACCCAGATCAAATTTCAAAACAAGCACTTAATTGGTCGATACTACATGGCTGAAAAAGGTAATCAAGAGTTTTTGTGAGAAAGTGCTGGAGGCAACCGATTACGCTCTGTATAATGCCGCGGCAATATTTTATCTTTTTCACAGCCCACTCTGGTGAGATATTGCCCATGCTACGTATCGCGAAAGAAGCACTAACGTTTGACGACGTTCTCCTGGTTCCAGCTCACTCTACGGTTCTGCCTAATACCGCTGAGCTCGGCACCCAACTGACCAAAAATATCCGCCTGAATATCCCTATGCTGTCCGCAGCCATGGATACCGTTACCGAATCCGGCCTGGCCATCGCGCTGGCGCAGGAAGGCGGTCTGGGCTTCATTCACAAAAACATGTCTATCGAGCGTCAGGCAGAAGAAGTCCGCCGCGTGAAAAAACATGAAAGCGGCGTGGTAACCGATCCACAAGCCGTAACCCCTGCCACAACCCTGAAAGAAGTGAAAGAGCTGACCGCACGTAACGGCTTCGCCGGTTACCCTGTCGTCACCGAAGAGAACGAACTGGTCGGTATCATTACCGGCCGCGACGTCCGCTTCGTCACCGATCTGAACCAGCCTGTTACCGCCGTGATGACGCCGAAAGAGCGTCTGGTTACGGTGAAAGAAGGCGAAGCGCGTGAAGTCGTGCTGCAGAAAATGCACGAAAAACGCGTTGAGAAAGCGCTGGTTGTGGACGACAGCTTCCACCTGCTGGGCATGATCACCGTAAAAGACTTTCAGAAAGCGGAACGCAAGCCAAACGCCTGTAAAGACGAGCATGGCCGTCTGCGCGTTGGCGCAGCTGTGGGTGCAGGCGCAGGTAACGAAGAGCGCGTTGATGCGCTGGTCGCCGCCGGCGTTGACGTGCTGCTGATCGACTCCTCGCATGGCCATTCCGAAGGCGTATTGCAGCGTATTCGCGAAACGCGCGCCAAATACCCGGATCTGCAGATCGTGGGCGGCAACGTGGCTACCGCAGCCGGTGCCAAAGCGCTGGCTGACGCCGGCGTCAGCGCGGTCAAAGTAGGTATCGGCCCTGGCTCCATCTGTACTACTCGTATCGTAACCGGCGTAGGTGTACCGCAGATCACAGCCATCGCCGATGCGGTTGAAGCGCTGGAAGGGACAGGTATCCCGGTCATCGCCGACGGCGGCATTCGCTTCTCCGGTGACATCGCCAAAGCTATCGCGGCCGGCGCATCCTGCGTAATGGTCGGCTCCATGCTGGCGGGTACCGAAGAATCACCGGGCGAAATCGAGCTGTATCAGGGCCGTTCGTTCAAATCCTACCGTGGTATGGGTTCACTGGGCGCGATGTCCAAAGGCTCTTCCGACCGTTACTTCCAGACCGATAACGCCGCCGACAAACTGGTGCCGGAAGGTATCGAAGGCCGCGTGGCTTACAAAGGCATGCTGAAAGCGATCGTACACCAGCAGATGGGCGGCCTGCGTTCTTGCATGGGCCTGACCGGCTGCGCCACCATCGACGACCTGCGTACCAAGGCTGAATTTGTTCGCATCAGCGGCGCCGGTATTCAGGAAAGCCACGTGCATGACGTGACCATCACCAAAGAGTCACCGAACTACCGCATGGGTTAATTTCAGGGGCTGCGGCCGGCGCATTTGTTCGCCGTCCGCTGCTCGCATTGCTCATTGACTTTATGTCAACTGCGCATGCTGTGCTGCGGGCGACCACCAACTGTTTGGCCTCGCCGACTGAAACTGTCCTAACGTTTTAGATTTTCCTTTTTCTCTGTTGCTGGAATTCGCCTCACATGACAAAAAATATCCATAAGCATCGCATTCTGATTCTGGACTTTGGTTCGCAATACACCCAACTGGTCGCCCGCCGCGTGCGCGAAATCGGCGTTTACTGCGAGCTGTGGGCCTGGGACGTTAGCGAAGAGCAAATTCGCGAATTCAATCCGAGCGGCATCATCTTGTCCGGCGGCCCGGAAAGCACCACCGAAACCAACAGCCCGCGTGCGCCAGAATACGTGTTCACCGCCGGTGTACCTGTGCTGGGCGTATGCTACGGCATGCAGACCATGGCAATGCAGCTGGGCGGCCATGTGCAAGGTTCCAACGAGCGTGAATTCGGTTACGCGCAGGTGGAAATTACCACCGACAGCGCACTGGTTCGCGGCATCGAAGACGCGCTGAGCCCAACCGGTAAACCGCTGCTCGACGTGTGGATGAGCCACGGCGACAAAGTGACCGCTATCCCGTCCGACTTCGTGACCGTTGCCAGCACCGATACCTGCCCGTTTGCCATTATGGCCAACGAAGAAAAACGCTTCTACGGCGTGCAGTTCCACCCGGAAGTGACCCACACCCGTCAGGGCCAGCGCATGCTGGAGCGTTTCGTGCTGGATATCTGCCAGTGTGAAGCCCTGTGGACCCCGGCGACCATCATCGAAGATGCGGTAGAGCGCATTCGTGAGCAGGTGGGCGAAGATCACGTGATCCTCGGCCTGTCCGGCGGCGTCGACTCTTCCGTGACCGCAATGCTGCTGCATCGCGCCATCGGTAAACGCCTGACCTGCGTGTTCGTCGATAACGGCCTGCTGCGTCTGAATGAAGCAGACCAGGTGCTGGAAATGTTTGGCGACCACTTCGGCCTGAACATCGTTCACGTGGCGGCGGAAGATCGCTTCCTGAGCGCGTTAGCCGGCGTTGACGAACCGGAAGCCAAGCGCAAGATCATCGGCCGCGTGTTCGTTGAACTGTTCGACGAAGAAGCCTGCAAGCAGACTGAAGTGAAATGGCTGGCGCAGGGCACCATCTACCCGGACGTGATCGAATCCGCCGCTTCCGCCACCGGCAAAGCGCACGTGATCAAATCGCACCACAACGTGGGTGGCCTGCCGAAAGAGATGAAGCTGGGCCTGGTCGAGCCGCTGAAAGAGCTGTTCAAAGACGAAGTGCGCAAAATCGGTCTGGAACTGGGCCTGCCGTACGACATGCTTTACCGTCACCCGTTCCCGGGCCCAGGCTTGGGCGTACGCGTACTGGGCGAAGTGAAGAAAGAGTACTGCGATCTGCTGCGCCGTGCCGATGCGATCTTCATCGAAGAGCTGCACAAAGCCGATCTCTACAACAAAGTCAGCCAGGCATTCACCGTGTTCCTGCCGGTGCGTTCGGTTGGCGTGATGGGCGATGGCCGTAAATACGACTGGGTTGTTTCACTGCGCGCAGTGGAAACCATCGACTTTATGACCGCACATTGGGCGCACCTGCCGTACGATTTCCTCGGCCGCGTCTCCAACCGCATTATCAACGAAGTCAACGGCATTTCCCGTGTGGTTTATGACATCAGCGGTAAGCCACCGGCTACCATTGAGTGGGAATGATTTAGCGTCCGGCATTGTCCTGCACTAACTAGCAAGAAATTCCCTGTGGCCCGCGTAATTGCGGGCTTTTTTGTTTTTGTGTCTGGCAGTGTCTGGCAATCTTATGCATTGCCAAGCACCATTTATATATGGCATGGTACGGGGTATTAATTTAGCAAAATGCCATGCTTGGCGCTTGATACCATGCCATTTTAGTAAGTTTTGTCATGGTATTAAATCTCGCGATAACCCCGTATTTACTGGGTTTTTCATGAGATATGAATTGATTTTTAAGCATGGTATTTTTATATGGGATTTGTGACTACTATGCTGACTGATACCAAACTGCGTAACCTTAAGCCGAAAGAAAAACTCTATAAGGTGAATGACCGAGATGGCCTGTATGTGGCAGTTACCGCGGCAGGTTCCATTTCATTTCGCTACAACTATTCAATCAACGGCCGCCAGGAGACTATTACGTTCGGGCGTTATGGCGTTGGGGGCATCACACTCGCTGAAGCCAGAGAGCTCTTAGGAGAGGCGAAAAAGATGGTGTCAGCAGGTAAGTCACCTGCTAGGGAGAAAGCTCGAACTAAGGCGCGCACCAAAGGGGCCGAGACGTTTGATGCGTGGGCTGAGAAGTGGCTGCGTGGCTATCAAATGGCTGACTCGACCCGTGACATGCGCCGCTCTGTTTACGAACGCGAACTCAAACCACATTTCGGAAATCAGAAACTAGTGGAAATTAATCATGAGGATCTGCGTACGCTGACCGATGCAATCGTGGAACGAGGAGCCCCAGCTACCGCAGTACACTCTCGCGAAATTGTGATGCAGGTGTTTCGATGGGCTATTGAGCGAGGCCAGAGGGTAGATAATCCGGCTGAGTTGGTACGTCCCGCCAGCATCGCTAAATTTGAACCACGTGACCGCGCATTAGAGCCTGATGAAATCGCATTGATGTATCAATACCTAGGGCGCATCGGTACTTCCTCATCTGTGAGAGTGGCCGCTAAGCTGTTATTACTGACCATGGTTCGCAAAAGTGAGTTGACCAACGCAACATGGAACGAAATCAATTTCAGTGAGGCCCTTTGGACCATACCGAAAGAGCGGATGAAGCGTCGTAATCCCCATTTAGTCTTCTTATCTCAGCAAGCTTTAGATTTCTTCATTGCATTGAAGACATTTTCCGGTGGTTCAGATTATGTCTTTCCCTCCCGGTACGATTCAGATTTACCGATGAGCACAGCGACAATCAATCAAGTGCTGACACTTACCTATCGGCTTGCACAGAAAGAGGGGCAGCCGCTGAGCAAGTTCGGGCCACATGACTTGAGGCGTACAGCTAGTACGCTGCTGCATGAAGCGGGGTATAACTCAGACTGGATTGAGAAGTGTCTTGCACATGAGCAAAAGGGAGTACGGGCCGTCTACAACAAAGCTGAATATCGCGATCAACGTCGGGCAATGTTGCAAGATTGGGCAGATATGATTGACGAATGGACGTGCAAGAAAAATGGGTAAATGTTTGTTTTATGAGTCAGATTTAGCTACGTGAGCCTTTATTGATTATGTGTCTTGGCTGACTCAAGAAAAATATTTCTGGAATTGAGGATATGGCTTTGGATACCGCTTGGCGTTTAATACCTAGTCTCCGTGCAATCTCTGATTGATTGTAACCAAGCCATCTGAGCATGAGCATTTGTTTTTTTCTGTCAGATAATCTTGAATCCACCATAAATCGCGCCAGGTTCCGTAACTCTGTTTCCTCTCCTAGTGTTAATGTCTGGCCAAGCATGTAGTTGTGTATGTAGCCGTCAACTAGTTCGTCACCTGATTTTGCTTTTGGAGTACCACGCGATGCGCATTGTCGACTTATTCTTGCTAATTCAAGATCGAATTGCACTAAAGAGCGTTTTGCTGTTCTATACACGGGATTCCACGTTTTATCTGACAGCCTTGGACGATGTTCCTGGCAGTACAGATTACTCATGTGTAATTCTTCATCTACTCCACGTAATTTACTGATTCTTAAATATGCAGGTTTAAGCTGATCGCCCCTTGCTCTCAAAGCTTTGGTGGATTCTGCGGCTTTGGCAAATGAAGCTAATTCCGCAGGCGAGCCACAAAATCTACAAAAATCTCTTATGCGTCGTCCATTCACACCAAGTAGATTTTGCACCACTGGTTTCTTGAGCTTGCAAGCCCATATAAGCTCTATCAACGTTTCAAGTGTAGCGACATATCGACTGTCTTTTTCAGACTGTGTATTGTTTGTCATGATAAAAATTCTAAGCAATTGCTGCTGTATGCGAAGCATTGCCTCAAAACCGACTAATCGGATGATTTTACTAAATGCTATACCAATACCTGCTCCAGGTATGTGATCTCGATAATGAGAGGGTAGCTTCGATATATACATAACTACTGCTGGATCAATGACTTTTTCTACCAGTCGTACGATGGGGTAACGTTTCGATGTTGTGGAGTAAGGCTCCCAGCTATCCTGAAACTGCCGAATTGCATCTGCGACCGTTGGGTCGCATTCCTTCCAAATGGTGATGGTTGATCTATTTTTCATGTCAACCATTTTAGCCAATCATATTGTCGAAGCAAGGGGCAAGTACGGGCACGATCAGGCACATATCGAATGTGACTGATTGAGGCAAGTATATGCAGGTATCAACAACCAGAAAGCTTATCGACAAAAAGACGCTACTAGCTATGATTCCGCTATGTGAGCGAACGATCTACAATTTTGAACTCAAAGGAAAGTTCCCACGTCGCATTGCGATAAGCAGCCGAAAAGTAGTCTGGGATTTGGCTGAGGTTGAAGAATGGATTAATGCATGTAAGGACTCCGGACCTGCTCCCAGGCCCGGAATTGGAGTCTGAAAAATGCAGACAGGGCCCGACGAAGGGCCCATACCCCAGCTACATATTAGAACGAATTGCGTCCAATACCAATGTTCTCAGCTCGCGCTATTCAGTTCTCAAGATGAGGCGCAGATGTATCATGATAGCAACAGGAACGGTTTCTTTTCGTTGCTGGTTGACGTATGTGGGGAAAAACGCCAGTCCTCACACCGATTAGCGGACATGCCAACCATTCTCAATTTGGCAGATAAAACTCGCGATACATGGATGTCTCAGGCCGAGTTTATTCGACCCAATCGGCGGGTCGTGAATCTTGCTCGATTGGGACTATTGTTCACAGATCTTGACACTTACCGTATACCGTTTCTTACCGGTCGTACGGCTGACCAACTGGCAACGTCGGTGCTGTATTTCTGTACTGAGGCAGGGCTCCCGACACCTTCTGTCCTTATTTACAGTGGCCGCGGTATTCAAGCGAAATGGCTACTCAACGGTACTATCCCGCGTCAAGCATTGCCTCGCTGGAATGCTTGCCAGCGCTACCTAGTGGATCGCCTTGCCCATATTGGGGCTGATCCGATGGCAAAGGACGCAAGCCGCGTTCTGCGAACTATCCAAACAGTCAATAGCAAGAGTGGTGAAGTCTGTCGCGTTGTTCACATTACGAACGATATCAATGGTCAACCTATTCGCTACAACTTTGAGTATCTGGCCGAGGCCCTGCTGCCAACTTCCCGTTGGGCAATAGAGCAGCAGCGGCAGGAACAGTCAGATAGGAGAAAACGCAAGTCTCAGGCTTTTCTTCTAGTACCCGGTGGTAAAGGTGACAATCTCCGTGGATTTTCTGGCCGCCAGCTTGCATGGGATCGTCTTGAAGACCTGCGTAAACTTGCTGAGCTACGCGGTGGAGTCAACGAAGGCTGTCGGATGCAACATCTGTTCTGGCGATTGAACTTCCTTTTGCTATCCGGGGCGACGAACAGTAGGCAGATGTATCATGAAGCCACGGTACTGGCCCACGAGCTAAATCCACAGTGGAATTGTCGTTCTCAAGAGCTGATGACTCTCTTCAGCAAGGCCAAAGCCTACGAGTCGGGGGAGCGGGTCAGCTTCGGAGGTCGAGAGTATGCACCTCTCTACACGCCAAAGAATGACACACTGATAAATTTGTTCACAATCACTGCTGATGAGCAGCGACAGCTAAAGACTATCGTTAGCCATGTCGAAGCAGCAGAGCGTCATAGGGCGCGCGAGGAGGGGCGTAGACGTGCAGCTGGTGCGGTAGACCGTCAGACCTATGAGAGTACGTCCTTGAGCCGTCAAAAACCTTGGGAGGCGCTTGGGATGAGTCGCCGGAGTTGGTATCGAGCAGGTAAGCCAGTCGAGTCTGAAGCATATCCATGCCCACCGTTGACAAAGAAGTCTATAAACCGTTAATCAGTGCTTGATCATGACCTTCCTGAAATGGCGTAAAATTGTTGAAAGGTAGTTACTCATAGTTGGCACAAGTCCGTGCGTATTACTAATGGCGAAGCCTAACTAGGGTTAAGGTTTCTCTTTGTGATTAATCTAAAGGGTATTGAGATTGGTCAATAGAGCAACGAAATAGCTTAATAGTACGTATTATTGCCAGTAGTGAAGTATTAGTCGTAGCTACATCATGGCGAGAACCAATATATAGCGGATATTTGTAAAAACATCCGCTATAAAATAAACCGAAGATTAGCTGTTACTCGTAGTACGTGTTTCCACGGATAAAAGATATGCAGCTATAAAGTCTTAACTCTTAGAAACGCTATATAAGATCATCACGGTCGTTTCCACCGTTTGGATTATGTTGAAATACAGGCCGTGACTTAAAGATCGGAGTTTGTTTAGTAGAGGTGGCGCCGGACTGAATTTTTCCTGAAGCTGGTGCTACCTGAATTTTTATTTCTTCAGGGATTGTGGGCTGCTGGATTCCGCGATTAGCCGTTTTGCGGATGTATTTCCCGACGTAACGAGCGAACTGGCTGTAGCTCAGGCCAGTATTATCTCCACCATGGTGTTCATAAACGACCGTTATCGGCCAGCCGGCTTCAATTAGAATACGGAATTCATCGAGGCGAGCTAAAAATGCTACCCTTCCCGCACCTGGAAGCTTTTCTTTTGGTGTTCCCATCATCATAACCTCTGCTTAAGCATAGTTAAGCAAGTATACGCATGATGTTGATAATATTATATGCGTAACTTAGGTTATTTATGCGAAAATATGCGCAGATAATCTGGGTGTCAACCTTTTGCAAAGATATGCATATTTTAGCGCCTAACTCGATGGCAAGATGTGTGTTGTACCGGTACGTGCAAGCTCGTACCAGTCCAACAACGTCCCTTACTCGCTTACGGCTCGACGGTATCTTGCTCTGCGAGGCTGTCAGGCGTTCCGCGACATTTACACCAAAGAGGGAAGGTTTATGGCGAGTGAAAATGTGATTGACGCTATCTATCACATTCGCGTGGGACACTTCCACGGCGAGAGCGAATTGAGGTTTGGGTCAGCATTGATGAGAAAAAAGATCTAGCCGAAAGGACCAATCAGGTGGGATTGTTGAATGCCGCTTTACTTAGCCCTGTTCAGCTCTAATCTTACTTGAGCTGATTTATCTCTTGCGATTTTTATGTCAGAATTTGATTCTAACTTTAATCCATCAAACCTTTGGTGCTCTTGTGACTTCAGACCGCTGGTTATCTGTTGAAGAAATAGCCGAATACCTTGGCGTAAGCAAAGATACTGTGTACTCATGGATCAGTAAAAAGGGAATGCCAGCGCATAGAATTGGTCGGCCTTGGAAGTTGAAAGCTGATGAGGTGGATCAGTGGGTTAGATCTGGTGGTGCATCAGATGATAGCAAGGAACAAAAATAGCATGGGCTTAAACGAAGCGGATACTTGCCGAGTCTATGTGACGCCAAAACTTAAAGATTCTGGTTGGGAAGACAATCCTAGCGCAGTAACTGAACAGTACACATTTACCGATGGTCGCGTTCAGTTCAAGGGCAACAAAGTTAAGCGTGGAGAGCAAAAACGAGCTGATTATTTACTTAAGTACACTCGCGATTTTCCTATAGCCGTAGTTGAGGCTAAACCTGAAAACAGCCCTGTAGGCCAAGGGATGCAACAGGCAAAAAATTACGCAGAAATCTTAGGACTAAAATTTGCTTACTCAACCAATGGTCATGAGATCTTAGAGTTTGACTACACCACCGGTGAAGAGCAGTTATTGTCGAGCTTTCCAACTCCTGATGAGTTATTCAAGCGGCTTTGTGGCGATGAATGCTTAAAGGACGAAGATATTGATACCTTGCTGTCCCCTTACCACCATGTTTCGGGTTACTCTCCGCGTTACTACCAACAAATTGCCATAAACCGCGCAGTACAGTCTGTACTTCAAGGTAAAAAACGATCATTAATCACGATGGCAACGGGTACAGGTAAGACAGTCGTTGCTTTTCAGATTAGTTGGAAGCTGTGGAGTGCCCGTTGGAATCGCACGGGAGACTACAGAAAGCCTCGCATTCTATTTCTGGCAGATAGAAATGTGTTGGTCGATGATCCAAAGGATAAAACATTTACCCCGTTTGGTGATGCAAGGCACAAAATTGAAGGTGGCAAAGTCGTTAAAAGTCGTGAAATTTATTTTGCGATCTATCAATCCATTGCCAGTGATGAGCGTCGTCCAGGCTTGTACAAAGAATTTCCGCAAGACTTCTTTGATCTAATCATCATTGATGAATGCCACAGAGGCAGTGCTCGCGACAGCAGTAACTGGCGCGAAATTCTAGAGTACTTTGAGGCAGCCTTCCAAATTGGTATGACTGCAACTCCGCTGCGTGAAGATAACCGCGATACTTATCGTTATTTTGGCAATCCAATCTACACCTACAGTTTGCGGCAAGGTATTGATGATGGTTTTCTTGCACCATACCGCGTACATCGAGTCATTTCGGAAGTCGATGCAGCAGGTTGGCGACCAAGCAAAGGCGATGTAGACCGCTTTGGACGAGAAATCCCAGATAATGAATACCAAACCAAGGACTTTGAACGGGTTATAGCGTTAAAGGCTCGAACAGATGCGTTTGCTAAGCATCTCACCGACTTCATGAAGCGAACCGATCGTTTTGCAAAAACGATCGTGTTTTGTGTCGACCAAGAACATGCCGATGAAATGCGACGGGCGCTGAATAACTTGAATTCTGACCTTGTACGCAAGCATCCAGATTACGTTGCACGAGTGACATCAGAAGAAGGGAAAATTGGCAAAGGGCACCTCAGCCGTTTTCAAGAGCTGGAAACGAGTTCACCTGTGATACTGACCACTTCACAGCTATTAACAACAGGAGTCGATGCGCCAACCTGTAAAAATGTTGTTCTTGCGCGTGTTGTGAACTCAATGAGTGAGTTCAAGCAAATTGTTGGCCGTGGTACTCGCCTACGCGAAGATTACGGCAAGCTGTGGTTCAACATCATTGATTATACCGGCTCCGCTACACAAAATTTTGCTGATCCAGACTTTGACGGTTACCCAGAGATTGAAGATGAAGTGGTGATTGATGAAGACGGTGAAGAAGTAGTTGATGACACTTTAACACCAGAGAGTGAAGAGTTAGAGGTTGCTGAAGAGACGGGCGAATACGAAGTGAATACTGAAGGTGAAGGCGCTGATGATGAAGAGGAGCACGAACCGAGAAAGTACTACGTAGATGGTGGCAGCGTTAAAATTACGTCTCATTTGGTCTATGAGCTAGACGAAGACGGTAAACAGCTTCGCGTCATCCAATATACCGACTACACCGCAGAAAAGGTAAAGACCCTCTTTTCCTCACTGGACGAACTAAAAGATAGCTGGGCTAATCCGTTAAAGAGAGAAGAGATCATTCTCGAATTACAAGAACGAGGGATCCAGTTTGAGGATTTGGTCGCAGAGTCGGGTAAAACCGATGCAGATCCATTGGATTTACTTTGCCATATTGCATTCAACGTACCGCTGCGAACCAGAAAAGAGCGCGCTGAGTACTTGAAGAAAAACAAACCGGACTTTTTTGATCAATACGGCCCAGAGGCCCGCGCGATCTTAACGTCTTTACTGGATAAATATACCGACCACGGCCCCAAGCAATTCAGTATTCCGGATTCGCTACAGGTACCGCCTATTTCTGAATATGGCAATGTGATGGAAATAGCCAATCTCTTTGGCGGTGCATTGCAAATGAAAACCGCCGTGGACCAATTACAAACGCTGCTCTATAGCCAGCAATAACAGAAGTGACGATACGATTTATGGTACGAACAAAGAAAGCAGATCAGCCGATGACCACCGCCCAACAATTAGGTGCGATTGTTAAATCGTCTCGGCAAATAATGCGTAAAGATAAAGGCTTAAATGGCGATCTCGATCGCCTGCCAATGCTCACTTGGATCATGTTTTTGAAGTTTCTCGACGACTTAGAACAAATGCGAGAAACCGAAGCCGTGCTAGAAGGAAAAAGCTTTCAGCCAGCAATTGAGGCGCCATACCGCTGGCGAGACTGGGCAGCAATTGAAGGTGGTATCACCGGCGACGAGCTGATTGCCTTTATTAACAATGATGAAGCAATGCGACCTGATGGTACCCGTGGCATAGGTTTGTTTGCCTACTTGCGTAGCCTGCAAGGTGACAACGGTGGTGATCGCAGAGATGTGATTGCGACCGTGTTTAAAGGTATGCAAAACCGCATGATCAACGGATATTTGTTACGTGATGTCGTCGACAAAATAAACGGCATTCATTTCAATTCATCTGAAGAGATGCACACCTTAAGCCGCTTATACGAAACCATGCTGCGTGAAATGCGTGATGCCGCTGGTGACTCCGGCGAGTTTTATACTCCGCGTCCAGTGGTTCGCTTTATGGTTGAGGTTATGGACCCGCAGTTGGGTGAGTCTGTATTGGACCCAGCCTGCGGCACGGGTGGTTTTTTGGTTGAAGCGTTCGAACACCTAGAACGCCAGTGTAAAACGGTTGAAGACCGAGAAGTACTGCAAGAAAGCAGTATCTTTGGCGGTGAGGCCAAATCGTTGCCTTACCTTTTGGTACAAATGAACCTGTTATTGCATGGTTTGGAGTATCCAAGAATTGACCCAGAAAATAGCCTGCGTTTTCCACTACGAGAGATGGGCGACAAAGATCGTGTCGATGTGATCTTAACCAACCCACCTTTTGGAGGTGAGGAAGAGAAAGGCATTCTTGGTAACTTCCCAGAAGACATGCAAACCGCCGAAACCGCAATGCTGTTCCTTCAGTTGATCATGCGTAAACTCAAGCGCCCTGGTCATGGTGCTGACAATGGTGGCCGCGCCGCGGTTGTTGTACCAAATGGCACGTTATTCAGTGATGGTATCAGCGCACGCATTAAAGAAGAGCTGTTAAAGAACTTTAATCTGCATACCATTGTTCGTTTGCCGGAAGGTGTATTCGCGCCTTATACCGATATTGCAGGCAACTTAGTCTTCTTCGATCGTTCTGGCCCAACAGACGATATTTGGTATTACCAAATATCGACACCAGAAGGCAGAAAAAAATATACCAAGACTAAACCAATGGAGTATTTCGAATTTGAAGACTGCTTACAGTGGTGGGCTAGCCGTGTGGAAAATGCCCAAGCTTGGTCAGTGAAAGCACAAGACGTTATCCAGTATGACGATAGCGGCAAGTTGGTTTCAGTTAACTTAGATATTAAGAACCCAAATAGTCTTGAAGCAATGCAGCACAAAGCGCCTAGTGAGTTGATAGATAAAATGCTGACAACCGAGCAGAGAATTACTCAGTTGATGGAGGAGATAAAGTCTTCTTTGGGAGAGAAACTGTGAAATTTGGTTGGGACTGTGTGCCGATAGGTAGTATCGCTGAACGCATTGATAGACCTGAACCGCCAATAGCAGGTCAAAGCTATAGGCAGATTGGTGTTCGTCTTTGGGGTGAAGGTGCTTATGAGCGTGAAACCATCGACGGTGGTGATACGAAATATAAATTCCTAAATAAGGTGGAATCGGGCGATATCATCGTAAATAAAATTTGGGCAAGAAATGGTAGTGTCAGTCTCGTTACCCCTGAGCTTGCAGGTTGCTATTGCTCTGGTGAGTTTCCCCTTTTTCTACCTAATAAAGAAAAGATAAATCCGAAATGGTTTTTTTGGATAACTAAGACTCGTTGGTTTTGGAACTTATGTGACGAGAAATCTCGTGGTACCAGCGGAAAAAATAGGATTAAACCTGAGAAATTTCTCGATATTAATATTCCTTTGCCGCCTTTATCAGTTCAGGATGAAATTGTTAGCAAGATTGAAAACCTGTCTTTGAAATCAGGTTTAATCAGCGAGTTAAGAGAGTCCTTGTTAATAGATGCGCAAGCAATGCTGAGTAGTACCTTTCACAAATTAATTGAAGGCGCTGTATACAAGCCGATGTCGAAAGTGGCACCTCTTGAGCGCCGTAAAGTTGAAATCGACGTCAATGCGGAGTACCCAGAGCTTGGTGTGCGTTGTTTTGGTAACGGTACTTTCCACAAGCCAATTCTTGATGGAATGGACGTTGGCACCAAAAAGTTGTACCAAATGGTTTCCGGTGACTTGGTGTTCAGTAATGTTTTTGCTTGGGAAGGTGCGATTGCGGTTGTTAAGAAAGAAGATGAAGGCCGTGTCGGTTCGCATCGTTTTATAACATGTTTACCTAAATCAGGAGTGGTGACAGCCGATTTCCTTTGCTTTTATTTTCTGACGACCGAGGGGCTAGAGAAAATACAAGCAGCATCCCCTGGAGGTGCCGGAAGGAATAGAACTTTAGGACTTAAAAAGCTTGAAAATATCGAGGTTCCGGTACCCGATTACGATAAGCAGCTTCGGTTTAATCAACTGCAAAGTTATGTTGAAAAAATTAAACAAGCTCAATCAGAAAATGCAACTGAGCTAGAGGCCCTTATGCCTTCAATTTTAGATAAAGCCTTTAAGGGAGAATTGGTTTAATGTCTATGCCTGCACCGACGCTTGCTTATGATGCTGGCACCCAGCCCGTGATTGCTCATGGTTTGTCTTATCAGGATGACCACGTGAGCGAGATGCTAGCTGGCCCCGTAAAGCATATTTTGCTAGATACCGCAGGCAATGATGAGCTTCAGGAATTACTTGGCAGTGTCGTGAGCACGGAATTTGAGCAAGAGGGTTTACGTCAAGCGCTGATTGATGAAACCGTACCAGATAATTGGAGAGTGGGAGAGGCTGTTGCCGAAGCTTTTGTGGCAGATAAAGGCAATTGTATTTTTCCGTGGCCAACAGGACGTGATCTTAAAAACCCTAATGCAAGTCCGGCTGGTTGCGATTTGACTGGTTTTCAGCCTGTTAACGATGCTGAGCTTCCCTACCGTTTTGCATTTGGTGAAGTTAAAACGTCTGAAGAGAATAAAGCGCCGCCAAGCGTGATGACCAGCTTGGGAACCCAATTGTTTGGGCTACGAGATAATCGCCAAGTAAAAGATGCTCTCTTACGTTATTTAGGACTCCATGCGGTGCGAGCTCCGTGGGAACCAATGTTTAAAAGCGCTGCCAAACGCTATTTGAGCTCGAACACGACAGACGTTGCTGTTTATGGTGTTTTGGTGCGCGATATTGCCCCAAGCGCTTCTGATATTGCTGGCCGAGCAAAAGCACTGGCGGCCGATTGTCCAGTGCAAACTGATATTGAAATGTACGCTTTATACCTTCCCCTTAACATGATTGGTACGCTGTCTGCTCGTGCTCAAGCGGCTATGCAGGAGGCGTCATGACGCTTTCACAAGAGCACTTACTACAGGTAGATCAGCATTGGGCTGTTCAGTCCATTAGCGCTGAGCGGCGTGATACAGCGATGAAAATGGCTGAACGGCGCTTGGTTGATATGGCGCTGGGTAATATACTTGAACATGCGGCAACTGAGTTTGACAGTGACTTGTTAGAGCAAGTAGCAACGGCGTATGAGTTGGCCGCGATCGAAGGCATTGGCGCTTTGTTGCACCCTGTTGCCAATCAGGACAATAAAAATATTCGATAGCTTGCACAAGCTGGCGCGTTTCGAGCGTTCGGGCTTTATCGTGTATTACCCGTACCTGATGACAATGAGGAGCGCTTGTTTCATGTTTTGCATGTGTCGGGTTTGGCCTACTGCGCCGATCGCTGGACCGATTTACGTCGATGGTTTGAAGAGCAGAACAGTACAGTAGCAGTACCCAGTGTGGCAGGTGTTACTTGGGATAAGCGTTTGCTTTACCGAATTTTTGATTGTTGGTTGCGACTGCTTCGTAAAAACCGCTGGGATGATTTAGATCAGATTTCAGAGATTGTGCTTGGCTTACGAAACGATCAAGAAAACTACGAAAAAGCGTTACTAGAACAAACCCAAGGTGCAGAGGCGCAAAGCATCGCCATGCGTTTAGTGGCGCTTTATCATTGGGCCAAAGTAACAGAGCGTTTAGCTGTGTACATGCTGCAAGGCGAACCGGTAGCGATCGATGCGCAGTTAGATCAGCATTTTGAAGCGGCGCAAAAAGCGGCACAAGCCGCTAAAGACCCGCAGCTCGAAATGATTTTACGCTGGTTACATGTCGCAAGCCGAAAAATGGTCGCTGGCTCTTTATGGTGGGTGGCACATACGGTTAACTCCCGTGTGACACGCTTTGTTTCCCATGTGACTAAGCACAAGAGCTTATTTGAACTGTTACCGCCGCAACGAGCTGCACTGCAAGAGCAAGGTTTACTCGATCAAGCCAGCAGAGCGGTAATTGTTGATTTGCCTACATCCGGCGGTAAAACAGCGCTGGCACAGTTCCGCATGTTGCAAGCGCTGAATCAGTTTGATCAGGATGATGGTTGGGTGGCCTATGTTGCGCCAACTCGCGCTTTAGTTTCGCAAATTACCCGACGATTACGTGAAGATTTTGGCCCATTAGGTATTCAAGTTGAGCCGTTAACTGGCGCGATTGAAGTCGATGCTTTTGAAGAAGCGCTTTTGGGTGAAGCACGTGCTTTTCAGGTTTTGGTTGCAACACCTGAGAAACTTCAGTTGGTGATGAGAAACAAAAAAGTCGCGCGCCCATTGGCTCTGGTTGTGATGGATGAAGCTCACAATATTGAAGATGAGTCTCGTGGCTTACGTATTGAATTTCTGCTTGCAACGATTAAGCAAGAATCACCTCGGGCAAACTTCTTACTCTTGATGCCATTTGTTCCAAATGCTAACGATTTAGCTCAATGGCTCGCTGCTGATCGTGGCCGAAGTATCAGCTTGGGCACTTCTGCTTGGCAACCAAAATGAGAGAATTGTTGGTCTATTTGATATTCATAAAGGTGAAAAACGTGGTGATTGGAATTTAAGTTTTGAAACGTTGATGACCACTCAACGTACGATTCACCTTAAAGGAATCCACAATGTAGATGGTAACCGCCCTCTGCAAAAACTGACGTACTCTAGCGCTAAGGGGCTCGCAACACAGGCTGTTGCTATGGCTAAAGTGTTTTCTAAGCGCGGTACCAGTATTGCTGTAGCACAGACGATTCCTGATGCTTGGAGTATTGCTCGTAAAGTTGCTGCGGAGCTTGAACCTTTTGTGCAGGTGCACGAAGACATTAAACTGGTTCAACGTTTTCTTGCGGCTGAGATTAGTGAGGATTTTGAGCTAATTAATATGCTGTCAAAAGGTGTTGTTGTACATCATGCAGGTTTACCCGCTGAGGCGCTTTCATTAATCGAGTGGCTTACAGAAGCAGGCCATATTCGAGTGATGTGTGCAACGACAACCATTGCACAAGGGCTTAACTTCCCTGTTTCATCAGTTTTTCTTGCGACGAGAAAATTGCCTTACGGCAATGAAATGTCGCATCGGGCATTTTGGAACCTCGCTGGTCGAGCTGGGCGTATCGGCCATGATAGCGTAGGCGTAATCGGTATTGCAGCAGGTGCACAGCCGAATGAGATCCGGAAATATGTTAGTGATGCAACCGCATCGTTAGTTTCCCGATTGGAAGAGATGCTCGATGATCTTCAAGCTGCGGGGGAATTAGTAAACTTATCTTGGGTTATGCAGCAAGAACAATGGGCAGACTTCAGAAGCTATATTGCTCATTTATGGAATGAAAAACGTAACTTGGACGCTGTAATTGGTGAAGCAGAACAATTATTGCGAAATACCTACGGGTTTGGTTCTCTTCGCGCTAAAGCTGATAAAGCCTCGCAAGAGAAAGCTGATGCGCTTCTTGAAGCTACCAAAGGATATGTTAGAAAGTTAGCTGAGCATCCAGAAAATGCTTCTCTTGCAGATGTTACAGGCTTCTCTCCTGAGGGGGTTCGTTCAACTTTATTGGATTTGAATAACCTTGAAAACAAGTTAACGTTTGCAGATTGGGAGCCTTCGAGTCTATTTGGTGATAAATCGAAGTCTGTGCTGCCAAGCTTGATGGGGATTATGCTTAGGGTTCCGCAGTTACAAGAAAGTTTACGAGAGATCAGTAAAGGACAGGGGAATAGTCATCGGAAACTTGCTGATATTACCCAGGCTTGGGTAACAGGTAGCTCCATTGAATCTATAGCGAAGACTTACTTTGAAGGTGATAGCCTTACAGATCAAATATCTAAAGCTTGCAGAGCGGTTTATAGAGATTTGGCCAATAATGGAGCTTGGGGGTTGTCGGCATTAAGCAAAATGCCAACTTCAGGGCTTGATTTTGAAGCCATGACAGACGAAGAAAAGCGCAGATTAAATAACCTCCCAGCGATGCTTTACCATGGTGTGAAAACCGAAGAAGGCGTGTTGATGCGCATGAACAGCGTTCCGCGCAGTATTGCTGAACGCGCCGGTGAAGACTTTAGGGCTCGAACTGCAGCTAGTGCGGAAAATACTCTGTCACCTCGAAAAGCCAGCGAATATCTGAAGTCTTTGAAACCGGACGATTGGGCGCGTTTGAAACCTGATAATTCCTCGCTGTCCGGCGAAGACTATTTGAAAGTATGGAAGCGGCTTTCGGGAGGTTAAAATCTCTCAAGGGATGGTGTTTTTCATGGTATATAAATTATTGTAATTTATATCGATATGATTATATTGACTTTTGTTTTTCTATTGATAATAGAGTGGGAATGATGAACCGCTAATCACTGACTATCAGTGATGATTTTAAAACCCCCGTTGCGGCTAGGCTGTGCGGGGGTTTTCTTTTTTCCGACGCCCACGAAATATTCCCTTTGCGCGCCTCCTTGTATTCATTTTGGTTATACCAAAGATCCCTTTTTTGATTATTCCCTGATATCAGCACAGCCCTATACTCGATCAATCCCTGCTCTCTGGAAAACCTGCTCCTGCAGCGCTACCCAGTAAAACACCAGGGTATGCATAAGCTTCGGAACTGGCAGAGGGTAAATTATTACTAATCAGTATGTTGGTGCCATTTCATTCACCGGTTAATCCCGGGCCTTCCTGCCGGTGGTGGCGTGCTTTTCATGATGCAAGGTAATACAAAAACAAGAAAAGAGGATTTTTGCCATGAACAAACAATCCATCACCGACATTATCGATCAAAGCCCGCTTGGCGGTTTGCAGATAATGACGCTGCTCTTGTGTTTTATTGTATTGATGATTAATGGTCTGGATGCCAGCGCGATGGGTTATATCGCCCCTGAATTGGCTCAAGAATGGGGGATTGATCGCGCCGAGTTGGGCCCGGCTTTCGCGGCAGGTCTGTTCGGCATGTTACTCGGCAGTTTCATTTGTGGCCCCGCGGCGGACCGTTATGGGCGCAAAACGGTGTTGCTGATCTGCTCGGTTATCGTCGCTTTAGGCACCCTGGGTTATGCCTTTTCCTCATCGATTAGCGTGCTTGTGGCACTGCGGTTGCTGACTGGCATGGGACTAGGCGGCGTATTGCCCGGTTGCATTACTCTGGTGTCAGAGTATTCGCCCATTCGCTGGCGCATGTTGCTGGTCACCTTGAGCTTTTCCGGTTTTACCTTGGGTATGGCGCTCGGCGGCTGGGTGGCCGACTTGCTGCTGCCGGTGCTGGGCTGGAGAGGCCTGCTCTTTGTGGGCAGTATCGCTCCTTTGGTGATGCTGCCAGTGCTGTATTTCATGCTCCCTGAGTCGATCTGTTTCCTGGCCAACAGGCCGCAACAGAGAGCTAAATTACTGCGGATCGTCGAGCGGATTGGCGGCCATAGGAAGTGGCAGGACGTAATCTTTACCGACGGTATGGACAGAAAGCCCGGCGAAAAAAACCTGCAGCTGTCTCCCGTGGCGGCGCTATTTTCTGAAGGGCGAACCGAGCGTACGCTGCTACTCTGGCTGACCTTTTTCTGCTGCTTATTCTCGTTCTACCTGTTGAGCAATTGGCTACCCACGGTATTGCGCAGCAGCGGGTTTGACGCTCGGATGGCCTTATATGTTGCCGCAATGCTGCCGCTGGGGGGCATGATCGGTGGCATCATCACAGCACTTCTCATCGATCGAATCGGTATCGCCAAAATACTTCCTCCTTTAGCCTTATTGGCCTCGGTCGCGCTGCTGGTTACCGGCAGCCAGCTCGGCAGTTCTACCCATTTATTGGTTTGCGTTTTTTTCGTGGGTTTTACCCTCACGGGAGCATTGAACAACATCAGTATTTTGAGCGCTGGCCTTTATCCCACCACGGCACGTGCGACCGGAGTGTCATGGGGGATCGGCGTGGGTCATGTGGGTTCCATCACGGGGGCTTATCTTGGCTCTTGGCTGTATACCGTGGTTGGTGATTTGCAGAATTTTTTCTACTGGATGGCGATTCCCGCATTAATTGCCGCTTTGGCGTTGTTCTGCATGACCAGGAGAAAGGATCTGTTTGCGGTACAGGCGGGTTCTTAACGACGGGTACGATCAAAAACAAACGGGGCTGAGGAGAGGGTATGAAGCAACTGCATGCAGAAATTGCTGGGGCAGGTATCGCCGGGCTTACGGCGGCGGCGGCGCTGGCTCAGCGTGGCTGGAGCGTGAGAGTGCATGAGCGTTCGGCAAACCTGCGCACCTTTGGTGCGGGCATCTATATCTGGAGTAATGGGCTGCGTGTGCTCGAGGCGATTGGAGCCTATGACGAAGCTATGGTGGGGGCACACGAAGGGGCCGTATTCCAGACTCGGGATCACGGCAACGCAACGATGGAGGATATACCGATCAACAGCAGTGGTGCCCCACGTCTGGTTACCATCCTGCGCGAGCGGCTGCTGCTGTCTTTGCTCAATGCGGCTCGCCGCGCCGGTGCTGAAATTGTCAGCGATTCCGAGGCGGTGGGGGCGACACCGGATGGAAAGCTGCTGATGGCGGACAAGCGAACGCTGTCAGCCGATTTGGTGATCGGCGCTGACGGTATCAACTCGCGGGTGAGAGAGTCTCTGGACCTGCTGATGTACCGCAAGCCGCTGTACTATGGCGCGGTCAGAATGATGTTGAAGCGTGATGACGATGACGTACCGCCTGCAGATCGTTCGAACTACATTGAGTACTTTTCAGGCACGAGGCGGATCCTTTATACGCCCGCCAGCGCGACCGATCTTTATGTTGCACTGTGCTGCGCTGAGGACGATGTGGGTGCCTATCAGCTTCCGATTGCCCCGGCACTTTGGCGCAAATCCTTCCCACACCTTTCCGGCCTGATCGCACGTTTTGGCGAGGCCGGCCGCTGGGATGCGTTTGAGGTGCTGAAGCTCAAGGCCTGGAGCAAAGGGCAGGTGGCGATCCTCGGCGATGCAGCCCATGCGATGCCGCCTTACCTCGGCCAAGGGGGCGGTTGCGCACTGATGAATGCTCTTGGATTGGCGGTCAGTCTGGAAAATAACCGGGATATTCCGGCGGCGCTGGCAGCCTGGGAAGCGCAGGAAAGGCCGTTGACCGAACATACCCAAGATACGGCGGAACGCATGGGGCATATGAACCTGTGGCCAGACGACGTTCGATCGGCCGTTTTGCGTATCACCGGACGCTGCGAGCAGATCGGCGCAGAGCGTATGAAAACGGCATTAAGCCTGCCGACGGGCACTTTGGCCTGATCATTGCTCCGGCCCGAGAAACGGGGCCGGGACTAACCACTTTTTTTGTCCGCAGCCGCTGGGATATGGCGGTATTCATCAGGGAGGTTGAAAAATGACGCTTTTGGCAGACGAAGTGTTTATGGATCCGGCACGCCTCAATGAGGATTACGATGCACGCGCTACGGTAGGTGTCGATGGCTTTGCCAAAGAAATGGCGCGTTATCGCTCGCAGTCTGAAAAGATGAAACTGGCTTATGGCCTCCATTTTGATATCACCTATTGCCAGAAAAGTGGTCAGGCTCTGGATATTTATGGGCCAACGGTGAATGGAAACGGGCCGCTGCTGCCCGTTTTTCTTTTTATTCACGGGGGATACTGGCGAGCGCTGTCGAAAGAAGATTCCGCGATGATGGCGGGCACATTAGCGGCAAATGGCATTGCCACGGTGGTTATAGATTATCCACTCGCGCCGGCAGCCGGCATCGGTGACATCGTCCATGCCGTACGCAGTGCCGTGGCGTTCATTTGGCGGCGGGGACATGAGTTTGGGCTGGATCCGCAACGGATCTCGCTGGGTGGCAGTTCTGCTGGTGGCCATTTGCTTGCAACACTATTAGCACCAGGCTGGCATGTAGCTTTTGGCGTGCCGACCGATGTGGTGAAGTTTGCTTTTCCCATCAGCGGGCTTTTTGAACTCGCACCTTTGATGAAGACGCCCGTGCAGGCATGGCTGGCACTCTCCGACACCAGCGTGGCCGATTACAGCCCGATGCGTCACATCCCTGCGCCGGGGTGCCCCATCACCGTTGCCTGGGCTGAAGGCGATCCGCCCGGCTTCAAGCGGCAGTCCGAAGCCTTTGCCTCTTTGTATAAAGCGGCCGGTGCGGAAACGGATCTGCTCGAGGTGCCCCATTGCAACCATTTCGATGTGCTGATGGAGTGGGCTGACCCGACTTCTCTGCTTTCCAGGACGCTGATCTCGGGAATATTCCGCAACCTCTGATCGCCTCCCTCTCATTTCTAGAGTTTCGGTTATCGCCGGGTGATTACTGGATGTACGCGGCCATTCATCGCAAGGAAAAGTGAGGCAGGAGCCTCACTGTTCAAGCTGCTGGTTTTGCTCATCATATCTGCGCCGGCAGTCCTGAATAGCCTCCATATTCCCCATAGTCCACTCAAACAGAATAGAGAACGGCCCTTGCAATGACTGGCCGAGCGGCGTCAGCGAATACTCGACGCCGAGCACCCGCCCATCCAAAACCTTGCGGTTCACCATGCCGTTACGCTCCAGCTTGCGCAGCGTCTGGGTGAGCACACGTTGAGTGACGCCATCAAGGCGACGCTTGATCGCATTGAAGCGCCTCGGCTCACGCAGCACCTCCAGCACCATCATTGACCATTTGTCCGCGATCTGGTCGAGAATGATTCGGCTCGGGCAGTCAGCGCGGTAGACAGTTTCATTCGTCTCCATCGGTATCCTCCAGCATCCCTGGGATGCTTCAAGTGCGTAATTGACGCCAGGTATGCAAAGTATACCATTCGATCAGCGGCGCGAAAGTCCAGCGCCGATACGCCTGACAAACAAGGACATCGACATGAAAGATACCGATTTCAGCAAACTCAGCTTGTCTCACGCAAAGGGGGTCTTGACGATCACCCTCAATAATCCGCCGGTCAACGTGCTTGATGTGGCTTTGATGTCGGAAATCAGCCGCTTACTGCGTGCCTTGCGTGGCGACCCGGATACTCGCGTGCTGGTTTTCCAGAGTGCGGATCCGGAGTTCTTCATTGCTCATGTCGACATGACCTTAATCGATGAACCGCATGCTTTCGATGAGCTGGCGCGTAATGCGCCGGAAGGGCTCAACCCGTTCCAGGCATTCGGTGAGTTGCTGCGCAGCCAGCCCCAGGTGACTATCGTTAAGCTTGCCGGGTTGGCGCGTGGGGGCGGCGCAGAATTCGTTGCGGCGGCCGACATGGCTTTTGCCGCCGAAGGGCGGGCAGGACTGGCCCAATGCGAAGCCTTGATGGGCATTACGCCCGGTGGCGGCGCGACGCAATACCTGACGAACCGCATGACGCGTGGTCGCGCGCTTGAAGTGATCCTGGGAGCCGATCTTATCGACGCGGCGACCGCAGAGCGCTATGGCTGGATTAACCGCGCCTTGCCCGCATCCGAACTCGACGACTTTGTCGAACGCCTGGCGCACAACATTGCGGCACTGCCCGAAGGGGTTATCGCGGCGGCCAAGCAGGCGATGCCGGCGGCAGATCTGCGGGAAGGTTTTTATCGTGAGCATGAGGCCTGGGCGGGGCTTTTTGAACGCCCTGCAGCGGAGAGACGCATTCGGGGCGGACTGAAGGCGGGCGCCCAAACCAAGGTAGGTGAGCGCAACCTCGAAGGCCTGCTGCGCAATCTTGGTGCCTAAGCGGCAGCCTCAGCCGCAATCTTGCCGATGCCGGAAATGCAACGTCGGCAGGGTACAGCCCCGAACAGGCCTGGCGCCGGCTAGCAGGATGACCACTGCGACAGCAAGGCATGCAGCTTCGCGGGTTCCAGCGGCTTTCTTAATACCAGATAACCTTCCTGTTCGGCCTCTTGCAAAATGGGGGAGTTAAATTCCCCGCTGACCATGGCGCCGCTGGTGTTCGGCAGGCGTTCGAACAGCGCTTTCAATATATCGAAGCCGCTTTCACCGGAGCGGAGCCGTTGATCGCAAAGCACGGCGAAGGGGGTGAAGCCTGCGTCGATAATCGCAAAAGCCTCCTCGGCGGAAGCGGCGCAGCGCACCGTGATCCCCCAGGTACTCATCAAACTCGACCAGGCGGAGGTGACCAGCGGATCATCATCCACCACCAGGCAGGCGCCGCTCAATGACTCATAGCGGGTAGGGATCTGGCTGTGGGTATAGGCGTTGAGGTTTTCTGGCGCTTTGACTTCGCCGGTATAGAGGGCAAAGCGCATCCAGAAATGCGATCCCTTGCCCTCCACGGAGCGCATGCCGTATTTCACCTTCATCAATTTGGCGCAGCGGGCCACTACCGCAAGGCCTAACCCATGACCGGCGCTATCGATTTTCCACGCCAGTTCGGGGCGATAGTAGGGGGAGAAGATTTTGCCTTTCTCTTCGTCGGCGATGCCCACGCCGGTGTCCCAGACTTCGATCAGGCATTCTCCCTTTTGTGGGCGGATGGCAATCAATACGCCGCCTTTCTGGGTGTAGCGCAGCGCATTTTGTATCAGGTTAATCAGTGATTGTCGGATGAGCAATTGATCGCCCATCAGGGCAATGCGTCGCTTGGGGCGCCATGTCCGCAGGGATAATCCCCGGCTGTTCGCTTCTTCACGGAACAGGGTAATCACCGAGTCAAGCAGGGTTCCAATATCGACATAGGTGGTCGCCGTACTGACGTTGCCGGACTCAATCTTGCTGAGATCGAGCAAAGAATTGAACATCAGGTGCACGGAGCGCACGCTCTGCTGCAGATCCAACAGCTGGGGGGTTAAAGAGGCATCGCGATTTTTATGGATGATGGCCTCGATCAGGAAACCCATGGCATGTACCGGTTGGCGCAAGTCGTGACTGGCGGTGGTCAGAAACTGGTTTTTATCGAGCAGGGCTTGTTCCGCCTCCTCTTTGGCCTGGCGGAATTGCTCCGCAAGGCGAGAGCTCTTCTCTTCGAGACGGGCTTGCTGAATAAAAAACTGATGAGAACTCAATGCGTGGCGGTAGATGGCGAACCCGTAAAGCAGGTTGAGCATCAACACAATGAGCATGACGTCGTTTAAACGCCAAATGATGCCAACGTTAAGCATGCCCCAGCAGGCAAAGAAAAACAGGGTAAAGGTACTGATGATGGGCGTCAAATGGGTCGCGTTCGCCGCGACGATGGCCGCGATGCTGATATTTAATAACAGGAAAAAATCGAAATTATTTATTTGTGGGGTTATTAAATATAATGAGGATATACCTATCCCATGTACGAAGGCGACTTTGTTGATATGTGGGAGCCAGCGGTTAAGAATAACGCCCGCATCCTCTTTCTCCGCTTCGCGTTGATATCTTTGGTGCCATAATCGGATAGCCAAAGCGCAGAATAAATACACTATTATCCAGCTGATTATCGGCCACAGCGGTTCACCCAGTAAATAAATCCAAATAGCAAAGGGGATGCCGACGCAGGGCACAGCACTGAAACTAAAGACCAATCGAATAAACGTATTGTTCAATAATCGGATTTGCGCGTGCGACGAAATGCCATCATCTTGTAAAGATTGAAGTAGTTTCATTCGGACGGCCCCTGCCTGCCATGCAGTAACGTAATAGCTTCTACCCGACTGTTTACGCCTATTTTTTTAAGGATATTGCTGATGTGCTCTTTAACCGTAGGTTCGGAAATAGCAAGCTGAGAGGCTATTCTCTTATTGGGAAAACCGCGCATCATCATGGTCAAAACGTCAATTTGTCGCGGCGTTAAATTGAAGTTTTGAAGATGGTTTTTGGCACTGGAAGCCTCCAATAGATTATCCATAGGAAACCAGCTTTGATTTTCTAACAGCGCAGCAACGGCTTTGGCGAATAATTCTGGCGGCTCATTTTTGAGCACGAAACCATGGCCTCCGGCATCACGTACCTTTTGGCCTATTTCATTATTTTCATCGCCGCTGACCACTAATAATCTTACCTGTGGGTAAAGCTGCCTGATCTCTTTGAGTAATTTTAATGCCGTGCCGTCGGATAACCAAAAGTCGATGACGATTAAACGCGGGGCGCCATTTTCCAGAATATGTCGATAACAACTCTCCTCGTTTGTCATCACGTAGGCGTGTTTAAATCGACAGTGCGTATTCAGGAAATTGGCGATGCCACTTGCCACCAACGGATGGTCATCAACGACCAACGCATAATCCTGCCCCAAGGGTATCTCCTTTTGCTAAAACCTATCAGATTGGTCTGACGACTTGTTATTTTCTACCCTCCCTACTTTAGGAGGGTTTTTTCGGTTAGGAAAGGGAAATATATTATTCAGGGATTTTGATAAGGTAAAACATAAAGCCATTCAGCATTTGGAACTGTTTGGTTACAAAGGACAATTTATGAGAAAACCACTTATCGCATTAACCGTTACGCTTCTGGTAGCTGGCTGTTCCACATTGAAAACCGATCAGGCAATACCGTTGCTGCAGGCGGAAACGGCCAAAATGCTGGGCCTGGGTTCATCGGATGAAATTACCGTCACCAATGTTAATGGTGCCCAACCCGACGCCCTTGGCGGGCAAAAACTTTCTTACCGTGCCACTACGGAGAAAGGACGAATCTTTGACTGTTCCTCGATGATGATGCCGGGTATTTTAGGTTCAGCCCCGTCGTTAAGCACACCAAGCTGTACCCCGGTCGTTACGCATAAATAATTCACCTGACGCGTTTAGCGAGGGTGGATGATCAATACCGATCCGCAGTCCCCATAATTTTGGCATCGAGACGTTAGCGCTGGGGGGCAATAAGCTAGTGTCTCGATGACAAATCAGCCTGTGTTCTCGCAAAACGCGCCGCGCATCCTCTAATGCATTGAGTTTTTCATATAAATAATAACTTTGATGGCATCAGATAATTGGGCCGGAGAGAAAACATGAAAGATAAAACATCGCATAACTTAGCGGTAAGAAAACCGCTTTCGAAAGTTTACCTCGCACTTTTTTCCGCACCGTTGATATTGATTGGCCCAGCCGACGTGGCGCGTGCCGATGATGCTATTTTTGATGGTGAATCACGTATTACCGAATCTTTGACTTACACCGGGGATGTTTACGTCGGCCGTAATCAAAGTGGAAACCTGTTGATCGATAATGGCCAAATCAATGCCTATAACGTCAATATTGGCCGTCGTGCTAATGGCCAGATATACGAAAGCCTGGTCACGGTCAAAGGACCAAATGCCGTATTAAATGCGATCAATGACCAATCCGTTATGCACGGCAGTCTGAATCTGGGGCTGGGGACGTTACGGGTAGAAGAGGGAGGATTGGCGACGGCGGAAGAGATTATCGTCGGCACCACCGGGGGGTATGACAGCCATCTTAATGTCAAAGGGGCCGGTTCCCAGGTGATCAGTGAGAGACTCGGTCTCGGCTTCGGACAGGGCGCACGTTCAACCTTGCTGATTGAAGATGGCGGGGTAGTGACCACCACGGCCGCCGCCAGAATCGACAGCGGTTTTCGCCCCGATGAAGCTGACAAGCTCAACCCCAAAGCCACGGTGACCGGTAATAACTCTCTGTGGAATATCACCCAGTCGCTCACCGCCAATGGCGATGTGGACGTGCTGAACGGCGGTGCGGTCAACGTTGGTAGCGCGGAGATTGCCGGTGTTTCAGGCTCAAGAAAAACCGCAGAGCTTTACATCGCCGGCAACGGCTCACGCTTTACCAGTGCGGGCAATGTCAACGTTGGGGATTATGGCAACGGGGTGCTGTCGGTTGTTGATGGCGGCTCATTCTCTGCCGGCAGCAACGAATTGCGGCTGGGGGATACCGGGTCCGGCTCTAACCGCGGCGCGTTGATTATCGGCAGCCGCGGCAACATGGATACCGGCACCGGCTTGACCGAACCTACGCTCGGCGCGGCGGGTGGTGCGGGTACTGTCGATGCCCAAACGGTGGTCAATCTGCGTGGCGGATTGTTCGGCAGCTACGTTTACTTTAATCACAACTCAGATAACTACGATTTCCGCAACAAGATGGTCGGCGAAGGCGAAGTCATCAACACGGCCGGCCAGACGACGCTGAGCGGCGACCTGACTCAACTCCAGGCGAATGTCACCGCACGCGGCGGCAAAATCACCATCGCCAGCGACATCAATACGCAGCAAGAAGACAACGTTTTCGATGTGCAGACGCTGAGCGCCGAGAATGGCGGCACGCTGATCCTGAACGCCACTGCCGGTTCCGATGTCAGCAATGGTCTGGGTTACAGCAGCGCCGCGTCAATCAAAGCTGGCGGGATGCTGGGCGGCAACGGCACCTTGGGGCAGACTGAAATCCAGTCCGGCGGCCATATTTCCCCTGGCGACGGCAACATCGGTACCCTGACGCTGAAACGCTATCTGAATTTCCTGGGTGAATCCTTCTATGACGTCGATATCGCCGGTGATGGCAGCAGCGACAAACTGGTCGTTTCAGGCAAAACCACCATCAGCGATCAGGCCAAGGTGCAGGTGACCGCGTTGGATCCGCAAACCAGCTATCAAACCGGCCAAAGCTATCGCATTTTGACTTCAGATGGCGGGATTGACGGTCGGTTTGCTGAAGCCGTCTCAAAATCTGCATTTTTGGACGTTGCGCTTAACCACAGCACCAATGCCGTGGATCTGACGATTGCACAAAAGGACGGTAACCCAGGCGAGGGCGGTAACCCAGGCGAGGGTGGTAACCCAGGTGAAGGTGGCAACCCAGGTGAAGGTGGCAACCCAGGTGAAGGTGGCAACCCAGGTGAAGGTGGCAACCCAGGCGAAGGCGGTAACCCAGGCGAAGGCGGTAACCCAGGCGAGGGCGGCAAGCCAGGTGAAGGCGGCAAGCCTGGTATTTTCCAAACGGTCGCGCAAAGCAGCAATCAGTGGAATACCGCCGGTGCGCTCTCGACGTTAACGCAAAGCGGTCCTTCGCTGGCCTTGTATAACTCTGTGCTGCTGTTGAGCGCACCGGAAGCGCGCGAGGCGTTCAATCAACTGTCCGGTGAAGTTTATCCGTCCATTCAGTCTAACCTGATCGCCGGCAGTAGCATGCTGCTCAACGTGTTGAATCAGCGCATGCTTCGCGTATTTGATAATGATGCGCTGCCTGTTCCACCGATGGCGATGACGTTGGTTCAACCGGCTCAGGCTGAAAATAACGGCGTTTGGGGACAGACGTTCGGCTCCTGGATGAGAAACAGCGGTAATGACAACGTTGGGAAATTGGACGGCCACACCAGCGGTTTCCTGTTAGGCGCCGATCGGAAACTCGCTGACCACAGTATCCGCGTTGGGGGATACGTAGGCTATAGCCGTGGCGACTATGATGTCGATAGCCGTCGCTCCAGTTCCGACAGCGATAATTACCACCTGGGTCTGTACGCTGCAGGGCAGCAGGATGCCTTCTCCCTGCGCGGTGCGCTGGGCTATACCTGGCACCGACTCGAAAATGAGCGCAACGTTAATTTCGGCAATTACTCGGATCGGCTCAAGGCGGACTATGACGCAGACTCGCTGCTGGCGTTCACCGAAGCGGGTTACCGTTTTGGTCAGTTGGATGCGAATATCGAGCCATTCGTCAACCTGAGTTATATCCGTTTGCATACCGATAACTTCCAGGAGAAAGGCGGGGCAGCGGCGCTGAGCGTCCGTAATGAAACGATGAATACGTTCTATTCAACGTTGGGCGTGCGGGGATCTACCGAACTGCCGAAAAACGTCAGCCTTTACGGTTCATTAGGCTGGCAGCACGCTTACGGCGATAAAAATACGTCATCGCGCATGGCATTTGCCGGCAGCGACGCATTTATCACGCAGGGACAGGCGGTAGATGACAATCTGCTGGTGGCGGATGTGGGGGTGAGCGTGAAGCTGTCGCGTTCCACTACGTTGGCTCTCGGTTATCAGGGGCAGTACGGTTCTGATACCCAGGTCAATTCGGTCAATGCCAATATCAGATGGTCGTTCTGATTCACTGAGGAAAAGGGCCTTTGGTCTTGAGATGTCGTTGGGCAACTTGCAGTTTTACCTGGTTGCCTGGCGATATCTCTGCTCCAGAAAACCTTCACTCCGTGTCGAGATTTTCGCTGACATCAGGCGCTAGCGAAACGGGCAGGCGAACATCCTCGCAAGATGAGTGCTCAATCAGCTTAAACAGCACGTTCTTTTCGTCACCGGTCAAATCTCGCCATTCGCCCAGCGGCAATCCTGTCAGATCGACATTCATAATGCGCACACGCTCAAGTTTGGTGACGTGATAACCAAAGTATTTGCTCATACGGCGGATTTGGCGGTTAAGGCCCTGAACCAGCGTGATGCGAAACATCTGCGGCGCGATTTTCTCCACCCGGCACTTTTTCGTCACCGTATCCAGGATGGGGACACCGGCGCTCATCCCCTGAATAAACGCGTCGGTCAGCGGCTTATCGACGGTAACCAGATACTCTTTTTCGTGGTTATTGCCGGCACGAAGGATCTTATTGACCAGTTCGCCGTGATTGGTCAGGAAAATCAGCCCCTGGGAATCTTTGTCCAGACGGCCTATAGGAAAGGTGCGTTTGCTGTGATTGACGAAATCACCGATGTTATTTTGCACGTGCTTTCCCATGCTGGTGATGATGCCCACCGGCTTGTTCAGCGCGATAAGCACCAAATCTTCCGCATTACGTGGCTCAATCCGCTGGCCGTTAACTTGCACCACGTCCCCGACAAATACCTGAGCGGCCACGGCGGCTACGTTGCCGTTGATGAAAACGTTGCCCTGTTTGATATGACGATCGGCACTGCGGCGAGAGCAGATGCCGCTGTCGCTAATGTATTTATTAAGGCGAATGGATGATTGAGTCAGCATGATTTCCCCGTAAAACGCGGACTATACAGTAACCCTTGAGGCCTTGCGAAGGGGCATATGGGGTAATGCGTAAACCGAAAGATCGCCCCCAATAAAATCGTGTGAATAATTTTTGCTCAAGAAATCGAATGAGCGAATCGAACGATTCAGTCGAAAGGTAATGAAAATGCATATTCTGACAGCCAATGAAGCCAAAACCCAGTTTGGCGATTTGCTGCTTAAGGCTCAGCGTGAACCGGTACAAATCACCCGTAATGGCAAGCCCGTTGCGGTGACTGCCGAAGATTACGAGCAAATTGAAGCGATGAAACTCCAACTGTTACAAATGAAGATTCAGCGCTCCCAGCATGATATGGCGATCGGCAATACCGTTGATGGCGAGACGTTTTTCTCTGAACTGCTGGAGCAGGATAAAGGATAAATGGCCAGTTACCGACTGACCGGTGAGGCGCAAAGCGATATCCGGGAGATTCGCGACTACACATTGAGCAACTGGGGCATACAGCAATCCAGAGATTACCTTGTAAGACTGCGCCAAGGATTAACCAACCTGACGGAAATACCAGGCATTGGGCAGCATCGAGTCGAGGATCCAGGGACCGGTGTTTATAGCTTTCCCTATCTCAGCCATATGATTTATTACGCTACAGCAAACAGCGAAATTACCATTCTTGCAGTTTTGCTCCAAAGCCGCGTTCCAGCCAAACATCTGTCTCAGCGGCTGTAGGTTCAACTAATGTGATTTTACTCTTCACCCACCTTTACCACCCGGGTATTCAGCGGTGTGAGCGTTTGCCCGACGCTGCCGGTCGGCGTCATGCGCGGGATCGGTTGGCCGCTGTCGCTTTCGACCAAGGTTGAATGCGCCTCTTGCTCGGCAAACAGATGATCTTCCCCCCATTGGCGCAAGCCCACGATCACCGGGAACAGGGCCCGGCCCTTGTCGGTGAGAATATACTCCTGATAGGCGCTGCCGTCTGAGGCCGGTGCGATCTCCAGAATGCCCTGTGCCACCAGGGTGCGCAGACGGGTGGAAAGGATATTTTTCGCCATCCCCAGCCCCTTTTGGAATTCACTGAAGCGGCGCACGCCGTCGAACGCGTCGCGCACAATCAACAGTGACCACCAGTCGCCAATCACATCCAAAGTGCGTGCCACCGGGCACGGCGCATCTTCCAGGCTTTTACGTTTCACGTTATCCCTCCTGCCACACTATCTGGTTGCATTATAAAACCTCTGCGCGTAATGTCCATTGGGTTTAATAATGAAACCACTTTGGAGAAAACGATGAGTGACAAAACGCTGGATCCGATCTGCGTATCTCAGGCGGGGGGACTGAGTCGGCTGCCGGCTTCGCTGGTGTTGTTGCTGGCCGGTGCCAGCGCTTTTAGCGTGGCTAATGTCTATTACGCCCAGCCGTTGTTGGATGCCATAGCCCAGGAATTTGCTATCAGCGTGGCGTCGGTGGGTATGGTGATCACCGCCACCCAGCTTGGTTGCGCGTTGGCGCTGTTATTGGTAGTACCGCTGGGGGATCGCATTAATCGCCATCGGCTGTTAGCGGTACAGCAACTGTTGTTGATTGCCGCATTGTGCATGGTCGGTTGGGCAAACAGCAGCCTGCTTATGCTGATCGGCATGTTGCTGGTGGGATTATTGGGCACCGCCATGACGCAAGGACTCATCGCTTTTGCCGCCACGCTGGCGGCACCTCATGAGCGTGGGCGGGTCGTGGGGGCGGCGCAGGGTGGCGTGGTGCTGGGTCTGCTATTGGCGAGAACCCTGTCCGGCGCGTTGGCAGACGCAGGAGGTTGGCGCACGGTGTATTTTTTTTCCGCCGGAGTGACGCTGGTCTTGCTGCCGATTCTGGCACGTTTGCTGCCTGCACCGAGCACGCCGCCTTCAACGCTTAGCTACACCGCCTTGCTGCGTTCGATGCTGACGCTGTTGCTGCGCGATCGCACGTTGCAAATTCGCGGCATGCTGGCGCTGTTGATGTTTGCGGCATTCAGCATCTTCTGGAGTGCATTGGTGCTGCCGCTGAGTCAGGCACCGTTCAACTTTTCGCATTCGGTGATTGGTGCCTTTGGCCTGGTGGGCGCAGTGGGGGCGCTGGCGGCGGTAAGAGCAGGGCACCTGGCGGACCGCGGCTTGGCGCAGGTAGCGAGCGGCATCTGTCTGCTGCTGTTGGTGCTGGCCTGGCTGCCGCTCGGCATGCTGGGTTATGGCCTGGGGTGGTTGATTATCGGCATTGTATTGCTCGATTTGGCAGGCCAAGCCATTCATGTGTTGAATCAGAGCCTGATTTTCAGCGCACATCCGCAGGCGCATAGCCGGTTAGTGGGCGTCTACATGCTGTTCTATGCCATTGGCAGTGGGCTCGGCGCTTTTGCCAGCACTCACGTATTCGCCCTGGCTGGTTGGCAGGGGGTGTGCTGGCTGGGGGCGGGCGTCAGCTTTATTGCCCTGGTGTTCTGGGGCCTGACGTTGCGTGCGATGCCGACGACATTGGGAAAATGACGGCGTTTTTGATTCTGCCTGGCCCCTTGTTTAATCCGCAGTAAGAGAGGACCGGAGGGGGATCTTGCCCAAGGTTGCCAAGATCCCTTCTGTTCTGGGACCGAAGTCACACATAAAATCCAATACCCCCATTGTTTGTCATAATTCACCGCGATACTGTTGTGCAATCTGGTTTAAACCAATTAGGTATGGATATGGAAAACAGCTCAACCGTTGAATTGGCAAAGGCCCGGTTGAATGACTGGCTGAGCCAGGGGGCAATCGCCCCCGGTGACAAGCTTCCTTCGGAGCGAGAACTGGGAGAGTTGCTGAACATCAAACGCATGACGTTACGTCAGGCGCTGTTGTTCCTGGAAAGCGAATCGAGGATCTTCCGCAAGGATCGACGGGGTTGGTTTGCGGCACTGCCGCGTTTTAACTACAACCCCAATTCCTCTACCAGTTTCAAACAGGCGGCTATCGAGCAGGGCCGTTGTCCCTCCTGGGACTATATGACCAAAGAGTGCGTATTGGCAGCTCCGGGGTTTATCAAAGAGTTATTGCAGGTCGACGCGGCGAGCGAGATCTACAAGATTTCTGGTTGGGGAGCGCTGGATAATCACATCGTGTTTTATCACGAAACCTTTATCAGCCCGCGAGTGGCACCCGGTTTTATCGAACGTCTGGGTGAGAACTCGTTTGCCGAGGTGTGGGAACAGGCTTATGGCACTTCCACGCGAACCCGTCATCTGGCCTTTAAACCCACTCGGTTATCCGGAGAGGCCTGCAAGGTGATGGGCGGAAACGCCAGCACGCCTGCGATTTTGGTCGAAAAGCATCGTGCCGATGCCGAACGCCGTATCGTGCAGGTGGATATCGAGCACTGGCGCTTCGAGTCGGTAGATTTCTTTATTAACTTATAGGTGAATATCATGGATCGCTTAACGGCGGAGAAAGTCCTTCTACGGGCGCATAACTTGCCCCTTTACCTGCATGCTTACGCCTTTCATCTCAATATGCGTATGGAGAAGATCCTGCCAGAGGATTTGCTGAGCATCGCCCATCAGCAGCGGTTGCGAGGGGTGAAGGTGCATGTGCTGGATGGGGAAAGTCAGGCGCTTTGCCATGCTGATGATGCCCGGCTGCGCCGGTTTGGCGAACAGGCTCGGCGCTATGGATTGGATATTCATATCGAAACCAGCGCCTCCGACTCGCAAACTATCGATCAGGCGGTGAATATCGCGCTGAAATGTGGGGCCAGCTCAGTGCGTTTTTATCCGCGCTATCAGGGCCCTTTGCAAGAGGTGTTGGCGCGTATCGGTGCGGATATTCAGTACATCAAACAGCGTTATCAACACAGCGGTCTGAGTTTTACTCTGGAACAGCATGAAGATCTCAAGAGCCATGAATTGGTCAGCCTGGTCCGGGCGGCAGATTTCCCTCAGCTTTCCCTGCTGTTTGATTTCGCCAACATGATTAACGCCAATGAAGAGCCGCTGCCGGCACTGGCGGCAATGAGTGGGGAAATCACTCAGGTGCACATCAAGGACGCAATTATTGTGCGAGAGAACAATGGGATGGGGCATCGCGCCTGTATTTCCGGACAGGGAGATCTGCCATTCCGAGAACTGTTATTGGGGCTGATCTGTCTGGGTGAAGATCAACCACAGGTCACCGCCTACGGGCTGGAAGAAGAGGTGGATTATTACGCACCGCCGTTTCGTTTCAGCGACGAAGGGAATAATCCTCCCATTCCATGGCGAGAAATGAGTGAAACAGCGTTACCGGAGCAAGGGTTGGAAGCGCGATTAAAGAAAGAAACTCAAGATGCTCTAAATCAAATTCACTATGTTCGCACCATCATTGACAGTTTAACGCAGCAAGCTCAGGAACTGCTAAATCCGGCATAATATAAAAATAAATCTATAAATCACATATTCTCGCTGATGAGCGATGAACGCTCGCCTCATTATCGGGTAAACAACACCGCTTATTAATTATTGGCTGTGAGGGGACTATGTTAACTAAAAAAAGATGGGCGTTATTTAGCTTGTTGGTTTTATGTGGAGGGACAATCTATAAATTGCCTTCCCTTAAAGATGCTTTTTATGTTCCGATGCAACAATATTTTCACTTGAGTAACGGCGAAATAGGCAATGCCATGTCGGTTAACTCGATTGTGACGACCATTGGCTTCTTCTTATCAATCTATTTTTCCGATCGTCTGCCGCGACGTTTTACCATGTCGTTTTCGCTGATTGCTACTGGCTTGCTTGGCATCTACCTGTCCAGCATGCCGGGGTACTGGGGCATACTGTTCGTCTGGGCGCTGTTCGGCGTGACCTGTGACATGCTGAATTGGCCGGTGCTGCTCAAATCGGTGAGTATGCTGGGGGATAATACTCAGCAGGGGCGGTTGTTCGGCTTTTTTGAAACCGGGCGCGGGGTTGTCGACACGGTGGTGGCCTTTTCTGCGCTGGCGCTGTTTACCGCATTTGGTAGCGGCTACCTGGGTTTTAAAGTCGGCATATTGTTTTATTCGGCCATCGCTATTTGCGTAGGGGTTATTATTCTGTTGGTGATGAAAGAAAGCCCAGAGGAAAAGTTACCCGCTAAAGAACAACCCCTCGTTAATAAAAAGCCTGGCATGGGCAGCGTATTGAAAAACAAAACGGTATGGCTGATTGCCTTCAGCGTTTTCTGTGTTTACGCGGTGTATTGCGGATTGACGTTCTTTATTCCTTTCCTGAGTCATGTCTATGCGCTGCCGATTGCACTGGTGGGTGCTTACGGGATCATTAATCAATACTGCTTAAAAATGGTGGGGGGGCCGATTGGTGGTCTCAGTGCCGATAAAGTATTAAAGTCTCCCAGCAAGTATTTATTCTATACCTTTATTATCAGCGCCATTGCGCTGGCGCTATTGATCCTGTTACCGCATGAACAAATGCCGGTTTACTTGGGCATGGCCTGTACGCTGGGATTTGGTGCAGTGGTCTTTACCCAAAGAGCGGTGTTCTTTGCCCCCATCGGTGAGGCCGGCATTGACGAAGAACATACCGGTGCGGCTATGGCGCTGGGCAGCTTTATCGGTTATGCCCCGGCGATGTTCTGTTTTAGCCTGTACGGTCATATTCTCGATGCCTTCCCAGGACTGACCGGTTACAAGATTGTTTTCGGGCTGATGGGTATGTTTGCCTGTGCCGGGATCATAGTGTCGGGGCTGTTGGTCAGAAATATCCGCGCACGTGCAAAACTGACCCCGGCAGCTTCTGTCGCCTGAGCCGGGGGCTTTAATGAACGGGCACGGTTTGCGCTGTGCCCTTATTTTATTTTGCCGGGGAGTGCAGCAGGTAATATTCTTCCCCGCCGTCATTGCCGGTAGTGATGATTCGCCAACCATGCTTGTGGTAGAACGCCAGCGCCTTCTCATTTTTCACCAGGCATTTCAGCGAACCGGTGGCGGTAAAGGTCTGTTCCGCCGCTTGTAACAGTGCGCTGCCGACGCCGAGCGGCGGCAGATGCGGATCGACATACAGGTTGTGAATAAAGTTGTCCTGGCGATAAATCGACACAAATCCCAGCCGCTTCCCCTGATCTTCCGCCACCCAAATATCTTCGCCCAGCGTTGAGCGATCGAAATCCTCCAGCCGGTAATCTTCGGTATCGCGCCACGGAAATGCCGCTTTGCGCGAAGCCAGATACAGGGTACGCAGGAAGGGGCGATCGGCCTCTTGGTATTTTCTTATCTGCATGGCGCCTCCTTTTTATTTTTTGACACTATAGCGCGATTGACCTCACCGGCGGCAACCCCAATAATGACCGTCTTGACTCGGGGTGCCCTGCGCGATGTGCGGTGGCTGAGATTTTACCCGTATTACCTGATCTGGATTATGCCAGCGTAGGGAAGTCTCGGTGCCCCAACCGGTACCCGCCTTCTTGAACGCCGGTTGGGAGGAATATGTTCGCTCGACCTGATGTTTTCCCCGGCGCCCGCGCCGCGGCCTGTTTGACTCAATTTAAACGCCAATCGCCCCTGATCCATTGCCTGACCAACGAAGTGGTGCAGGAACTGACGGCTAACGTCCTGTTGGCGCTCGGCGCTTCGCCGGCAATGGTGGTGGAACCGACCGAAGCGGCGCAGTTCAGCCGACTGGCGGATGCGGTGCTGATCAACATCGGCACCCTCAATGCATCACGCGCTGAATCCATGCTGGCCGCGGTGGAAGCTGCCAACGTGGCACAAACCCCCTGGACGCTGGATCCGGTAGCGGTCGGCGGGTTGGTCTATCGCACCGCGTTTGCCCATCGTTTGTTGGGTGAGAAGCCGGCGGCGATCCGCGGCAACGCTTCTGAAATCATGGCGCTGAGCGGTCTGCAGGCTAACGGACGTGGCGTCGACAGTGCAGACGACTCGCTGGCGGCATTGCCGGCGGCGCGCGAATTGGCACGCAGCAGCGGTGCGGTAGTGGCAGTAACCGGCGTTGTTGATTACATCACCGATGGCCAGCGTGACTGGGCGGTCACCGGCGGCGATGTGCTGATGACGCGGGTGGTCGGTACCGGTTGTGCACTTTCTGCAGTGGTGGCGGCATTTTGCAGTTTACCGGGCGATCGGCTCGATAACGTGGCGACCGCCTGCCGGGTGATGTCGCTTTGCGGTGAACGGGCCACGCGCCGTGCCGCCGGGCCGGGCAGTTTCACCCCGGCGTTCCTCGACGCACTGTATCAACTGCGCCCGGAGGAACTGCAATGAAACGCATTAACGCACTGACAATTGCCGGGACCGATCCGAGTGGCGGCGCCGGCATTCAGGCAGATCTAAAAGCTTTCTCTGCGTTGGGGGCCTATGGTGCCTCGGTGATTACCGCGCTGGTGGCGCAAAACACCCGTGGTGTGCAGTCGGTCTACAACATAGATCCGGCCTTTGTCGCCGCTCAGCTGGATTCCGTCTTCAGCGACCTGCGCATCGACAGCACCAAGATTGGCATGTTGGCCAACGCCGATATTGTGCAGGCGGTGGCGGAGCGTTTGCGCCATTATCAGCCGTCGTTTGTGGTACTGGATACCGTGATGCTGGCAAAAAGCGGCGATCCGCTGCTGGCGCCGGAAGCGGTGGATTCGATCCGTCGTGAACTGTTGCCGCTGGTGTCGATCATCACGCCGAACCTGCCGGAGGCGGCGGCGCTGCTGGCGTGCGCCCCGGCGGAAAATGAGCGCCAGATGCGCGAGCAGGGCCGGGCGCTCCTGGCGATGGGGTGCCAGGCGGTGTTGATGAAAGGGGGTCACCTTAGCGAAAGCGAAAGTCCGGATTGGCTGTTTACGGCCGAGCAGGAGCTGCGGTTTACCGCGCCGCGCGTGGCGACCCGACATACTCACGGCACCGGCTGTACGCTGTCTGCCGCCCTGGCGGCGCTGCGACCGCGTCACGACGACTGGGCCGGAACGGTCGCTGCCGCCAAGGACTATTTGCAACAGGCCTTGCTGCAGGCGGATACCCTGGAAGTGGGGCACGGTATTGGGCCGGTACATCATTTTCATGCCTGGTGGTAAGCCAACTTTTTGCTACCCTTGTGGTCTGACTAGATCCAGACCCGGCTTGGGCCGGGTGCAACCGAATTATTCTAGGGAGAAGGCCATGACAGGACAAAACGCACTTCGCGGCGCCATCTTCGGCGCGTTACTCAGCTTCAGCGTGGGTGGTTTCGCTCAGCAGATCGTCACCACCTCGGACGTGATCCAACAGCCGGGTTACCAGACCAGTTGGCAAAATATGGTCAAAGGGCAGGCTCGCTTGCCGGGTTGGGCGCGCAAGGGGATGGGAACCTCCACGCCGGCGCAGAGCCTGAGCTGGAAAGGGCAGAACTATCTGGTGGGCAATCTGTGCAAGCCGCATGACTGCGCCAACAACTTTATGATAGTGGCGTTTAAGGAAGACAAATCACAGGCCTGGGCCGTGCGCGTTGAGGTGGCGGATAAGCCGGAAGCGGTTGACCATCCGAAGAAATACGCCAAATACCAATGGCTGGGTAAACCGAACGACGATATGAAGGCGTTGCTGAAACAACAGTTTGAGAATAATCCCGACTGGAAATAATCAGTTTTCGGCTGAATGCAGATGCCTTCAGCCGAATTTTTAAGGTATGTATCTATTATTGAAATGAAATTTATATAAAATAAATCCTGGTGAGGAATATATTGCTTCATCATGAATTAATTATCTAATTGTATCTATGCTTTATCATTTTGTTTTTCCTGTTATATATATTCCTTTGTCATTTAATTGGTTGCATGATTTATGGTTATTTTTGCCTGATAACCTTGTTGGATTTATGGTTTTATTTTATTTAGTGTCTATGATCTTGTTTGGCGAATTTATTTCACCTGAAATAAATAATCATTGTTAATTTTGCAATGGTGTTTGAGGTTAAATATCCAAACGGAGCATTATGATCATGGCAACTAATCACGTCACTCTTTCTGAAGATGAAAAAGCCTCTTTGTATTTGTTGGATCAAACGATGGGATTCACCGTGCAGGCCGCCTTGCGGGCTGCGGCTGAGCTGTGCGTGGCCGATCATCTGATCGACGGCCCCAAAACGGCCCAGGAGCTGGCAAGGAAGCTGGAAGTAAATAGCAGAATGCTGCATCGGGTCTTGAGTATTCTGGCATCGCGCAATATTTTTTCCGTTTCCGAAGACGGACGTTTCTCGCTTAACCCGGTAGCGCAATATTTACGTTCAGACTTGCCGGATTCACTGCGTGGCGGTGTAATGATGCTGACGGATGAAACAATGTGGCGTCCGTTGGGAAAATTGGCGGCAACGTTACGCGGCGAACCGGTATTTAAACAAATATTCGGCATGCCATTCTATGATTATTGGTCGCAAGAGGATATTCCTGACGCGGAAAATGATTTTCATATCGGCATGGCATCGATGTCGGCGTTGGAAAATAAAATTTTGATGCGTAGTTATAAATTCCCCGAGCATTCTACGGTGGTAGATATCGCCGGGGGATTTGGCGGATTGTTGCTGAGCGTATTGCGCGCCAATCCGACGGTTAAAGGCATTCTTTTTGACCAACCGCAGGTATTGCCAAGAAACCGCCTTGGTGAGTTGGGTGATGATTCGCGTTGGGAAACCTGCGCGGGCAGTTTCTTTGAAGCCTGTCCGACGGCAGACTTTTATCTGTTGAAATTTATCGTCATGGACTGGGCCGATGAGCCGGCCAGTCGCATATTACGCACCTGTCGTAATGCGATGCACCCGCAATCGAAGCTATTGCTTATTGAACCTGTAATAGTGCCGAATAACACCGCCTGGGACAGCTGCCGGGAGCTTGATTTGGTTCTGATGGGTAGTTTTGACGGTGGGCAGGTGCGCACCGAAGAAGAACTGAAGGCGCTGTTGGCCAGCGCCGACCTGAAGCTGAACCGGATTATCGATACCGGTTGTTATTTGTCGATCGTCGAGGCTGTACCGAATTGATACCCGAGATGAATAGGCAAGGAGGAACCCGCATTGCTGCGGGTTTCTTCAGTTTAATTAGCCGATCCCGGCCTGATGCAAGTCGTGCAGGTTGATCGCGCCGACCAGCACGCCGTCCAGATTGACCACCGGTGCGGCACTGATATGCTGTTCGTGCAAAGCTTCCAGGGCTTCCCCTGCGCGCCACTGCTCCGGCAAGCGATAGCCAGGGCGGGTAATGGCCGGGCTCAACGCATCCTGCAGGCTATTGCCTTTTACCAGCCAGCGGCGCAGGTCGCCATCGGTAAATACCCCCACCACTTTCTGCTGTGCGTCGCACACCGCGACTAACCCCAGCCCGGTGCGGCTCAGTTCGAGCATGGCTTCCATCACGTTGGCGCTTTCACTGACTTTCGGCAGACGATCGCCGGTGCGCATCAGGTGATGTACCCGGTTGAGCAAACGCGCACCCAGGCTGCCGCCCGGATGTGAACGGGCAAAGTCTTCGGCGTTGAAACCGCGCTGGCGCATTAAAGCCATTGCCAATGCGTCGCCCATCATCAGCGTATTGACCGCGCTGGAGGTCGGCGCCAAACCCATCGGGCAAGCCTCGCGTTCGACACTGATGTCCAGCATGCAGGCCGCAGCCAACGCCAGAGGTGACTCTTTGCCGCCGGTGATGGCAATCACCGGGATGTTATTTTCCGCCAGCAACGGCAGGATTAAATCCAGCTCTTTGGCGCGGCCGGAATAAGAGATAAACACCACCACGTCGTCGGCGCCAATCATGCCGAGATCGCCATGCAGTGCTTCTGCCGGGTGCACGAAGAACGACGGAGTGCCGGTACTGGCCAGCGAGGCGGCAATTTTTTTACCGATGTGGCCGGATTTGCCGATGCCGGAAATCACCGCCTTGCCCCGGCAGTTCAGCAGCAGTTCGCAGGCGCAGACGAAATTATCGTCCAGTCGCGCCAGCAGGCGTTGTGCTTCAGTCAGCTCAATTTCCAGCGTTTCGCGGGCAAAGGCCAGCAGGGCAGCGGCGTTACTCATCAAAATCTCCTACCAGAATGATATTGATCCCTTTCGCCTGCAATGCGGCGAGGTAATCCGGATTGATGTTTTTATCGGTGATCAGGGTATCCACGACGCTCAGGTCGCAGACCACGTTCGGGCTTTTGCGGCCGAACTTTGACGAGTCCACCAGCAGGATAATGCGGCTGGCGGCTTCGCACATCGCCTTGCTGACGTTGTGCACTTCGTTAAAGGTGGTGACACCGGCATTAAGGTCCACGCCGTCCGCCCCGATAAACAGTTTGTCGAAGCTGAACTGCTGGAAAGCCGATTCCGCCAGGCTGCCGTGAAAGGACGCTGACTTTTTGCGATAGGTGCCGCCAGGCATCAGGATGGTTTGGTCGTTATCCAGCTCCACCAGCGCATTGACGATGTGCAGGCTATTGGTCATGACCGTGATGTTATTGAACTGCGCCAGATGCGGCACCATTTGCAGCACGGTACTGCCGGCGTCGAAAATCAGCGAATCGCCGTCGTTGATAAGCCCAATGGCGGCATAGGCGATCTGGCGTTTCTTTTCGGTATTGATATGGGTTTTGCGGTCGATAGGCTGATCGCCATCGTCGCGGCTGAGCACCACGCCGCCATAAGTGCGGATCACTTCACCTTCCTCTCCCAGCAGGGTGAGATCCTTGCGGATGGTGGTGCCGGTGGTGGCAAAGTGCGCTGCCAGGGCATCCACTGCCGTTTTGCCATGCCGCTGCAGATATTCAAGGATAGCGGCCTGCCGCTGCTTTGGTTTCATAGCCCGTCCTGTTCACAAGAGTTGCGCATTTCCCTTCGGCTAACAATTCAATATGAAAGGTAATGTCTTTTAATGTGAAAATATCATGATTTAGGGGCAATCGCTAACGATAGTGCAGTCTGGCATGCGGGATCCTCGGGGAAGATCACATCCGGGCGAAGATCGCGCTGATGCAGGCCGTGCAGCCGGGCGATAGGTTTCGGTTGAGCAAAGATGGTCAGGCCACGCATTAACATGCTGCCGCAAACCCGCCGCTCGGAATCAAAGGCCAGCGCCAGCACCACCCGGGGTTGAAAGCGTCCGCCGGAACGCCCGACACCGACGGCACCCAGCCGGCACAGGCCGTCGAAGGCACGGTTGAAACGTTGGATCTGCCACCAGCCGAGGGCGATTTGCAGTAGCCAGGCCAGAACTGCGAAGGTGATCAATGCCTGAGTCATATAGCCTCCTGTTTGTTTTCCCTCTCCAGAAGGAGAGGGAGCGTTGACAAGATCAGAACATCAGAACATCAGAACATCACCTGACCGCCGGTAATGTTGATCGACTGGCCGGTGCAGTAAGAAGCCTTATCGCTGGCGTAAAACAGCAGGGTATTCAGCACGTCCTGATAGTCACATCCGCGTTTCAGCGGCACCTTGTCGGTGTAATACTTTTCAACCTGGTCCGGCGCGATCCCCAGTTTTTGTGCGTATTGCGGCAGCAGCGACTGGAACATCGGCGACTTCAACAGGTTACCCAGCATTAAGGAATGCACGGTAATGCCGTATTCGGCCAGATCAAGCGCCAACGACTGTGTCAGCCCCACGCCGCCGAACTTGGCGGCGCTGTAGCCGGAGTTGTGCTTGCTGCCGACCTTGCCGGATTTAGAGTTGATCTGAATGATGCGTCCGGCAATGCCGTCGCGGATCATCAGGCGAGAAAACTCGCGGGCACAGAGAAAATAGCCCACCAGATTGACCTGCAGCGAGCGGTCGAAATCCCCCAGCGGGAAATCGGTGATCGGTGCCGCCTTGGCGATACCGGCGCTGTACACCAGCAGGTTGGCCGGGCCGAATTCATCGTCAACCGCTGCCACCAGCGCAATCACGCTTTGTTCGTCGGTGGCGTCGGCCTGGAAACCACGCGCGCTGCCCGCGCCGTATTGGTCGTTAATCTGTTGTGCTACCTGCCGGGCGTTACCCGCGTTTAAATCGGCGACCGCCACGCGATAACCCGCCTGCGCCAGACCCTGGCACAGAAATGCACCCAACGTTTGGCCACCGCCAATCACTACAGCTACTTCAGACATGGTTTACTCCTTATGCGATAAATTTCAGCGTGCTGCCCAGCGGGATATCCGCCGGCGTGGTGCCGGATACGTGGATCGAGCCGGGAAATTCGGCCTGTGGCTCTCCGTCGAAACGTACGGTGAGGTGACCCAATTCACGCAGGTTTTGAGTGGCGACGTCACCGACGGCGGTGATCGGATAACGTTGCTCTGCCAGCTCCATCCACCCCCCGGCCTGCAATTCACCGGAGGTGTTGCCGTGCTGGTGGATGAAACAGAATTCTTCGATGTCTGCCGGTGCGCCTTCACGGAAGGTGATCAACATGTCATCTTGCAGCGCCTCGCGGGCGCAGTCGCCAATCTGGGTGATGGTGGTCTGGAAAATGGAATTCATAACGGCTCCCTGGCAAACGAAGTTATTGGTAGATGAAGGCGGATGCGGCCCAGGCGATCAGTACCGTCGGTGCGCCGGTCAGGAAACGTCCGACCAATACCGAAGGAACGCCGACCCGAACCGTGTCCTGCTTGGCCTCCGCCAGCGACAGGCCGACGGGAATAAAGTCACAGGCGGCCTGCGCGTTAATCGCGAACAGCGCGGGCAGCGCCAGCTGCGGCGGAATATGGCCGAGGCCTATCTGCACCCCGACCAATACGCCGATCACCTGAGCGATCACTGCGCCAGGGCCGAGGAACGGCGATAGCAGTGGGAAAGAGCAGATCAGCGCCAGCGTCACCAACCCAATAGGGCTGTTGGCCAATGGCGTCAGGCCGTGGGCGATAAAATCCCCCAGGCCGGAAGCCATGATGATGCCGATCAGCGCTGAGACGAACGCCATAAACGGCAGTATGGTCTTCAGCACCGTGTCGATGGTGTCGCGCCCGGCCTGGAAAAACACCGCCACCACCGATCCCATGCCCATACCCACTTTGGCCAACAGGCCGTCGCTCTGCTCGGTGATTTTTTTGCTGGTGTCGTAATCCCGTCCCTTGGGTTGCGACGTGGCTGTCGGGATCTGATCGGTAGCCGCTTCCACCCGGCTGATGTTGCTATCACGCACGCCGGAGACGTAAATATCCTCGAGGATAAACTTCGCCAACGGGCCGGATTGGCCGGTAGCGTGAATGTTGACCGTCGGAATACGGCGCTTCGGGTACAGGCCGCAGCGCAGGGTACCGCCGCAGTCGATCACCATGACGCCAATTTCGTCTGCCGGCGGTTCGCCTTCTTTAAAGCCATCGACGGCAGGCCAGCCGGTCAGTTCGCTAATTCGGTCGACGATCGATGGGCGGGTACCGGCAGTGATGTACACCACTTTTTTGCCAGGTTCGATCGGCAACGTTAATGGGCCACCCCAGCCGCTGGCGCCTTTCTCAATACGGATATAAGCACTCATGCTGCACTCCACGAATTAAAGTTGCACCTGGCGATCCAGGCGGATCCCCATCTTGCGTTCGAACAGGCTGGTGGTGAGATCGGTGATCCAGCCGCGGAAAAAGTTGGTGAACAGCCCGACCAGAAAATAGCTCACCGCCAGCGGCCCCAGTGGCAGGCCGAGGGTGGTCAACCCGCTGGCAATGCCGAGATAAACGAAGAGTTCGCCGGGGTTGATATGCGGGAACAGACCGTTCATCGAGTGGCAACTGTAGGACGCTGCCGCGTAATAGCTGGGTTTGTATTTCTCGGGCATAAAGCGCCCGAGGCTGAGGGTCATCGGGTTGCAAAAAACAAAGGTGCCGATCAGCGGCAGCAGCAGATAACGAGAAACCGGGTTTCCCGCACAGCGCTGCGCCAAGCGTTCGATACGTTCCTGGCCTACAAATTTGATCAGCGCGTTCATAATGACCAACAGGCTGATTAACAAAGGTAAAATGCCCGTCACCATGCCGACAAACACTTCACCGCCTTTCTGAAACAGGCCGATAAACCATTCGGCTCCGTGGGTGATTAGCTCAATCATTATTATTCTCCTGTGATGGAAGGTATGGCCTGGAGCGAACGGCGGCTCTGTCGCCATGGGCCTTACACTAATCACTTTATGGATTCATTTGTTTTAAATGGATCACAGTTTGAAAGATAAATATTTTATTATGAAAGTTAATAATGAAAGAAAAATAACATTAAGCGGCGGGGGGAACAGAAAAGGGGTGCGGGGATCGACAGAAAAATGCGACAAAAAAGCCCGGCGAACCGGGCTGGAGAAACGAACTGGGTGTGGCTTGGGATCAGGCGATGGTGACTTTCTTGTCCAGGTAGGTGTCCTGAACGGCATTGATCAACGCCACGCCTTCTTTCATCGATTTCTTGAACGCCTTGCGCCCCAGAATCAGGCCCATGCCGCCTGCGCGTTTGTTGATGACCGCGGTGCGAACCGACTCCTGCAGGTCATTCTCACCAGCGGCACCGCCGGAGTTAATCAACCCGGCGCGGCCCATATAGCAGTTGGCCAGTTGGTAACGCACCAAATCGATCGGGTGGTCGGTAGTCAGCTTGCTGTAAACGCGGTCATCGGTATAACCGAATTTCACCGCGCGGTAGCCGCCGTTGTTTTCCGCCATTTTTTGCTTAACGATATCGGCGCCGATGGTGGCGGCAATGTGGTTGGCCTGGCCGGTGAGATCGGCACTGGAATGATAGTCCACGCCATCTTTGTTGAACGCCGGGTTGCGCAGATAGGCCCACAGCACGGTGACCATACCCAGCTCGTGCGCGCGCTCGAAGGCGCTGGAAATTTCTTCAATCTGGCGGCGTGACTGCTCGGAACCAAAGTAAATGGTGGCGCCGACCGCAACCGCGCCCATGTTGAACGCTTGCTCGACGCTGGCGTACAGCGTCTGGTCGTATTGGGTCGGGTAGCTCAGGGTTTCGTTATGGTTCAGTTTGACCAGGAACGGAATTTTGTGCGCGTAGCGGCGCGAGACTGACGCCAGCACGCCATAAGTGGAGGCGACGCAGTTACAACCGGCCTCAATGGCCAGTTCGACGATATTTTTCGGATCAAAATACAGCGGGTTAGCGGCGAAAGAGGCGCCGGCAGAATGCTCAATGCCCTGATCGACCGGCAGAATAGACAGGTAGCCGGTGCCGGCCAGGCGGCCATGGTTAAGCAGACTTTGCATTGAACGCAACACGGTGTTGGGGCGGTTGTTATCGATCATTATCCGGTCAACAAAGTCGGCGCCCGGCAGGTAGAGATTTTCAGCAGGGATGGTAGTACAGCGGTGTTGCAACAGGTCTTCCGCTTCCTTTCCTAACAACTGTGCAATATCAGTCATGATTAACTCCCGATTTAGCTTCTTCATACACCGGCAACCTAAGGTATCTGACCACCAGCGTAGCAAAAAGCGGTGATTGAAGCTGATAGAACGATAGTAATGAAATCCTGATGGCAAGGAGAAACAATAGATGCGATTGAGAGGAATTGCCATTTGCGTGGCCAAATACGTGGGGACGATCGCCCCACGGAAGATTTGTGGCTGATTATTCGACTTCAAACCACTCGGTATTTTGCAGGGAGATAGGCGTGATGGAGTAAATCATCTCTTGCAGGTGTTCATGAATGGCGCGCTCGGCGGCGTCGGCATCCTGTGCTTTCAGCGCTTCAAAAATGCGGTAATGCTGTTGGATCAGGCTTTCCGGCGGCGAAACCTCGCTCAGGCTGAGAAAGCGCACCCGATCCATGGTGGCCTTGATGGTTTCGATGGTTTCCCAGGCCAGCGAGCAGTCGGCGAACTGCGTCAACAGTTGGTGGAACTCGTCGTCCAGTGCCAAAAACTCACGGGTTTGCCGATTTTGCGCCGCCAACGTCTGGCGATGCAAATTATGCTCCAGCGTCATCAGCTGCTCCGCCGTGATCCGTTCTGCGACACGACGAACAATCGCGCATTCCACTGCCTGACGAATAAAGCGCCCGTCGGCTACCCGCTTGGCGGAAATCTTCATCACGAAAGTACCGCGCTGCGGCAGGATCTGCACCAGTCCCGCTTCCGCCAGCTTGATAAAGGCCTCGCGCACCGGCTGACGTGAAACGCAAAAGCGGGTGGAGATCTCTTTCTCAGACAACAAGGTGCCGGGGGGAATGGTGCAATCGACGATATCCTTACGCAGGAACCGATAGATTTGCTGATTGACCGGGAGGTTGTTGGTAAGGCTGTAGGTTTCAGACATGGTGAAGATCGGTAATCTGGCTGAGATTCGGGTGCCACCATACTAGCAGATTATTCTTTGATGGCGGGCGGATTAATCCACCCACTTAATATGATAACTCAATGATGCTCTCCGTCGGCAGGAGAGACATGAGGGAGGTCTGCCAGTATCGTTATTCCGTGACGGGCAGCGCGGCAACGGTGGCTCGAGCCCCCTGCGCCAGCAGCGTAAGGTAGGCATCGGTCACCGCCTTGACGAACCGTAAGCTGTCCGGCAAATCGCGCCCAAACACCGTTTCAAGCTGCAGCAGCGCCAATACCCGTTCGGCGCCTTCGTGGCTGTTGCCGACCCGTTCGGCAAGACGTTCACGCAGGGGATCGTTGATTTCGATAATCTGACCCTGTTCGTCCTGGCCGCCGACGTAACGCATCCAGGCGGCCACCCCTAAAGCCAGGCAGCTAAAATCGCTGCCCTGTGCCAGGTGCCAGCGGATGGCGTCCAGCAAACGCTGTGGCAGTTTTTGCGTACCGTCCATGGCGATTTGTCCGGTGCGGTGCTTCAGCGCACCATTGCGATAGCGAGCCAACAGCGATTCGGCGTACTGCGTCAGATCCACACCGCTGACTTGCAGCGTCGGCGCCTGTTCCGCCAGCATCAGATGGCGCGCCGCACGCACAAAATGCGCATCCTGCATGCAGTCGCTGATATGCGCATAGCCGGCCAAATAGCCCAGATAAGCCAGAAAAGAGTGGCTGCCGTTGAGCATCCGCAGCTTCATTTCTTCGTAAGGCAGCACGTCGTGGACCAGTTCGACGCCGACCTTTTCCCACGCCGGACGCCCCTGAGGGAAGTTATCTTCTATTACCCATTGGCTGAAGGGCTCGCAGGCGACAGCGACCGGATCGACGATACCACCCAGTAAACCTTCAATCTGCCGCAGCGTTTCCGCCGTCATCGCCGGAACAATGCGGTCGACCATGGTGGAGGGGAAGGCGACATGCTGTTGAACCCACGCCGCCAGTTCCGCATCCTGTCGCAGCGCCAGTTGGCAGAGCAGGTTGCGGGTCACCTGGCCATTGGCCGGCATATTGTCGCAGGACATCACGGCGAATGCCGGCAGCCCACGCTCACGACGTAGCCGTAGCGCCGCCAGCAGCAAACCGGGGGCGGACTTTGGCCGCTGCGGGTGGGCGATATCATGCTGAATGTCCGGATGTTCAGCCAGCAACTGGCCACTGGCGGGATGATAACAGTAGCCTTTCTCGCTGATGGTCAGTGAAACGATAGCGACCTCCGGCTGCGCCATGGCTTCAAGTACGGCTTCCAGCCCGTCGACCTGCAGATGCAGCGCTTGCCTGATAATGCCGACAACCTGACCTCGCCAGCCGCTGTCGTCCATTTCGGCCACCGTATATAACAGGTCCTGACGTTGTATATCGGCGATTTTTTGCTGGCCGTTGTGCATGCTGATCACGCCGTAGCCCCAATCGCTGGCGTGATCCTTTGCCAGACGCTCGGCGTAAATCGCCTGATGAGCCCGGAAAAATGCGCCAAAACCGAGGTGTACGATTCGGGGTTTTAGCCGTTGGCGATCGTAGCCTGGTGCTGCAATTGCCGCCGGTAGCGCGGCGGTGCTGGAAAGCGTCATGTTGTTGTTCCTGAAGAAGGGGAAATCGGGGCGACCTTGGCCGCCCCTGAAGCATTAAGATTTCGAGATTTGCGGCTGTACGGTGTTGCGCGGTGCCTTGATCACCAACAGCACCAGCACTGCACCCAGCGCAGCCACGCCGCCTGCCAACATAAAGGCGCTGTCGAACTTACCGGTGTTTTGCACAATGTAGCCGGTCACGATAGGGCCAATGATGCCGGAAACGCTGCCGACCAAATGGATAAAGCCGCTGGCACCGCCGACCCGGGACTTATGCACCACGTCCTGAATAATCGCCCAGTAAATGGCGCCGGTGATGTACAGGAAGAATATCGACACCGACATCAGCACCACCGCCGGTACGACGCTGCTGACGGTACCCGCCAGGGCCACGCAGATGGCCGCCGCCAGCAGGCTGGTGACCAGCACGATCTTGCGCGATAGCAATAGCTTGCCGGTGATATTGAAAATCTTGTCGGAGATATAGCCGCCGAGCGCCAGCCCGACAAAGCCGACAATCCACGGGATCATGGTGGTGAGGCTCATTTCCTTGATGTTCAGGTTATGCGCCTGAACCAGATAGGAAGGGAACCAGCTCAGGAAGAAGAACAGGATGTAGTTGTAGCAGAAGAAAGCGAACGCAGTGACCAGGATGATCGGCTGTTTCAGGTAGTAACCCAGCCCGTGTGCCGCGTTGCTCAGCTCTTCTTCCGCGCTGTGGGTTTCCTGTTTCATCCGGTTGACCAGCGCAAGTTCCTCATCGCTGACGCGTTTGCTTTTCGCCGGGTTATCCGCCACCACGAAGAACCACACCAGCATCCAGACGATACCGATCGAGCAGATAATCATAAACGCCGGTCGCCAGCCGAACGCCAGTGCCAGATAGCCGACGATTGGCCCGGCGACGGCACCACCCAAAGGTGAACCGGCGCTGAGCAGCCCCATGGCGGTTGCGGCCTGTTTCTTCGGGAACCAGCCGTTGATCATCTTATTGGCCGAGGCGCAGATTGGCCCTTCCGCCATGCCGAACAGCACGCGCAGGATCAGCATGGAATAGAAACCGGTGGCTAATGCCGTCATGCCGCAGAAAATCGACCACAGGCCAACGGCGACACCGAGCACCAGCGTCGGGCCGAACTTGTCTACCGCCAGCCCGCCGACAAAGTTGAAGATGGCGTAACCGAAGAAGAAGCTGCCGAAGATGATGCCGAACTGTTCGGCATTCAACATCAGATCCTTCTCGATCATCGGCACGGTAATCGACAGCGCAACGCGGTCGAGGTAGTTGATCATGTAGACCATAAACAGCAGAAACACTATGGTCCAACGCAGGTTTTTAAACATAAAATCACTCCACTTGGTATAGGCTGTGTCCCGTCATTGTCCGTGGCGCCGTCGCAGACCCAAAGGCCCGTAATCAAGGCGGAGGATGCTGGGCATAGTGGGCCTACGTTCAAGCCCGACAACACAGAGTACGGGTCTTTGGGGCGCGACCCGGAGGGCTGGGGCCATTCGAACGCGCGCGTGTCGCGTGTATTGCATGCTGCTTATTTGGCCTGCCAAACCTCACAGCTCGCGCCTTGTTGCGCGTTCAAATGACCACCAGCGGCGTTCACGTACAGTGACGAGGCGCAGCCTGGCTTAATTGCGAAGCTTCATGGTTGAAGAGGGCGCTTCCTGCATCCCTCAGCCCTGGTAAATTCATCAGTCAAATTGCAGTAACACCTTGCAGCAGGTGCGCTGATCTTGTTCGAACATCAGCATCGCCTGCTCAACCTCGCTGGCCGACACGCAGTGGGTAATTAATCGTTGTGGATCGATTTTGCCGTTGGCCATCCAATCGATGACCTGCGGGAAGCGTCCGCTGTTTAGGCGTGAGGAGAAAATCGACAGCTCCTTGCTGGTGATGCTTTGCTGGGTCAGGGTGCAGGCCTCGCCGGAGAAGCCCATGATGCCGATACGCGCCGCCGGTGATGCCAGGTTAATCGCCTCCTGCAAAATGGCCGGATGGCAGGCGGCGTCGACGATCAGCGTCGGCTGGAGTCCGCGCCGCTCCAACTCGGCTTGCAGCGAGCCTTCAGCGTTATTGAAGGTCCAGTCGGCACCGTTTTCCTGCGCCATCACCAGGCGCTCACTGATGCGGTCGGTCACGATCACCTGCTTCACGCCGTAGACCCCTTTCAGCGTTTGGATCACCGTCAGCCCCATCGGCCCGGCGCCGTAGATCAGCGCGATGTCATCGGCAGTGGGTTGCAGGTGGGCGGTGATATTGGCGCCAATGGTGAAGGGTTCGACCATGGCGGCATGGCGATCGCTGATGCTGTCCGGGATGCGGTAGGCATTGCGCGCCGGGGCGCAGGCGTAGTCGCTGAATCCCCCGTCGCGGTGCACGCCAATTACCTGCAGCTCGGTGCAGACGTTAGGGCGGCCTATAGAGCAAGGGTAGCAATGCCCGCAGTTGACGACCGGATCGACAGCAACGCGTTCCCCGATGCGTTGTGGATCGACACCGCACCCCACTTGGTCAATGACGCCAAAAAACTCATGCCCGATGACGCGCGGGTAGCGAGCGAAAGGGTTATGGCCATGGTAGATATGCACATCTGAGCCGCAAATACCGGCGAACTTTATCTTCACCCGCACTTCGTTGGCTGCCGGCTGCGGCAAGGGGCGTTGCTGGATAACCAGTTGGCCTGGTTTTTCAATGACCACGCTGTGCATGGTGCGTTCTTCTGTTACCAGTTCCATAAGGTACCATCCTCCAGGCGTGCGACCGGCAGATAAGCCGGTTCATAGGGATAACGGGATGCCAGTTTTTCATCGAACTCGATACCCAGCCCCGGCTTATTGCCCGGATGCATGTAGCCGTCGTTGAAGCTCCAGCTGTGCGGGAATACTTCGAGCATCTGTTCGGAGTAACCCATGTATTCTTGTACGCCGAAGTTAGGGACCCACAGATCAAAGTGCAGCGCCGCCGCCATGCAGATAGGGGATAAATCGGATGGCCCGTGTGAACCGGTACGTATCTGATACAGCGAGGCAAAGTCGGCGATACGGCGCATGCCGGTAATGCCGCCGGCGTGGGTCAGGGTGGTACGGATATAGTCGATCAGCTGTTCTTCGATCAGTTGCTTGCAGTCCCAAATACTGTTGAAGACTTCGCCGACGGCGATAGGGGTCACGGTATGCTGGCGGATCAAACGGAAGCATTCCTGATTTTCTGCCGGGGTCGGATCCTCCATCCAGAACAGGCGGTATTGTTCAATGCTTTTACCGAAGCGGGCGGCTTCGATAGGGGTCAGCCGGTGGTGCATGTCGTGCAGCAGGTGTTCGTCGAAACCAAAACGGTTACGTACTGCTTCAAACAGCTTGGGGGTGAAATCGAGGTATTTTTCCGTTGACCACAGCTGTTCTTCCGGCCAGTTGCCTTTGGTGGCGGGTTCATAAGCCAGGCCTTTGCCTTTGGCCATGCCGTAGGTGGTTTTCATGCCAGGCACACCGCATTGGACACGAATGGCTTTAAAGCCCAACTCTTTATGTTTGGCGTAGTCGTCGAGCACTTCGTCGATGGAATGGCCGGTGGTGTGGCAGTACACCATGACGCCGGTACGCGATGCGCCACCGAGCAATTGGTACAGCGGCATATTGGCGGCCTTGCCCTTGATGTCCCACAGCGCCATGTCTACGGCAGAGATGGCGGACATGGTGACAGGCCCACGGCGCCAGTAGGCGCCTTTATAGAAGAACTGCCATATGTCTTCGATCTGATGGGCGTCCCGGCCGATCAACTGCGGACAGACATGATCTTTCAGATAGGACGCCACCGGTAGTTCACGGCCATTAAGCGTGGCGTCACCGATGCCGGTAATGCCCTCGTCGGTAGTGATCTTCAGCGTGACAAAATTCCTGCCTGGGCAGGTCACAAATACCTCTGCGTTAACAATCTTCATAACGTCTTTATCCTGTTCCCACGGGTCATCATATTGGACGGAAAATACGCCATGAACTAACTACCATACAAGTATGATTTAAAGAATTTGCCGGAGAGGATCACATTTCGATGCGGAATAAAGTGCAAGCGACAGGCGGTAAATTATTTGGGATAAAGGGGCTGATGCTATGACGAGTGGCGCTCAGCCTTGCCGGTGAGCGCCATAGACGGTTATTCGGGGGTAGGGCCTTGACCCAGCAGCCCGCAGTTTGGCGGCAGGCGACATTCAATGGCATGCGGCAACACTTCAATGCGAAAATGCTTGCCCTTCAGGGGTTCACCGTCGAGGTTAAAGGTCATCTCGTGCGGGGCCTTGATCTCCAACCACGGCAGTGCGGCGCTGATGACGTTTTTGTTTTCTTCGTCGTTAAACAGGCTGGCTACCAGCGCCGGCAGTAGTTCATCCGCGATCAACAGGCGCAGTTGCAGCAAGCCGTCGTTAATCAGCGCGTCCGGGCAGAGTTGCTGACCACCTCCGGCCTGTTTGCCATTGCCGATGCCGATGACCAACGCATTGCCTGCCCAGTGGAAATCCGGCCCGCGGATCTCGCAGCGGTCGGCCTTGAGCGTATCCATGCGCAACAAACCGTGGATAAAGTAGGACACGCCACCCAGCGCCGCCTTCAGCTTCTCTGGTGTTTCGGTGGTGATGCGTGTGCCGAATCCGCCGGTTGCCATATTGATGAAATAGCGTTCATCGTTCACTTTCGCCAGGTCTATCGGCACCGCGCGGCCTTTTACTGCCAACCGCAATGCCTGTTCCGGCATCAAAGGAATGTTGCAGGCCATGGCAAAGTCATTGGCGGTGCCCAGCGGCAGAATACCCAGTACCGGGCGCCCGGCCGCCGGCAAGGCCGTTAGTGCCGCAGCCACTTCGTTGATGGTGCCGTCACCACCGCCGGCAATCAGCGTTTTAACACCCAGTTGGCAGGCTTCCCGTGCGTAACGCGCTGCGTCACCCTGTTCCCAGGTTACGCGAACGTGAAGAGGCTGGCCTTCATCTCGCAACTTTTGTACTGCAAGGCGAACCTCGTCGTTGCCGGCGCCTTTGCCGTTAATGATAAGAAGCGCTGGTGCTGGTGAATGCATTCCCGATATCTCCCGGCTGTAAACTATAGGGCAACGATAAACTACCCATCGGCGGCAGGCCATCAGAATATTCAGTTAATTCTGATTAATCCTGACCTGGCAGAGATTATTTCTGCAGGATTGACTTAAATTAAGATATATCCGTGGGAAAGTTAGTGGTTTTTGTTAATGCATTAATTAATCGTTGTAGCTTTATTTTTATATCGCCATGACAACAGGGCGTAATGAAAAATAGGCAAGTCAGTGAATTGAAAGCTAATGGATATATTAGATAGGGTTATTTCACGACAGCAAAGAAAAAGCCAGTCCAAGGGAGATTGGACTGGCTAAGGAGGTGGTTCCTAGTATTGCTATGCAAATCTTTTTCGTTCTTAGTTTTAAGCAGCCTGATGTTAACCAAGCTGCGGAGTAATTGATGTGATCCAATTCTAATATTTGCTAAAAAATGCCATTAAAGGATCACTCCCTGCATTTTATGCCGCAGGAGTATTGGTATCCGGCAAATTTCGGATCAGCAACGCGTAATTGAGATCGATATCTTGCGGGATCGGCAAATAAACGATATGGCCGTTACCCGGCGCCACGTCGATCGCTTCACCTTTCTTATTTTGCATGCTCTCCAGGGTAAACAAGACGTTACCTCCTGGGGTCATCATTTCTACGCTGTCGCCGAGTAGGAATTTGTTTTTCACGTCAACTTCAGCCCAGCCGTCACGCCGTACCCCGGTGAATTCGCCGACAAACTGTTGGCGCTCAGACAGCGATGAACCGTAATCGTAGTTTTGCTGCGCTTCATGTACGTGACGGCGCAGGAAGCCTTCGGTGTAACCCCGATGTGCCAGGCCTTCGAGCGTGGTCAACAGAGTGGGATCGAAAGGCTTGCCGGCGACGGCGTCATCGATGGCGCGACGATAGACCTGCGCGGTACGCGCGCAGTAGTAGAAGGATTTGGTGCGGCCTTCAATCTTCAGCGAATGCACACCAAGTTGCGTCAGGCGTTCCACGTGCTGGATGGCGCGCAAATCCTTCGAGTTCATGATGTAAGTGCCGTGTTCATCCTCAAAGGCGCTCATGTATTCACCCGGTTTCTGCGCTTCGGACAGCATGAACACCTTGTCGGTGGGGGCCCCGATGCCCAGCGTCGGCTTGACGGTCTGCACCGGGATCGGTTCATGCATATGCACGATGTTGCCGGTCTCGTCTTCTTTACCTTCTTCCGCTTTGTACTGCCAGCGGCAGGCGTTGGTGCAGGTGCCCTGATTAGGATCGCGTTTGTTGATATAGCCGGACAGCAGGCAGCGGCCGGAGTAGGCCATGCACAGCGCACCGTGGACGAAGATTTCCAGTTCCATCTCCGGCACCTGGGTGCGGATTTCTGCGATCTCTTCCAGCGATAGCTCACGCGACAGGATCACCCGCGTAAGGCCCATTTGCTGCCAGAATTTTACCGTCGCCCAGTTTACCGCATTTGCCTGTACCGACAGGTGGATATCCATCTGTGGGAAGGCTTCACGCACCATCATGATCAGGCCGGGATCGGACATGATCAGCGCGTCCGGGCCCATGTCGATCACGGGTTTAAGATCGCGCAGGAAGGTTTTCAGCTTGGCATTGTGCGGGGCGATATTCACTACCACGTAGAAGCGTTTTCCCAACGCATGGGCTTCGTTAATTCCCTGCGCCAGATTCTCGTGGTTGAATTCATTGTTACGTACCCGCAGGCTGTAACGCGGCTGGCCTGCATAAACCGCGTCGGCGCCATAGGCAAAGGCGTAACGCATGTTTTTCAGCGTGCCGGCTGGGGAGAGGAGTTCCGGTGTAAACATAATGAGTCTCGGTCTGATTTCAGGTCAGTACCACACCACCAAATGGCGCAGTAAAAGCGGGGAATTGTAGCCGCAGCGCGGCGAGAAATCAGCAGGTAACCGGATTTATTACAGGGAGATTGATCCTGGTCATAAGAAAAACGCGCGATGGCGGGCATCGCGCGCCTTACAGATGCATTAAGCGCTCAGATCGCGCACGTCGGTGGCCGGACCGTTTTTGATCACCGACTGAATACCGTTCTTTGCCGCAGTTTCAGAGCTGTACATCTCACTGACGCCGATCACCTGATGGTTTTTGGCTTTCAGCACGAAATAAGGCTGATTGCTGGTGCTGTGCTTGAGTTCGTATTGTGCTTCGTGGGGGGAATTGGTTTGCACCGAGGCAATGCCATTCTCCGCCGAGGCCTTGCTGGCGTACATCTCGCTGGCCAGAATGATTTCGCCATTGCTGGCTTTCAGGTTGAAGTGGTATTGCCCATTCTTTGCTTTTTTCAGCTCATAGTGACCGATTGCCATGGTTCTTCTCCTGTGGGTTCCGATTAGTGATGTAAGTGTAGCCAATGGCTTGAAATTGAGCGGCTAATAAACCGGACTTGAGAAGGGTAGCGCAAAAAAAACGCCATTTTTTTGCGCTGACAGGGAGTTTTGTGCAGCGGATACTGCTGTAGCACGGGAAGCTAACGGGGGATTGTCATGCCGAAATTTTGCGCAGCCCGCCGCATTCTTGAGCACGCAGTATTTCAACCGCAACCTGGGAAGGCTAGGGTGAGGCCGTTGCATTATTGCGGTCAAAAAATAAGCGCCGCATATTGGCATCTCCCCTTAACAGGCATATGCTTAGGCCTATGCCTGTTAAGGGGGATGGAAATGGAAAGGGTCGCGAAACTGTTTAAAAACGGCAGAAATCAGGCGGTGAGGTTACCCGTGGAATTCGAATTTGATACAGATCGTGTGTATATCCGCCGCGATCGGGAGGGAAACGTGATTTTATCTAAATATCCGGCCAAACCTGACAGCTGGGCTCCGCTGCTGCAAATGATCGAAAAAACGCAGGTACCGCATGACTTTCTGGCGGCTGATGAACGTCAGCAGGGCAGTGCCACCCGCGATCCGTTCGCCGGGGAAGAGTAAGCATGTATATGTTTGACACCAATACGGTCAGCCAACTGTTCCGTCGGCATCCCCGCTTGCTGAGCCTAATGGAAAAAATCCCGCCTTCTGCGGTATGCATTTCCAGCATTACGCAGGCGGAACTGCTTTATGGCGTAGCCAAGCGGCAGAACCTTGCGCTGAAAGCGACGGTCGCGGCATTTCTTGATTCCGTGACGGTATATGCCTGGGACAGTGAAGCCGCGCATTGCTATGGCACGCTGCGGGCGGAAATGACGCAAAAGGGGCGGGTGATGGGGGCCCTGGATCAGCTTATTGCCGCCCACGCGCAGAGCCGCGGAGCGACAATAGTGACTAACGACCGGGCGTTTGCCATGGTGCCAGGCCTGACGGTAGAAGACTGGACCTAGGGCCGATTAAAGCCCGTTCACCAGGCGGCAAGGTTCGGACTCCCAGCGGTAACCGACGCCGTACACGGAGCGGATAAATGATTTCTCGCCGTCGATCAGCTCCAGTTTGCGCCGCAGGTTTTTGATGTGGCTGTCGATGGTACGGTCGGTCACCACCCGGTAGTCGTCATACAGATTATTCAGCAGCTGCTCGCGCGAGAACACGTTGCCCGGCTGGCTGGCCAGGGTTTTCAACAGGCGAAACTCCGCCGGAGTGAGATCCAGCATCTGCCCCTGATAGCTGGCCTGAAAGCGCGGTTCGTCAATGTGAAGCTGCGTTTCTTCCTGCATATTGTCCAATGGGCGATAGCAGCGGCGCAAAATGGTTTTTACGCGCGCAACCACTTCACGCGGGCTGTAAGGTTTGCAGATATAATCGTCTGCACCGATCTCCAGCCCCAGCAGGCGGTCGATCTCTTCAATTTTTGCCGTCACCATCACCACCGGAATATCGGTGAAACGGCGCAATTCTCGGCATACCGTTAACCCATCGCTGCCCGGCAGCATCAGATCCAACAGGATCAGCGCCGGCGAATGTTCATGTACCGCCGGGACCACCTCGCTGCCGTTGGTCAGCCAGCGCGTGGCATATCCCGCCGCCTGCAGGTAGTCCACCAGCAGTTGGCCGAGCTTTGGCTCATCTTCAACAATCATAATTTGCAACGGTTGATTCTGGGTTTCCATCATGACGCCTTATTCATTACCGGGGTGGCGAATTCTACTGTAATCCGCACGCCGCCCAAAGGCGAGTGCTGGGCGTAGATCGTCCCGTTGTGTGCTTCCACTATGTTTTGACAGATTGACAACCCCAGACCGGAGCCGCCACTGGCGCGGTTACGCGAACCTTCGGTACGGTAAAAACGTTCGAAAATGCGCGCCAACTGATCGTCATTGACGCCCGGCGCGCTATCCTGCCAGTAAATCAGCAGGCGGCCTGGCTGCGTCTGGGCGCCAATCTCCAGCTTGCCGCCGGCGTCGGTGTAACGCAGGCTGTTTTCCAGCAGGTTGTTGAATAGTTGGTTAAGCCTGTCCGGATCGCCAAACAGCGGTGCCTGTTCTGGCAGTTGGGTCACGATGTCCAACCCTTTGGCGTGAAAACGCTCGCGGAAGCTGGCTACCGCGATTTGCAGTAAATGCACGCAATCAACCTGCGATTTACGGTAGGCGAGCGCACCGAGATCGGATAACGACAGTTGATGCAGATCGTCCACCAGTTTGGTCAGGGTGGAGACTTCGGCCTGCAAGGATCCCAGCGAAGCAGCCGTAGGCTGACGTACACCGTCCTGCAGCGCCTCCAACTCACCGCGCAGCACCGCCAGCGGGGTGCGCAACTCGTGCGAGACGTCGGCCATCACGGCGCGCCGCATCTGCTCATTTTTTTCCAATGAGGTAGCGAGCTGGTTGAAGTCATGCGCCAGCCGACCCAGTTCATCCTGGCTGCTGACGGCTACGCGGGTGCTGAAATCGCCAGCCGCCAGCCGGTGGGTACCGGCTACCAGGCGTTTGACCGGCGCCAGCAACCCGCGCGACATCAGCCAGGTGACCGCCGCTGCCAGCAGGGTGGACAGGGCGACAATCATCCAACTGGTGCGTCTTTGCTGCTGATCGAAACTGATGTCGGTATTACGTGTCAGCCTCTCTATGGGCGTCGTAATTACCCAGCCGACGATTTCATTGTTGTAGCGAATCGGATGACGCGGGCCCTCCTTCGGTACCGGGCCGGAATGCCCCACCAGCCGGTTGTACTGGCTGTCCACCACCCAAAACTGGGTGCGCCAGCCTTTGGGCGGCAAATTGTGGCTGCTGTCGCTGTTTTGTTCGAACGAACGCATGATCTGGTAAATCACCTGATCGTTATTACGCAGAAAAACCCAGTTACCGTGACGACTGTACTGTTCTTCCAATGCTTCGCTCAGCATGTTGATGCGCTGCTCGTTGCTGTTTTTGATGTAGTCGATAAAACCGCGCTCGAAGCTGATGCGAACGCCCCAATGCATGGTAATGAGCACCAACATGCAGGTGGCGAAAATGGCCATGAACAGCTTGCCGGTGATGCCTATTTTCATTATTGCAACCTCGTGGAGCCGGTCCCCGGCTCTTTGGTCAGCGTACGGTTGGGGGCGGTATCGGCCGGAACGCGGGCGAAGGCCAGCGCGGGCAGCGCGATGATCAACGCCATGCAACAGTAGCTGTAAATAAATGCGCTATGGATGGCCGGGCTGTCGGTAACCACCTGATGATGGGCAAAGCTGCCGATCAGAATACCGGCGATGCTGACGCCGAGGCTCATCGACAGCTGCATCACCATCGACAGCAGACTGTTGCCGCTGCTGGCCAGTCGATCCGGCAGATCTTTCAGCGTCAAGGTGTTCATGGCCGAGAAGCGCAATGAGTTGACCATGCCCTGGAAAAACAGTACTACCGGCAGCAGCCAGATCCAGCCCAGCATCGCCACCAGCGGGAAACTCAGGCTGATCAACGCCAGCATCAGCGTGGCGGCAACCAGCACGTTACGGTAACCGAAGCGATTAACCACCCGCACCACAATGCGTTTCATTCCCATGCTGCCGATAATCATCGGGATCATCATCAGCCCGGCGTGGAACGGGGAGAAGCCCATGCCGACCTGCATAAACAGCGGTGTCATAAAGGGCAACATGCCGCTGCCGATACGGCCCAGCAGGCTGGCCGTCAGCCCCACTTTATAGGTTTGGGTTTTGAATAACCGCAGTGAGAACAATGCGCGGCTGTTGCCATGCGCATGCCACCAGTAACCCGCCAGTGCCGCGATGCCGGCAATCACCAGCGCGGCGATGGTGGGAGAGGAGAGCCCCATCCCTTTGTGGCCGTCGAGCGCCAGCGTCAGCGTCACCATGCCGATCGCCAGCATGATAAAGCCGCTGATGTCGAAGCGACGGGTCTGCATGCGGTAATTGGGCATCAGCAGCAACGTGGCGATGGCACCGGCGATCCCCACCGGGATATTGATCAGGAAAATCCAGTGCCAACTGGCGTACTGCACCAGAAAACCGCCCAACGCCGGCCCCATTAACGGGCCAATTTGGCCGGGCAGGGTGACGAAGGTCATCGCGGCCATATACTGTTCGCGCGGGACGATTTTCATCACCGTCAGGCGACCCACCGGTACCATCATGGCGCCGCCGATGCCCTGGATCACGCGCGAGGCGATCAGCTCATTCAGCGTCTCAGAACGGGCGCACAGAATGGACCCCAGAGTAAACAACACGATGGCGCTGAAGAACACCCGCTGAACCCCAAATCGATCCGCCAACCAGCCGCTGGCAGGCAGCATCACCGCCACCGTCAGCACATAGGAGACAATCACCGACTGCATGCGCAGCGGGTTCTCCCCCAGGCTGACGGCCATCGACGGCAGGGCGGTGTTGACGATAGTGGTGTCCAGCGTCTGCATAAAGAAGCCGAACGCCACGATCCAAAGTTGCCATTGTACGGAGGCGGTGTGTTTTATCAGCATCGGGTGGCCATTATTGGGGCAATGGATCCAGTTTCTTGCCGCGACGGAATTTCATCTGCAACCGGTCAAAATACAGGTACACCACCGGGGTGGTGTACAGCGTCAACAGCTGGCTGACGATCAGGCCGCCGGCGATGGTGATGCCAAGCGGTTGACGCAGCTCGGCGCCGTCGCCGTGAGTCAACACCAGCGGCAATGCGCCAAACAGCGCCGCCAGGGTGGTCATCATGATCGGCCTGAATCGCAGCAGGCACGCCTGGAAAATGGCGTCATGTGCGCTGATGCCGCCATTGCGCTGCGCGTCGAGGGCAAAATCGACCATCATGATGGCGTTTTTCTTCACGATACCGATCAACAGCATAATGCCTATCAACGCTATCAGGCTGAACGGCGCACCGAACAGCTCCAGCGCCAGCAGGGCACCCACCCCGGCGGAAGGCAGGGTGGACAGAATGGTCAGCGGATGAATGTAACTTTCATAAAGAATGCCCAGCACGATATACACAGTAGCGATGGCGGCGGCGATCAGCAGCAACTGAGATTTCAGCGTTTCCTGGAACACCTGGGCGGTCCCGGCAAAAGCGCCGCGTACGGTGGAAGGCACGCCGAGCGCCGTCATGGTTCGCTCTACGGCGGAGGTGGCGTCCGACAGGCTGCCGCCATCCGGCAGGTTAAACGAAATAGTCGACGCGGCCGACAGACCCTGATGATTGACCGACAGCGGTGCATTGGCGGGGCGCCAACTGGCAAAGTAGGACAGCGGGATTGCCTTGCCGTCTTTGTTGATCACAAACATTTTGTCCAGTGAGCTGACGTCCTGGGTGTATGGGGGAGCGACTTCCATCACCACTTTGTACTGATTGAGCGGTTGATAGATAGTCGAAATCTGACGTTGGCCAAAGGCGTTATTCAGCAGGTTGTTGGCATCGGAAACCGAAATACCCAAACGGGCCATGGTCTCGCGATCGTAAACCAGATCCATTTCTGAACCTTTGTCCTGCTGATCGGAGTTGACGTCTGCCAGCTCTGGCAGTGCAGCCAGCGCAATACGGATTTTCGGTTCCCATTCGCGCAGCGCGGCGAGATCGTCCGCCAACAGCGTGTACTGGTAACTGGCGTTAGCCTGCCGGCCGCCGACGCGGATATCCTGCACCGCCATCAGGAACAGACTGGCTCCCGGTTCTTTCGCTAACCGGGCACGCAACCGGGCGATCACTTTCTGTGCATCGTCGCTGCGCACCGACAGCGGTTTCAACGAGATAAACATCGATCCGCTGTTGGTGCGTGAACCGCCGGTGAAACCGGTGACGTTTTCCACATCCGGATCTTCACGCACGATCTTCATGAAATCTTCCAGCTTAACGCGCATAGCCTGAAAGGAGATGCTCTGGTCTGCCTGGATAAAGCCCATCAGTCGGCCGGTGTCCTGCTCCGGGAAGAAGGTTTTCGGAATGCTGATATACAGCCAGACATTGAGCGCAATGGTGGCGAGAAATAGGGCCAATACCCAGCGTGAATGGCCAAGCACCCAGCTCAGCGAACGTCCATAGCCTTTTTGCAGCGCCAGCAGCATTTTACCGAAACCACGAATGCGCCGCTGCGCTCGCGGCGGCTGGTGACGCAGCAGGTAGGCGCACATCATCGGCGTCAGCGTCAGAGAGATAATCAACGACAGCCCGATCGAGACTGACAGAGTGACGGCAAACTCGCGGAACAGCCTGCCGGGCAGGCCTTCCATCAACAGCAGCGGGATAAATACCGCCACCAGCGACACGCTCATCGACAGCACGGTAAAGCCGACCTCCCGAACCCCCTGCAACGCGGCGTTCAGCGGTTTCATGCCGGCTTCGACGTGGCGCGAAATATTTTCCAGCACCACGATGGCATCATCGACCACAAAGCCGGTGGCGATGGTCAGCGCCATCAGCGACAGGTTATTCAGGCTGAAGCCGCACAGGTACATCGCGGCAAAAGAGCCGATCAGCGACACCGGTACTGCCACCGCCGGGATCAGCGTCGCGCGCCCGGACCGCAGGAAGATGAACACCACCAATATCACCAGCCCAATGGCGATCACCAGCGACTGTTCCACTTCCGCCAGCGAAGCACGGATGGTTGGCGAGCGATCCTGCGCGATATTCAGCTGAATGGACGCCGGGATGTTGTCTTGCAAGGCGGGCAATTCGGCGCGAATGCGATCGACGGTTTCGATGATGTTGGCGTCCGGCGCCCGGCTGATGGCCAGAATAATCGCCGGTTTGGCGTTGGTCATCCCGGCGTTGCGTACGTCCTGTACCGTGTCTTTGATCTCGGCCACGTCACTCAGGCGCACCGCCGCGCCGTTGTTGTAGTGGATAATCAGCGGGCGATAAGCCTCGGCGGTTTTCAATTCATCATTAGCCTGGATCTGCCAGCGCTGCTGCTGATTGTCTAACGAACCCTGCGGCCTGCGTACGTTGGCATCACTGATGGTTTGGCGCACCGCATCGAGCGATATCCCCTGATTGAACAGCGCGCTTGGGTTAAGTTCGACCCGCACCGCAGGCAGTGAACTGCCGCCCACCGAGACGTCGCCCACCCCTTCGGTCTGGGCGATTTTTTGCGCCAGCTGAGTCGAGGCGAAGTCGTAAAGCTGGCCCTGGCTGTAGGTGTCGGAGGTCAGCGTCAGGATCATGATTGGCGCATCTGACGGATTGACCTTACGGTAGCTCGGGCGGCTCGGCATGCCGGTGGGCAACAGGCTTTGCGCCGCGTTGATCGCCGCCTGCACGTCACGGGCCGCGCCGTTGATATCACGGTCGAGATCGAACTGCAAAATGACCCGGGTGCTGCCGAGTGAACTCATCGAGGTCATTTCATTGACCCCGGCTATCCGGCCCAGAGCGCGTTCCAGCGGCGTAGCCACCGACGAGGCCATGGTTTCCGGATCGGCACCCGGCAACGAAGCGCTGATCGAAATCACCGGATAGTCGACCTGTGGCAGCGGCGATACTGGCAACAGGCTAAAACCAATCACACCGCTGATGGCAATTGCCAACGTCAGCAGCGTGGTGGCCACCGGTCGGTAGATGAATAGGGCGAAGAATTTCACGGCAGCTCCTGCACATCCGGCTGCCGGCGAGTGTTACGCGCCAGCTTGTCAAACAGCAGGTAGATCACCGGGGTGGTGAACAACGTCAGGATCTGGCTCATTACCAGCCCGCCGACCATGCAAACCCCGAGCGGGTGTCGCAGTTCCGCGCCGACGCCGGTGCTGAGCATCAGCGGCAGTGCCCCCAGCAATGCCGCCAGCGTGGTCATCAGTATCGGCCGGAAACGCAGCAGGCAGGCCTGATAAATCGCATCGTACGGCGTCATACCTTGCTCACGTTCGGCGGCCAGCGCGAAGTCGATCATCATGATGGCGTTTTTCTTCACGATGCCGATCAGCAAGATGATGCCGATGATGGCGATCACATCCAGTTCGCTGCCAGCCATCATCAGTGCCAGCAAGGCACCGACCCCGGCGGTGGGCAAGGTAGAAAGAATGGTAACCGGATGAATAAAGCTCTCATACAGCACGCCCAGCACGATATACATCGCTACCACCGCCGCCAGAATCAGCCACAGGGTCCCCCCCAACGCCGCCTGGAACGCCAGCGTCGCCCCCTGAAACTGGGTGGTGATATCTTTCGGCATATCGAGGTTTTTTTCCGCCAGGGTGATGGCGTCGACCGCTTCCCCAAGCGAATAATTGCCGGCCACGTTAAAGGAGATGGTGGCCGCCGGGAACTGATCGAGATGATTGACCGATAGCGGTCCGAAACGCTCTTCGATTTTGGCAATGGTGTTCAGCGGCACGATGGTGCCGTTGCTGCTGGTCAGGCGGATCTCACTCAGCGCCGCCAACCCTGGCGTGGTGCTGACGTCATGTTCCAGCACCACCCGGTACTGATTGGCCTGGGTGTAAATGGTGGAGATCAACCGCTGGCCGAAAGCGTTGTACAGGGCGTTATCCACGTCACTCATACTAATACCGAGGCGGGAAGCCGAATCGCGATCGACGTTCACGTAGGCCACCAGTCCTTGATCCTGCCAGTTACTGGTGACGTCCGCCAACTGCGGTGCCTGTTTCAATTCCGCCATCAGCTGCGGTACCCACAGGCTGAGCTCGTCCAGCGACATGGCCTGCAGGGTAAACTGGTACTGGGTGCGGCTGACCTGGGTGTCGATGGTCAGATCCTGCACCGGTTGCAAATACAGCTTCACGCCGGGGAACTGTGCGCTCTGCTGCTGCAGACGAGTGATGATGGCCGGAATACGGTCGCTGCGTTCGCTCAAGGGTTTGAGGTTGATTTGCAACCGGCCGCTGTTGAGCGTGGCGTTGCTGCCATCGACGCCAACAAACGACGTCAGGCTCTCCACTGCCGGATCCTTGAGGATTTCTGCCGCCACCTGCTGTTGGCGCTCGGCCATATTACTGAACGACACCGACTGCGGCGCCTCCAGCGTGCCCTGAATAATGCCGTTGTCCTGTACCGGGAAGAATCCTTTCGGGATCAGCAGGTAAAGCAAGACGGTGAGCACCAGCGTGCTGAACGCCACGCCTAGCGTCAACCAGGGATGATTCAGCACGGTTTTCAGCCATTTGCCGTAGCGGGCGATGACCCGGTCAAAGAAGCGTTCAGAAGCGGCGGAAAAACGGTTCTGCTTGCGCAGGGATTCGTGGCTCAGCATGCGTGCGCACATCATCGGCGTCAGCGTCAGCGAAACCACCGCCGAAATCAAAATTGCCACCGCCAGCGTCACGGCAAATTCACGGAACAACCTGCCAACGATATCACCCATAAACAGCAAGGGGATCAGCACGGCTACCAGCGAGAAGGTCAGTGAAATAATGGTGAAGCCGATTTCGCCGGCGCCTTTTAAGGCGGCGTCGAGCGGTTTCTCGCCCTTTTCGATATAGCGTGAAATGTTCTCGATCACCACGATGGCGTCATCGACCACAAAACCGGTGGCGATAGTCAGCGCCATCAGCGTCAGGTTATTGATCGAAAAGTCCAAAAAGTACATGGCGGCGAAGGTACCGATCAACGACAGCGGTACGGCGACGCTGGGAATAATAGTGGCCGGGACATTGCGCAAGAACACGTAAATCACCATCACCACCAGTGCTACCGCCAAGAGCAGCTCGAACTGCACGTCGCTGACCGAGGCGCGAATGGTGGTGGTTCGATCGGTCAGCACCTTGACGTCGACCGACTTGGGCAGGCTTTTAATCAACTGAGGCAGCATCTCGCGGATGCTGTCGGCGGTGGTGATGACGTTTACGCCTGGCTGGCGCTGAATATTGAGCACGATGGCCGGCTGCTTATTGGCCCAGGCCGCCAGCCGGGTATTTTCCGCGCCTTGTTCGATGGTGGCGATATCCTGCAGGCGGATAGCCGCACCGTTCTGGTAAGCGACAATCAGCTGACGATAGTCGTCGGCTGATTTCATCTGGTCATTGGCCGAAAGGGTGACCGAACGCGTCGGGCCGTCCAGGCTACCTTTGGCAGAGTTGACGTTGGCGTTGCTGATGGCGGTGCGGATGGTTTCGCTGTCCAGACCGTAGGCGGCAACGGCCGCCGCATTGAGCTTCACGCGGACTGCCGGCCGTTGGCCACCGGAAATGGTCACCAGTCCGACGCCGGTGACCTGCGATATTTTCTGCGCGACACGGGTTTCCACCATGTCTTCCACCTGGGTCATCGGCATGGCGCTGGAGGTCACGGCCAGCGTCAGGATCGGTGGATCGGCCGGGTTAACCTTGCTGTAAATCGGCGGGTAGGGCAGATCGTTCGGTAACAGGTTAGTGGCGGAGTTGATTGCCGCCTGCACTTCCTGTTCGGCGACGTCGAGCGGCAGCTCAAGCTGGAATTGCAAGGTGACGACCGAGGCGCCACCGGAACTTTGCGATGCCATCTGCTTGAGGCCGGACATCTGGCCAAACTGACGCTCCAGCGGAGCCGTGATCGCCGAGGTGACCACGTCCGGGCTGGCTCCGGGATACAGCGTGACCACCTGAATGGTCGGATAGTCGACCTCCGGCAGGGCGGAGACCGGCAGAGCGCGATAACCGATGATCCCCGCCAGCAGGATCGCCAGCATCAACAGCGTGGTGGCAACCGGCCGCAGTATAAACAGGCGGGATGGACCGCCGCCGGCGTTCGGTGGCATCACCTGCATCAGGATTTCCCCTGGGTGCGAGGTGAGTGGATTGGTTTGCCGGCCGCAGAAGCCGCCTGCGGCGTGACCACCTCAACCTGCATGCCTTCGGTCAGGCGATCTATGCCGTCGGTCACCACCCGGTCACCAGCGTTCAGCCCGGCGTTAATCACCACTTTTTGGCTGTCCTGCACGCCGGTGGTCACCAAATGTTTACTGACCTTGTTATCTTCGCTCAGGGTCCAGACGAAGTTGCCTTCGTTGCCCATCTGCAAGGCCGCCGTAGGGATAACGATCGCATCCAGCAGCGTTGCCACTTTCAGGCGTGCATTAACAAATTGGTTGGGGAACAGCGCGTCGTCCTCGTTGGTGAAGCGCGCTTTCAGTTTGATGGTGCCGGTGGTGGTGTCGATCTGGTTATCCAGGCTCAGCAGTGAACCGGTCGACAGCAGATTTTGGTTGGTGCGATCCCAGGCTTCGACGCTGACCGGGCCAGCTTTTTGCGCTTTGATCAAATCGCTGATAGTAGCCTCAGGCAGGGTAAATACCACATCGATAGGGTGAGTTTGGGTGATCACCACAATGCCGGTGGTGCTGCCGCTGGTGATGTAATTACCGACGTCCACCAGCTTCAGACCGACACGACCGTCAATTGGTGCGGTGATACGGCTGTAGGTGATTTGCAGCTTGGCGCTGTCGACGGAGCCCTGATCGGCTTTGATTGCGCCTTCGGTCTGTTGCACCAGCGACAGCTGAGTGTCCAGATCCTGCCGCGACACCAGATTGGTTTTGGCCAGTTGCTGATAACGTGCCAGATCGCGCCGGGCATTGGCGAGGGTGGCCTGATCTTTGGCCAGTTGTCCCTGCGCTTGAGCCAGCTGTACCTGGAACGGACGCGGGTCAATTTCAACCAGCAAATCGCCGGCTTTGACCTGTTGCCCTTCGGTGAAGTGGATCGCCATCAGTTGGCCATCGACCCGGCTGGTGACGGTCACGGTGTTGGCGGCGGTAGCCGTGCCCAGCCCGGAAAGGTAACGCGGCACCGTTTGCTGTGTGGCGGTCGCAGCCTGTACCGGTGACATTGGCGCTCCCCGTCGTCCTGCGCCTGCCGCCGCTTTGCCCCCACCGGCGTGACGCGCCCCAGGGGCAGCATTGTCGGCCGGCTGCGGAGCGCTGAAGTGACGCCAAATCAGCACGGCGGCAATAGCCACAATAACCACCACCAACAGGCGCAGTAACAGTGAACGACGTGGGTTTTTTGCATTCATGGTGGCGAAAATCTCTCCAAAAGGCAGGCGTGCGGGCACTCATTGCCAAAAAAGTTACACTCCTTACAGAATACTAGTTTAGCGAGGAAAGACGGCATAAAAATGAAGGAAATATGGAGGAACCGTCAGCATTGTCCGAATAAGTTGTAGATTTGATCATGCTATGTTTATAAGCGTTGCCATCCGGCTTATAGCGAATGCGTTTTAGCGGATTTCCTGCTTTCGCGCTAATAATTATCCTGCGAATCATCAACTCCATGGAGCATGCAATGAGTCATAAAGAACTGGGCCGTTCGGGCATCAAAGTGCCGGCATTGACCTTCGGCGGTAACGTGTTTGGCTGGACGGCGGATCGCGAAACTTCATTCAGCCTGTTGGATGCGCTGGTGGAAAATCAGCTCAACTTTATCGATACCGCCGACGTGTACTCGAGCTGGGTGCCGGGCAATCAGGGCGGTGAATCGGAAACCACCATCGGCCAGTGGCTAAAAAAGAGCGGCAAGCGTGACCAGGTGATCATCGCTACCAAAGTCGGCAAGCCGATGGGCGAGGGTAAGCAGGGGCTGTCACCACGCTATATCCAGCAGGCGGTAGAGGATTCACTGCGGCGTTTGCAGACCGATTATATCGACCTTTATCAATCGCACGACGACGACCGGGACACGCCGTTGGCGGAAACCCTGGCGGCGTTCGACGGCTTGATCAAGGCCGGTAAGGTGCGGGCGATAGGCGCTTCCAACTATCAGGCCGATCGTCTGGAGGAGGCATTGAAAGTCAGTGAAGAGAATGGGTTGGCGCGCTATGAGACCCTGCAACCGGAGTACAATCTTTATGCGCGTGAGGAGTATGAACGCAGCCTGGCGCCGGTGGTGCAGCGCCATGGATTGGGCGTGATTAACTTCTTCTCGCTGGCCAGCGGTTTCCTGACCGGCAAATACCGCAGTGAAAAAGATATCGGCAAGAGCCAACGTGGTGACACCATCGTTGAGCGATACCTTAATCCACGCGGTTTCAAGATTTTGGCTGCGCTGGATCGGGTTGCGGAAAAACACCACACCTCGCCAACGCAGGTTTCACTGGCCTGGCTGATAGCGCGGCCGGACATCACCGCGCCGATCGTCAGCGCCACGTCGCTAAAGCAGTTGGATGAGCTGATCAGCGCTACCCGACTGCGGCTGGATGCCGAGGATATCCGCATCCTGAACGACGCCAGCGCCTGGTGACCTGCTCAGTTGCCGACGGCGTTAATCAAGGACAGCAACTGAGCCACGCTGGCTTCCACTGGCTGGCCTGCGGTATCAATACGGGCCACCGGGGTATGCCAGGGTAGGTAATCGTGGCGGGTGACGCTGTGCCAGTTAGGGAGGCGCAGTCCGGCAACGTCCCCGTCGCGGGTTTCAACCCTGCGACGGTGTTCGGCACTGTCTGAGCAAACCACCTCAAAATCTATGCAGGCTACACCAGCCCGTTGTGCGACGTTATGCCAGGCTTCGCGAGTGACCGGCAACGGGTTGACCGAGTCGGCAATCACCCAGTGGCCCAGACGCAGGTTGTCTTCGGCAACGCCATAAGCGGCAAAATACCCGGCGGGGCCGACGTCATCGGCCAGGGAGCCACTGTTACGGATGGCTTGTTCAAGGGTATCGATGCGCAGATGCATTGCCGGTAATGCCCGAGCCAGCGCCCGTGCGAGCGTAGTTTTACCACTGCCTGGCAGCCCGGAAAGAACGATCAGCATTGTTGTTCCTGCCATGATTATGCTTCCAGCCGATACAGTACCTGATTTCGCAGCGAATGGCTTGGCGGCAGGGCGCGGCATTGAGCTACCGCGCCCTAGTGCCGTTAACGGAACAGCGTCTGCGCCCAGCGAGCCAGCCCGGCGGTGACCGAGCCGAAGTCGTTGCCGCCGACGATAGGAATGCCCGGCAACTGCTGTTGTAGCGCGGCGCGCAACAGCGGGGAACGTGCGCTGCCGCCGGTGAGATAAATCACCTGCGGTGCGGTCTGGCTACTGGCCAGCGCGGCGCTGACCTGTTCCTGAATGCGCAGCAGCGGCTGTGAGATGGCCTCGGCAAGCTGATCCTGGCTGATGGTTTCTGCCAAATCAGTCTGGACGAAGGCCAGCGGAGCGCTGATGTTTTGCTGTGCCGACAGGGCGATTTTACTCTCCTCCGCGGCGCGAACCAGACGGTAGCTCAGGCGTTGCTGATGCACTTTCAGCAGGCGTTTAACTTTTTCAGGCTCGGCGGCATCGCGGATCAAATCGCGCAGCATGCGGCCATTGGCAGCGCTGTAAAAGTCGATCTGCGCCGGAACGTCGTTGGTGGCTACCGCGTTCCAGTAAGGCAACGCAGGCAAAGCGATGCCTTTTTCAGTTTCGCCACCCATACCGAACAGCGGCATCAACTGTTTGAACGCCAGCATGATGTCCAGATCGTTACCGCCAACGCGGCAACCGCTGTGGCCCAGCAGGCTTTGTTGGCGATCGGCACGGTCACGCCATTGCGGCCCCATCAACAGCACCGAACAGTCCGTTGTCCCGCCGCCGATATCCACCACCAGCACGGTTTTTTCTTCTTCCAGGGTCGCTTCGAAATCCAGGCCTGCAGCGACCGGTTCGAACTGGAATTCAATGTCTTTAAAGCCTGCACGCTCGGCAGCGCGGTGCAAAATACCCTGCGCCTGGCGGTTGGCTTCTTCGCCACCGATGCCCTGGAAGTTGATCGGACGGCCGATCACCGCCTGGCTGATGCTGTCTTGCAGTACGTTTTCCGCCTGACGTTTGATGTGGAACATCATGGCGCACACCAGATCCTCAAACAGCGCGATCTGTTGTGGTTTCAGGCCGTTGGCGCCGAGGAAGGATTTCGGGGAGCGGACAAAATACACTTCTTCCGGATCTTCAACGTAGTGCGCCAGAGCCTGCAGGCCAAACAGCACGCTGTCGCTGGCGACCGGGATATCTTCTTCGCGGTTATAGTTGATTGCCCGGCGCAGAAGTTGCTGGTTTTCCTCGCTGGCGGTCGGCACCTGCCAGTGGCGGTGCAAACACTCGCTGACGGCTTCGCGCGTCGGAGCACACAGCATCGACGGCAGATAGGGCTCGTTGTTTTCCAGCGTCAGCAGCTCGGGGCCATTTTCTCGCATCACTGCGACGGAACAGTTGGCCGTTCCGTAGTCAAATCCAATAAACATGTCTTTTCTCTATCCCCATGCCAATGAAGGGGGGCGACTTTACCCGAGACTCGGCCCCTGGGCAATCTGAGAGCGCTTAACTGACGAAAAATTTAGCGGCGACGGCGCTAGCATGCTTAACTTAATGTCCGAATCCCGCACGTCAGCGCACCCATCGAGTCGCATAATGCACAAAAAACTGACCCCGAGCGTGGCTATGAAAAACCAACAGCAGGCGTTGTATGAAGCACTGAGTGCGCGCGATCGCAAATTTGACGGTCGCTTCTTCGTCGGCGTTTCGTCGACCGGTATTTATTGTCGCCCGGTGTGCAGCGCCCGTACGCCAAAAATTGAAAACTGCACCTTTTACCCGAGCGCGGCGGCGGCGGAACTGGCGGGGTTTCGCCCCTGCCTGAAGTGTCGGCCGGAATTGGCGCCGGGGTTGGCATTGATCGATCTCGGCAATCGCTATGCTCAGGTGGCGGTGCAGTTGATCGAGCAGGGGTATCTGTCGGAGCACAGCTGCGAGCAACTGGCAACGCGGCTAGGCATTTCCGATCGCCACCTGCGGCGTATTTTTGCCGATCAGTTTGGCGCCTCGCCGATTGATTATGCCCAGTCGCACCGGTTGTTGCAGGCCAAACGCCTGCTGGCGGATACTGATATGCCGTTGAGTGAGGTGGCCTTTGCCGCCGGTTTCGGCAGCCTGCGGCGTTTTAACGAACTGTTCAAGGCGCGCTACCGGCTGGTCCCCTCGGCACTGCGCAGCAGCAGTGGCCGTAACGAACGTACCGTCGCCAGCGGGCTGGTGTTTCATCTGGGCTATCGACCGCCCTATGACTGGTCGCGCATGCTGGGTTTTTTGCAAACCCGTGCGGTGAGCGGTGTGGAGCGGGTGGAGGGGCAACAGTACCTGCGGGCGATAGCCATCACTCAGGGCGGCATCGAATATCGTGGCTGGGTCAGCGTGCAGCCGGAAGAGGCGCATAATCGGGTAAGGGTGGAAATTGCACCTTCCCTGAGCCGGGTGACGACGGAAGTGCTGCGCCGCACTCGCCAACTGTTTGATCTCGACGCCGCGCCGGACCTTATCGCTCAGGCATTGGGGCCGTTGGCTGCCGAGGCGCCGGGCCTGCGGCTACCGGGCTGCGTCAACGCATTCGAACAGGCGACCCGCGCGGTGCTTGGGCAGTTGGTCAGCGTCAAAATGGCGGCGACCTTTGCCGGACGGATGGCTGAACTTTGGGGCACCCCGCTGGAACAGCCCTACGGTGGCATTACCCACGTCTTTCCCACTGCCGAACAGATTGCGCGATTACAGCCTGAGGCGCTACGCCCGCTGGGGGTGCAGTTAAAACGAGCGGCGGCGTTAATCGGTATTGCGCAGGCGGTGACCGCAGGGCGGTTGCAACTGGAGAACGTGCTGGATATTGAGCAGGGGATCAAGGCGCTGACTGCGCTACCGGGGATTGGCAGTTGGACCGCCAGCTATATCGCCATGCGAGCCTGGTCGTGGCCGGACGTGTTCCTGGCGGGGGATTATCTGATCAAACAGCGTTTTCCCGGCATGACGCCACGCCAGATTGAGCGCTATGCTGAAAGCTGGCGACCCTGGCGTTCCTACGCCACGCTGCATCTGTGGCATAACGATGGCTGGGCGCCGTCAACGGAGGCTGTCGGGTAGCGGCGACGGGCTAGTCTTTGGCAGCAATGCGCGTCAGCAGGCCGTCTATTCCTTCGCGCATCAGGAAGCTCAGTACCTTCTCGCGCTCGCTTTCACTCAGATGATGGTAATACTCAATCCACACTGCCAGCGGATCTTGGCGTTCAACCTGATATTCAGCAGGATCTTCTTGCAGTATCAGTAAGCTGCGCGCTCCGATCGGCAGGCTGTTGATGTGGTATTCCACCGCTTTGCCCTGCACGCCTTTGCGCCGGCGGCTGATCCAGCCTTCGCGGCGGGCCATTAAATTGATGCCCTGTGGCGAGGAGGGCAGTCCTGCAATGCCGGTCAGCTCTCTGGCGGCAAACCACTCTTTTTTCATAGCCATTCATCCCTGAACAATTAGGTGTATTGAGAGAGGAAAAAATTAATTCGCATGCTGATTTCCGTATCGAGGTGTTATGCAAGCGATTAACTTTGACCTGTTAGTTATACCACTAACCTCAGGCGGGCTAAGCAAAAAAAGCAGAATGGATGAGATGCGGCGGCGAGGCCGCCGCTCGAAAGGCAGGGGGATGTTGCTGGGAATGGCGACTAGCGGATACCAAAGTAACCGCCGCTGAGCAGTTCCGTCAGCGATTGTTCCAGTGCGATGGCGTCGCCGTCCGACAGATCGATGCCAATCGCCTGCAGGGTGTTCAGCGTTATCTGCTGGTGTGCCGGGCCGGCCAGCGTTTGGGCGTGCACCCGATGCGTCGCCCCATTGAGCATCGACACCATCAGTTCGTCCATCTGGTTGCAGTGCACGTTGGTGATGAAGCGTTCGTCGACGCGGATATAGTCAATCTTTTGGCCATGCAACTCGTCAAAGGCGTTGAGGCTGTGCCCAAAACCGTTAACGATCAGCTTGCAGCCCCGTTGCTGCAACTGCTGGAGGAACGGCCTGCAAATACCGGCGTGCTCCAGCACCACCACATCATCGACCGCCAGCAGCAATGCTCCTGGTTGCAAGGGGGAGGCGTCCAGCGCTGCCAGCAGATCGTCCTGGAAGCTGGCGTCCAGCAGGCTGTCGGTTGTCAGCGGCAGCGCGATGGACAACCCCTTGCGGGCAATATCAGGGGCGCGCTGCGTCAAAATCTGCCCGATGATCCAGCGGTCAACCTCTTGCGTCAGATCGTATAGCCGGGCAGCGGAGATAAAATCGTCGCTCGCCAGCGCCTGACCGTCCTGATCCCTCACCTGCAGTTTCAACTGATAGAAACAGACCGCCAGCGGCGTTTTTGGCGGTGCGACCGCCCTGACATGCAGCAACAATTGCCCATCGTTGATGATGTCCGTCACTTCCTGACGCGTCAGCAGTTCATGCTGACGTTCCAGGATCATTTTTTGACGCGCCTCATAGAGATAAACCTGGCCACGTCCGCGATGCTTGGCGGTATAACAGGCAATATCCGCCTGCGCCAGCAGCTCGCTGCTCTTGCCGGCATCGGCATCAATACGGGTTACGCCTGCACTGGCGCCGACGTGGTAAATCTTCCCTTCCCAAAAGAACGGGTGCTGGCTGATGTGATTAACCAATTGCTGTATCAGCGACTGGGCCTGTTCCCGCGTGCAGTCGAACAGGATCAGCCCGAACTCATCGCCGCCAAGCCGGGCCAGACAGTCGCTGTTACGCAGATGGTGCCGCATCAACAGGGAAAGATCTTTCAACAGCGCGTCGCCCGCGGCGTGGCCGGCATTGTCATTGACCGCCTTGAAACGGTCGAGATCGAGGAACACCAGCGCGTGCTGCAGTCGTTTTTCAGTGGCGTTGGCAATAGCGGCCTTCAGGCGCTTTTCAAAACTGGTGCGATTGGGCAGCGTGGTCAGGGCATCGTGGGACGCGCTGTAACTCAACTTCTGCATCAGTTCGCGCGAGGCCGTGACATCCTGCAGTACCATCACCGCGCCCATGACGTTGCCGTCGATCGTTTTCAATGGTGATACCGACTGCTGGATGTCAAAACAGCGACCGTCGCGACCATGCAGCACCAGGGCATAGTCTGGGGACAGCTGCCGGTTTTCCTGCAGGCAGCACTGGATCGGGTTTTCTACCTCTTCACCGTCTTTGCCGTTGGTCATTCGAACCACGCCGGCGACGGGCATGCCGATCGCCAGACTGAGCGGCCAGCCGCACATTTGTTCGGCCACCGGGTTCATAAAGGTAATGTGCATTTCGTCGTCGGTGGATATCACCGCTTCGCCGATCGCATCGAGCGTAATGTGCAGGCGCTCTTTTTCTTCGTGCAGTGCTTCGGTCAGATTACGGACTTCCGTCATGTCGATATTGGTGCCGATCATGCGCAGCGGCAGACCCTGAGCGTCTAAAATAACGTTACCCTGGCCGCGGATATGCCGCACTTTTCCCTCGCGGGTGAGCAGTCGGAACTCCAGAACAAAGGGGCCCGGCCGCTTCAACAATGTGGCCATCTCACGGTCGGTGCGTTCACGATCCTCCGGTACCAGCAGCGTCCGCCATAGCGAAAACGTTGGCGTCTGGTCCGGGCTGAGGTCGTAAAGTTCAAACATACGCTTGTCCCAGGTGAGCTCTTCGCCGTGCATCATCCATTCCCAAACGCCGATGCCGCCCACTTTATTCGCCAGCGTAATGCGCTCCATCAGTCGATGGTTCTCTGCGGCCGTGCGTTTCAATTCGCTGATGTCTTCTACCTGCGAAATAAAATACAGCGGCAGCCCTTCGGCATCGCGCACCAGCGATACGGCCAGTAGCGCCCAGACGTGCTCGCCGTCGCTGCGAATATAGCGTTTCTCCAGGGTGTAACTGCTGATATGCCCATCGAGCAGATCGTGCAGCTGCGTCAGATCGGCGTTCAGATCGTCCGGGTGTGTGATTTCCTGGAAAGTCAGGCGCCGCAGAGCCTCCGGGGTATAGTCGAGCAGTTTGCACAACGCCTGATTGACCTGCAGCCATTTCCCCTGCGGCGACACCAGCGCCATGCCGATGGCCGAATATTCCAACGCATTACGAAAGCGAGTTTCACTCTCGACGATATGCTGTTTCTCCACCCGGAAGGCGTGCATCACCATGGCCATCGAGTGCGCCGGGATCAAAATCAACAGGATCGGCAGGTAAATCTCGATATCGCTGAACGGACCGGTGGGCGCATGAAAATGCAGCAACCCGATGGAAATCATCACGGTGATCATCAGCGTGGTGCAAAAGCAGATGACGAAAGCCTCGAGCCGCGGCAGCGCGATTGCCGCCCACAGCAGCGGCAGAATGACGAAGGTGAACGGAAAGGGCAGGTAGCTCAGCGCCAGATAGCTAAAGGTCAGCGCGACTATCAACGTCAGCAGCAGAGTGTACAGATTCAGCGTATCCAGCATGCGACGGCGATAGACCAGCCCGATGGGCGTCAGCGACAGGACGCCAATAGCTTCTGAAATAAACCAGGTACTGAAGGGGTGCCAGAAAGGGTGACCCGGGGCGGGAACCCACCAGGCGGCCAGCAGGGCGCTGAACAAAGGGGTGAATATCACCGCGCAGACGACAAATTTAAGCCAACTGGCCAGGCTGTTCAGCGGATCGTCCTGCAGCAGCATGCGGCGCAACAGCAGGGTGCAGACCACGGCTTCCAGCAGGTTGATCAGGGTCAGTTTTACCGGGAACCAGCTAAAGCCGAACAGCGTGAAGCTGGCGGCCACGATGCCAACCCCGCATACCAGCAGCGGTAACCCCCATTGGCGTGGCGAGTGGCGGAACAGTACGGCAATAATGGCGGCAGTGGGGAACCACAGCGGGGTAAAGTGGCTGGATTCGTTCGACAGCGTCAGGCACAGCAATGCCAGTAAAAATACCGCCATCGCCGCCAGCAGGCTGTGCGTCAACAAGGCGCCCTGACGCGTGATGAGATGATTCGGTGCGCTGATATCCATAGACAACCCTTAACTCTGGCATCTGTCACTGAACGAGGTCATGACGCGAATGAGATGGAAAGTTTATTGGCAAAGGGTAGTACAGCGCGGCAATAAAACCCACTGAATCAGACAGCTTTAGTGAGCAAACGCAAAAGCCGGCGCGGGGCCGGCCTTCTGGAGGTTTAAAGCAGGAACAAGGTGGCCAGCCCGAGGAAGATAAAGAAGCCGCCGGTATCGGTCAGAGCGGTGATCAATACGCTGGAACCTACCGCCGGATCGCGCCCCAGTTTGAGCATGGTCATCGGGATCACCACCCCCATCAGCGCGGCTACCAGCAGGTTGAGGATCATCGCCAGCGTCATGACGCCGCCCATCGCCCAGTCGCCGTACAGCAGCCAGGTCACGACTCCCATGATGCCGCCCCAGACCACGCCGTTGATAATGGCTACCCCCAGTTCTCTGAACATCAGGCGGGAAATGTTGCCGACCTCAATTTGGTGCAGTGCCAGCGCGCGTACGATCATGGTGATGGTCTGATTACCGGTATTGCCGCCGATCCCCGCGACGATCGGCATTAACGCCGCCAGCGCCACCAGTTGTGAAATGGTGTGTTCGAACAGACCGATGACGCGCGAGGCGATAAACGCGGTACACAGGTTGATGGCCAGCCACGCCCAGCGGGTTTTCACCGCCTTGCTGACCGGGGCAAACACATCTTCTTCCGGGCTTAAGCCCCCCATGCGGCGCAGGTTGCTGTCGCTTTCTTCATTGACCACGTCGACGATCTCTTCGATGGTCAAACGGCCCATCAGCTTGCCCTTGGCGTCGACCACCGGGGCGCTGATCAGGTCATAACGTTCGAATGCGCTGGCTGCCGCTTCGGCCTTGTCATCCGGCTGGAAGCTGGTAGGGTCGCTGTCCATGACCGTCTGGACCAGGGTTTCCGGGTCATTAAGCAGCACGGCGGTGAGCGGCAGTTCGCCCAGCAGAGTATTTTTACGATCGGTGACGAAGAGCTTGTCGGTGGCTTCTGGGATGGTTTTGCGCAGGCGCAAGAAGCGATGTACGGCACCGATAGTGACGTCGGGGCGTACCGTGACCAGTTCAAAATCCATCATCCAGCCGACGGTGTCCTTGCCGTAGTGGATCATCTCGCGCACCTGTGCGCGTTGATCCGGTTCCATGGAGGTCAACAGGCGGCCCATCAGGTTACGCGGCAGGTATTGTGCCAAATAGGCCTGTTCATCGACGTCCAGCGTCTTGATCGCTTTGAGCAGGTCCTTGTCGCTCATCTCTTCGATCAGGCTGTCCCACACGGGCTCGGCAACTTCCACCAGCGTTTGACCGCGTTTGGCGTTCCCCACCAGCCGCCACAGTGCCAGTCGCTCGTCTTGGGGCAGCGCTTCCAGCAGGTCCGCCAGGTCAGCGGCGTGCATGTCGTCCAGCAGGCCGGTGATTTCTGCCGTCTGGTTTAGCAGCTCGCTTTTGCTGAGGGCGTTCTCATCCCCTGGCCGGCCGAGAATGCCATCGACCAGATCTTTATTGTTTAACAGCAGAGAAAGAATGCGCTGGCGGTACTCAGCGACTTTTTTAACGTTATGTGTTGCAGCTGACATGGTCTTCCTTACTGGCACTCAGTGATCGTTAAGACCCACTCTGGACTAGATAGAGCATAGTGAATGCAGGCGTCATTTTTATGAAATGGGAGCAGTTGCTGAGGAATAAGTAAGGGGTCTGGCGCGCCGAGATACTGGCCGACGGCAGGCTGCTTAACTATTCGCAAGCCCTGCGGGATAACTTGAATCTGTGAGTTCAGGGAGTGGTGTCCCGGTTTTCGTCGCTCATCTCAGTGGTGCTTTGCTGAGGGGCGAGTTTTTTTTCCTGATGGTGGGGCACCGCGACGACCGCGGCATACAGCAGACGGCCGACTAAAATGATAAAGCTGACAAACAGCACTATTTTGGTCATCTGTCCGGTGGATTTTCTACGCATATATCACCCGGCATGCCGGTTTCCTGTGTTATGCCCGCCATCTTTCACGCTGGCCGTGCTGCGGCCACTTGAAATTTATAGAGATATTGAACGCTGATGCAGGCCGATAGAGTGTAAACGGAATTCTAGCCATTGATGACAAATATTGTCTATTTATTTCCGGGCAGCAAAACCCGGTATCTCGCCCCTGTTTAGCTTAAGTTTGGCTTTATCTGTCGGATCAGCAGCTTAAGATGAGACAAAAAATAGGCTTACACATTTTTACCCAACTTTTCCTCTTTGGTTGATCGGAGTCAAGCCTCACCCCCGCCTGGCGCCTAAAATTTCCGCCATTCTCCTGTCGCATATGATACTTTCAGCTTGCCTCATGAATGGATAGAGGTACGAAAAGGAACCTGCCTTGTTACCCGAACGCGTGAATGGAATTACGCCCTGACGGACTCGTTATTTTTATGATCAAGCCAATATTCTGGAAGCATTTACGCGAGCGCTGGTGGGGGTGTCCCCTCCTCTGGAGCCTGTTATTGATCCCGTTCGCAGGTTGGCTATCGCCGCGGATAATGCTGCCTGAAGGCAAAGTCTATCTGCTCTATCTACCGCTCACTGCCTGTATTGCACTGTTGATGGTCTACGACTGGCGGGCGCTGCCGGGTATTGCCCTCGCCATCATGCTGCGTTACGCCCACCGGCTGGGGCTGGAAAGTGGCTTGCTGGTGACGCTGCTGTACCTGTCTTGCCTGAGCCTGTGTTGGCTGGGGTATCGCAGGCAAACGCAACGCCGTTGGTGTGCGGCCCCGGGTGGCGCGGCGCTGGTGAAGGAGCGGCTAATCTGGCTGGTGGTGCTACCGGCATTGCTGTTTGTCTTCGGCCTGAAGCTGCTGGTCGCCTTTGCCCGGTTGCCCGACGAACTCGGGATGATGCCCGGCGATAACAGCTACCTGATGGCGCTGGTTAATTTTCAAGCGCTGCTGCTGGGCTGTCTCTCCGCCATGCCCTTGCTCTACATCATGTTGCGCATCTTGAATAAACCCCGTTTTGCCCTGACGCTCTGGCGACGCTTTGGTCGTGAAATGGCGCCAAACGTCGATAAAAAAGAGCTGTCGCTGTGGCTGTTGGTGCTGGTGGGGATGGTGGCGGTGCTGTCCCATCACGCCAAAGAAGCCATTCCCCTGTTGCTCGGGGGGTACGGACTGGTCTTACTGCTGCCGATAATGCTCTACGGTGCGATGCGTTTTGGCTATCAATTCAACTGCCTTATCTGGTCTGCCACTCTGTTGGTGCTGTTTTTTCATTATCCCGGCGCTTCACAACCCGACAACCTGTTGCATAACCTGGCGGTCATCTCTTCGATGATGGTGGTGTTCACCCTATGCATTTTCCTGATGTCGGCGCTCAATACTCACCAACGGTTAAGCCATGCCAGGGCACAAAGTGCCTCGCTGCAAGATCCGGTAATTGGCCTGCCGAACCTGCGTGCCCTCAAGCGCGATCTGGCTCAGTCTCCGCCTTCAACCCTGTGTTTCCTGCGCGTCAGCGAACTGGATTTGCTGAGCCGTAACTATGGCATGCAGCTTCGTATTCGTTTCAAACAGCAACTGGCGGCGCTGCTGCATCAGGTATTGGCCCCTGGTGAAGGGGTTTATCATCTGCCGGGCTATGACTTGTTGCTGCGAGTGGATGCGGACAATAGCGAAGAAAAGGTCGAAGCGATTTACCGCGCGTTGGAAAAATTCCGCCTGATCTGGAACGGTTTGCCGCTGCATCCCCCGCTGGGATTAGGGTATTGCAGCGTGCTGCCCGATTTTGAACACCTCTACCAGTTGCTGGGGGAGCTTAGCGCGTTGGCGGAAGTGTCGCTGACCAGCGGTAAGCCGGAGAATGTGCAGAGCAGCGGCAATTTGGTGCAGGATGAAGTCAAACGCAAGGTGGCGCTCTTGCATGGGGTACAACGTTCGCTGGATAACGACGGCTTTATCTTAATGGCGCAGCCGATAGTGGGCCTGCGAGGTGATCGTTATTATGAGATTCTGCTGCGTATGCGCGACGATCAGGGGAACACAGTATCGCCGAATGATTTTCTGCCGGTGGCGCATGAGTTTGGCCTGGCTTATCGGCTGGATTTGTGGGTGCTGCGCAATACGTTGAAGTTTATGGACCAGCACCGTATCGATCTGCCCAGTGCACGCTTTGCGGTGAATTTGACGCCCTCTTCGCTGTGCCGACCGATGCTGAGCCAGGATGTAGACAACCTGTTGCAGCAGTATCGCATCGAACCGTATCAACTGACGTTGGAGGTGACCGAGTCGCATCTGCTGCAGAATACGGATTACGCCGGCGCCAACCTGCAGGCGCTGCGTGAAATGGGCTGCCGCATTGCTCTGGATGATTTCGGCACCGGTTATGCCGGTTACGATCGGCTCAAGATGTTGCCGGTTGATATGCTGAAAATCGACGGCAGCTTTGTACGTGACATGCTGACCAGCGCGGTGGATTTCCAGGTGATTGCCTCTATCTGTAAAGTCGCGCGAATGAAGCGCTTGACCATTGTGGCGGAATACGTAGAAAGCATGGAGCAGTTGGTCGCATTGAAAGGGGTGGGCGTAGACTATATGCAGGGGTATTTCGTCGGCGAACCGCAACCCTTGGTGACGTTGCTATCAGAACAGAATTGATTGTCGCCCCCGCAGTACGGGGGCGACAGACTCAGGCCGAGCGCTGCTCGTCTTGCGAACCTTCCTCTTCGCAAATCAGTTTCCAGCCCACGACGTCGTTCCAATAGGCTTGTTCACGTTCGAGATCCAGTTGTACCAGGTTGTTCAGCGCCAGATAACCGGCCGGGAAGCGCAGCGTCCAGTGGTTATCGTCGGTGCTCAGGCGCAGCGTTTCCGGCGTGGTGGTCGACTGGCGCTGGTTGTTGAGCAGGGTACTCAGACGCAACAGTTGGATCAGCGGCAGGTAATGCTTTTTCTTGAACAGGTTCAGGCGCGGCAATTCTTCCAGCTTGATACCCTTGCGATGGAAGCGTACCAGCGCCGACAGCAGCAACTGCTGCTCCTGGTTGAAGCCCGGCAGGTTGGTGTTTTGCAGAATGTAGGCCGAGTGGCGATGCATGCCGCTGTGGTTGATGCTCAACCCCACTTCGTGCAACATCGCTGCCCATTTCAGCAAGGCTTCCAACTGCGGGTTCGCCAGCTTGGTATTTTGCGCCATCCACTGCGCATACAATAGCTCAGTGGTATCCAGCACCCGTTTGGCCTGCTCGCGGTCGATATTGTAGTGATCGGCCAGGCTCTTGGCGGTACGGCTGCGAATGTCCTGATGACGGAAACGGCCCTCCATCTCATACAGCACGCCTTCGCGCAGCGCACCGTCGGAAAGGCGCAGGTCGCGGATCGCCAACGCATCGAACACGCCGCACAGGATTGCCAACCCCGGCACAAACACCGACTGGCGGTCTTCCGACAGCCCCGGCAGGCTCATTGCGCTGAAATTTTTAAACTGCAGCACCTGTTCCGCCATCATTTCCAGTCGCTCGAGGGTGATCAGGCCATCTTTTTCGCCCATTGCCACCAGCACTTCGTGCGCGGCCTTGATGGTGCCCGACGCGCCCAGAGCATATTGCCAGCCCTGAATGCGGTACTGCCAGGCCAGCGTTTCCAGCTTCTGTGCCGCCGCCAGGCGTGCGCGTTTGAAGTTGTTTTTGCTGATTTCTCCGCCCGGGAAGAACTGTTGGGCGAAGCTGACGCAGCCCATGCGGCGGCTTTCCGCCAGCAGGGGTTCAAAATCTTCGCCGATCACCAGCTCGGTAGAACCGCCGCCGATGTCGATCACCAGCTTGCGGCCTTTTTCCGGTTGGGTATGTTCCACACCCATAAAGATCAGGCGAGCCTCTTCCTGCCCGGCGATGATTTCGATCGGGTAGGGGATCACTTTGGCTGCGCGCTTGAGGAATACCTCGGCGTTCACCGCCTGGCGCAAGGTGTGGGTACCGACGATGGTGACGTTATCCGCCGGGAAGCCTTGCAGCCGTTCGGCGAACAGCGCCAGGCAGGCCAGGCCGCGTTCTATTGCCTCTTCACTGAGCACATTGTTGCTGTCCAATCCATCGGCGAGGTGGACCCGCTGTTTTAAACGCCCCAATACCTGTAAGGCGCCATTGACGACGCGGGCAATCACCATGTGGAAGCTGTTCGACCCGAGGTCGATGGCAGCGATTTCCTGCGGTTTGTTCGTTGCAGTGCTTTTTAGCGGCATAGTTGCTGGCCTACTGTCCTGGTTGTTCCAGAGCTTTTAAATACTCGTAAATGGCAACCTGAGAACGGACTTTGCGGCGGTTGCCGCGCGGCACGTACTGGTTGCTCAGTTCTTTATCGAGGTAACGTGCCTTGACCGTGTCGCTGAACAGGATTTCCAGAATATCCAGAACCCGTTGTTTCAGCGTTGGATCCAGCAGCGAGACCGCGACTTCGATGCGGTAATCTATGTTACGGGTCATCCAGTCGGCAGAGGACAGATAAACCAGTTTGTCACCTTTGTTTTCGAAAACGTAAACCCGATCGTGTTCCAGATAGCGGTCGACGATGCTGATTATCTGAATATTGTCACTGATCCCCGGCAGGTTGGGAATCAAAGAACACATCCCGCGCACCAACAGGCGGATTTTTACGCCGGCGCCGGAGGCGGTATATAACCGATCTACCAGCCCTTTATCCACCAGATTGTTGATTTTCAGCATAATGCCGGCCGGAAGCCCGGCTTCGGCGTTGGCAATTTCGTTGTCGATCAACTCATACAGTTTCAGACGCGAGTTCTGCGGCGACACCATCAGGTTGTCGAAGGTGACCGGCCGGTACGGGTTTTCGATAAAGTTGAACACCCGGCGTACTTCGTTGGTGATGCGCGAATCGGCGGTCAGCAATGAATAGTCGGTGTAAATGCGCGCGGTTTTCTCGTTAAAGTTACCGGTGCCGATATGAGCATAGCGCACAATCTCGTCGCCTTCACGGCGTGAGATCAGGAACAGTTTGGCGTGAATTTTCAAGCCAGGCGCGGAGAAAATAACGTGCACCCCGGCTTCCGTCAGGCGCTTGGCCCAGTGGATATTGGCCTCTTCATCAAAGCGCGCCTGCAACTCCACCACCACCGTGACTTTTTTGCCGTTATGGGCGGCGTGGATCATCGATTCGATGATGCGCGAGTCTTTTGCCACGCGGTAAATATTGATTTTGATCGCCAGCACACTGGGGTCGAACGACGCCTGGCGCACCAGCTCCAGCACGTGTTCAAAGGTGTGGTACGGGTAGTAAAGCAGCACGTCGTGCTCGCGAATGGCGTCAAACCCGTTGCGGAATTTTTCGAACCAGGTATGGCGCAGGCGCGGCAGCGGTTTGTTCACCAGGTTGGCCTTGCCGACGTTCGGAAAACCGATGAAGTCTTTGAAGTTATGGTAACGGCCGCCGGCAATGACAGAATCATAGTTGGAAATACCGAGCTTGCCGCGCAGCAGTTCCACCATTTCATTGGGCATGTCGCGTTGATAAACAAAGCGCACCGGCTCTGCAGTCAGGCGCTGCTTCAGGCTGGAAGACATCAGTTCCAGCAGGCTGGATTCCATCTCGGTAACCAGATCGTATTCCGCATCGCGGGTCATTTTCATCGAATAGGCGTTGAGCGCGTCGTAATCGAAGAAGCCCTTGAAGATGTCGTCCAGGCAGTAGCGAAGAATGTTATCCAGCAGGATCATCGGCTTGCGGCGACGAGGGGCTTCCGGCGGCAGGTTGACGAAGCGCGGTACCTTGTCGGACGGGATCTCCAGCAGCGCGTAATCGATACGCGTACCGCGGATAATCTCCACCGCCAGATAGGTGTAATCGTCTTTCAGGAACTGCACCAGGTTGGTTTCATTGTTGATCAGGATCGGCGTGATGTGCTGGCGCAGATGCTGTTTAAAGTATTGCCGCAGCCAGATTTGCTGGTTTTCCGACACCTGGCGTTCGTTGATCAGGAAGATCTGGTTGCGTGCCATTTCCAGCAGCAAATCGTTATACAGGCTGTCGAATTCTTGATCGGTTTTTAATACCTTGGCCTGGATCTTTTTCAGCAGATGGCGTGAAGCGCCGCCAGAGCCCTGTTCTTCGCTGATCAGAATGCGTCGTTTGAGATCGGCAAAGCGGACCTTATAGAACTCGTCAAGGTTATTGGAATAAATGCCCAGAAAACGCATGCGCTCAATCAGGGGATTGCTCTTATCTGCGGCTTCCTGCAACACGCGTTCATTAAAGGATAACCAGCTTAGTTCTTTTTCGATGTAGAGCTTTTCCTGACCCATTGCCACTCCAGTTCAATTTTAGAAAAGGATCCGGGACGCAGCGCCCGGATGCCGCTCTAGTGTCCTTCATCATTATTGCGAGAGATTGACAGGAAAGTCCAACATATCCATTACCTTGGGGCGAGGCATTTTAAGGCGTAAAAATATTCTCTGCGGCGTTCGGGGCGTTGAACATGTCGGAGCAATATAAAATGAAGACAATAATGCTAAATATCTCTACAGATGATCGGCTTAATCATCATTTTTCAGCAATATATAGGGTTAATAATGCTAATGAATAGCGTTAAATTCGATATTGGCGGCAGGCAACTTTGTCATGCAAACGTCACAAAACTGACATAAGATGCCCGGTTATTCTATGGCGCAAGCCTGCTTACATCAGCGACAGCGAGAGACATGGCACAAACTACGGTAAACCAACATCCCCGGGATCGCCTGCGCGCGCGCATCGACCGTAGCGTTCAGGCGGCGGTTACCGTCAGCGGGCTGCTGGTGTTGATGACGCTGATGCTGATCTTCGTTTACCTGCTGTTTGCGGTGCTGCCGCTGTTTAAACCGGCGGCAATGGGGCAGGTGAAACCGCTGACGATCAGTGCCTCTGCACCTGCGCTGGCGCTGGGTATGGATGTGCAGCAGCGGATAGGTTACCGCATCGATGCGCAAGGGCAGGGGCAGTTCTATCCTCTGACGCAGCAGAACGCCCATCCTCTGACGCAACAGACGCTGCTGGCCAAACCGACGCTGCTGACTCAGGCGGCTGGCGAACGCGATCTGTTTGCTTTGGCACAGGCCGACGGCCGGTTTATTGTCGCCAGCGCGGACTTCGCAGCAGCCGGGGCGTCGGCACCGCAGTGGTTGTTTCCGCTTGGGCAACGACCGCTGACGTTGGATAAACAGGGGCGAGCATTAACGCTGCTGACGTTGGCTGAAGCACGCCGTGGGCAGTACCTTCTGGCCGGTGTTACCGAAGATCGTCGTTTGGTGTTTGGCCGTTTCGGCAGCGACCACCCGCCGCAGCTAAGTGAGATCACGTTGGACAGTGCGGTGCAGCAGTTGGTGTTGACGCCCGACGGTCGCCAATTGTATCTGCTGGCGGGGAATCGGCTGGCGCGCTACCAAATTAACGACACGCAGCTGCAGCTAAAAGAAACGCGTACGCTTGGCGAACATTCTCCTTATCAGCTGACGGCGTTGCCTGGCGGCAGCGCGTTGCTGATCGAAGCGCCTGACGGCAGCGTACGCGAATGGTTTGATGTTGAAAAAGATCGGCGCTGGCAACTGACGCCGGTGCAGCATTTCGACCACCAGTCCGAGCCGCAGGATTTGCTGGTGGCCGAACCTTATCGCCGGGTGTTCGCCACCCTGAGACCGGACGGCGGTTTCTCGCTGTTTTCCAGCATCCAGCCGCAGCCACTGTTGAACGGCAGGCTGAGCGCCGGGGTACAGCAGATGGCGTTTGCTCCACGCGGTGATGGCCTGCTGCTGGAAACGGCACAGGGCTGGCAACATTATGCGATCGACAACCCTTATCCCGACGTCACCTGGCGCTCGCTTTGGCATAAGGTGTGGTACGAGAATTACCCCGAACCGGCTTACGTCTGGCAATCCACCTCTGGTGAGGACAGCTACCAGGCCAAATTCAGCCTGATGCCGGTGATTTTTGGCACCTTCAAGGCCGCGGCCTATGCCATGCTGTTCGCCATTCCGCTGGCGCTGGCCGGGGCAGTTTATACCGCCTATTTCATGTCGGCCGGACTGCGGCGGGTGATTAAACCGGCGATTGAGGTGATGGGGGCTTTACCGACGGTGGTGATCGGGCTGGTGGCGGGCATCTGGCTGGCGCCGGTGATTGAATATTATCTGCTGGCGGTGTTGTCGCTTCCCTTGCTGTTGGCGGCGGTGGTGCTGGCATGCGGTGCGCTGATGAACCGGTTTGCCCCGCGGCGCCTGCCGCCGGGCGTCGATCTGCTGATCCTGTTGCCGCTGATTGTACTGACCGTCTGGCTGGCGTTTAGCGTGGGGCCCTGGCTGGAAGTGAAACTGTTTGGCGAGCCGCTGCATTTCTGGCTGGGCGATGATTATGACCAGCGCAATGCGCTGGTGGTTGGCGTGGCGATGGGCTTTGCGTTAGTGCCGATTATTTTCTCGCTGGCGGAAGACGCGTTGTTCAGCGTACCGGCAACCCTGAGCCAAGGGTCGCTGGCGTTGGGGGCGACCCAGTGGCAAACCGTGATACGCGTGGTGCTGCCTTCGGCCAGCGCCGGCATTTTCTCGGCGCTGATGATTGGCTTTGGCCGTGCGGTGGGGGAGACCATGATTGTGCTGATGGCGACCGGAAATACGCCGGTTATCGACGGCAGCCTGTTCCAGGGCCTGCGTGCCCTGGCGGCCAATATCGCCATAGAAATGCCGGAAGCGGTCGCTGGCAGCAGCCATTACCGGGTGCTGTTCCTGACTGCGCTGGTGCTGTTTATTTTCACCTTTGTCTTCAACACGCTGGCGGAGGCGATCCGACTGCGGCTGCGTGAGCGCTATACCCTGAACCAGGAGGCGCCATGAAGCGCTGGGCGAAGAGCGGTTCGCCGTGGATCTGGCTGACCGCCGGGTCGGTGGCCGTCAGCCTGTTGGCGCTGATCGGCATCATGCTGCTGCTGGCCGGACAGGGGATGCGCTATTTCTGGCCGAGCCCGGTCTATCAGTTTGAGCTCAACCAGAGTGCCGCAGGGCCGGTGACGATGATCGGCGAGCTGTATCAGCAGCAAAGCATTCCGCGTCGGCAACTGCTGGAGTCCGGTATCGCACTGCCGCCGGGAAATGCGCAGAGTTTTGAGCGCTATCTGATCAAGGTGGGCAACCGCGAGAGCGAAGGACAAGACTTCCGTACGCTGCTGACCGGTGACATTGTTCGCCAAAGCACGCCGCGCGATCTGCTGGTGCTGGAACGTAATAACAACGGCACCGCTTACGGTTATCTGGCCGGTATGCTGGAGGATGGTCAGCCGTTGACCGGCCGCAATCTTAGCCAGGCGCTGCTGCAGCGTTTGCCGCAGATTGCCGCGCTTTCGCGTCAGGCCCATGATATTCAGTTTCGCGATATGGCGCGCATTAACCAGCGGTTCGATACGCTGCGTCTGCGAGAGAAAAGCTTACAGCGGGAAGATAAGCTAGACGCCCGCGCACAGGCGTCAATCAACGCCGAGCGGCTGGAACTGCAACGTCAATATCGACTGCTTTCCGATCGTCTGGAAGGTTTGAACCGCGATCGCCACCGCGATGCGCTGTTACTGCGTGACATGCACGGCCAGACCCATACCATTGCGCTAAGCCAGGTGCGCGATGCCTGGTACCCCAACGCGATGAATACCACGCAAAAGCTGGTGCACTGGGGCGAACAGGTGAAGAAATTCCTCAGCGACAGCCCGCGAGAGGCCAATACCGAAGGCGGCGTATTCCCGGCGATTTTCGGCACGGTGCTGATGGTGATCCTGATGTCGATCGTGGTGATGCCGTTTGGCGTGATTGCCGCCGTTTACCTGCATGAATACGCAGGCAATAATCTGCTGACGCGGCTGATCCGCATTGCCGTGGTTAATCTGGCCGGCGTACCGTCGATTGTCTATGGCGTGTTTGGCCTTGGCTTCTTCGTCTATATGATTGGCGGCACGCTCGATCAGCTGTTCTACCCGGAGTCGTTGCCTAACCCGACCTTTGGCACGCCGGGCGTGCTGTGGGCGGCCTTGACGCTGGCGCTGTTGACGTTGCCGGTGGTGATTGTCGCTACCGAAGAGGGGTTGTCGCGCATTCCTGCTTCGTTGCGTCAGGGCTCGTTGGCGCTGGGCGCCAGCCGGGCGGAAACGCTGTGGCGTATTGTGTTGCCGATGGCTGCACCGGCGATGATGACCGGCCTGATCCTGGCGGTGGCGCGCGCCGCCGGGGAGACGGCACCATTAATGCTGGTGGGGGTAGTGAAATCCGTGCCGGTGCTGCCGGTAGATGATATTTTCCCGTATCTGCATCTGGAGCGGAAGTTTATGCACCTGAGCTTCCAGATCTACGATATGGCCTTCCAGAGCCCGAGCGTGGAGGCCGCCCGGCCGCTGGTGTTCGCCACCGCCTTCCTGCTGGTGGCGATTGTCGTGGGCTTGAATCTGGCGGCGATGGGTATTCGCCATTCGCTGAGGGAGCGGTACAGAGCATGGTCGCAGTAACAACGATGTTATTCCTGGGGAGTGCCTAATGAGTTTGATGACGCCAGGCAGTTTGCCCCGGTTGGATGTCCAGCACCTTGATGATGAACATACCGCGCTGGCGGTAAACGACCTCAACCTGTTTTATGGCGAAAAACAGGTGCTGCACGATATCTCGCTGCGTATTCCCAAGCACCGGGTGACGGCGCTGATCGGCCCGTCCGGCTGCGGCAAATCCACGCTGCTGCGCTGTTTCAACCGTATGAATGATTTGGTGGACAACTGCAGGATTGAAGGCGATTTGCAACTGAACGGTCAAAGCATTGGCGGCGCGCAAATCGACGTTGCGGCGTTAAGACGGCGGGTCGGCATGGTTTTCCAACGGCCGAACCCTTTCCCGAAATCGATTTATGAAAACGTGGTTTACGGCCTGCGTCTGCAGGGCGTGCGTGACCGACGGATCCTTGATGAGGCGGTGGAGCGTTCGCTGCGTGCCGCCGCGCTGTGGCACGAGGTCAAAGACCGGCTGCGCGAGAACGCGTTTCGTCTTTCCAGCGGCCAGCAGCAAAGGTTGGTGATTGCACGGGCGATAGCCATCGAGCCGGAAGTGCTGCTGCTGGATGAGCCGACCTCGGCGTTGGATCCGATCTCCACATTGACCATTGAAGAGCTGATTTCCGCGCTGAAGCAGCAGTACAGCGTGGTGCTGGTGACGCACAACATGCAGCAGGCGGCACGCGTCTCCGACTACACCGCCTTTATTCATCAGGGGCGGCTGGTGGAGTACAACGACACCGACGACATCTTTACTTCACCGCGCCAGCGCCGCACCGAGGATTATATTACCGGGCGCTATGGTTGATTGATTGTAGGGCGCAGCATGCTGCGCCTTTATGACTTTAAAGTTCTTTATTCCCGCTTGACTGCAATACTCCGACTGCCTGCTGGGCAGTCTCTCCCTGCCATTTGTTTGAATAAAAACAATACTTATTCGTATAGAACTGAGGAGATAAATGTTTATAAATCGCTAATTTGTGTAAATTAACGTAAATAGATGTTTTCAAGTGTGTGTATGGAAGCAGGGATTCCAGGTTGTGGCGTTGCTGGTTTATGGCGGGCTGATTTGCTCTGCGCAGGCGGCCGAGCAAGCCAGCCCGGCCGATCGCGGCAGCATTACTCAGCAGCAAAAAATGCTGTTGGAGCAGGCACAACAGCAGCGTGAGGCGTTGCAAAACAACGTTTCTCTGCTGGCCTTACCCTTGCCGGCGCCTCCCGCCGCTGGTGAAGCCTGCCAGCTTGTGCGGCAGATTAAGTTTCAGGGGGCCTAACATCTTTCCTGGTCGGTAAAAACCCGGCTGGCCAAACCCTACCAGGGGCGCTGCCTAACGTTGAGCGCCATCAATCGCCTGGTGCGTGAAACCACCAATGCCTATTTGCAACGCGGCTATGTCACCTCGCAGGCCTATCTGCAAGAACAAGATATTTCTACCGGTATGCTGACCATCAGCGCCAGCGAAGGGCGGGTCGAATCCATTACTCTCGATGGCGAAAGCAAACTGGCATTGGGCATGGCGTTCCCCGGCATGGCCGGCGATGTATTGAGTCTGCGGGATATTGAACAGGGCATGGAGCAGCTCAACCGCTTGCCTTCGCAGCAGGTGAGCATCGATATCCAGCCCGGTGCGCATGCGGGGTATTCACGGGTGGTGCTGCAGCGCAGCTCTGTGCGTTGGCCCGTCGCGGTTTCCGCCGGGGCGGACAACAGCGGCCAGAAAAACACCGGTACCGGGCAGATGAATGCCGGCGTGACGCTGGACAACCCGCTACACCTTGCCGAACAGTGGTCGCTGTCCGCCGCGCGTAACGACGATTTCAGCCGTAGCCATCGTAGCCGCAGCCTGAACGGCAGCCTGACTTTGCCTACGGCTACTCATTGCGGCGACCGGCGTGACTGGGGTATCTGCCTCGTCGATAGTCTATGGGTCGGTCTATGCCGGCATGACGTCGCTAGCATCGCAGGTGGCTGTGGAGCTGGTTGACAATCAGGGAAATCTGTCAAAAACCCTGAGAGCATTGGGCAGCAGCGAGACGGTCAAGGCGACGGCGACGGCAATGGCGATTGGTGGTGCACTGGCGGGCTTTGACCAAGTGCTGGACGCCAATGTGCCGGCAGACAAGGCGCGATTGCCAGCGCTGATAAAGGATGAAGGGTGGCGCAAGATTGTTCAGCGTGTAGCGGGGCAGTCGGTCATCAGTTCAAGTCTGAATACCGCCACCAACGGCGGCAGCTTCAAAGACAACTTGACCAACGCGCTGCTGATCAACCTCGGCAACCAGATTAACGCCGAGGGAGCAAATCTTATTGGCGATAACGGCGATATTCTGGGGTTACCTGGCAAGGCCGTCAGCCATGCGGTGCTGGCGGGTATCAGTGCGGAAATCGGCACCGGAGCCATCGCCTCCGGAAGCACGCTGGTTGTCGGCAAGACGGCAGACGCGGCGAAAACACTGGCGCAGCAAACGGTGAAAACCGTTGATGAATCGCTGAAGAGCCGAGTGTTCAACACCCAACCTGTTGCGGATTTGGTAAAAGCGCAAACGGCGACCGACGCCAGACTGTCGGCGCAGACGGCAGAAAAACTGCAGGCGCTGCAGAAGACCAGCACCGATCAGCTGGTTAAAGTATTTGACCCGAAACAGAGCGAAAGTAAGCTGAGCGTGTTTGGCCAGCAGTTTGAGCAGGTGCTGGGCGAGGGGGGAGGCAACAAGTCCGGAACGACCAAAGTTTTTGCGACGGAAAAACTGTCAAGACAAGAAATCATCGACTACGCCCAATCGCTGGCAGGAGCCGTGCCTTTGGAAGCGAAAAACACCCCGCAGGGCATGGTTTATTATGCAAAGAAAGATGGTGTCACTATCAATCTGAGGGAGTATTCAGATAGCAAGGAGCAAACAAAGGCGCGCTGGACTATTGATATTATTGGCAACGAAAGTCTAGAGGCCCTGCAAGGAAAGGTTAAAAAGAGAATTGAAATAAAGTTACGATGAGGTTTCCATATGCTGTATAGCGATGAAGAATACAAGCTGTTTAGTGATGAACTAGAAGGAACATCTATTGGTACGGTGTGGTCAGCCATGAGAGCTGACAACTTTGAAAAAGCTGCAATGTCGTATGAAGAGAAAAAAGCTTATTTTTTAGAACTCCTACATCGACTTATGCAGGATGGGAAAATAAAGTTAGCCAACAGAGGCAAACTCTTGGAGGGAAGTGTCGCTGAGCAGATTGCACTGTATCGCGAGAGATTTCCCAAAAATCAAGAAGAAATGGACGCTGATGCCTTCGACGGATTCTGGTTTCTGACAGAGGAATGCCCTGGCGGCATTGTCTGGATCCATGACAGCGGTTATGAAGATTGGACCTGATATACACAGAAGCGGCTCCTCGGGGCCGTTTTCTACTTAATTCTTACGTCAAAAATACCAATATGCATAGTGAGATACGGTCTTATCGAGAAGAGGGTAACAGGCGTGCAGAGCAAGATTTTCCCGCTGGCGGCGGAGCTGGCCGGGGTCGTGATGCAGAGCACGCTGTTTGAACCCGCTAACCTCAATGAAAAGGAACGCCAGCTTTACCGTTTGCAGTATGCGCTGGATAATCAGAAAGATATTTTGGCCGCTGATAAAGGCGATGTTGCTGCAGCAAAACGTGTTGTGGCTCGCCGAGAAGCTGCCGCAATAGTGGCGACCGTTGGTGGCGGCGGTCTGGTACTTACTGCGGGAGGGAAGACGCTGGTGGGAGCTGCGCCAGAATTGGTTCTGGCTGTACGATTGGCGATTGCTGGCTGTAAAACCAACCCCGCGCTTTGTCTGAATCAAGCCGGTATTTTTGCGGCGGACATTGTGGCACCAGAGGCCATTATTCGTACGGGCGCCGTAACTACCGGCAGCACATTGATTCTGGGTAAAACCGAAGACAGTGTGAGGAAGTTGAGCCGATAGCTGGTGAACGCTTCCGATGAATTATACAAAACAAAAACGTTCAACACTCAGCCAGTTGCCGATTTTATCAAAGAAGAAATGGCTGTTGGGGCGAATTTGTCGACTAAAACGGCAGATTATCTGCGGGACATGCAGAAGGCTAATACTGACCAACTGGTTAAACTTTTCGATAAAACGCAGCCAGATGGTAGCGTAACAGTTTTTGGTAAGTCTATAGCTCAAGTTTTGGGCGAGGGCTGGAGCAATAAATACGGAACGACCAAAGTTTTTGCGACGGAAAAACTGTCAAGACAAGAAATCATCGACTACGCCCAATCGCTGGCAGGAGCCGTGCCATTGGAAGAGAAGAAAACCCCGAAGGGCATGGTTTACTTTGCAAAGAAAGATGGTGTCACTATCAATCTGAGGGAGTATTCAGATAGCAAGGAGCAAACAAAGGCGCGCTGGACTATTGATATAGTTGGCAAATCAAGTGTTGGAGACGCTGTAGGGCAGAAAGTAAAGAAAGTTGAAATAAAATTCAGGTGATTAGAATGAAACCAATAATCTCAGATTCATTATATGAAGAAAGAGCATATACGTTGGAAGGAATGGCCATTGATGCGCTTTGGGGGGGGAGTTGCCCAGATGAGGACATTTGGAATGATGCCTTCCCTTTTGAAGAGAAAAAAGAATATTTCTTTGCGTTTCTTCAACGTTTACTCGAGGACGGGAAGATCAAGCTGGCCAGCCGAGGCAAATTCTTGGAGGGAAGTGTCGCTGAGCAGATTGCACTGTATCGCGAGAGGTTTCCTAAAAATCAAGAAGAAATGGATGCCGATGCCTTCGACGGATTCTGGTTTCTGACAGAGGAATGCCCTGGCGGCATTGTCTGGATCCATGACAGCGGTTATGAAGATTGGACCTGATATACACAGAAACGGCTCCTCGGAGCCGTTTTCTACTTAATTCTTACGTCAAAAATACCAATATGCATAGTGAGATACGGTCTTATCGAGAAGAGGGCAACAAGCGCGCAGGCAAGATTTTCCAGTACGCGGCGGGTCGTCGGTCATTAATTCAAGTCTCACCCCTTGTCGTCAACGATGGTAGCTCCGAAGATAAACTGGTGAAGAATGAAGGGGCAAGAGCAGCGGATCCCATCCAGTTAAAATCGTTTAACATTTCATCCTTCAGCAATCGAAGGGGCCAGGTATTTGGCAAAGAGTGATAAACGTATTTGTGTACTCCTGCCGGGGAGAATAAAAGCAAAATTATTAACCTCTGGCGCGGCGATTGCGTGGTCACTGGATACTATTTACCCGACGTTAATCATGAATTGTTATTCAACATCTGCTGGTGCGGTAACTTTTGTCGCACACAATACTTCGGCAGCGCCAATTACAATTAACGCACGAATTTGCGTAAGCGGTATATCGAAGTCGTTTTTATAAAACGGGCATGGAGTTAACTGCAGCGCCTGAAAAACCCGCTCTCGCGGGTTTTTTATTGTCACTTAACCAAAGGTTGATCGCTGGCGGCGGTTTTGAATTTCGCCATGTACTGCGGCTGGAAGATGCACATGCGCAGCACGGTACGGTATTCACCGTTAACGAAGAATTCGTCAATCAGCTCGCCTTCGACTTCAAAGCCCAATTTGCTGTAGATGTGGATTGCCTTCGGGTTTTCTTTATCGACGATCAGGTACAGCTTGTACAGGTTCAGTACCGAGAAACCGTAGTCCATCGCCAGTTTGGCGGCGATAGTGGCGTAGCCTTTGCCCTGATGCGTCGGGTCGATGATGATCTGAAATTCCGCGCGGCGGTGGATATGGTCGATCTCCACCAGTTCCACCAGCCCGACCTTGGCACCCTGGTGTTCGATGATAAAGCGGCGTTCGCTCTGGTCGTGGATATGTTTGTCGTAGAGATCGGAAAGTTCTACGAAGGCTTCATAGGGTTCTTCAAACCAGTAGCGCATCACGCTGGCGTTGTTGTCCATCTGATGGACAAACGTCAAATCATCCCGTTCCAGTGGGCGTAGCCTGACGTTGGTAGTGCTGGACATGGGGGTTCCTCAATGTCGTTATAGATAGGGGCGGTTGCCACTGTGGGCAAGTATAACGTCGGCGATGGGTTGCGGCGAAAAAAAAACGGCGCCGTGAGCGGCACCGTTTAGAAGGGGTTAAGATTGGCTTTTTAGTCTGCCGCATGCCCTTGTTCGGGCAGGCGCTCGCCATCCAGCCAGGCGGCGTTATCGTGCATCGCCAGGCGGCCTTCGACAAACCAGTTCACCACCAGCGGGTAAAGGGTATGTTCCTGAGCCTGTACCCGTTCAACCACCTCGTCTTCCTCGTCACCGGGGAAGATTGGCACCTTGGCCTGCAGGATCACCGGGCCGCCGTCGAGCTGTTCGGTCACGAAGTGCACCGAAGTGCCGTGTTCGCTGTCGCCGTTGTCGATGGCCTGACGGTGAGTATGCAGCCCAGGGTATTTGGGCAGCAGGGAAGGGTGGATATTCAGCATGCGTCCGGCATAGCGCTGCACGAACTGCGGGCTGAGAATGCGCATGTAACCGGCCAGCACCACCAGGTCCGGTTGGTATTGGTCGATGGCATCCGCCAGGGCGACGTCAAACGCGGCCCGGTCGGCAAAGGCCTTGGCGTCCAGTGCATGAGCGGCAATACCTGCCGCTTCTGCACGTTGCAAACCGTAAGCCTGCGCCCTGTTGCTGAACACCGCCACAATCTCGCCGGCAATTCTGCCCTGCTGGCAGGCGTCAATCAGCGCCTGGAGATTACTCCCCTGGCCGGAGACCAACACCACGATCTTTTTCATCCGTTGATGACCACTTGTTGTTCGTCAGAAGAAGCGGTCAGTTTACCGATCTTCCACGCTTTTTCACCGGCTGCGGTCAACAATGCGATGGCGGATTCCACGGCTTCTTCCGGCAGCGCGATCACCATGCCCACGCCACAGTTAAAGGTGCGGTACATTTCGTGACGGCTGACGTTGCCGTTTTGCTGCAGCCAGTTGAAGACGGCCGGCCATTGCCAGCTGGATTCTTCGATCACGGCCTGCATGCCTTCCGGCAGCACGCGCGGGATGTTTTCCCAGAAGCCGCCACCGGTCAGGTGGGCGATAGCGTGCACGTCGATTTTCTCGATCAGCTCCAGCACCGATTTCACGTAAATCTTGGTCGGCGCCAGCAGGTGGTCCGCCAGCGGTTTGCCTGAAAGTAAGGTAGTGGTCGGGTCGGTGTTGCTGACTTCCAGAATTTTGCGTACCAGCGAGTAGCCGTTGGAGTGCGGGCCGGAAGCGCCCAGGGCGATTAGGGCGTCGCCGGACTGCACCTTGCTGCCGTCGATAATCTCGGACTTTTCGACCACGCCGACGCAAAAGCCGGCCACGTCGTAGTCTTCGCCGTGGTACATGCCCGGCATTTCAGCGGTTTCACCACCCACCAGAGCACAACCAGACTGCTTACAGCCTTCGGCGATGCCGGTGATCACGCTGGCCGCGGTGTCCACGTCCAGTTTGCCGGTGGCAAAGTAATCCAGGAAGAACAGCGGCTCAGCGCCCTGAACCACCAGGTCGTTCACACACATTGCGACCAAATCGATGCCGATGGTGTCGTGTCGTTTCAGGTCCATCGCCAGACGCAGCTTGGTGCCTACGCCGTCGGTACCGGAAACCAGTATCGGCTCGCGGTATTTCTGCGGCAACGCACACAGGGCGCCAAAACCGCCCAGACCACCCATCACTTCCGGGCGGCGGGTCTGTTTTACTACACCTTTGATGCGGTCTACCAATGCATTGCCAGCATCGATATCGACACCTGCGTCTTTATAGCTGAGAGAGGTTTTGTCGGTCACTGCGCGATCCCCACGACGGTTTGCGGTTTGAATACTGTGCTTCCGGCATTGATTCCGGAATAAGGCGCGGCAATTCTAACAGCGCAGGCAAACGTTTGCGAGTGGCTTGTGAACCAGCTCCGCTTTTTCGTCATCTATACTGTTATTCAAACTTTTGTTGATCCCGATCGGGCTATTGTGGGTGGCGCAGTCGGCAAAAGGAGGTATAATCCGGCGATTTTTTTGGCCGTAAACCACCTTAATAGGAGAAAAATGATGAAGATCGTTGAGGTGAAACACCCGCTGGTGAAACACAAGCTTGGCCTGATGCGTGAAAATGATATCAGCACCAAACGCTTCCGTGAGCTGGCCTCAGAAGTGGGTAGTTTGCTGACCTATGAAGCGACCGCCGATCTGGAAACAGAGAAAGTCACCATCGATGGCTGGTGCGGCCCGGTTGAAATAGACCAGATTAAAGGGAAAAAAATTACCGTTGTGCCTATTCTGCGTGCCGGTCTGGGCATGATGGAAGGGGTACTGGAAAACGTACCGAGCGCACGTATCAGCGTGGTTGGCGTTTACCGTGACGAAGAAACTCTGGAGCCGGTGCCGTATTTCCAAAAGCTGGTGTCCAACATCGAAGAGCGTTTGGCACTGGTTGTCGACCCTATGCTGGCTACCGGCGGCTCGATGATCGCCACTATCGATCTGCTGAAGAAAGCCGGCTGCAACAGCATCAAGGTGCTGGTGCTGGTTGCCGCGCCGGAAGGGATCGCCGCGCTGGAGAAAGCGCACCCGGACGTCGAGCTGTATACGGCCTCTATCGATCAATGCCTGAACGAGAAGGGCTACATCGTACCGGGCCTGGGTGATGCGGGCGACAAGATATTTGGTACCAAATAAACAAAAATAAAGCCGACTGATGAGTCGGCTTTTTAATGCTCGTCGTCTTTCAAGCTACAGCGTTGTTGTCTGCGGGTGCTAACCCCAGTCACTTATTATAAATAAGCTCCTGGGGATTAACGCCCTTGCCGCCTAGCTGTAACTTGAAATCCATTGAGCATATATCTTTAGGCTTACACAACTGATAACGACCCAGAGGAAAAACATCCATGACCCGTCGCGTGATAGGCGTAAGCGAACGCCCGCCGCTACTCCAGACTATTCCGCTCAGCTTCCAACACCTGTTCGCCATGTTTGGCGCGACCGTGCTGGTGCCTATTTTGTTCAAGATTAACCCGGCGACGGTGTTGCTGTTTAACGGCGTCGGAACCTTGCTGTACCTGTTTATCTGCAAGGGCAAGATCCCGGCCTATCTCGGCTCCAGCTTTGCGTTTATTTCCCCGGTGCTGCTGCTGTTGCCGTTGGGTTATGAAGTGGCGTTGGGCGGTTTTATCATGTGCGGGGTGCTGTTTTGCCTGGTCGCGTTGCTGGTTAAAAAAGCCGGTACCGGCTGGCTGGACGTCATTTTCCCTCCGGCGGCGATGGGGGCGATTGTGGCGGTCATCGGCCTGGAATTGGCCGGTGTGGCGGCGAACATGGCGGGCTTGTTGCCGGCTGACGGCGTCAGCGCAGACACCACTACCATCACTATCTCGCTGGTGACGCTGGGCGTGACCATCCTGGGTTCCGTGCTGTTCCGCGGTTTTCTGGCGATTATCCCGATCCTGATCGGTGTGCTGGTAGGGTATGCGCTGTCGTTCTTTATGGGCGTGGTGGATCTGACCCCGATCCGCGAGGCGCACTGGTTCGCGCTGCCGACGTTCTACACCCCGCGTTTTGAATGGTTCGCCATCTTCACCATCCTGCCGGCGGCGCTGGTGGTGATCGCCGAGCACGTCGGCCACTTGGTGGTGACTGCGAATATCGTCAAAAAAGACCTGCTCCGTGACCCTGGCCTGCACCGTTCAATGTTCGCTAATGGCATATCGACAGTGATTTCAGGCTTCTTCGGTTCCACACCAAACACCACCTACGGTGAGAATATCGGCGTGATGGCTATCACCAAGGTATACAGCACCTGGGTGATCGGCGGCGCGGCGGTTCTGGCCATTCTGCTGTCCTGCGTCGGTAAACTGGCGGCGGCTATCCAGGCGGTACCGGTGCCGGTGATGGGTGGTGTCTCTTTGCTGCTGTATGGGGTGATCGGCGCGTCAGGTATTCGTGTGCTGATTGAATCCAAAGTGGATTACAACAAGGCGCAAAACCTGATCCTGACCTCGGTGATCCTGATTATCGGCGTCAGCGGGGCCAAGGTGCACATCGGTGCTGCCGAATTGAAAGGCATGGCGCTGGCGACCATCGTCGGCATCGGTCTCAGCCTGCTGTTTAAGGTCATCAGCCTGTACCGCAAGGAAGAGGAAGTGATCGAAGCCCCGGACGAGTCGGCCGAACAGAAGTAGTAAGGAAAACGGGCAGCCAATGGGCTGCCCGTCAGATTATTGACAAAGGGGATAAAAGCGTGGTTTTTCCCCTTTGTGTTATCAGCCGAAAATCAATAAATTGATTTTCCTGATTTATTTTCAAAACCTTTAGCGCCAGCCGTCAAACATTATATGTTTGTCAGCCGTCTCACGGGCAGCCAATGGGCTGCCCGTTTTGTTGATGCGCAATAAATTAACTGCGGATTTTACGGTATACAAACAGCACCACGATGGCACCAATCACCGCCACCACGAAGCTGCCGAAGTTGAAACCGTCAACTCTGCCGTAGCCAAAGAAGGTACTGATATAGCCCCCAACCACGGCACCGACGATACCCAGGACAACGGTCAGAATAAAACCGCCGCCGTCTTTGCCTGGCATAATCCACTTGGCTAAAATACCGGCGATCAGACCGAAGATAATCCAGGAAATAATCCCCATTTACTGCTCCTTTCTTTATTGCTAAGTATTATTGTTGTGCGGCCGGCGGGGTATTTTCTTTCCCTGCTGCGTCGGCATCACTTTTTAATTCTTCCGCTTTATTTTCTGCGCTGTTTTTAATCGCTTCGGTTTTCGCTTTAGCTTGCTCGGTCAAATCATTGGCACCATTAATGGCATCGTTCTTAATGGTTTTAGCCTGATCGACCAACTGCTGGCTTTGCTTGCTGGCATCCTCTTTGATGGCGTCAGCCTTAGCTTTCGCATCATTGGTGATGGCATCTGCCTGCTTGGCGGCATCGTCTTTGATTGCCGAAGCCTTGTCTTTCAATTGGTCGGCCTGAGTGGTGGCCTCTTTCTTGATGTCCTTGGCCACTGCGGCGGCTTTATCGGTCAGATCGTCCGCTTTTTTCTGTGCGGCATCTTTCATTTGCTCAGCGCTGTCTTTGGCTTTTTCAAGATTGGCGTCGACTTTGGATGAGTCATCACAGCCGGCAAGCAATAGCCCAATGATTGAGGCCAAAAGCACTTTATTCCATACTTTCATTGTCTATATCCTTGTAGAAACCTTGTTTAAGGAGATTGCGTTTCGCCCCTCTATACTAGGATAACTCTTGGATAAAATACAAATTTCACCGGTGAAAGTCGTTGGCAATTTAATCTTGCTGCTGAGCGTTGTTCACTATTACGCCATAAAATCCTGCCGGTTCAACAGAGCCCGTTTTCTGTGGTAGACTTACCGCGTTTTCCTGCCAGTTTTGGTTGAGGTGCTTTTCTGAATACGCCGGCACAGCTTTCACTGCCACTTTATCTTCCCGATGATGAGACTTTCGCCAGTTTTTATCCGGGGGAGAACCCATCCCTATTGAGCGCGATCCAGTCCGCCGTTCGTCAGGAACATGGCAGCTATATCTATTTCTGGTCACGCGAGGGCGGTGGGCGTAGTCACCTGTTGCATGCGGCCTGTGCGGAGCTTTCGCAGCGCGGTGAAGCCGTGGGCTATGTGCCGCTGGATAAGCGAGCCTATTTCGTGCCGGAAGTCTTGGACGGGATGGAGCAGCTGGCGCTGGTGTGCATCGACAATATCGAATGCATTGCCGGTGACGAAGAGTGGGAAATGGCGATCTTTAATCTCTACAACCGCATTCTGGAAACCGGCCGCACGCGCCTGTTCATTACCGGCGATCGTCCGCCACGTCAATTGAACCTTCATTTACCCGACCTCGCTTCTCGCCTGGACTGGGGGCAAATCTACAAGTTACAGCCGCTGTCAGATGAAGAAAAACTGCTGGCCCTGCAATTGCGCGGCAAACTGCGTGGCTTTGAGCTGCCGGAAGACGTCGGTCGTTTCCTGCTGAAGCGGCTGGATCGCGAAATGCGCACCTTATTTATGACCCTGGATCAACTCGATCACGCCTCGATCACCGCCCAACGCAAGCTGACCATCCCGTTTGTGAAAGAGATCCTCGGGTTATAATTCTGGCTCGCCAGGCTCAATTCTCGCCGTGCTCCAGCAGGGTTACGTAGCTATCGATCTGGCTGCGTTGATTGTTGGCCCGGAGCTGCAACGCTAAATTGATATTTTCCAGATACTGCGCATTCTCGGCCAGTGCCTGGCCAATTTTCCCCTTGCTTGCCAACCAGGCCGCAACGCTATGCCAACGCCACAAAGGGGATGACCCCTTAAGCCTTTGAATGGGAGAAGGGAAGTCTCCAGAGCCGCGAGTACCGTCCTTTAGCATCGCGATAGCTTGCCGAGACATGCCGGTGAGTGCTGCGATATCACTTAATCCTACCAGATGAGAATCGACTGCCATTACCTGCGCGTCCAGACCGGCGGATTCGATATTTTTGATGGCCCCAAGAATGGCGTTGGCGAAGCTATCGCTTTCTCTATCGAACTCCACGTAAACCGCTTTGCCATAGAAACAAATCAACCCGTCATCGCAACCACTGGCGTAGAGAGCATCTTCCAAACCCGGAGTTTGCGACGTCACGCCGGAGAGTGTTAACGAGAAATTATAGAGCGCCATGATGACCTCCTTTATCCTTTCTGGGAAAGAGCCAGACATTCATCGACTTTACGGCGTATCTGTTTGGCATGTTGTTCTGGGTTCTTCGGCGTAGACCAGATACTCATCATATGCTCCCTGTGCTGAGGAAGAGCGCACTGGAGGCGGCCGAACGCATGTCCATTACTGGCGCGAAATAACCAACCCTGCGAAATGGCATAGGCTAACGCAGCCTGAATATGTTTATTAGGATGGTTTTTCATCACCTGCCTGCCGTCTTTATTGAGGATATTTTAGCTGTTGACATATGTCAACGCTGGCTGTGAGTTAATACAACACACCGGGGGGATAATATCAGTCAGGACTCAGGGGGATGATGAAAAGTATTTATATAACAATCAATTAAAAATAGCCCAGGTAAGGGCTATTATCATAATGTTGCTCAATAAAGTGCCGGGAGACTTACAAAATCTCCAGCACCTGTTCCGGTGGCCGACCGATGCGTGCCTGGGTGCCTTTGACCACGATGGGACGCTCAATCAGCTTTGGATTGTCTACCATTGCCTGCAACAGTTGGGCTTCGCTCAGGCTTTCATCCGCCAGCTTCAATGCCTTGTACAGATCTTCTTTTTTGCGCATTAACTCGCGTGCGGAACTGAAACCCAGTTCTTTCAGCAGTTTCTTCAGTTGGTCTACCGACGGTGGCGTTTCCAGATACAGCACCACGTCGGGCGTCACGCCATGCTGTTCCAACAGCGCCAGGGTTTCACGGCTCTTGGAGCAGCGTGGGTTGTGGTAAATAGTGACGTTTTTCATTTAACTTCATCCTTTATGAAAATCAGCTGCGCTGGTACTGGCGGAAACGCTGTTGCAACTGGCGCAGTTGGTCGATGCGAGCATCATAACGCGCCTGTTTCAGGCTGCCGAGTTTTTGCAGTGAACTGGCATTGCTGAGCAAGCCAATAGCCTGATCGAGACGGCCGGTCAGGGCCAGGCTTTCGGCACGGGCGGAAAGCTCTTCATCGCGTAGCCCCTGTGCGGCGCTGGCCTGCGCCAGCAGATCCCAGGCGTTGGGATCGTCCGGATGGGCGAAGGTGTAACGGTTGAGAATTTTTGACGCCTGCGCCGGTTGGTTACCTTCCACGTAGGCGTTGGCCAGGTTGAGTTGCAGCACCGGGTTGTTGCTTTGAGCGGCATTGGCGGCCTGCAGACGGGCAATCGCCTGCGGCGCACGTTTCTGACCGAGGTCGATATCGGTCATCAGATCGATCAGCCAGACGTTTTTCGGATCTTGCGTCAGCAGTGGCTGAATGATGTTACGGGCATCGTCATACTTTTTGGCCTCGTAGAACAAAATGGCGCGGCCATATTTGGCTGCCGTCTGCTCGCGTATGTTACCTTTGCTGTAAGTATCGAGCAGCTCTTCACGCAGGCCGTACCCCTCTGAGCTGTACATACCAAGCGAACGCACCTTGGCCATCAGATAATCCTGCGTCGATTGCACCAGGTGCTTGGGCATCTGGTTGGCGCGGTTGCGCGCATCGGACAGGCGGCTGTCGGGCAGGGGGTGGGTCAACAGCATTTCCGGCGGTTTGGAGGCGTAGCGTGACTGATCGGACAGCTTTTGCAAAAAGTCGGGCATGGCTTCAGGATCGAACCCGGCGCGTTGCAGCACCTGAATGCCAATACGATCGGCTTCCTGTTCGTTCGATTGGGTAAAGCTGATCATGCCTTGCTGGGTGCCGGCCAGAGTGCCGCTCAACGCCGCCATCCCCATGGTCGGGTTGGCCATCGCCAGCAGGATGGAGCCAAGGGCGCCTACCCAGGTCAGCGGGGCGTTGCGTTGCTGGTCTTCCATCGCACGCGCCAGGTGGCGTTGAGTCACGTGCGAGATTTCGTGTGCCAGTACCGAGGCGAGTTGGCTTTCGTTGTCGGTTTCGCGGAACAGGGCTGAGTGCAACACCACGTTACCGCCAAAGAAGGCGAAGGCGTTGATCTCGTCGTTGCGCACCAGATAAAAATGAAACGGCGTGCGTACCGAATAGGCGCTTGCCACCAACCGGTTACCCAATTGGTTAATATATTGTGTGAGTAGGGGATCGTTGATCAGGGGCGCGCTGGCGCGCAGCTGACGCACGTAGAAATCACCCATCGCCATTTCCTGGCCAATACTCAGGGTGCCACCCGCAGAGGTGCCCATATCCGGCAGTTGATCCTGGGTTTCCGCCTGCACCGGCGCCAGCGCCGTGGCGTTGAGTGTGCCGAGCAACAGTACTGCAATCGCTGTTTTGGTCAACCGGGTGGTCATAGTCAGGCCTTTCCCTTAAATAGTCATCTCTAAGACGTCAGCATCACACAAGAGTTCTTCTTCCTTGCCGGACTCGCCAAAACAATCAGTGCGAAAGCGTGTTGGCTCACAAAAATGCACGCATTGCGGCGCCCTGTCGGCAGATAACATCATAGTCAGCCGAAGACGACAAGGAAACTTCTGTTCGGCAATAATCAGACAGAATTGTTTGATTTTTCATTTCTGGATCTTCCCTTGATGATCAACGTCCTTGGGCCTCGTCGATGCCGCTTTTTCGCCACCCATAAAACAAAGACAAAGTTTGTCTGTGTTTTAATTGACAGAATAAACGTGGACTAATATAGTCTGCGTTATTGAATTCAAGAGTGCAGCGCAAACCCAATATGGCTTACATCACTACCAGCGTTGAATACGGCATCCACTGCTTGCTTTGGTTGGTCGGCGAGGATCAACGCGCGTTAAGCAGTCGCGATCTCGCGGAACTGCAGGGAATTTCACCCAGTTTCCTGGCCAAGATTTTCCCCAAGCTGGAGAAGGCGGGGATCGTCGCCGCCAGCGAAGGCGTGCGCGGTGGGTATCGGTTGGCCCGTCCGGCAGAGGAGATCACTTTCCTGGAGATTATCGATGCCATTGAAGGGCACAAGCCGTTGTTCGATTGTCAGGAAGTCCGCGGTCGCTGCGCGGTATTCGATGATAGCCCGCCTGACTGGGCCATATCAGGCAAGTGTGCGATCCATGCGGTGATGCTGCAGGCCGAAAAGGCCATGCGCGATGCGCTGGCGCTACAAACACTGGGCACTGTCGCCTCTCGTTTTGGGCGCAAGGCGCCGGAAGGGTTCTTTGGCGAGGTCAATATCTGGCTTGATGAACGCCTGAGCGAGCGTACGACTCGCAGCGGCAAGCCTGCTCGCGCCAAACCGCAATAACGCCCCCGTCATTTTTCTGATGCTTTTTACCCGCCTGTGTGCCACAGGCGGTCACCCTTCTGCACCCTTTTTCAGGGGGGCAGCGGTAAAACTCGCCTGAAAAATACGTCAGGCGCTCGACAACAGGTATTTGAAGGAGTCATTCCATGACGCAGAAAATAGTGATCGCCGGTTCTGGTTTTGCCGGGTTTTGGGCCGCTGTCTCCGCCATGCGAGCCGTAGCGCTTGCCGGTAAGGAACAGAGCGTTGAGGTGACGATGGTTTCGCCGACCCCGAACGTCACCATCCGCCCTAGATTGTACGAAGCCGTACTGGAAAATATGAGCCCGGACATTTCGGCACAGCTCGCTGCGATTGGCGTTCGTCATTTGGCCGGTCTGGTTGAGCAGATAGACGGAGAAAACAAGACGCTGGTGGTGGAGAGCGTCGAAGGGAAAAAACTTCAGTTGGCGTATGACCGGCTGGTACTGGCAACCGGTAGCAAACTGTTCGTGCCTGCGGTCGCCGGTTTTGCCGAGCATGGTTTTAATGTCGATACGCTGCAAAGCGCGCAACGGCTGGATGCCCATTTAAAAGCGTTGGCGACTCAACCTGAGACCCCGGCACGCAATACCGTGGTGGTGGTCGGTGGTGGGCTTACCGGGCTGGAAAGTGCTGCTGAAATGCCGATGCGCTTACGTGCCATTTTGGGCAACCAGGCCGATATTCGCGTGGTGATTGTCGATACGGCGGCCGAAGTTGGCGCCGGCATGGGGGCTGAACCTGCCGTGGTGATCCGCCAGGCACTGGAAGAATGTGGCGTTGAGTCTCGAGCCGGGGTTCGCGTTACGGCTATTGACGCAGGCAGTGTGACTTTGTCGAGCGGTGAGCGCATCGCCACCGATACGGTGATTCTGGCCGCCGGGGTACGGGCGCATCCATTAGTTGAGCAAATCCCGGGTGAGCGCGACAGTGCCGGACGTATTGTCGGTGATGCCTTCCTGCACGCGCCTGCGGCGGACGGCGTGTTTGTTAGCGGGGACACGGTCAAGGCAGCGACCGACGAGCTGGGCAATCACAACCTGATGACCTGCCAGCATGCGATGAGTCTGGGCCGTGTAGCGGGCCACAATGCCGCAGCGGAACTGGTAGGTTTGCCGCTGCACCCTTACAGCCAGCCAAAGTATGTGACCTGCCTTGATCTTGGAGCCTGGGGCGCGCTCTACACCGAAGGTTGGGATCGTCAGGTGCGCTTTACGCGTGAAGAGGGCAAAAAGATCAAACAGGAAATCAATACGCAGTGGATTTATCCACCGGCAGCGGATCGGCAGGCGTTGTTCGCCGTTGCCAATCCCGACTACGTGATTGTGCCCTGAATACCCTATGGGAGCGGAGACGCTCCCATTTTTTTCACCAGAACGGCAGCCCAGAGCGCGGTAATGACCTGGTAACACCCGTAAAAACAAGGTAACCGGCGCTACTTATCGCTCCAGCCACTCAATCGCCAATTCGCGCGCTTCATCCAAATTGACATCACGACCTTCGCGGGTAATCGCCGTTTTAAGCTCATTAATTACGTCCGCTTTTTGCGTTTCATGCTCTTCATTGGCCAACGCGAGAAAGGCATCGCCTACCACCGTGCATATACCGATGTACAAGGCCTTTGAGTCCTCGAAACCACTGTTCATAACTGTATCCTTCTGGATTTGATTGTGATCTACAACGGCAGAAAGGGCCGGTCCTGCACCACGCTTTTCATCACCAGCGTGGAGGTCAGGCGTTGAACGCCGGGCAGGGCGGAAAGCTGTTCGTCGTAAAGCCGCTGAAAAGCCGGTAAATCGCGGGCGATGACATGCAACAGGTAGTCGGGATCGCCGAACAATCGCTGCGCCTGGATAACCTGGGGAATATCCACCATGGCGTTTTCGAAGGCTTCAACAGCCTGGCGATCCCCTTCCCGCATGGTGACGAAAACCAGCGCGGAAAAGTTAAAGCCCAGACTGCCGGGATCGAGGTGAGCACGATAGCCTCTGATCACGCCAGATTGTTCCAACGCTCGCACCCTGCGGTGGCAGGGGGAAACGCTCAGCCCAATTCGGTCAGCCAGGTCGGTAACAGAAAGACGCCCATCAAACTGAAGTTCAGCAAGGATTTTGCGGTCAATCTTGTCCATTTGGAAAAATTTCCCTCAATTTGCGATTTATAAGCAAATAATTGAAACCACATTCTAACAACTTGGGGATATTCTTTTCAATAATTGAACAACTTTGGACATAAATGGCTTTTGGCCTGTTAACGCTGTCCAGCGGAGGAACGCGAAGTGATGAAATGGATAAGCCAGACTTTCGGATGTCGGTGGCGGGGGCGATATTTATGACGCTCGCCATTTTTGCGGCTTTCTGGGCCGTTTCGATTCTGTTCGTTATCACGCCGGGGTTGGACTGGGCGTACATCATCTCGGCCGGCATCCGCGGGCGGGTGGTGGTGCCTGCGGTAGTAGGATTGCTGTGTGGGCACCTTATCGCTATAGCGATCGTGGCGGCAGGCGTGGGCGCTTTGGTGACAGGCAGTCCTATGGCCCTCACGGCGCTCACCCTGCTGGGGGCAGGCTATCTGTTGTGGATTGGCATCAACATGCTGCGCCATCCCCCGACGCCGAGCGCCAGCGATGCGCAGGCATCCGGCTCCTGGCTGCGTTGGGCCGGCAAGGGCATTTGCGTCAGCGGCCTGAACCCCAAGGTATTCCTGCTATTTTTGGCTTTACTGCCTCAGTTCACCGATGCGGGTGCCAGTTGGTCGATCCCGAACCAAATTCTCGCGCTTGGCTTGTTGCATCTGATCAGCTGCGGGGTGGTTTATTTGATCGTGGGGTATGGCTCGCAGTCGGTACTGCAGACGCGCCCGCAGGCTGCACGGGTTGTCAGCCGTTTTTCCGGCGCGGCAATGGTGTTGATCGCCGTCGGGCTGCTTGTCGAGCAGGGAATAAAGTAACGTCTCAGGCAGTTGCCTCACTAAAAAGCCCGCCGATGCGGGCTTGAAAGGGTTTGGAAACTACGCCCTGACGGCAAGCAGCACGGAGGAGGCTTTGATCAGAGCGATGACACGGGCCCCGTTCTTCAACGCCATCTCCTGCAGGCTTTCATTGGTGATCACCGAGGTCAGTTTGAAACCGGCATCCGTTTTAATGTGCACGGTGCTGTTCACCGCCCCTTGCTCCACTGCACTGACTTCCCCGGCGAATTGATTGCGGGCGGAGAAACGCAGCCCGCAGTCTTCCGAAGCCAAAATAACCCAGGGGGCCTTAATCAGCGCCACCGCTTCCTTACCGGCGACCAGGCCAAGCGACTGCTGGCTTTGTACCGTCACAATAGCGACTAACTTCTCGCCGCCCGGCAAAGTGATTTCCACCTCGTCATTTACGGCGCCTTTAGCGACGGCAGACACGGTGCCGGATAACTGGTTACGGGCTGAAACTGACATAAATTCTCCTTGATCAGACATGAGGATGAGATGGCCTTACAGCATGACCACTTCCCGCCGCGTTTGCCAATGTCGCGAGATAATTCTGTGGGCGGCGGAGGGCATTCGCAGCACGACGTTTTCCCCTGTTCAAGATGACCAATTACATTTGCTCGCCAAAAAAGTAATGAGTATGATTATTATTCTCTTTGTTATTCGCAGCTAAGGCGGTCCAGCCGCCTGCGATAAAGTGAACCCCATTCACAAGGAAACATTGAGACGTACGGTGGGGCTCATTTCTCCTGTTGAGAAAGCCAAAAATAATCCGCAAGAGCCTCCACTCAATCAGTTTATATGGCCAAGGATTTCCTGATGAAGATGAAAGTTTCTGCGCTCGCCGTGGTGATGACCCTGGCGCTGAGCGGTTGCGTCGCCCCTAAGCAACACGCGGCTTCTCCAATTGCCCAACCTGTCGCTGCGGCGGCTCAATCTGCCGACAACGTGGTTAGACGCGATCTGGCGGATGGCCTGTATGAGATGGCGCTGTCGCCGGCGGGCGATGCCTTGTACGTGGCCAGTTCCGAAGGCTTTAAAGATGTGCAGGGCGGGGTGGTTTATAAGCTGGATGCGAAAACGCTGAAAACGCTCGGCGCAACCCACACCGATCTGAAAAACTTCGCCATGCAGATCTCCCCGAATGGCAAAACCCTTTATGTCACTAACTCCCTGGACGGTGGCATCAGCGCGATCAATACCGCCGACGGCAAAGTGAAAGGCCGCTTGCTGTTTAGCGAACGCAACGAGAAAGGGCTGCCGTATGGCGCGCGCCAAATTCTGCTGCACAAAGATACGCTATACGTAGGCGCGGTGGCCGACCCGGCGTTGATTTGGGTGGTGGACGCCAACACGCTGAAATTAAAAGCGCGGATCAAAAACACTGGCAAATGGATGACCGGCCTGCATTACTCGGAACAAACTCAGCGTTTGTACGCCGCGAACGGCAGCGGTGAAATTCTGGTCATCAACCCGAAAAACAACCGAATCGAAAAACGCTGGAAGCCACTGGGCGAGAAGCCGGCGCTGCTGCTTAACCTGGCGGAAGACAGCGAAACCGGGCGCCTGTTTGTGACCGACAATTCCAAAGCCAAAACCACGCTGGTGCTGGATATTCATAGTGGAAAACTGCTCAAGCAGCTGGATGTCGGCGACTCTCTGGCGGTGCTGTTCAATGCCAAACGCAATGAAATCTACCTCTCGCAGCGTGAGTCCGGCAAGGTGCTGAGCCTCAATGCCACGACCTATGCCGTGAAACAGAGCTGGGCGGTAACGCCAAATCCAAACAGCCTGCAGCTTTCCCCAGACGGCCAGGTGCTGTTTGTCACCGTCAAGCAACCCTTTAATAAGGATCACTCTACTCAGGGGCCGGACAGCGTCGTTCGCATTGATTTAAATAAATAAGCTCTATCGGCCCGGTAACGGGCCATTTTGTTCCACTTCTCCTCATACATGAGTGAATTATGCACAACACCAGTTCAACATCATTTCCGCAACGCCTGACGTTATTGGCGCTGGCCATCGGTGCGGTAAGCCAGGGCGCGCTGGCCGCTCCGGCAGAAAGCAGCAAAAAAAATCAGGAAGAAACCCTGGTGGTTCAGGCCACCAAAGAGAGCGATTTTAAAGCCGGCGGCGAAGATCTGGTTCCGGCTTATCTCGACGGACAAATCGCGCATGGCGGACGTCTGGGGATGCTGGGCGAACAAAAAGCCATGGACGTACCTTTTAACGTGGTCGGCTACACCGCGAAGCTGGTGCAGGATCAACAGGCGAAAACCATTGCCGATGTCATCAGCAATGACGCAGGCGTTCAGGCGGTGCAGGGCTACGGCAACTTCGCCGAAACCTACCGCATTCGCGGCTTCCAGTTGGATGGTGAGGACATGACCATGGGCGGCCTGTCGGGCGTGGTGCCGCGTCAGGTTATGGATACTCAAATGCTGGAGCGCGTGGAGGTGTTCAAAGGCGCTAACGCCTTGCTGAACGGCGTAGCCACCAGTGGGGTGGGCGGTATGATTAACCTCGAACCCAAACGTGCGGAAGAGACGCCTACCACGCAGGTGGGCATCGATTACACCTCTGACTCTCAGGTCGGCGGCAAGCTGGATGTAGGCCGTCGCTTCGGTGATGACAACCAGTTTGGCGCGCGGGTGAACCTGGTGCACCGCGAAGGTGAAGCTGCCGTCAACGACGACAAACGCCGTACCACGCTGGCCTCGGTGGGACTGGATTACCGTGGCGATCGCTTCCGCACTTCGCTGGATTTCGGCTACCAGAAGAAGACCTTCCACGGTGGAACCATGGGGGTCAACATCAGTGGCGTCGACTTTATTCCAGCCGTGCCGGATCCGACCAAAAACTACAGCCAGAAATGGGGCTACAGCGATATCGAAAACGAATTCGGTATGGTGAAGGCGGAATACGACCTCACTCAACGCTGGAAAATCTATACCGGGTTGGGCGCGCAGCATGCTCATGAAACCGGGCTCTACAGCGCACCCAAGCTGATCAATGCCAACGGCGACGCCACGGTAGGGCGTCTGGACACCAACCGCATTATCGATGCGTTCAGCGGCATGGCCGGGGTCAGCGGCGAATTCAATACCTGGGATGTCTCGCACAAGGTGAACCTGGGTTATTCTGCGCAAATCAAACGCGACAAAACCGCCTGGCGCATGTCGGCCAACAACCCGACGACCAATATTTATGACAATCAGGATGTGGCGGTGCCGGATAACGCTTACTTTGGCGGCAACTATTCCGATCCGTTAACCACCGCCCGTAATCGCACCCAGGGCTGGCTGTTCAGCGATACTTTGGGGTTCTTTAGCGATCGGGTGCTGTTTACCGCAGCGGCGCGCCATCAGAAAGTGGTGGTGCGCAACTACAGCAACGCCACCGGCTTGGAGGACACCTCGTCCCGTTATACCCAAAGCCGCTGGATGCCGACCTTTGGTCTGGTCTACAAGCCGTGGGAAGAAGTGTCGCTCTACGCCAACCACACCGAAGCTCTGCAGCCGGGGAGCAACGCGCCGAAGGAAGCCACGAACTTTGGCCAGAGCACCGGTATTGCCCGTTCCAAACAAAATGAAGTGGGGGTGAAGGTCGATTTCGAGCGCGTGGGCGGTTCGCTGGCGCTGTTTGAAATCAAGAAGCCTTCAGCCATGCTCAACAGCGAGAATTATTATGCGCTGGATGGCGAGCAACGTAACCGCGGCGTGGAACTGAACGTGTTCGGTGAGCCGATGCTCGGGTTGCGCCTTAACGGCAGCACCACCTGGCTGTCGCCTGAGCTGACCAAAACCAAAAATGGCACCAACGACGGCAAGGATGCTATCGGCGTTTCGAATTTCTATATGGTGATGGGCGCCGAGTATGACATCCAACCGGTGGAAGGCCTGACTGCGACCGCCAGGGTTCGCCATACCGGCTCGCAGTTTGCCGATGCGGCGAACACCAAGAAACTCGACAGTTACACCACGCTGGATCTCGGTGTGCGTTACCGGATGCGCATGAACGCGGATCAAAACACCATGGTTTGGCGCGTTGGCGTGGATAACGTCACCAACGAGAAGTATTGGTCCAGCGTGGAGAGCAACGGCACCTATATCTTCCAGGGGCAATCGCGCACCCTTAAAGCCTCGCTGACTTACGACTTCTGATCTTCTCAGGCCTGATGGCATAGCGGCGGTTTGACTCACCGTTAAACCGCCGCGACTTTCCCCGCGGTAAATCGATCGTTTTCTTTCCCCCGGTCTGTGCCGACAATCGCTGGATGGCAAAGGGGCGGCATGGTACAACCATACGCTGAATGCCCGGCCTTCAGCCTTTCCTCTTTTTGGCTTGGCCAGCGTAGGGTCAATAATACTTATTACAGGAACAGCAATGCCTGCCAGTCAAACCTCTAGGAGCCCTCTCTGATGCTGGAGATGTTATTACAGTGGTACCGCCGCCGCTTCACCGATCCGCAAGCCATCGCGCTGTTGGTGATCCTGCTCGCCGGGTTCCTCATTCTCTATTTTCTGCATGGTATTCTGACCCCGCTGCTGGTGGCCATCGTGCTGGCGTATCTGCTGGAATGGCCAACCGCGCGGTTGCAGCGCATCGGCTGTTCGCGAAATTGGGCGGCAAGCATGGTGATGATCCTGTTTGCCGGTATCGCGATGCTGCTGGTCTTCGTGGTGGCGCCGACCGCCTGGCAACAGGGCATCAACCTGATGACCGATCTGCCGGGCATGCTCAACCAGTTCTATAACTTCGCCGCGACGCTGCCGAAGCGTTACCCGGCGCTGGTGGATGCCGGCATCATCGACATGATGGCAGAGAACCTGCGCGGACGCCTGTCGGGCATGGGCGAGTCGGTGGTGAAATTCTCGCTGGCGTCGCTGGTAGGCCTGCTGACGCTGGCGATTTATCTGATCCTGGTCCCGATGATGATGTTCTTCCTGTTGAAGGACAAGGAACAGATGCTCAATGCCGTGCGCCGGGTACTGCCACGCAACCGTGGGCTGGCCGGGCAGGTGTGGATCGAAATGAACCAGCAGATCACCAACTATATTCGCGGCAAGGTGCTGGAGATGGTGATCGTCGGGGTGGCGACCTATCTGGTGTTCGCGGTTCTCGATATGCGCTATTCGCTGCTGCTGGCGGTGCTGGTCGGTTTTTCGGTGCTGATCCCCTATATCGGTGCGGTTCTGGTGACCATTCCGGTGGTGGTGGTGGCGATGTTCCAATGGGGTGTTGGCGCCGATTTTTGGACGCTGATCGTCGCCTATCTGGTGGTGCAGGGGCTGGATGGCAACCTGCTGGTGCCGATTCTGTTCTCTGAGGCGGTCAACCTGCATCCGCTGGTGATCATTCTGTCGGTGATTATCTTTGGCGGGCTGTGGGGTTTTTGGGGCGTGTTCTTCGCTATCCCGCTGGCAACCTTGGTGAAGGCGGTTATTCATGCCTGGCCGGACGAACTGCGGGTAGAAACGGAACAGGAATAAGCGTGGATAACGAAGCGCAGCAGGTCGCTGCGCTTCGTGAGAATTATTGTTTCAGGTAATCCAGAACGATGTCGTGATGATTGGTGGTCTTAAAATCATCAAACACTTTTTCAACCTTGCCTTTGGCGTCGATCAGGAAGCTGATGCGGTGGATGCCGTCATAGGTTTTCCCCATGAAGGTTTTCTCACCCCAAACGCCGAACTGCTGCGCCACCTGATGATCCTCATCAGACAACAACGTGAAGTTTAACAACTCTTTCTCGGCAAAACGCGACAGTTTCTCTGGTTTATCCGTGCTGATGCCCAAAACTTCGACACCCGCTTTTTTCAAGTCATCCATGTTATCCCGCAAACCGCAGGCCTGTACGGTACAGCCCGGCGTCATCGCCTTGGGATAAAAATAAACAAGCACTCGCTGTCCCTGGAAGTCGGCCAAATTAATTTCCTCACCGTCCTGGTCAGGCAAACTAAACTTCGGCGCTGTGTCACCGGCTTTCAATGGGCTCATCACTACTCTCCATCTTTCTCATCATGCTGTGGATAGTTCACAACGCTAATACTGCCTTGTGCTTTCAATTCTGTACATAGGCGATGAAAGGCTTGTTCAATATTTGAGGCATCCTGATTGCCGGGGCTGTGCGCGGTGATCTGGATATACAGCTGCGGCGGCAGGTCGCCTTCCGCAGGCTGGGTGCGCGATACCAGCTCGGCAATGTTCATCTGGCTGGAGTCGAACAAATCGGTAAAGCGTTCGATGATGTGCGGCGAGTCTTTCACCTCAACCTGCACCCACACCGTGGCCGGCATCGGTGGCCTTTCGTGTGAGTTGGTGCGCTTCATCACAATCAGCAGCTCCAGCTCCGCGCCTTTTTGCGGCAGGGTTGATTCGATCAGGGTAATGGCGTTCCAACTGCCGGAAAGCAGCATGATGAAAGTGAACTCTTCACCCAGCATGGCCAGACGGCTATCTTCGATATTGCACCCGCAGCTACTGACGTGGCGGGTGATGGCATTGACGATTCCGGGGCGATCGGCGCCGAGCGCGGTAATCACGAGATAGTGTTCATCTGGCTTAGGCAAAATGGAGCTTCCTGTCGTGCTCAATGGGGTTACCATGGTAAACATAAAAAAAACCGCCTGCCAAGCGCTTACAACGCCGTTGTTTGCTTGCTTTTGGATAGGCAGCAAAAGTACCATGAGTGACTTGTTTGTGGAGGGGACGGCCAATGTTTACGGGAAGTATTGTTGCACTGGTTACGCCGATGGACGACACAGGTGCTGTCGATCGCGCGAGCCTAAAAAAATTGATTGATTATCATGTAGCCAGTGGAACTGCGGCCATCGTTTCCGTAGGGACTACCGGCGAGTCCGCAACGCTTGCCCATGACGAGCACGTTGACGTGGTATTGCAGACGCTGGAACTGGCCGCAGGCCGTATTCCAGTGATCGCAGGTACCGGCGCCAACGCCACCGCCGAAGCCATTTCGCTGACCCAGCGCTTTGAAAATACCGGCGTAGTGGGTTGCCTGACGGTCACGCCTTACTACAACAAACCGACTCAGGAAGGGCTGTACCAGCACTTCAAGGCGATTGCCGAAAGCACCGCACTGCCGCAGATCCTCTATAACGTGCCTTCGCGCACCGGGTGTGACATGCTGCCGCCGGTGATTGCGCGTTTGGCAAAAATTAAGAATATTGTTGCTGTTAAAGAGGCAACAGGGAACTTAAGTCGTGTAAGTCAGATCCAAGTGCTGGTTGATGATGAAGATTTCATTTTGCTGAGCGGCGATGACGCCAGCGGTCTGGACTTCATGCAACTGGGCGGCAAAGGGGTGATTTCCGTGACGGCCAACGTGGCGGCGCGTGAAATGGCGCAGCTTTGCGCGCTGGCAGCACAGGGCGACTTTGCTGAAGCACGCCGCTTAAATCAGCGCTTGATGCCGTTGCATCAGGATTTGTTTGTAGAAGCAAACCCAATTCCGGTGAAATGGGCCTGTAAGGCATTGGGATTGATGGCAACCGATACGATGCGTCTGCCTATGACGCCGTTGACCGACGCTGCCCGTCCGGTAGTGGAACGCGCGTTGAAAAGCGCCGGTTTGCTGTAACTCTAAGGGAAATTTGATGGTTTATTCATTGCAAAAGTCGACGGTAGCAAAAGTCGTGGGTATTTCGCTGGTTATGATGCTGGCCGCCTGCACCACCGATCAGCGTTACAAACGCCAGGTGAGCGGCGATGAGTCTTACCTCGATGCGTCGGTGCTCAAGCCACTGAACGCACCAGCCGGTATGATCCTGCCGGTGCAAAGCGGTAATTATGATGTTCCGGCCACCACGCTGAAAGGCGGCGTCGGCAAGCAACTGGATATTCGTCCGCCGGTGCAGCCACTGGCGTTGCTGAGCGGTTCACGCGCGCAATATGCCGGCGACAGCGGTACGCTGCTGTTGGAAAACAACCCGCAGAACCAGAACCTGTGGTCGCGCGTTGTCAGCATGCTGCAGACGAAAAATATCGCAATCGCCTCACGTCAGGACGCCGGTCAGACGCTGACCACCGACTGGGTGAAGTGGAACCGTCTGGATGAAGACAACCAGTACGAAGGCCGCTACCAGATCAGCGTACAGCAGCAGGGTTACCAGCAGGCGCTGACGGTGAAAACCGTGGGCCTGCAGCAGCAGGGTAAAACCGAACAGATTACCGACCCGTCAGAAGTGCAGCGCTACAACGGCATGATGATGAACACCATCGTTGAAGGCTTGGACAAGCAGGACAACCTGGCAAGCAGCCAGACGGCCAACCGCTTCGGCGCGCTGGACGTGCAGAGCAGCGCCGATGACACCGGCCTGCCGATGCTGGTAGTGCGCGGCCCTTACACCGTGGTATGGGATCGCCTGCCTGCGGCGTTGGAGAAACTGGGGATGAAAGTGGGTGACCGCAGCCGTCCGCAGGGCACCGTCGCCGTCACCTACAAATCCCTGAGCGGTAGCGATTGGGATGCGTTGGGCGCCAAGGATCCTGAACTGAAAGAGGGCGATTACAAACTGCAGGTCGGGGACTTGAACAACCGCACCAGCCTGCAATTTATCGATCCTAAAGGGAAGCCATTGACCCAGTCGCAAAACGACGGCTTGGTGGCGGCCTTCCAGGCAGCATTCAGTAAAACCAGCGTTAACTGATTGAAAAGGGGCTACGGCCCCTTTTTCTTTGAACAATACGGTATCGTTTGCGTCGCAGTTTTGGCACAATATACCCATCATTTTTGAAGCTACAACCGTGTTGGCTACGTGTATTCGCCCTGTCACTTACTTGAGTAAGCTCGCGGGGAGTGCCGCACCTGCCGCCTTGCTGTAACTCCAATTATTTTGGGTATATCACGCCTGTGTGTTAAAGCATTTTTAAAACAATTCTTTATTGGAGTATGTAAGATGCAAAAGCTAGCTGAGTTGTATCGCGGAAAGGCAAAAACCGTCTACACCACCGAAAACCCTGATTTGCTGGTGTTGGAGTTCCGCAACGATACGTCAGCACTGGATGGTCAGCGCATTGAGCAGTTCGATCGCAAAGGCATGGTGAACAACAAGTTTAACCATTTCATTATGAGCAAACTGGAAGAGGCCGGCATCCCGACGCAAATGGAACGCCTGCTGTCAGACAACGAAGTGCTGGTGAAGAAGTTGGACATGGTGCCGGTCGAATGCGTGATCCGCAACCGCGCTGCCGGTTCACTGGTGAAGCGTCTGGGCATCGAAGAAGGCCTGGTACTGAACCCGCCGCTGTTCGACCTGTTCCTGAAAAACGATGCCATGCACGATCCGATGGTCAACGAATCCTACTGTGAAACCTTCGGCTGGGTGAACAAAGAGCACCTGGCGCGTATGCGCGAGCTGAGCTACAAGGCAAACGACGTGCTGAGCAAGCTGTTTGACGACGCGGGCCTGATCCTGGTCGACTTCAAGCTGGAGTTCGGCCTGTTCAACGGTGAAGTGGTGCTGGGCGATGAGTTCTCGCCGGACGGCAGCCGCCTGTGGGATAAAAACACCCTGGACAAGATGGATAAAGACCGCTTCCGCCAGAGCCTGGGTGGCTTGATCGAAGCCTATGAAGAAGTGGCCCGTCGCATCGGCGTCAAGCTCGACTAAGCGTTGTCGCGCTCTACGGGGTCATCCGGCCCCGTCAGATTTTGACAAAGGGGGATAAAGCGTGGTTTTTCCCCCTTTGTGTTATCAGCCGAAAATCAATAAATTGATTTTCCAGATTTATTTTCAAAACCTTTAGCGCCTGCCGCCAAACATTCTCTGTTTGTCAGCAGTCTCACGGAGCCATTCGGCCCGTTAACTTCCCGCAATATTTCTCTCTGACTGCATTTCCGGAAAAATTCTACATTTCCTCCGCTGCTCAGCACTTATAATGATAATACCCGGCATACTTGAAGCTGCATCTGTGTTGGCTGCACTCGTTCACCCGAATCACTTACTTGAGTAAGTTCATCGGGATTCACTCATTTGCCGCCTTGATGCAACTCCAATTATTTTGGGTATTGCGTACAATGACAAAAACCTATCTGGAGTTTATTTATGCGTTGGCAAGGGCGTCGGGAAAGTGACAATGTTGAGGATCGTCGCGGGCAGTCTTCAGGTCTGGGTGGCGGTGGTGGCGGCTTTCGTGTTCCTCGCGGCAAAGGCGGTATCGCCATTCTGGTGGTGGTGTTGGTGGCCGGCTATTACGGCATCGATCTCTCGCCGCTGTTGAACGGTGGGGACGTGAGCCCGCAAACTCAGCAACAAAGCGCCAGCATCAGTCCAAAAGACGATGAACTGGCTAAATTTACCTCGGTGGTGCTGGCGTCTACCGAAGATAACTGGAAAGAAGTTTTCCAGCGTATGGGCAAAACCTATCAGCCACCCAAACTGGTGATGTATCGTGGCGTAACGCGCACCAGTTGCGGTACAGGCCAGGCGGCGATGGGGCCGTTCTATTGCCCGGGTGACAAAACGGTGTATATCGACCTGTCGTTCTATCAGGATATGAAAACCAAGCTGGGTGCCGGCGGTGACTTTGCCCAGGCCTACGTGGTGGCGCACGAAGTCGGCCACCATGTGCAGAACCTGCTGGGTATCGAGCCGAAAGTGCGCCAAATGCAGCAGGGTGCCAGCCAGGCGGAAGTGAACCGCCTGTCGGTAAAAATGGAACTGCAGGCGGACTGCTTTGCCGGCGTGTGGGGCAAATACGCCGAGAAACAGCAGATGTTGGAAGAGGGCGACTTGCAGGCGGCATTGAACGCCGCGCAGGCGATCGGCGATGACCGTTTGCAGCAGCAAGGGCAGGGACGGGTGGTGCCAGACAGCTTCACCCACGGTACTTCGCAGCAGCGCTACACCTGGTTTAAACAGGGCTTCGACAGCGGCGATCCGAACACCTGCAATACCTTCGCATCCCGTTAACATGCCATGCCGGAGCCTGACTCCGGCATTTTTTTCAGGTCTGGATCCACGGTTATGTTACTGGCAATGCAACAAATTATGCAGCAGCAGGGCATCAGGCGCCTGCTGGTGATCAGTGGCGAGCCGCAATGGTGTCGCCAGCAGGCGCTACAACTGGCGAGTACCCTGCCGGGTGACTGGCCGTGGGTAGGGGAAAACCCGCCGCCGGGCCTGCAGGCATTGGCGAGCGGTGCGGTGCGGACGCTGCTGGGGCAAGAGCGCCAGCACGCGGTATTTGATGCGACGAAAGGGCTGGACGTTGAAGCTCTGGCCGCGCTGTCGGGCACGCTGCGAGCCGGCAGTTGGCTGCTGTTGCTGACGCCGCCGTGGCAGCAGTGGCCTCAGCAACCGGATGACGACAGCCTGCGCTGGAGCGATTGCCCACAACCGATCACCACCCTAAATTTTATTCATCATCTGCAGCGGCATCTGACGGCGGACAGCGAAGTCACCGTCTGGCGGCAGGGTGAGGCGCTGACGCTGGCGCCATTGCCGCTGCGTCCGCAATGGCAGGCACCAGACGGCCAACCCACCGCCGAGCAGCAGCGGCTGCTGGCGCAATTACTGAGCGCGGCATCGGGCATTTGGGTTTTGACCGCTGCACGCGGGCGCGGCAAGTCAACGGTAGCGGGGATGCTGGTGGCGAACACCTCGCACACCTGCTGGTTGGTCGGACCGAGCCGCGCCGCTACCGAAGTCGCCGCCGAATGGGCGCAGGGACGTGCGCAATTCTGGGCACCGGATGCGCTGTTGGCCCATTGCCGCGAACAGGACGTCAGCGACGTTGGGTGGTTGCTGGTGGACGAAGCGGCGGCGATACCTGGCCCACTGTTGCAGCAGTTGGTGAGCTATTTCCCGCGCGTTTTGCTGACCACCACGGTGCAGGGTTATGAAGGCACCGGCCGGGGTTTTTTACTGAAATTCTGCGCCGGACTGCCCGCGTTCCAGCCATTGGGGTTAGATCAACCGATGCGTTGGGCGCAGGGCGATGCGCTGGAGCGCATTATAGATAACGCGCTGCTGTTTAACGAGCAACCCTGCTGGCAGGTAACGGATAAGCCGGTGAGCATCAGCGGGGCTGAGCAAGCCATGCTGTGCGCCGATCCGCAAAGGTTAGCGCGTTTTTACGCTTTGTTGAGCAGTGCCCATTACCGTACTTCACCACTGGATTTACGGCGGTTGATGGATGCGCCGGGCATGCACTTTGGTTTGGCTCAGGTAGACGATGAGGTTGTCGGCGCCCTGTGGCTGGTGGAGGAAGGCGGACTGAGCGCCGAACTGGCACACGAAGTCTGGGCTGGTCGACGGCGTCCGCGTGGCAACCTGGTGGCACAATCGCTGGCGGCGCACGGGGGGCAATGGTGGGCACCTACGCTACGTTCGCGGCGCATCACCCGCATTGCGGTGTTACCCGCACTGCGTCAACAGGGCATTGCCCGCGATCTCATTGCTCAGCAGCGCCAGCAAGCACAGGGGCTGGATTATCTCTCGGTCAGCTTTGGCTATACCGAGCCGCTGTGGCGTTTCTGGCAATCTTGCGGTTTTGAACTGGCTCGCATCGGCAGCAAGACGGAGGCCAGCAGTGGTTGTTACACCGTGATGGCGATCCTGCCGCTGAGCGAACAGGGCGAGGCGTTGCGCCATGCCGCCCATAAACACCTGGCACGTGACTGGCGCTGGTTGCAGCCGTGTATTGATCTGCAAATAGAGATCCCCGGAGACGACGGCGATACGCAGCTAGGGGAGGACGACTGGCGTGAGCTGGCAGGATTTGCCTTCGCGCATCGGCCGCTGGAGGCCAGTCTGGGGGCACTGCAACGCTTACTGTTGGCCAGTACGCTATCATTGCCCGCTCTGCGGATGCATCTGCAGCAGTCGCTGGCGCCGGCAGTCTGCGTGGCACGGCTAGGGTTTAGCGGGCAGAAAGCCTTGCTGCGCCGCTGGCGACACGAGGCAGGACTGGCGCTCGAACAGCTGGATGCGCAGCACGGTCTGCGCTGGAAAGCGTGGGCCCAGTCGTTGCAATAAATTGAAGATGTTGCTCAATAAAACCCGATTTTCCTGATTTCTCAGCGGCGTATAGTAGCTGGCAGAAACCGGGGCATCTGGCGCCGGACAGGATCTTAATCACACGAGGAGTCACCGATGAAACATGAGCATTTCGTTGTCCAGAGCCCGGCAACACCGGCTGCGCAGCTGATCCTGCTGTTTCACGGTGTCGGCGATACCCCGGTGGCAATGGGGGAAATTGGCCGTTATTTCGCTAAAGAATTCCCGCAGGCGCTGGTGGTCAGCGTGGGTGGCCCCTCTGCTTTTGGTAACGGCAGCGGCCGCCAGTGGTTTTCAGTGCAGGACGTCACCGAAGAAAACCGCGTTGAGCGCATTGCCGAAGTGATGCCACTGTTTATTGAAACCGTGCGTTACTGGCAGCAACACAGCGGCGTGAATGACGCCGGCACGGCGTTGGTGGGCTTCTCTCAGGGGTCTATCATGGCGCTGGAAGCCCTGAAGGCGGAACCTAAATTGGCCGGCCGCGTGGTGGCTTTCAGCGGGCGCTTTGCCAGTCTGCCCGACCATGCGTTCGGTGACAGCGTGGTGCATTTGATCCACGGTGAGCAGGATGCGGTGATTTCAGTGCAACATGCCCAGGCGGCGGCGGAAAGGCTGCAGGCCAACGGCGTCGATTTTACGCTGGATGTGGAAGAGGGCGTGGGGCATGCCATCAATCAGGACATGATGGACAGCGCGCTTGAACGGCTGCATTACTACGTGCCGCAGCGCTACTGGGAAGAGGCTATGTTCGGCAAGCGCGGCGACTTGATCGCCTTTAAATAAGCTTCAGGGCGCATAATGCGCCCTGATGTCATTTTTTCTTCGGCCAGTCGTCTTCGTCATCCCACTCGGCGTTGTTATCGCGGTGCGGCGGCAGCTTCGGCTTATCGGCCAGATAGCCTTTCACGTCGACGCGGCGTAGTTCTTTGATCCCGCTGATGATCATCCCTACTAGAATCAGCAGGATAATCCACCAGTAGTCAGCTAACCATTCCATATTCACTCCTTTCCTTCAGCGCGTATAAAACGCGAAAATATCGCTGGCAGATGGGCTTCAAGCCATTGAGCACCGGCAATGTCCTTATCTTTCCAGGCCGCCAACAGCAGCGCAGGCGTCAGCAGATGTTCGGCTTCCTGCGCCAGCGGGCGGTAGCTCAGGTGCCAGGGCTCCACCGCCACGCCGTCGCCGTCTTCGGTGAACGGACGATAAAAGCCAAATTCGCCCATGTGTTCCGTCATCCACTGATTGAGCGGGTAAAAGTAACCGCCTTGTTCGTATTCCCACGGCTCCAGCTGCAGCTTTTGCCCTTCGGGCAACAGTGTGGGGTCATAGACATCCAGGTCGCTGCCCCAGTGATGGCGGCTGGCGCCCGGCAAGGCCGACCAACGCAGGATCGCTTCGCAGCGTTCGGCGTCAGACAGCGGCGTGATGTCGATCGGTCGGCTGTCCTTATCTAATACTGGTCGCTCGCCGCAGAATTTTCCATTCCAGATCGCCTGTTGCCGTTCAAAATCGCGAAATGTGCTGGCGGGTTGCAGATTGAACCCGGCGGCGTGCGCCGCTTGCTGCATGGCGAGAAACGCGGCCACTGCGGCAGGCTGCATGCGGTGGTTACCGCTTAGCGGCGCCAGATGGTCGGTCGAGCGCCCGGTCAGCATTTCTGGCGTGATCATGCGATCAATTGCTCCATGATGCGTTGATACATGCGGCTCAGCAGTTGCAGATCGGCCGCGTGTACGCATTCGTTAACCTTATGGATGGTGGCGTTTACCGGGCCCAGCTCAACCACTTGCGCCCCCATCTGGGCGATGAAGCGACCGTCTGAAGTCCCGCCGGTGGTCAGCAACTGCGGCGTCAGCTCAGAATAATGTTCGACGGCATTAACCACCGCATCCACCAATGCGCCGCGCGCAGTGAGGAACGGCTGACCAGACAGACGCCATTCGATGCTGTAGTTCAGTTGATGACGCTCGAGCAGCTCTTCCACGCGTTGTTTGATCGTCGCATCGGTCGATTCGGTGCTGAAACGGAAGTTGAACTGGACGAACATCTCACCGGGGATCACGTTGTTGCTGCCGGTACCGGCCTGCACGTTGGCGATCTGCATGCTGGTCGGCGGGAAGAATTCATTGCCGCGATCCCATTCTATCGCCACCAGCTCATTAAGCGCCGGCATGGCGCGATGTACCGGGTTATCCGCCAGGTGCGGGTAGGCGACGTGGCCCTGAATGCCGTGGATGTGCAGGTTTGCGGTGATAGAGCCACGACGGCCGTTTTTCACCACGTCACCAACGCGTTCGGTACTGGACGGCTCGCCGACCAGACAGTAATCCAGACGCTCGTTGCGTGCCATCAGGGCTTCGACCACTTTCACCGTGCCGTGGGTTGCGCTGGCCTCTTCATCGGAGGTGATCAGGAATGCCAGGCGCCCCTGATGGTACGGATTGGCGGCCACAAAGCGCTCGGCCGCCACTACCATGGCTGCCAACGAACCTTTCATGTCCGCCGCGCCGCGGCCATACAGCATGCCGTCGCGGATGGTCGGTTCAAACGGCGGGTTGTCCCAGCGTTTTTCGTCGCCGGTCGGCACCACGTCGGTGTGGCCGGCAAATGCCAGAGTTTGCCCCTCGCCACGCCAGGCCCAAAAATTCAGGGTATCGCCGAAAGGCATAGGCTCAACGGTGAAGCCGATGGCTTCAAGACGTTCAATCATCAACGCCTGACAGCCTTCGTCGTGCGGGCTGAGGGAAGGACGTTTGATCAGTTGTTGGGCCAGTTCGATTACCGGGCAAGTCATGCTGCCACCTCGGAAATAAATTGCTGATAGCTGTCGGCGTTGAAACCGAGCAGAGCATGCCCCTTGCCGTCGCTCAGCAGCGGGCGCTTGATGATGGCCGGCTGGGCCAGCATCAGTTCGATGGCCGCATCGGCATTATCGCAGGCGTTGCGCTGCGCTTCGTCCAGTTTGCGCCAGGTGGTGCCGCGAGTGTTCAGCAGCGGTTCCCAGCCCAAAAGTTCGACAAAACCACGCAGTTGCTGTTCGTCCAGCCCGTCGGCGCGGTAGTCGTGAAAGTGATAAGCCACGCCCTGTTCTTCCAGCCAGCGGCGTGCTTTTTTGATGGTGTCACAATTTTTGATGCCGTACATGGTCAACGTCATGGAGTAAGAACCTTCTCTGCAACCCACACCGGCGCGTGTGGCCGGTGGTAAACCGCCGGGGCGGTGAAATGAAAACCAGCGACCAGCATGCCGAAAAATGGCGGGGAGTTCCACCGTCCAATGGCCTGAAAGCCGGGGAAAAGCTGAAAAAAAACGGCGCGCATTTATTGCGGCGGATTTTGCTAATCTTAGTGCGCTATTCAGTCACCCTACATAAGAAGAAGATGAGCATGGAAAAATACCTGATTGAAGTTGCCGAAAATGCGACGGAAGAAATAGAAGCCCTGATCGAAGCCGGGCTGAATCAATATAACGACGAGATAACCGGCACCAACGATCGTCACCCGTTGGCGGTGGTGGTGCGAGATCCGGCCAGCGGTGAAGTGTTGGGCGGCATCAGCGGACGTTCATCGTTGGGCATGCTGTTTGTGGATCTGTTTCATTTGCCAAAATCGCTGCGCGGATCGGGGTTGGGCAGCGAACTGCTGCGCCGTTTCGAGCTGGAAGGGCGGCGCAGAGGCTGCGTTTCCGCCGTGCTGTACACCATCAGCTTTCAGGCGCCGAAGTTTTATGAATTGAACGGCTGGACGCGCTTTGGTGAGGTGCCCTGCCTGCCGGCGGGCACCAGCCGCGTTTTCATGATGAAGACGCTGTAGCTTAGCGGACCGTTACTCGTCTCTGACCTGTCGCAACTTATAACCCAGGTTCTTTTTCACCATCGGCCATTCGTGGTCGATGATGGAGAAAACCACCGTATCCCGATAGCTGCCATCCGCATTTTTCTGGTGATTCCGGAGGACTCCGTCTTGCTTGGCACCCAGTCGTGCGATAGCTGCTCTGGAAGCCTGGTTGTGCCAGTGAGTGCGAAACTCAACGGCAATCACCGCCAGAGAGTCAAACAGATAACTGAGCAGCAGTAGTTTGCACTCGGTGTTGACGGTGGTTTTTTGATGACTCTTGGCATACCAGGTGTAGCCAATTTCAACGCGACGGTTTTGCGCATCGGCATGACAAACACGGGTGGTACCGATGATTTTTTGCGTGGCGTTGTGCACGACGACGAACGGCAACGCTCGTCCTGCGGCCTGTTCACTCAAGGCAAAGTCGATGTAATCTGAGACGGTATTTTCTGTGGGTACCGAGGTAAACCAAAGTTCCCAAAGGCGTCCGTCGGCGGCTGCCTGTACCAGGGGCTGCGCATGCTCTCTACGCAGTGGGAGCAGGCTGACGTTGTCGCTTTTCAGCTCGGTTTCACCAAGCCAGCATAGGTCAGACATATTCTGCAACTTTCCTCGTTAAATTGACTGTTTAGCGGACATAGCCATTCTGCTCCAGGCGTTCCAAAGCCACGCTGTCAGCATAGACCATGCCGGTGGTCAGCTCGCGGAAGCGGTATTTTTTATAGAATGCCAGCTTGTCGGGAACCGAGTAGATAAACACTTTGCCGAGCGGCGCCAAATCCTGCATCACCCGATCCATCAGCTGTCGCCCCAGTCCTAGCCCCTGAAAGTCCGGATGGATTGCCACGTCGGCCAAATAGGCTACCGAGGTCATGTCGCTGATGGCATGGGCGGTGGCCATCAATCGGCCGTCGCGATAGCCCCAGTAGCAAAATTGGCTGTGTTGGTAAACGCGCTGCAGCACCTGCGGGTCACGTTGGCCCAGCCCTGCAGTCTCCAACAGCGCGGCCAATTGCGACCAGTCGACGCCATAGCGATTTGGATCGGTGACAATTTCCATGTTTTCCTCCTAGCCGATACGGTCCAGATCGGCAGCGTATTGGCGAATGGCGCGCTGATAACTGCTGATGTCGCTGTGTGAGGAGGTTTCCGCTAACAGCACCAACAAATCGGCCACCGCCTGTTTGGTTTCACCCAGGTTGTACAGCGTCATGGCGCGAAACAGGGTGATCTCTTTGGCCTCGGGAAATTCGGCCAACCCCTGGTCGAAGGTGGCCAGCGATTGCTGATACAGGCCAAGCGCCCGATAGGTGCTGCCCAGGCCAAGCCAGGCTTCCTGTCGCTGCGGAGCCGGTAAATTGCGCGCCAGCGCAGCCTGGTAGCAGGGAATTGCCTGTTGCTCGAATCCTTGCACGTCGTACAAACAGGCTAATTGGTAGTGCAGCACCGCGTCTTCCGGTTGTTGCAGCAACTGCTGCTGCGCCAGTTCGGTGGCGTCTTGATAGCGGCCCAGCTCTTTCAGTTGTTCGATGGTCAGCGTAGGGGACATGACATGGCCTCAGAGAAATGGGGGTTTTTTATACCTTTGGCACGCTACTACGGAAGAATTCATCATACAAGGGATATAGCGGTTAGAAATAAATCGGCCCCGTTATCCGGGGCCGTTTAATACTGTAGTGCGATCAGAACTCGTGCTTCAGCGTCACCATAACGTTACGTGGCTCGCCATAGTTGCGGGTGCTGTAGAAATTCACCTGCGAGTAGTATTTCTCGTCGAATACGTTGTTCAGGTTCAACTGCACCGAGGTTTGCGGCGTCAGCTTGTAACGCGCCATCGCATCGACCAGCACGTAGGACCCTTGCTCGGCTTTGCGCTCGACAAATTCACCGTTGCTGGCGCCCTGGACGTTGGCATAAACATTACTCTGCCAGCGTGCGCCACCGCCCAGCGTCAGATCGCGCAGCGCACCCGTCAACTGATAGGTGGTGAACAGAGTGATGCGGGTGCGGGGCTGCTCGGTGTTGAGATCAACCTTATCCTTGTCCTTCAAGGAGAAATGGGTGATGCCCAACTGGGCATTCCAGCCCTGCGCCAGTTCACCGCTCAGCTCGAACTCCACCCCTTTGCTGGTTGCGCCCTGACTCTCATGATAGGTCTGTTGCAGCGCGTTGATGTTTTCCGGATTTTCATCCAGTACGCCCAGATTATCCTGAGTAATGCGGAACGCCGACAGCGAAACGTTGAGACGCTCATCCAGCAGCGCGGCCTTGATGCCCACCTCTTTGTTGACCCCTTCGATCGGCGCCAGATAGTGGCCGCTGCTGTCGAGATAGTTCTGGTCCTTGAAGATGTCGGTGTAGCTGGCATAGGCAGAGACCTGATCGGTCAGCTTATACACCGCCCCCAGGAACGGAGTCACTTTGTTCGCCGTGGTGGTGGTGGTGTTTTTAAAGCTGTTGAAGCGGGCACCGAGCACCAGATCCAGTTGATCCGTCACCGAGAAGTCGGCGCTGCTGTAAATCCCGATTTGCCGCGTACGGAAATCCTGCTGCGGCATTTTGTCTGACCACGCAGGTTCACCCAGGCCGCCGTTCCAGTCCTTCAGGCTGCCGCTAAACAGCTGTGTGGTACTGGCACTGCGATAGGTGCTGTAGCTGTGTTGCCAGGCGGAGGAACTGCCCACCACAAACTTGTGGGTGCGGCCCAGCAGTGAAAAGTCCCCGTTCAGCTTCAGGTCTACCGCGTGCTGATCCCGATAGCCTTCATAGCGCCCGGCGTAAGGGGTTGAAGGCTTCACCGCCCAGGTGTCCGGGTCGATCAGGCCGCCGAGGCTCATCGCCATTTTGGCATCGAAGGCCTGACGGTTGTGGGTGTAGTTGGCTACGCCTTTCCAGTCGTTAGCGAACTGGTGTTCCAGCGTGGCGAACTGGGTGCTGAGGGTGGTGTCCCAGCTTGACCAGTCAGAAGCCCCGCTGTAGTGGCGATCCCAGTTGATCTCGCTGCCGTCGCTGAACCAGCCGGTCGGCAGCGCGCCGCCCCAGGTGGAAGCTTTTGGCCGGTTTTGCTGATAGTCAGCCCCCAGACGCAGCAGGGTGGCGCTGGTCAGGTCAGCTTCCAACGTCCCGTAGACCGTTCCTTTGCGTTCTTGATGGCGATCCATGAAAGAGTGGCTGCGTTCACCGGAGGCAGCGACGCGCACCCTGACGGTACCTTCCTCATTGAGCGGGGTACCGGCATCGATCGTGGTGCGATAGTGATCCCAGGAACCGGCCGAAAGCTCGGTACGGGCAAAAGGAGAAAGGCTGGAGGCTTTTTTCCTGACCAGATTGATCGCAGCGCCCGGGTTTCCGACGCCGTTCAACAATCCTGCCGCACCCCTGACGATCTCCACGTGATCGAGCGTGATCGAGTCAATTTCGGATTCCCCGCCGGAATAGCCCGAGTCAAAGAACGTGGGGATACCATCGTATTGATAGCTGTCCACGCTGAAACCACGGTAGTTGAACGAAGAACGTTCACTATCGTAATTGCTTTCACTCACGCCGGTAGACCAGCGCAGAATTTCCTTCAGCGAGTTGGCATTGAGATCGTCAATCAATTGGCGCGAGATCACCGAAACCGACTGTGGCGTATCCTTAATGCTCAACGGCAACCCGGTTGCCGTGGTCATCTGTTTGGTGGTGTAGGAGCCGGTATTCTCGGTGCTGCCGTCATCGCTGAAGGGGGACGCGACCACCTCCAGGGTTTCTTCTTTTTGGCTGTGGGCGGTCTGCTCGGTGCCTGCCGCCTGCGCCATCATCACCGGGACACACAACAGTGCGCCGCCGGAGAGGCGAATCATAAAACTAGCCATGGAGATGCCTCACAATCCGCCAAGATCAATCTTGATCAGGTAATCCTGTTTTTTCTCCATCTCTTCCTTGGACTGCTTGATGCTGGCGAACAGCTGCTGGCCGTCGGAAGAAAGCGCCAGGCTGTTAGGCAATGCATGGGTAGTGATGCTGTTTTTCACCTGATAGCTGTTGCTGTCGACGATGCTGATGCGCTTGGCTTCACGGTGAGTGATGTAGATCTCGCTGCGCAGCGGGTTAAATAGCACCGCCAGAGAATTGATTACGTCAATCTGGTGCAGGATTTTCCCGCTGTTGACGTCCACGACCAGGACGTTTGGCAGATCCGGATCGGTGATAAACGCACGGCCGGTTTTGCTGTCCAGAGCGACATTGAGGAAGAAGTGTTTCTTGGTCGGTTCGACCACCACGCGTTTGAGGATCTTATGGCTGGTGGCGTCCAGCGTAATCAGTTCGCCACGGCCGTTAACGCAGTAGATATGGCCGCGTTCACTGTCCAGCGCAATGCCGGTCGGGTATTCACCCATGTTGCCCAGCGTGGCAATTTTTTCCCGCTTGGCGGTATCGATGACCCACAGCACGCCTTTTTGCGCCGTGCCGGAAACATAAAGGCGCTGATTTTTCTTATCGAGCAGCAGTTCGCGCGTCGGGACAAACTGATCGTCTTTCACGCTTTCATTGAGTTGAATAGTCGCGAGTTCTTTACCGATCTGGGTATCGATCACCGTGACTGAGCCGTCGACGGTGTTGCCGATGTACAACAGATGGCGCTGCTCATCCAATGCGGTGGCGAAGGCGCGTCGCTTAGTGACGATATTGGCGTCGGTGGCCAGTGTGGCGGGGTTGACTCTAAAGACGATACCGCCGTTTTTTTCTTTGGCGAAGGAAGGCGTAGAGGCGGCAAACAGGGTGTTGCTGGTGCCATCAAAAGCCAGTTCATACAGGCCGTGCCCGACCGGTTTGGTTTGAAATTGACTCTCGGGAAGGTCAGCGGCCAGCGTTGAACAAGACAACAGCAGCACGGCAGACGCCAGGGCGCTGAGGGAGAAACCTTTGCCTGAAGTGGACAGGTGCATCTTCATATACATTCCTTTACATCAGTTTACGATTCGCCGATGCTAATGATATTGATTATTAATATCAATATCATTTAATTAATCATATGAAGATATGGTTGTTTCGCATTGAAATATAATGATTTATTAAATATCCCTTATAAAATCATGTTATTGAATGGCGATGTTTCCGGTATGTTTAAACTATGTAATGATTTTCATTTCGTTTTAATGTTTGAAAATATCCGCTATATTCGCCCGGCGACTGTTAAGAAGTGTAAATAAAAAATCATAACGACAGATCGTTATGGCGACGCTCGTGGTGGCATTGATGCCGTACTGCGTTTTATTGCGTCAGCCGTTTTGGGAAGGCTTTGTGGGCGACAACACCCACCGGAAACAGGCTTTATTAGGAAAGGAAATGATCAATCAACCCTCCATGGGAAAGGGCTCCCGCATCGCCACGGCCATTGCGCTGGCTTTGATGTGCGCACCCCAGGTTTACGCACAGGAAGGCGGGACAGAAAAAGACAAGGATGCCTTGCAAGAGGATCAGGTCGTGGTGACCGCCTCCGGGTTCAAGCAGAACAAAAAATATGCCCCCGCCAGTATCTCCGTCATCGATAAAAAGACCTTCGAAAAGCAGAACAGCCGGGATGTCGCCGAAGCGGTGCAGGATGTCTCCGGGGTGTTCGTCAGCAACGGGGCCGGGAGCGAAGTGACCGGCGATGTGATGATCCGCGGCATGGACTCGAGTTACACCTCGTTCATGGTCAACAGCATCAAACAAAATACCGGCGAGTCGCGCCCGTATGGTCAGAATATCGGTACCGAAGCCGGTTTTTTACCGCCGCTGGCGGCCATCGACCGCATTGAAGTGATCCGTGGCCCTATGTCATCGTTATACGGTTCCGACTCCATTGGCGGCGTGGTCAACGTGATCACCAAAAAGCCGTTTGGCGTAAGGGAGTGGATTGGCTCGATTGCCGGCAACAGCTTCCTGCAACAGCATCAGGACTTCGGTAACACCCAACAAGCCAATCTGTTTTTGATGGGGCCCTTGGTGCCCGATGTACTGGGCCTCAGCCTGTCGGCGGACTACCTCGATCGCCGTGAAGATGAAAAACCTAACGCCTTCAGCAAAAACAACAAGAAGTCGCTCGACATGACGCTCGGCTTTGCCGCCAATGAAACCAACCTGTTCGATCTGAACCTGGCCAAAGGGGAGAAAAAACGCAGCCGTTCTGCCAAAGGCGGCGGTACGCCGTGGGGCTGGGACTTCGATCGCGATGCTCTGAGCCTGACTCATTCAGGTTGGTACGCGGATGACAGTGTCGCCACCACCAGTTATTTCCAGTACGAGAAAGGCGAATCGGTATATCGCTCCGTCAGCCTGGCCCCGCAGCATATCCAGACCGAAAATTATGTGCTGAATAGCCAGGCTAAACTGAGTTTGGGGGAACATAACCTGACCGTCGGTGCCAATTACAGCCGCGAAACGCTCAATGATGATTTCTACGCCGACAGTAAAAAAGCGCCAGGGATCGATCCGGTAACCAAAATTTCGCGTGATGGGTGGGCACTGTTTGCCGAAGGGCAGTGGAATATCGATGACTTTTCGCTGACAACCTCGGCGCGTATGGACAGGGACAACTACTTCGGCACCCACATCAGCCCGAAACTCTACGGCAACTGGATTTTAGACGAAGCCTGGGCGCTGAAGGGCGGTATCTCTTCCGGCTATAAAAAACCTTCGCTGCGGGAAAACTCGGATCAATTCATTACGCCGCGTGGCAGCAACCCGCCTTATCCCTATCTGTCGGTGGGCAACAGCGAGCTGAAGCCGGAAACCAGCGTGAACACCGAGCTGGGCCTGTACTGGAACAACAACCGTGATTTATCCCTCGACGCCACGGTGTTTTATACCGACTTCAAGGACAAAATCGCAGAAGTTAACATCTGCGAGGCGAGTGAGAATCACCCTTGCGTGGTTAACGGCTATAACGCCGATTCCATTGATAAATATTTCAATATCGGCAAGGCCAATGTCTACGGTGTGGAACTCAATGCCGATTGGCAGGCGACCGATAGTTTGAACCTCAGCGCAAACTATACGTTTAACAAGAGTGAACAGAAAAACGGCATCAACAAGGGTTATGCGCTGAATGACTTCCCGAAACACATGGCCAACTTATCCGCCAAGTGGGCCGCAGCTTCGGCATTGGACGTTTGGTCCAAGGTCAATTATCGCAGCCGCAACGAGGATACCGGTAATCATACCCGCTATAGCGCTTATGCCTTGTTGGATGCCGGCGTGATTTATCGCCTGGATAAGCACACTCAGGTGATGGCCGGCGTGTATAACATCTTGGATACGGCCCCTAAACGCACCACCAATTGGGGCGCTTATCCGCAGCTTGAAGGCCGTCACTACAACCTTGGCCTGCGCGTTGATTTCTAAATCTCGCTGAGTTAAAGCTCCGGCCGCCAGCCAATGGCGGTCGGTTTAGATCTTTTATCTATCTCATTTGCTGGATTGATATCGGAAGGGAATAGCCGTAGTTCTTGCTCGATAAGATAAGTACGAAAATGTGCACTATCCCCTGTTTTCGCGGGTGGCATCGTTCCCGAGGTGCTTCACTTGCTCAAAAAACAGGCGTAGAATTCGCTTCGTCTATTAATTGAGGTTGTGAATTATTATGGTTGATCGTGAGTTGGGAAACTGGAAAGACTTCATCGATGAGATGTTAGGTAACTGACACTGCGGTAAAGTTGATAGCAAGGTTGGTTTATTGGTTGGTCATTGAAACACCTTGGGATCGAGCCTCGGGTTCGAAATAAAGCAGCATCGGTTACCCGACGCTGCTTTTTTATGTCCGTTATTCCCTGGTGTCATCCGTTGTGGTGGCTATATACCCGTCATACTTAAAGCTGCATCTTTGTTGGCTTTCCTCACTCACCCCAGTCACTTACTAGTGTAAGCTCCTGGGGATTCGCTGCGTTGCCGCCTCGATGCAACTCTAATTATTTAGGGTATAGGCTGCTTGCCTGGGAAACGGCGGCGTACCAGCACGAAGAATAATGGCACGAAGAAGATCGCCAGCAGGGTAGCGGAAATCATGCCGCCCATCACCCCGGTGCCCACCGCATGTTGGCTGCCGGAGCCGGCGCCGCTGCTGATGGTCATCGGCAGTACGCCGAAGATAAAGGCCAGCGAGGTCATCAAAATCGGCCGCAGGCGCATGCGCGAGGCTTCCAGCGTGGCCGACATCAAATCTTGCCCTTTTTGATTCAGCTCGTTGGCGAATTCGACGATCAGAATGGCGTTTTTCGCCGACAGCCCGATAATGGTCAGCATCCCCACCTGGAAGTAAACGTCATTCTCCAACCCACGCAGCCAGGTGGCGGCAACGGCACCAATCAGGCCGAGCGGCACCACCAGCATCACCGAGAACGGAATCGACCAGCTTTCATAAAGCGCCGCCAGGCACAGGAACACCACCAGCAGTGAAATGGCGTACAGCGCCGGCGCTTGCGAACCGGAAAGGCGTTCCTGGTAGGACATGGCGGTCCATTCCAGACCGAAGCCGGTCGGTAACTGGCTGACGATTTTCTCCATTTCCGCCATCGCGGTACCGCTACTGACGCCCTCAGCCGCTTCGCCGACAATCTCCAGCGCCGAGTTGCCGTTATAGCGTTCCAGGCGCGGTGAGCCGTATTCCCAATGCGAGGTGGCGAAGGCGGTGAACGGCACCATGCCGCCTGCGCTGTTACGCACGTACCATTTGTCGATGTCGCCGGGCAGCATGCGGAACGGTGCGGCAGCCTGCACATACACCTTCTTCACCCGGCCGCGATCGACAAAGTCGTTGACGTAGGTGGAACCCCAGGCGGTCGACAGCGTGTTGTTGATGTCATCGATGGAGACGCCCAGCGCCTGCGCCTTGCGTTGGTCGATATCGATTTGCAACTGCGGGCTGTCATCCAGGCCATTGTGACGCACCCGTGAAAGCAGGGGATTGGCCGCAGCCAGTTGCAGCAACTGATCGCGTGCCGCCATCAGTTTGTCGTGCCCCTGGCCTGCGTGATCTTCCAGTTCCATATCGAAACCGGATGAGTTGCCCAGGCCGGTGATGGCCGGCGGGCTGCTGGCTATCACCCGAGCCTCGTTAATCTTATTAAACTCATGAGTCGCGCGATCGATGATATCGAAAGAGCTGTTGGCACCTGAGGTGCGCAACTCCCAGTCTTTCAAACGAATAAACATACGCGCCACGTTCTGTCCGTTACCGCCCGGCCCAGCACCGATGGTGGAGAACACCGACAGCACATCTTCTTTTTCTTTGGTCAGGAAGTAGTTTTCCACCTTTTCCACGACCTTGGTGGTTTGCTGCAGGGTCGATCCTGGCGGCAGCTGCACCTGAACGGTGAATACGCCACGGTCCTCCTGAGGCAGGAAGGAGGTCGGCAGCTTGATGAACAGCAGCGCCATCCCGCCGAGCAGCAACACGTAAATCAGCATATAACGCAGGCTGGAATGGAGCACCCGCGCCACACCACGCTCGTAGCGGTCGGCGTTGCGGTTGAACATGCGGTTGAACCAGCCGAAGAAGCCGCGCTTGCCGTGATGGTGGCCTTTGGCAATGGGTTTGAGCAGGGTGGCGCACAGGGCAGGGGTCAGGATCATCGCCACCAGCACCGACAGCACCATGGCGGAAACGATGGTGATGGAGAACTGGCGGTAAATGGCGCCGGTAGTGCCGCCGAAGAACGCCATCGGGATAAATACCGCCGACAGCACCATGGCGATACCGACCAACGCACTCTGGATTTGCCCCATGGATTTGCGCGTAGCTTCCCGTGGCGGCAAGCCTTCTTCGCTCATCACGCGTTCGACGTTTTCCACCACCACGATGGCGTCATCCACCAGCAGCCCGATGGCCAGCACCATGGCGAACATGGTCAGGGTGTTGATACTGAATCCGCAGGCGGAAAGGATGGCAAAGGTGCCCATCAGCACCACCGGTACGGCGATGGTGGGGATCAGCGTGGCGCGGAAATTCTGCAGGAACAGGTACATCACCAGGAACACCAATACAATGGCTTCCAGCAGGGTTTTCACCACGTCTTTGATTGAGGCCTTAACGAACGGGGTGGTTTCATAGGCGACTTTCGCCTCCAGCCCGTGCGGGAAATACTGCGACAGTTCGGCAATCTTGTCTTTAACCAACTGATCGGTTTGCAGCTCGTTGGCCCCGGAGGCCAGCTTGATGTTCATGCCAGCGGCCTGCATACCGTTATAGCGGCTGAGGTAATCGTAGTTTTCGCCACCCAGTTCAATGGTGGAAACATCGCCCAGCGTCACCAGTGAGCCGTCCTGATTGACCCGCAGGGTGATTTGCTTGAATTGTTCTGGCGTTTGCAACTGCGATTGCGCGTTAATGGTGGCGTTGAGCGCCTGCTTGTCGACCGACGGCGTACCGCCAAGCTGGCCGACCGCCACCTGCGCATTCTGCGATTGGATCGCGCTGACCACGTCCTGGGTGGTGAGCTGGTAGCTGTTGAGCTTGTTGGGATCGAGCCAGATGCGCATGGCGTATTGCGAGCCGTAGACGTCCATGCTGCCCACGCCGTTGATACGGCTGAGCGGATCCTGCAGGTTGGAAACGATGTAATCGGCAATGTCCTGCTTGTCCATGCTGCCGTCGGTGGAGACGAAGGCCACCATCATCAGCGTGGTATCGCCGGATTTCGACACCGTCACGCCCTGGGTCTGCACCGCCTGCGGCAGCCGTTTGATAGCCGCCTGCAGCTGGTTTTGCACCTGCTGCATCGCCTCGTTAGGATCGGTGCCGGCCTCAAAGGTCAGCGTGACCGTCGCCCGGCCGGTATTGGTGCTCTGTGACGACATATACATCATGTTGTCCAGGCCGGTCATGTTCTGTTCGATAATTTGGGTGACGGTGTTTTCCAGCGTTTGCGCCGAGGCGCCAGGGTAGTTGGCGCTGATGCGAACGTTTGGCGGCGCGAGGTTAGGGTACTGTTCCACCGGTAACGAAAAAATCGCCAAGGCGCCGGTCAGGCAAAGAATAATTGCCAGAACCCAGGCGAAAATCGGGCGATCAATAAAAAAATTGGCCATGCAGCGCGAACCTCGTTGTGACTTGTTCTATCTTTAAGACGCATCAGAATTGCGTTTATCAGCGGCTGGGAAGGATTCCGGCGCTTATGCACTTTACTCGGGAAGTGGGAGTAAAGCGTGGAGAAAAAAAGGAGATAATGTAAATAACGGTAGGATAAACGCGCAATATTGCCATCATTGCCGTTAAAAACGTCATTAAGACAATTTTATTGCAATCAAGGACCTGACCGCTGGGGTTCCCGCGACGTCATCAGGACTCACCTTAAAGCAGGAGCAAGGCATGGAAATTAACCCGGTATTTGCCCGTCGTCTTTATCTGTGCTGGTTAATCAGCCACAGCGAACGGCCAAACGTCCCGCGGCTGATGGAATTGACCGGTTGGCCGCGTCGCACCCTGCAAGACGTGTTGAAAGCCTTGCCGGGCTTGGGAGTGGCATTGCAGTTTGTTCAACAGGGCGTGCGCAATAACGACGGTTTTTACCAGTTGGAAAGCTGGGGGCCGATCAACAAGAGCTGGGTTCACCAGCATCATCAGGCGCTGCTTGCCGCCATCGAATAAACCCTCCCCGGCGCGCCGGGGAAGCCTTATTGACTCCGGTGTTCCAGATACATCACCGTCGCGGCCACGCGTGAACGCACGTCCAGTTTGCGCAGAATGTTACGGATATGCACCTTCACCGTCTCTTCAGAAATATGCAGTTGCGCCGCCACCTGTTTATTGGACAGGCCACGCGCCACTTCCTGCAAGACGTCCAACTCGCGTTCGGTCAGCTCGGCAAAAGGATTATGTTGTTCACTACGGGATAACAGGTAGTCCGCCACCGCGTCGCTGATCACGTTTTGTCCTTCCGCCGCTGAGCGAATATGCTCCAGCAGCTGTTCAGGTTCGCTGTCTTTCAGCAGGTAGCCGTCGGCTCCCGCGTCAATCAGCGCATAAACGTCGTTGCGCGAGTCTGATACCGTCAGCACGATGATCCGCGCATCGACGCCTTCATTCCGCAGCGCTTTCAGCGTGTCCAGGCCGGACAAACCTTTCATATTCAGATCGAGCAGGATCACGTCCGGAGCCTGCTGCAGCGCGAAAGTAATGGCTTCGTTGCCGTTGCTGGCTTCGGCGACCACGTTGAACAGCGGATCCAGCCCCAACAGCTGCTTGATGCCTCGGCGCATCAGCGGGTGGTCGTCGACGATCATCACTCGGTAATTCTTCATCACCATGAAATATGCTCCCTGTAGCGAGTAAAGCCACTCAAACGCGCTGTCCAGCACGCTTCACAGTGGGACTGACTCTTATAAAATAGTGGCAATTGGCGCCACAAACATCCTGAAATGACCGTCGGACATCGTTAAACCGTAACGAAGGGTGAACGGCCGTGGTTTTATGGCGGAAATGTCAGGCGGACTTCCGTGCCGTCTGGCTCACCCCGCTGGATGCGCAGCGTTCCCCCCAGCCGTGCGGCGCGTTCGCTCATGATGGTCAGCCCGTAGTGACCTTCAGGTTCATTCAGGCTGGCAATACCGCAGCCATCGTCAGCGATGCTGATCCTGTTGTCACCCTCGGCCGTGACCTCACAGCGAATCACGATCTCCCGTGCATCGGCATGTTTGATGGCGTTGAGCACCGCTTCACGCACAATTTGCAGCGCATGTACCTGCTGCTGAGCGTTAAGCGCCTGGGAAGAAAGCCGACAGTGTAACTGAATCCGTGCTGCGGTAAGAACCTTTAATGGCGCCAACAATTGGTTCAATGCGGTGTTCAAGTCGGCTTCCTGAATGTTCAGGCGGAAGGTGGTCAATAGCTCGCGCAGCTGGCGATAAGCATCGGCCAGAGCCCGATCAAAATCGGCGATAATCTCTTGTGCGTCGGGGGTGCTGTCCGCCAACGTGCGCTTGAGCAAGGTGAGCTGAATGCGTAAAAAGGAGAGGGCCTGCGCCAGAGAGTCGTGCAGTTCCCGGGCGATGGTGGCGCGCTCTTCCATCAACAGGAATTGCATGTGCTGTTTCTGCGCCCGGTTAAAATAAACCCCGCGGCTGAGCATGTTGGCCACGCTCTGCATCAGGTGCGGATGCGGCGGGTGTTCCTGATATTGCCAGCTCAGTTCCCCCAGAGGTTTGTCGCCCTGGATGATGGTCAGCGATTGCCAGTCCAGCGTCGACGAAGGGAGACCGCTGTGCAACTGCCATTCGCTGAGGCTGTCCGCCACTTTTAAGCGGATGCAATGCAAATCTTCACTTTGACGCACGATATGCAGGATTTTCTCAAAAGCCTGCTGATCTATCTGCCGCACGCTCAGCGCCTGCGAGCAGTTGTACAGCACCTCCAGCGTCTTGTTCGCCTGTTGCAGGCGCTGGGTTTTCACCTGCACTTTCTGTTCCAGCGACTGGTAAAGTTTGGCCAGATCGCCCGACATGGCGGTAAAGGCCTGCGACAGCACGCCCAGCTCGTTCGGCAGTGCGGTATCCAACGGGAGATGGTTAAAGTCGCGCTGTTGCACACGCTGGCTGGCGTCTACCAGATGCTTGAGCGGCGCCACTACCTGACGGCGCATAAAACGGATGCAAAACAGCACCAGACCGATGATGGCGATATAGCCCACGACGCTAATGGTGGCCACGATGGTCAGTTTCAACTCGGAATAACGCTGCAGCGCTAACACGAAATGGTCAATCTGGTTCACATAGCCGGCGATATTGGCCTGATAATCGGCCGACTGACCGGCCTGGATTTGCTGTGCCAGTGGTTGCCAAGCGTGCTGCAGCGACAGGTATTTTTCCCGCACGTCCGCAGGCACATAAAAACGATCGAGCTTTTGCAATGCCGGGGCCTGCAGAGACTGCTGATACTGCAGCAGGTGTTGTTCCAGCTCCGGGGCGGAGCGGGTGAGATCATAGGCCAGCCGGTAGCTCTGCATGCGCAGTGAACCGGCGATGTTGACCGCTTCGGCATCGCGCAGGCTGTCCGCGACGGTGGTCAGCGCCAACCCGGTAGAGAGCACGGACAGAATCACAATGCAAAACAGCGCCTTGGCCAGGCTGCTGGTCACTGAACGTTTAACAAGCAATCCTTCATCCTTCTCTTGCAGGCAATGGGCATTGCCGGGTTTCATTCGAAAGCAAAATTATAACTTTTGCAACTAAAATGCGCGGCATTGTGCGCCAGGTCGTTCGTCGCAGCGGTTAGCACCTACGTTATATAATCAACTAGATAGCGTTTGACGGCAGATCGGGGACGAAAACCCCGCGACCCCCATTAATAGATTGATCTGGCGCAAGCTACCCCCGTATTTACCCCTTTAGGGGGATTATATACCCCCCGCGCTCCTCTTATCTTACCCCCGTCTTTCTCAGGGGTTTATGCCTGTCAGCATGATGAAACCCACTGGGCACAGCAGCAACAATAACAATACAAAAACAGGTTCTATTTACACGCGATGCCGTGTTTGCAATGTCAAGGATAACCAGCATGACCATATTGTCGCGACGCAAACTGCTCGGAGGACAATGGCGTCAGCCAACCGCTGCGATCCGTCCCCCGTGGTCGCGGCAAGGATCCCTTTTTATTACCGATTGCACCCGCTGTCAGGCCTGCGTTCGCGCCTGTGAAACCGGGGTGCTCATCAGCGGCAGCGGCGGTTTTCCCGAAATTGATTTCCAACGCGCGGAATGCACGTTTTGCGGGCGTTGTGCGCAGGCCTGCGCGGAACCCGTGTTTCGTCCACTGACGGAAACCCCCTGGCGACAACACGCGGTATTCGGTACTGCCTGCCTGGCACAGCGGGGCGTGGAGTGCCGCAGCTGCCAGGACAGCTGCGAGCCCCAGGCGATCCGCTTTCGGCCCCGCTTGGGCGAAATGGCGCAGCCGGTACTGGATGTAGCAGCCTGCAACGGCTGCGGTGCCTGTGTCGCCGGTTGCCCGACCGGCGCCGTCACCTTAACCCAGAGCGAAAATAATAATGATGAATAGCGAATGGCATGTCAGCGGTCTGGTCGTGCAGGCGAGACCGGAAAGCTTTCCCCAACTCGTCACGGCCTTGCTGGCGATCGCTGACACGGAAATTCCGGCGCAGGATCAGCAGAACGGCAAGCTGGTGGTAGTGATGCAAGCGGCATGCTCTCAAGGGCTGCTGGAAAAAATTGAGTCGGTGCGCAATCTGGATGGCGTGCTGGCGGTATCGCTGGTTTATCACCAGCAGGACACTCAAGGTGAGGTAACGCCATGAAACTCAGTCGTCGAGACTTCATGAAAGCTAATGCCGCGGTAGCCGCTGCGGCCGCCGCCGGGCTGACTATTCCCACGGTGGCACAGGCGGTGGCGGGCAGTGCTGACGCTATCAAATGGGACAAAGCGCCATGCCGTTTCTGCGGCACCGGCTGCGGGGTGCTGGTCGGCACTCAGAATGGCCGTATTGTTGCCTCGCAGGGCGATCCGGACGCGGCGGTCAACCGTGGGTTGAGCTGCATCAAAGGCTATTTCCTGCCAAAAATCATGTACGGCAAAGACCGTCTGACTCAGCCGCTGCTGCGCATGAAAGACGGCCAGTACCATAAAGAAGGCGAATTTACCCCGGTCAGCTGGCAGCAGGCTTTCGACGTCATGGCTGACAAGTTCAAGCAGGCTTTGAAAGAGAAAGGTCCAGAGGCGGTCGGTATGTTCGGCTCCGGCCAGTGGACGGTGTGGGAAGGCTACGCTGCCGCCAAGTTGCTCAAGGCCGGGCTGCGTTCCAATAACCTGGATCCTAACGCACGCCACTGCATGGCGTCGGCGGTGGTGGGCTTTATGCGCACCTTCGGCATGGACGAGCCTATGGGCTGCTATGACGATATCGAGCAGTCCGACGCCTTTGTGCTGTGGGGCTCCAACATGGCGGAGATGCACCCGATCCTGTGGTCGCGCATTACCGACCGTCGCCTGAGCAACCAGCACGTCAACGTCTCGGTGTTGTCCACCTTCGAGCACCGCAGCTTCGAACTGGCGGACAACGGCATGGTGTTCACGCCGCAGACCGATTTGGCGATCATGAACTACATCGCCAACTACATCATTCAAAACAACGCGGTAGATCAGGACTTCCTGAATCGGCACGTCAACTTCCGCCGCGGTGCGACGGATATCGGCTACGGCTTGCGTCCGACGCATCCGCTGGAGAAAAAAGCGAAAAACCCGGGTTCAGATGCCTCCGAGCCGATGAGTTTCGAAGAGTACAAAGCCTTCGTGGCGGAATACACGCTGGAAAAAACGGCCCAAATGAGCGGCGTGCCGGAAGACCAGTTGGAAGCGCTGGCGAAGCTGTATGCCGACCCGAACATCAAGGTGGTGTCGTACTGGACCATGGGCTTCAACCAGCATACGCGCGGTGTGTGGGCCAATAACCTGTGCTACAACCTGCATTTGCTGACCGGCAAGATCTCCAAGCCCGGCTGCGGGCCGTTCTCCCTGACCGGCCAGCCTTCTGCGTGCGGCACCGCACGTGAGGTCGGGACTTTCTCTCACCGTCTGCCGGCTGACATGGTGGTCACCAATGAGAAACACCGCCAAATCGCCGAACAGAAATGGCAACTGCCGGCCGGCACCATTCCGGCGAAAGTCGGTTTGCATGCGGTGGCGCAAGACCGTGCGCTGAAAGACGGCAAGCTGAACGCCTACTGGGTGATGTGTAACAACAACATGCAGGCCGGGCCGAACATCAATGAAGAAAGGATGCCGGGCTGGCGCGATCCGCGCAACTTCGTGGTGGTGTCCGATCCCTATCCGACCGTCAGCGCATTAGCCGCCGATCTGATCCTGCCGACGGCCATGTGGGTGGAGAAAGAGGGCGCCTATGGCAATGCGGAGCGTCGTACTCAGTTCTGGCGTCAGCAGGTGAAAGCGCCGGGCGAGGCAAAATCCGATCTGTGGCAACTGGTGGAGTTCTCCAAACGCTTCAAGGTTGAGGAAGTGTGGCCGGCCGATCTGCTGGCGCAAAAGCCGGAATATCGCGGCAAAACGTTGTACGACGTGCTGTTCGCCAACGGCCAGGTCAATAAGTACCCGCTGTCGGAAATCCCGGCGGACCAGCTCAACGATGAAGCGCGGGAAGTCGGCTTCTATCTGCAGAAAGGGTTGTTTGAGGAGTATGCCGGTTTCGGGCGTGGCCACGGTCACGATTTGGCGCCGTTCGACAGTTACCACCAGGCACGCGGTCTGCGTTGGCCGGTGGTGGACGGCAAAGAAACGCTGTGGCGCTACCGCGAAGGAACGGATCCGTATGTGAAGGCGGGCGAAGCGGTGCGTTTCTACGGTAAACCCGACGGCAAGGCGGTGATCTTTGCGCTGCCGTTTGAACCGGCGGCGGAAAGCCCGGACGGCGAATACGATCTTTGGCTTTCCACCGGTCGGGTGCTGGAGCATTGGCACACCGGCACCATGACCCGACGGGTACCGGAGCTGCATCGCGCCTTTCCGCAGGCGGTGTTGTTTATCCATCCGCTGGATGCCAAAAGCCGTGGCCTGCGTCGTGGTGACAAGGTCAAAGTGCTGTCGCGCCGCGGTGAGGTGATCAGTTCTGTCGAAACTCGTGGCCGTAACCGCCCGCCAAGAGGGCTGGTGTACATGCCGTTCTTCGATGCGGCGCAGTTGGTGAACAACCTGACGCTGGACGCCACCGATCCGCTTTCTAAAGAAGTCGACTTCAAGAAATGCGCCGTGAAGTTGCAGAAGGTGTGAGGCTGACGAATTGCGAATGAAGACCCCATTTTATTACCCGGGAGCCAAATAAAAATGAAAAGCCCTGTTATGAAAAAGACGCTTGCCCTGTGGGTGACCTTATTGTCGCTGGCGTTCGCCGGCCTGGCGTTTGCCGCGGGTGATGTTGATCTCAGCAAGTCTCCGGAAGTGTCCGCCTCGGTCGGCGGGCCGATTTCGATGCCGAAACAGCAGGAACGGATGGCGCTGAACTATGTCAATCAGCCGCCGATGATCCCGCACAGCGTTGACGGTTACCAGATCAGCAAGAACACCAACCGTTGCCTGCAGTGCCACGGGGTGGAGCATTACCGCACCACCGGCGCACCGCGCATCAGCCCGACGCACTTTATGGACCGGGACGGCAAGGTGCTGAGCGATGTCGCGCCACGTCGCTACTTCTGCCTGCAGTGCCACGTACCGCAAACCGACGCGGCGCCGATTGTCGGCAATGATTTCCAGCCCATGCCGGGCTTTGGGCGCTAAGCGGGGGAGCTATGAGCGAACGCAAACACACCACGACTGAGAAAAAGCCCGGCCTGCTGTTACGTTTATGGCGCTGGTGGCGCAGGCCAAGCCGCCTGGCGTTGGGCACGCTGTTACTGCTGGGCTTTGGCGCCGGGATCATCTTCTGGGGCGGCTTCAATACCGGCATGGAGGCGGCGAATACCGAGCAGTTCTGTATCGGCTGCCATGAAATGCGTGAAAACGTCTACGAGGAGTACATGGGCACGGTTCATTACAACAACCGCAGCGGCGTGCGTGCGACCTGCCCGGATTGCCATGTGCCTCATGAATGGGCGCCGAAAATGCTGCGCAAGATAAAGGCCAGCAAGGAGCTGTACGCCAAGGCGTTCGGCCTGATCGACACGCCGCAGAAGTTTGACCAGCATCGGCTGGCGATGGCGAGCAACGAATGGGCGCGAATGAAGGCCAACGATTCTCAGGAGTGCCGTAACTGCCACAATTTCGAGTATATGGACTTCACCGCACAGAAAACCGTGGCGGCGAAGATGCACGACAAGGCGGTAACGGAAGGCAAGACCTGCATCGATTGCCACAAGGGGATTGCGCACAAGCTGCCGGACATGCGCGACGTTCCTAACGGGTTCTAAATCTTTTGCGGTCAAATGCCCCGTAGCGTTCCATGAGCCGCGGGGCTTTTTGTTGCAAATCCATTGCCCCTTCGGCGCTTAATCGCGGTATCATTTTTGCGTTTCAGCTAACGGAAAAGAAGAAGGGTTCATGTCGGCGAAAATTGAGAATGTGAAGAAAGAGCTGCTTTCTGATAACTGGTATGTGCTGCACAAATATACTTTTGATCTGAAGCGTAAGGATGGCGGCTCCGTTCAGCAGATGCGCGAAGTCTACGATCGTGGCAATGGCGCCACCATTTTGTTGTACAACCGTGCCAAAGGGACCGTGGTGCTGACCAATCAGTTCCGCATGCCGACCTATGTGAACGGCAACGACAGCGGCATGCTGTTAGAGGCCTGTGCCGGCTTGTTGGATGCCGATTCTCCAGAGCAATGCGCCCGTCGCGAAGCGGTAGAAGAAACCGGTTTTCAGGTCGGTGACGTGCAGAAGATTTTCGAAGCCTATATGTCGCCAGGCGGCGTAACCGAAATCGTCCATTTCTTTATTGCCGAGTACCATGACGACGAGCGCAATGCGGCCGGCGGCGGTATCGAAGACGAAGATATTGAGGTAGTAGAACTGCCCTTTACCGAAGCGGTGGCGATGATTGCCGACGGCCGTATTAAAGACGGCAAAACCATCATGCTGCTGCAGTACCTGCAAATTCATCGGATCATGGGCTGAGACCTGCTGGTCATCTCGCCGGTGAACGGCGAGATGACCCCACGTTCGCTAACTATGCTTGTGGGCGTTAGGTGGGCCCGTCGGGATTTTTTGTGGCATCGTCGGCATGTATAAGGAATGGCAGAGCCGCTTATTGTTTAATTGCTTGCTTCTCCTCAGCTCGCCTGGCGTGGTCTTTAGCTGTTTTTTGAATATTCGGGTAAAAACCTGCTGAGAGTCAAAGCCATAGTCTAGTGCGATATCCATGATTTTTCTGTCGGTGAACCTCAGGGCGATAGCCGCCTCGGTGACTCGTCGCATTCTGATATATTGGGCAATGGTCAGTCCGGCATGCAATTTGAAAAGCCGCTGAATATGGAATCTGCTGTAGCCGGATTTCTTGGCAATGGTCTCTATATCCAGCTCTGCACCCAAATTGTTTTCTATCCATTTAAGCATGTCATTAATAAAAATCTGCATATTAATTGCCATGGAAAACTCCTTTTATCGCATCGGCTTTTTGGGGTGTTCGTACTCTGTTGCCTGGGTGAATGGCCTCTGATTTATAAGAAGAATGCTGACAGCGGGCGGGATAGGTTCCTGATGTCATGCATGGCTAGAGGGAAAGATACCGTCGAACAGCAGATCGATTTCATTGGGGGTTAACAAGGACGAAATATCGGCGCCGTTGACATACCAATAGGACAGGGAGTGGAAACTGTTCTCTTTGAACAGGGCGTCCAACGTGCTGGTCGCGATGGTGATCGGGACGTAAACCAGGTTGTTCTTTATCATGGCGTGCAGCTTATGCTGCCCCAAAATCAAACCCAGTTTGAACGTATAGTGAATAATGGCGTCTGCATTGATGCAGAGCAGGCGCTGCAGGTTAATTACCATAATGTCATGCGAGATAACCTTCACGATAACGGCGTTTTTCGTCTCTTCATCCCAGATTAAAATGTCGCCATCCGCCAGTGAGCTGTTGGGCGGCATAAACACGGCCAGCCTCAGCCCATCATGGGTGGATTGTTGATGACATTCTTTTTCCAACTGCGCGGAATCCAGAATGAGATAGTCTGGTGAGGTTCCGCGGATCTTGTCTTGCCACTCTTTGTGCCGATTTATGTTTCCAAGTGTTTCACTGATAATAATCATGGTGTCTCCCTCATGTCAGTTTTAAATATCCCTATATCATTGTCTCAGTTGATTCTAAATGCGGAAGGAAACACTTTTATCTTGTTTTTTTATTTTATCCTTTTGGATTTTTAAAATAGGAATGAAAATTACACGCTATATTCGTATCGTTCAATCTATTAATTTTTATCTTTTGATCGGTTAAATCTATCGGTAGTATCGATCAAAAAATAAGTATCAATAGTTGTTGGCTATTGTGTTTTGTCGAGATTGTTTGCAATCAACTGATTTTATTGGTTGTTTTGTTTTTGTTGTTTAAATGTGCACAGCATGTTCCAAGGGACGCTGTTTCATTAGTTATATGAGGTGCTTATTAATATGCCATTTTGCAATAAAAATAATGGCACTAAAAATCAATAAACATCTCGAAAACTGATTTCTTAATAAAACTATCGCGGGGGTTATTTTATTTTCATTATGTCTGGTGCGGGTTTTGACGTCATTTTAAATAAAGTAAAGTTATAAACTACCTGCTTGTGGTTAACTCAATCGAGTGGAAGTTAATAGGAGTTTTAAAAAGAGTCTCCACCAGAACGAAAAAGCCCGGCAAGGTGCCGGGCCTGGGGTAATGCGACGCGAGATGCCTTATTTCAGCAGTGCCTGCGCCTTGGCCACCACGTTATCCACGGTGAAGCCGAACTCTTTGAACAGTTGCTCTGCCGGTGCCGACTCACCAAAGGTGGTCATGCCCACGATAGCGCCGTTCAGGCCCACGTACTTGTACCAGTAGTCCGCGATACCCGCTTCCACCGCCACGCGGGCAGTGACCGCCGCCGGCAGCACGGACTCACGGTAAGCCGCGTCCTGCTTGTCGAAGGCGTCGGTAGACGGCATCGAGACCACGCGCACCTTGGTGCCCGCCGCGCTCAGCTTGTCTGCCGCTTCCACGGTGATGCCCACTTCCGAACCGGTGGCAATCAGGATGACGTCCGGCGTACCGGCACAGTCCTTCAGCACGTAGCCGCCGCGGTAAACGTTGGCCAGCTGCTCCGCGGTACGCGGCTGCTGGGTCAGGTTCTGACGCGAGAAAATCAGCGTGGTCGGGCCGTCATTGCGCTCGATGCCGTACTGCCAGGCAATCGCCGATTCCACCTGGTCACACGGACGCCAGGTGCTCATGTTCGGGGTCACGCGCAGGCTGGCAATCTGCTCAACCGGCTGGTGTGTCGGGCCGTCTTCGCCCAGACCGATGGAGTCGTGGGTATAAACGAACACGTTGCGGATTTTCATCAGCGCCGCCATGCGCACCGCGTTACGGGCGTATTCCACGAACATCAGGAAGGTCGCGGAGTACGGCAGGAAGCCGCCGTGCAGCGCGATGCCGTTGGTGATGGCGGTCATGCCGAACTCGCGCACGCCGTAGTGGATGTAGTTACCCGCCGGGTCAACGTTCAGCGCTTTCGAGCCGGACCACATGGTCAGGTTGCTAGGCGCCAGGTCAGCAGAGCCGCCGAGGAACTCAGGCAGTACCTTGCCGAAGGCTTCCAGCGCGTTCTGCGAGGCCTTGCGGCTGGCGATGTTGGCCGGGTTGGCCTGCAGCTGCTCGACGAAGGCTTTGGCGTCGGCTTTCCAGTTGGCCGGCAGTTCGCCGTTCATGCGGCGTTTGAACTCGGCAGCCAGTTCCGGGAAGGCCTTGGCGTAGGCGGCGAACTTGTCGTTCCAGGCCGCTTCTTTCGCCTTGCCGGCTTCTTTGGCGTCCCACTGGGCATAGATGTCCTGCGGGATTTCGAAGGCGGCGTATTTCCAGCCCAGGGCTTCGCGGGTGGCGGCCACTTCGGCGGCGCCCAGCGCAGCACCGTGCACGTCGTGGGTACCGGCCTTGTTCGGGGAGCCGAAACCAATCACGGTTTTGCACATCAGCAGGGACGGCTTGTCAGTGACCTTGCGGGCTTCTTCAATCGCGGCCTTGATGGCATCCGGGTTGTGGCCGTCCACGTGACGCACCACGTGCCAGCCGTAGGCTTCAAAGCGCTCGGCGGTGTTGTCGGTGAACCAGCCTTCCACGTGACCGTCGATGGAGATGCCGTTGTCATCGTAGAACGCGGTCAGTTTGCCGAGCTTGAGGGTACCGGCCAGGGAACAGACTTCGTGAGAGATGCCTTCCATCATGCAGCCGTCGCCCATAAAGGCGTAGGTGTGGTGGTCGACCACGTCATGGCCCGGGCGGTTGAACTGCGCAGCCAGGGTGCGTTCGGCAATGGCGAAGCCGACGGCGTTGGCGATGCCCTGGCCCAGTGGGCCGGTGGTGGTTTCCACACCAGGGGTGTAGCCGTATTCCGGGTGACCCGGGGTTTTGGAGTGCAGCTGGCGGAAGTTTTCCAGCTCGCTCATCGGCAGGTCGTAGCCGGTGAGGTGCAGCAGGCTGTAAATCAGCATGGAGCCATGGCCGTTGGAGAGGACGAAGCGGTCACGGTCAGCCCAGTGCGGGTTGGTCGGGTTGTGGTTCAGGTAGTCACGCCACAGGACTTCGGCGATGTCCGCCATGCCCATAGGTGCACCCGGGTGGCCGGAATTTGCTTTTTGTACGGCGTCCATGCTGAGTGCGCGGATGGCGTTGGCAAGCTCTTTACGAGAGGACATGTTTTACTCCAGAGTAATTACAGTTCAGCGGACAGCATGTCTTCCAGCTTTTGCTGGTCAACGGCGAACAGACGAATACCTTCGGCCAGTTTTTCAACGGCCATGGCGTCCTGATTATGCAGCCAGCGGAATTCGGCTTCGGCCAGCGGGGCAGGTTGGTGGAAGGCCTCGGTGGATGGCGTCAGTTTGCGTTCTACCGGTTGCTCGCTTTGTTTGAGCTGCTCCAGCAGGTTCGGCGCAATAGTCAGACGATCGCAACCGGCCAAAGCCAGGATCTGCTCTACCTTACGGAAGCTGGCACCCATAATCACGGTCTGATAGCGGTGCTGTTTGTAGTATTCATAAATGTTGCGCACCGATTTGACGCCCGGATCCTGCTCGGCGTCATAGTCTGCAGCAGGCTGTTTGGCCTGATACCAGTCATAGATACGCCCCACGAACGGGGAAATCAGGAACACGCCGGCTTCGGCACAGGCGCGGGCCTGGGCAAAAGAGAACAGCAGCGTCAGGTTGGTGTTGATGCCTTCTTTTTCCAGTTCTTCGGCGGCTTTGATGCCTTCCCAGGTGGAGGCCAGCTTGATCAGAATACGCGACTTATCAATACCCTGTTCCTGATACATGCCGATCAGCTTACGCGCCTTGGCCACGCACATGCCGCGATCGAAGGACAGGCGTGCGTCCACTTCGGTGGAAATGCGGCCCGGCACGCTTTTGAGAATTTCGACGCCGATGTTCACCGCCAGTTTGTCGCTGGCGTTGATCAGTTGGGTTTCTTTATTGCCACCTTGCTGGCGGGCATAGTTCAGAGCTTCGATGATCAGTGGCTTATATTGAGGCAGCGCAGCGGCTTTCAGGATCAATGAAGGGTTAGTGGTGGCATCCTGCGGTTCGAACTGGCGGATGGATTCGATATCGCCGCTGTCGGCTACCACCGTGGTGAGCTGTTTGAGTGCATCTAATTGGTTCATTAATAAGCTCCTTGACCAAACGTCAATGTAGGGAAATGAGAACGTTTTTCATCGTAGGCTGAACACACTGCATCAGAAGCCCGATGATTAAAATGCGCTTTTTCTGATTGTTGCGATGGATAAGAACAATGGATCCCGAAACGAGCCAGGTAGGGCGCGGTTTTGCAGCCGCTTACCTCACCTGCGAAGGTGGTGTCAGTATGGGCTGACCGAGGGGAAAAAGATGTGGCATAGCGCACTCGCAATAAAAAAGGGTTCAGCACCCGGCTGAACCCTGTGGTATTTCCCTTCCTTATTATTTGGTCAAGTTAACGTCAATCGCCTGATAGAAGGCATTGGTCGTATCTGCTACATCCCACACGGCGAGGATGACGTGCGAACCGCTGCGGTCTGCAGGTATGTTGCACTGGTGGGTGACCTGCGCGGCTGGAATCGCACCGCCGTCGTTCTGTTGACAGAACGGCGTCAGGTCAAAGGACGCACGGGTCAGTGGCTGTGACGCATCCCAGTTCGGCTTGGTAATGAAATAACGCCAGCTGGTGGTGCTGTGGCGAGCGGTCAGTCTCCAGGTGAAGGAGTTGGCGCCGGTGTGCAGATTGATCTTGTTCCAACGGGTTGGCGTTTGCTGATCCAGTTCGAAGAAGGTGGATTTGTCGGCGCTGGCGATATGCCCGTCAGCCGGACCCGCCTGTGGGAAGCCTTTCAAGCCTTCAACGCTCTGTGGTTCATATTGCACACTGCCGCATTGGGTATTGAGCTGCAGTTTGCACTGATAGGAGCGGCTGGCCGGCGTTTCGACGTAACCGTGGGCGGCGGCCTGTTGTGATACGCCGAACAACGCGGCGCTCAGCAGGCCAAGGGACATAAGGGTACGGGAAGTATTGTTCATAAGTCACTCCTGACTGAAGTTGTATTGTAAGTTGGGTTTATTTTCACCGACAAAAAGAGAGGTTATTAAAAAATTAAAAACATCATTCTTGGCGGCTTGTTTTATTTTTACCCTTAGACTCAGCTGTCAGGGTGGAATGTTTTATAGGCTATTAACTAAAATTATTATGATGATTGTCTTTTATTTCTTGATTGAATTTATTTAAACACTGCTGTCTAAAAAAACGGCGTCATGATGAATTTTATTTAAAGTGTTGATGAATAGTCTTTCAGATGACGTGCTGCAATATAGAGTATATTGCTTGTGGTTTTGCTTACTCTTGTGTGACTTGAACGACTTTTACGCGCCAACCACTTGGGAATTTAGTGTCATTTTTTTCTTATTTTATGTCAAAGAGGAATTTGTATGACTAGATTATCCCTGGATGCGATTAAAATAATCAGCACCATCAAAAGTACCGGCTCTTTCTCAATGGCGGCGGAGGCGTTGCATAAAACCCCTTCGGCAATATCTTACCGGGTTTCCAATATAGAAAGTAAACTCTGCGTGAAACTTTTTCATCGTAATGGTCCGATGATCACCCTGACAGATGAAGGGGAATTCTTATTGCAGGAAGGTGGCTGGATTTTAAATGCGGTACAGGATCTGGAGAGTAGGGTAAGAAACATCCCAAAGTTCGATAATAATATCCGCATCGTGGTTGATAATTTCTTTCCGCTGGAAACGCTCACCCAGGATATCCGCGACTATATCCAGCACAGCCCAAACGCCAACATATCCGTGCAGCGTGAAGCGCTGAATGGCACCTGGGATGCGTTGAAGAACAACCGGGCGGATTTGATTATTGCCATCGGCCAGATCCCGGACAGCGTGCAGGCCAAGACGCTGATGCTCGGCAAGCTGAATTTTGTGCTGTGCGTTTCTCCTTCTCATCCCTTTGCGGCGCAGAAAAAGCCGGTGGATAAAAACCAGCGGCTGAACGATATCGTGGTGGGCATTGCCGACAGCAGCCACGAGCTGCCCAAGCGTAACCACGGCGCCATGCCGTTGCAGCGCCAACTGATGGTATGCGATGTCGAGAGCAAATTGGCGCTGTTGAAGCGGGGTATTGGGCACGGCTTCTTGCCGCCGGCGCTGATAGAAAAAGAGCTGGCCAGCGGCGAGTTGGTGACGGTACCGGTCGATATGCAAAAAGGCGATGAAATGATTTGGCTGGCCTGGCATCCGGCCAGCAAAGGGGCCGGTTTTAGCTGGTGGCATGAGCGGCTGACGCGCAAGAGCGACGTCTTCAGTCTGCTGGGGCGGGAAGTAATACGTGATGGGGGTTATCCTTGGTGTAACAACTGAGGGAGTGACCACGAAGGGATGCGAAAATTAAACGTTTAAAGCAGTAAAAACCCCGTCGCCATCAGCCCCGGGGTTTTTTTATGTCGTCGCTGACCGTTACGCCACGCGACCCACTTTCAGCCAGGCGGTATCGGAACCCGGCACGGCAGTGATATAGCCCCACTTGGCCTGCCAGACATAGCCCTGATACGACACCAATGCTCCTTGGTTATAGGTGGTACCGGCAACGTAGGCCGGAGCGCTCATGATTGGCAGATTACCTGGGCCAACGCCGGTATAGCGCAAGCCGGTGCCCATATCCAACTGGCTGTCGTCATAGTCCGGTGCGTTGAAGTAACGGTCGAGTGAGGCCAACAGATCGCCATTGCGGTTGTCCTGGCCCAGGTGCCAGAACATCACGCCGCCCAACTGCTGCTGTTTGATGTACTTCGCCTTGTACTTGAAGCTTTCGGCATCGTCATAGGTGACGAACAGGCCATTGGCCGCGTGGTACAGATACGGCGTTTTGGTTTTATCGTTCCACAGGCGCTGATAGCCGTAGTTGCCCAACAGCATTTGCTCCAGCTGGCGGTAAGAGGCGATGCGGGGATCCTTGTCGCGGACGCACTCTTCACAGCCGACCAACCAGTAATTGGTGCCAGGGAAGGGATCTTCCCCCGGCGTGCTGTGGCTGCTGTACTGGCCGCCGTTAGTGGCGCTGACGCCTTTGAACGCCCGGCCGTAGAACGGCACGCCCATGACGATCTTGCTGCTCGGCACGCCTTCCAGCATCAGATGTTGCTGTACGGCGGCGTCTACCGTCAGGCTGAACGGGCTGGGGAAGGCGCGAGTCAGCTCTTCCCAGCTCCAGCCGAGATTGGCTTCACGCAGCGCGTTATAGAAGGTTGGCCCGGCGCTGTCGCCGAACAAGCCTGCCTGGTGGTTGGTGATTTTTTCCCATGGACCGGCCAGATCGTAGGTCATCAGGTTGATGTAATCGAGTGAGGCGACGATCTGCGGCAGTTTGCTGTAGTAGCGCGACAGGAAAAACGCGCCACCTGCACCGGCGATGGTCAGTTGGTAAGGCAGCGCCTGACGGCCGTCGGCCTGGGTTTGCTGATTGAGCAGGGTGCGGATTTCCTGCAGCGCGGCGACAAAACCGTCGACCTCGCTGCTCTGCGGGTATTCCCAGTCAATGTCTACGCCGTCAAAGCCATAATCTTTCATGATGCGGACGCAGGATTGCGCAAATTTGGTGCGTGCCGCCGGGGTTTTGACCGCGTTGACATAGTTGGCATGGGACACCCCAAGATCGTTGGAGTAATACCAGCCGCCGATGGAGAACATGATGCGCAGATTCGGGTTATGCGCCTTCAGCGCAGTCAAACGGCTAACCACATCACGCGCCTTGGCGTCATTGGTTTCCGGATCCCAGGCACACTCCAGATTGCTGTTAATGTCGAGGAACGAGAAATTAATGTGGGTCAGTTGCCTGGCCTTGGCCGGTGTAATATTGGACACCGGGAAAGGTACGATTGAAGTATCGGACTCGGTATAGTGATTAATTTGGTTAGTAGGAATGAAATAATAACCAATAACGGCTTTACGTTCTGACATGGTATTTCTCCAGAGTTAAGGTTTTTGTCATTGAGAGTGAATCTCCCGCCGCTATTAATGTTTATTTATCGGATAAAGAGAAGTCGAAATAAATCACAATAAAGATGAATTTTTTATCGGCTTGCCCAGTTATTTGGCAGGGCGGTGTTGTGCCATGGGTGAGCATGAATGAATTTGACTTTAGAGGCTGTATTTATTCATTTGCTTTGTTATAGCATCCTTAACTAGATTCTGATGGTACCGATATTCCACCGGCCGTGATTGGCGTTTAATTAAAATAAAATAGGAGTGTAGCTATGTCCAGCTTAGAGCCAGACGCTGTTGGCTTAATTATCCAGCGAGCATGTGAATATCTTCAGCCGGTGATGAATGCCATTTTGGCAGGGCTCATGGCGCTATTGCACGGGGCTTATCGCAATGTCGGTATGCGGCGCCGTTTATTAAATGCAGGCATGTGCGCGTTATTGGCCTGGACGGTGCGCGACGCCTTGGCGCTGACCGGGCTGGAATTAAAGTGGGCGAACCTTGCCAGCGTGCTGATTGGTTTTCTTGGGGCTGATTATATCAGCGCATTAATTAAAAGATTTATTGGCAAAAAAACGGGGTTTAAAGATGATAAATGAAATTGAAGACATTCGTTTTACCGCACGCAGCGAGACCAATTTAATGGACGTGCATCCGGATCTGGTGCGGGTGATGCGGCTGGCGCTGCATTATTCGCTGGTGCCTTTTTCCATCACCGAAGGGCGCCGCAGCATGGCGCGTCAGCGTGACCTGGTGCGCGGTGGGCAAAGCCAGACGCTGAAAAGCCGCCATTTGACCGGCCACGCGGTGGACGTGGTGGCCATGCCGGCAGGCGTAGTGTCCTGGGAGTGGGACTATTATGCGCAAATCGCGGTGGCGGTCCGTCGTGCCGCGCGAGAGTGTGCGGTTGCCGTTGAGTGGGGCGGGGAATGGAAGACGCTGAAGGACGGGCCGCACTTCCAGCTTTCCTTTAAGGATTACCCGGCATGAGCGGTTGGCTGAACAGGCTGGCGCAGGGCGGATTGCTGCTGTTGTTGTTGGTAGCCATCTGCCTTGGCGGCTACAGCTCGCTGTTGTCGCACCGGCTGGAGCTGGCGCGGCAGCAGGCGTTAGAGCAGCAAAAGACCCTGGCGCAGCAGGCGGGGTTGATTGCCACGCTGCAAACTCAGGATGCACAGAATCGTGCGCTGATGGCGGCTCAGCAGCAACAGGAGCAGCAGCTGCGGCAGCAAAGCGATGTTTATCAGAGGAAATACCGTGAAGCGATTAAAAATGACGCCTGCGCTGGGCAGCCTATGCCTGGCGCTGTTATTGAGCTCCTGCGCCCAACCGCCACAGCCGGCAGTGCCGGTGGTACTGTTGCCCCCTGAAACGGTGTTTATTCCGTGCGAGCAGCCGCAACTGCTGGGCAATACCTGGGGCGATGCGCTGAGTTATACCCTGGCGCTACAAACCTCGTTACAAATCTGCGCAGGCCGGGTGGCCACGCTGAATGCCTGGCGCGCCCAACTGCCAGCGCACTGATGGCAGTGTTTTTCTTCTTCGTCCTGTGGTACTTCTTTTTTTACTTTTATAAAACTATTTCGATCAAGGTTTTGGCCCGCTTCAAAGTTTGTGACGTTTCTCTCACTATACTACAAGGCTGCGTCCTGCCATTGTACGTGAGCGCCAGCCCTTCGGACCGCGCCCCAAAAAACCGTACTTAGCGTTGTCGGGTTTGAACATAGGCACGCTATGTCCAGCATCCTCCGCCTTGGTTACGGGCTTTTGGGTCTGCGACGCTGGCACGAACAATGGCAGGACACAGCTTAATAGCCTTACCTCAACATAAAAGCAAAAAGCATAGGAACCTACAATGGACGAACAGCTCAAACAGAGTGCGCTTGATTTCCACCAATATCCGGTCCCAGGGAAGATCCAGGTATCCCCCACCAAGCCGCTGGCAACGCAACGCGATCTGGCGCTGGCCTATTCGCCGGGCGTCGCGGCACCTTGTCTGGAAATTGCTGCCGATCCGCTGGCGGCCTACAAATATACCGCGCGTGGCAACCTGGTGGCGGTCATTTCCAACGGCACGGCCGTGCTGGGCCTGGGCAATATCGGTGCGCTGGCCGGTAAACCAGTGATGGAAGGGAAGGGCGTCCTGTTCAAGAAATTTTCCGGTATCGACGTGTTTGATATCGAAGTCGATGAGCTAAACCCTGACAAGCTGATCGACATCATCGCCGCGCTGGAGCCGACCTTCGGCGGCATTAACCTGGAAGACATCAAAGCGCCGGAGTGTTTCTACATCGAGCAGAAACTGCGCGAGCGCATGAAGATCCCGGTGTTCCACGACGATCAGCACGGTACTGCGATCATCACGACCGCCGCAGTGTTGAACGGCCTGCGGGTAGTGAAAAAGAATATTTCCGACGTGCGGCTGGTGGTTTCCGGAGCCGGCGCCGCGTCGATCGCCTGTCTGAACCTGCTGGTGGCCCTGGGGCTGCGCCAGCAGAACATTACCGTCTGCGACTCCAAAGGGGTGATCTACAAAGGCCGTGACGCCAATATGGAGCAGACCAAGGCGGCTTATGCGATTGAAGATAACGGCCAGCGTACGCTGGGTGACGCTATCCCTAACGCCGACATCTTCCTCGGTTGTTCCGGCCCGGGTGTCTTGACTCAGGATATGGTGAAAACCATGGCCAGGGATCCGTTGATCATGGCGCTGGCCAACCCGGAACCGGAAATCCTGCCGCCGCTGGCGAAAGCCGTGCGCCCGGACGCCATTATCTGTACCGGCCGCTCCGACTACCCGAACCAGGTAAACAACGTGCTGTGCTTCCCGTTCATCTTCCGCGGTGCGCTGGACGTGGGGGCGACCACCATTAACGAAGAGATGAAGCTGGCCTGCGTGCATGCGATTGCCGATCTGGCGCTGGCAGAGCAAAGCGACGTGGTGGCGTCGGCCTATGGTGATCAGGATCTGTCATTTGGCCCTGAATACATCATTCCCAAACCTTTCGATCCGCGCCTGATTGTTAAAATCGCTCCGGCAGTGGCCAAGGCTGCGATGGAGTCTGGCGTGGCGACGCGGCCGATCGAAGACTTTGATGCCTATGTCGAAAAGCTGTCTGAATTCGTTTACAAAACCAACCTGTTCATGAAACCGATCTTTGCCCAGGCGAAGAAGGAAATGAAGCGGGTGGTGATGGCGGAAGGCGAAGAAGAAAGGGTACTGCACGCCACTCAGGAACTGGTGTCGCAAGGCTTGGCCTATCCGATTTTGGTAGGGCGCCCGAGCGTGATCGAAATGCGGCTGAAAAAACTCGGCCTGCAGCTGACGCCGGGTAAAGACTTTGAAGTGGTGAACAACGAGTCCGATCCGCGTTTCAATGAATACTGGGGCGAGTACTACCAGATCATGAAACGCCGCGGCGTTTCGCAGGAGCAGGCGCGCCGTGCGGTGATCGGCAACCCGACGCTGATTGCCGCCATCATGCTGCATCGTGGCGAGGCGGATGCGATGATCTGCGGGACCATCGGCAGCTATCACGAGCATTACGACGTGGTTGAAAAAGTATTTGGCTTCCGTGAGGGTGCCCATGTCGCCGGGGCGATGAATGCGCTGCTGCTGCCAAGCGGCAACACCTTTATCGCCGATACCTATGTCAATGACGACCCGACGCCGGAGCAACTGGCGGAAATCACCCTGATGGCGGCGGAAACCGTGCGTCGTTTCGGCATTGAGCCGAAGGTCGCGTTGCTGTCCCATTCCAGCTTTGGTTCTTCCGATAACCCGGCAGCCTGCAAGATGCGTAAAACGCTCGAGTTGGTGAATCAGATGGCGCCCGAGCTGGAAATCGACGGTGAGATGCACGGCGATGCCGCGTTGGTTGAGAGCATTCGTAATGATCTGATGCCGGACAGCCCGCTGAAAGGCTCGGCCAACGTGCTGATTATGCCGAACATGGAAGCGGCGCGTATCAGCTACAACCTGCTGCGTGTGTCGTCTTCGGAAGGGGTTACCGTGGGGCCGGTGCTGATGGGAGTAGCGAAACCGGTACACATCCTGACGCCAATCGCCTCGGTGCGCCGCATCGTCAACATGGTGGCGCTGGCGGTTGTGGAAGCGCAGACCGAACCGTTATAAGCCCTCGGCATTAAACCGCCCCCTGACGCCTTGGCGCAGGGGGCTTTTTTATGCCTTGCAGAGTGCCGCGATCTGGCGAATATCCTTTGGCGTAGTCCGGCAGCAGCCGCCAATCAGCCGTGCGCCGATGCGTTGCCATTCTCCTACCTGATCAATCAGGCTGCCGTGCTCGCCGCCGCAGGCGTGCCAGGTTTTGCTCACCGCGTCGTAATGTTCGCCGGAGTTAGGATAGACCAACAGCGGTTTATCGGTCAGCACGGCAAATTGGCGCAGCGCCGGGGTCACATTTTCCAGCGCAATGCAGTTGATGCCAATCGCCAACGCCTGCGGATTGCCGTGCAGCGCTGCCAGCACCTGCGTCAGCGGCGTGCCGTCGCTGAGGTGTTGGCTGTCGCGCAGAGTGAAGGCGAACCAGGCGCCGAGCGTCGGGAATTCTTGCAACAGCGTGAGCAACGCCTGCAGCTCGGTGAACGAGGGCAGGGTTTCACAGGCCAACAGATCTACGCCGGCCTCGGCCAACGCACGGATGCGTGGGCGGTGGAAGGCGATCATTTCCTCCTGCGGTAATGCGTAATCGCCGCGATATTCAGAGCCGTCGGCCAGATAAGCGCCATAGGGGCCGACCGAGCCGGCGATCGGCAAGGGGGTTGCCTGCGGGTGCTGAGTCAGAAAGTCGCTGCGCGCCTGTTGCGCCAGGTGCACGCTTTTGGCGATCAGCGCCAGTGACTGCTCGTGATCCAGCCCCCGGCGCAAAAAGCCCTGCGGCGTGGCCTGATAGCTGGCGGTGATGGCGCACTGCGCCCCCGCGTTGAAATAGTCGAGATGAACCTGATAAATCAGCTCGGGGTTTTCGATCAGCACCTTGGCCGACCACAGGGGATCACTGAGGTCACAGCCGCGAGCCTCCAGTTCGGTCGCCAGTGCGCCGTCAAGAATCAGCGTGTTGTGGGTAGCCAACAGCGTGGCGACGGGGTTGTTAACCGACATGATTTTCTCCCAAAGATGTTTTTTGCCCGCTGCGGCGGGTCAGATAATAGGCGGCGTAGCACAGTGCGACGAACGGCAGCCCGCAGTAAAGCGCGATGCGCTGCTCCGGATCGAACGCCAGTCCGACACAGGCCAGCAGGCACAGGGAAAAACCGACGATCGGCGTTAACGGATAACCCGGCGCGCGGTATTTCAGGCCGGCGATCGGCTGGCCGCTGCGCAGATAGTGGCGGCGGAAAGCGTAGTGGGAGGCGCAGATGCTCAACCAAACCGCCACCACGGCAAAGCCGGAAATGGCCGACAGGGCAACAAACACCGTGTCCGGCGCAATTACGCTGGTTAACAGCGCCAGTACGCCGCCAAGCATGCTGAAGGTCAGCGCATTAATCGGAATGCCGCGTTTATTGACGCGAGAAAAATAGGCCGGCAGGGTGCGCTGGTTGGCCAGCGACCACAGCATGCGGCCCGAAGCGTACAGGCCTGAGTTGGCAGCAGACAGGATGGCGGTCAGGATGACGAAATTAAAAATATCGGCGGCATAGGGCACGCCGATGCGTTCAAACACCAACACAAACGGGCTTTTGACAATCCCGGCCTGATCCATCGGGATCAGCGCAGCCAGAATAAACACCGTGCCGACAAAGAACAGCATCAGGCGGATCACCGTGGTGCGTATCGCCCAGGGCACCACCTTTTCCGGATTTTCGGTTTCGCCTGCGGCAATGCCGATAAGCTCCGTGCCGGAGAAAGCGAAGTTGACCGCCACCATCGTCATCAGGATCGGCAGGGTGCCGTTGGGCAGCCAGCCGGAGGCGGTCAGGTTATGCAGAAAGGGAGCCGGGGTGCCGTCTTTCATCGGCAGCAGGCCAAACATGGCTGCTCCGCCGAGGATGATAAACGCCAAAATAGTGATCACCTTGATCAACGAGAACCAGAATTCGCTCTCCGCGAAGAAGCGAGTGGTGACTACGTTGAGCAGGAAAATGGCCGCGCAGAAAATCAAACACCACAGCCAAACCGGTGACTGTGGGAACCAATACTGCATGCAGAAACCTGCGGCGGTCAGGCTGGAACCGAGTGCGACGGTCCAGGTGAGCCAATAGAGCCAGGCCACGGTATAACCGGTCGCCGGACCAAGATAGCGGGAGGCGTAAACGTGGAAGGCGCCGGTTTCCGGCATCGCCACGGAAAGCTCGCCCAGGCACAGCATGACCAGATAGACCACCAGTGCGCCAATCAGATAGGCCAGCAGGGTACCCAGGGCGCCGGTGGTGGAAATGATATAGCCGGTGTTGAAAAACAACCCGGTACCGATCACGCCACCCAGCGACAGCATCACCAGGTGCCGGGCCTTCATGGTGCGTTTGAATTGCCCTTCGGCGGGGACAGGTGAATGCATGGTATTTTACCCGTATAGACGTCTAAGCTGCTAAATGGCTATTGGTTATACCCGCAATACTTCATGAAATCAATGCGTAGTCAGGGATCCAAAAGTAAAAAAATAGTTATCGATGTCGCAGGAAAGGGGGTTGTCTATATGCAAATGATAATTATTATCTATAATGTCGCCACTTTTTATGACAGGGCAGCATCATGAGACTTTTGATTTTATTGGCCGCGCTGGCGCTCGCCGCCTGTAACCAAACCCCGGTTTCCTCGCCAAAAACTACCCTTGATAGTTTGGGCAAAATTACGGATTTGCGCAGTGGAGAAAGCCTGTCACCTGACCAGCTACTGGCCCGTTTGGCCGCTCAACCGCGGGTCATTGTCGGCGAAAAACACGATAACCCCTATCACCATCAGATTGAGCTGTGGCTGGTGCAAAACCTGCCGCAGCAGCGTCCCCAGGGTAGCGTGCTGATGGAAATGATTAACCCGAATCAGCAAGACAAGGTTAACCAGGTGAAACAGTGGCTGCAGGGGGACCCCAGCGTTCGCGACGGACGCGTAGCAGAGTTGATCGGCTGGCAGTCGGGATGGAAATGGTCGCTGTACGGCGATGTGGTAATGGCGGCGATGCGTGCACCCTATCCGCTGTGGTCGGCTAACCTGGATCGCGATGAAATCATGGCTTTTTATCAGCAGCCAAGTTTCCCGCAGGGCCAACTGTCGGTGCGTCCGGTGGTGCAGAAAGCGCTGGAGGAAACTATCCGCACTTCGCACGGCGGCAAGATTGAACCTCAACAATTGCATGCGATGCTGGCGATCCAACAGCAGCGTGACCGCCGCATGGCCGAACGCCTGCTGGCCGCGCCCACTCCCGCGCTGTTGATTGCCGGTGGCTACCATGCCGCCAAATCCGTAGGAGTGCCACTGCACGTGCAGGATTTGCAACCGGCTGCGTTGCCAACGGTACTGATGCTGGCGGAACCCGGGGTGCAGGTCGACAAACAGGTGGCCGATTACCTGTGGATAACCCCGGCCGTAAAATGAATGTGTTAAGGCAGTGAAAAGGACTGTTAATAATAATTACAAATGATTATCATTAGCAAATGTGATCTGCAATCATTCGCAATTAAGTAATCTAATGTCCCTATGCTAAGTCAGTCTTTCTCTTTTTCGGCCCCTGCGATGCCGCAACCGCGCTGGGCGCGCGGTTTTGTGTGCGCTATCGCGGCACATGTGGCGCTGGTACTGTTGTTTTACTGGCAGCCACGCTCGCTGCCGCCGATGCAATTGCCGCCTCCGGCGGTAATGATGAGCTGGGCCGCGCAGATTGAAGCGCCGGAAAGTCCCAAACCCTTACCGCTAGGCGTACAGCAGGCGCAGTCGTCTGCTGCACAACCGGCTGAACAGCAAGAACAACCCGACTTACCAAAGCTGGCAAGGGCTGAAAAAACCAAGATTGCCGTGGCCGAAAAGAAGCGAACTGAACAGCGGCCGCCGCAGAAAACTCAGCCGAAGCCCGAGGATCAGGCAAAAGAGACCAAACACGCTGCGGCCTCCAGCGCCGCGGCACCGAAAGCGTTGAATGTTGCCCGGCAGGCGGCGGCACCGCTGAACAGTGATTCCACCAGTCAACTGCAGGCCAAGCTGTCGTGGGAAAGTCAGGTTAAGGGGCTGCTGAACCGCATCAAACGCTATCCGTCGGATGCACAGCGCCGCCGCCGTACAGGCATGCCGCAGGTGGTCTTTACGGTGGATGCGCAGGGCCGGGTGTCTGATTTGAGATTGCAGGCGTCGTCAGGTACTGCCTCGCTGGATCGGGAGGCACTGGCGGTGGTGACTCGGGCGCAGCCTTTGCCGCAGCCGCCGGTGGAGATGCTTCAGCAGGACAAGGTTCGGGTGACGATGCCCATCGATTTTAATCTGGCGGCGTTGCACGCCGTCCAATAGTTTATGCCGACGGCAGCGGCCTTTTGTTTGCTGAAACAAAAGCAGGCGTTGCCGATGTCAAACCATCGTGAGGGACTATGAAATATCCACTTTTGCCGGGCCGTTGTTGGCGTGCGGCAACCTCTGTCGTGATCTCATTAAGCTTAATGGGCCAGGCCGTTCAGGCGGCACCGCAGGCTCCCAGCGCGGAAATCATCCCGAAAAAGTTGACCGCCCAGGGTGAAACCCGGGTAGATGATTACTATTGGTTGCGCGACGACAGCCGCCAGAATAAAAAGATGCTGGATTATTTGACGGCGGAAAACCGTTATACCGAACAGATGATGCAGCCGTACAAAAAACTGCGCGATACGCTGTACCAGGAAATGCTCGGCCGCATGAGCCCGGAAGATCGCTCGGTACCTTATCAACTGAACGGCTACCGCTATCAGGAAAGCTATGCGGCGGGCAAGGATTTTGCCCTGTACCAGCGTCAGGCCCTTACCGCCGATGCGCCATGGCAAACCTTGCTGGATGCCAACCAGCGCGCGACAGGGCAGGCTTATTACCGTGTTGGCGGTCTGGAGATCAGCCAGGACAATCAGCGGATGGCGATCGCCGAAGATTATCAGGGGCGCCGGCAGTACCGTATTTCGTTGCGGAATGTCGACAGCGAGAAATGGGCCGCGGAAGTGATTGAAAACACCTCTGGCGACATGGTGTGGGCCAACGATGGCAAGACGCTGTTTTATATTCGCAACCATCCGCAAACCCTGTTGCCGTATCAGGTTTATCGCCATCAGTTCGGTACGCCGGTCGCGGACGATAAACTGGTGTATCAGGAAGATGACGCGGCGTTTTATCTGAGCCTGGCTCATTCCTCCTCCCGCGACTACGTCATTATTACCGTCAGCGGCAACACTACTTCTGAGGCGCGGCTGATCGATGCCAACCAACCGCTGAAAGCGCCGGTGCTGTTTGCCGCCCGTCGGAACGGCCATGAATATTACCTCGACCATTATCGCGGCGAGTTCTATTTACGCTCCAATCACCAAAGCCCGCATTTTGGTCTCTATCACACCGCGGCGCTCGATAAACCGTGGCAGACGCTGATTGCACCGCAGGAAAAGCGCGAGGTCGAAGGTTTCACCTTATTCCGCGACTGGCTGGTGGTGAAAGAGCGAGGCGATGGCCTGGTACAGCTACGGCAAATCAGTTGGGACGGCAAAACCCAGCGCAGCATTCCGTTCGATGATGCCAGCTACATGGCCTGGCTGGGCTATAACCCCGATCCGGACAATCAGCACCTGCGCTACGGCTATTCGGCGATGACCACGCCGACCAGCACCTACGAATGGGATCTTGATAAAGGTACTCGTACCCTGTTGAAACAGCAGGAAGTGAAAGGGGTTGATCCCAGCCAGTACCACAGCGAACGAGTGTGGATCAGCGCGCGTGACGGTGTGAAGGTACCCGTCTCGCTGGTCTACAACCGTGCGATGTTCAAACCGGGGCACAGCCCGCTGCTGGTGTACGGCTATGGCGCCTATGGCATGAGTATGGATCCGGCCTTCAGCGCCAACCGCATCAGTTTACTGGATCGCGGTTTTGTTTATGCGCTGGTCCACGTGCGTGGCGGCGGTGAATTGGGGCAGAACTGGTATCAGCAGGGCAAACTGAGCCATAAACCCAACACCTTCAGCGACTTTATCGATGCAACCCAGGCGTTAATCAAACAGGGTTACGGCCAGCCGGGGCGTATCTATGCCATGGGGGGCAGCGCCGGCGGCTTGCTGATGGGCGCGGTGATCAATCAGGCGCCGCAGCTGTATAACGCGGTGGTGGCGCAGGTGCCTTTCGTGGATGTTTTGACCACCATGCTCGACGACAGCATTCCACTCACCGTCGGTGAATATGAAGAGTGGGGCAACCCAAATCAACCAGAAGCCTATGCGCTGATGAAGTCTTATAGCCCCTACGACAACGTACGCAAGCAGGCGTACCCGAACCTGTTGGTGACCAGCGGCCTGTATGATTCGCAGGTGCAATATTGGGAACCGGCAAAATGGGTGGCCAAACTGCGTCGCTTTAAACAGGGCGATTCGCTGCTGCTGCTGGCCACCGATATGACGGCCGGGCACGGCGGAAAATCGGGCCGACTGACGCGGCTGGAAAATAGCGCCTTGGAATACAGCTTTATTTTGGCGGTGGATCAGAAAACGCGGAAATAACCCTTCTGGCCGCCAGGAAATAACCTGGCGGCTTATTAAAACGATAAAGCGTTAATTTTACCGTCGATTTCGGCGGGCTTTGTGCTGGGCATTGTCGGCCATAACATCTTTTTGGTCATTTCTGGGGATCTATGAAAATTAAATTACTGGTAAGCCTGATCGGTGCGGGAATAGCGCTGAGCGGGACGGCGACGGCTGCGCAAGACGGGGCAGATAATGGCAAGGGCAACGTGGTGTTTAGCCCGTTGAACGTTTCGGCTGCGACAGAAAGCGACCGTAGCGAAAAGGAGGCGTTGGAAAAACCGGGTGCCTTCAGCTCACGCGGGGAAAATAAGAATCTCGAATCGGTAGACAGCATTTTGCGCAGCATGCCGGGCACCTATACCCAAATCGATCCGGGCCAGGGATCGGTTAGCGTCAATATCCGCGGCATGAGCGGCTTTGGCCGCGTTAATACCATGGTGGACGGTATTACCCAGAACTACTACGGCAGTTCGCCGAGCGATGCAGCCCATGGCGGGTTACCCACCAGCCAGTTCGGTGCGCTGATCGACCCCAATTTTATCGTCGGCGTTGATGTAGCGCGCGGCAATGCGACGGGCTCCGCCGGAGTGAATGCGTTGGCAGGCAGCGCCAACTTCCGCACCCTGGGTGTGGATGACGTGGTGTTTTCCGATAATCCCTTTGGCGTGCGCACCAAATTTTCCGTGGGCAATAACGGCATTGGCCGCAGCGGCATGATTGCCGTGGGCGGGAAAACCGGCGCCTTTGGCGAAGGCGGCAGTCTGGGCGCGATGGCAGCCATCAGCGGCAGTTCCATCACGTCTAATTACAAAAACGGCTCCGGTTTTGACAGTGAAGAGTTTAACGTTGATAAAACTTATCGACAGAACCCTAAATCCCAGTTATTCAAAGTCGATATTAAGCCAGACGCTTTTAATAGTATCGAACTGTCGGTCAGGACCTACCAGAATAAAATAACCCGCCGTCATATCGACAGTAATGACTTCTATATTAAATATCACTATGCGCCTTTCTCCGAGCTGATTGATTTTAATCTGACAGCCAGTACCAGCCGCGGTGAGCAGAAATTCATGTCTGACAATATGGCAGGGTTTAGCGACAGCAAGGCGAAAAATATCTCGGACGCGCTGGACGTCAATAACACCAGCCGTTTCAGCCTGCAGGAAGTCGATTTTGCCTTCAGCTATGGTGGCAAGCTGATCCGTAACGAATACAAGAAGCACGCATCCGGGCTGGTAACCGACGATAACCAGGCGGAAAGTTCGCCGGTGGGGATCGCGGGTAAACAAAATATCGCCAGCCTTTACAGCGGGCTGCAGCTTAACTACGGCATCTGGCAGAGCAACTTTGATCTGAACTACAGTTCCTATGATATTTCCGGTTATAAACCTGCCTGTGATGAGCGCGTGGCCTGCTTCCCGCAGGGGGCCAGCAATATCAATTTGAAAGAGCACGGTTTTAATCCGTCGGTGCTGTTATCGGCGCAGGTGACGCCATGGTTGCAGCCGTTTGTCAGCTACAGCAAGTCGATGCGCGGGCCGAATATTCAGGAGGTGTTCTTCGCCAACAGCGGCGGGCAGTCGATGAACCCGTTCCTGAAGGGCGAAACCGCTGAAACCTACCAGGCCGGCTTCAACGCCAATGCTCATGACCTGTTGTTCAAGCAGGACAGCTTCCAGCTGAAGGCGGTGTATTTTGAATCAAAGATCAAAAATTACATTTCCAGCCAAAACTACATGGTGTGCAGCAATCGTCGCAAGTGCAACCGAGCTCAGTCGACGCAGGAAGAGTGGGATAACGCCAATGAGAATGTCGTGATGACCATGTACAGCAATGCTTATGAGCCGGTCAGAATGCGTGGGGTGGAAGTAGAGGCAATGTATGATGCCGGTTTCGCCTACACCAAACTCTCCCTGAGCAAAGAGCACACCAGCCAACCGACCAATCAGGCCAGCAACGAATTCGGTGCCGGTGACATCAGCGAACTGCCGGAATTTTATTTCACTTTAGATTCTGGGGTTCGTTTGCTGGACGAGAAACTGACGCTGGGCGGATTGGTCAAATACACGGGTAAAGCGGTTCGCCTGTCGCCAAATTCGGATCGGGACGAAAATGAGCAATTGCTGAAAGAGCCTGCGCCGCACATCCCGACGATTATCGATCTGTACAGCACCTATCAGTTCAACCGTAACCTGCTGTTGAAATTCAGCGTGCAGAACCTGATGGACAGAGACTATTCCGATGCGTTGAACAAGATGAACTCGATGCCATCCCAGTCACAGGACTTCACACCGACCAACACCGCCCGCGGCCGAACCTATATCTTCGGCGGGGAGGTGCGATTCTAAGCGGAGTACGGGCGCAATCACTGCGCCCGTTTTGCCTGCTGCAACCACTTGTCCAGCTCGTTGGCGAACTGCTGACGGTCGCGCTGGTTCAGCGTATTCGGGCCGCCGGTCTGGATACCGCTGGAGCGCAGGGTGTCCATAAAGTCGCGCATGTTCAGGCGCTCACGAATGGTGTCCGGCGTATAGCGTTCCCCGCGCGGATTCAGCGCCACCGCGCCTTTTTCGATCACCTCGGCAGCCAGCGGGATATCGGCGGTGATCACCAGATCGCCTTTCTCGCAGCGGCGCACGATTTCGTTATCCGCCACGTCAAAACCGGCCGCCACCTGCAGAGTGTGGATATGCCTGGAAGGCGGCGTTCTCAGCGGTTGGTTGGCAACCAGCGTTACCGACATGGCGGTACGATCCGCCGCGCGGAACAGTACTTCTTTGATCACGTTGGGACAGGCGTCCGCATCGACCCAAATCTGCATTATTCCGGCTCCTTCAACCAATCGCGCACCGGCAGGAAATCACGGTAAAGGGCCGCTTCCGGGCTGTCTTCCGCCGGTTGATAGTTGTATTCCCAGCGTACCAGCGGCGGCATCGACATCAGGATGGATTCGGTACGTCCGCCGGTTTGCAAGCCAAACAACGTGCCGCGATCCCAGACTAAATTGAACTCGACGTAGCGGCCACGGCGATACAGCTGGAACTGACGTTGGTTATCGCCCCAACTCAGCGCCTTGCGTTTTTCCACGATCGGCAAATAGGCATCGAGGAAGCCTTCGCCCACCGCTTGGGTAAACGCGAAGCAGGTAGCGAAGTCGGGCGTGTTGAGATCGTCAAAGAACAGGCCGCCGATGCCGCGCGCTTCGTTGCGGTGCTTGATAAAGAAATAGTCATCGCACCACTTTTTGTATTTGGGATACACCTGCTCGCCGAAGGGGGCGCACAGCTGTTCGGCGGTGCGGTGCCAATGAATGGCATCTTCTTTAAAGCCGTAGAAGGGGGTCAGATCAAAGCCGCCGCCAAACCACCACACCGGTTCTTCGCCCGGCTTTTCCGCAATGAAAAACCGCACGTTGGCGTGGCTGGTCGGGATATAAGGGCTGCGCGGGTGGATCACCAACGACACGCCCATCGCCTGGAAGCTGCGGCCGGCCAACTCGGGGCGGTGCGCGGTAGCGGAGGCGGGCAGGGTGGCACCGGAGACGTGTGAGAAGTTGACACCCGCTTGTTCGAACACCGCGCCGTCGGTCAATACCCGGCTGCGGCCACCGCCGCCTTCTTCCCGCGTCCAGCGGTCCTCGTTGAAAACGGCGCCGCCGTCGGCCTGAGCCAGCTGCGTGCAGATGCGGTCCTGCAGTGCCAGCAGGAAGGATTTTACTTCTGCGATGGTCGATAAACTCATACGGATTAATTCACAGCGTCTGACTGAACAAGCCGCAGAGTATACCTTTATTCACCGTGGCTGGCAGTATCAGCCGGGTTTTCGTTGGTGTGAATCGTAATAGCTGAAGAAACTGATCACGCCGTCGGCGATGGCGCGGGCGATTTTCTCGCGGAATGCGGTGGTGCCAAGCAGGCGCTCTTCTGCCGGATTGGTGATGAACGAGGTTTCGACCAGTACCGATGGAATCGACGGGGATTTCAGCACCGCGAACGCCGCTTGTTCGGTGCTGTTGCTGTGCAGATGATGCACCGGGCGGATCTGGCCGAGTACGTGGCGGCCGAGCGTCAGGCTGTTGTTGATGGTATCGGTTTGCACCAGGTCGAACAGCACCTGCTGCAGATAGTTGTCCTGATTTTTGTATTTGCCGCCAGCCACGTCATCGGCGGCATTTTCGCGGTTGGACAGATAACGCGCCATGGCGCTGCTGGCACCGCGATTGGACAGGGCAAACACCGAGGCGCCGGAGGCTTCCGGGCTGGTAAAACCGTCGGCATGGATAGAGATAAACAGATCGGCCTGATGCTGGTGGGCAATCTCCACCCGCTGAAACAGGGGGATAAACTCGTCTTCTTCCCGCGTCAGGCGCACTTCAACGTGTTCCTGTTCGTGCAGAATGCGACGCACGTGGTTGGCAATCTCCAGCACCACGTGTTTTTCCTGCGAACCTTCTCTGCCGACGGCGCCCGAATCGATGCCGCCGTGACCGGGGTCGATCATCACCAGCCTTTTGCTGCCGCTGGGTTTGGGCGCAGTTTTAGCGTGTTGCTTGCGCAGCATGCCGCCGGTTTCGGCTTGGGCCGTTTGGCTCTTACTGCCGAGCAGCACCAGCGCCAGACCCGAAAGCAGTAATTGACGTCGCGTGGGGGAAACGGGGAGCGGTTTAAAATTGAGGAAGGGTTTAACCTGCTTTTTCATAACGCTACGCTCCATCGACAAATTCTATTTTGCGACGTTATATCGTATTGATAATCATTAATCGACCGGATAACTATGTCCATTTATTACGCGAGTTACCGGGGATTTCTGCATTATTGCCCGGGGAAATCGCAGTTTGATATTGCGTAAGTGAATAATCCCGCGATAATCAGATAAACATCTTAATTAACAGCGGCGAACATCGATGGAAATTCGCGTATTTCGACAAGACGACTTTGAAGAAGTCATTACCCTGTGGGAGCGTTGCGATCTGCTGCGGCCGTGGAACGATCCTGAGATGGATATTGAGCGCAAACTGAATCACGATCCGGATCTGTTTCTGGTCGCGGAAGTGGGCGGGGAAGTCGTGGGATCGGTGATGGGGGGATACGACGGTCATCGTGGCTCGGCGTATTATCTCGGGGTACATCCGGATTATCGCGGACGCGGTATCGCCAATGCGTTGATCAGCCGGTTAGAGAAAAAATTGATCGCGCGCGGTTGCCCGAAGATCCAACTGATGGTGCGGGAAGATAACGACACGGTGATCGAGATGTACGAGAAACTCGGTTACGAGATCCAGAGCATTACCAGCCTGGGCAAGCGATTGATCGAAGATCAGGAATATTGAGCGATATTTTGGGCGGTGAGGCTTCACCGCCCAAACTGCGCGTTAGGGCAGTTTTTTGATGGTTTTCACGTCGACTTCCACGTTGCTCCAGTCTTTATCCACTTTCCCTTCCAACTGCACTTTATCTTTCGGGGTGATGGTCTGACCGTTCCAGCGTTTTTTGTCGATCTCGACCGTCAGCGTGCCGCTGGCGTCGCGGAAGGTATAGGTCTCGTCGCCGACGCGTTGCTCAATGTTGCCTTGCAGCATCACCCAGGTGTCATCACTCATTGACTTGACCTTGTCGACGGTGGTCAACGCGGCGCTAGGGCCGGAAAATCCGCCTTGCTGCGTGTTTTGGGTGTGCGTTTGCGGTGCCGCAGGATCGAGGAACCCGCCTTGCTGAGCCAGAACCGGTGCGCTACACAGAGCAATTAATGCTGCCAGGGTATATTTTTTCATCTTAAGCTTCCTTATCTCAATCTAGAATCAAAGCCCTGCCAATCAGGACTGCTGGTTTGATGGGGTTAAGTAAAGCATGAAAATCTTAAGGGGTTCTTAAGCGCGCGCATTGAAAACAATAAACACGGCACCCATTTGAAAAATCATCATGATATTGGCAAGGAATCGATGTTGAAGCCACTTCCACCCCGTTTTTCCCCCGACGATTACGATCAGCACGGTGCGTTGCGGTTGCCGCTGTGGTTTTGGGGCGTACTGATTTTACAGGCCCGCACCTGGATCCTGTTTGTGATGGCCGGGGTTTCGCGCCAGCAGGGGGAAGGCCTGCTATCGCTGTTTTACCCGGACACCCAATGGTTCTGGTATGGCATCGTGCTGGGGCTGCCGGCGGCGTTGGCATTTTTGATTGCTCCGCGTCGTCACCAGTGGCCACGGCTATGGCGTGCCTGGCGCTGGGTATTGATTGCTTCGCTGCTGGCAGCGCTGGGCGGTTCCCTGTTTAGCCTGTGGCAGCAAGACGACAATCCTTCGGCGTTGGACATCGTGTTGGCGCTGCTCGATGCGTTGGCGCTGGCTTACTTGCTGCTGAGTGCGCGTCTTAAGGCCTGTTTCGTGGTACAGGATGAGGCGGGTTAATTGCCGCACAGTGCGGCACTTTTCTCATTTTCCGCACTCCAAGCTCGCAACCGATGGCGATGCGTGGACAGTTGTGAGAGGCTGACACGCAACAAAACGCCAAGTGCGGCAGGGCAGAGCAGGCTGTGCCCCGTCATTGATGTTAAGGAGCTAAAAATGAATGTTCGCCTACTGTTGTTAGGGCTTCCGCTGTTACTGACCGGCTGTTCGACGATGTCCAATTTCTCTTGGTCCAGCCTGTCGCCATTTAACTGGTTTGGCAGCAGCCTCGAAGTCAGCGCCAAGGGCGTTGGTGACCTCAACGCCGGTACCCCGATGTCGGAAAGCGCCATTAACGACGGGCTGAATGGCGATTACCGCCTGCGCGGTGGCATGGCCACCAGCCAGGGCAAAATAGTTTCCTACTACCAGGCGATGGACGGCAACGACGTGAAGCTGGTGATCACCGGGGAACCCAAGGGCCACGTGCAGCGCGTGGACGTGATGGACAGCAAAGTCGCGACCGAGTGGGGCAGCAAGCTGGGCACGCCGTTCAGTGACCTGTACAACAAGGCGTTCGGTGCCTGTAAACCGGCCGACGGCGACGATGCCGGCAAGGTCGAGTGCGTCGCACAGCAGAGCAAGTACGTCACCTATATCTTCGACGGCAAGTGGGCCGGCCCGCAAGATATCATCCCACCGGATGACACGCTGAAAAGCTGGACGGTCAGCAAGATTATCTGGCACGCCAAACCGCAATAAAGCTTCCCCCCTGGGCGCCCGATCCGCGGCGCCCCTGATTTATCTGGTTTCCATCCCCGCTGAACGTTAAATCACCGCTCCCTTTGGACGAAATTGCCCGGTTGCGGGTATCCCTATTTTCTTTGCGCTGATGCAAGGCAATCCCGTTTTCATCGGGTATGATACTGCGCATTCGTAACAGGAAACCCATGGACAAACAGCAGCCTGTTACTCGATTTCGATTTTGAGGATAACGATAATGACCCAGGTTCAGAGCGGTATTTTACTGGAACACTGCCGCTTCGCCATTTTTATGGAAGCCACCGTGCAGGGCGAATTCGCCGATTTGCGCCAGGGCTGCAAGCAGTTTTGCCAGACGTTGACCGAGCTGCAACAGCAGTTTCCCGATGCGCATTTGGGCGCGGTGATCGCCTTTGGCTATGACGTCTGGCACGACCTTTCCAGCGGTCAGGGCGCAAAAGAGCTGAAGCCATTCACCCCGCTGGGCAAAGGGTTGGCCCCGGCCACCCAGCGCGATCTGTTGATCCACATCCAATCCTTGCGTCATGACGTTAACTTTACGCTGGCGCAGGCGGCGCTGGCAGCGTTTGGCAACGCCATCAAGATTGAAGAAGAAACCCACGGATTCCGCTGGGTGGAAGAGCGCGATCTGAGCGGCTTTATCGACGGCACTGAAAATCCGCAGGGCGACAAACGTCCTGAAGTGGCGGTCATCGCCGAAGGTGAAGAAGACGCAGGTGGCAGCTACGTGCTGGTGCAGCGTTATGAACATAACCTGCGTCAGTGGCAGCGCTTTACCACCGAGCAGCAGGAGCAGATTATCGGCCGCACCAAGCACGACAGCGAAGAGTTGCCGCCGGAGCAGCGTCCTGACACCTCGCATGTCAGCCGTGTCGATCTGAAAGAAGACGGCAAAGGCCTGAAGATTTTGCGTCAGAGCCTGCCTTACGGTACTGCCAGCGGTAAACACGGGCTGTATTTCATCGCCTATTGCGCCCGCCTGCATAACATCGAAAAACAGCTGCTGAGCATGTTTGGCGATTTGGACGGCAAACGTGATGCGATGCTGCGTTTCAGCCGTGCGGTGACCGGCAGCTATTACTTTGCGCCTTCGCTGACGCGCCTGCTGTCGCTTTAACCTTTCCTCCGGGGTCGGCCATGCCGGCTCCGGATTAACTTCCTCCTCTGCCACGCCGCTCTGCCCCTGCCTTATAGCGTTTGATGCTTGAAAATCACTAAACGGTATATAAAAGCGTTACAGCTCCGCACCTAGTTATAAATACACTGGTCAACATCAGGGCGAAAGCCCGGCGGATTGATTCAGCTATAAGGTGCACAATGAAACAAACACGGGTTAAAAATTTCATGCTGAAAGGATGGTTGGCGGCGGCGCTGTTAGCCAGCGGTACCGTTTCGGCCGCTGAGCTGCTGAACAGCTCCTATGACGTTTCCCGTGAATTGTTTACCGCGCTGAACCCGGGTTTTGAACAGCAGTGGAACCAGCAGCATCCGGGCGACAAGCTGACCATCAAACAATCTCACGCCGGCTCTTCCAAGCAGGCGCTGGCCATATTGCAGGGGTTACGTGCCGACGTCGTGACCTACAACCAGGTGACCGACGTGCAGATCCTGCACGATCGCGGCCAACTGATCCCGGCTGACTGGCAGGCTCGTTTACCGAACAACAGCTCCCCTTTCTATTCCACCATGGCTTTCCTGGTGCGCAAGGACAACCCAAAAGGCATCCATAGCTGGAACGATTTGGTGCGCGACGATGTGAAGCTGGTGTTCCCGAACCCGAAAACCTCCGGCAACGGCCGTTATACCTATCTGGCTGCCTGGGGAGCCGCCAGCCAGGCTGACGGCAACGATCAGGCCAAAACCCGTGCCTTTATGACCCGTTTCCTGAAAAACGTGCTGGTGTTTGACACCGGCGGTCGCGGTGCGACCACTACCTTTGTGGAACGCGGCCTGGGTGACGTGCTGATCAGTTTTGAGTCGGAAGTGAACAATATCCGCAAGCAGTATGGCGAAGACAAGTATCAGGTGATCGTGCCGCCGGTCGATATTCTGGCGGAGTTCCCGGTCGCCTGGGTCGACAAAAACGTGGAAAGAAACGGCACTGAACAGGCCGCCAAAGATTATTTGAATTACCTCTACAGCCCGGCTGCGCAGCAGGTGATCACCAGCTTCTACTATCGCGTGTATGACAAGCAGGCGATGGCGGCCGCGAAGGGCCAGTTCCCGCAGACCAAACTGTTCCGTGTAGAAGATCAGTTTGGTGGCTGGCCACAGGTGATGAAGACGCATTTCTCTACCGGTGGCGAGTTGGATCAACTGTTAGCGGCAGGGCATAAGTAATGTTGTTGTCCAGCAAACGGGTTCTGCCTGGGTTTGGTCTCAGTCTGGGAAGCAGCCTGTTTTACACTTGCCTGATCCTGCTGCTGCCGCTCAGTGCACTGGTGATGCAGCTGGCGCAGATGAGCCTGGTGCAATATTGGGAAGTGGTTTCCAATCCGCAGGTGGTTGCCGCCTATAAGGTCACGTTGCTGGCGGCGGGCGTCGCCAGCTTGTTCAACGCGGTGTTCGGCATGCTGATGGCCTGGATCCTGACTCGCTATCGTTTTCCGGGGCGCACGCTGCTGGACGGCCTGATCGACCTGCCGTTTGCGCTGCCGACGGCGGTGGCCGGTTTGACGCTGGCGGGGCTGTTCTCCACCACCGGGTGGTATGGCCAATGGTTGGCGCATTTTGACATCAAGGTGACGTTCACCTGGCTTGGCATCGCGGTGGCGATGGCCTTCACCAGCTTGCCCTTCGTGGTGCGTACCGTTCAACCGGTGCTGGAAGAGCTGGGGCCCGAATATGAAGAGGCCGCAGAGACCCTGGGCGCAACCCGCTGGCAGAGTTTTCGCCGCGTGGTGATGCCGGAGTTGGCACCGGCGCTGCTGGCCGGTACGGCCATTTCCTTTACCCGCAGCCTGGGCGAGTTTGGTGCGGTGATTTTCATCGCCGGCAACATCGCCTGGAAGACGGAAGTGACCTCGCTGATGATTTTCGTTCGTCTGCAGGAGTTCGATTATCCGGCGGCCAGTGCGATTGCATCGGTGATCCTGGCGGCTTCGCTGCTGCTGCTGTTCAGCATTAACGTTCTGCAAAGCCGCTTTGGCCGACGCATCGGGGGGCACTGATGGCGGATATCTCTGAGTTCAACGGCGTCGAACGCCCGCGCGTCAATTGGGGCAAGTGGACGCTGATCGGTATCGGCGTGCTGTTTTCGGTATTGCTGCTGGTGGTGCCGATCATTTCGATTTTCGCCGAAGCCTTTTCCAAGGGCGCTGGCGCGATGTGGAGCAACCTGGTCGATCGCGACATGTTGCACGCTATCTGGTTGACGGTGCTGATTGCCCTGATTACCGTGCCGTTCAACCTGGTGTTCGGCACCTTGCTGGCCTGGCTGGTGACGCGGTTCACTTTCCCGGGCCGCCAGCTGCTGCTGACGCTGATCGACATCCCGTTTGCCGTGTCACCGGTAGTAGCGGGGCTGATTTACCTGCTGTTTTACGGCAGCAATGGCCTGCTGGGCGGTTGGCTGGATGCGCACAATATCCAGATCATGTTCTCCTGGCCGGGCATGGTGTTGGTGACCATTTTCGTGACCTGTCCGTTCGTGGTGCGTGAGCTGGTGCCGATGATGCTGAGCCAGGGTAGCCAGGAAGACGAGGCCGCCATTTTACTGGGCGCTTCCGGCTGGCAGATGTTCCGCCGGGTGACGTTGCCGAACATTCGCTGGGCGCTGCTGTACGGCGTGGTGCTGACCAACGCGCGCGCCATTGGCGAATTCGGCGCGGTGTCGGTGGTGTCCGGTTCTATTCGCGGCGAGACCTTTAGCCTGCCGCTGCAGGTCGAGTTATTGCAACAGGATTACAACACTGTTGGCTCCTTTACCGCCGCCGGGTTACTGACCCTGATGGCGATAGTGACCCTATTTTTGAAGAGTGGTCTGCAATGGCGTCTGGAACGTCAGAATGCACGTCTCGAGCGGGAGGAAAATCATGAGCATTGAGATTAACGGTATCAACAAGTTCTTCGGTCGTACCAAGGTATTGAACGATATCTCGCTCGATATTGCCTCCGGTGAGATGGTGGCGTTGTTGGGGCCGTCGGGCTCCGGCAAAACCACGCTGCTGCGCATTATCGCCGGGCTGGAAAACCAGAGCGGCGGCAAGCTGGGCTTCCACGGCACCGACGTCAGCCATGTGCATGCGCGCGATCGCCGGGTGGGTTTCGTGTTCCAGCATTACGCGCTGTTCCGCCATATGACGGTGTTCGACAACATTGCCTTTGGCCTGAGCGTGCTGCCGCGTCGTGAGCGCCCGAATGCCGCGGCGATCAAACAAAAAGTGACCCAACTGCTGGAGATGGTGCAGCTGGGTCATTTGGCCAACCGCTATCCCTCACAGCTTTCCGGCGGCCAGAAGCAACGCGTAGCTTTGGCTCGTGCACTGGCTGTAGAGCCGCAGATTCTGCTGCTGGACGAACCTTTTGGTGCGCTGGATGCCCAGGTGCGTAAAGAACTGCGCCGTTGGTTGCGTCAGTTGCATGAAGAGCTGAAGTTTACCAGCGTATTCGTCACCCACGATCAGGAAGAGGCGATGGAAGTGGCCGACCGCATCGTGGTGATGAGCCAGGGCAATATTGAGCAGGTAGGTTCGCCGGAAGAAATTGTCCGCGAACCGGCCAGCCGCTTTGTGCTGGAGTTCATGGGCGAAGTGAACCGCCTGAGCGGCGAAATCCGCGGCTCGCAGCTGTTCGTCGGTGCGCACCAGTGGCCACTGTCGTTCCAGCCGATGCATCAGGGCAGCGTGGATCTGTTCCTGCGGCCTTGGGAGATGGAAGTGGGCACCGAGAGCAGCGAACGCTGCCCGTTGCCGGTGCAGGTGCTGGAGGTTAGCCCGCGTGGCCACTTCTGGCAGATGACCGTTCAGCCGATCGGTTGGCACCAGGAACCTATCAGCGTGGTGTTGCCTGACGGCAACGAGCCGCCGGTTCGCGGTGGCCGTTATTACGTCGGCAGCCTGAATGCGCGCCTGTACGCTAGCGATCGGCTGCTACAACCAGTTGCGTTAGCTAAAAGCGCCTGATAGTTTTTACCTCCCAACATCATTTTAAAGGCAACCCTGGGGTTGCCTTTTTACATTACGCACTTCAACACACAGGCAAAGCACGTGACAACGCTCGAACAATGCATCGGCAATACCCCGCTGGTAAAATTACAACGTCTGGCCGCAGGACTGGGCAGCGAGGTTTGGGTCAAGCTGGAAGGCAATAATCCGGCGGGCTCGGTGAAGGACCGCGCCGCGCTGGCGATGATCCAGCAGGCGGAATTGCGCGGTGAGATTAAACCCGGTGACCGGCTGATTGAGGCCACCAGCGGCAATACCGGCATTGCGCTGGCGATGATCGCGGCGTTGAAAGGCTACGCTTTGACGCTGCTGATGCCGGAAAACATGAGTCTGGAACGCCAGGCGGCGATGCGCGCCTACGGGGCCGAGCTGATCCTGGTCAGCCGGGAAGTGGGCATGGAAGGGGCGCGTGACCTGGCGTTGGACATGCAGAATCAGGGGCAGGGCAAGGTGCTGGATCAGTTCAACAATCTGGACAATCCCTACGCCCACTTCACCACCACCGGCCCGGAAATCTGGCAGCAGAGCCAGCAGCGGGTCACCCATTTCGTCTCCAGCATGGGCACCACCGGCACCATTACCGGCGTGGGCGGCTACCTGAAGAGCCAAAATCCGCAGGTGCAGATCATTGGCCTGCAACCGGCGGAAGGCAGCAATATTCCCGGTATTCGCCGCTGGGCACCGGCTTATCTGCCGGGTATTTTCCGCCCGGATCTGGTGGATCAGGTGTTGGATATCGAGCAAACCGACGCCGAGCAAACCATGCGTCAGCTGGCGCAGCGCGAAGGTATTTTCTGTGGCGTCAGCTCCGGCGGTGCGGTGGCCGGTGCGTTGCGGATCGCAGCGGCGAACCCGGGCAGCGTGATTGTGGCGATCATCTGCGATCGCGGCGATCGCTACCTCTCCACCGGCGTTTTCGGTTGAGGGTTACTCCCTTTCCAACGCATGTATCGGATCCATTCCGGCAGCGCGCCTTGCCGGGAAGAAGCCAAAAATCACCCCGATCAGCGTCGAACAGATAAACGCGGCGACAATGGACTCGGTGGAATACACCATCGTGAAATTGTCGCTGAATTGACTGAACACCACGCCAATCCCCAGCGACAGCAGAACCCCCAATGTGCCGCCCAGCAGGCACACCAGTACCGCCTCAATTAAAAATTGTTGCATGATGTCGCTGGCGCGGGCACCGACCGCCATACGCACGCCGATTTCTCGGGTGCGTTCGGTCACCGACACCAGCATGATATTCATTACCCCAATGCCACCCACCACCAGAGAAATCAATGCGATCATCGACACCAGCAGCGTCAGGGTGGCGGTGGTTTTCTCAATGGTTTGGCGAATGCTGTCGGTATTCATCACAAAGAAGTCCTTGCCGCCATGGCGCTGGCTCAGCAGACGGGTGACGCCGTCTTCGGCGCTGGTGAGATCGATATCGTTGTTCACCCGCACGGTGATGCTTTTCAGGTAGCTCTGGCCCAGCATGCGTTTCATGGCGGTGGTGTAGGGGATCCAGACGTTCAGATTCTCATCGCTGCCGAAACCGCTCTGTTTTTTGGCGGCGACGCCGATAATGCGACACGGCAGCGAGCCGAGCAGGATCACTTCGCCAAGCGGGTTGGCGAAGTGAGGAAACAGTTTGTTGCGGGTGTTTTCGTCAATCACCGCTTCCTGCATCAACTGATCGACGCTATGGCGGTTAAACGCCATGCCGCTGTCGATGCTGTAACCGCGCACCAGAAAATACTGCTCACCGACGCCATTGACCGTGCCGCTGACCGACTGATTGCCATAGCGGAAGGTGGTGCTGCTTGAAACGGTCGGCGTGACGCTGTGAACGTAGCCCTGCTGCGCCAGCGCATCTGCGTCGGTGGCCCGCAGTGTCTGTACTGCAGCAGAACGCATATCGCCGAAATCTTTGCCCGGATAGACCTCCAGCGTGCTGGTGCCCATGGCGTTGATGTTGGCCAGCACCTGCTGCTGAGAGCCTTTGCCCAGCGCCACCACCGATACTACCGAGGCGATGCCGATGATAATGCCGAGCATGGTCAGCAGGGTGCGCAGGCGTTGGGAGGCCATCGCCAGCAGCGCCATTTTGAATGCTTCGTACAGGCGATCGCGTTGCGATTGCCAGCGGCTGACGGCGTTATCCAGCGCTATCGGTAGGCGTGCCACGGTGTGGGCCGTTGTTTTCCGTCGGTCGGCGACAATCTCGCCGTCGCTAAGCTCAATAATGCGCTGAGCATGTTCGGCAACTTGCATATCGTGAGTGACAATCACCACCGTATGGCCGCGAGCGTGCAAGTCTTTCAGGATGCTCATCACTTCTTGCCCGCTGTGGCTGTCCAGCGCGCCGGTGGGTTCGTCTGCCAAAATCACCTCGCCACCGTTCATCAATGCGCGAGCGATACTGACGCGTTGCTGCTGGCCACCGGAGAGCTGGCTGGGACGATAATTCAACCGTTGCGCCAGGCCGAGCCTTTGCAGCAGATCGGCGGCGCGTTGTTGGCGTGCGCTGCGGGCATGGCCGGCATACACCGCAGGGACTTCCACGTTGCCTTGGGCGCTAAGATCCCCCAGTAAATGATAGCGTTGGAAGATAAAACCGAAATGTTCGCGGCGCAGTTCGGCCAGGCTGTCGCGATCCAGCTGCGCGGTACTGCGGCCGGCCACCTGATAATCCCCGTCGCTTGGGCGATCGAGGCAGCCGAGAATGTTCATCAAGGTTGATTTACCCGAGCCGGAGGCGCCCACGATGGCCACCATCTCGCCTTGGGCAATGCTGAGATTGATCTCCTTGAGCACGGTGACGTTTTGGTCACCGGCCTGAAAACGGCGGCTGATACCGTGCAGTTGCAGTAGGGGCTGTGAGGCCATCATCACATCCCCATCGGTGGTGGGCCCATACGACGGGCGGGGCTTTGGCTCGTGGCATTGGCCTGGCTGACGATCACTTTCTCACCGGCCAACACGCCGCTGATAATCTGTGCGTCGACGTTGTTATTGATACCGACCTTGACCGGACGGCGGGCGATATTGCCCTGCTTATCCACCACCTGTACCCAATCGCCTTCCAGCGCGGTAGCCGGGATCACCACCGCATTTTCCGCTTTGGCCAACACGATATACACCTGCGCAGTCATTGAGATGCGCAGCGCGCCGTCCGGGTTTGCCACATCAAACAGGCCATTGTAGTAAATTGCGGTGCTGGAGCTGGAAGTGCTGCTGGACGTGCTGGTGCTGGTCGAAGTAGTTTCGTCGTTGATCGAGTCTGGTGCCGGCTCTATGGCCCGCAGCTGGGTGCTATAACGCTTGCCCGGTTCGCCGAGGATGGTGAAATAGACCGGCATGCCGGTTTTCACCTTGACCACATCGGCTTCGGATATTTGCGCTTCGACAGTCATGGTCGCCAACTGAGCGACTTTGACGATGGTGGGGGCGCTTTGGACTGCGTTCACCGTTTGGCCTTCTTCTACCGGTAACGCGACGATGGTGCCGTCGATCGGCGAGGTGATTTTGGTGTAACCGAGGTTAACCTGCGCGGTGTTGACCGCGATTTGCGCCTGAATGATCTGCGCATCCAGCGCGTTGATATCGGCGCGGGTGGCAATCAACGTGGCCTGAGCGCTGTCCAAATCTGCGCGGACCCCGACGCCACGCGCCACTATGGCCTGCTGGCGCTGATAAACCAGCTGATTGTTGTGCAGCGTCGCCATTTTGGACGCGCGCTGTGCCTGAACGTTCTTCAATGCCGCTTCCGCGTCCCTCAGGGCGTTCTGCTGGGTTAAGTCATCAATCTCAGCCACTCGCTGGCCTTTATGCACTTTGTCGCCCAGCGACACGTACAGGGCCTTAATCTGGCCCGATACCTGAGCGCCGACGCTAACCTGTTTTTGCGCTTCTATCGTACCGTCGGCCAGCACCGTTTGTTCCAGGTCACGGGTTTGTGCTACCGCAGTGATATACCGGGGCGTTTCTGTAGCGTCGTGGGATCGGAAGTAGAGAAATAGGGCGATAGCGGCCACAATAACAGTGGGCGGCAGATAGCGTTTTAAGCGTTGAAACGATGGCATGAGGAGAAGCTTCCCTGGCATAAAGCGTGGCGAAAATCTGTTGGCACTAATTTAACGCGCCGTCGGCCGGGCTGCGGTTAAGTGGCATTCAGGAATATGTAAGGATTGAGTAAAACCGGCTGCGAAGCAGGCAAATAGGCGTGAAAATGACGAAAATCCGCGAAGGAGTAAGGCATGAAAATTTTATTGGTCGATGATGACCTCGAGCTCGGCACCATGCTGAGTGAATATCTGACTGGCGAAGGTTTCAATGCCACGCTGGTACTGACCGGCAAAGCGGGCGTGGAAGGCGCACTGTCTGGCGATTACACCGCAATGATCCTCGACATCATGCTGCCGGACATGAGCGGCATCGACGTGCTGCGCGACGTGCGCAAAAAGAGCCGCATGCCAATCATTATGCTGACGGCCAAAGGCGACAATATCGACCGGGTCATCGGGTTGGAGATGGGGGCCGACGACTACATGCCCAAGCCATGCTATCCCCGCGAACTGATAGCGCGCCTGCGTGCGGTGCTGCGTCGTTTCGACGAGCGCCCGGAAGAAGTGGACGACGAAATTGCCATTAACTTCGGTGAGCTGACCCTCAATCCATCGACCCGCAGCAGCGAATGGCGCGGTAAACCTTTCGATCTGACCGCTTCCGAATTCAACTTGCTGGAGCTGTTGCTGCGCGCGCCTGAACGCGTGGTATCAAAAGACGAGCTATCGGAAAAAGGGTTAGGGCGCCCGCGCGAAGCCTATGACCGCAGCGTTGACGTTCACATCAGCAACATTCGCCAGAAGTTGGGGGCGTTGACGGATAATGCACTCAGCATTGAAACGGTGCGCAGCATCGGCTACCGCATTCGGTAATGGCCATGCGCGGAAGACTATTCTGGAAAATCCTGCTCGGCTTCTGGCTGACCTTTATCATCATGACCCAGGCGCTGTGGGTCGCTTTTTCTTTGTATGGCGATCGCTATGAGCCGCCGGAAAACGCGATGGCCCGGCGTGCGGTTACGCTGCAACTGACTTCGGCCGCCACCCAATTGCGCGAGGGCGGACTGCCGGCATTGAATGCCATGCTGAAAGACTGGTCGGATGATGACCGGCGCTTGCTGTCCGTAACGCCGATGGAGCAGCCACCTGCAGCGGAGGAACCGGTATTTGAGGGACGCCGCAGGTTAAAAGAGGTGACTGCGTGGGTGAAAGATTCGGGTGGCACGGGCTATCTGTTGAGTTACGACATGCGGGCCCTGCGGGAAGAATATAGCCCGAACCGGCGTCCGCACGTGTTCAATATCCCTATGCCGATGCTTTGGGTGGGGGGGCTGGCGGGGCTGCTGTTCAGTACGGTGCTGGCCTGGAACCTGACCCGGCCGATGCGTAAGCTGCGCGATGGTTTTGACCGCGTAGCTCAGGGCGACTTATCGGTGCGTTTGTTCCCTGCGATGCGCCGGCGGCATGATGAACTGTCCGAGGTAGCGCGCGATTTTGACAGCATGGCCGAACGGCTGGAGCTGTTGGTCAGCGCCCGCGAACAGTTGCTGCACGACGTTTCGCATGAGCTTCGTTCACCGTTAGCCCGGTTGCAGTTGGCCATTGGCCTGGCGCGGCAAAATGCAGGCAACGTCGAGAACTCGCTGCAACGCATTGAGCATGAAGCGGGGCGTCTGGATAAAATGATTGGCGAACTGTTGGCGCTGTCACGTGCCGAGAGCAACAGTCTGCCGGACGAAGAGTATTTCGATCTGTACGGGCTGGTGGATGCGGTAGTGAGCGACGCGCGTTACGAAGCGCAAATCCCTGGCGTCGAGATTGTGCTGCAGGCCAGTTCGGACGTGGAATATACCGTTAAGGGCAATGCCGAGCTGATGCGGCGCGCGGTGGATAATATCGTGCGCAACGCGTTACGTTTCTCCAGCCATGGTCAGCGGGTGACGGTGGTGTTGACGCGAATCGACCAACTGTTCCAAATAGAGGTCAGCGATCAGGGGCCTGGGGTGGAAGAGTCGAAGCTTTCCAGCATCTTTGATCCGTTCGTCAGGGTAAAATCGTCGATGTCGGGCAAGGGTTACGGACTGGGACTGGCGATCACCCGCAAGGTGGTGCTGGCACATGGCGGACAGGTTGAGGCGCGCAACGGCGAACAGGAAGGGTTGGTGATTACTCTGCGCATTCCGCGTTGGCAGTAATAACACCCTTCGCCTTTAGAACCGCCGCGTTGTTGGTTGGCTGCTCGTGCGCACACCAGTCACTTACTTGAGTAAGCTCCCGGGGATTCACCCGCTTACCGCCTGGCTGCAATTCGAAATTCGTTGGGTATTCTCAGTTGTGCAACAGGCGTTATCGGCGCAGGCAGCTTGAAAATGCCTCGGAGCGTACGTGCAGTACGTACTGGTTCAGCCTGGTGACATAAAAAAACGGCGCCAAGGGCGCCGTTCTTATTTCATTCGCAATTACTTCTTGATGCGGATGATTGGGGTCTCACCAACGGTTACGTTACCGGTCAGTTTGATCAGCTCTTTGATCTCGTCCATGTTGGAGATAACCACCGGCGTCAGGATAGACTTGGCTTTCTCTTCCAGCAGGGCCAGGTTGAACTCGATAACGACGTCACCTTTCTTGACGCGCTGGCCTTCTTCAGCGATGCGTTTGAAGCCTTCGCCTTTCAGTTCAACGGTGTCGATACCGAAGTGGACAAACAGCTCGATGCCGCTGTCGGATTCGATAGAGAAAGCATGGTTGGTTTCGAAAATTTTACCGATAGTACCGTCAACCGGGGCAACCATTTTGTTGCCGGTAGGTTTGATGGCAATACCGTCGCCAACGATTTTTTCAGCAAATACTACGTCAGGCACATCTTCGATATTAACGATTTCGCCAGAAAGTGGAGCTACGATCTCGATAGTGCCCGTGTCTTTCTTGTCATCAGAAACCAGAGATTTCAGTTTATCGAACAAACCCATGATCTTCTCCTAAGCATTAAATTGGGCGGCGTTCCAGTGTCGTGGAAGTTTAGCAGAGCGTCTTTTCTTCGATGAATTTATTCACGCAATTCATCAGATCTTGCGCCGTTGGCTGTGCCAAGGCTTGCGCTGCCAACGCCTTCACATCTTCGAAATTAGTATTACGAATAATTTTCTTGATGCGCGGGATTGAAATCGCACTCATGCTGAACTCATCCAGCCCCATGCCCAATAACAACAGTGTAGCACGCTCATCGCCAGCCAGTTCACCGCACATACCGGTCCACTTGCCTTCTGCATGAGATGCATCAATAACCTGTTTGATCAGGCCAAGCACTGATGGGGACATCGGGTTATAGAGATGAGAAATCAGCTCATTGCCGCGATCTACCGCCAGAGTATACTGGGTTAGATCGTTTGTCCCAATACTAAAGAAGTCGACTTCTTTCGCCAGGTGATGAGCAATCACTGCCGCGGCCGGTGTTTCCACCATTACGCCCACTTCAATTGTCTCGTCAAAGGCCTTGGATTCTTCACGCAGCTGCGCCTTCAGCGTCTCGATTTCACCTTTCAGATCGCGGACTTCTTCCACGGAAATGATCATCGGGAACATGATGCGCAGTTTGCCGAACGCGGAAGCGCGCAGGATGGCGCGCAGTTGCGCGTGCAGGATTTCTCTGCGGTCCATGGCGATACGAATCGCGCGCCAGCCGAGGAACGGGTTCTCTTCTTTCGGCAGGTTCATGTACGGCAGGTCTTTGTCGCCGCCGATGTCCATGGTACGGACGATCACGGCCTGTGAGCCCATGGCTTCCGCAACGGCTTTGTAAGCCTGGAACTGCTCGTCTTCAGTCGGCAGTGAATCGCGGTCCATGAACAGGAATTCGGTACGATACAGGCCAACACCTTCTGCGCCGTTGCGCTCTGCACCGGCGACGTCGCGCACGGTACCGATGTTGGCACAGACTTCAACCTGATGACCGTCCAGCGTAATCGCCGGCAGATCTTTCAGCTTGGCCAGATCGTTTTTCTCGGTGACGTACTGGTTCTGTTCGGCTTTCAGCTGATCGATAACGTCAGCGGTCGGGTTAACGTAAATTTTGTTGTTAACCGCATCCAGAATCAGATAGTCGTCGTTCTTCACCTGCTTGGTCACGTCGCTGGTGCCTACGATTGCCGGCAATTCCAGGGAGCGAGCCATGATGGAGGTGTGGGAAGTCCGGCCGCCGAGATCGGTAATGAAGCCCAGCACTTTGTCCAGGTTCAACTGTGCGGTCTCAGACGGGGTCAAATCGGTAGCGACCAGGATAACTTCGTCCTGGATGGCGCTCAGATCGACGATCGCCAGGCCCAGAATGTTCTGCAGCAGGCGTTTACCGATGTCGCGTACGTCGGCCGCACGCTCTTTCAGGTATTCATCGTCAAGTTCTTCCAGTGCTTTCGCCTGGCCTTCGATGATGGTGTAGGCCGCAGCGTCTGCAGAAGCCAACTCATCTTTGATTAGGGCTATGATTTCCTGCTCAAGCTCTTCGTCTTCCAACAGCATGATGTGGCCTTCGAAGATAGCTTCTTTCTCTTCGCCGAAGGTTTCGCCAGCTTTGGTCTTGATCGCTTCCAACTGCTCGGACGCTTTGGCGCGGCCGGCAAGAAAACGTGAGACTTCCTGCTCTACATCATCTGCAGAGATTTTCTTCCGGTTGATGACAATTTCATCTTCTTTCAGTAGGAGAGCCTTACCAAAAGCGATACCCGGTGATACTAAAATGCCTGAAATCATAACCCTACCTTACTCTTGACTGGTGTTAACTAAGAAGACGGGCCGATTACTCAAGCTCTGCCATCAGTTTTACCAAGTGCTCAACGGCTTTCTGCTCGTCTTCACCTTCAGCGGAGATGGTCACTACGGTCCCTTGAGTCAGCCCCAGAGTTTGCAGTTTGAACAGGCTTTTGGCGCTGGCGCTTTTCCCGTTAGAGGTCACGGTGATGTCAGAAGTGAAGCCTTTGGCTTCTTTAACGAACTGAGCGGCAGGGCGAGTGTGCAGACCATTCGGAGCGGTAATAGTAACTTCTTGCTGGAACATTGATGTTTCCCCAACTTATTGGTGTGTCGTGGAGCTAAAGTTTAGCCCAAGGGTATGACTTTAGCTTGTCTGGTTAGCGCCTGACTATGGTACAGGGGCGAGCATTGATGCAACAGAAAACGACGAGTTTGGCACTTCAGATCAAAAAATTTGGCTTCCGCCGTCGTTTCAATCCGCGCTTCATTATGCCGTGTTTAACGCATCAGCGACAAATGAGTAAATCGATTCAGCCTAAACAAGAAATGAAGGGCGATTAATTTTGCGCATCGAAATAATGCACCGTTAAATACTAAAGCTGACGGGTAAAATCAATCTTTGACTGCTATAAACTTTGATCCAGCCCACAAAAAAGCACCCCGAAAGGTGCTTTTTTAGCGATTTATGCGCGGCTGGCACTACTGTTGCAATTCTTGCTCGGTGAACAAATCGGCGAACAGGGCGGTGCTCAAATAACGTTCGCCGGAAGACGGCAAAATCACCACGATGGTTTTGTCGGCGAACGCCGGTTCTTCGGCCAATTTCACCGCTGCGGCTACCGCGGCACCGGAGGAAATGCCCGCCAGGATGCCTTCTTCGTCCATCAGGCGGCGCGCCATGCTGATGGCCTCGTCGTTGGTGATTTGTTCCACGCGGTCCACCAGATCGAGATCCAGGTTGCCGGGGATAAAGCCTGCGCCGATGCCCTGAATTTTGTGCGGGCCCGGTTTGATTTCTTCACCCGCCAGCGCCTGGGTGATGACCGGTGAATCGGTTGGCTCCACCGCCACGGTGGTGATCGCCTTGCCCTTGGTGTTTTTGATGTAGCGGCTGACACCGGTCAGCGTGCCGCCGGTACCGACGCCGGAGATGAATACGTCAACTTCGCCATCGGTGTCGTCCCAGATTTCCGGGCCGGTAGTTTGTTCGTGGATCGCCGGGTTAGCCGGGTTGCTGAACTGCTGCAGGATGATGTAGCGGTTCGGATCGGTGGCGACGATTTCTTCCGCCTTGGCGATCGCGCCCTTCATGCCTTTTGCACCTTCGGTCAGTACCAGGTTGGCGCCCAGCGCTTTAAGCAGCTTGCGGCGTTCGATGCTCATGGTTTCCGGCATGGTCAGCGTCAGCTTGTAGCCACGCGCCGCGGCGACGAACGCCAGCGCGATGCCGGTGTTGCCGCTGGTCGGCTCCACCAGTTCTTTACCGGCGACCAAAATGCCACGTTTTTCTGCGTCCCAAATCATATTGGCACCGATGCGGCATTTAACGCTAAAGCTGGGGTTGCGTGATTCAACCTTGGCCAGAATGCGTCCGTTGCCGATACGGTTCAGACGAACCAGCGGCGTATGGCCGATTGTTAATGAGTTGTCTTCATATATCTTGCTCATAGCCCGTCCTTTAACTCTATGAAAAATGTGGGGAACGTCGAAAGCATACGCTAACAGTACCGGCAGGGAAGTAAAGAATTGGTATATCTATATGTTATTAGGAAATAAGTTTTAAGCACAAGGATAAGGGCGCAAATTGCGCGCCCTGTCGAAGAATTAATCGTAATGCGGCCAATAAAACGGCTCAGGAACGGACGAATTGTGGGCGATAACGATCGACCCACATGGCGGTGGCACCGCAAACCGCGACCGGCAGGATCACCAGGTTAAGGATGGGGATCATGGTGAACAGGCTGACCATGGCGCCAAACTGCAGGTTGTCGGTTTTATGCTGGCGCAGCGCGCGACGCATATCGGCAAAGCTTACCTTATGGTTATCGAACGGGTAGTCGCAATACTGGATGGCCAACATCCAGGCGCTGAACAGGAACCACAGCACCGGCGCCACCGTTTGGCCGATGCCCGGGATGAAATAGAGTATCAACAGCACCAGCGCGCGCGGCAGGTAGTAGGCCAGCTTGCGCCATTCGCGCGCCATAATGCGCGGCAGATCTTTCACAATGCCAAAAATGCCGGTATCCGGCAGCGGTTTGCCGGTCAGGCTGCCTTCCAACTGTTCGGCCAGCAAGCCACAGAACGGGGCGGCAATCAGGTTGGTAATGGTGCTGAACAGATAGCTGAACACCAACAGGACGGAAATCACCGCCAGCGGCCACAAAACGTAGCTTAGCCACTGCAACCAGGTCGGCACATGGCTCATCATGCTGGGGATCCAGTCACCAAGCTGACTGAACAGCCACCAGAAGGCGGATCCCATCAACAGCACGTTGACCAGTAACGGCAAGACGACATAGCGTTTAATCCCCGGGCGTGAAATCAGGCGCCAGCCTTCGGCAAAATAATGAAGGCCGCTGGTGGAGTGAGAAGGTGACTGCGAATAGGACATATCTTAAGTTATCTCTTTGTCTGAACAGGCATCGCTATCATATCGGGATGATTTTCTACTGGCTAGGGTGACATTGGCTGAAAAAACAGCAAAAAAAGGCAGAATAATCATCTTTATTGGCATAAAGTTCAGCACGGACTTGCACTTGTGTGCTTGGGCAAATAGAGTTAAAGAGTGAATGTTTGCCGCGGTGGCAATGTATTGGAACAACAGAGATAGCAATGATGCAGGATTTGCGTCTGATATTAATCGTTGTTGGCGCGATCGCCATAATAGCGTTGTTATTGCACGGTCTTTGGACCAGTCGTAAGGAACGCTCATCGCTTTTTCGCGATCGCCCAGCCAAACGTTCCAAAAAGGAACGTGAACAATCCCCGATCGACGATCTCGATGAAGGCGTGGGAGAGGTGCGTGTACGCTCCGCTCACCCGCAAGATGAGCCGTCCTTTGGTCATTTTGATGCCGCTCGCGAAGAACCCGTGGTTGCGCCCAAGCCCGCTCCGGCGGCTGAGCCAGCACCGCGTGCCGTTCAACCGGCTGCTCATCAGTCTCCGCCACCGCTGTCTCAGCGACCGGATTATGATGACATCCTGCTGGACAACTACGCGCAGGATGAAGACGACGAGCCGCAGCAGCCTGCGCCGCGACGTGAACCGCGCGTTGACGATCTGCCGCCAGTGGCGCATGCAGCGGAGCCGGCGTTCCACGCCGAACCTGCTCATCAGCCACAGCCGGAAGAGAAGCCAGCGGTGGTGCACGAGCCTCAGCCTGCACCTGCTGCCGTCAAACCGGCAAAACTGAAAGAAACCGTACTGGTGCTGCACGTTACCGCACATCAGGGTGGCGTAATCGGCGGCGAAGTTCTGCTGCAGAGCGTGCTGCAGGCGGGCTTTCAGTTTGGCGAAATGGGCATCTTCCATCGCCATATCAGTCCGGCAGGCAGCGGTCCTGTGCTGTTTAGCCTGGCGAATATGGTTAAACCAGGGTCCTTTGATCCTGAGATGATGTCCGATTTCTCGACGCCGGGCGTATCGATGTTCATGATGGTGCCGTCGTATGGCGACGCTAATCAGAACTTCAAGCTGATGCTGCAGTCGGCACAGCGGATCGCCGACGACGTAGGTGGTGTGGTGCTGGACGACGAGCGCCGCATGATGACCCCGCAGAAGCTGGAAACCTACAAAGCGCGCATTCGTGAAGTGTTGGATAACAACGACTAAACGGCTGCTACGCGCACTGAACATCCGTAACAACAAAGCCCCCGCCTGCCGGGGGTTTTTTATCTTTGATGGTGAGCCATGGAATCGATAATCCAACAAATCAATCAACTACGAGCCTCACTGCGCCATCACGAATATCAATATCATGTGCTCGACGCGCCGGAAGTGCCGGATGCGGAATACGATCGCCTGATGCGTGAACTGCGCGAGCTGGAAAGCGCACATCCTGAGTTGATCACCGCCGACTCTCCCACCCAGCGCGTGGGCGCGGCTCCTTTGGCGGCGTTCGATCAGGTACGCCATGAAGTGCCGATGCTGTCGCTGGACAACGTTTTTGACGAAGAGAGCTTCCTGGCGTTCTACAAGCGGGTGCAGGATCGCCTGAAGAGCAGCGAGCCGCTGACCTTCTGCTGTGAACTGAAACTGGACGGCCTGGCGGTCAGTTTGCTGTACGAAGACGGCGAGCTGGTGCGCGCTGCCACGCGCGGCGACGGCACCACCGGTGAAAACATTACCTCCAACGTGCGTACCATCCGCGCCATTCCGCTGCGTCTGACCGGTGACAACATCCCGCGTCGGCTGGAAGTGCGTGGCGAAGTCTTTATGCCGCAGGCCGGTTTCGAGCAGATGAACGAAGAGGCGCGTCGCAAAGACGGCAAAATCTTTGCCAATCCGCGTAACGCCGCCGCCGGGTCGATCCGTCAGCTTGATCCGCGCATCACCGCCAAGCGTCCACTGACCTTCTTCTGCTATGGCGTTGGCCTGCTGGAAGGGGGCGAATTGCCGCGCAGCCACTGGCAGCGGCTGATGCAGTTCAAAGCGTGGGGCTTGCCGGTTAGCGATCGCGCCAAATGTTGTACCGGCAGTGACGAGGTATTGGCGTTCTATCGTCAGGTAGAGCAGGACCGTGCGCAGCTCGGCTTTGATATCGACGGCGTGGTGGTGAAGATCGACGATATCGATCTGCAAGAAACGCTCGGCTTTGTGGCGCGTGCGCCACGTTGGGCAACGGCGTTCAAATTCCCGGCGCAGGAACAGATTACCCTGGTGCGCGAGGTGGAGTTCCAGGTTGGTCGTACCGGGGCTATTACCCCCGTGGCGCGCCTGGAGCCGGTGCTGGTTGCCGGGGTGATTGTCAGCAACGCCACGCTGCACAACGCCGACGAAATTGAACGTTTGGGCCTGCGCATTGGCGACACGGTGATCGTGCGCCGCGCGGGTGACGTGATCCCGCAGGTGGTTGGGGTGATGACCGATCGCCGCCCTGCAGACGCGCGTGAAGTTGTATTCCCGCAACACTGTCCGGTATGCGGTTCCGATGTCGAAAGAGTCGAAGGCGAAGCGGTGGCACGCTGCACCGGCGGGCTGATTTGCGCCGCACAGCGTAAAGAAGCACTGAAGCATTTCGTTTCCCGCAGAGCGTTGGACGTCGACGGCATGGGTGACAAAATCATCGAACAGCTGGTGGAAAAAGAGTACGTCAAGAACCCGGCCGATCTGTTCCGCCTGTCCGCCGGCATTCTCACCGGGTTGGATCGCATGGGGCCGAAATCAGCGCAGAATCTGGTCAACGCGCTGGAGAAGTCCAAGCAAACCACCTTCGCCCGCTTCCTGTACGCGTTGGGCATCCGTGAGGTCGGTGAAGCCACTGCCGCCAATCTGGCCGCGCATTTTGGCACGCTGGAGAAGCTGTTTGCGGCTGACATCGAGGCTTTGAAAGAAGTGCCGGACGTCGGTGAAGTGGTGGCGAAACACACGCGGCATTTCCTGGACGAGGAGCTTAACCAGAAGGTTATCAATGAACTGATCAGCGACGAAATAGGCATCAACTGGCCGGCGCCGGTGGTGATAGTCGCGGACGAAATCGACAGCCCGTTTGCCGGTAAAACCGTGGTGCTGACGGGCTCGTTGAGCCAGCTTTCACGCGATGAGGCCAAAGATCGCCTGACGGCGTTGGGCGCCAAGGTCAGCGGCAGCGTCTCGAAGAAAACCGATTTGGTGATTGCCGGGGAAGCCGCCGGTTCCAAGCTGGTGAAGGCGCAAGAACTGGGCATTGCGGTGATCGACGAAGCGGAAATGATCCGCCTGTTGGGTGCCTGATGGAAAAAGAGAACCTGCTGGAAATCGCCAACACCGTGATGCCGTTCGGCAAATACCAGGGGCGGGTGCTGATTGACCTGCCCGAGGAGTACCTGCTGTGGTTTGCTCGCAAGGGGGAATTCCCGAACGGCAAACTCGGCATGCTGATGGAAATGACGCTGGCGATTAAAATCGAAGGGCTCGACCACCTGGTCAAGCCGCTGAAGAAAAGTTGAGTAGCCGGGCGCGGCAATCGTCGCGCCCGTTTGATTATCCCCGCGCCGTTTCGGCGTTTGGCACCGCCTGTTTTTCCTGCTGTTTCTTTCGATAGCGCCGCGCCAGCACGGCGCAGGTCATCAGCTGTACCTGGTGGAACACCATCAGCGGCAGCACCATAATCCCCACGGTAGCGGCCGGGAACAGGATATTGGCCATCGGGATACCGTTCGCCAGGCTTTTCTTCGAACCGCAGAACACGATGGTGATCTCATCGGCTTTACTAAAGCCCAGCCAGCGCGCCATGTAAGTGTTCACCACCAGCACGATCGTCAGCAGCACCAGGCTGGCGACGATGATAAACACCAGCGAACCCAACCCGACCTGATGCCAGATACCGTGGGTGACGGCTTCGCTGAAGGCCGCGTAAACCACCAACAGGATCGAAGTCTGATCGGTCTTGCCAATCAGCTTACGGTTGCGTTCAATCCATTTACCAATCAGCGGGCGCGACAGGTGACCGGCCACAAAGGGCACTAACAGCTGCAGGACGATGGAACCCACCTGCTGCAGGCTGCCGGTTTCACCGTGAACGTTCATCAGCAGCCCCACCAGCAGCGGCGAAACGAAAATCCCCAGCAGGCTTGACGCTGAAGCACTGCATACCGCCGCCGCTACGTTGCCGCCTGCCAGCGAAGTAAAGGCGATGGCCGATTGCACAGTGGCGGGCAGAATGCACAGATAAATAAAGCCGGAATACAGCTCCGGGCTGACGTTGACCGGCGACCACCATTTAAACAGCACGCCCAGCGCCGGGAAAATAATGAAGGTGCTGAACATCACCCACAGATGCAGCCGCCAGTTGTTGCTGCCAGCCAGAATGGCTTCGCGCGACAGCTTGGCGCCGTGCATAAAGAACAGCAGGGCGATGGCGGCGATGGTCAGTGCATTCAGCCAGCCGACGAACTCGCCGCGCGCAGGCAGGAACGAAGCCAGCAGCACGGTGGCGATCAACGTCAGGGTAAAGCGATCGGGCAAGAATCTCATGGCGGCGTACTCGGATGAAAAATCAATGCGCCCATTGTCGCGCGGCGGGATATAATAATTAAATTGATTTATTTAATTCATTTATGAATAAAAAACATGAATTATTCGATTAAGCAGCTCAAGGTGTTTGTCGCCATTGCCCGCCACCGCAGTTTCAGCCGGGCCGGTGAGGCCATTGGTCTGACGCAGTCGGCGGTCAGCCACAGCGTGAAAGAGCTGGAGGCGGAGGTCGGCGTTCGCCTGCTCGATCGCACCACCCGCGAAGTGGTGCTGACCGACGCCGGACAGCGGTTGGCCAACCGCGTTGAACGCTTGCTGGATGAGCTGCAGTCGTCATTGCTGGATGCGCGCAGCTTCGGCGTGCAGCGCAGCGGTACGGTACGGGTGGCGTCCAGCCAAACCATCTCCGCACACCTGATGCCGCAGTGCATTGCGGCAGGGGAAAAGCAGTATCCGGATATTCGCATTATGCTGCGCGATCAGGCTCAGCAACAGGTCCTGCACAGCATTCGCAACGCCGAAGTGGATTTTGGCATCGTGGTGGATCCGGTCCAGGCGGTGGATCTGGACTGCGAACCCATCCTGCACGAACCCTTCCTGCTGCTGTGCCGTAACGATCACCCCTTCGCCGGGCGGGCCGAGGTGCACTGGTCGGCGCTGAACGGCAGTCGTCTGGTATTGCAGGACTATGCGTCCGGTAGCCGGCCGCTGATTGACAGCGCGTTGCGTCAGCAAGGCGTGGAAGCGCAGGTGGTACAAGAGATAGGCCACCCGGCAACGTTGTTCCCGATGGTGGCGGCAGGTATCGGCATCAGTATTTTTCCTGCGCTGGCGTTACCGCTGCCGGAAGGGGGGCAATTAAAGGTGCGTCGGCTGATGCCGGAAATCAACCGCGCACTGATGCTGGTCCGGCGTAAAAACCGTTCGCTGACACCCGCGGCGGAAGCCATCTGGCAAGTGGTTGGCCAACAGGCGGCATTGTTGCAGCAGCAACGCCGACAACAAGCGGACTACTGAGTCAGATATACACGTCCACGGCGTTGGCCGCCGTCGGGCGGTTGATGCCATCGCCCTTGGCAGGGACAATGCTCTCATTGGCCTTGGCCATCTGCTCGGCCTGCTGTTTTTCCATCTCTTCTTTTTGAATCCGCGCGATCTCGGCCTGCAGCATCTTGATCTGCGCCTGGATCAGCTGTTTCTGTTTTTCGATCTCTTTGGGATCGCTGTCTGAATCTTTCAGATCCACCAGTTTTTGCTGCAGAGCCTGAATCTGTTTGTTCAGCACTTTGATGCGTGCTGAAGCGCTGCTGTCGGAAACGCTAACCCGGTCGCTACCGCCCGCCGCTTTGGTTTCATTAGACTTGTCGCTTTCAGGTTGCTGATGTACCGGCTTGGCCATCAGCACCTGGCCTGTATTACCGGGGGCGCTAAAAACGTTGCTGACGCCGGGTACGGTATTTTTCACCGGAACAATCATGGTGATGCTGGTCGACATAATGCTCTCCCTGAGTCTTGATATGGCTACTCAGGGTATCGGCGGCCTGGGGGAAAACTTTACCCGCGAATTTGCCGCAGGCGCGGCCAGCGTTGTAACCAGCCCTTGCCGACAACCCGCTGTTCATAGGCATCGAGGTCGCCGTTTTTGGCATTGAAGGTAATAGTGTCGGCAAACAGCCCCTCGAGACCGAACGGCGCGACCAGCGTAATGCTGTCATCTGCATTCAGGCGTGCACCCACGGCCGTTTCCACCTCGGTCCAAAAGCTGATGGCGTCTTCGCTATTGCGATAAGGAGCCCGACCGCTACGCAAATGCATACGCGCCTGGTTTTTCACCGACCAGGGCTGTGGCAGCCACTCTTGCAGCCGCGTTTCCAGCATGTGGTCACGTTCCGCCTCCGGGCGCTGTGGGTCGAAATGGATCACGTCGATGTCGTTGAGCCGCGTTGGCGTAGCGTAACCGTGGCGCTGATCCCACACCAGATTGCGCACAAAACCGGCCCCCAGGCACCAGTCATTCAGCCCGAGTCGTCGCGCGGTGCGCAATGCCATCATTCTTTCGTTATCTTGCTGTAACCATTGGATAATTTTCTGCTGCAGACTCATTACCGCTCCTTAGTTGCGGCTACTGTAACCCGAAGCGACCGCAGGCGGAATGCCGTGCATGATTTTAGTGCACGCCACTGCAGCGTGGATAGCCCGAGATATGGGGACAATAGGCTGATTTCCGGCAAAAAATAATTTCACACGCCCACTGACTACACTTGGTACAGGGTTTGCAACTTCCACCGACCATTCAGGGCAGAACAGGGGGCGTTATGTATCAGGCCACGCTTAGCCGGCGCAGCTACCGCTTCAACGATTTACGCCAGTTGTTGGCCAAGGCATCGCCGGCTCGTTCCGGCGATTATCTGGCGGAGGTGGCGGCGGACAGTGCAGAAGAACGCATGGCGGCGCGCATCGCGTTGGCGGATGTGCCGCTGAAAACCTTTCTTCAGCAACTGCTGGTGCCTTATGAACATGACGAGGTCACACGGCTGATTGTCGATAGCCACGATGCGTTGGCCTTTGCGCCGATATCGCACCTGACGGTGGGGGATTTCCGCGATTGGCTCTTGAGCGAGCAGGCGGACAGCGCGATGTTGGCACGGGTAGCAGCAGGCATTACGCCGGAAATGGCGGCTGCAGTGAGTAAATTGATGCGCAATCAGGATCTGATCCTGGTGGCGAAGAAGTGCCGGGTCATCACGCGTTTTCGCAATACCCTCGGCCTGCCGGGGCGGCTCAGCGTGCGGTTGCAACCGAATCATCCTACCGACAGTCTGCAGGGCATTGCCGCCAGCATGCTCGACGGCCTGCTGTATGGTTGCGGGGATGCGGTCGTCGGCATCAACCCGGCCAGCGACAGCCTGCCGCTGCTGGAAAAGCTCAACTACATGCTGGACGACGTGATCCAGCGCTTCGCCATTCCGACGCAATCCTGCGTGCTGACCCATGTGACCAATACGCTGCGGTTGATGGAGCGTGGCGTCCCTGTGGATTTGGTGTTCCAGTCGATCGCGGGTACCGAAGCGGCCAATCAGGGGTTCGGCATCAATCTGGCGCTGCTGGCGGAAGCGCAGCAGGCGGCACTGAGCCTTAACCGCGGCACCTTGGGCAATAACGTGATGTATTTCGAAACCGGGCAGGGCAGCTGTTTGTCGTCCAACGCACATCATGGCGTCGATCAGCAAACCTGCGAAGCGCGGGCCTATGCGGTGGCGCGTCATTTCTCCCCGTTGTTGATCAACACCGTGGTCGGCTTTATCGGCCCGGAATATCTGTACGATGGTAAACAAATTATCCGCGCCGGCTTGGAGGATCATTTTTGCGGCAAGCTACTTGGTCTGCCGCTAGGGTGCGACGTGTGCTACACCAATCACGCGGAGGCGGATCAGGACGACATGGACACGCTGCTGACGCTGTTGGCCACCGCCGGGCTGACTTTCCTGATTGGCGTGCCGGGTGCTGACGACATCATGCTCAATTATCAAAGCACCTCATTCCACGACGCGCTCTATATCCGCGAGCTGCTGGGGTTGAAGCACGCACCGGAGTTTGCCGACTGGCTGACTAAAATGCAGATTACCGATGAACGGGGTCAACTGCGCGATACCGCCGCCAATCACCCTTTGCTACTGGCCCTGCAGGGAGAGAGACGATGAGCAAACCGGTGCACGTTAACCGTTGGGACGCGCTGCGCGCCTTTACCGATGCGCGCATTGCATTGGGGCGTACCGGCTCCAGCCTGCCTACGGAGGAGTTGCTTAAATTCGGTCTGGCGCACGCGCAGGCGCGTGATGCGGTACATCAGCCGTTTGATAGCGATACGCTGGCCGGGACATTGCAGGAGCAAGGTTGGCAAACCCTGACGGTGCACAGTCAGGCCGCCGATCGCACCGCCTATCTCCGTCGGCCGGATCTCGGGCGGCGTTTGGCTCCTGACAGCCGCAGCCTGCTGCTGGGCCAGCCGGAAAAACCGGCCGATCTGCTGCTGGTTGTGGCGGACGGTTTATCCTCCAAGGCGGTGCACCGTCAGGCGCTACCGTTGTTGCAGGCGCTGCGACCCTATCTCGATGGGATGGGGCTTTCGGTTGCCCCTGTGGTATTGGCACACCAATCGCGGGTCGCGCTGGGGGATGATATCGGCGAGTGTTTGCAGGCCAGAGCGGTGGCGATGTTGATCGGCGAGCGGCCGGGCTTATCGTCGCCGGACAGCCTCGGTATTTACCTTACCTGGGGGCCGAACACCCGGCGGCGCGAGTCGGAGCGCAACTGCATCTCCAACGTGCGTCCGGAAGGGCTGGATTATCCGCAGGCGGCATTCAAACTGGCCTGGCTGCTGGAGCAGGCTTTCCAGCGTCGGCTGACCGGGGTGGAACTGAAAGATGAAAGCGACAGCCCGGCGCTGCAGGGACAGGTTTCCCCGCGTTACTCCCAGCTCGGTGGCTGACCGATGCTTTGTTTTAGCAGGGTAATAAACAGGTTCAGCCGCGCGGATACCTTCGCCACCGGCCGTAACAGGTAAATGCCCTGTTGCTCCTGGCGCGGGTCTTCCAACACCTGCAGCAAGCGGCCGGCCTGAATATCCGGCCCGACCACCCAGTTGGGCAAAAAGGTGAGCCCCAACCCCAGCAGCGCCGCCTGGCGTTGAGCGGTAAAGTCGTCACAGCGCAGCACCATGCTGCAGCGGCTCATCAGAGGAACGCTGAGGATTTGCGCCCAACAGGCCGGTTGTTGCTTATGGTAGCGGGCAATCAATCGATGCTGCGGCAATGCATTGAGGTCGGCCGGCTGTCCGTAACGGGCGATATAATCAGGGCTGGCGCACATCACCCAGCGCTGGGTCGCGATGCGGCTGGCGTACAGCCCGCTGTCTTTTTGCTCGCCGATACGAATGGCGGCATCCAACAGTTCCTGGGTCGGATCGGTTTGGCGTTCGGTCAAATCCAGGTCGACAAACAGTTGCGGATAGCGTTCGGCCAGCGTCGGTAACAGCGGCAGGATATAGGTTTTGCCGAAGGTGGGCAGACAGCTGATACGCAGCGTGCCTTGCGGCATATCGTTCCACGAAGCCAGTTCGGCACGGATGTCGGTGATATCCGTCAGCAGCGTGCTTGCTCGCGCCTGCAGCCTTTCGCCCGCATCCGTCAGCATCAAACCCCGCGTAGAGCGGATAAACAGCGTGGCGTCCAGCGCGTTTTCCAGCGCATCAATGTGGCGTACCAGCGAAGAAGGCACCATTCCCAGCTTGCGAGCGGCGGCGGAGAAGCTGCCCAACAGGGCCACCTCGAGAAATATCGGCAGATGTTCAACATAGCGGGCGTCATTCATCTTTGCATTATATGCAAAAGCGTTTCTTATGAATACCAGGTTCTCCGTCCGTCGCAATGCGGCTACTCTTTTTTCGGGCTTACGGAAAGCGATGGCATGCCGTGAACCCCGCCGCACAGAGAGAAAATGCATAAAACTCGCGGTCTTTAGAACTTTAAATACAGAATTTCCCCCAGGTTCCACCGTGTGCCTGCGGTATTGATGATGACTTCAACACCAGATTAACCGTTCAAATTGATGCCCTGTTTACCAACAATGATTAGTGAATCTAAACCGTTGTTGACATTGGGCATCGCCGGCCTGCCGTGCCGGTTTTTTTGTCGCCGTTGGCTGAATCGTTCCAACTGAACGCGTTGCCGGCGACATCTTTGTTCACCTACGGGTGGGCATTTTTGAACGCGCGGAGCATTTCACTCCGCGCTGGTGGAGGAGTAGTTATGAACGAAGACCATGGGTGTTCCTGCGCGCAGCATTTGGCGCAAGGGTTTGCCAGGCAGTCGCTGAGCGTTGGGGAGGGCGAGATCTATCAAATCTCGCTGATGAGCGCACTGATCAGCGGCGTTTACGAAGGGGAGGTCACCATTGCCGAATTGCTCAAGCACGGCAACTTTGGCCTGGGAACGTTCAATCACCTCGACGGCGAACTGATCGCCTTCGACCAGGAAATTCACCAGTTGCGCGCCGACGGCAGCGCACGACCGGCCAGTTTGCAGCAGAAAACCCCGTTTGCCGTTGTCACCTTTTTCCAACCTAGCGTCACCCAACACTTCGACAGTCCGATCACCAAGGCGCAGTTGCACCAGTGCATCGATGAGCAGGTGGCTTCGCCGAACCTGTTCTGCGCGCTGCGCGTCGACGGCGAATTCAGCCATGTGGAAACCCGCACCGTGCCGCGTCAGGAGCGGCCTTATCGTCCGATGCTGGAGGCGATAGAAGAGCAGCCGACCTTTGCCTTCCATCGACGTCAGGGCACCCTGGTTGGCTTCCGTTCGCCTGATTATATGCAGGGCGTTGGCGTGGCCGGTTATCACGAGCACTTTGTCACCGACGATCGCAACGGTGGCGGTCACGTGCTGGATTACCAACTTGACCACGGTCGCCTGCAATTTGGCGTGATCACCCGTCTCAATCTTCAATTGCCGCATGATGCGGATTTTCTGCGCGCCGACCTCTGTCCCGAGGATTTGGATAGCGCAATTCGTTCTGCCGAGGGTTAATTCCGCGACAGTCCTGGGTGTATTTTCAGGAGGTATTCCATGAACAAGGCAAAAACAGACAATAACTGGGCATGTGGCGCAGATTTGGTGGTGAAAAATCTGGAGGCGCAGGGGGTTAAACACGTATTCGGTATTCCGGGCGCCAAGATTGACCGGGTATTCGATTCGCTGGAAGACGCGCCGTCGATAGAAACGGTGGTGGTGCGCCATGAGGCCAACGCGGCGTTTATGGCGGCGGCGGTGGGGCGTTTGACCGGTAAGGCCGGGGTGGCGTTGGTGACCTCCGGGCCGGGCAGTTCCAATTTGATCACCGGGCTGGCGACCGCCACCTCGGAAGGGGATGCGGTCGTGGCGTTCGGCGGGGCGGTGAAGCGTGCCGACAACCTCAAACAGACCCACCAGAGCATGGATACCGTCAGTATGTTTCGGCCGGTGACCAAGTATTGTGCCGAAGTGCATGCCGGTTCGGCGATTTCTGAAGTGATTGCCAACGCTTTCCGCCACGCCGAATTCGGCCGTCCGGGGGCGTCTTTTGTCAGCCTGCCGATGGACATCGTCAATGAGCCGGTCAGCGCCCCGGTGCTGGCGGGATGTCGGTTGCCGCGAATGGGGGCCGCCGCTGCCGAGGATATTCGCGCCGCGGTTAAGCTGATCCAACAGGCGAAGTGCCCGGTGTTGTTGCTGGGGCTGCAGGCCAGCCGCCCGGAAAATAGCGAGGCGGTGCGCCAACTGCTGCATCGCACCCATATGCCGGTAGTGGGGACCTACCAGGCGGCAGGGGTGATCGACGTTAATCACTTTGCACGCTTTGCCGGCCGCGTCGGTTTGTTCAACAACCAACCGGCCGACCAGCTGCTGCAGAAAGCCGATTTGGTGGTCAGCGTCGGCTATGGCCCGATCGAATACGATCCCTGCATGTGGAACAGCCAGGGGCGATTGAAACTGGTGCATATCGACGTGCTGCCGGCGGACATCGATACCTGCTATCGTCCGGACGTCGAGCTGGTGGGCAATATCAGCGCCACGCTCGACATGATGACCGAAGCCTTTAACAGCGTGGTGAGCGTGCCGGCCGAAGTGGAATCGATACTCAGCGATCTTGGTCGCCAGCGTACCGAACTGGCGGAACGTGCCGCACGGCGCGGTGGTATGCCAATCCACCCGCTGCGCATCGTCAAAGAGCTGCAGGATATTGTCAGCGACGACGTGACGTTGTGTGTGGACATGGGCAGTTTCCACATTTGGATTGCGCGTTACCTTTACAGCTTCCGTGCGCGCCAACTGCTGATTTCCAACGGCCAGCAGACCATGGGGGTGGCGCTGCCGTGGGCCATCGGCGCGGCGCTGGTGCGGCCGGGCGACAAAGTGGTGTCGATTTCCGGCGACGGCGGTTTTATGCAGTCGAGCATGGAACTGGAAACCGCCGTGCGGCTGAAAAATAACATCGTGCACGTAATTTGGGTGGATAACGCCTACAACATGGTGGAAATGCAGGAGGTGAACAAATACCGCCGCAAATCCGGGGTGGAATTCGGCCCTATCGATTTTAAAGCCTATGCCGAGGCGTGCGGGGCGGTCGGGTTTGCGGTGCAGTCGGTGGATGACCTGCGGCCCATGTTACGCAAGGCGATGGAAATCCAGGGGCCGGTCGTGGTGGCCATTCCGGTCGATTACGCCGACAACTACAAGTTGATGGCGCAGATGAACTTCAGCCAGATGATTTAATTTCATCAAGCGTAAAAACCACGGGGAATGCCGTACGCGGCGCTCCCCTTTTTTTATGCCTAAAATTTGTTCTTTACATCCCTAACTTCATGATTTATTGGTATCCATCGAGTCTATTTTCTATACCGGGGATGGCAGGATGAAAACAAAAACACTCACAATGACGCTGGGATTATTGGCTTTGGCAGTGATGGGCGGTGCGCGCGCCAGTACGCTGGTTTATTGTTCTGAAAGCTCACCGGAAGGGTTTAACCCGCAGCTGTTTACCTCGGGCCCGACGGTGGACGCCAGTTCGGCGACGATCTATAACCGATTGGTGGACTTCAAAACCGGCACCGTTGAGCTGCAGCCCAGCCTGGCCGAAAGCTGGCAGGTGAGCGAAGACGGCAAAAATTACACTTTTCACCTGCGCAAGGGGGTGAAATTCCAGAGCAATAAATACTTTACCCCCACCCGCGATTTCAACGCCGACGACGTCATCTTCTCCTTCATGCGGCAAAAAGACGCCAATAACCCTTATCACAAGGTTTCCAACGGCGCTTACACCAACTTTGAGTCGATGGAGTTCGGCACGTTGATCAACAACATTGTCAAAGTGGACGATAACACCGTGCGCTTTGAACTTTCGCGCGCTGAAGCCCCATTCGTGGCCGATCTCGGCATGTATTTCGCCACCATTCTCTCCGCCGAATATGCCGATGCGATGCTAAAGGCCGGTACCCCGCAGCGGGTGGACAACGACCCGATCGGCACCGGTCCCTTCCAGTTGGTGCAGTACCAGAAGGATGCGAAGATCCTCTATAAGGCGTTCGACCACTATTGGGAAGGCAAACCCAAGGTTGACCGCCTGGTGTTCTCAATTACCCCGGATGCGGCGGTGCGTTATGCCAAGCTGCAAAAAAATGAGTGCCAGGTCATGCCGTTTCCTAACCCGGCGGATCTGACACGCATGCGTCAGGATCCCAATATCCAGGTCATGGAGAAGTCCGGTCTGAATATCGGTTTCCTGGCGTTCAATACCCAGAAAAAACCGCTGGATAACGTCAAGGTGCGGCAGGCGCTGGCGCTGGCGGTGAACAAACCGGCGATCCTCGAAGCGGTGTTCCACGGCGCGGGCCAGCCGGCGAAGAACCTGTTGCCGCCGACCCAGTGGGGCAGCAATGACAAGATTGAGGATTACCCGTATTCCCCGGAGAAAGCCAAAAAGTTACTGCAAGAGGCAGGGCTGGGGCAGGGCTTTGCGATAGATCTGTGGGCGATGCCGGTACAGCGGCCCTACAACCCGAATGCCAAGCGCATGGCGGAGATGATCCAGTCCGACTGGGCGAAGATTGGCGTGAAGGCCAAAATTGTCACCTTCGAGTGGGGCGAATATCTGCAGCGGATAAAAAATGGCGAGCATCAAACGGCATTGATGGGCTGGACTACGGCCAATGGCGATCCGGATAACTTCTTTGGCCCGTTGTTTACCTGCGTGTCGGCCAACGGCGGTTCGAACTCGGCCAAGTGGTGCTATCCGCCGTTCGACAAGTTGATTTCGCAAGCGCGTGAGGAAAACGATCACACCAAGCGGGTGGCAATGTATGAACAGGCACAGGTGATGATGCATGATCAGATGCCGGCGTTGATGATTGCCCATTCGACCATTTTTGAACCGGTGCGCAAAGAGGTGAAAGGCTACGAGATCGATCCCTTCGGCAAACACATCTTCAAACAGGTTTCGCTGGAGAAATAATAAAAAAGGGGCTGCATGGCAGCCCCTTAGGTCGTTGGCAATCGGCTCTGCTTTTTTATGGTAGGGGCGCTGCATGCAGCGCCCAGTTGCATAAACACTGGATTTAATCGGGTCGAACATGTTCGACCCCTACCGGTTTAGCCCCTTAGTGGGGGTTAGCAGTCTTGATTAAGTTGGCCGTTTAGAAATGGGTATTCACGCTCATATAGTAAGTACGGCCCGGTTCGTTGTAGGTGGCGGCACCTGCACCGGCAATGTTAATGGCACCGGTGGTTGGGTCACCCACGTTCTGCGAGTTACCTTCGCGGAACTGACGTTTGTCGAACAGATTGTCGATACCCGCCGTCAGGCTGATGTTTTTGGTCACATCATAGGTCGCGCTGGCACCGACCACGGCGTAAGGGCTGACTTCCTTGGTTTCGGTACCGCTGACCGGTTTACCCTGGTAGTTGTACTTCTTCGGTTTCTGACGGCCGTACCAGGTCAGGGTCGATTGCATCGACAGGTCCTGGGTTGCTTGCCAGCTCAGCGTCGAGTTGATGGTGAACTTGGGGATCACCGACAGGTAGTCGCCGGTGCTCTTGTTCTTGTTCTCGATCATATAGGTGGCGTTGTTGCTCCAGGAGACGGTCTCGCTGACCGGCACGTTCAACGTGCCTTCCAGGCCCTGGACTACCGCTTTCGGCACGTTTTCCCATTGGTACACGGCTGTGCCGGTGCTGCTGGTGCCGATACGGCTATTGCCCGCTTCGATTTTATTGTGGTAATCGTTGCGGAAATAAGTCACGCCGGCCAGCCAGCCTTCATTGTGGAATTCCAACCCGACTTCTTTATTGACGCTGGTTTCTGCCTTCAGGTCGTCGTTACCCAGCAGGTAGCAGCCATTTTTGACATCGCTGGACGAACACCCCTGACCTTTGCTGTACAGCAAATAGTTCTGGTTGGTCTGGTACAGGTTAGGCGCTTTGTAGGCGCGGGCGATGCCCATTTTCAGGGTGAAGTTGTCGCCCAGTTCCTGTGACAGGTTCAGCGACGGGCTCCAGTTGTTACCGGCTTCGGAGTGCAGATCGTAACGCAGGCCCGGCGTCAGCATGGTGCTGTCGGTCAGCTCCATGTTGTCTTCGGCAAACAGCGAGAAGATATGGGCGGATGCGTAAGGGCTACGAGTACCGCTACCTTGACCGGGAATGGTGCCCCCCATCATCGTTTGGCTGGTGGATGAACCGTCCTTCATGCGTTGCTGGTTCCATTCGGTACCCAGGGTGGCGGTTTGCGTCACGCCCAGTTCAAATGGCACGCTGACTTCGCTGTGCGCCAGGAAATCGTCCAGCTTGGTGGTGCCGAAGCCTTCGTTTTTAGCGTCGAAGATACCTTCGGTACCGCCGGCCAACCCTTCGTTCAGGCGGGTATTGCGAGTGCGCTCGAACTGAACGTAGTTGTTGGTGCTGACGCCATTGTCCCAGGCACCGCGGTGGTTAAGGCCGAAGGTCTCGCGATAGATACGGTTGGTTTCTTTGCCGTAGTTGCTCTGTACCAGCGCATTGGTGTTGGTGTTCTGAGTGTCACCGGCGTACAGGTTGCCCTGACGGCCATAGGAATACTCAAACTCCAGCGACTGCAGGTGCGCGAAGTCCCAGTGCAGCAAGGCGTCGATATTTTTATCTACTACCCCTTCACGGCCGGAAGGAATGCTGCTGGCGTAGGCACCCACCCGCTCGGATTTATGCGATTCGTTAATGTCCCAGGCATCGGCCTGAGTTTTGCTGTAACCCCCGAACAGGCGGAAGCTCAACTGATCGGTCAGCGGGCCGGACAGGCTGAAGTCGGTACGCTTGGTGGAGCCTTCCTGCTTGTGCTCCGGCACGTTGAAATAGGTGTTCAGCGAGCCGTGCAGCTCTTTGGTGTTCTTCTTGGTGATGATGTTGACCACGCCGCCGGCGGCGCCGTTGCCGTAACGGGCCGCCGCTGGGCCGCGCAGCACTTCGATACGTTCAATCATTTCCGGCGGGACCCAGGCGGTATCGCCGCGGGTATCACGCTCACCGCGCCAGCCCTGACGCACCGAGTTGCGGCTGCTGGCCGGTTTTCCGTCAATCAGGATCAGGGTATTTTCCGGGCCCATGCCGCGGATATCGATCTGGCGGTTGTTGCCGCGCTGGCCGCTGGTGGAGTTACCGGTCAGGTTAACGCCGGGCATGGTGCGGATCAGCTCGCTGATATCACGGGCTGGTGGGCGCTTTTTGATTTCGTCGGCGGTAATGGTAGAAACCCCAGGTGCCTGCAGGTTTTGCTTGGCGGCAGTGACGACAATAGTGTCTTCGGCGGCTTCTTTTTTACTTTTGGCGACCTTGTCTGTTTCTGGGCTGGTGTCAGTTTGCTGTGCGGCGTGTGCAAAAGCGGACGCGCCTAACCCTAACCCGATGAGTGTGGCTAAGGAATAACGTGATAATTTGCTGTTCATCTGAGAGTTCCTACCTTGCTGCCTTTCTCCGGGCACCGAAGCAGTAGCTCTCCGGCTATGAGAAGGGCGGTTGTAGTTTTTTGTTTTCGGAAAGAGAAACCCAATCGGCCAAGACGCAGCGGCCACGACATTGGATTCAGCGCTTAAATTCGGCATCCGTCCCTGTTGAAGAATACCTGCCCTGTTTACGAGCCTACACACACTATTGCAAACGCAAATAATTATCAATAGTATTCGACTTACCGTTTTCTTGGGCAGCGCCTCGCGCCGCGAAATTACCGGCTTTCCTGAAGCTGCCAGCTAAATAGTGAATAGGCGTTTGAAAACAAAATCCGAGTCAGAAAGCAGCAGATTATTATCAAGCAAGCACGCCGGGCGCCATGGATGGTGGCTGAATATCGCCAAACGCGGCACGCCGCTGGTGGAGCTGCAAGGGGATGGACGCGGGAAGGTCACCTTTTTATGGCGTGACCCCCAGGGATGTGAACTCACTTCAGCCTATCGACGCGTCTGGATCCACATCAATTGTCTGACCGACCATCATCAGTCGTCGCCGCCGCAGAGCCTGCAACGGCTGGAAGGGACCGACGTTTGGTATTGGCAGACCGAGCTCAGCGCCGACTGGCGCGGCAGCTACTGCTTTATCCCCTGTATGGACGACCGGCCACTGGCCCCCAGTGATGAGGATGCGCACGTTAATATGCATTCGGTCCGCCATTGGTGGCATCAGGTGTTTGCCGGTGCGACCCAGGACCTGCTGAATCCCCATCGTTCCTGGGCTGGTGTCGGCGGCCATGTATTGTCAGGTCTGCATATGCCGGAAGCGCTGCCGCAACCGGCCTGGCTGGATTTCGATCGCTATGCGGTCGCCAGCGGGCGTTGTACTCCAGCTCCCCCGGCGAAACTGCAGCGCCACAGCTGGCACAGCGAGCGTCTGGGCAATACCCGTAACGTCTGGGTTTATACCACCGGCGAAGGCGATCCAACACAACGTCCGCTGGCGATATTGCTGGACGGTCAATTCTGGGCGAGCAACATGCCGGTCTGGGATCCGCTGATGCAGTTGACCCGCGAGGGCAAGCTGCCGGAAGCGGTTTATCTGCTGATTGACATTATCGATCTCAAACACCGCTCCCAGGAGCTGGCCTGCAATGCAGATTTCTGGCTGGCGGTACAAGAAGAATTGCTGCCGCAGGTCGCCGAATGGGCGCCGTACCAGCGCGATCCTGCCCGTACTCTGGTGTGCGGCCAAAGTTTTGGCGGCTTGTCATCGCTGTATGCCGGGCTGCACTGGCCGCAGAGCTTCGGCGGGGTGATTTGCCAGTCCAGCTCTTTCTGGTGGCCACGTCGCGACATGTATCAGCTTGCGGAAATTCCGGCCGACGCCGGTTGGTTACTGCATCAGGTTGAGCAGGGCGTTGGCAAAGGCAAGCTGAAGGTGTTTATGGAAGCCGGCGTGCATGAAAAAGTGGCGCGCCGGGTCAACGATCGGATGGCGGACTTGCTGTGTGATGCCGGTCACCGGGTGCAATACCGGGTGGTGGCCGGGGGACACGATCATTTGTGCTGGCGTGGCGGCCTGATAGACGGTCTGCAGGCACTGTGGGCGGACCAATCCTCTGCCCCCTCGATCAAGCTAACCTTCACTGTCCAAGGAGTCCGCGATGGAAACTCTGAACCCGTTCGATGACGAGCAACAAAGCTGCCTGATTGTGCAGAATGATGAATTGCAATACAGCCTGTGGCCAGACTTTAGCGCAGTGCCGGCGGGGTGGACGCCGGTGTTTGGCCCGGCGGTGCGTCCGCTGTGCGTGATTTGGCTGGAACAGCATTGGCAGGATATGCGGCCCGCCTCGCTGCGTAAGGCGTGATGGCGCCAATACCGATAACAGGAGTCAGTACCTTGTCAGACCGGAATTTATTACCGACCGAACGGCCGTTCGCCACTGAACTGCCGTTGGTCGCCGCGCAACCCGGGATCTGGGTTGCCGATCAGATTTCACCGCATGCCAACGCCTATGCGGTTTCCCACTATATTGAGCTGAATGGCCCGTTGGATCAGGCGTGCCTGTTGCGTGCGATTGAGCAGGGGCTGTCGGAAGTAGATACCCTGCAGTTCCGCTTTGAAGAGCGTGACGGGGTGCCGATGCAGTGGCATGACCCCGAGCTGGCGATCCTGCCGGTAGAATACATCGATCTCAGCGAATCCCCCGATGCCGCTGCAGCGGCGCGTGCCCTCATGCAGTTGGATATGTCCGGTGATTTGCGCATCGGTAGCGGCAATGCGTTATATCGTCATATGCTGATCCGCCTGTCGGAACAGCGCTGGTTTTGGTATCAGCGTTATCATCATATTCTGGTAGATGGCTTCAGTTTTACCGCCATTGCCCGCAGAATCGCCCATATTTACACCCGGACGTTGCACAATGAACGGCCGGATCCGACGCCCTTCAGCGCATTCAGCGAAGTGGTCGAGGAATATCAGCGTTATGCGCAATCGTCCACCTCTCAGCGCGACGCTGCCTTCTGGTTGAACAAGGCGCAGCAATTGCCGACGCCTGCCACCCTTTGCCCGCAACCGTTGGCCGGGCAGACGCCAACCACCCGTATTCACCGCTTGTCACAGCTGTGCGACCGACAAGATTTCACGCAGTTGGTGAACGCCGGTCAGCAGCAGTTCAGCGTGGCAGATATGGCACTGGCGCTGGTTGCGTTGTGGGTTTCACGCCTGAGCGGACATGCCAGCTTCAGCGCCGGTTTTATCTTTATGCGCCGTACCGGTTCGGCCGCGCTCTGTGCCAACGGACCGGTGATTAACGTCTTGCCGATCGAAATGCACCTCGACCCTCAGGCTACGCTGAGCGAGGTCGCCGGTAATATTGGTCGTGAGTTAAAAACCGTTCGCCGCCATCAGCGCTACGAGGCGGAGCAGGTGCAGCGCGATCTGGGGCGAATTGGCGATGCCCAACCGCTGTACGGCACGGTATTCAACTTTAAGATGTTTGATTTCCAGTTGGACTTCGGCGGTATCGAAGGCATCACCCATGAGCTGGCCTCCGGGCCGGTCCGTGATCTGGAGATTGCGTTGTACCTCGACGAGGCCGGCACGCTGAAGGTCGATCTGTTGGCTAATGCCGAACGTTATCAGCGTGATGAGCTGGCGGCGCATCTGCAACGCCTGCCTCTGTTGTTGCGTCAGTTTGCCGCACAGCCTCAGATGCCGATTGGCGATGCCGATTTGCTCACCGAGCAAGACCGCCAACTGTTGGCCCGGGTTAATGACACGGCACATCCGGTGAAGGCGCAAACCCTTAGCGGGCTGCTGGCGGAGCAGGCGCAGAAAACCCCTGACGCCCCGGCGCTGGCCGATGCGCAGTACCAATTTACCTATCGCGAAACTCGTGAACAGGTTGCCGCGCTGGCGCGTCAGTTGACGGAGCAGGGCGTACAACCGGGTGATATCGTCGCCGTCGCCTTACCGCGCTCGGTCTTTTTGTCTCTGGCGTTAATGGCCATCGTCGAAGCCGGGGCGGCCTATTTGCCGCTGGATACCGGTTATCCTGACGAGCGTCTTGGCATGATGCTGGAGGACGCTGCGCCGCGCCTGATTATCACCGAACCGACCCAGCAGGCACGTTTTGCCGGCAAGGGTGAGATCTTGCTGTATGACGCGCCGTTGTCGATAGACAGCGCAGCCAACGTCACGCTCAATGGACCGACGCCGCATCACCCGGCCTACATTATCTTTACCTCCGGCTCGACCGGGCGACCGAAAGGCGTGTTGGTGGGGCATCAGGCGATCGTCAACCGGTTGCTGTGGATGCAACATCAGTATCCTATGGCGGCAGGCGATGTGGTGCTGCAGAAAACGCCTTGCAGTTTTGACGTTTCGGTATGGGAATTCTTCTGGCCGCTGATAGTGGGGGCCCAGTTAGTGATGGCCCCACCTGAAGCGCACCGCGATCCGGAAAAGCTGCTCCAGCTGATTGATCAACATCGTGTCACCACCATGCACTTTGTCCCTTCGATGCTGGCGGCCTTCGTCAGCGCGTTGGATGGCCCGCAGGCGGTGGCGTGTTGTGCGCCGTTACGCCAGGTATTTTGCAGTGGTGAAGCCTTGCCGGCGGAACTGTGCCGCCTGTGGCAAAGCCGCACTGCGGTGCCGTTGCATAACCTGTACGGGCCGACCGAAGCGGCGGTGGACGTCAGTTGGCATCCGGCCTGGGGCGAAGCCTTGGCTGCCGTCACTGGCGCCAATGTGCCGATTGGTTTACCGGTTTGGAACACCGGTTTACGCATCCTCGATACGCGCCTGCGGCCAGTGCCGCCGGGCGTCGCCGGTGATTTGTACCTTACCGGTGTGCAACTGGCGCACGGCTATCTGGGACGACCGGAACTGACCGCCAGCCGCTTTGTAGCCGATCCTGACGGCGATGGCGGGCGGATGTATCGCACGGGTGACGTCGCCCGTTGGCTGCCGGGAGGCGAGGTGGAATACCTTGGCCGCAGTGACGATCAGTTAAAAATACGTGGGCAACGTATTGAGTTGAGTGAAATCGATCATGCTTTGCTGTCGCTGCCGGGGATTAAACAGGCGGTGACTCACGCGCTGGTGCTGGAAAATACGCCAACCGATCCTGGCGGTGGCGATGCCCGCCAGCTGGTGGGCTATCTGGTGGCGCAGCCCGGCGTGCGCCTTGATCTGGACGCGCTCCGCGCAGCGTTGGCCGATCGCCTGCCGCCGCATATGGTGCCGGTGGCGCTGGTCGAGATGGATACTCTGCCGCTGAGCGCCAATGGCAAGCTGGATCGTAAAGCGTTGCCGCAACCGCAGGGCGCAGCCCGCGCGGCAGGGCGTGAGCCGCAAGCGGGGCTGGAGACGGCGATCGCTGCGGTGTTCGCCCGCCTGCTGCAACGCGAAACCGTGTTTGCCGACGATGACTTCTTTGCCCTCGGCGGGCACTCGCTGTTGGCGATGCGTTTGGCGGCGGAGCTGCGGCGTGAGCTGGGCAAGGCGGTGTCGGTAGGCCAGGTGATGGTGGCTTCCCGCGTGGAACAGCTGGCGCAGCTGTTGGCCGAAGAACGCACCCAGGAAGAAGCTGACAAAACCGGTTTTGACCGCGTTCTGCCGCTGCGCACCACCGAAGGACCAACGCTGTTCTGCCTGCATCCGGCGTCCGGCTTCTCATGGCAGTTCAGCGTGTTGCCGCGCTATATCGATCAGCACTGGTCGCTGGTGGGCATTCAGTCACCACGGCCGGATGGCCCGTTGGCACTGAGCGAAAATATGGACCAGGTATGCGATGCGCATCTGGAGACGGTGTTGCAAGTGCAACCGCACGGCCCGTATCACTTTATCGGTTACTCGCTGGGCGGCACTCTGGCACAAGGCATTGCCGCGCGCTTACAGGCAAGGGGCGAAGAAGTGGCTTTCCTTGGGCTGCTGGATACCTATCCGCCGGAAACGCAAAACTGGGACGTGATGTTGGATGACAACGTGTTGAAAGAAGTTCAGCGCGAACGTCAGCAGTTCCTGGCGGTGTCTGAAGATGCGCTGGAGCCGGCATTGGGCGAAACCCGCGTAGCCATGTTCGATAATATCGAAGCCAACTATGCCGATTCGGTTCGTCTGCTTTCAGCCACCCATACGGCGAACTTCAAAGGACAGGCGACGCTGTTTGTCGCGCGCCAGACGTTGCAGGAAGGGATGGATGTTCAGCAGACCTGGTCGCAATATGTGGACGCGCTACAGGTTCATGAACTGGACTGTGCGCACGTGGATATCGTTTCACCAACGTCGTTCAAGGTATTAGGACCGTTGTTGAACCGCATACTTCGCGCTTTATAATACCCAGTGATGGTAGGGGACGAATACATTCGTCCCGATTAACGCGGGCCCAGCATGCTGGGCCCCTACAATCTCGATTACTTACCTAGCGGTACCACCAACGGCGTGTGCGAGACGGGATCGTCAATGATCATGCAGCGCAGACCGTAGACCTTTTCGATCAATTCCGGCGTCACAATATCCTTCGGTGCACCCTCGGCGACCACTTTACCGTCGCGCATGGCAATCAGATGCGTGGCGTAACGGCAGGCATGGTTGAGATCGTGAAGCACCACCACCAGCGTATGGCCATTTTCACGGTTTAACTGGCGCATCAGTTCCAGCAAGTCGATCTGATGGCTGATATCCAGCCAGGTGGTTGGCTCATCCAACAGCAGCAACGGCGTTTGCTGCGCCAATACCATGGCAATCCAGACCCGCTGACGTTGTCCGCCGGAAAGCGTATCAACCGGCTGTTCAGCCAGTTCAAACACGCCGGTGGAGCGCATGGCCTGTTCGACCGCCTGCTGGTCTTCTTCACGCCAGCGGCTGAACAGGCGCTGATGCGGATAGCGACCGCGTGCCACCAGATCAAACACGGTAATGTCACCCGGCGCGGTCGAGCTTTGTGGCAACAGCCCCAACTGGCGAGCCACCTCTTTGGTGGCATAGTCGCTAATGTGTTTGCCGTTGAGCCAGATGGCACCGGCCTGCGGCTGCATCAGGCGGCTAAGAGTGCGCAGCAAGGTCGATTTACCGCAGGCATTCGGCCCGATAATGACTGTCAGTTCACCGTGCGGAATAGAAACGGAAAGGTCGCGCGCGACGATTTTTTTGTCATAGCCGAGCGTCAGGTTTTCGGCGCGTAACGGCGCGGGCTGTAAGAGTTCAGCATTCATTTTTTTCGTGACTCACGGATTAATAGCCAAATCAGATAAATGCCGCCCAGGCTGACGGTCAACACCCCGACCGGCAACTGATAAGGCATAAACAGGCGTTGCGCCGCGACATCGGCGAGCAGCAGCAACAGGGCACCCGTCAGGGCTGTCAGCAACAGGACGCTGCGGTTGGCGCACAGGCGTCGCGCAATCTGTGGGGCCACCAACGCAATAAAGGAGATCGGCCCGGCGACGGCGGTGGCGGCGGCAGTCAGGGTAACGCCGACCAATAGCAGCAGCACGCGTGAGCGCTCCACCGATACACCGAGTGCGCAGGCGGTGTCATCGCCCATCTCCAGCAGCCGCATGCGGCGGGCCAGCATCAACAGCAACAGGCAGCACAGCGCAATCACCGCCAGCACCGGCAAACTTTTCGCCCAGGTCACGCCGTTGAGCGAACCGGCGCTCCACAGTCCGGCGGTCATGGCAGACTCCAGCGAAGCGCTGATGATCAGCCAGGTATTGCCGGCCACCAGCAGGGCGCGAACGGCAATACCGACGATAATCAAACGGAATGACTCGACGCCGTTGCGCCATGCCAGCAGATAAATCAGCGCGGCAGTCAGCAAGCCACCGGCCAGTGCCCCGGAGGTGATGCCGAGAATGCCGCCGTTAAACAGCACTATTGCCACCAGTACGCCGCTGTAAGCACCGGTATTAAAACCGATGACGTCCGGGCTGCCGAGCGGGTTACGCAGCAGCGATTGGAAGATGGCGCCGCTGATACCGAGCGCGGCACCCAACAACAGCGCCATTATCACGCGAGGCAAACGCCACTGGGTAACGATCACCGCCAGGTTGGCCGGGCCTTCACCGCGTAAGGCGTCGATCACCTGCAGAGCGCTGAGCGACAAAGCGCCGGAACCCAGGGCATAAATCGCCAGTGCCAGGGCGGCAAGCAACAGCAGCAGCGCGGTTAGCGCCGGGCGCGACAAGGCGCGCATTTTGTGGTTGGCCATCAGACGGGCTGCGGACATCGACATTAGCGCTGCCTCCTGAACATATGGCGTTGACGAACCAGCATAATCAGCAGCGGTGCGCCAATAAGCGCGGTGACGATGGAAACGCGCAGTTCACCGGCGACCAGGAAGCGGCCGATCAGATCGGCGCTCAGCAGCAGGATAGGGGTCAATACCAAGGTCCACGGCAGCATCCAGTGCAACTCGGAGCCGGCCAGTCGCCGGGCAATGTGCGGCATCATCAGCCCGACAAAGGCTATCGGACCAACGGCGGCGGTGGCGCCACCGCACAGCAATGTGATCGCCAGCAACCCCAGCAACTGGGTGCGGACGATACCGGTGCCCAGCGCGGTGGCTAACTCATTGCCCATACTCAGGCTGTTCAGCGATTTGCTCATCCACAGCGTGATTGCTGTGCCCAGCAGGATCGGCAGGGCAACGGTGCGCACCACCTGCATATTTTGAATATCCAGCGAACCGGCCTGCCAAAAACGCAGCTGATCGAAGACCAGCGGGTTCAACAGGGAAATGCCGGAGGTCATGCCTTCCAGCACCGCCGCCAGCGCAACGCCGGCCAGCGTCAGGCGAACCGGGTTCAGGCTGCTGCCTCCCAATGCGCCGATCAGAGCCACCAGCAGGGCGGCAAACATCGCGCCGGCAAAGGCGAACCACAGATATTCGCCGACGTGGGCGGCACCAAAGAAAGTGATGCCCAATACCACGGCAAACCCCGCGCCGGCGTTAACGCCGAGAATGCCAGGGTCGGCCAGCGGATTGCGGGTGAGGGTTTGCATCAGCACGCCGGACAGGCCCAGGGCGATACCCGCCAGCACGCCGATCAGCGTGCGCGGCAGCCTGGCGTTGGTAATGATGGTGCAGTCGGCGCCGCTACATTGGCCGTTGAGCGCCTGGATAACCGTGTCGAAGGGGATAGATTTGGCACCGAGCGACAGGCTGAGCAGCATGACGACCAACAGGGCGCAAACGGCAATCAGCAAGCCAAGCAGCTTGCGACGAAATGAGCGGGGAGAGCCACCCGCAAGACGGTCCCTGGACAGCGGAATGGACGGTGTGCAATTGCGTGTAATCCGTAACATAACAATCCATTATTTGATTGAATATGAATGATATTTATTATCATTATTGATTGTTTTCATCTATGGTACCATGAGTCCCTTCGCTATTGCAGCACAGACGCTGCCCCTTTTCTTTAGTTGTGGTGAGAAAGCTAATGAGTAAGCCCTCTATTTTGCTTGATTTTGGCCTGCTTAAGACCAATAGCGCCTTTCGCGCTGTGTTCTGCGCGCGTTTTATTTCCATTCTGGCGCTCGGGCTGATGGCCATTGCCATCCCGGTGCAGATCCAGGCCCTGACCGGGTCGACGCTGCTGGTCGGGTTGTCCGTGACGCTGGCCGGCAGCGGCATGTTTGCCGGTTTGCTGATGGGGGGCGTACTGGCTGACCGCTACGAGCGCCGCCGTCTGATCCTCTTTGCTCGTTCCACCTGTGGTATTGGGTTTATCGGTCTTTGTTTAAATGCCGCTTTACCTGCGCCGTCATTAACGCTGATTTATCTGCTGGCGGTTTGGGACGGGTTCTTCGGGGCGGTAGGCGTGACGGCGTTGCTGGCGGCGACGCCTGCGCTGGTTGGGCGTGAAAATATCGTTCAGGCCGGTGCCATCAGCATGCTGACGGTGCGTTTTGGTTCCATTCTTTCCCCGGCGATCGGCGGGTTGGTGATTGCCAACGCCGGCGTGACCTGGAACTACGCTTTGGCGGCCTTCGGCACCTTGCTGACGTTGATCCCTTTATTGCAGCTGCCACAGTTGTTGCCACCCCCTCAGCCGCGTGAGCATCCGCTGCGCGCACTGGCCGGGGGATTTGGCTTCCTGTTTCGTAACCGGGTGATTGGCATGGTGGCGCTGATCGGCGCGTTGCTGACCATGGCCAGCGCGGTGCGAGTGCTGTACCCGGCGATGTCCGGCATGTGGCAGGTCAGTGCGGCGCAGCTGGGCTTTATGTATTCCGCCGTGCCGCTGGGCGCGGCAATTGGCGCCTTTACCAGTGGCCGGGTGGCGCACGTGGCGCGGCCGGGCTGGATGATGCTGATGACGGCGATTGGCGCGTTTGTCGCTATCGGTCTGTTCGGCCTGATGCCCTGGTACGGTCTGGCACTGTTCTTCCTGGTGGTGTTTGGCTACCTGAGCGCACTGAACTCATTACTGCAGTACGGGCTGATTCAGAACCTGACGCCGGATGCTTTCCTGGGGCGCATTAATGGCCTGTGGACGGCGCAAAACGTGGTGGGGGACGCGTTGGGTGCCCTGCTGCTGGGGGCGATGGGGGCGTTTATGTTGCCGGCCATGACTTCAACCAGCTTCGGTTTTGGCGTGGCGGTACTGGGTGTGGTGCTGGCGTTCGCGATGAAAGGTCTGCGTCAGGTGAGCCTTGGCGGGCAGGAAAGCGATCTCCAGCCCGCCGCGGGATCTACTGAGAAATAAACTGTTTTTCCAACAGCGTCAGCAGGTTGCTGGCGCTGTAGTAGTCCAGTCGGAAGGTGTCATTGCCCAGCGCATAAACCCGCTTATGCTGCACCGCCGGCAGGTGAGCGAGGAAAGGATTGGCCATCAGCCGCTGCGCATCGCTTTCGTTGTTGGCAAACAGCATCAGCGTCTGGCCGTTCAGTCCTTCCGCCAGGTTTTCCCCGGCGAGCTGAATGATGTCCTTACGCATACCCATGCTGCGGCTGTTGTTCAGCTTGTCAGACGGAACCGCCAGGGTGAAACCCAGCTGCTTGAGCATTTGCCCCTGGGAAGATTCGGCGGTCCACAGGTTGGCTGACTTGCCGTCGGCGCTGAAGACCAGAGCGGAGGTCGGTTGTTCCGGCAGCGTCATACGCTGTTTGAGCGACTTTTCGCGGCTATCGAAATCATCAACGATTTTTTGCGCCTTGGCTTCGTGCCCGGTGGCCTGGCCCAGCTCTATCGCCAGCGCCTGCCAGCTTTTGTCGTCGTAATTGACCACCAGCACCGGGGCAATGGCGGACAGCTGATCGTACAGGCGTACGGCGGAGTCGGCGCCGGTAGCGGAGATGATGATCAGGTCAGGCGCTTCACCGGCAATGGCTTCTGCGTTGGGTTCACCAATGTACAGGCGCTTTACGCCGCGCTGCGTTGCGATAGCGCTCCATTGGTGGAAAAAACCTTGTGAGTCCGCCAGACGGCTGCCGGGCGTGGTGGCGCCGCTGGCGATCACTGGCGCATCAATCGCCAGCAGGGTGCCGGTGACGGTTACGCTGGTGGAAACGATGCGGGTAGGGGGCTGCTGCAGGGTCACTACGCCGCGAGAGGTTTCGATTTTACGCGGCCAACCGGCCTCTGTGGCATGGGCTGCACCCATGGCTAACATGCCAAACAGTGCGAAGCCGAAGAACAGGTTCTTCTTCATAAAGCATTCCTTAGAATTTAAATAGTAATACTTATCATTTATATAATTAAAACTGCTGGTTTTATAGCACGATAATGAATAGAAGAACTGTTTACATTTATTGACATAGCATATTCACGAGGGTAATTTAACGCGATTCAATACAAATGATAATCATTATTATACAGGTTATTGTTCATGATACGAAAGGGAGAACCGATGAGCGTGACAGTAAAGGGTACCGGGCAGAAGAAGCCGCACAGCAAGGAGAGCGAGTCGTCCGTAGCAGGCGTGTCGCCGACCTCCGGCTTTTTCTTTACCTCTCCTTTCCGTAGCCTGAGCACCCAGGGCTGCTTCGCTAAAATCACGCTGCCGGCCCAGGGCGGGGATCAGCTTAACGGCGAGTTCCAGCAGGCGGTACGGCATGCTTTTGCCGAAGCCAAACTGGCGGGGGTGAAAAACCCGGTCCTGTGCGGCGCGATCCCGTTCGATACTCATCAACCCTCTGCGCTTTTTATTCCCCAGCACACCCAGTGGTTTGAACGCGATGCCTTTTTGGCTGACGTAACCTCACCACAGGAAGCCCTGCCGGAAATTATCAGCCAAAATGAAGTGCCGGCACAACAGCCTTTCATGCAGATGGTGGCAGATGCGGTGGAAGCAACCCGTGGTGACCAACTGGATAAAGTGGTGCTGTCACGCCTGCTGGAGATTGAAACACGCGAACCGGTAGACAGTCAGGCATTGATGGCGCGTATCATCGCGCAAAACCCGCATGGCTTCCATTTCCATGTGCCGTTGGAACAGGGAGCATTGCTGGGCGCCAGCCCTGAACTGCTGCTGCGTAAATCCGGCGCACAATTTTATTCCAACCCGCTGGCAGGCTCCGCCCGTCGTGACGCCGACCCGCAGCGGGATCGTGAAGTCAGCCAACAGCTGTTGGTTTCCGAGAAAGATCTCTACGAGCACCAGTTTGTTACCGAAGGTATGCGGCAAGTGCTGGCCGATCGCTGCAGTTATTTGAATATCCCCACCTCGCCTGAATTATTGAGCACCACCACGCTGTGGCACTTGTCTACGCCAATCGACGGCGAGGCCGCCAGTCGGGCGGAAAACGCGTTGTCGTTGGCCTGCCTGCTGCATCCGACACCGGCGCTGTGCGGTACGCCAACGGCGCTGGCGCATCAGGTGATCAAGCAACTGGAGCCTTTTGATCGCGGCCTGTTTGGCGGCATCGTCGGCTGGTGTGATGCCGAAGGCAACGGGGAGTGGGTAGTGACCATCCGCTGTGGCACGGTGCAGGGCAACCAGGTGCGACTCTTTGCCGGAGCCGGCATTGTGCAAGACTCTTCGCCGGAATCTGAATGGCATGAAACCGGCACCAAACTCAGTACCATTTCGCGGGCGTTTGGCCTGAACCAAGGATAGACATTTCCATGAGCATTGCTTTTACTCCCTGGCCTGAGGCATTAGCCCGTCGCTATCGCGAACGGGGATATTGGACCGACCGGCCATTGACCGACATCATCACCCGCCAGGCTAAAAATGACGCCATCGCGCTGATCGACCCGCAACGCAGCCTGAGCTATCGCCAGCTTAATCAACTCTCCGATCGGCTGGCTGCGGCCTTGCTGCGTCGGGGCATACACAGCGGCGATACCGCGCTGGTGCAGTTGGGTAACGTGGTCGAGTTCTACGTGACTTTCTTTGCGCTGTTGAAAATTGGCGTAGTGCCGGTGAATGCGCTGTTTAGCCACCAACGCAATGAGCTGAACGCCTATGCGGCGCAGATCAAACCGGCGTTGCTGATTGCCGATCGTCAGCATGGCCTGTTCGGTAACGACGAATTCCTGACGACGTTTCGCGCTGAACATCCTTCATTGCGCCTGGTCGCTTTGCGCAGTGAGGAACAGGGTGAGCAGTCGCTGGCGAGCTGGCTGGAAGAGGATTGCGGCGGTTTCGTGGCTGCGCCAACCGCGGCCGATCAGGTAGCGTTCTTCCAACTCTCCGGTGGCAGTACCGGCACGCCGAAGCTGATCCCACGTACCCACAACGACTACTACTACAGCATTCGCCGCAGCGTGGAGATTTGTCATTTTGATGACGAAACCCGTTATCTGTGCGCACTGCCGGTAGCACACAACTATCCGATGAGCTCGCCTGGCGTGTTGGGCGTGTTTTACGGTGGTGGGCTGGTGGTGTTCGCCAGCGATCCGGATGCCGGGCAATGCTTCCGTTTGATCGACCAGCATCAGATCAACGTGACGGCGCTGGTGCCGCCGGCGGTAACGCTGTGGCTGCAGGCCATTGAGGAATGGGGCGGTTGCCAGCAGTTGGCCAGCCTGAAGCTGCTGCAGGTGGGCGGTGCCAAGCTGGGGGAAACCCTGGCCGCGCGCATTCCGGCCGAAATCGGCTGTCAGCTGCAGCAGGTGTTCGGCATGGCGGAAGGCCTGGTGAACTACACCCGGCTGGATGATGACGACCAACATATTTTGACTACTCAGGGCTGCCCGATGTCGCCGGATGACGAACTTTGGGTGGCCGATGACGACGGTAATCCGCTGCCTGTCGGCGAGACCGGGCGTCTGATGACCCGTGGCCCCTATACCTTCCGCGGTTATTACCAAAGCCCGGAACATAATGCCGCCGCCTTCGATAAAGACGGTTTCTACTGCTCCGGCGACTTGATTAGCCTGACTGAAGACGGCTACGTGAAGGTTGAAGGGCGTCAGAAAGACCAAATCAACCGCGGTGGTGAGAAGATTGCCGCCGAGGAGATCGAAAACCTGCTGCTGCGTCACCCGGAAGTGATCAATGCGGCGTTGGTTTCGATGCCGGACGAGTTGATGGGCGAAAAAAGCTGCGCCTACATTATCGCCACCAGCCCATTGAAACCGGTCGTTTTGCGTCGCCATTTACGCGCCGAGGGCGTGGCCGAATTCAAATTACCCGACCGCTTTATACAGGTTGAGACGCTGCCGCTCACCCCGGTTGGCAAAGTGGATAAAAAACTGTTGCGCCAACGCCTGGAGGCGCAACAACTGACTCAGGTCCAGGGAGAATAAGTCATGGCCATTCCAAAACTTAATGATTACGCGTTGCCGACTCAGGCTGAACTGCCGACCAACAAAGTGAGCTGGACGGTGGAACCGCAGCGCGCTGCACTGTTGATCCACGACATGCAGCAGTATTTTCTGAATTTCTGGGGTGAAGACAGCCCGTTGATCAAACAGGTAGTGGAGAACATCGCCAACCTGCGCCGCTACTGCAAATCTCAGGGCATCCCGGTGTTTTACACCGCGCAGCCTAATCAGCAGAGCGATGAAGATCGGGCGTTGCTCAATGATATGTGGGGGCCTGGATTGAACAAGCACCCGGAGCAACAGGCGGTGGTCGCCGCGCTGGCGCCGGAAGAAGACGACACTGTGCTGGTGAAATGGCGTTACAGCGCCTTCCACCGTTCACCGCTGCAGGAAATTCTGCAGGAGTCAGGCCGCGATCAGCTGATCATCTGTGGTGTTTACGCCCATATCGGCTGCATGACCACGGCGATCGATGCCTTTATGCGTAACATTCAGCCGTTTATGGTTGCTGATGGTCTGGCCGACTTCTCCCGCGAAGAGCACCTGATGGCGCTGCGTTACACGGCCGGCCGCTGTGGCCGCGTGGTCACCACCGCCGAGCTGCTGCCAGGGATCACCAGCAAAGCGGCGTTGCGTCAGCAAATCATGCCTTTCCTCGACGAAGACAGCGAAGACATGGGTGACGACGAGAACCTGATCGACTACGGTCTGGATTCAGTGCGGATCATGGAGTTGGCGGCACGCTGGCGTAAGATCCGCGGCGATATCGATTTTATCGCCCTGGCCAAGAACCCGACCATTGATGGTTGGTGGGCGCTGTTGTCAGAGGGGAAAGCCTGATGAGTCAACAGGGCGATTTTGCCGGCAAACGAGTCTGGGTTACCGGCGCGGGCGCCGGGATTGGCCTGGAGACCGCATTGGCGTTTGTGCGGGCCGGTGCCGAGGTAATTGGTTTCGATAAGCATTTTGGCGAACCGGAATACGCGTTTCGCACCGAAGTGCTGGATATCGCCGACAGCGATGCGGTAGATGCCCTGTGCGGGCGTTTGCTGGTGGAGCAGGGTGAGTTGGACGTGTTGGTCAACGGCGCCGGTATTCTGCGCATGGGGCTGGCGGACGAAACCAGCACCGCAGACTGGTTGGCCTGCCTGGCGGTTAATGCCGGTGGTGCATTCAATATGTTCCGCCATGCCCTGCCGGTATTCCGTCGCCAGAGACGTGGCGCTATTGTCAGCGTGGCATCCAATGCGGCGCATGTGCCGCGTGTTGGCATGGCGGCCTATTGCGCTTCCAAAGCGGCGTTGCGTAGCCTGTGCCAAACCGTGGGGTTGGAAATGGCGCCTTATGGCGTACGTTGCAATCTGGTTTCGCCCGGCTCGACCAATACCCCGATGCAGCGCGGCATGTGGCAGGACGAAACGGGGGAACAGAACACCATCAACGGTTTCCCGGAACAGTTCAAACTGGGTATTCCGCTGGGTAAAATTGCCCAGCCGCAGGAAATCGCCGATGCTATTTTGTTCCTGGCTTCCGACCGCGCCAGCCATATCACCATGCAGGATATCGTGATTGACGGCGGGGCGACGCTGGCGGCCTGATAATCCGCTCGACAACGCCAGGATAGCCCAAGGGCGCTGCTTGCAGCGCCTTTTCTATTGGCGGCGCAGGGGCATTATTATTTTCAGGGGCAGGGCGGACGTGGTGAGGCTTATAGAGATTATCAGGGCGCAGATGCGAAAAAAGCGCCTAAAGGCGCTTTTTCTGTATTGGTGGGTCGTGCAGGATTGACTCGGCCTTGGGCCTCGCCCTGCGGGCAACGCTGTGCGTTGTCGTCTCGCTTCGCTCGGCTCGAACCTGAACGCAGGTTCTCATCCAGCACGATACGGCGGAGTATGTGATCAAGGAGTTTGCGGGAATAAGGTAGCGCAGATGCGAAAAAAGCGCCAAAAGGCGCTTTTTTCTGTATTGGTGGGTCGTGCAGGATTCGAACCTGCGACCAATTGATTAAAAGTCAACTGCTCTACCAACTGAGCTAACGACCCGCAGAAGTGGTGGGTGATGACGGGCTCGAACCGCCGACCCCCTCCGTGTAAAGGAGATGCTCTACCAACTGAGCTAATCACCCACTTCAGGACTTCCAGGTACTGCTAAACAAGAGAATGAGTGGTGGGTGATGACGGGCTCGAACCGCCGACCCCCTCCGTGTAAAGGAGATGCTCTACCAACTGAGCTAATCACCCTCATTCTTCTCATTTCTTACTGCTTTACTGCTCAACAAGATGGTGGGCGATGACGGGCTCGAACCGCCGACCCCCTCCGTGTAAAGGAGATGCTCTACCAACTGAGCTAATCGCCCCGTCTTGTTGGAGTCGCATTATAGGGATAGTTGAAAGTGAGTCAACGGTTTTTAAAATGATTTCAATCGTTCGCCGCAAATTTAAACAGGATGCGATATTTATCGCCAGCAATGCTGATTCTTTGCACATTGTTATGCGAAAAGCGCCGCAGAGATGATGAAAGCTGATGCAGCAATATCGTGTCAGCGTTGAGGAATTAGCGCGTGGTGATACAATGTCGGCCACTTTTTTAAATTCCGAGCAATCGTCGGCAACCGCTGACATGCGTTGCGTAATAAGGCAGTGAACCCAATGAAAATCAAAACCCGTTTTGCACCGAGCCCAACCGGCTATCTTCACGTCGGTGGCGCCCGTACTGCGCTTTACTCCTGGCTATTCACTCGCCATGCGGGCGGTGAGTTCGTTCTGCGTATCGAAGATACCGATTTGGAACGCTCGACCCAGGATGCTATCGACGCAATTATGGATGGCATGAACTGGTTAAACCTGGATTGGGACGAAGGCCCGTACTTCCAGACCAAGCGTTTTGACCGTTATAACGCGGTGATTGACGACATGCTGGTGCAGGGAACTGCTTATAAATGCTATTGCTCGAAGGAACGTCTGGAAGCGCTGCGTGAAAAGCAGATGGAAAACGGTGAAAAACCGCGTTACGACGGCCACTGCCGCGACAGCCAATGCAGCCACACCGACGACGAGCCGCACGTGGTGCGTTTCCGTAACCCACAGGAAGGCTCGGTAATCTTCGATGACAAGATCCGTGGTCCGATCGAATTCAGCAACCAGGAACTGGACGATCTGATCATTCGTCGTACCGACGGTGCGCCGACCTATAACTTCTGCGTGGTGATCGACGACTGGGATATGGAGATCACCCACGTGATCCGCGGTGAAGACCACATCAACAACACCCCGCGCCAGATCAACATCCTGAAAGCGCTGGGCGCACCGGTACCGGAATACGCCCACGTTTCGATGATCCTCGGTGACGACGGTAAAAAGCTGTCTAAACGTCACGGTGCCGTGGGCGTGATGCAGTATCGCGATGACGGCTATCTGCCGCAGGCGTTGCTGAACTATTTGGTGCGTCTGGGTTGGTCACATGGCGATCAGGAAATCTTCTCTATTGATGAGATGAAAGAGTTCTTCTCGCTGGAAGCGATCAACAAATCCGCCAGCGCCTTCAATACCGAAAAGCTGCAGTGGCTGAACCATCATTACATTAACCATATGCCGGCCGAAGAAGTTGCCGTGTATCTGGCGTGGCACGTGGAGCAACTGGGCATTGAAACCCGCAACGGTCCAGAGCTGAAAGATATCGTTAAGCTGCTGGGTGAGCGCTGCAAAACGTTGAAGGAAATGGCCGAGTCTTGCCGTTACTTCTACGAAGACTTCAGCGAGTTCGACGCTGACGCTGCGAAAAAACACCTGCGCCCGGTTGCACGTCAGCCGCTGGAAGCGGTACGCGCCAAATTGGCGGCCATTACCGCCTGGACGCCGGAAAACGTGCATGACGCCATTCAGGGCACGGCTGATGAGCTGGGCGTCGGTATGGGCAAGGTAGGTATGCCGCTGCGCGTAGCGGTCACCGGTGCCGGTCAGTCACCAGGCATGGATGTGACCGTGCATGCCATCGGTCAGGCACGTTCTTTACAGCGTATCGATCTGGCATTGGCTTATATCGCCGGGCGTGAAGCTCAGGCCTGATAGTTTCTGAGCTCATAATGAAAAGCCCCGTGGAGCAATCCCGGGGCTTTTTTTGTCGCTGTCGATCAGGCCTGTTCAGCGGCCGGCACGGTGGGGCGGTAGGCGAGGAAGTACATCAGGCCTACGAAACCGGCGCCGCCCAGCGCGTTACCGAGAAACACGGCCGTGAAGTTGGGCAGGTATTGGCTCCAACTTAAACCACCGGCAAAAATGGCCGCCGGGATAATAAACATGTTCGCCACCACGTGCTGGAAGCCGATGGCGACAAACGCCATCACCGGGAACCACATGCCAATCACTTTGCCCGGCACATCCTTGCTGGCAAAGGCCAGCCACACCGCCAGGCACACCAACCAATTGCAGCCTACGCCGGATATAAAAGCGTGCAGGAAGTCGGCATCTACCTTGGCTTGTGCAATGGACAGGGTTTTGTGCAGGAAGGCGCCTTCGGTCAAGCCAAGCAGGTGGCCAAAGAAATAGGCGACGGCCAGGCTACCGGCGAAGTTGGCCAGGGTGACCCAGAACCAGTTGCGCACGACAGCAAGCAGCGAAATTTGGCGAGCAAACCAGGCTATCGGCAAGGTCATCATATTACCGGTCAGCAGCTCGCCGCCAGCCAGAATCGTCAGGATAAGCCCTATCGGGAAGACGGCAGCGCCCAGCAATGCGCCGAAGGAGCCCCATTCGGCCGGCAGGGTGCCGATCACGTGGATATCCAACAGGAAGCCGGTCGCGATAAAGGCACCGGCGAGAAAGCCCAGAATGAGCAGGTTGGCGAGCGACGCCCGGCTTTTGTTTACGCCGGCCTGAATGGCTAACGCAGCGATTTCTTTTGGTGAATGCAACGACATAACTGACTCGGTTTATTGTTGTGGGATTTAAGACGCGGGGAAGTCTATGCCTGTGGGCGAGATGACTCAAGGGTATTTCGCTAACATTCCGTTAATTAAAAATCAACACAATGGATAAGGTTTTTTGTTTTTTGTGAAGTCAGGCGACGATGGCTGATTTTTGTCCGTCATGGCGATTTTTTAGCGTGAAAAGCGCTGATTTGGCGGCTTTTTCAGCGCTTGATCGACTAATTCAATTTAGCCGTTGACAGTTTTTCAGGGGTTTCATATTATGCGCCCCGTTCACAGGATTTCGTGATTGTGGATTGGGGCTATAGCTCAGCTGGGAGAGCGCTTGCATGGCATGCAAGAGGTCGACGGTTCGATCCCGTCTAGCTCCACCAACCTTTATCTCAGAAGGGTTGGGGAATACCGTAACGCCGGTTAAAGCGTACCACTTTTGTGGGGCTATAGCTCAGCTGGGAGAGCGCTTGCATGGCATGCAAGAGGTCGACGGTTCGATCCCGTCTAGCTCCACCACCATTTAAAAAGCCGACCTTAGGGTCGGCTTTTTGCTTTCTGTCTTTTCCCATATTGAATCACCGTAACGCCTCCTGTTATGTCAGCAGTTACAGAAGAATCGCAGGCAATAAAAAAGGCCGCCGAAGCGACCTTTACATGACTGGCTTTTAAGCTTAGCCCAGAACCAGGCCTGCGATCGACGCAGACAGGATGCTGACCAGCGTAGAACCGTAAACCAGCTTCAGACCAAAGCGGGAAACCACGTTGCCCTGGTGCTCGTTCAGCCCTTTAATCGCACCGGCTACGATGCCGATGGAAGAGAAGTTGGCGAAGGAAACCAGGAACACTGACAGGATACCCAGGCTGCGCGGAGAGAGTTCAGCAGAAACCTTCTGCAGCTCCATCATCGCCACGAATTCGTTGGAAACCAGCTTGGTCGCCATGATGCTGCCAACCTGCAACGCTTCGTGCTTAGGAATACCCATAATCCAGGCGAATGGATAGAAGAAGTAGCCCAGGATTTCCTGGAAGCTCAGGCCGAAGATGGCGCTGAACAGGCCGTTGAGCGCGGCGATCAGGGCAATAAAGCCGATCAGCATCGCAGCAACGATAATCGCGACTTTGAAACCCGCCAGGATGTATTCGCCCAGCATTTCGAAGAAGCTCTGGCCTTCGTGCAGGTTGCCCAGATGCAGCTCTTCTTCTTTACTGGTGTCATACGGGTTGACCAATGACAGCACGATAAAGGTGCTGAACATGTTCAGTACCAGCGCCGCCACCACAAACTTGGCGTCCAGCATGGTCATGTAAGCGCCGACGATGGACATGGAAACCGTGGACATCGCGGTTGCCGCCATGGTGTACATGCGCTTTTCTGACATCTTGCCCAGAATATCTTTATAGGCGATGAAGTTTTCAGACTGGCCCAGGATCAGCGAGCTGACGGCGTTGAAGGACTCCAGCTTGCCCATACCGTTTACTTTTGACAGCACGGTACCAATAATGCGGATGATAAACGGCAGTACTTTAATGTATTGCAGAATACCGATCAGCGCAGAGATAAAGACGATTGGGCACAGTACCTTCAGGAAGAAGAAGGCCAGACCTTTGTCGCCCATACCGCCGAATACAAAATCAGTCCCTTGCCCAGCAAACCCGAGCAACTTGTCAAACAGCGCGGCAAATCCTTTTACAAAGCCTAAACCCGCTTCCGAATGCAGGAAAAAATAGGCCAGCAGTACTTCAATAACCAACAGTTGAATAACATAGCGAATGCGGATGCTTTTACGATCGCGACACACTAAAAGTGCCAGGATCGCGACGACCACTAACGCCAACGCAAAGTGCGCAATATGGGACATGTTTGCTCCAAACTTGAGGCAGGCTGAATTTCGGATGTCATTTTATGTAACGCCACGTTTAAAAACGAGAGCTCTATTGCAAATATGGAAAATCATAGGGGGAAACATCTTAAACTTGTACGGTAAAGCATAAAAAATCAAGAGGTTAATCAATCCATATGAAATTCATATTCTTGCGCTAAATGGATCATCCAAAGGATTTTTCCCAGGAAAGAACTTCGTTCAGTGCGGTAAATGTTCACTTACCCGCCAAACCTTTCGTTAAACCCGTGGTTATTTTCTATCGCAGAGATAAGCATTACCGCCCTAAATGCACTTGATAATTATTATCATTTACATAAGATAACCACAGGCTTAATAGAAGTAAGGGTTCAGAACATGCTGAACAGTGATGTGGTTGAAACCACCAGTCGCCCTGCCAGGAAGATCAAACTTTCCTTGATGGGCCCCGCATTCATAGCGGCTATCGGCTATATCGATCCCGGTAATTTTGCCACCAACATCCAGGCAGGCGCTTCCTTTGGCTACACCCTGTTGTGGGTGGTGGTGTGGGCCAACGTCATGGCGATGTTGATCCAGCTGTTGTCCGCAAAACTCGGTATTGCCACCGGTAAAAATCTGGCAGAGCACATTCGCGATCGTTTCCCGCGTCCGGCGGTTTGGGCCTATTGGGTTCAGGCGGAAATCATTGCCATGGCCACAGATTTGGCCGAGTTTATTGGTGCAGCGATTGGCTTCAAACTGCTGCTGGGCGTCACGCTGTTGGAAGGGGCGATCCTGACCGGTATCGCCACGTTCCTTATCCTGATGCTGCAAAAACGCGGGCAGAAACCGCTGGAAATGGTGATCGGCGGTTTGCTGCTGTTTGTTGCCGCAGCTTATATGGTGGAATTGGTATTTTCACAACCGCAGTTGGAGCCTTTGTTGAAAGGCATGGCGATACCGGACCTGCCGAACGGCGACGCGGTATTTTTGGCTGCCGGGGTGCTCGGCGCGACCATCATGCCGCACGTGATTTATCTGCATTCGTCATTAACCCAGACCGGCGGTGAGCATTCAAAAGCCGATCGCTACGCGGCCACCAAGTTTGACGTCGCCATTGCCATGACCATAGCCGGTTTTGTTAACCTGGCGATGATGGCTACCGCCGCTGCGGCCTTCCATTTTAACGGCCACAGCGGCATTGCCGATCTCGATCAGGCTTATCTGACGCTGCAGCCGCTATTGGGCCAGGCGGCAGCGACCATCTTCGGACTGAGTCTGGTCGCTGCCGGATTATCTTCCACCGTGGTGGGGACGCTGGCAGGGCAGGTTGTGATGCAGGGATTTGTACACTTTTATATTCCGCTGTGGGTGCGCCGGGTGGTCACCATGCTGCCGTCGTTTATCGTCATTATGATGGGCATGGACGCTACGCGTATTCTGGTACTGAGCCAGGTGCTGCTGAGTTTCGGTATTGCGCTGGCGCTGGTGCCGCTGTTGTCGTTCACCGGCAACCGCGAGCTGATGGGGGAGATGGTCAACAGCCGCAGCATACAGGCGATAGGGAAAGTGATCGTGCTGGTGGTGGTTGGGCTGAACGGCTACCTGCTGGTCAGCAGCCTTCTCTGAGCGGATACCAAACGAAGGGCCAACATTGAGTCTAATGCGGTTCACTAAAGCTCAATATCAGCGGAAACCCGGGTCGCCCCGGGTATCTCGATCTGTTAAATGAGGGAGATTAGGCGGGCTGACGGCCTTTGGCCGTCAATCATCGTGGTCATGGTGGCGATGATCGCGATCGTCATGACGTCGGCCTTTCCCGTGATGCTTCTCATGGTGCTTATAATAGTGCTTATCGTATTTACGATAGCGCCCCTCATGATAGTAATAATTCTTGCGCCAGTAATTGTTGTCGCGCCAGCGATAACCATCCCAGTTGTAGCCCCGACGATTGCGTTCACCCAGGTACCGACCCTGATGGCCCTGCCACCAGTCGCGGTCGCGCCAGTCATAACCGTCCCAGTAACGGCCGCGATTGTCTTGCTCACCGATACGTAACGAGACGCCCGGCATCAGATCGATACTCAGCCCTTCCGCCTGCGCTGGCTGGATGGCAGGCAGCGTTGACACCACCAACAGAGCGGCCAATAACAGAGGTTTAAACATGAATGCTCCTTTCCGCCGTAGCGGCTTGGCCGGTTTTACAATTAATGAAGCGCGTTCATCAGTTTATAAAACAGCCTTATAGTTTTACCTGCAATATCGGCATATTAGCCTTTGTGGATAGGGTTGAATCTTAGCGGCATTCTTAAAAACGGGGCAGGGAGAGTGATTTAAGATTTGTCTGGCGCGGCAGGCGTTATCGCCGGCGATAAACCGGCGATAATTGTAAGCGATTACATTAATATTTGCTCGATCTGCTTAATTTCATCATCGCTAAAGGTGCGGTTAGCCAACATGCCTACGGCGTCTTCAATTTGGCTGGTCTTGCTGGCGCCAATCAGTGCCGAAGTGACGCGATCGCCACGCAATACCCAGGCCAGCGCCATTTGCGACAGCTTCTGTCCGCGCTGCTGCGCCAGTGCATTAAGTCGGCGAATTTTTCCCAGTTTATCCTCGGTGAGCTGATCGGGCTGCAGGAACTGGCTGCCGCTGGCAGCGCGTGAGTCCTGGGGAATGCCCTGCAGATAACGATCGGTCAACAGGCCGCCGGCCAGCGGTGAGAAGGCGATAGAACCCACGCCGTGTTCTTCCAGCGTATCCAACAATTCTGGCTCCACCCAACGTTCGAACATGGAGTATTTCGGCTGATGGATCACGCAGGGCGTGCCGAGCTGCTGCAGAATGCTGAACGCCTGGCGCGCACGATCGGCAGGGTAGTTGGACAACCCGACGTAAAGCGCCTTGCCCTGTCGTACCAGCAAATCCAGGGCGGCCATGGTTTCTTCCAGCGGCGTATCCGGATCCGGACGATGGTGATAGAAGATGTCTACGTATTCCAGCCCCATGCGCTGCAGGCTTTGATTCAGGCTGGCGACCAGGTACTTTTTCGAGCCCCAATCACCATAAGGCCCGGGCCACATGGTGTAACCGGCCTTTGACGAGATGATCAGTTCATCGCGCCAGGACTTCAAATCCGCCTTGAGAATGCGACCGAAGTTTTCCTCGGCGGAGCCGGGCGGCGGGCCATAATTGTTGGCCAGATCGAAATGGGTAATGCCGAGATCAAACGCGCAGTGGATCAGCTTGCGAGCGTTGTCATACAGCGTGACGTCACCAAAGTTATGCCATAAGCCAAGTGAAATGGCCGGGAGCTTTAGCCCGCTGCGGCCGCAGCGACGGTATTCCATACTTTGATAACGTGAAGAATCAGCCTGGTAGAGCATACGAACCCTTTTCAGCGGAGGTGAAATGAATTTTAGTGTATGCGCTTTCACCGCATTTGTCAGAGGCTGCGATCACGCTAAACAGCCTGTATATCAACATGGCTTATCAGAGCGGCCCAATGCCAGCCAATGGGGCAGGGATGTAACGCAGGGTTTCCAGTTACCTTTCAGACATAAAGTTCGAAATTTATACAACATCTTCGATACTTAATACTGAAAATCCTAACCCTTGGCAGGTGATGATCATGAATAAGAACTATACGGTGGCTGATTACCTACTCGATCGTTTAGCTCAGATCGGCATCCGGCACTTCTTTGGCGTGCCTGGTGACTATAACCTGCAGTTTCTTGATCACGTGATCGATCACTCACAAATCACCTGGGTAGGGTGCGCCAATGAACTTAATGCCGCCTATGCTGCTGACGGTTACGCGCGCTGTAAACCAGCCGCTGCCTTGTTGACGACTTTTGGCGTAGGTGAATTGAGCGCGGTCAACGGTATTGCCGGCAGCTATGCCGAATACCTGCCGGTGATCCACGTGGTGGGCGCACCGGCTCTGCGTGCGCAACGGGCTGGTGAATTGTTGCATCACTCCCTGGGCGACGGGGATTTTGGTCACTTCGCCCGCATGGCGAAAGAGGTGACCGTGGCTCAGGCCAGCCTCACCGCCGATAACGCCGAAGGGGAAATAGATCGCCTGCTGACTACCGCGCTGTTCGAGCGTCGTCCGGTCTATCTGCTGCTGCCGAGCGACGTAGCTGAAGCGCCGCTGGTGTCAAAGCCTGCCCCATTAATGCTGCGACAGGCCAATCTTTCACCGGCATCACTGCAGGGCTTTATCGCCGCCGCACGGGAGTTGCTGTTACCGGCACGGCGGGTTTCTCTGCTGGCCGATTTCCTGGCCGAACGCTTCGGTGCTGAAAAGGTGCTGGAGCAGTGGATGAATGAGGTGGATATGCCGCATTCAACCTTGCTGCTTGGCAAGAGCGTATTGGACGAAACTCATGCCTGTTTCACCGGGACCTACGTCGGTGCGGCTAGCGAGCCACAGGTAAAACAGTTGATTGAGAACGCCGACGTGATCATTAATGTTGGTGTACGTTTTACCGATACCATTACCGCCGGATTCAGTCAGCACCTTCCTGCCGAGAAATGTATTGATCTTCAGCCCTTTGAAGCGCGTGTGGGGCAGCAGGTATTCAGTCAAATCCCGATGCGTGACGCGGTTATCGCGTTACACCAGTTAACGTTGTCGCTGACCAACCAATGGCAACGGTCAGAGATTAAACGTTCAGCGTTGCCGGATCCGAACGGCAGCGGTCTGGATCAGCACGGTTTTTGGCAACAGGTACAGGGCTTTTTGCGGCCGGGCGATATCCTGCTCGCCGAGCAGGGGTCCGCCTGTTTTGGCGCGGCATCGCTAAGCTTGCCACAAGGCTGCCGCTTCATCGTCCAGTCGCTGTGGGGATCTATCGGTTACACACTGCCGGCGGCGTTCGGTGCACAGACGGCGGAGCCGGAGCGGCGAGTGGTGCTGCTGATCGGCGACGGTTCAGCACAGCTGACGGTGCAGGAATTGGGATCGATGTTGCGCGATGGGCTGAAGCCGGTGATCTTCCTGCTGAATAATGACGGATACACCATTGAACGGGCAATCCACGGCCCGAACCAGCGTTATAACGACATCGCTCATTGGAACTGGACCCAACTGCCGCAGGCGTTAGGTGCTGAACGCCAAGTGAAAGCGTTACGCGTTAGCGAACCGGAACAGCTGCGCCAGGCGCTGAGCGAAGTGGCCGACAGCCCACAGCTGGCCTTTGTCGAAGTGGTGCTGCCGAAGATGGACATTCCCGAACTGCTGCAAACGATCTCAAGTGCCCTTCAGTCACGTAACGCGGCGGCCTGAACCTGTTAGCTTTCCAAAAGCCGCTCCAGCATCCAGTACCCCGCCGGTCCCGGCGGGGTCAGCTTAGACCAAACCGCATCCACCGATATCAGCTTGGGCCAGCCGCGCGGACGCAGTTCGGTGAGCCTGTTGTGACCGTATTGCTGCACCAGCCAGCGGGGCAGTACCGCCCAGCCAAACCCTTGTTCCGCCATTTCCAGCAACAGCAGATAGCTGGGGGCTGACCATACCAGCCCGCCAGAGCGGGCGGTTTCGGCACCGGTATAGGTGTTCAGGATAAGTTGCCGCGTGCTGGACAGTTGTTCAGGCGTGGGCGAGGCAGTTTGCGCCATCGGGTGCGAATGTGCGACGAACAGCCCCATTTCGGTTTGCTCCGGCAGTCGGGCAAAGGCGATGTCTGGCGGATACTGTTTTTGCACCTCAACCATGCCCAGGTGCGCGCGACCGATTTGCAGCAGGTCAATCACGTCACCTTCTTCAGCGATCATCCACTCCAGTTCGATATCCTGATAACGCTGCTCGAACTGCTGCATCAGCCGGTCATGGTGTTTCGGCTGATAGGTATCGGAAAACACTACGCTTAAGCGCGGCTCTATATTGTCCGCCAGCCGAATGCTCAGGGCATCCAACCGTTCGCTGGCCGCAAGAATTTCCTGTACATGGCCCAGCACTTTCCGCCCAGCGGCTGTCAGTACCGGCTGGCGTGCCTGGCGATCGAACAGGATCAAACCCAGATCGGCCTCAAGGTTGGCGATGGCGGTACTGATGGTCGACTGGCTTTTACGCAGCTTACGGGCCGCGGCGGAAAAAGAGCCCAGGGCGGCGGCTTCAACGAAGGCCAGCAAAGCTTCGGGGGAGTAACGCATGATGTATCTACTTTATAGATGGAACCTATCTTTAATCTACTCAAAAACTCGATGATAATCACCTGGTTTTCATAGGAGGCGAATAAATTCGCTCCTGGTAACACGGGCGCGGCTTGCAGCGCCCCTACAAATTTATAAGGTAAAAAACAGGTGATGTATGCAACTGCAAAACAAGTCTTTCATTGAACGTATCGTCCACGCCGTCGGTTTTGAGGCTATCGCAGTGATGATTTGCGCCCCGCTGGGCGCCTGGCTGCTCAACCGTTCGATGGTGCAGATCGGTGCGTTGGCGGTGATGTTATCCACCGTCGCCATGGTTTGGAACATGGTTTATAACACGGTATTTGACCGCCTGTGGCCGGTGAGCCGTGTGGCACGTAATCTTAAAGTGCGGGTGTTTCACGCGCTGGGCTTTGAGGCCGGTTTTGTGCTGATCGGCGTGCCGATTGCCGCCTGGATGCTGAGCATTTCTTTCGTTCAGGCCTTTATGCTGGAGATCGGTTTCTTCCTGTTCTTCCTGCCGTACACCATGCTCTATAACTGGGTGTACGACACGCTGCGTCAGCGCTGGTTCGAGGCGCGCCAGCCGGTGAATTCCGGCGCGAAATAAGCCGTCGTATCCGCCGTGATTCTGAGGTAATGTCGAAGAATTACGGCGATGAAAACGAGGAGCAATGATGAAAGTGCTGGGACTGCTGGGCGGTATGAGCTGGGAATCGACCATTCCTTATTACCGCACGATCAATGAACAGGTTAAGCAACGGCTGGGCGGTCTGCATTCCGCTAAAATCGTGCTCTACAGCGTCGACTTTCACGAGGTGGAACGCCTGCAGCATCAGGGCGACTGGGCCGGTGCCGGGCGCTTGTTGGCTGATGCGGCGACCTCATTACGCGCCGCCGGTGCGCAGGCCATTGTCATTTGCACCAACACCATGCACAAGGTGGCGGATGCGGTCGAGCAGGCCAGCGGTTTACCGCTGATCCACATCGCTGACGCCACTGCGCTGCAGGTGCGCCAACAGGATATTCGTCGCGTTGGGCTGCTCGGTACGCGCTTTACCATGGAGCAGGAGTTCTACCGTGGGCGACTGCAGGAAAAGCACGGTATCGAGGTGGTCACTCCCGTAGCCGCCGATCGTGACATTGTGCACCGCATTATTTATGAAGAACTGTGCCTGGGTAAAATCCGCGATGCGTCGCGTGACGAGTATCGTCGCATTATCGGTGATCTGGAGCAGCAGGGGGCTCAGGGCATTATTTTCGGCTGTACCGAAATTGGCCTGCTGGTCAGCGCGCAAGATGCGTCAGTGCCGGTATTCGACACCACCGACATCCATGCGCGCGCCGCAGCGGAATTCGCGCTGGCTTAATCTTCGCGCGGGGGAAGCTGTTTGCCCTTGCCTACCAGCATTAGCGGTTTGCCCGCCAGCACCAGCCAGGCGGGCAGCATCACGATGCACAGCACCGGCAGCAGATGCAGCTCCGGCACCACCGCAACGGCCATAAACAGGCTGAGCCAGCCGTCACGCGTGACCACCAGTACCAACCCCATAATGGCGCAGGAAACGGTAATGGCTGCCGGCACGGCCGGCACGTGCTGATGCAGCATCAGCCCCAAGGCTACGCCGACAAACACCGCTGGGAAGATGCGCCCGCCGCGAAAGCCACTGGCAGCGGCAATCACCAGCGCCGCCAGTTTAGTCAGCGTAATCAGCATCAGTTCCGTGACGGAGAAATTCTCACCGATGGCTAACTGCTTCATTTCGTCCAGCCCTTTGAACAGCGTGATTTCACCGCCGATCAGCGCCAGCAGGCCGAGCACAAAGCCGCCTAACCCCAGCATCAGCACCGGATTCTTAATCGAATGAAATAGGCGATGAATGTGCGGAAAACTCCACACGGCTACCATACCCAGCGCGATGGCGATCAGGGCGACTATCGAGCCGCTGAAAATATCTGCCAGCCGGGTCGCGGCATAGGCATCAATTTGCAGTGAGAAATTCGGGGTGAAAAATAGCTGGGTGGTGACCGCTCCCGCCGCTGCCGCCATCAGCGGGGCAAATAGCCTGTCCCACAAGGGAACGTCATTATTGCCCGCCAGGGTTTGCGAAAAGATCAGCGCCGCGGCGACCGGGGTGCCAAACAGCGCGCCGATGGTGCCGGCCGCCGCGAGAATAATCCAGTCCATACGCGGCACTTTCGGCAGCAAACGCGAACCTGCCGCCACCACCAGCGCAATATTGATGGCGGTGATCGGATTTTCCGGCCCCAAACTGACGCCGCCCGCCAGGCCAATAATCAACGCCAGCCCCAGCCCAGGCACCGCAGAAAGCGGCAACGGCATACCGATCAAAGACTCGGTCGCCGGATCCGGCCCTGCATGGCCGGGGAGAAAACGGATAATCAGCCCGACGGCGACGCCGGTGAGCGTTAACATGCCCACCAGCCACCAGGGGGAGTGAGTGTCGATATTCAACGCTGCGGGAACATTGACCCAGAGCAGCCGTTGCAGGGCCTCGGCGAACTTCATCACCAGAATGAGCACCAAACTTGAGGCAGAACCGATAATGAGAGCAGGCAGAGCGAAGGCCAACATGGCATTGGCGCGCGGGTGCAACATGCGGGGATCCCTTGTCAATGGCCCTCTGGCTGGCAGGGCGAACGGGTGATTGGGTTATAGCGCTAGCTTGCCAGACAATCGACACGCTGGCACGCAAAGAAATTTCCGGCTGGGCCAGGTCCACAGCGGAGTAATAGTGCCTACGAGTTATGACGGTTAACAGCCACTGCGCGACGTTTTTTGCCGCAATTTGTTTCAAATCGCCTTGAAGCCGTCAGGCTGAAACGTTTTTTGTGATCTGGATCGCTAATGGACGGCAGCGCGGAGGATGGTGATTGTTGTTTTTGCGGCGGGATTTTACAGTGTGGGCAGCTTTCTATTATTCATTTTGCGGAGAAGATACTGATGACCTATGCCCTCGTAGGTGATGTAGGCGGCACCAATGCCCGCCTGGCGTTGTGCACTGTGGCGACGGGTGAAATTACCCAGGCGAAAACCTATTCCGGCCTGGAGTTTGACAGTCTGGAGGCGGTGATCCGCCAATATTTGCAAGAGCATGATATTCAGGTGCAGGACGCCTGTATCGCGATTGCCTGCCCGGTCACCGAAGACTGGGTTGCCATGACCAATCACACCTGGGCGTTTTCGATTAAAGAGATGAAGGCCAACCTGGGGCTGAGCCATCTGGAAGTGATCAACGACTTCACCGCCGTGTCGATGGCGATCCCGATGCTGTCAGAAGACGACGTGTTGCAGTTCGGCGGCGGTAACGCGCAAAAAGACAAACCCATTGCGGTATACGGTGCCGGGACTGGCCTAGGGGTGGCGCATCTGGTGCACGTTAACCGCCGCTGGGTGAGCCTGCCGGGCGAGGGCGGTCACGTGGACTTTGCGCCGAACAGCGAAGAAGAGGACATCATTCTGGAGGTGTTGCGCGCCGAAGTGGGTCATGTCTCCGCCGAACGCGTCCTGTCCGGTCCGGGCCTGGTCAATCTTTACCGCGCTATCGTCAAGTCGGATAACCGGCTGCCGGAAAAGCTGGAGCCGAAGGACATTACCGAGCGCGCATTGGCCGACAGCTGCATCGATTGCCGCCGTGCCCTGTCGCTGTTTTGCGTAATTTTGGGCCGTTTCGGCGGCAATCTGGCGTTGAACCTGGGGACCTTTGGCGGCGTTTACATCGCCGGGGGTATTGTGCCGCGCTTTATGGAATTCTTTAAAGCTTCCGGTTTCCGTGCGGCGTTCGAGGATAAGGGGCGTTTCAAAGATTATGTACGTGAGATCCCGGTATTCATGATCACCCATGGCCAACCGGGCTTGCTGGGTGCCGGTGCCCACCTGCGCCAGACGCTGGGGATGCATCTGTAACCTGACGCAGCGATAAAAAAAGGGGCGCAACCCAGTGGGGTGCGCCCCTTTTTGTCGTCTAAGCTATCAGGCTTTAGCCAGATGCGCCGGCTCGAATGTTTCTTCTTCCTGCGCTACCGCTTTCGGTGCCTTGATGAACAAGGTGATAATCAGCGAAGCGATGGACAGCACGCCAATCACCATAAAGGTCGCGTGGAAGCCGCCGAAGTATTTGGCGACAAATGAACCCGCCAGCGCGCCCAAACCGAAGCCTTGATAGATGATGCCGTAGTTTTTGCTGTGGTTTTTCAGGCCGAAGAAGTCACCGACAATCGCTGGGAACACGGTGATGTTGCCCCCGAAGCAGAAGGCGACTGCGCCGACGCAGATAAAGAACAGTGTGTGATTCAGGGTGAGGAAGCTCAGCGCCACAATCGCCAGCACGGTAACCAGCATGGTGAAGCTGATGACGCGCATACGGCCCACTTTGTCAGACAGCGTGCCCAGAATGATGCGGCCTGCGGTGTTGAAGATAGCGACGGCGGACACGGTGTTGGCGGCGGTCGCCAGGTCCATTCCGGCCAGTTGCACGCCCATGTCTTTGACGATACCGATCAGGTAGAGACCACTCATGCAGGCAGCGAAGAAAATCATGAACAGCAGGTAGGCTTCTTTGGTCGCCAGCATCTGGCGTACGCTGAAGTCGTTGCCCAGGTTACCCGCGCTCTGCTGTGCGGATTTGCTTGCCAATACGGGTTCTTTCAGCAGCAGGGAGCCCAGAACAATCAGCGCCATAACAATGGCACCCCAGTAGAAGAAGGCACTGGAGACGCCCACGTCGGCAATCAGCGCGGCGTTGACGTATTTGAACAACAGGCTGCCGCTACCAAAAGCCCCCACAGAGATACCCGAGATCAAGCCTTTGTTGGCCGGGAACCATTTGATCAGGTTGGACAGGGTAGAGATATAGGCGATACCTACCGCGAAACCGACCACCACGCCGGCCAGCAGGTAAATCATGTCCAGCGAGCTGACGTAGGCGCTGGCAATCAGCCCAAGACCTACCAGGATACCGGAGAACAGCGTCAGGTTACGGATGCCGAAGCGTTCCTGCAGTTTGCCGGCAAACAGGGTGGCGAAGGCCAGGAAGAAGCTGGTGATGGAGAAGGTGGTGGCGACGTCACCGAGGCCCCAGTGGAACTTGTCGACCAGCGGCTGGTTGAACAGGCTCCAGGTATAGATAGTGCCGAGACCCATCTGGCAGATGATGGTGCCCAGAACGATTAAGCTGCGATTTACCGGTTTAGTGTTCATGGCCGGTCTCCTTCCTGTGTGTGTATTGCCGGGCGGTCAGCCGTTGGCGAGAATTTGCGGTAGCGTCTGTAGCCCCGCGGTATGGGCATATTATATGGCTGGTAGTACCACTCGGCGGCGGATCGGGAATGAGTTGCACAAGGGAAGGAATGAAATGCATCTGGCAGCGCATGAGTTGCCGTTTTAGGGGGTAAAAGGGGATGAAATGCAGCTGATGCCACGTGATCTACATCAAGAATATCAGCGATTTATTGTAAATCATCGGTGCAAGATTGTGGGTAAATTGTGAAGGATGTGTGCGAAAGGCGTAAATGGGCACTGTTCCTATAGAGCGGCGGCGGGCACAGGCCTATGTTAGCGGTGAACGGACGGGTTCCGCTTTGCAGGAGTCGTTAAGATGAAAAAAACAGTGTTGTTACTGGCCGCACTGCTGTCGCTGCCGTTAGTGAGCCATGCGGACGTGTCCATCGGTGTGAATGTGCCGGGGCTTTCGTTGCATATCGGCGATCGCGATAATCGCGGTCACTATTGGGACGGCGGTCGCTGGCGCGATCCACGTTGGTGGGCTGAACATCGTGGCTATGAACGTCCGCGTGGCTATTACTATGGCCCACCACCGCGGGTGATCTATTACGGTCCGCCACGGCGCGAATGGCGCGATCGCCCGCATTACCGCATGCCGCCTCCGCCAGGTTATTACTACGGGCCGGGGCCACGCTGGTAGCCGCTGGCGATTACAGGCGCATCAGCTTGCGAAACTCTTTGACCTTGCTGCGGCTGACCGGCACTTCAAAATCGAGGTCGCTCAGCCGCAGAATATAGGTGTTATTGAACCAAGGGACGATCTCGCGAATTTTTGACAGGTTGACGCAGTAGGAACGGTGGCAGCGGAAGAAATGCTCCTCGGGCAGGCGACCGTAAAATTCGGTGATGTTCATCGGCATCACAAACTCTTCGCGCCGGGTGTAAACCCGCGTCACTTTCTCATCGGCGGCGGCATAGTAAATGTCGTTGATGTCGGTAACGATAATCCGCTCGTCTTTGATCAGGTTAATGCTGTGGCTGCTGCGGTTCGGTGCGCTGGCCTGTTCCGGCAGGTTGGCCGGGCGGTTATGCAGCGCCTCCAGCTTTTGCAGCATGGTGACGATGCGTGCCTCGTGATAGGGCTTGAGGATGTAGTCAAACGCTTCGATTTCGAACGCTTCCACCGCATGTTCTTTATAGGCGGTGATAAACACTATTGAAGGCCGGTGCGCAAATTTGCTGATGTTTTGCGCCAGCAGTACGCCGTCCAATGACGGAATATTGATGTCGAGGAAAATGGCGTCTACCTGATGGTTTTGCAGGTATTTCAGCACGTCCAGCCCGTCATCGAAGGTGGCTTCGATGACGATATTGCTGTGTTTCTTGATCAGATAACTGAGCTCCTCCTGAGCGAGAAACTCGTCTTCGACAATGATGGCTTTCATGATGGCTCTCCGGCTGGCAGCGCGCTGTTATCCACCGGCAGTTTGCCGCCGTTTTTGCTGATGTAAAAGGCAATCTCGGTGCCGGGTTCCAGACGACGAATTCGTAACCCTTCGCCGTACAGCAGGGAGACGCGATGATGCACGTTCAGCAGGCCGATATTGTGCCCAGGCATCTCATTGCGGGCGACGCGTTCGATGACCTGCGGGTCGATACCGTGACCGGTATCTTTGACCGAAATCCTGACTCGATCGCCCTGATCTTTCACCGCAATCACCACTACCCCTTTGCCCTTGCATGGTTGAATGCCGTGCACAATGGCGTTCTCGACCAGCGGCTGGATCAGCAGGCTGGGAATACGCACCGAGATGTCGTCATCGATATCATAGATCACCGTCAGCTTGGCGCCGAAACGCGCCTGTTCGATGGCGATGTAATCCTGAATTTGATGCAGTTCCTTGCGGATGTCGATCAACTCGTCGTTCAGCTCCAAATTATAACGCAGGTAGCGCGACAGGTTGATAATCAGCTGACGAGCGGTGTCCGGATTGATGCGGATCGAGGACGAAATGGCGTTCAGGGCGTTGAACAGGAAATGGGGATTAATCTTGCTCTGCAGGGCGCGCATTTCCGCCTTGTCCGCCATTTGACGCAGATGCTCAATACGCGAGACCTCCATTTGGGTGGAGATGATCTGCGACAGACCGACCGCCATCACCTTCAGCGTATTGGTGATCTGGTGGGCGTGGCAGTAGTAAATTTTCAGCGCGCCGGTCACTTCTCCCTTTTCCCACAGTGGGATCACCAACTGCGAGTGGATCTGCGGCGTGGCCGGGTTTTCCAGGTTATTTTTGATGATGATCTTGCCGTGCCGGATGCTTTCGCGGGTGACGCGACTCAGCCCTTCACGCCCAATGGGGTATGCCTCCTCGCCCACGCCGACATAGGCCAGCACCTGGTGGGTATCCGTGATGGCTACCGCATCGGCCTGAATGTCATGGCGAATGATGTCGCAAATGGTGGCCAGCGTTTCGCTGTTGATATTACGGAAATAGGGCAGCGTTTTGCGGGCAATATCCAGCGCCAGCTTGGCTTGCCGCGCGGCAATCACTTCTTTTTCGTCTTCCACGCTCTGCACCAGCAGCACGATCAGGCCGATGCACACCGTGCCGAGGATCATCGGCAGGGCGATTTTGGAGACAATATCCAGCCCCAGCTCGGTCGGCTTGGCCCACAGCACAATCAACAGCATGGTCAGGCATTCGCACAGCATGCCGCCGACGATCCCGGCGCGCCAACGCTGCTCTTTCTTCACCTTCAGGTTGATATAGCCGGCGCTGATACCGGCAATGATGCTGGTGATCAGACAGGGAACCGAGGTGATACCGTCGATATCAATCAGGTAACGGTGTACCCCGGCGATAATCCCCGTGACTATCCCTACCCAGGGGCCGAACAGGATGCCGCCGGCCATGATGGCGATCACCCGCACGTTGACCAGCGAGCCTTCCACGTTGACGCCTGAATAGGTGCTGAACAGCGCAAACAGCGAGAAAATGGCGGTGACCATGCCCAGTTCAAGCGGCGTATGGTCCTCTTTTTGCAGCAACTGGCGGAACAACCGGGTGCGGGTGAGGAAAAACAGGCAGATCAGCATCAGCGCTGCGCGATCGAATACCGCTAACAGCATTTCAAAAAAAGGGTGCACGACGGGCTCTCGCTGCGGCGGAAAGATAGGGCGGAGTATATCACAGCGGGTTGGCCCCGTGGCGGCCGGCGGCGCACCACGGGGACGCGGTTATTTGATGCCTAACTGTTCTTTGCCGAGTGGGGTCAGCAGGTCGACCGTGGCGCGCCCGTCGAAATCCACCTCGAAATCATCGGGGGCGAAGTCAGGCGGTGTTTTACCGCTCATAAAACTGGGTAGTTGGCGTTGCAGGTAAGCGTCGTTCTTCTCGCAGCCTGGTGCGGCGGCGATGTACATCACGTTGCTGTCGAACTCGCCGTTATGCTCGTTTTCCACCGCATGGATCACGTCGCAGTGCCAGAACACCGTGTCGCCCGGTTCCAAATCGGGAATAGGGGAAATCCCACTTAATAAAAGGGGATGCCATTTTTCGGAGATCGACAGCGCTCGGCCTGGTGCGGCATCGCACAGATCGTCATCCGCGACGTCATCCTGCAGCGCACGCAGCAACACGTAGGCCATGGCGTTGGCAATCGGCACCAGGTTCAGCGTGCCGGCGTGGGTGCGCTGCGGCGTTAATGCTGTCCAGCCCTGGAAGGTGCGGAACATCGAACACACCGCCGGTGACGCGATTTCACGAACTTCGGTGCGACCATCGGCGGCAAAGGGATCGTAAGCCTGCCAGTTGCCTGAGAACACGTGACGATAGACGTAACGGAAATTCTCATCCAGCCAGCGTTCGATGGTGCCGCTGTCGACGTGCGGCGACAGGCCGAGCGAAGAGGAGTTTGGCGGACGGCGGCGGGTGCGATCGGCATAGGTGGTAACGCGCGTCGGGTCAAAGTGCTGTTTGCCGTTACTCTCGGTTTCCCACAGGCTGTTGAGGAACACCTGCACAGCGTGCATGCGCGCGTCCTGACGTGCTTCCACCTGCGGTTTTGACCAGTAAATACCGTAGATTTGCGGTTTGCTGGCGGCCAGTTTACCGAAGTAGTTATCTTCGGCAGCGCCTTTCAGGCGTTCAACGAAGTTGTTGCGCTCAAGGTAGTTGCCAACTTCCCGGTTCCAGGCTTCGGCTTTATCGCGAGGAAACACGCCGCGGATGGCGCAGGCACCACGCTGTTTGATCAAGGCTTTTTGCTGCTCGCTGACGCGTTGCTGCAGAATATCTTCGGCATCGATTTGCGGCACCGGGTTCTGACCGGCGGCCAGTTCCTGGCGAATTTGTTCAACCTGCTGGCGGATGTTGTCTTCCAGCGCCAGAAAGGTTTCGCGGTAATTTGGCAAAGCCTGTCGCAATTGCCGTTTAACGGCGGTAATGGCGCTGGGAATATCGTCAATCAGTAAGGAAGCCATGGTGTTCTCCTCGCGCTGCCGCTGGGCAACGACGGACGGTTGTAGGGGACCGGGTAAGGCGTTATGGTTTTGTTGTTTTGACGTTAATGATTATCTGAATTTAATAGAGGAAAATAAAGGGATATCTTTCATTCGTAACTTCCTCATTTTCGTTTTTCGGAGATTTTAGATGAAACTGGTCACTGAACGTTTGACCCTGCAGTCGATAACGGCCAACGATTGGCCGCTGTTTCTGCGCTTGTATCAGGATCCCGAGGTGATTCGTTATATCGCCGATCCGCTCAGTGAAGCAGAAATTCGCACGCGCTTTGAAGCCAGACTCCCTGTCTGGGACAAATATGGGGAGCAGTGGTTGTGCCTGGTAATGCGAGAAAAGGCCAGTGGAGAAGTGGTAGGGATGACCGGTTTTCGTCCGCAGTGGTTACCTTACCAACAGGCGGAAGTGGGCTATGGCAGTTTGCCGTCCGGGCAGGGCAAGGGCTACGGCAAGGAGTCGCTGCGGGCGGTGCTGGATTTCGGTTTTAACGCCTGCGATTTTCATAAGCTGACGGCCACCGTGACCGAAGGTAATATCGCCTCGCGCCGACTGCTGGAGTCATGCGGTTTCTTGCTGGAGGGGACGTTGCGCGATAACTACCGGCTGGCGGGACAATGGCGCGATGACTGGCAGTTCGGGCTGTTGGCGAGCGAGTTCAGGGCCGGTAAATAAAAATATTGCGCGAGGTATCGACAAGCCTGCCGGGGCTGAGATATGTTCAATATCCGGTCAATCGACAGATTGGCCAGCGTCGCTCGGATGGTCCGGGCGCTAACGTCACTTTGAGGTCCCTATGGCTGATAATAGTCCGCAACGCCGTTTTACGCGTATTGAACGTCTTCCCCCTTACGTATTCAACATCACCGCCGAACTCAAGATGGCTGCACGCCGTCGCGGCGAGGATATTATCGATTTCAGCATGGGCAACCCCGACGGGCCGACGCCGCCGCACATTGTGGAAAAACTCTGCACCGTTGCGCAGCGTGACGACACCCACGGCTATTCCACCTCGCGCGGTATCCCGCGTTTGCGCCGTGCGATTTCACGCTGGTATGCCGACCGCTACCAGGTGGAGATCGATCCCGAAACTGAAGCCATTGTCACCATTGGTTCGAAAGAAGGCCTGGCGCACCTGATGCTGGCGACGCTCGATCATGGCGATACCGTGCTGGTGCCGAACCCGAGTTACCCGATCCATATTTACGGTGCGGTAATCGCCGGCGCGCAGGTGCGTTCTGTGCCGCTGGTGGACGGCGTGGATTTCTTTGGTGAGCTGGAGCGCGCCATTCGTGAAACCATTCCGCGTCCGAAAATGATGATCCTCGGCTTCCCGTCGAACCCCACCGCCCAGTGCGTTGAGCTGGACTTCTTCGAACGCGTGGTGGCGCTGGCCAAGCAATACGACGTGCTGGTGATCCACGATCTGGCTTACGCCGACATCGTTTATGACGGCTGGAAAGCGCCGTCGATCATGCAGGTGCCGGGTGCCAAAGATATCGCGGTAGAATTTTTCACCCTGTCGAAAAGCTACAACATGGCGGGTTGGCGGATCGGCTTTATGGTCGGCAACCCGGAGCTGGTCAACGCACTGTCACGCATCAAGAGCTATCACGACTATGGGACGTTCACCCCGCTGCAGGTCGCCGCGATTGCTGCGCTGGAAGGCGACCAACAATGCGTGCTGGATATTGCAGAACAGTATCGCCAGCGCCGTAACGTGCTGGTCAAAGGGCTGCATGAGGCGGGCTGGATGGTGGAAAATCCGAAAGCTTCCATGTACGTTTGGGCCAAAATCCCCGAGCCTTATGCGCATCTCGGTTCGCTTGAGTTTGCCAAACGCCTGTTGGCGGAGGCCAAGGTCTGCGTATCGCCAGGCATCGGCTTTGGCGATTATGGCGACACCCACGTGCGTTTTGCATTGATTGAAAATCAGGATCGTATCCGCCAGGCGGTTCGCGGTATCAAAGCAATGTTCCGTGCTGACGGGCTGATCAAGCTGGCCAAGAGCAGCACCCCGGCCGCGACCAAGTAATGCCTTCAGGCCGGTGCATTCGCGCCGGCTTTTTTCTTCCCGCTAAGGTTTTCTTCATTATTTACCCACTATGATCCAATAAGATTTTCTTTATTTATTTGGAAGCCTGTATGGGTAATCGTTACGCAAAATCGCAAATTGTTTTGCACTGGCTGACGCTGCTGATGGTGATCCTCACCTACGCGGCGATGCTGCTGAAGAACTCGGTACCGGATGATCTGGCGTCGCTGGTAAAAAATCTGCATTTTAACTTTGGCCTGGCGGTCTTTTTGCTGATGTTCATCCGGTTGGGATTACGTCGGCGTTATGCTACGCCGGCAACCACACCGCCGCTGGAAGAGTGGCAGGAATGGGGCGCAAAAATCTTTCATGCGTTGCTCTATCTGCTGTTTCTAACGTTGCCGGTGTTGGGCGTACTGACGCTGGCTTACGGGGGAAAGGAGTGGGTTTTGCTGGGCTGGCAGGTCCCGCAGTTTGTTACGCCAGATCCGTGGTTGCGCCGGATAATCAAAAGTACGCATGAGACCCTGGCCAATACCGGTTACTTTATTATTGGCGCGCATGCGTTGGCGGCGCTGTACCACCACTATCTGCGTAAGGACGATACCTTGCGCCGCATGATGCCGGGGAAATAGCCGGGGAGCAGAAACAACAAAGGGGCGCTGGTGCGCCCCTTTATCTAAATTCCCGGTCATGCCTTGGTTATGCAACCATCAGCATAAAGGTGCCAATCCATGTCACCAACATGAATGAAACGCCCATAACAAAATATTTCACTGAACAACTCCCGTTTGGAGTCCCTCGCAAGCCAATGATCCCGATTGTTGTGCTGAGTATTTTGTGGGTAGTCCAGGGCAAATAGGCGGATCCTTCAAAAGGAAGAACAACGTCCTCGGCCACGGATTACCCGGTCGTCGCGCTTCATAGTCCTTGAGGTAAAACATGAACCACGACAGGATCGGCGCTAATGTACTCCCATTGCCAGCCTGATTACAATACTGTGTTTTTGATCACATTTTTTGGCGATTTCTTAACCAGCGCTGACTGTTTTTAAACGATTTTTATTTACCTTTTTTATCAGGCAAAAGAGGATTAGCCCGCTGACGCGGGCCTTATAATTATGCTTGCTGTGATGTTATGAAAAGGGATCAGGCGACGGCGTTGGCGCCGGTCAGCAGGATGACCCAGAAGACAAGGCACGACAGCAGAATAACGGTCCAGATATTGCGGCGACTCCACTCCATTTTTAGCCTTCACTTTTTGCTTTTGGTGATTCGGTAACGAACACATCGGCGAAAAGTGAAGAATATTTAGCCCCCGACAAAAATATTTTTCTTAACCCCGGCGCACTTCTGCTACCGAGGTCTGGACTTCATAGCCCAACAGGTAAAGCGCCTGTTCCAGCGCTTCCACCTTTGAGGCATAGGCCACATCCAGCAGGCGATCCATCTGGCCGGCGTTAAAGCCCAGTTTGCGCGCCAGATCGGCTTTGGAGGTGGCACCGGCCAGCATAATGTTATGCAGTTCGAGTTTTAGCTTCACCAACACCGGCAGGTGGATAGCCAATTCATCCGGCAGAGCAGGGGAAGGGGCAGGCACCGTACGGCCTTCTTCCATTTCCATGGCGATGGCAAGCAGCAGGCTTTCCTGCGCCTCCAGCTCGATATCTTCACGTTTATAGCAGGCGGCCTGCTGTTCAGGAAAATCGCGAAAGTGAATCTGCCAGGCGTCGCTTTCGTTATCGAAGGCGTAATGGGCGGGGTAGTGGCAAGACATGGCATTTCCTGTTTGGGCCGGGAGAGATGTGGCATTGTGACCGTTTGCCCCGCAGATAGCCAGCGGCGGCGCGCCTAACCGGCCTTACGTGCCAGGAACCCTGAGGGCAGCAGCAGTGCGCACAGCATCCCTAACAGGCTTATCAGGATCAGCCAGCGTTCGACAGGGCCGGGATGGTAGTTATTCACCACGCTAAGTCCATACAGCATCAGGGCAAGCGGCCAACCGAGCGTGCCGATGTCGTTGAACCGAAAGGCGGTTCGGGCGACAAACCACAGGGTTAACCCTATCCAGCCCAGCGACCACAGCATTATGCACAGCAGGTAGACGAACACCGCAAAAAACTCGCCGATGTCGCTGTGTGCGTAGACACGAAACCGATTTTCATCCAGATAGGGCGACAGATAGGACAACAAGATCAGGCCAGCGGCGAAAATAAGCATGGAGAAAAGGTAGGCGCGGCGGGGAATACATTTTTTAAAGGTGTTTTTAGCGATCTGTCCGAGAGAATCCAAAATTACACTCCGTTGTATCAGTCATTGCCGACGGGAAGAGCCGCTAAAAAAGCAGCGTAGGGAAGCTTTGCGTCGCGTCAAAATGAGAGTTTATCTCATTTAATCAAGGTTTAGGTTTTTGTCTGTATCGCGGGCTTACCCTAAGTGGTGCTTTGTTTCTGTGCTTTGCATCACATTTCGAAAATACTTCGACTTGTTGCTCTGTGATGAGCGACATAATCCAGTTTGTTCGCACCCGACAATGGATTAACATAACCCACACTTATCACTGGCCTGGTTTATATGGATATCCGATGCGTCATTTAGTTGTTCTTCTCCCTCTGCTTACCTTACTCACTGCCTGTAGCAGCGGGCCGAAGTCGACCCCGTCCGTGCCTCAGGACAACGCCGTAAAAGGAGGATTCCTGTTGACGCCGGCGCATTCCGGTCAGCCGTTGGGCGGCGATTTCGCCAATAACCCGAACACCGCCCGCTTTATCGATAAAATGGTGCGGGAGCACGGTTTCGATCGCCAGCAACTGCATGACGTATTGGCGCAGGCCCGTCGGCTGGATTCCGTGCTGCGGCTGATGGATCGCCAAGCGCCGACGCCAAGCACCCAGGGACCGACCGGGCCAAACGGCTCCTGGTTGCGTTATCGTAATAAATTCATCACCCCGGACAACGTGCAAAACGGCGTGCAGTTCTGGAATCAGTACCAGGACGCGTTGCAGCGTGCCTATCAGGTTTACGGCGTGCCGCCGGAGATCATTGTCGGCATTATCGGCGTTGAAACCCGTTGGGGCCGCGTGATGGGTAAAACCCGCATTATCGATGCGCTGGCGACGCTGGCCTTCGACTATCCGCGCCGCGCCGACTACTTTGCCGGCGAGTTGGAAACCTTCTTGCTGATGTCGCGCACCGAAGGGGATGACCCGCTGGAGCTGCGAGGTTCATTCGCCGGGGCAATGGGTTACGGTCAGTTTATGCCGTCTTCATTCAAGAGCTATGCGGTTGACTTCAACGGTGACGGCCACATCAACCTGTGGGATCCGGTGGATGCCATCGGCAGCGTTGCCAACTACTTTAAAGCACACGGTTGGGCCAAGGGTGAACCCGTGGCAGTACAGGCAAATGGCCAAGCGCCAGGGTTGGAAAATGGGTTTAAAACCCGCTATTCCGTCGCCAGTCTGGCGGAGGCCGGGTTGAGCCCGCAGGGATCGCTGGGCGACAATCAGGAAGCCAGCCTGCTGCGTCTGGATGTTGGCACCGGTTATCAGTATTGGTACGGTCTGCCAAACTTCTACACCATCACTCGCTACAACCACAGCACCCATTATGCGATGGCGGTTTGGCAGTTGGGTGAAGCGGTGGGCCGGTCGGCACGCGGCGGATTCTGATGCCGGATAAGCAATGAAAAAGGCCGCTTAAGCGGCCTTTTTTACGTCGGTGACAATCAGAAATCGTAGCGCAAACGCACCAGAGTCATGTCGCCGAGGTTATCGGTGCTGGACGTCAGTACGTGTTCCACGTCCACACGGAAACCGTAATCAAACTGTACCGTCACGCCAAGACCGTTATCGATACGCTGATAGTTGCGGCCGGTTACGTACTCAAGGCGGTCACCCATAAAGTACGGCATCACGGATTTCACCGCATATTGGCCTACCGGCACAGTATACCCCGCCAGATATTCAATCCCCCAGGCATCGCCAGCGAAGTAGTCGTTAACGTTGGCTTTTTTGGTGGTCAGGAAGTTGTTGTACCAACCGCCGCCGAAGGTCAGGGTCCAGTTGTCCGGCTTCCAGCTGATCGCCGTACCGACAATATTCTGATCGTAATTTTTCGAGCCGCTGGTGGAAGGATTGCGCATCTCGGCGCGGGTATAGTTCCACGCGGTACCCCAGGTCAGGTCCGGTGTCAGATGGTAGTCCACGCCCAGTGAGCCGCCGCCCTGGCGTTTATAGCGCAGACCGTTGCCCGGCAGGTATTCGCCATCGCTGAACAGGTAAGAGGCATAAACATCCGCATCGCCGAAGCTGTTTTTGTACTTCAGCATCTTGCGTGAACGGTAGGAACCGTCGTAATCGCCGTTGATGCCGTTGCCTGGCGCCTGAGCCAACATGTCATAGTCCCAGATATCGGTTTTGGCACCGACCACGTCATAGTAAATGCTGTTTTGCTGGCCGAAGGTCAGTTGTCCCCAGGTTTTGCTTTTCAGGCCGGTGTAGAGCATACGGCGACTGGTGTCATTGGCGCCGTCGGCGTAGTGGTTATCCCAGTTGAACAGCGCAGGAATATTGACACCCAGCTCGTAATAGCTGATCCAGCTAATATCGTCGAACAGGTAGTAATCGGCGGCAAAACGGAAGCGGGTGCCGCCGTCGAAACCGTTACGTTTGTAAGAGCCCTTATCGCCATCGCCGGTCATATTGTTGAACTGCGGGCGGATGCTGCCGCCAACGGTAAAGTTAAGACGACTCAACGGATCGCCGGCCTGTGGGTCCTGCTTCAACAATGTGATCTCAGCCTGGGCAGCGAAAGAAGCACTGCCAACAACCAGTCCCAGAGCTATAGCCTGAGTTAATGTGCGCAATTTGTATGTCATTTTTTATCCCTGTGTATAGATTGCCAACCTCTCCGAAACCCTCTGGCATCAGTGAGTTGCCCAGGCTTTTTTCTGAGCGTTTTCATTGTTTTTTGGCGTGAGTAAAGCGGAACGCATATGTAACACAATGTGCGTCACAATGAGTTACTTTTCTTGCTAATTATTTGGTTTGTTTTTAACCGGCTCGATGCTGGGGAGAGGCAAGGTGAGCGAAAAATGCTCAGCTGGAGGGCGTGGGGGAGGTCAATCTTCGGATGAATTCATCTAACACAAAGCTCTATATTTATCACTTGTCAGAGAATGGCATATACCGTGTAATTTCATCGTAACGAAATATATTTAAATGGATTTTACGCCTTGTTATTTAATACGGGTTATTTACAAGTCAGATAAAATTGATAAGGGTTGTGGAGGTTATTATGAAAGGATGTTTCATACTGTTAATCGGGCTTTTTTCAATGCCGTTAATGGCGGCTGAATCGCATGTTTGTCAGTCAAAATCTTATGATTATGCCAGTGTCGGGGAGATGCGGCTGAGTGATGATACCTTGTTTAACTGTCGCGACATTGGCCGCATGACTATTCCGGATCTCGCTAAACGAGGTTGGAAGGTCATTCATGTGGCACAACAAACTGAATATACCGGGGATACTGACAGCGACAGTGAAGTGATTAAAATGTACCAGGAAATATTGGTCTTTAAAGAATAATTTTTTCGGCTTCCCTCGATTTTATTGTATATCACCTGATTATTCGTGGTGAGGGAGGCGTGCTTTTATAACTCAGCGGTTTGCGGGAGGCTAGATGAGTGCCAGAAATAATATAGACGGCAAAGCCGGCGCCGCCATGGTGATGATATGTGCCATATGGGGGCTGCAGCAGGTGGCGATCAAGGCAGCCGAGCCGGATATTTCCGCCGTGCTGCAAATTGCCATCAGATCAGGGATTGCCGCTTTGGCAGTCTATCTCTTGGCGCGTTTTAAAGGCGAAAAGTTTTTATTCGATCCCCGCACGCTGTTAGCCGGTTTTGGCGTTGGGCTTTCGTTCGCGCTGGAGTTCTTTTTCGTTTCTGAAGGCTTGCGCTATACCAGCGCCTCGCACATGGCGGTCTTTCTGTACACGGCTCCCCTTTTTTCTGCCATAGGACTGCATTTTTTCATCAGGCACGAACGTTTGTCGGCTGTACAGTGGGCCGGTATTGCCATCGCTTTCGGCGGTGTGGTGCTTGCGATTTCCGCTATGGGCGAGAGCTCTGGGGGCGTGAATCAGCTGCGTGGGGATATTTATGGCTTATTAGCGGGCTTATCTTGGGGCGGCTCTACAATCCTTATTCGAACAACCGGTTTGGCGAATTGCTCGTCAAAACAGACGCTGCTGTTCCAACTGACGGGCGCCTGCATTGTGCTATCCCTGCTGGCGATGACCATGCAGAACGTACATTTCACGCTGAGTTCCGTGGCCTGGAGCAGTTTGGTATTTCAAACGGTTATCGTCTCATTTATCAGTTATTTAATTTGGTTCTCCCTGCTGCGTCATTACCAGGCTTCTTCGCTGGGTATTCTGACGTTTATGACGCCTATTTTTGGCATTCTGGCCGGTGTGGTGATCTTGGGAGAACCGCTGCAGATCGAGTTCGTCTTGGGTTCAGTGCTGATCGTTTTGGGGCTTATTGTCGTGAGCTGCTCATATTTGTTTTATTTTACCAGAAGGATTGCACCAAAAATATAAACTATGGACGTTGATATTCATACCTATCAGATAAACTGTGAAAGCCAATTCATTATTACCGTACAAGTGTCAAAATATGCCTGGGGTTATCCTTTGATCACCTTAAGCGATAATGGTGATTTCTTTGTGGTGAAAAATACGAAACGGGGGAAATTATCAAACCAAACTCCGGTTGAAATAATAAACTTTGCTAATAACTATGCTGTGGTGTGGGATAACAGCCGCAAGCATATTTATTATTCAAAGGCCGGACGATTGTACAGCTGTGCGCTTGAGTTTTCGTATACTCCGAAAAAATGGTGATCATTTCGATCTTTTCGCCTTTGGCCCCTCAGACCAGAGGGGTTATTTTCATCATCCATTCTTTGAATGCGATAATCTTAGGCCACTGACGCCCAGAGAGCGTCGACATAAAATAGCTGTGTTCGCAGGGCAAGATCATGTCGGTAAACGGGATAATCAGTTCGCCGCTTTTGATCCAGTCCTGCACCAGATTGAGTCGCCCCATCGCCACGCCAAGATGCTGAGTTGCCGCCAACACCGCCAGGTCCGAACGGTCGAACTCCATGCTTTTGGCGTCGGTATCCAGGCCCAAATCAAAATGCTGTGACCAGATTTGCCACTCGTCTTCACCGGAGTTGTATCTGTCATGCAATAGAGTGCAGTCTGCCAGGTTCCCAGGCGCATTATAAAGGTTATGCGTTTTGGCGTATTTCTCCGTGCAGATTGGAACCATGGACTCTCGCATAAAGATTTCGTCCAGCTGTTTATCCGAAGGTGGACGGCCAAAATACATGGCTAAATCCACGCCCCGATTGGCCAGATTGATATTTTCCTGCCCGGTGAGAATGTTTAAATGAATGGTCGGATGCAGAGCAATAAAATCGCCGATGCGGGGTATCAGCAAACACTGGACCAGAGACGGGTGAGAATAAATGGTCAGGCTGCCCGTCAGCTCGCGGTTTTTGATATCCAGGATTTCCTGTGTCAGGGCATCGAAGGAATGATTTAACGCCCATTGCATTCTCTCGCCATCCGGCGTTAGCGTAATTCTGCGGTGGAATCGTTGAAATAAAAGAAACCCCAGCTCTTTCTCCAGCAGGTTAATTCTGTGGCTTACAGCGCTGGGAGTAATAGACAGTTCTTCTGCCGCCAGTGAAAAAGATAAATGACGGGCGACGCATTCAAAAGTATGCAGACGAGAAAATTGATAGCTGGTCAGCGGATTTGCTCGTCGTGAATATTTTTTGTTGGGAAACATGCTATTACTCCATCCGGATCATTTGCCAATATTAACATTTTAACGGAGGGAACTAAAATACGATTTTAAGTTTTTTAATGCTGTAGGTGTGACCGTTTAATTTGTCAGTTTTAAGCGTGATGAAAATATTTTTTTAGCCTGTGGACACTAATCATTGATTTGCAGTAAGTGATCTTTTCGTGGTGCGGCAGGAATACGGATTTTTGATGTTAGGGCAAGAGGGAGAGTCCGTTGCCCTAAAGTTCTGATTACCACATCAAATCATCAGGGACGACAAAATCGGCGTAAGGATCTTCTTCGTCTTTGGCTTCCTGGCTGAGTTCAGCGCTCAGTACAATATAGCTTGCATCGCGCTGTGCAATTTTATTAGCCACGACCGCAGGGATAATAGCATATTCACCCTCAGGGTTATTATCACTAACCAGCCGTGCAATGGCGAGACGCCCATTAATTAACTGAGATTGAGTCAGTTTATCCACGCGTACATTTTTAATTAAATTGTTGTCTGTGAAGTTATAACTAATGTCACCATTTGAAATGACGATCCTGTTCATTTCAATCAACTGTTTTACCTGGGCTTTATATTCTTTAGATAAAGCGGCCTGCTTTTGCTGTTCACTCAGCTGTTTATCGCGCTCTATTTGCGCCTTTTTGTTGATTTCAACGGCTTCTCTTGCCTCGCGAGCCTGAACGCGTGATTTTTTCGTGGTTCTTTGTACTTTCTCCAGCTTTTTACTGCTTACTAATCCCGCTTTGAGCATCTGCTCTTGTAATGTCAGCTTTGTCATGTTCGTTTCTAAAATCGATCAAATAGTATCTGAGATTATACCTTTAATATTCGACGTTGTGCCAGATTGTGGACGAGAGGATGCATCATTCTGATAAAACGGGGTTTATTGACCAAATTTGAAGTTCGATAAATCGCTCAGGATTTGAGGGGGCGTACGTCGGGGTTGGTGGGGGAGGCAGAGGCGAGTATATAAATTTATGGTGTCCCCGACTGGAATCGAACCAGTAACTAGCCCTTAGGAGGGGCTTGTTATATCCGTTTAACTACGGGGACGCTGCGGGCCGGCAACCTAGGCTGCCGGGGCAGTATACCTTTTTTTACCCGCAGAATAAGCGCTTAGCGGTGCGTTTGCTCATTCCCTCGCCAATATGCGGTGATTTTCACGCGCTGCGCTGATCGCGATCACGGTTTTCTCGCCTTGCCGGTTTGTTTTTCCGCCGCCAGCCGCTCTGCCTTGTTTTTGTCGCTCATGTCGTTGCGGATCTGTGCATGGCTCATCAACGCAAAGATAAAGGTGCCACCAATAATGTTGCCGGCCAGCGTTGGAATAGCAAACGGGTAGATAAAATCATGCCAGGGAATGACGCCACTAAACACCAGATAAAGGATCTCTACCGATCCCACCACGATGTGGGTCAGATCGCAGATCGCCACCAGGTAGGTCATCAGTACAATCACCCAAATCTTGGCGGCCCCGGCGGAAGGGAACATCCACACCATGGTGGCGATGATCCAGCCTGCCAGAATGCCGTTGGCGAACATTTCAGACGGCGAGTTTTTCATCACTTCTTCCGAAAGGCTAACGAAGGCACTGCGGGTGTTCTCGTCGAAAATCGGCATGTGGATAAACGCCAGTGACGCCAGCCCGGTCCCCACCAGGTTCCCCAGCAGCACCACGCCCCACAGGCGAAACAGGAGCAGGAGGTTTCTCGGCGTCGGTTTTTGCATTATCGGCAGTACCGCGGTGACGGTATTTTCGGTAAACAGCTGTTGGCGGGCCATGATCACGATGATAAAGCCAAAGGTGTAGCCGATATTTTCGATAAAGAAGCGGCTGGGATCGTCCGGCAGGCGGGCGTGGAAGATGCCTTTCGCCATCAGTGAGGCCCCCATCGACAGCCCGGCGGCCACCGCTGACCACAGTAGCGCCAGCCAGTCGCGCTCCAGCTCTTTTTCGCCTTCCATGCGGATCAGCTCATGCACCGCCGCTGCACGCGAGGGCAGGTTCTCTTCCTTTACCTCAATTTCGCTCTTGCCCTGTTCATGCTCTTTGCTTTCTACTTGCAGGCTATTTTCCTGCTCTGCATCCGGGCGCTGCTGCTGATTGCTCATTATCCGTTATCTCCATCAAAGACTGTCAGGGTCATGATCATGATTAAGCGTAGTTGGCTCAGGGACGCTGTGAAAGCGATGTGGCAAATTGCAGAAAAAAGTAACAAGAGTTTAACGTTGCCGGGTTTTTCTACGCATTTTTGATCTGGGGCGCAATATTACCCCTATTGGAGTAGTTGAGTGACCGGCTGCGGGCTACGAGCCACAGATGGCTTATGCTATGATCGCTATCCCAAAGAAAAATATGAGTTCTCCCGATGCTGGAAGCTAAAAATCTGAGTTGCGTCCGTGATGAACGCACCCTGTTTAGCGCGTTAAGCTTTACGGTAAAACCGGGCGACATTATTCAGGTAGAAGGGCCGAACGGCGCGGGAAAAACCAGCCTGCTGCGCATTCTGGCGGGCCTGGCAAGACCGGAAAGCGGAGAAGTCTGCTGGCACGGGCAAAATACGTTGCGTCATCGCGAACGTTATTATCAGGATTTGTTATTCCTCGGCCATCAGCCGGGGATTAAAACCATGTTGACGCCCTTTGAGAACCTGCAGTTTTACCAGGCGGTGCGCGGTGCGCCCGATCGTCAGGCCATTTGGCAGGCGCTGGAGCAGGTCGGTCTGGTGGGTTATGAGGATTTACCGGTGGCGCAGCTTTCCGCCGGTCAACAGCGGCGTGTGGCGTTGGCGCGGTTGTGGCTCAGCAGTAGTCCGCTGTGGATCCTGGATGAGCCGCTGACGGCGATAGACAAGCAGGGTGTGGCTGAATTAATAAGCCTTTTTGAGCAACATGCTCAGCAGGGCGGCATGGTATTGTTGACCACGCATCAGGATTTGGCCGGCGCAACGCAGGCGGTAGGGAAAATAAACCTGACGGAAAACCGCGTGGAGACTCTTTAATGTTTTTGACTGTATTGCGCCGTGAGCTGAAGATTGCCTTTCGCAAAGGGTCGGAAATCGTTAATCCGTTGTGGTTTTTCCTGATCGTTATCACGCTGTTTCCGTTAGGGATTGGGCCAGAACCGCAACTGCTGGCGCGTATATCGCCGGGGATTATCTGGGTCGCGGCGCTGCTGGCGGCCCTGCTGTCGCTGGAGCGTTTGTTTCGCGATGATTTCCTCGACGGCTCGCTGGAACAACTGTTGTTATTGCCAACGCCGCTGCCGATGACGGTGTTAGGCAAAGTGTGTGCTCACTGGGTAGTAACAGGCTTACCCCTGTTGATCCTGTCGCCGCTGGTGGCGCTGCTGCTGTCATTGGACACTCACACCTGGCTGGCGGTGGCGTTTACGCTGTTGCTGGGTACGCCGACGCTGAGCCTGATTGGCGCTATCGGCGTGGCGCTGACCGTCGGGTTACGCAAGGGGGGCGTGCTGCTGAGCCTGCTGGTGCTGCCGCTGTATATCCCGGTGCTGATATTTTCCACCGCCGCCATCGACGCCGCCTCTATGGGCATGCCGATAGACGGTTACCTGGCGATACTGGGCGCGATGCTGGCGGGAAGCATAACGCTGGCGCCTTTCGCCACCGCAGCGGCGCTGCGAGTGAGCGTGCACTAGCTAACTTATTGAAACGCGGGTTAACGCCACCAAGAGCGTGTTCCACCGCACAAGCAATTTTCGTCGCCCCGGTAAACGGGGCGGCCACCGTATAAATTTACCGTGAGCAATGACGACAATGTGGAAATGGTTACATCAGTTTGCCCAGCCTGAACGGCTGTATCACGTCTGTGGCCGCTTTATCCCCTGGCTGGGACTGGCCGGAGCGGCTTGCCTGTTGCTGGGCTGGGTCTGGGGATTCGGTTTCGCACCCAAGGATTACCAGCAGGGCGATAGCTTCCGCATCATGTATATCCATGTGCCGGCGGCGATGTGGTCGATGGGGATCTATGGCTCAATGGCGGTAGCGGCGTTTATCGGCCTGGTGTGGCAGATGAAAATGTCCGATACCGTGGTGGCGGCGATGGCACCGGTCGGCGCGGTGTTTACCTTTATTGCGCTGGTCACCGGCTCCGCCTGGGGCAAGCCGATGTGGGGCACCTGGTGGGTGTGGGATGCCCGCCTGACGTCTGAACTGGTGTTGCTGTTTCTTTATATTGGCATTATTGCGCTGTACAACGCCTTTGAGGACCGCCGCCTGGCGGGCCGCGCCGCCGGCATTCTGGTGCTGGTCGGGGTGGTGAACATCCCGATCATTCACTTCTCGGTCGAATGGTGGAACACGCTGCATCAGGGTTCCACCAATATGCAACAGAGCATCGCGCCAAGCATGCGCACCCCGCTGCGTTGGGCAATACTCGGTTACCTGCTGTTTTTCATCACTCTCACCTTGCTGCGCTTGCGCAATCTGATTTTGTCTCAGGAACGCCAGCGCCCTTGGGTGGCAGGGCTGGTTAACAAGGAGCGTCAACCATGAATGCAGCCTTTACTTCCTGGCAGGCGTTTTTCGCCATGGGCGGCTATGCCTTCTACGTTTGGTTGGCGGTAGCCGTAACCCTGCTCTCGTTGCTGGGGCTGGTGGCCCACACTTTCTGGCAGCGCCGGCAATTGCTGGATGAGATTGGACGCCGTCAGGCACGCGAAAGACGTATTCGTCATTCGCAGCAGTCGAAACAAAAAACCGCTAACCCGCGGGAGAAATCATTGTGAATCCTCGTCGTAAAAGTCGCCTGTATTTGGCGATCGTAGTGCTGATCGGCGTTGCGCTGACCGCGACCCTGATGCTGTATGCGCTGCGCTCCAACATCGATCTGTTTTATACCCCAAGCGAAATTCTGCAGGGCAAGGGCGAAAATCATGAGAAGCCGGAGGTGGGCCAACGCCTGCGCATCGGTGGCATGGTGATGCCGGGTTCGGTAAAGCGCGATCAGAAAACGCTGCAGGTCAGTTTCAAAGTTTATGATGCACGCGGTGCAATCGACGTCACTTACACCGGCATTCTGCCGGATCTATTCCGTGAGGGGCAGGGCGTTGTGGCACAGGGCGTGCTGGGCGAAGGCAACGTGGTGAATGCGCGTGAAGTGCTGGCGAAACACGATGAAAAATACACGCCGCCGGAAGTGGCCGACGCGATGAAAGAAAACCATAAGGGACCGGCTTCGGCCTACGCCACCCCGCAGAACGAGGGCGCTAAATCATGATGCCGGAAACGGGAAGTTTTCTGCTATGCCTTGCGCTGGCGATTTCGCTGCTGCTGAGCATTTACCCACAGTGGGGCGCGGCGCGTCAGGACCGTCGCATGATGGCGGTGGCGCGCCCACTGACCTACGGCATGTTTGCCGCTATCGCCCTGGCGTTCATCTGTCTGGTGCACGCCTTTGTCGTTAATGATTTTACCGTGGCCTATGTGGCCGCCAACTCCAATACTCAACTGCCGGTGTATTATCGCATTGCCGCCACCTGGGGCGCCCACGAGGGATCGCTGCTGCTGTGGGTGCTGTTGCTGAGCTGCTGGTCGCTGGCGGTGGCGCTGTGCAGCCGTTCGATGCCGCAAGATGCCGTGGCGCGCGTATTGTCGGTGATGGGCATGATCACGGCAGGTTTCCTGCTGTTTATCATCATGACCTCCAACCCCTTCACCCGTACGCTGCCGAACTTCCCGATCGACGGTAGCGACCTTAACCCGCTGCTGCAGGATATCGGCCTGATTTTCCATCCGCCGCTGCTGTATATGGGGTATGTCGGTTTCTCGGTGGCCTTTGCTTTCGCCATCGCTTCACTGATGGCCGGTCGCCTGGATACGGCCTGGGCACGCTGGTCGCGCCCTTGGACCACGGCCGCCTGGGTGTTCCTCACCATGGGCATCGTGCTGGGCTCCGCCTGGGCCTATTATGAACTGGGCTGGGGCGGCTGGTGGTTCTGGGATCCGGTCGAGAACGCTTCATTTATGCCGTGGCTGGCCGGTACCGCGCTGATGCACTCGTTGGCGGTGACCGAAAAACGCGGCACTTTCAAAGCCTGGACGGTATTGCTGGCGATTACCGCCTTCTCATTGTGCCTGCTGGGCACCTTCCTGGTGCGCTCCGGGGTGCTGGTTTCAGTGCACTCCTTTGCTTCCGACCCGGCACGCGGCATGTTTATCCTTGCTTATCTGGTGATCGTGATAGGCGGTTCTCTGCTGCTGTATGCGGTCAAGGGCGGGCAAGTGCGCAGCCGGGTGCAGCACGAAACCTTCTCGCGTGAAACCTTCTTGCTGGGCAATAACGTACTGCTGATCGCTGCCATGCTGGTGGTGCTGTTGGGGACGCTGCTGCCGCTGGTGCATAAGCAGTTGGGCCTGGGCAGCATTTCTATCGGCGAACCGTTCTTCAATACCATGTTCACCTGGCTGATGGCACCGATGGCGTTACTGATGGGGATTGGCCCGTTGGTGCGCTGGCGCCGCGACGAGCCGACCAAGCTGTGGCGTCGCCTGAGCGTGGCGCTGGTGATTACGCTGGTGCTGTCGATCCTGCTGCCGTGGCTGTTGCAAGACAGCATCGCCGGCATGACGGTGGTGGGGCTGATCATGGCCGTTTGGGTCATAATCCTGACGCTGATGGAGCTGCACGAACGTGCAACGCATCGCCACGGTTTCTGGCGTGGGCTGAGCCATCTCTCCCGCAGCCACTGGGGGATGGTGCTGGGCCACCTTGGCGTGGCGGTAACGGTAATCGGCATTGCCTTCAGCCAAAACTACAGTGTGGAACGTGATGTCCGCATGAAAGCCGGCGACAGCGTGGATATCCATAACTATCACTTTGTGTTCCGTGACGTGCACGATATTCGTGGGCCGAACTACAGCGGCGGCGTCGGCATTATTGATGTCACGCGCAACGGCAAACCGGAAGCGACGTTGCACGCGGAAAAACGCTATTACAGCGTGGCGCGCAGCATGATGACCGAAGCGGCGATTGACGGCGGCTTCAGCCGCGACCTGTACGCCGCGCTGGGCGAAGAGCTAGACGACGGCTCTTGGGCAGTGCGGTTGTACTACAAACCTTTCGTACGCTGGATCTGGTTCGGCGGGGTGTTTATGGCGCTGGGCGGTATCCTGTGCATTCTCGACCCGCGCTATCGGATGAGCAAAAAACTCAAGCGTGAAGGCAAGCTGGAGGAGCAGGCATGAACCGTAAACTGCTGTTTATCCCATTAATCCTGTTCCTGCTGCTGGTGGCGGCGTTTATGGTGCAGCTGACGCGCAACGCCGGTGGCGAAGACCCGACCATGCTGGAATCGGCGTTGATCGGCAAGCCGGTGCCGGCTTTCAAGCTGGAATCCCTCGACCAGCCTGGCAAGACTTACGACCAGGCGGTGCTGCGCAATGGCAAACCCATGCTGCTGAACGTCTGGGCGACCTGGTGCCCAACGTGTCGCGCCGAACATCAATACCTCAATACGCTGGCCGCGCGCGGTATCCGCGTGGTGGGGCTGAACTATAAAGACGATCGCGGCAAAGCGGTGACCTGGCTGAACTCGCTGGGCAACCCGTACGCGCTCAGCCTGTACGACGGCGACGGCATGCTGGGGTTGGATTTGGGCGTGTACGGCGCACCGGAAACCTTCCTGATCGATGGGCAGGGCATTATCCGCTACCGCCACGCCGGAGACATGAACGAGCGCGTTTGGCAGCAGGAAGTGCTGCCGCTGTACAAAAAATATGGGGGTGAGGCATGAGGCTGCTGACCCTGATATTTGCCGCGTTACTGAGTTGGAGCGCCGCGGCGGCTATCGACACTTATCGGTTCAATTCGGTCGAGCAGGAACAGCAATACCGGGAGCTGACCGAACAGCTGCGCTGCCCGAAATGCCAGAACAACAGCATCGCCGATTCCAACGCCATCATAGCGGCCGATATGCGTACCAAGGTGTACGAGTTGATGATGCAGGGGCAGAACAAGCAGCAGATTATCGACTATATGGTGGCGCGCTACGGTAATTTCGTCACCTACGAACCGCCGGTGACCCCGGCGACGCTGATCCTGTGGGTAGGCCCGTTGCTGTTTGTGTTGATCGGCGGTGCGGTAGTGATACTGCGCACTCGCCACCGTCGTACCGGTGCCGTTAACGCTAACGATGAATTCTCCGAACAGGAGCAACAGCGTCTGGCGGCGCTGCTGAAAGAGACTGACAGGAAGAAACCCTAATGGCTTTTTGGCTGATTATTATTGTCCTGCTGGTGGGCGCTGCGGCGTTGCTGGTGGTACCGGCGATGCGCCACAGCGGTAAAAGCACCGCGGCGAGCCGCGATACGCTGAACAAGGCGTTTTATCAGGATCGTCTGCATGAGCTGGAGCAGGACGAACAGCAGGGCGTGGTTGCTGAGCGCCCTGAACTGGTGAAAGAGCTGCAGCAAAACCTGCTCAATGACATCCCCGGCCAGCAGGATACGCAGGAGAAACCCATTAACCGCTGGGCATTGGTGCCTGGGGTTGCCTTGCTGGTGGTGGTCACCCTTGGCTTTTATCTGAAAACCGGTGGGTTGGCGCAGGTATTGGACTGGCAACAGGTCGAGGCGCAAATGCCGGATCTGCGCGCGCGCGTCGCTAATGAGCGCGCCAAACCGTTGAGCATGGAAGAGATTGCTCGCCTCGGGCTGGGCCTGCGTACCGCGTTGCAGCAGGACGATCGCAATATCAACGACTGGATGATGCTGGGTCGCGTGGGGATGGCGCTGAATAACGCCACCACCGCCACTCAGGCATTTGCTCATGCTTATCAACTTGATCCGAATAGTCTGGAAGTCCGCCTCGGCTACGCGGAAGTCTTGACGAGATCCAACGATCCGGAGGATAACAAGCAGGCCACTCAGATGCTGCGCAAGATGATCGCCGAAGATCACACCAATATGCGCGTGCTGAGCCTGTTGGCGTTCAACGCCTTCGAACAGGGGGATTTCAAGCAGGCGATTGGCGCTTGGCAGGTTATGCTGAAGCTGTTGCCAGCCAATGATCAACGCGCCGAAGTGATAAAGCGCAGCATTGAACAAGCAAAAACACAGGCGGGCGAAGAAACTGTTAAACTTGGCATTAACGTGACGTTATCGCCACAGGCGACGAACGCTTTGCCGCAGCAGGGGACGCTGGTAATTTCAGTGACCGATGGCACCAATCCAGTGCCGGTTGCGGTAAAACAACTGCCCTTAAGCCGTTTCCCTCTGTCATTTTCTCTGGATGACAGCAACGCCATGATGCCTGAACGCCTGCTTTCGGCTCAGCATCAGGTCAAGGTGCGGGTGCGAATTTCTCAGGATGGTCTGGCCACGCCACAGGCGGGTGATTGGTTCGGCGAGAGTGCGCTGCAGAATTTCAGCGGTAAAGAGCAGATTGACGTTCAGATAAACAAACAGGTCCCTTAAATAAAAAGACCGAACGTGTTTTTATGGAGAAAAATATGAACTTTCGCCTGACTGGGCTGGCTTTCACAACGGTATTATTGGTGGGCTGTGCCAGCGCGCCACAAGATGAACCACAAGGGCGATCCGATCCTCTGGAAGGATTTAACCGGACGATGTTCAACTTCAACTATAACGTCCTGGATCCGTATGTACTTCGCCCGGTGGCCGTGGCCTGGCGCAACTACTTGCCCATGCCGGCGCGTAATGGGATAAGCAACTTTACGTCTAACCTGGAAGAACCGGCCAGCATGGTCAACTCCTTCCTGAAAGGCGACCCCTATAAGGGGATGATCCACTTTAACCGTTTCTTCCTCAACACCCTTCTGGGGATGGGTGGTCTGATCGACGTGGCCGGGATGGCTAACCCGAAACTGGCTCGCGAAGAGCCTAACCGTTTCGGCAGCACCCTGGGGCATTATGGCGTCGGCTACGGTCCTTATGTGATGTTGCCGGGCTACGGCAGTTTCACCCTGCGTGAAGAGGGCGGTGACTGGGCGGATACGGTCTATCCGGTGCTGAGCTACCTGACCTTCTGGATGTCGGCGGGCAAATGGGTGGTTGAAGGGATTGAAACCCGTGCCGAGCTGTTGGATTCCGACGGCCTGCTGCGCAACTCTTCCGATCCGTACCTGATGGTGCGCGAAGCCTACTTCCAGCGTAACGACTTCCTGGCGAACGGCGGCTCGCTGAAACCTGAGATCAACCCGAACGCTCAGGCGATCCAGGGCGATCTGGACGAGATCGACTCGCAGTAATCTCGCTTGGCGAAGAGAAAGAACCCGCTTTGATGGCGGGTTTTTTTATGCTTTGAGATCGGCGGGCAAAAAAAAGCGCCCTAAGAAGGGCGCTCCTGACTTCGTCATCGAAAAGATTAGAAGCGGTAGTTGAAGTTGGCGCCGTACAGCCAGGCCTTGCCCACGGATTCGAAGGTATATGGACCTTCTTTGATGGTGACTTTCTGGCCGTGCATGTAGGAAACACCGACGTCAACAGAGGCGTCTTTGTTGAATGCGTAGCTGGTACCTGCGCTCAACCAGAAGCGGTCCTGATCCGGGATAGAGATAGAACGGTTCTGGGCCGGCACCGGGCTGTCATCGAAGGCGATACCGGTACGGAAGGTCCAGTTATCGTCGTAGAAGTAGGTAGTACCCAGTGCGATGCGGTAAGCGTCTTTAAAGCCTTCGTGCTTCTCAAACAGCGTTTGACCGTTGTTGCCGGTAGCTTTCAGCTCCTGGAACTGGCTCCAGCTGGTGTAAGCCAGGCTGTAGTGGATAGCCCACTGCGGTGCAACCTTGTTGTAACCCGATATTTCCCACATTTCCGGCAGGTTCAGATCCAGAGAGCCTGGGATGGTGCTGCCGTTGGTGCCATAAGGCAGGCCGGCAGGAACGAGCAGTGGGTTATAAGCCGACGGTAGGCTGCTTTTGTAGTCGCCGTCAAATTTGACTTTCACTTCGGAACGGTAAGTGAAGCCGTAACGGTTGTTTTCGTCCACTTCGTACAGAATACCGGCGTTCCAGCCAAAGCCCCATTCGTCACCTTTCAGGTGCGAAATCTGGGTATCTGCCGGGATGCCGCCGATTTGCTGTGCCTGCTGCGGCGTAAGCTTTCCACTCTGCATACCCTGTGCTGCGAGCAGCTTCGGCAATTCACCGGCATAACGCTCAAGCTTGGCTTTGGCGTAAACCGCGTCAAAGCCCAGGCCGAAGCTGAATTGTTGGTTCAGACGGTAGGCACCGCTCAGGTTCAGGTTGACGGTGGTCAGGTCAGTTTTACCGCCGTAAGCCCCGGCGGTATAACCGTCGTTGAATTCTGTCGCCAGGCCGTAGTTGCTGGTGACCGAGCCGCCTACGGCAAACTGATCGTTAATCGGTTGAACATAATGCAGGTTTGGCACCCAGGCGGTAGGGGCGATGTTCTTGGAGTCGAGGCTGGCACCGGAAGGTGACTTGCCGGAGATGTCTACATCCGGATCGATAAACACCGCACCTAGGGAGAGTTCCGGGCGGGTGTACATCATCAGCAGGGCCGGGTTGCGGCTGGCGGAAGCTGCAGTATCCGCCATGGCGCCCTCGCCAGAATACGAACGTCCTAAACCAGCTGATGAAAACTCATTCAGCTGGAATCCTGCGGCAGACACGTTTGAAGAAATAATTGCCACTGCAGCTGCGAGAGCTGATTTAGTAAATAGGTTTTTCTGGCTCATGACCAAAACCTCATTATGTGTTTATTATTTAAACTATGTTACTTAAAGTAACAAGGAGCGCGGGATTGTAGGGTCCGTTATCATTCAGACAAATCAGACCAGTGGCTGAATTATAGGTCCGACCTGTGAAAATGTTGCAACAATGTTTTTGAGATATTTCCAAATTGATATCAAAAAGGAGATCTGCATAACAAAAAACCAGCGATGCATAACAATATTCTTACCATTCCTTAGCAGACGTCGATTTTCATTTGTGATTTCCATCACTTAAAACACCTATAAAAAGTAAGTGCTAGTGATCGGTTTCATCGCAGAGTAAAATAAACGCAGAATCTTGTGTCTTTGCGCCAGTAGCTAAATGGCAATTTGGACTCGCGTAACGGCGGTCCCTGAGGAGAATGAATCATGTCCAATCCAATTAATAAATGTAGTGCCCAGGAAACTGCCGCCTGTTGCTGTGTTGATGTCGGTACCGTGATGGACAATACCGATTGCACCGCCTCCTACAGCCAGGTGTTTGCCAATCAGCAGGATGCAGAAAAAATGTTGGCCACGCTGACCGAAAAAGCCCGCGGTGTGGAATCCGACCCTTGCGACATCAGCAGTAGCATTAAACCGGTTGACGGTGGCGTGGAACTGGTGGCTGATTTCACCTTCGCCTGCCAGGCAGAAACCCTGATTTTCCAGCTCGGCCTGCGTTAATCACGGCTTTAAAACGGTGCGGGGTCATCCCGCGCCGCTCGCTTCCACCTCAATCCCCCTCTAGAAAGTTGCTCCTGCTCTCAGTTTTCACTTCTGCCGGTTTGCCAAATGTAAACATTTGGTTAACAATGACCCCATCAGGTCAGACCTCTTCTTGACCGTTGCGCTGGCGTTATTTTCTTCAGGAGCGTTTATGAGTAAGGCACTGCCGTTGGTGACCCGTCACGGTGACCGTATTGCGATTGTAAATGGACTGCGGACCCCCTTTGCCAAACAGGCGACCGCTTATCACGGCATTCCGGCGGTGGATCTGGGGAAAACGGCGGTAAGTGAACTGTTAGCCCGCAGCGGTATCGATCCGGCGCTGATTGAACAACTGGTGTTCGGCCAGGTGGTGCAAATGCCTGAGGCGCCGAATATTGCGCGTGAAATCGTGCTCGGTACCGGCATGAGCGTGCATACCGATGCTTATAGCGTGTCGCGTGCCTGCGCTACCAGCTTCCAGGCGATTGCCAACGTGGCGGAAAGCATCATGGCAGGCAGCATCAGTATCGGCATCGCCGGTGGTGCTGACTCTTCTTCCGTTCTGCCTATCGGCGTCAGTAAAGCGCTGGCGCGCACGCTGGTGGACGTCAACAAAGCCCGTACCCTGTCGCAGCGTCTCAAGCTGTTTAGCCGACTGAAGTTCCGTGACCTGATGCCGGTGCCGCCGGCAGTGGCGGAATATTCCACCGGGTTGCGCATGGGTGATACCGCAGAGCAAATGGCGAAAAGCCACGGCATCACCCGGGAAGAGCAGGATGCGCTGGCGCACCGCTCTCACCAACTGGCTGCCAAAGCCTGGGAGCAGGGGCTGCTGCGCGACGAGGTGATGACGGCCTATGTGCCGCCATACCGTACGCAAATCACCGAAGACAACAACGTCCGCAAAGATTCCAGCCTGGCGTCCTACGCAAAGCTGAAACCGGCATTCGATCGCAAGCACGGTAGCGTTACCGCAGCCAACAGTACGCCGTTGACCGACGGCGCGGCAGCGGTGCTGATGATGAGTGAGTCGCGAGCGAAAGAGTTGGGGTTGCAACCGCTGGGTTACCTGCGCAGCTTTGCCTTCTCCGCCATCGATGTGTGGGAAGATATGCTGCTCGGGCCGTCTTACGCTACGCCGCTGGCGCTGGATCGCGCCGGAATCGGCCTGGCCGACCTGACCCTCATCGACATGCATGAAGCCTTTGCCGCCCAAACCCTTGCGAACCTGAAAATGTTTGCCAGCGACGAATTTGCTCAGAAAAAGTTGGGTCGCAGCCGGGCGATTGGCGAAGTGGACATGGAAAAATTCAACGTATTGGGTGGCTCAATTGCTTATGGTCACCCATTTGCCGCTACCGGCGCGCGCATGATCACCCAAACGTTGCACGAGCTGAAGCGTCGTGGCGGCGGACTGGGGCTGACGACCGCCTGCGCAGCTGGAGGGTTAGGGGCCGCAATGATCGTAGAGGTGGAATAATGAGCTTTGAAAACGCATTGCATGAACAGCGGGCCAAACCCTCGGCCTTTCAACTGACCCTTCGTCCGGACAACATTGGTGTGATCACCATCGATGTTCCGGGGGAGAAGGTAAACACCCTGAAGGCCGAGTTTGTCGAGCAGGTCAACGACGTACTGATCCGCGCGCAGCAGCATCCGGCGCTGGAAGGGCTGGTGATTATCTCCGGCAAGCCGGATTCGTTTATTGCCGGGGCGGATATCAGCATGATTGCCGCCTGTACCACTGCCAAAGAGGCCGAAGCGCTGGCGAAAAAAGGCCAAAGTACGCTGGCACAGATTGCCGCATTCCAGGTCCCTGTGGTGGCGGCTATTCACGGCGCCTGCTTAGGCGGTGGGCTGGAGCTGGCGCTGGCGTGCCACAGCCGCGTTTGTTCTCTGGATGACAAAACCGCACTCGGCCTGCCGGAAGTGCAGCTTGGTTTGCTGCCGGGTTCCGGCGGCACCCAGCGTTTGCCGCGGTTGATTGGTGCCAGCAAGGCGTTGGACATGATCCTGACCGGCAAACACATTCGGGCGCGTCAGGCGTTGCGCATGGGGTTGGTGGACGATGCCGTGCCCCAGTCAATTTTATTGCAGGCTGCCGTCGAACGGGTCAAGCAAGGCTGGCAGAGCCGGCGCGAATTGCCGTGGCAGGAGCGTTTGCTCAACGGCCCGTTAGGTAAAAGCCTGCTGTTCAGCATTGTGCGCAAGAAAACGCTGGAGAAAACGCACGGCAATTATCCTGCCGCAGAACGCATTATTCAGGTGGTGCGTACCGGTCTGGATCACGGCAGCGCCAGCGGTTATGAGGCCGAGGCGCGGGCGTTTGGCGAATTGGCCATGACCCCGCAGTCCGCCGCGTTGCGAAGCCTGTTCTTTTCCTCTACCTCCTTGAAGAAAGAACGCGGTGGTAATGCACAACCTCATGAACTGCACCGTATCGGCATTCTGGGTGGCGGCCTGATGGGCGGCGGTATCGCCTGTGTGACCGCCACGCGGGGTGGTTTGCCAGTGCGGATTAAAGACGTTAACGAAACGGGCATTAACCACGCGTTAAAATACAGTTGGGACGTGCTCGGCAAGCGGGTACGCAGTAAACGCATGCGCCCGGCGGAACGGCAAAAACAGATGATGCTGATCTCCGGTTCGACCGATTATACCGGTTTTGAACGGGTGGACGTGGTGATTGAGGCGGTGTTCGAAGACCTGCCGCTGAAGCAGCAGATGGTGGCCGAGATAGAACAGCACGCGGCGCCGCACACCATCTTTGCCTCCAATACCTCATCGCTGCCGATTGGCCAGATTGCCGCCAAGGCGCATCGCCCTGAGCAAGTGATCGGCCTGCATTATTTCAGCCCGGTGGATAAAATGCCGTTGGTTGAGGTGATCCCGCACGCTACCACCAGCGAAGAAACCATTGCCACCACCGTAGCGCTGGCGCACAAGCAGGGCAAGACGGCGATCGTGGTGGCCGACCGCGCCGGTTTCTACGTTAACCGTATTCTGGCTCCTTATATAAATGAAGCGACTCGTTGCCTGCTGGAAGGTGAGCCGATCGAAGCGTTGGACAAGGCGCTGGTGGATTTCGGTTTCCCGGTTGGGCCGATAACTCTGCTGGATGAAGTGGGCATCGACGTCGGTACCAAGATTATCCCGGTGCTGGTAGAGCAGTTAGGGCCGCGCTTTGCCGCTCCAGCCGCCTTCGAGGCGGTGTTGAAAGACGGACGCAAAGGGCGCAAAAACGGCCGTGGTTTTTATCTCTACCCCAGTGAAGGCCAGCAGCGTCAGCGGAGCAAGCGCGCCGATACCTCGGTCTATCTTTTGCTGGGCATCACGCCGAAGTCGCATTTACAACCGGCCGTCATCGCTCAGCGTTGCGTAATGATGATGCTCAATGAAGCCGCACGTTGTCTGGATGAAGGCGTGATCCGCAGCGCGCGCGACGGCGATATCGGCGCGGTGTTCGGTATTGGTTTTCCGCCGTTCCTCGGCGGGCCTTTCCGCTATATGGATCAGTTGGGGGCCGATAAGGTGGTTAAAACGCTGGAGTACCTGCAGCGGCAGCACGGTGAATATTTTGCGCCTTGCGAACGCCTGCAGCGCATGGCTCAGCAGGGTGAACGCTTCTATCCGCAGGGGACCTGAGCGGCGCGGCGACGTGATTTGTACTAGAGTAGGATCAAGGTTGCATGTGATCACTATCACTCCTTGCAATACCGGTATTCCCTGACCCTATACAGGGAGATAGGGACGAGGTAACGTAGCCTGATGGCGGTGAAAGGCTGGCCGCCATCAATAAAATTCATGATGAGAAGGTTAAAATTTAACCCGTTGAATTGGTTGTTATGTGAGCGCTGAATTCCCGTTAAGGCGCCATTGATGTAAAAAACAGCATTTTCTTTACGTGAACTTTCAGGCAAAATGCCCGGCCGCCATAAAGAGACGGCGCGTTATCGTTTCAAAGCGTTTGCTTTGGGGTTGTAAAACTCGGCGATACAGCACGCTCGGCGTTTCTGTATAGCGTTATTTTGTCAACAACAGCGGTGCAATATGCAAGTTTTGATTATGCGTCACGGAGAGGCGGCACTTGATGCGGCCAGCGATTCGGTAAGACCTCTTACTGTTTGTGGCCGTGATGAGTCACGTCAGATGGCGGCCTGGTTAAATACCAAGTCTGTGGATATTGAACGCGTGCTGGTCAGCCCGTACCTGCGGGCAGAGCAGACGCTGGCTACGGTTCGCGAGGCCTTGACCCTGCCGGCAAGCGAAGAAGTGCTGCCTGAGCTGACGCCGGGCGGAGATGCCAGCCTGGTCGGCAGCTACCTGCAGGCGCTGGCGCAGCAGGGGGTTCACGCGGTGCTGATCGTCTCCCACTTACCGCTGGTGGGTTACCTGGTGGCGGAACTCTGTCCGGGCGAATGCCCGCCGATGTTCGCGACCTCGGCAATTGCCAATGTCGATTTGGCCGCCGACGGCAGCTACGGTAAATTTGAGTGGCAGGTGAGTCCATCGCAGGTGATGGCTAAAGTATAAGGCACCCCAGGGCGGGGCCAAAACGAAAGGGCGATGTCAAACATCGCCCTTTGTCATTTCTGCCGTTCACTCAGCCAGTTCGACCAGCAGTAAAATCGCCGCGCTGCCGCCCCATTCTTTGGGCGCCTGGTGAAACACCAGCACGTCTGGGTGCTGCGCCAACCATAGCGGCGTCTGCTGTTTGAGAATGTGCTTGCCGTGACCGTGCATCACGCAGGCGCAGTGCACGTGTTCGCGCTTGCAGGCGGCGATCAGCGCCCCCAGCTCTTGCTTGGCCTGCATCTGGGTCAGGCCATGAAGATCGAGAAACAGCTCCGGTGAATAATCGCCACGGCGCAGCTTTTTCAGTTCAAAGGCACTGTAACCGGGGCGCACATAGCGCGTCGGGCCTTCCTCTTCCAACTGTGGCTGGTATTCATCCGAGAAATAATAACTGGCGTCTACCTGTTCCTGAAGCAGGCGCTGTGGAGCAATTTTCTTGGTGACAGGCTTGGGTTTACGGTGGACGATGGTGTCCTGACGCAGCTTTTTTGCGTCTACTACCGACTCTCTGAAGAGCTGCAATTCATCTTTGCTCAGAGGGTGCTTGTTCTTCATTTGGAATTCACCGGAAATCATTTATCGCGATAGTTTACCTTGTCGCGGGTCTCTGTCGACGCAAAATTCACGCCAGAATGAAAAGCGCAAGGGGTTAGCGTGATTTGTCGCGGGCTTCATGGCAAACTATGCGGCTAAATCATGAATCACAGTGCCTGCCGGAGGGCAAATTGGACAAAATTTTCGTCGAGGAAGCAGTGAACGAACTGCACACCATTCAAGATATGCTGCGCTGGACGGTCAGCCGTTTTAACGCCGCTGATATCTACTATGGTCACGGAACCGATAATCCGTGGGACGAAGCGGTGCAATTGGTGCTGCCAAGCCTGTTCCTGCCGCTGGATATTCCAGAGGACATGCACACCGCCCGTTTGACCTCCAGCGAGCGCCACCGCATCGTTGAGCGCGTGATCCGCCGCGTCAACGAACGTGTCCCGGTAGCCTATCTGACCAACAAAGCCTGGTTCTGCGATCTGGAATTCTACGTTGATGAGCGTGTGCTGGTTCCGCGTTCCCCGATTGGCGAACTGATCAACGATCGCTTCAGCGCCCTGATCCCGCACCCGCCGCGCCATATTCTCGACATGTGTACCGGCAGCGGCTGTATCGCCATTGCCTGCAGCTACGCTTTCCCGGAAGCGGAAGTTGACGCGGTCGATATCTCCAGCGACGTGCTGGCGGTGACCGAGCGCAATATTCAGGCGCTCGGCGTTGAACAACAGGTGATCCCGATCCGTTCCGATCTGTTCCGCGATGTTCCCGCGATCCAGTACGATCTGATCGTCACCAATCCGCCGTACGTGGATGCGGAAGACATGTCCGATCTGCCGCAGGAATTCCGCTTTGAGCCAGAGTTGGGCCTGGCGGCCGGCAGCGATGGCCTGAAGCTGGTGCGCCGTATTCTGGCCTGCGCACCGGACTACCTGAGCGACGACGGCGTGCTGATTTGTGAAGTGGGTAACAGCATGGTACATCTGATGGAACAGTATCCGGATATTCCGTTCACCTGGCTGGAGTTTGAAAACGGCGGTGACGGCGTGTTCATGCTGACCAAGCAGCAACTGGTGGATTGCAAAGAGCACTTCAGCCTCTACCGCAGCTAAGCATTCTTCGGGCCTGCTTTGGCGGGCCCCACAAAGATAATAATTAAGGGTAAGGAGCCGCGATGGCAGGAAACAGTATTGGGCAGATTTTCCGCGTCACCACATTTGGTGAATCTCACGGTGTGGCGCTGGGATGTATCGTAGACGGCGTACCGCCGGGTATCCCGCTTACCGAAGCCGATCTGCAGCACGACCTGGACCGTCGCCGTCCAGGCACCTCTCGCTATACCACTCAACGTCGCGAACCGGATCAGGTACGTATTCTTTCCGGCGTGTTTGAAGGTGTGACCACCGGCACCAGCATTGGGCTGATGATAGAAAACACTGACCAGCGTTCACAAGATTACGGCGCTATCAAAGACGTGTTCCGTCCGGGGCATGCGGATTACACCTACGAACAAAAATACGGCGTGCGCGATTATCGCGGCGGTGGCCGTTCTTCGGCTCGTGAAACCGCCATGCGCGTTGCGGCAGGGGCTATTGCCAAGAAATACCTGCTGCAGAAATATGGCGTACAGGTGCGCGGCTATTTGGCGCAGATCGGCGACGTGGTCTGCGAGCTGAAAGATTGGGAACAGGTTGAACAGAACCCATTCTTCTGCCCGGATCCCGATAAGCTGGAAGCCCTGGATGAACTGATGCGTGCGCTGAAGAAAGAGGGCGACTCCATTGGCGCCAAGGTCAGCGTGATTGCCGAAAACGTACCGGTTGGCCTCGGTGAGCCGGTGTTTGACCGCCTCGACGCGGATCTGGCGCATGCGTTGATGAGCATCAATGCGGTGAAAGGCGTGGAAATCGGCGACGGTTTCGCGGTGGTCAACAAGCGCGGCAGCGAAAACCGTGATGAGATCACCCCGGAAGGCTTCCAGAGCAACCATGCAGGCGGCATTCTCGGTGGCATCAGCAGCGGTCAGCCGGTCATTGCTCACCTGGCGCTGAAACCTACCTCCAGCATTATGGTGCCGGGCAGAACCATTAACCGTCAGGGCGAAGCGGTGGAGATGGTCACCCGTGGCCGTCACGATCCTTGCGTAGGCATTCGTGCGGTGCCGATTGCCGAAGCGATGATGGCGATTGTGCTGATGGATCACCTGCTGCGCCAGCGTGCGCAAAACGGTGATGTGGTCTCTAACGTTCCACGCTGGTAACTCCCATGAAAAACTGGATGTTGGGCATCCTTGCCCTGATGGCTTCGGGCTCCGCCCTGGCGCTGACGCCGTGGCAGAAGATCGACCACCCGGTGGCCGGCGCGCCGCAGGCAGTGGGCGGTTTTGCCAATGGTTGCATTATCGGCGCTCAGCCGTTACCGCTGAACTCACCGGATTATCAGGTGATGCGACCCGATCAACGCCGTTACTTCGGCCACCCGGATCTGCTGGCGTTTATCCAGCGGCTGAGCAGCAAAGCCAACCAAAGAAATTTGGGCACGGTGCTGATCGGCGATATGGCGATGCCGGCCGGTGGGCGCTTTAGCAGCGGCCATGCCAGCCATCAGTCCGGGCTTGATGTCGACATCTGGTTACAGTTGCCGCGCCAGCGTTGGAGTGCGCAGCAGTTGCTGAAGCCGCAGCCGATCGATCTGGTTTCCAGCGACGGCAAGCAGGTGGTTGCTCGTCAGTGGCAGCCGCAGATTGAATCGCTGATCAAAGCGGCGGCACAGGATCAGGAAGTGACTCGCATCTTCGTTAACCCGGCGATCAAGCAGCGTCTGTGTCTGGATGCCGGTGCCGATCGCGACTGGCTGCACAAGGTGCGCCCGTGGTTTGGTCATCGTGCCCACATGCACGTGCGTCTGCGCTGCCCGGCAGGCAGCCTGGAATGTAAAGAACAGGATACGCCGCCGCCGGGCGACGGTTGCGGTGCCGAGCTGGCAAGCTGGTTCGTGCCGCATCAGCCGAGCGCCAAACCGGGTAAACCGGTGCCGCCGCCGTTACCGCCGACCTGTCAGGCTTTGCTGGATAACCATTTCGCTGCGGAATAATATACCCAAAGTAATTGGAGTTGCATCAAGGCGGTAAGGGAAGGAATCCCGATGAGCTTACACGAGTAAGTGATTCGGGTGAGTGAGTGCAACCAACACAGATGCAGCTTCAAGTAAGAGGGGTATAAATGGACTGGTTCGTCGTAGGCCCCGAGATGCTCGGGGTTTTGTTTGTGGTGGCGTTACTCGCAGGCTTTATCGACTCTATCGCCGGCGGCGGCGGGCTGTTAACCGTACCGGCGCTGCTGGCGGTGGGGGTTCCCCCAGCGCAGGCGCTGGCGACCAACAAGCTGCAGTCGGTGGGCGGTTCCCTCTCCGCCAGTCTGTATTTTATCCGCCGACGAGCGGTCGATCTCAACGATCAGAAGCTGACCATTTTGCTGGCCCTGATCGGTTCCGTTGCCGGGGCTGTGCTGGTGCAGCACATGCGCGCCGATCTGCTGCGGCAAATGCTGCCGTTATTGGTGATCGGCATCGGCCTGTACTTCCTGCTGACGCCGCGTTTGGGGGAAAACGATCGGCAGCGCCGTTTGAGCGCCTTGCCGTTCGGGCTGGTGGCCGGTGGCTGCGTCGGTTTTTACGATGGCTTCTTTGGGCCCGGTGCCGGTTCCTTCTATGCGCTGGCCTACGTGACGCTGTGCGGTTTTAACCTGGCCAAATCCACCGCGCACGCCAAGGTGCTGAACTTCACTTCCAACGTTGGCAGCCTGGTGTTGTTTATCATTGGCGGCAAAGTGCTGTGGGGTATTGGCCTGGTGATGCTGGTTGGGCAGGTGCTCGGTGCGCGCCTCGGGGCTCACATGGTGATGACCCGCGGGCAAAAGCTGATCCGACCGATGATCGTCATCGTTTCTCTGGTGATGAGTTGCAAGCTCTTGTACGACAACCACGGCGCTGAAATTCAGCAGTGGCTGGCCCTGCATTTTTAGCATGCTAAAAGAGCGGTAAAATGAAATAATTACCTCTTTATTTTTGTGGTTATTGGATTTTTATTTATGTCAGACACACAGGCTACCCATCAATATGAGCAACTGATTGAAATTTTTAATCAGTGCTTCAGCGATGAATACAACACGCGACTGGTCAAAGGCGACGATGAACCGATCTATTTGCCGGCAGACGATCAGCTGCCGTATAACCGGATCGTTTTTGCCCATGGCTATTACGCCAGCGGCATGCATGAAATCTCGCACTGGTGCATCGCCGGCGAACAGCGCCGCAAGTTGGTAGATTTCGGTTACTGGTACTGCCCGGACGGGCGAGACGCACAGACGCAAAGTGAATTTGAAGCGGTGGAAATTAAACCGCAATCTTTGGAATGGATGTTCTGCGTCGCCGCCGGTTTCCCGTTCAACGTCAGTTGCGACAACCTCAACGGTGACTGCGAGCCGGATCGCATTGCCTTCCAGCGCAAGGTGCGAGAACGGGTGCTGCTGTTGTTGGAGCAGGGAATACCCACAAGACCTGCACGCTTTATTCAGGCGTTACAATCGTTTTACAATACGCCACCGCTGGCGGCGGAGCATTTTCCCTATCCGGAAGATCTCAACTGACTATAGTTTAACTGAAAATAGATACCCAATAGCTTCCAAGCTGTAGCTAGGCGGCAAGCAAACAAATCCCCAGGAGCTTACTCAGGTAAGTGACTGGGGGGCGTGAGCGCAGCCAACAACGCTAGAGTTTGAAAGATGAAGGGTATGAGAGGAAATTTGATGATCGCAGAATTTGAAGCGCGCATTTTGGCGCTGATTGATGACATGGTAGAGCACGCCAGCGATGATGAACTGTTTGCCGGTGGCTACCTGCGCGGTCATCTGACGTTGGCGGTTGCCGAGGTCGAAGAGCTGGGTGAACACTCCGCTGAAGCGCTGAAGGCGCAGGTGGAAGGCAGCCTGCATAAAGCCATTGCCGCCGGTGAACTGTCACCACCGGATCAGGCACTGGTGTATGGCATGTGGGAAACGCTGTACAAAACGGCATTGCCTACCGCCTGATAGTGTTTCTGCAGGGCGCTGTTGCCGGCGCCCTGCGTGATTTTTCTTACGCTACCGCACGTCCCTTCAGTAATTTCCTTACCCACATTCTATTCGGGTTCAACGCCGCTAACAGGTCTGCGTCGCCCGGCAAAGGTTCGCCAAACAGCTGCGCCGCCAAAATCTCTGCCGCCAGCGGGGCCGAGCACAACCCACGAGAGCCTAACCCGCCAATCATGAACAGATTGGGGTAGCTCGGCGCATTGGCGATAGCTTCACCGCATTGGTGTTGACGTTGCAGATCCTGGTACTGCGTTAGCGTGGCCTGGTAGTCGGGCACTGCACCTACCATTGGCAGGTGATCGCGAGTGGCGCTGCGTACTCCGCAGCGGGCATGGCGGTCGCTGACGTCCACCTCCAGCGGCCAGGTTTGATCCGGCAGGCAACGCAGCAAGCGAGCCCGATTTTCCTGCTGCTCTTCTTCGCGGTATTCGGTGGCGGTCTCGCCGCGCTGGTAGCTGGCGCCGATACAGTGCTGCTGATTATTGGCATTCACCGGCGTCAGGTAGCCGTCGTAACACAGCACCTGCTTCAATGCACTCAGCTGCGGCGTGGTAGGAATATGGGATACCTGACCGCGCACCGCATAAACCGGCAGCGCTTCACTTTGCGTCAGTTCGGATAAGCGATGGCCGTTGGCCAGAATCACCGTCGCATGCTGCCGAATTTCACCTTGGCTAAAGCTGAGTTGCCAACCTGCCTCTTGGGCGGTCAGAGCGCTGAGCGTAGCGTCATAATGGCAGCGCATCCCTTGCCGTTGCGCCAGCGCAATCGCACTGCGCGTCAGCTCGGCCGGGCACAGCCAGCCACCCTGCGGGTAGTTAATGCCGCCAAAACCGCTGTCGACGCCACACAAGGCGCTGAGCGTAGCGCGGTCGGCCGGCATGGCGAGCGCCTGCGGCCATTCAACCGCCAGCATCTTGGCAATTTTCCCGGCGCTCTTCTCGTCAAAGGCCAGTTGGCTCACACCGCACCACTGATGGTCGAATTCCACGCCCTGTCGCACCAGTGCATCGTACTGACGACGGGCAAACGGAAAGGCGGCACTGAAGAAATTTTCCAGCGCATCGGCTCGGCCGTTCAACAAAGGGTAGAGTGCGCCCTGACGGTTGCCTGATGCCCCTTCGCCCGGCTGCGGATCTGCGCAATACAGCGTGACTTTTGCGCCGCGTCGCAACAGGGCGAGGGCGGTTAGCGCGCTGGCGACGCCGCCGCCAATGATGGCGATATCATCGGTATTCTCCGCCACCGGGCGCATCAGCCAGGGAGCAGGGTGAGCGACGGCCGGCGCATCGGCAGGCAACTCGCCGGTCAGCATCTCTCGCTTCTGGCCGAAGCCTTTGGTTTTGATGACATCAAACCCTGCCTGCTGTAAGCCGCGACGCACGAAGCCTGCGGCGGTAAAGGTGGCAAGGCTGCCGCCCGGCCGGGCAAAGCGCGCCATGGCGCTGAACAGCTGCTCCGTCCACATATCAGGGTTCTTTGCCGGGGCGAAGCCATCGAGGAACCAGGCGTCGATTTGACGGTTAATGCTGGCGTCGAAGTGAGGCAGCAACGCGTTCACGTCGCCAAACCACAGATCGAGCGTGATGCGCCCTTCGGCCAGCAGCAGGCGGTGGCAGCCCGGCAGCGGCAACGGCCATTGAGCGCGTAATTCATCGGCATATGGCGCCAGTTCCGGCCAGCGGGCATGCGCCGCCGCCAAATCGGCCTGCAGCAGCGGGAATTTTTCAAAGCTGATAAAGTGCAGGCGCTGAAGCGGGGCGTCCGGCATCGCCGTGCGGAAACCGGCAAAGGTCTGCCACAGCGTCAAAAAGTTAAGCCCGGTGCCGAAGCCGGTTTCCGCCACGATAAACAGCGGGCGAGGGTGGTCGGCAAAACGTTGCGGCAGTCGGTTGCCCATGAGAAACACATAGCGGGTTTCTTCCAGCCCATCCTGATTGGAAAAGTAGACGTCATCAAACTGTTTCGAAACAGGTGTACCCTGTTCATTCCAGGATAACGCTGCGGTTTGGATCGGGGCGTGGCTCACGGTTAGTTGCTCGTAACTCAAGGGGTGACGGGATTCTAACGGCGCTGGCGCTATGGCGCAAACTGGATAAGAATAAAGCTGAAAAACGCTGATCGGACTTGTTCGGCGTACATCTGTACGCTAAAGTGCGATGCAAAATCCCGAATGTAAAATTGTGGAAGAGGTATTGAATGAAACGTGCAGTGATTACTGGCCTGGGAATCGTCTCCAGCATTGGTAACAACCAGCAGGAGGTCCTGGCGAGCCTGCAGGAAGGACGTTCTGGGATCACTTTCTCCCAGGAGCTGAAAGATTCCGGCATGCGTAGTCACGTATGGGGCGATGTTAAACTGGACACTACGGGTCTGATTGACCGTAAAGTGATGCGCTTTATGAGCGACGCGTCCGTTTATGCCTATCTTTCCATGGAAGAAGCCATCAAGGACTCAGGTCTGGCTGCCGATCAGGTTTCCAACGATCGCACCGGTCTGGTTGTTGGCTCAGGTGGTGGTTCTCCGCGCAACCAGGTTGCCGGATCCGATGGCATGCGTGCCAAAGGCCTGCGCGGCGTTGGCCCGTACATGGTGACCAAGGCTATGGCTTCAGGCGTTTCTGCCTGCCTGGCAACCCCGTTCAAAATTCGTGGCGTTAACTATTCCATCAGCTCTGCCTGCGCAACCTCTGCACACTGCATTGGTCACGCGGTTGAACTGATCCAACTGGGCAAGCAGGACGTGGTCTTTGCCGGCGGCGGCGAAGAGCTGTGCTGGGAAATGGCCTGTGAGTTCGACGCGATGGGCGCACTGTCCACCAGCTACAACGACACTCCTGAAAAAGCTTCTCGTACTTACGACTCTGCCCGTGACGGTTTCGTCATCGCCGGCGGCGGCGGTATGGTGGTGGTTGAAGAGCTGGAACACGCTCTGGCGCGTGGTGCGCACATCTATGCTGAAATCATCGGCTACGGTGCGACCTCCGACGGTGCCGACATGGTGGCTCCATCAGGTGAAGGCGCGGTGCGCTGCATGAAGATGGCGCTGCAGGGCGTTGATACCCCAATCGACTACATGAACGTTCACGGCACCTCCACGCCGGTGGGCGACGTGAAAGAGCTGGGTGCCATTCGCGAAGTGTTTGGCGACAACACCCCGGCAATCTCTTCCACCAAGGCGATGACCGGTCACTCATTGGGTGCCGCGGGCGTGCAGGAAGCGATCTACAGCCTGCTGATGGTTGAACACGGCTTTATCGCGCCGAGCATCAACATCGATAACCTGGATGAGAAAGCTGCTGGCATGAACATCGTGACTGAGCCAACTCAACGCGAGTTGACCACCGTGATGTCCAACAGCTTCGGTTTCGGCGGCACCAACGCCACGCTGGTGATGCGTAAGCTGCAGAAGTAATTCCGGCCTCAAGGTTCTGGATCAAGCCCGCATTTTTGCGGGCTTTTTAATGCCTGCAATCCCTGCCGACGGGCCGCTAGGAGTTATCCCAAATTACATCTCCTGACGGATCATTAACGCTTTGTTCCGCCTTTTGCGCATACAATGGCTCAATAGCGCGAATATCACTCGGCGTAGCGTTTCAGAGTGATCGAACATTGAGGCAAGAGTATGAAAAAGTTAATTGCGGTTGGATTGCTGTCGGTCATTCTGGCTGGGTGCGCGACCGATTCCCCTTGTGTCCCGGTCTATGACGATCAGGGCCGTCTGGTGCACACCAATACCTGCATGAAAGGCACTACGCAGGACAACTGGGAAACCGCTGGCGCCATCGCCGGTGGGGCGGCGGCAGTTGCCGGTCTGACGCTGGGTATTATCGCGTTGACCAAATAACCTTCCGTCGGAGAGTCTCCCGGTTTAAAAGCCCAGCATCTGCTGGGCTTTTTGTTTGGGTAATCCGCCGCCAGTTGATTGAAGTCATGGCATTTATATTACCGGCCCACAGATGAGCAGTTCTTTGTCAGCGGATGTAAATTCCATTCCTGCGCCCGGTCCGGGTCGATATACTCCCGCCATCTCCCACTCTGGAACGATCTGATGTCGGCTTTGGCGTCCATCTCCTTATCCATGCACCGCCTGCGCTTTGCTAAAAAGCGGGCCTGCGCATGGTTATTGGTCGTCAGCTGGCTGTTGTTGAATACTCAACTGGCGTTGGCCAGCCACAACTGCAACCTGCAGTTCAGCGGTGAAGCGCCGATGGCTCAGCATATGATGCATATGCAAAACAGCGTGCCGTCGCAGCAGCAGATGCAGACCCAAGAGCCGCTGTGTGAGAAACACTGCGTTCCGGAGTCAGCCCAACAGGATCACAGCAACCTGACGTTGGCTGCGCTGCCCACCAGCAGCGAATTGGCCGTTATTACGCCTTTCCCGTCTCGTTCAGTCCCCTCCAATACCTGGCAAACGTCCCCGATAACAGGTCCGCCGGCAGAGATCGTTTTCTGCCGGTTCCGTGAATAGCTCTGACAACCGCTTTGCCGTCCCCGACGGTTTTCCGCGTTTGTTAACTATTTTATGGAGTACCCGTTATGCGTAATGTATTTGCTGCCGTAGTGATCGCCCTGTTTTTCTCCTTCAGCGCCAGCGCTGCCGATATGGCAATGCAGGATCCTGCCGCAAGAACTGCCGTTGAAATCCACAGCCAGGGCGTCGTCAAAAGCTGGGATGAGCGAAAGGTGTCTATCGCGCACCAGGCCATTCCTGCGCTCAGTTGGCCGCCAATGACCATGAGCTTCCTGCTCCCTTCATCGCCTTCATTCGCCATATTGCCGGTGGGTACCGAGGTTGATTTCAGCTTCTTGCCGATCGACGGCGGTTATCAGCTGATCGCCATCGCCGCTGCTCGACCATAACGGAGGCGTTATGACCATTATCCTTTCTCACCCTTGGCGGGTGGGCTGGCTGCTGCTTGCCTGTTGGGCACCGGCCACCCTGGCGGCGGGTCTGACGCTGCAACAGTCATTGACGGCGGCCGAAGGTTATTCGGCGGAGTTATCCGCTAATCGTCATCAGGTTGACGCCTTGCAGAACATGGCGGATTCGGCAATGCAGTTGCCCGATCCCAAGCTGAAGTTCGGCATTGAAAACGTGCCGGTGCAGGGCGGCAACGCTCAGCGTTTTACCCGCGAAGGCATGACCATGGGACGAATCGGCATCATGCAGGATTACGTCAGCAGCACCAAACGTCAGCGTAAAGCGGATACCCTGCGCGCCGAAGCCAGCCAGACGGATGCGGGCAGTGCCACCATTCGCGCTCGCCTTCAACAGCAAACCGCACAAGCCTGGCTGGCGCTGGCGCTGAGTCGGCAAACCCTGCGGGATGCCTCAGCCCTGGTGACGGAGAGTGAACGCCAGATTGCCACTCAGCGTGCTGCGGTAGCCGGTGGGGGAACCCCAGCGAGTGGAGTGCTGGATGCCAGGCTGACGCTGCTAAGCATGCAGGATCGCATCAGCGAGGCGCAGCGTGATGTTGCTGTCGCGCAGGCGCGTCTGACGCAGTTGACCGGCCTGTCTGCGACGGATACCGCCGGGGCCATGCCGCGCTTTGAACGTTTACCGGCGGACAGCGAAGTATTGCGGCAGGCCATCAGTCAACACCCCGAGGTGTTGCAGGCCAGCCGTGAGGCGGACGTCGCCAAGGCGCGTTCGGCGCAATCAGAGGTGGCGGCGATACCGGACGTCGGCGTCGAGGTGTATTACGGCAAACGGGCCGACGAGTACGAGGATTTGGCCGGGGTGATGTTTACCGTCGATCTGCCGTTGTTCCGCTCGCAGCGGCAGGATAAGGACTATGCCGCTGATGTTTCCCGCAGCATGGAGGCCAACGATCGGCTCACGTTGTTGATCCGTGATCATCAGGCACAGCTCGATACGCTGTTGGCGCAATATCAGGCGGCTCAGGCGCAGTGGCAGCGCCAACAGGGGCAGGCTATTCCCCTGCAACAACAGCGGGTCACTTTGCTGTTAGCGCAGTACCGCAGCGGTAAAAGCGATTTGTCGGCGGTACTGGAAGCTCGGCGGGCGCTGCTCGACAGTCGCCTCAGCGCCGGCAAGGCTGCCAGGGAACTGGCACAGATTTGGGCCGCCATTCGCTATCTCACCCCTCAGGAATCGATGCAATGAAAATACAATTCAAGCTGGCGCTGTTAGCAGCGCTGATTGGCACTGGGCTGGCGGGATACTGGTTTGGCGCAGCGGGAGAAGCGTCTGCGCCGGCCGTCAAGAGTGAGCGGCAGGTGCTTTATTGGTACGACCCGATGATGCCGGGGCAGCGTTTTGACCAACCGGGTAAATCGCCCTTTATGGATATGCAATTGGTGCCGCGCTATGCCGATGAGGCTGAGCCGGAAGGGGGCGTGACCATCAGCGCCCGGCAACAGCAGAACCTGGGCGTTCGCACCGAAGCTGCACAATTGCGCCAACTGGAGCCACAACTGAACGCTTTCGGCAGCGTCGCCACCGATGAACGCGGGGTTCAGATTGTCGCCGCCCGCGCCAACGGACTGGTGGAAAAACTCTACGTGCGTGCCAGTCAGCAACAGGTGAAAAAGGGTGAAGCCCTGGCGCAGCTGTGGATCCCTGACTGGAGTGCGGCACAGCAGGAATATCTGGCAATACGCAAACTGGGCGATAGCGCACTGACCGCCGCTGCACGTCAGCGGTTGCAGTTGCTGTTTATGCCCGAGGTGGTGATCCGGCAGGTGGAACGTTCAGGTAAACCCGAACCGCGGGTGCAGATAGCGGCACCGGAAAATGGTTTTGTGAATAAGCTGAGCGTGCTCGAGGGCGCTCAGGTGACGGCCGCGCAGGGGCTGTTTGAACTAGCCAGCCTCGATCCGGTGTGGATCGTTGCCGATTATCCACAGGCGCAGGCCGGATTGTTGAAAGTGGGCGATAAGGTGCAGGCCGCCTCCGCCAGCTGGCCTGGTGAACGATTTGAAGGCGAGGTGAGCGAACTGCTGGCCAATGTCGATCCGCTGACCCGAACCTTCAAAGCGCGCATCCTGTTGAAAAACCCTCAACAAAAGCTTCGACCGGGTATGTATTTGCAACTGACATTGTCGCACAGCAACCTCGGCCAGCCGGTGTTGGCGATACCGCAGGAGGCGCTGATCGACAGCGGCGATCGCAATAGGGTGTTGATCGCCGAAGGCAATGGGCACTTCACGCCGGTTGACGTGGTGGCCGGTCGTGTGCAGGACGGCTGGGTCGAAATCAAACGTGGGCTGAATGCTGGGCAAAGGGTAGTGACCTCCGGCCAATTCCTGATTGATTCCGAGGCCAGCATGCGCAGTGCCTTGCCACAAATGGCGGCGCAAAACGAGGTGAAACAATACCAGGCCGAGGGGGTGGTGGATGCCGTGAACGAGAGCACCATCACGCTGTCCCACGGCCCCGTGCCGGAGCTGCAGTGGCCGGCGATGACCATGGATTTTGCCCTGCCGCCAGGGGGAATACCTGCCGGTATCAAACCCGGTGATAGCGTAAAAATCCATTTTAGCGTTGATGAACAAGGTTCACATATCAGCCAAATCGTGCCGACAAGCGCTGAACATGGGGGCCACTTATGATTGCTTTCGTGATCCGCTGGTCGCTGCGCAACCGGCTCTTGGTGCTGCTGGCTTCGGTGCTGTTGGCCGGTTGGGGGATCTGGGCATTGCAGAAAGCGCCGCTGGATGCGCTGCCGGATCTCTCCGACGTACAGGTGATTGTCCGTGCCACTTACCCGGGCAAGGCACCGCAGGTGATTGAAGATCAGGTGACCTATCCGCTGACCACCACGTTGCTCTCGGTGCCGGGGGCCAAAACGGTACGGGGTTTTTCCATGTTTGGCGACGCCTACGTCTACGTGTTGTTTGAGGACGGCACCGATTTGTACTGGGCGCGTTCGCGGGTGCTGGAGGCGCTCAGCCAGGTGCAATCCTCACTGCCGCCGCAGGTGAAGGTGGCACTGGGGCCGGACGCCACCGGCGTCGGCTGGGTGTACGAGTATGCCCTGGTGGATAAAAGCGGCAAGCACAGCCTGGCCGACCTGCGCGCGCTGCAAGACTGGACGCTGAAGTTTGAACTGAAAACCGTCCCCAACGTGGCGGAAGTGGCCAGCGTGGGCGGCATGGTACGCCAATATCAGGTGGTGCTGGATCCGCCCAGCCTGCGCGCGCTGAACATCACTCATCAACAGGTAGTCAGTGCCATTCAGGACGCCAACCAGGAAGGCGGCGGTGCGCTGCTGGAAATGGGGGAGGCGGAGTATATGGTTCGCACCTCGGGCTACCTGAAAAAACTCAGCGATTTTGCCAACGTGGTAATCGCCGTGCGTGACGGTGTACCGATCCTGCTGTCGCAAGTGGCAACACTGCGCGAAGGGCCGGAGATCCGCCGGGGCGTGGCGGAGCTGAACGGCGAGGGCGAAGTGGCGGGCGGCATCGTCGTGATGCGCTACGGCAAAAATGCCCTGGAAACCATCAACGCGTTGAAGGTCAAGCTGCAGGAGGTTCAGCAGACCCTGCCGCCGGGTGTGGAAATTGTGACCGTGTACGACCGCTCCCAACTGATCGAACATGCAATTGAAACCCTGTCCCACAAGCTCCTGGAAGAGTTTATCGTAGTGGCTTTGGTGTGCACGCTGTTCCTGTTCCATTTTCGTTCGGCGCTGGTGGCGATGATCACGCTGCCGCTCGGCATTCTTGGCGCCTTTGTGGTGATGCATTACCAGGGCGTAAACGCCAATATCATGTCGCTGGGGGGAATCGCCATCGCCATTGGCGCCATGGTGGATGCGGCCATCGTCATGATTGAGAACATGCATAAGGTGCTGGAGCAGTGGCGGCAACGCCATCCAGGACAGCAGCCGACGTCGACGGATTATTGGCGTATTTCAGAGCAGGCGGCGGTGGAGGTGGGGCCGGCGCTGTTTTGCAGTTTGCTGATTATCACGCTGTCCTTCATTCCGGTGTTCACCCTGCAGGCGCAGGAAGGCCGGATGTTCTCCCCGCTGGCCTACACCAAAACCTACGCCATGGCGGTGGCGGCCGGTCTGGGCATTACGCTGGTGCCGGTGCTGATGGGCTACTTTATCCGCGGCCGCATTCCCGACGAACATGCCAATCCGATCAATCGCTGGCTGATCCGCCTGTATCAGCCGGTGCTGGCGTCGGTGTTGGCACGGCCAAAAACCACGCTGGGGATTTCGTGCCTGCTGTTGCTGTTAACCGCCTATCCGCTTAGCCGGTTGGGCAGCGAATTTATGCCGCAGCTCGACGAAGGTGACCTGTTGTATATGCCTTCCTCGCTGCCGGGGATGTCGGCGCGCGAGGCCAGCAGGCTACTGCAACTGACCGACAGGTTGATCAAAACCGTGCCGGAAGTGGCGACGGTGTTCGGTAAGGCCGGCAGGGCGGAAAGCGCTACCGATCCCGCGCCGCTGACCATGCTGGAAACCACCATTCGTTTCAAACCGCGTGACCAGTGGCGACCGGGCATGACCATGGACAAGCTGGTGGCGGAACTGGATGCGGTGGTCAAGGTGCCGGGTATTGCCAACGTCTGGGTTCCGCCGATCCGCAATCGGCTGGACATGTTGGCCACCGGAATCAAAAGTCCGGTGGGCATCAAGGTGAACGGCAATAATATGGCCGATATCGAACGGATTTCCGGGCAGATTGAGCAGGTGGTGAAGCAGGTGCCGGGCGTCACTTCGGCGCTGGCAGAACGCATCACCGGCGGCCGCTACGTGGATATCGATATCGACCGTCAGCGGGCTGCGCGCTACGGCGTTTCGGTGAAAGAGCTGCAATCCATGGTGGCGACGCTGGTGGGCGGCGAAAACATTGGCGAAACCGTCGAGGGCCGGGCGCGTTACCCGATCAATGTGCGTTATCCGCGTGAGGTGCGTGATTCGGTACAGCAGTTGCAGGCGTTACCGGTACTGACCGCCGGCGGTGGCCAGGTGCCGCTGTCGATGCTGGCGGATATTCGGGTTAGCGAAGGGCCGCCGATGCTGAAAAGTGAAAACGCGCGGCTCTCCAACTGGATTTATGTCGATCTGCGCGGGCGCGATCTCAAATCGGCGGTGGAAGAGATGCAGCAGGCCGTCGCGCAGCAGGTCAAGCTGCCGGCCGGGGTGTCGTTGAGCTGGTCCGGGCAGTTTGAATATCTTGAACGTGCCAGCGCTCAGTTGAAAATCGTACTGCCGGTAACATTGGCAATCATTTTCGTGCTGCTGTTTGTCACCTTCAGCAGCGTGCGTGATGCGTTGTTGATCATGGCGACGCTGCCGTTTGCGCTGATCGGCGGGGTGTGGCTGCTGTATTTGCTGAACTACAACCTGTCGGTGGCCGGGGCAGTTGGCTTTATCGCGCTGGCGGGTGTGGCGGCGGAATTCGGCGTGATAATGGTGCTGTACTTGAACCATGCGTTGGAAAAACATCGCCAGCCGGGACAGCCGCTCACGCAAAAACAGCTGATGGATGCCATCATCGAGGGGGCGGTATTGCGGGTGCGACCAAAAGTGATGACCGTTGCCACCATCATGGCCGGGCTATTGCCGATCATGTGGGGTAACGGTGCCGGTTCTGAGGTAATGCGGCGCATTGCGGCACCGATGATTGGCGGCATGCTCAGTGCACCGCTGTTGTCGATGTTGGTGGTTCCTGTGGTCTACCTGTTACTGCACCGAAAAGGATAAGCAAGCGGGGCGCAGTGCACTGCGCCCCGTCTTTACCGCACAGAAACTATTTCACCAGAAACGCCTTGAACTGCGGCGTCATTACGGCGCTGAACCCATCATCGGTTTTGCTGATCAGGTAAACCGCCAAGCCTTTTTCTTCCGCCAGTTTGAGCGCTTTTTCCGTCCCCAACACCATCAACCCGGTATCCCAACCGTCGGCTTCCAGCGCGGTGGGCGCTATCACCGTAGCGGAGACCAGGCGATGAGTAATCGGCTTGCCGGTTGTGGGATCGATCACGTGCGAATAGCGCTGCCCGTCCTGTTCAAAATAGTTGCGGTAGCTGCCGGCGGTGCTGATGCCGTAACCCTGCAAATCAACCAGTGCCTGAACCGCATTTTCGCGGTCGGTCGGTTTTTGGATCGCCACGCGCCAGGGTTTGCCCTGCCCGTTAACGCCGCGCGAGGAAACTGCACCACCGACCGACACCAGATAATGGGTGATACCATTACGGGCCATCAGTTGCACCAACTGATCGACACCATAGCCTTCGCCCAACGTCGAGAGATCAACATACATCCCGGGTAAGTCCTTTTGCAGCCATTCGCCACGGCTGTCGCTGAGTAGCTTGAGGTGCTGCAGGCCAATATTTTTTTGTGCCGCCTCTATTTGCTGTTGGCTCGGTACCTTGACCACACGCTTGTCTGGGCCAAAGCCCCATAAATTCACCAGCGGACCCACGGTAATATTCATCGCGCCCTGAGTGTCGCGGCCAATGCGCTGAGCCATCAGGATAATATCCGCCATTCCGCGCGGGATCGGCTGTGGCTCGGTACTCTGGGTTTGATTAAAACGCGAAAGCACAGAATCATTGCGATAGGTGGAGATATCGTCATTGGCGCGTTCCAGCACGGCGTCAATCTGCTGTTGCAACTGCTGTTTATTGACCGCCACGTCACCGCTGACCTTGACGCTGTAGAAGGTGCCCATGGTTTTGCCTTCAATGTCGATCTGTGGGCGGGTATCCGGGTCATTACAGGCAGCCAGTAAGCCGATGGTCACACTCAGCAACAGCCCTTTGGCAAAAACGTTAGCCATGAAAACATCCTTTGAAACAGTGAAAGGCGCTACAAATAAAGTAAAGCGAGGCAAATGAAAAGCAGTTAACGGTAAAAGAGCATTTTGCTGGCGTTGCCGCCGTGCTTGGGCTAACGTCTGGTTCCTGATCCTTGGTTGTTTTTTTGAAGCGCTCAACATGAGTTCAAACGCCGTTTCCCGGCTGATTCAGCCGTTCCTGAAAGATCGTTTTTTGCATATTTTGCTGTTAGTCGGCGTACTGATGGCGGCCTTTAACCCGCAACAGCTGCCTGCGTTAAACAGTTTTATCGACTGGCGCACCATCATTACGCTGCTTGGATTGATGTTACTCACCAAGGGCGTCGAGGTCAGCGGTTATTTCGATTTTGTTGGCCGCAAAATCATCAATACGCTGCACAGCGAGCGGCGATTGGCGCTGTTTCTGGTGTTTTCCGCCGCGTTGCTGTCGTCGTTCCTGACCAACGACGTGGCGTTGTTTATCGTCATTCCGCTGACCATCACGCTGAAAAAACTGTCGTCGTTACCGATTGGCCGGTTGATTATCTTCCAGGCGCTGGCGGTCAATGCCGGTTCATTGCTGACGCCGATTGGCAACCCGCAAAACATTCTGCTGTGGAGCAAGTCTTCACTCTCTTTCCTGGGGTTCATTGGTCAAATGGCACCGTTTGGCGTAGTGATGCTGGTCAGTTTGCTGCTGCTGACCGGGTTCTGCTTCCCCGCGCGGGATATCGTTAAAGCGCCGCGCACCGAAGGTTATCCGTATCAGCTACGCCTGTTGCTGAGCTGTGTGGCGCTGTACGTGATTTTTCTGCTGTGTCTGGATCTTGATCTGCCGCTGTATGGCCTGTTGGCGGTGTTCGTCGGTTTTTTGCTGCTGGCGCGTCGGGTATTGCTGCAGATCGACTGGAGCCTGATTTTTGTCTTTATCGCCATGTTCATCGATGTGGGGCTGTTTACCCGCTTGCAGGCTATCCAGCCTTGGTTTGCCGATATCGCTACGCTGGGTAACGGGGGCATTTACGCTTTGGGGATTGGCCTGTCGCAGGTGATCAGCAACGTGCCGGCGACCATTTTAATGCTCAACTACGTGCCTTCCAGCCAACTGCTGGCCTATGCGGTCAACGCCGGTGGCTTTGGGCTGGCGATCGGTTCGCTGGCGAACCTGATTGCGCTGCGTATGGCGGACGAGCGCAAAATTTGGCTGAAATTTCATTACTTTTCGTTGCCGTTACTGGTCTGGGCCGGCTTGCTTGGCTGGCTGTTGGCTTAAGCGCGGTATTTTCCTGCCATACCGCGCTTTTACACCATGGCGTCTAACCGCGTGCCGCCAGCAAGCAGATGCTGCGAGTCACCTGATAGGATTTTACAAAGGCGCTGATCGGCAGAAACTCAAAGCGCGAATGGAAATTGTGCGCGCCGGTGAAGTAGTTCGGCGTCAGCAGCCCACGGCTGGAGAGTGCGGCGCCGTCGGTGCCGCCGCGCATCGGGATCACCTTGGGGGGAATGCCGTGGGCGGCCAGGGCACCGAAAATCAGCTCAATGGCTCGCTGGTCTTCCCCGATAGAGTTGCTGATATTGCTGTAGATATCCGTCACCTTGCAGCTGACCTTGGCGCGCGGGTAGTTTGCCGCCACCTGTCGCACCACTTCCTGGATGCGCTCTTTACGCGCATTAAACCCGGCCAGGTTAAAATCGCGGATCGACACTTTCAACGTAGCGAGGTTGGCATTGGCGGTCAGATCGTTGAACCAGAAGTAGCCTTCGCGCCCCTCGGTATGTTCCGGCGTGTCCTTGATGTCGAATTGGTTGATGATGTCGTTGGCGATGCGAATCGGGTTGATCAGCACGTTCTTCGCCGACATGGGGTGCGCGGTGACCCCTTCGATACGGATCTCCGCACCTGCGGCATTGAAGTTCTCATACACCACTTCCCCCAACTCGCAGCAGTCGATGGTATAGGCAAAATCCACCTCGAAACGCGCCAGATCCAGCGCTTTGGCGCCGCGCAGGCCAATTTCCTCATCCGGGACAAAGGCCACCACAATGTCGCCGTGGCGATCGGAGGCGCTCAGGTTGGCCAGCAGGGTCATGACCACCGTGACCGCCGCTTTGTTATCGGCGCCGAGCACGCTGGTGCCGTCGCTGAAAATAATTTCTTCATTCGGATAGGCCAGGATCTCCGGATGTTCGGCGGTGCGTAGCCAGATATCGTGTTCGGCATTCAGGCACAGATCCTGGCCGGTAAAGCGCAGGCGCTGCGGGTGAATATGGGCCGACAGGCCAACGTCAACGGTATCGATATGGGTGATAAAGCCGATACGCGGAGCGCCTGGCTGATTGCCGGGTTTGCGGGCGGTCACGGTAGCGTGATCGTCGATTTGCACGTCTTGCATGCCTAGCTGGCGCAGTTCGGCCGCCAGCAGCTTGGCCATATCATGTTGGCCCGGCGTGCTGGGCAAGGTGGTTGCGGCGGCGTCGCTCTGGCTGGTCACCGCCAGATAGCGGAAGAAACGTTCGGTGAGCTGTTCGGCAATGGCGCTGGTCATGCGGGTTCCTCTCGATAAGCGGTCTAACGGTTTTAAAGCTAAATCAGCCGGTTGTCCAATGGTGCAATGCTTTCGCTGCCGGAATGCGAGATGCCGCGCAGAATAAAAAAATAGCGGCACAACTAGGAAATAGTCTCGGGTAACTGCGGCAAAATCGTTGTTAGCTGTGGGGGAACGGGTGCCCCCAAATAATAGGATCGTTAAAGGAGAATACATGCGCTCACGTCATGCTTTACTTATCACTTTGTTATCCCTGGGAATATCGCATACGGCCTGGTCATCCACCGATGGTGGCCATGCCAACAGCAACGCCAATAGCCGTGAAGTGGCCAGTGCGCTCGGCGGCCTGAAAAACAAAACCTATAGCCTGGAGCAGGCACCGAAGATCCGCGTAGCCAGCTTCAATATCGCCGCCGGCAAGGTCAGCGACATGACCGCAATCGCCAAAGCGATCAAGGCGATGAATGTCGATGTGGTGGCGCTGCAGGAGGTGGATAAACTGACCGGCCGCAGCGGCAAGCTCGATCAGGCGGAGGAACTGGCCAAACTGACCGGTATGCACGTCGCGTTCGGCCGAGCGATTGATTTTGACGGCGGCGAATATGGGCTGGCGTTCTTATCGAAATACCCGCTGCATGACAGCAAAATTTACCCGTTGCCGTCCGGTCAGCGCGAACAGCGAATTGCATTCAGCGCCCAGACCGACGTGCCCGAGTTCCCGGCGCCGATTACCCTGATCAATACCCATCTGGACACCAAGGAAGATCCGGCGATGCGGCTGGATCAGGTGCGCGAACTGAATGACCGCACGATTGAAATGCGCGGTATCAAGCTGTTGTTCGGCGACATGAACGACGTGCCGGGCAGCGTCACCTGGACTGAGCTGAGCCGCTATTGGAACGACATCATGCCCAAGCAGCAGGATGGCCGCAGCTGGCCGGCGGAAAACGCCGAAATCAAGGTCGATTATATCTTTAGCGGCAATGCCCAGCGCTGGCATCTGGACAGCCTGACGGTGCCGAACGCCAGCGGCGACTGGAACGGCATTCACTGGCCGGCAGTCAGCGATCACCTGCCGTTGGTGGCCGAGCTGCGGTTGACCGAGCAATAACCTGACTCGGGGCCGCCAAGCGTCCCGCAAGGTCAAGCAGGCGAGATCCGCGTCAACCGCTCGACGGCGGCGCGGATCTCGCCCGGTGTCAGGGCGGAAAAGCCCAGCAGCCAGCCGTCGCGCCGCAGGCTCGGGGTTTGGTACTGTGCCGTCAATCCGGGCGTGACTACGCCCAGGCGCTGCGCCTGCTGAGTCAGGGCGCTCTCCTGCCCGGGCGGCAGCCAAACGCTGAGCTGCAAGCCGCCCCCTGCCGGTTGCGGGGTGGCGAAATGCCCAAGCTTTTCCTGCACCTCCGCCAGTAACAGGTCACGTCGGCTGCGGTACAGCTGGCGCATATAGCGGATATGGGCGGCAAAGTGCCCCTGCTGGATAAATTCGGCGGTCACCGCCTGCATCAATTGGGCGCTGTGGCCGTCGTATACTGTGCGTGCGGTGGTAAAAGGCTCCACTAACGCCGGTGGCAACACCAAATAAGCCAGCCGTAGGGAAGGAAACAGCGCCTTGGAAAAGGTGCCCAGATAAAGCACGTTGCCGTGCCGATCCAACCCCTGCATCGCCGGCATCGGCTGGCCGTCATAGTGAAACTCGCTGTCGTAATCATCTTCAATAATCCAGGCCCGCTGCCGTTGTGCCAGCGCCAGCAGCTCGAGCCTGCGTGGCAGGCTGAGTGCTACGCCGGTGGGGTATTGATGCGAGGGCGTCAGGTAAATCAGTCGAGGTGCAGGCAGGTGTTCATCGGGCATCAGTCCGGCGTCGTCCACCTTGACCGGGACAAGTTCGGCTCCGACGCTGCTAAAGGCGTTTCTGGCACCGCGATAACCGGGGTCTTCCATCCACACTTTGTCACCGCTATCCAACAGCAGGGTGGCAATCAGCTGCAGGGCCTGCTGCGAACTGGTCAGCACCACGACCTGCTGCGCATCGCAGTTAACCCCGCGCGTCTGGCTGACATAGCCGGCAATGGCTTCGCGTAGCGGAAAGTAGCCCTGAGGATCGCCATAGCGCATCAGAGCTTCCCCACGCAGACGCAGTTGTTGAGCGGTGAGCTGTTTCCACAGTTTTAGCGGGAAAGCACGTAAATCCGGCGATCCGGCAGCGAAGGGCAGAGGCTGCAGTGGATCGTGGCAGCCACCGGTTTGCGCGATCTGCGTGCCGCGCAGCGAAAGGCGAGGTTCGCCGCTGACTTTGGCGGCGGGTGGTGACTTGACGATGTTGATCGCTACGAAGGTGCCTTGACCAACGCGGCGCTGCAGATAGCCTTCGGCTTCCAACTGGGCATAGGCTGCTTCGGTGGTTACGCGCGAGACGCCCAAATCTTCAGCCAGGACCCGCGATGAGGGCAAGCGTTGCCCAGGGCCAAGAGCCCCATTATGAATAGCCCGGCGCAGCGTGCTGCAGACGCGTTCACGCAAGGTGCCACCGGCGTGTTCCGGTTGATGAAACAGAGTGGGCAATGCGTTAGCCATAATGGGACTTATCCATGGGCGAAAATGGGTATCAAGCATAAGACCAAAATCAGGCAATATTGTCATCAGTCTTTCTCTACAGGAGTGAATTCCATGGCGGTATCTTCATTGGTTTTGGCTTTTCCACCGGGCAGCGCGGCGCAGAGCCTGGATTATCTGGCCGCAAAGCTGAGTTATTACGCGGATGCGTGGGACGTGGCGGAGGATCTGCGCAACGGGGTCAGTGAGATCCTGGTGATCGATACCCGTGCAGAGGCACTCTATGCGGCCGGGCATATTCCCGGCGCTATCAGTTTGCCGCACCGGTTGATGAACGAGGCGGGCACGGCGCATCTGGATCGCGACAAGGTCTACGTCACTTATTGCGATGGCATCGGCTGCAACGGTTCGACCAAAGGGGCTTACAAACTGGCTCAACAGGGGCTGCGGGTGAAAGAGCTGATTGGTGGCTTGGACTTCTGGATACGTGATGGTCATCCCCTGGCCACCGGTGAACAGCCGGGCTCGCTGGTGGGAAGTGCCAGTGGAGAGGACTGTGGCTGCGCCTGACGTTGGCCGGAGTTACCGCGAAGTTAACATCAGCATTCGAGTCTGGCCCTGGACAGGGCATCCACAGGCCAGAAATCGTTTGGGGAGGGAAAGCGTTAAAACACCAGCGCCAATACCAGAGCTAGCACCAAAATGAACAGGATAAGCGTCACCGCCGGTTTGCTCAGCGCTTTTTGCAGCGGCTGGGGCAGGGCGGCAATCAGCGGATTGAGCAGCGGTTGCGGCTCGGTAGCGTTGCCGATGATCGGCTGAGCATGACCGGCTTTTTCCAGACGACGTGCAAATAGCTGGTTGATGACGTCGCTCATCTGCGGGTGGGTCAAGGGGGCGCTGGCATTGCAGTTGAAGCGGGACTGGCAGTAGTCATTCAACTGCTGCTGCTCCTGCGCATCCGCCGGCTGTTTGAGCACGGCGAGCAGGTTGTTCAGCGTCGGCGCGGTTTGTGGACTCAGCGCGACCTTCACCTGCAAAAACTGGTTCAGCAGTTGGAAGTGGCGCGCCGGCAGCGGATCGTTGGTTTTAACCCCGGTCAGATCAAACAGCGTTTGCCAGATCTTGGCTGGCGACTCGCCGGTGGCGGCACTGAGCTTGGTGACCTGCTGCTGCAGGCTTTGATGCTCGGCAGGCAGCAGCGGGCGATCGCTGGTGGCAGTTTGCTGCGGGTGAGGGATCGTCAGGCTGCCGGTCTGTAACAGGTTCAGTACCTGCTGCAACTGCGAGTGGCTCAACTGGCTCAGTACCGTGTGGCCAAACTGCTGGCGAATGAAATCACTCACCGCCTGGCGGTTATTGCCCTGCGGCAACAGTTCGGTAAGTTGCTGCATCAGTTGGCGACTGGCATGGTTTTGCTGTACCTGCGTCAGACGGTTTTGCAGCAGTTGCTCGGCCGGCTGAAAATGACGCGCCAGCAATTCACTGCTGTTGTCTGTCTGCAGATCGTGACGCAGCGTGACCCAAATCTCTGCGGATTTGGCCGGGCTTAGCGCCATGATTTTGACCACCAGCTTCTCCAGCGTCGTACGCTGCGCCGGGGAGAGCGGGCTATCGTCTGTGGGGGTGGTTTTGCCCGGGGTTGAAGGACGATCGCTGGCGATCGGGGTGCCCGGTCCACTCAAAGGTTGCATATCACCTGTCCTTCGCTGTGTATCCCCCAGTTTAGCTGGCGTTGCCGCGGTGTGGTCTGCGCAATCTCACTCGAAACACTTACCTGAGTAAGCTCATCGAGACTCGCTTGCTTGCCGCCTTGCCGCAACACTCATGACTTTGGGGAAAGAATAATCGTCGTACCCGGCGAAAAGCGCAGGTGTGCGCCTATGATACCCGTAAATGCCCGTCATCAATACCGTCGTAAGACATTTCTTTACAGGCAAAACATTGCTAAACGCGCCTGCGCCGCTAAGATAAGCGCAGACTTGGAATTGAGGGCGGCATGGTTAAACAGCAGCGGATTGCGAAATGGTTTTTATGCCTGGCTTGCCTGGTGGTGCTGACCTGCATGACTCAGCGCATGGCGAGCCTGCATGCGTTGCAGCAAGCGATGGGGATTCCTGCTGCCAGCGCTGCGCCATCCGCCGGCGACGATGCCGCCGAACTGCAACCTACCCCCTGTGAACTGAGCGCTAAATCCTTATTGGCCTCACCGCCGGTGATGTTTGAAACCGTGCTGCTCGGGCTTGGCCTGCTGCTGGCGCTGTTGGCGCCTACCGTGGCTGCGCGCTTGCGCATTCCTCCTCCCAGAGTGATTTCCCCTCCCACCCTCAGGGTGCATCTCCGATTATGCGTCTTCCGTGAATGAGTTAATCGCCCGTTTGTTTTGGTGATTGTCTTATTTATGGAGAAAAAATATGTTGAATATCATCAGGTCGACGTTTGTCTGCCTGTTAATGCTGTGGCTGCCCGCTTTGCAGGCGGCGGACAGCGGCTGGTTGCAAAGCCCGACCAACGATCATGCCAAGGTGCGACTCCGCGCTGACACCTCGCAGCCAGGAGAAACCCGGCTGCTGTTGGCTATTGAGCTGCAAAAAGGCTGGAAAACCTACTGGCGTTCGCCGGGGGAAGGCGGCATTGCGCCGGCAATAACCTGGCAAAGCAATCCGCCTCCGGTGACCTGGTATTGGCCTACGCCGCAGCGTTTTGAGGTGGCCGGCATTTCCACGCAGGGCTACCACGATCGGGTAGAGCTGCCGATGGTGATGAAAGGAACGGCACCGCGCCAGTTGGCGGGGACGCTGACGCTGTCCACCTGCAGCAACGTCTGTATTTTGACCGACTATCCGTTCAGTCTGGATCTTGCCGCGCCGTCTGACGCACAGTTTGACCATGACTTTGCCCAGGCGATGGGCCAGGTGCCGATCGCCGAGGGCCTGGTGGAGAGCATCAAGGCCGGTTATCTCAATGGCGAATTACAGATCAGCGCCGAGCGAGCCGCCGGTTGGCAACAGCCGGAGCTGTTCTTCGACACCTTGGAGGACGCAGACCTCGGCAAGCCACAGGTCAGTAGCGAAGGTTCACTGATGACGGCGCGGGTACCGGTCAGCGATGGCTGGGGTGACAGCGCCCCGGATCTGCGCGGTAAAACCCTGACGTTGGTAATCGGCGACGGCGGCATGGCACAGCAGGTGACGCTGCCGATTGGCGGGCCGTTGACGCTGCCGAGCGCCGCCAGTTTCTCGCTGTGGCAAGCGGTGCTAATGGCGTTGGCGGGGGGCCTGATCCTCAACCTGATGCCCTGTGTGCTGCCGGTTCTGGGCATCAAACTGGGATCGATTTTGCAGGTGGAGCAGCGCGACCGACACAGCATTCGGCTGCAGTTCCTTGCGTCCTCGTTTGGCATTGTGGCGTCCTTTATGGCGCTGGCGTTGCTGATGACGCTGCTGCGCTTGAGCAATCAGGCGCTGGGCTGGGGCATTCAGTTCCAAAACCCGTGGTTTATCGGCTTTATGGTGCTGGTGACGTTCCTGTTCAGCGCCAACCTGTTTGGCCTGTTCCATTTGCAGCTGTCCTCCTCCCTTAATACCAAATTGGCGACCCATAACGGCCGTGGCCTGAGCGGGCATTTCTGGCAGGGCGCATTTGCCACCTTGCTGGCGACGCCCTGTTCGGCTCCCTTCCTGGGCACTGCCGTGGCCTTTGCACTGGCTGCGCCGCTGCCGGTGCTGTGGGGCATGTTTGTCGCCTTGGGTATCGGCATGAGCCTGCCTTGGCTGCTGATTGCCGCATGGCCTGCTTTAGCGCTGCGCCTGCCGCGTCCGGGGCGTTGGATGAACACTTTACGGTGGGCCATGGGGCTGCTGATGCTGGCTTCTTCACTGTGGCTGCTGAGCCTGATGGTCAATCATATTGGCACCTTGCCGACGCTGGCATTGGGCGGTATCGCACTGTTGGCCTTGTTGTTGGCGGTAGGCTGGCAACATGGGGTTCGTCTGGCGGCCAAGCTGGCGGCCGGCACGCTGGTGCTGGTCGGTGTGGTGTTACTGGCCGGTTCGCTGACCGCCGGGCTGTGGCGTCAGCCGCTGCACGACAATGTCACCTGGCAACCGCTAAGTGAGCAGGCGATCGCCCAGGCACTCGCCCAGAACAAACGGGTGTTTGTCGACGTCACCGCAGACTGGTGCGTAACCTGTAAAGCCAACAAATTCAACGTGCTGTTGCGTGATGACGTGCAGAAAGCGCTGAACGCCGGCGACGTCGTCGCCCTGCGAGGAGACTGGAGCCGTCCTTCGGCCGAGATTAGCGCTTTCTTGCAAAAACGCGGTAGCGTTGCCGTGCCTTTTAACCAGATTTATGGCCCCGGCAGCCCTGACGGCGTGGTGTTATCCCCGCTGTTGACCCGCGATGCCGTCTTGCAAACCCTGTCCGCCGCCAAAGGAAATTCACAATGAAAAAATTACTGATGTTACTGATGCTGATGGTTACTCCGGTCTGGGCTGCGGCTCCTTTTACCCCGGAACAAGAGGTGCGGATTAAAGAGCTGATCCGCGAAACGCTGGTGTCGAACCCGGATATTCTGGCGCAGGCGGTGGATGCCTGGCAGCAACAGACCGCCGGTCAGCAAATCAGCCAGGCGATCAAGCAAAACGCCAAAACCCTATACGAAGATCCGGCCAGCCCACGTTTGGGAGCGGCCAACGCCAAACTGACCCTGGTGGCCTTTACTGATTACAACTGCCCGTACTGCAAGCGTTTTGACCCGATGCTGGAAAAAATCGTCAAACAGTATCCTGATGTGGCGCTGGTGGTAAAACTGCTGCCGTTCAAAGGAGAGAGCTCCGTCAGTTCTGCACGCGTGGCGCTGACGACCTGGCAGCAACACCCGGACCAATTCTGGGCGCTGCATCAGCGGTTGATGGCGAAAAAAGGCTTCCATGACACGGCCAGCATCGCTGCCGCACAGCAGAAAACCGGGGTGAAAGCCGTTGCACCAAGCGAACAGAGCATGACCACCTTGCGCACCAATATGGCATTGGCGGAGCAGCTTGGAGTACAAGGAACGCCGGCCACCCTGATCGGCGATCAAATGCTGCCAGGCGCGGTGTCGTATGAGGATCTGGAGGCGGTAGTGAAACAACAGCTTGCGAAGGTTAACAATGGCTAAGCTGCGGCGTTGGGGCCGCGAACTGCTGATCCTGTTGCTGATTGTGCTGGCGGTTGCGTTCGGGATGGACTGGTTACGCGCACCGCAGCCACCGGCGGCGTTCGATTCGCAACCGTTGACGACGTTGAACGGTGAACACGTCTCGCTGGCGCAGCTCAGCCAGGACAAGCCGCTGCTGGTTTATTTCTGGGCCAGCTGGTGCGGGGTTTGCCGGTTTACCACGCCGTATGTCGCCAGACTGGTCGGCGAGGGCGGCAACGTATTGACCGTGGCGCTGCGTTCCGGCGACGATCGTCAGGTGGAACAGTGGCTGGCGGGTAAGCGTGTGACGTTGCCGGTGGTTAACGATCCCCGTGGCGAGCTGTCGGCGCAGTGGCAGATCGGCGTCACGCCCACCTTGGTGGTCATTTCCCAGGGCAAGGTGGTGCAAAGCACCACCGGCTGGACCAGCTATTGGGGAATGAAGCTGCGGCTATGGTGGGCCGGGCTCTGAACCGCGGCCTATTCTGAAGTGATGACCTCATTAATCGCCCGGCACAGTCGGGCGATACCTTCCTCTATCTGCGGCGGCGTATTGGCGGCGAAATTCAATCGCAGGCCATGTGCGCCTTGCTGTTCTTCGGCATAAAAGCACTCCCCACGCGCAAAGGTCACGCCGTGTCGCCAGGCCAGCGGCATCAGTGCCTCGGTGCTGACGGCGGCAGGCAGCGTCAGCCAGATAAACAGTCCACCCTCCGGCGTTTCAAACTGACAGCCGGGCGGCAGTTGCTGCTGCAAGGCTGCCACCATCACGTCTCTGTGCTGGCGATATAACCGCCCGGCGCGCCGCAGTTGCTTGTCGTAACGACCGATAGTGACGAATGCGTCCAGTGCCCGCTGGATCAGGTTGGAGCTGGTAAAACTGTCGACGTGTTTCAGACGAGCCAGTCGCTGATAGTGTTCGCTGTCCGCCACCAGGTAACCGATGCGCATGCTGGGCAGCAGCATTTTTGAAAAGGTACTGACGTAAATCACCGCCCCCGGTTGCGCCAGCGATCGCAGCGACGGCAGCTGTTTGCCGTTGTAGCGCAGATCGCCGACAAAATCGTCTTCCAATATCACTACACCGGCCTGCTGGGCCAGTGCCAGCAGGCGTCGACGGCGCGCTTCACTCATGCAGCGGCCGGTGGGGTTATGAAAATTGGGAATGGTGTAAATCAACTTCGGTTGGTGTTTTTCGATCAGTGCGGGCAGCTGTTCAACCAACATGCCGTGCCGGTCGCTGGCGACGGTGACGATATTGATGCGGTGCTGGCGCAGCAGCCCCAGCGCTTCGGCGTAGGTCGGTTGTTCGACAATCACCGTGTCGCCCGGCTCCAGCAGGCTTTGCACTATCAGGCTGATGGCGTGTTGCGAACCGTTGGTGATCAGCAGTTGCTCTGCATGGGTCGGAATACCCTGAGCGGTGAGGATCCGCCCCAGGGTATCGCGCAGCGGATAATAGCCGCAGTATTCGCCATAGCTAAAGGCTTCTTCCGCATGGCGGCTGAGTACCGACAGCAGTATCTTGCGGAACTCCTCTTGGGGGAAGACTTTCGGGCTGCCGACGCCGGCGGCAAAGTTGATGATGTTGTCCGGCAACGGCGTATCGGGGTAGCCATCCAGCCGGGAGGTCAGGGTAGTAAAACGTTCTGCTGGGAAAGTGCTATCGCTTGCTGGGCGTGGCAGCGCGAGCTGGGGCAGTGGGTGCGAAACATAGGCACCGCTGCCGCGCCGTTGACGCAAAAAACCTTTGGCCGCCAGTTCGGCATAGGCGTTGTCCACCGTCAACCGGCTGACCGCTAATTTGGCGGCGAGCGTACGCGTGGAGGGCAACTTATCGCCATCGACAAATACGCCGCTGAGGATTGCCCGCCGCAGCGCTTCCTCAATTTGCAGATACAAAGGAATGCTCTGCTGACGGTCTAAGGGAATATGCATGCGTAATTGGCTCGGTTATCGATGGCGATTTTAACTATACCCCATAGTTACAGGGCTTCAAGCGGTTAAAAGTGGCCTGCATGACATCGGGGGAAAGTGGCTCTGGTGGTAAAATTGCGCGGCGCTAGAATCTCGCCTGAGTTCACTATCGCCGTTTTTTGAGGGTGTCATGTCATTACCATCGGGTATCTCAGCCAGGCCGGTTTTCCCGGGGGCGCGCATTTTACAGGGCAGCAGTCAGGGGTATGTGATTGCTATCATCAGCGCCATGTTGCTGGCCTTTACCGCCATTATTATCCGCGTGCTGACGGAGTATTATCACCTGCCGACCTTTGTGCTGGCTTTTTGGCGTGCGGCGCTGGTTGCTCTGGTGCTGTTGCCGGTACTGCTGCTGTTCAAACCCGAATGGGCGCGTTTACAGCGCTCGCAGGTCCTCTTTTATGCCTGCTATGGTCTGCTGTTGGCAGTGTTCAACAGTCTGTGGACGCTGTCGGTGGCGCTGAACGGTGCGTCGGTGGCGACTATCCTGACCTACTGCTCGGTCGGTTTTACCGTGTTTCTCGGTTGGATGATGTACAGCGAACGCCTTAGCCTGCGCCAGTTGGTGGTGATTGTGGTCAGCCTGGGCGGCTGTTTTCTGGTCAGCAACGGCGACAGCATGGGCAACAGCCATTTTAACCTGTTGGGGCTGGTGGTGGGCATGCTGTCCGGCATCGGATACACCCTCTATACGCTGGGCGGGCGGGTCGCGACCGAACGGCGTTACCCGGTGTGGAACACCATCCTGTACGTGTTTGGCTTTTCGGCTGTTTATCAATGGTTGTTCAATGCCGCGCTGACCTTTTACCCACTGGAGGCGTTCCACGGCATGACGGGGTCATTGTGGTTCCTGTCCCAGGGCGTTCAGGGTATCGAGTGGGGGGGCTGGTGGTTGCTGCTGACCCTGGCTGCCGGCCCAACGCTGTTGGGGTTCGGCCTGTACAACATCAGTTTGAAAACCTTGCCGCTGGCGGTGGCAAACCTGATTCTGTCGCTGGAACTGGTGTTCACGGCAGCGATCGCTTACTTCCTGCTGGGGGAAAGCATGAATCAGTTACAGCTGCTGGGCAGTGCGTTGGTGATGGGCGGGGTGCTGATGCTGAAGAGCAAGACGGCTGCGACGTGATTTGTTAACATTAGGGCCGGATATGGAGGCAACAATGACCAATAACCCAAGATTAAAACGGGCGTTAATCGCTTAAAGCGGCAGTGTTTTACGACCAAAAAACACTGCCACAGACATTTGGCTGTGGCTCTTGCAATGAATATAGAGAAAGCGCCATGACTGAAAAACACTGGTCAAAAACAGAACTGTTACACCAAACGGTGACCAACCCCAATATTATCGTCAAAGGGACTCACAGCTATTACAGCGACTACCTGGATGACGGCTTTGAGCGCTCCGTGGTGCGTTATTTGCACGGAGACGAGGTCAGCCAACAGTGGCAGCCGCTAGGAACGATAGACCAATTGCTGATCGGCGATTATGTCTGCATTGCCGCCGAGGCGGTGATCCTGATGGGGGGCAACCATACCCATCGTGCCGATTGGTTCTGCCTGTATCCGATGATGGAAAGCATTCTGGCTTCCTATCAGCCGAAGGGTGATACCCGGTTGGGGGACGGCTGCTGGATAGGCATGCGGGCGATGCTGATGCCGGGCGTGACGATTGGGGAAGGAGCGATAGTCGCCGCCGGTAGCGTTGTGACGAAGGATGTTGAGCCTTACACCCTGGTGGGGGGCAATCCGGCGCGACCAATAAGACTGCGCTTTGCTCCGCAGATCGTAGCCAGGTTACTCGCTTTGCGCATTTATGATCTGTCGGCCGAGGATTTTGCTCAGGTGCAGCCTTTGCTGGCCAATGACGATATTGCGGCCCTTGAACGGGCGATAAGCGAAATTAAACGTTAAATGAAAAGGGCGGAGTTAATACTCCGCCCTTTTACTTATTCGGCCTTGGCCGCTTCCGCCATCAGGCGGCGTTTGCGTACCCTGCGCAACAGTAGCGGCAGCACCAACACGGATACCGCCAGCACCAGCAGCGTTTGCGCGATGCCACTACCCCACAGGATGCTGAACTCACCGTTGCTGATCGACAGCGCGCGGCGCAGGTTTTGCTCCAGCATTTCTCCCAGAACGAAGCCCAGGATCAGCGGTGACATCGGGAAGTGCATCTTCCTCAGTATGTAACCAAACACCCCCAGCCCAACCATCAATAGCAGGTCAAAGGTGGTACTGTGTACCGCGTAAACGCCGACCGCCGACACCGCGGCAATCGCCGGTACCAGGAACCACAAAGGGATGGTCAGCATGCGGGTAAACAGGCCCACCAACGGCAGGTTCATGATCAGCAGGATCACGTTGGCAATCAGTAGCGCGGCAATCAGCCCCCAGACAATATCCGGCTGTTCGGTGAACATTGCCGGACCTGGCGTGATGTTGTACAGCGTCAGTGCCCCCATCATTACCGCTGTGGTGCCGGAACCCGGTACGCCCAGCGTCAGCATCGGAATGAACGAACCGCAGGCCGAGGCGTTATTGGCCGCTTCGGGCGCAGCAACGCCGCGGATATCCCCTTTGCCGAAGGTTTCACTGTTGCCGCTGATCTTCTTTTCGGTCATGTAAGTCAGGGCGCTGGCGATGGTGGCCCCGGCACCCGGCAGAATGCCGACGAAGAAACCGATCACCGAAGAACGCAGCGTGGGGCCCACGCACTCGGCGGCCTCTTTACGGTTAAACAGCAGGCGGCCGGTCTTACGCACCAGTTTTTGCCCAGCGCTGGTGCTTTCGAGCATCAGCAAGATTTCACTGACCGAGAACAGGCCAATCACCACCACGATAAATTGCACGCCATCGGAGAGGTGGACGCTGTCGAAGGTGAAACGATAAACGCCGGTATTGGCGTCCACCCCGACCGTTGCCAGCCCCAGACCAATCAGCGCCGCCAGCAGCGATTTCAACGGGTTTTGGCTCATCATGCTGCCCAGGCAGGCGATAGCGAACACCATCAGGGCGAAATATTCTGCCGGACCAAATGCCAGTGACCAACGGGCCAGCAGCGGGGCAAACAGAATGATCCCGCCGATGGCAATCATCGAACCGACAAAGGAGCTGACCGCCGAAATCGACAGCGCGACGCCGGCACGGCCTTGTTGTGCCATGGGGTAACCGTCCAGTGCGGTCATGATCGCAGCAGCGTCTCCCGGTACGTTGAGCAATATCGAGGAGATGCGGCCGCCGTACTCGCAGCCGATATACACCGTCGCCAGCAAGATCAGTGCCGACTCGGCCGGTAATTTGAGGGCAAACGCCAGCGGCAGCAGGATCGCCACGCCGTTGATCGGCCCCAGACCCGGTAGCAGGCCGACAATGGTGCCGACGAAGCAACCGATCAGGGCGATAATCAGGTTCTGGGGCACCAGCGCCACCTCGAACCCTTGAGACAAATACATCCAGGTTTCCATCATCGCCCCCGTTAGCTCAGCCAAACGCCGAGTGGCAGTGTCACATCAAGTAAGCGGTCAAAGGCGTAATAGAGCGCAACGCCCATGATCGCGCCAGACACCAACGCCGCTATCAGGCTGGCCTGGAACAGCAGGCCAATGCTGAAGGTCAGCAGTGCGGTTGCTAGCGGAAAGCCCAGCCACTCGAAGCCCCAGGCGTACAGCACCAGCGTGATCACCAGCACCAGCAGACGTTGCATCACCTTGTTATGCGGCCATTCAACGGCTTGAGGTTTGTTCAACAGCAGCAGTGCCGCACACAGCGCCATCAGGCTGAGGATAGCCAGTGGGAAGGGCCGCGGACCCAGTGGTTCATAGCTGTATTCACTCTGGATACCCCAGCCGATAAACAGGCCGCCGATGCACAGCAGCAGCCAGAATCCGGCAAAAATGCGATCGCTCATGGTATGCCCCCGGTTATTTTGCCAGACCGAAAACTTTGGCCTGTTCGCGGTACTGATTGACCTGGTTTTTCACGTAGGCGTCCAATTCTTTGCCGGTCAGGTCGAATTCAAACAGGCCGCGCAGATCGCGCTGTTGCTTGAATTCCTCGGTCGCCATCATTTTCTTGAAGGTATCGAGCCACCACTGGTACTCCTCTTCCGTGACCTTCGGGCCAACGTAGAAGCCGCGAATGATCGGCCAGACCAGATTGAACCCTTGCTCTTTGGCGGTCGGAACATCGGCTAACTGACCCGGCAGGCGCTGTTCGGAATACACCGCCAGCACGCGAATTTTGTCGCCCTGCAGGTAAGGCACCATTTCGCTCAGATCGCCGGAAACTGCCTGGATGTGGTTGCCGAGCAGAGCAGTAACAGGCTCGCCGCCGCCTTCGAACGCCACGTAACGCATCTTGTGGGGATCGACGCCGACTTCGCGCGCCAGCAGGGCGGTTTTCATCCAGTCCTGGCTACCGATAGAAGCGCCTGCGCCGAACACCACGCTGTTGGGATCTTTTTGGAAGGCGTTCATCAGGTCTTTCAGGGTTTTGTACGGTGAGTCGGCACGCACGGCGATCATGCCGTAGTCGGTGCCGACAGCGGCCAACCATTTGACGTCATCGACGTTGTAACGGCCGAATTTTCCCTGTGACAGATTCAGCAGCGAGCCGCCGGAGAAGGCGACTACCGTGCCGAATTCCGCCGGGCGCTGAGCCACGATGGCGTTGTAAGCCACCGCACCGACGCCGCCGGGCATATAGGTCACGCGCATCGGTTTGTCGATGGCTTTAGTTTCTTGCAACGAGACCTGGATCAGCTTGCAGGTCAGGTCAAATCCCCCGCCAGGCTTGGCAGGAGCGATACATTCGGTGCGTTTCGGCGCTTCCAGGGCAAAAGCCTGATGGGTGGCCAGCAGCAGAGCGGTAGCGGTCAGTGTGCGGGTGATTATTTTTTTCATTGCTTTCCCCAAGGTATTTTTTCAGTCGGTGTGGATCCCCGCCGATACGGGTTGCTGGATTGTTAAATCAACAACCTTTCATTTACCTTTCAACCGAGGGAAAAGTTTCCGGGATGTGATACGTGTCTCCTGTTAGCGAGAATTACACGACTGAGCATCGTCCTGATTGCCCGCCGGCTAACACATACGACAGGGGAATAACAGCCCGTAAAACCTGCTTAAAGCCTGCGTAATGTCAGTTTTGGTCGTTCTTTCTTGCGATAAAATGCCGAAAAATAAAATGAATGAAGGTGCGGTATTATGTTTTCATTAGGGAAGTTATTCGGCAGCAAGGACAGCAATAAAGTTAGTGCCATCAAGATGTTGCCCGCGGCTTATGCCGAGACTGTTGGGGAAGAAGGCCATTGCCGACTGAAGCGCCTGCGTGCAGATATCGGCGTTTTTGAACTGCATTTTTCGAATCGGAAAAATGAAAAATATGCCTGCCAAATGACGGCCTGTATTACCGGTATTGATCTGGTTTTCACCACAAACAATCGCTCGGTACTGGTTTCCCCACCGTTTACCCCCACCAAATTGAAACCGGTACTGGATATCGCCCTGGCCGACTGCGAAATCGCAATGTAGTGGCTGGCTAAACGAATTAGCCCTGTTGCCGGCGGCTCAGGGTTTATTCCGTGTCGCAATTGTGTTCCAGCTCCCAAAACTGAATGGGGGCAACCCTTCTATCACTGCGTCTTCCGTGCCATCCTGCTGTTATAAAGATGTTAATTGACAATAAGTCGGATGCTGACGTCATCGCTCAGTATTCGGCCTGCGGGCATAGAAAAATCAATGGAATGGAAACATGCGTCTGTTATTGGTTGAGGATCATCCCGAGTTATCCCATTGGCTGCAAAAGGCGTTAACCGGCGTCGGTTTTGCCGTCGACGTCGCGCCGGACGGGCTGGCGGCCGATCATTTGTTGTTAAACGAATCCTATGCGCTGGTGGTGCTGGACGTGGCGTTACCGCGGCTGAACGGGCTGGATCTGCTGGCCCGTCTGCGCAAGCGAGGGCAGGATTTACCGGTGCTGTTGCTGACGGCCAGAACCGACGTCGCCGATCGGGTTAAAGGGTTGAACCTGGGGGCCGACGATTATCTCACCAAGCCTTTCGAACTGGATGAGTTGGAGGCGCGCATTCGGGCGTTGCTGCGCCGCAGCGTTGGCGTGACCCAGCAGGCGCTGCAATACGGTGCGCTGACCTATCACGATGAAGGCTATTTTCAGCTGGACGACAAACCTCTGCAATTGACGCCGCGTGAACTGGCGGTGCTGACCGCGTTGATCCATCGCCGTGGTCGGCCGGTGGCCAAACAGCAGTTGTTTGAACAGGTGTTTACTTTGGCCGACGAGGCCAATCCGGAAAGCATCGAACTCTATGTCCACCGGCTGCGAAAAAAACTGCAGGGCAGCAACGTGGCGATTATCACTCTGCGCGGTCTGGGCTACAGCCTGGAGCTTTGCAATGAGGTGGTTTAACGCGCCGCAATCGCTGTTTTATCAACTGCTGTTGTTTTTTGGCCTGCCGCTGCTGGTGTTAGGCGGTATCTCGATTTATACCCACTACTTCAGCGCGATGAATGCCGCTACGCTGGCTTACGATCGCACGTTGCTGGCGTCAGCGCGTACCGTGGCGGAACGGTTGGTGGTGCGAAATGGCCGGCTTGAGGCGGATGTGCCCTACGTTGTGCTCGACAGCTTTGAGCGCAACATGAACGATCAGCTTTACTACGAAGTGATCTCCCCGCAGGGCGTAAGTATCTCCGGCTATGACGATCTACCGACGATGCCGCCGCATATTTTGCGCTCAAGCCTGTACCCGGCGCTGGTGCATTTCTATGACGCCGAATATCGCGGCCGGCCGATCCGCGTCGCTGCCCTGTACCAGCCGGTAAACGAATCCGGAGTGATGGGCATGGCCACCATTCTGGTGGCGGAAACCCTGGAGTCGCGCCGCTATCTGGCAAGGCAGATGATGCTTTCCGCTTTGCTCAGCCAGGGAACCGTGGTTGTGCTGACCATGATCCTGGCCTTTGCGTTGCTCAAGCGGGTGCTTAAGCCGATGCGCAAGCTTTCCGGCATTATGCTGCGGCGTGACCCGGGTGAGCTGACGCCGTTGCCGATGGTGTTGCCCTGGTCGGAAATGCAGCCGCTGTTGCTGGCGTTCAACCGCTATATTGAACGGCTGCGGGTGATGGTCGCACGACAGGAACGTTTTAGCGCCGACGCTTCACATCAGCTGCGCACGCCGTTAACCGTATTGAAAACCCAGGTGGGGGTGGCGCTGGCCAGCGATAAGCCGGAGCAGTGGCGGGAAAGCTTGCTGGCCATGAGCGCAACGCTGGATAACACCGTGGCGCTGACCGATCGCTTGCTCTATCTCTCACGGCTCAAAGCTCATGAGCATCACGCCGATCGCCAACTGCAGCCGGTAAACCTGGCGCAGGTGCTGCGCGATGCCTGTTTTTCACGTTTACCCCAGGCCCGCAGCAAGCGCATCGATTTGGGGTACGAGGGAGAATCGGTTTGTTGGGTCGGCGGAGAAACGCTGTTGCTAACCGAACTGTGCGCCAACTTGCTGGATAACGCACTGAAATATACGCCGCATCAGGGCACGGTCACCGCACGTTTAACCCTGGACAAGCAGGCCGGGGAGGGAATATTGGAAATTGAAGACAGCGGCCCGGGCATTGCCCAACAGGATACCGCGCAGGCGCTGCAGCCGTTTCATCGGTTGGATAACGTGGGTGATCAACCCGGTGCCGGGTTAGGGCTGGCGCTGGTCAGCGATATCACCCGTTATCACGGCACCCGCCCGGAGCTGTTGACCTCGGCCACGCTGGGTGGCCTGCTGGTGCGGGTGCGTTTTCAATTGTTATCTTAGCTCTGACATTCCGCGGCTTGTTTGGCCTTGCGCCCCAGCGGCGTGCGCAGACGCTGCGACAGGATCACGCCCAGCAGGGTAATGCCGCCGCCGATCAGATGGTAGCTGTGCAGATGTTCATGCAGGAACAGCACCGCAATGATGGCGGTAAATACCGGTGCCAGGTTCATAAAGATCGACGCGGTATTAGCCCCCAGACGCATAACGCCGTGGATCCACAGATAAGGTGCGACAATCGAGGCCGGAATGCCGGCAAACAGCACCAGCGGGATGTTTTGGCTGGTCAGAGACACGTCTTGTGCCATCAGGAAGTTCGGCAGTAACAGCACCACGCCGAACAGGATCTGCACATACAACGACTGCCAGTTCGGCAGGGCAATCGCCCAACGTTTGGTCAGCACGCCGTACAGCGCATAAGAGGCGGTGGCGGCGAACATCATCAATTCCCCCTTGCCGATGCCGTGCTGCAGCAACTCGCCCGGGTTACCGGCACTCACCAGCCAGATCAAGCCGCCCAAAGACAACAGGCTGCCGATGGCAATACCTACGGTGGGAGCGACGCGCAACAACACGATGCTGATCAGAATGGTCAGTAATGGGATCAGTGAGACAATAATGCCCATAAACAGCGCGCTGACGCTGTGTGCCGCGTAATAGGCCAGACTCTGATACAGCACCATGCCCAGCATGCCGAGAACCAGCAATTTCCACCAGTTGGTGCGTATTGCCGACCAATGGCGGATCACGCCGGGCAGCACGAACGGTGTAAGGGTGATCAGCGCCAGCAACCAGCGGTAGAAGGAGATCGCGGCCGGATCGATAGCGGTGGCCGAGAGTTTGCTGACCACGGCGTTGATTGACCAAATCAGAACCGCCAGCAAAGGGAAGAGCATATTCATGATAATTATTCTCATTAACGACTAACATGCTGGCTAGTTTACTCGTGTCCGGTTTATTATATATAGCGATATTCAGACAAATTTTCTGCCAAACAAGACAAGTAACGGGGCGAAACCATGCCAGAAATCCGCCATTATCCCGAAGCGCTGATCCCGGCGCCGCGGCCGGTGCAGTTCCGCTGCGAAGAGTTCAATGCGCGTACCGAGTTCCAGCCACATCGCCACAGCTGGGGACAGTTGATGTGGGTAAAGGCTGGCGTCATGGTGCTGCGTATCGGCGGCCAGCGCTTTTTGGCACCGCCGGAATTTGTGTTGTGGGCGCCGGCGGAGATTGAACATTCCTGCTATAACCAGCGCTTGGCGCAGTGTCGCATGGTGGATATTGCGCTGCCGCTGTGCGCCGGTTTGCCGGAAGAACCTTGTCTGGTCAGCGTTACCCCGATTTTCCGCGCCATTGCCGAAGATTTTTACGCTCGCAAACAATACATCCCGCAAAGCAAACAGGATTTACGCCTGTGCCGCGCGTTGATCGACCAACTGCATGTCTCACCGGTGCAGCAAACTTATCTGCCGACCTCCGAAGACAAATTTTTGGCACCGGTGTTGGAAGCCCTGGAGCACTGTCCGTCGGACAATACCTCGCTCGCCATCTGGGCCACTCGGGTCTACACCACTGAACGCACGCTGTCGCGCCGCTGCCAGCAGGACTTGGGGATGTCGTTTAGCGAATGGCGTCAGCGCCTGCGTTTTTTGCATGCTGTTTCGCTGTTGGAGCAGGGTAAAACCGTACAGGAGGTTGCGCTGGAAGTGGGCTATAGCTCTGCGTCGGCGTTTATCGTCATGTTTCAGCAAATCGCCGGCACCACCCCCGAGCGCTTTCGCCGGGCATGATTCAGTGGCACACTATTTCCCAGATAACTCTTCATACTTGACGCCGCCTCTGCGTTGGCTGCGAGCACTCACCCCAGCCACTTATTTGAGTAAGCTTCTGGGGACTCCTGCTCTTACCGCCTTGATGCAGCGCCAATTATTTTGGGTATAAATAGCCGTAAACCGTCGGAGCAACAAGTGAAAATCCTGGTTGATGAAAATATGCCGTACGCGACTGAATTATTCAGTCGCTTGGGGAACGTACAGGCCGTGCCTGGCCGCCCAATTCCGAGTGATGCGTTGGCGGATGCCGATGCGTTGATGGTGCGCTCGGTGACCAAAGTGAATGAAGCGCTGCTGGCCGGCACCCGCATTGGTTTTGTCGGCACCGCGACAGCTGGCACCGATCACGTAGACGACGCCTGGCTGCAACAGCAGGGCATAGGTTTTTCTGCGGCACCGGGGTGCAACGCCATTGCCGTGGTGGAATATGTCTTCTCCGCGCTGATGTTGCTGGCTGAACGTGACGGTTTTCACCTGCGCGATAAAACCGTCGGCATTATCGGCGTCGGCAACGTAGGTTCACGGCTGGATGCCCGTTTGAAAGCCCTGGGCGTGCGTACCTTACTGTGCGATCCGCCGCGTGCCGATCGTGGTGACAGCGGCGAGTTCTGGCCATTGGAGAAGCTGGTGGCGGAAGCTGACGTGCTGACCTTCCATACGCCGCTCAATAAATCCGGCCCTTATCATTCACTGCATTTGGCTGACGCCGAACTGCTGGCGGCACTGCCGGAGAATCGCATTCTGATCAACGCTTGCCGCGGTCCGGTAGTCGACAACGCGGCGCTGTTGCAGGCGCTGGAAAAAGGCAAAAAGCTGAGCACGGTGCTGGACGTGTGGGAACCGGAGCCGGAGCTGTCTCTGCCGCTGCTGGCGCGGGTCGATATCGGTACCGCGCATATCGCCGGTTACACGCTGGAGGGCAAGGCGCGCGGCACGACGCAGGTCTTCGAGGCCTTCAGCCGCCACCTGGGACAGCCGCAGCAGATCGAACTGGCCTCATTGTTGCCGGTGCCTGAGTTCAGTCAGATCCAGCTCAATGGGCCACTGGACGAAGGCAAATTAAAACGATTGATGCACTTGGTGTATGATGTGCGCCGCGACGACGCGCCGCTGCGTAAAGTGGCCGGGCAACCGGGCGAGTTTGATCGTCTGCGCAAACATTATCAGGAGCGCCGTGAATGGTCTTCATTACGCGTCCAGTGTGATGATAGCGCCAGTGCGGAGCTGCTGCACAAGCTGGGCTTTTCGATCGCGTAAGGCTTTCTTAAGCAACAGTGACTAATTTTGTTATCAGGGCGGCGAATCAGTCGCCCATCTGCATTTGAAAAATACTCTGGAGAAACCCAATGTCTGACGGCTGGAATATCGCTCTGCTTGGCGCCACTGGCGCGGTAGGTGAAGCGTTGCTGGAATTGTTACAGGAACGCCAGTTCCCGGTGGGCGAACTCTATCCTTTGGCCAGCGAACGCAGTGCCGGTGCCACGGTGCGCTTCAATGGCAAATCGGTTCTGGTGCAAAAAGCGGAAGAATTCGACTGGTCACAGGCCCAATTGGCGTTCTTCGTCGCCGGTAGCGAAGCCTCGGCCCGCTATGCGGAAGAAGCCGGCAATATGGGCTGCCTGGTGATCGACACCAGTGGCCTGTTTGCGCTGGAGCCGGACGTTCCGCTGGTGGTACCGGGGGTTAACCCGCAGGTGCTGGCGGATTACCGTAATCGTAATATCGTCGCCGTGGCCGACAGCATGGTCAGCCAACTGCTGACGGCCATCAAACCTTTGACCGAACAGGCCGGGCTTTCCCGTCTGCACGTCACCACCCTGATGTCGGTCTCTGCCCGCGGAAAAGTGGCGGTAGACGATTTGGCCGGTCAGAGTGCGCGCCTGCTGAATGGCATTCCGGCCGAGCCGGGCGTGTTTGCCAAGCAGCTGGCGTTCAACCTGCTGCCGTTGATGACCGACGAGCAGGGCAGCGTGCGCGAGGAACGGTTGATCGTCGACCAGGTGCGTAAAGTGCTGCAGGACGAAGGGCTGCCGATCTCGGTGAGCTGCGTGCAGTCGCCGGTGTTTTACGGCCATGCGCAGGTGGTGCATCTGGAAGCGCTGCGCCCAATTTCTGCGGAAGAAGCGCGCAGCGAGCTGGAGCAGGTAGACGATATCCAACTGAGCGAAGAAGACGACTATCCGACTCAGGTCACTGAAGCTTCCGGCAGCGATGCGCTTAGCCTGGGCTGCTTGCGCAATGACTACGGCATTCCTGAAATTCTGCAGTTCTGGTCGGTCGCCGACAACGTACGCTTCGGTGGTGCGCTGATGGCTATCGAAACCGCAGAGCGTCTGGTGCAGGAGCAGATGTACTGATGTCAGAGGTTGTTTTGCCCACCCAGCCGATCCTGAAAATCGCGCTGGGGATTGAATATGACGGCAGCCATTATTATGGCTGGCAGCGTCAGCAGGAAGTGGCCAGCGTGCAGGCCTGTCTGGAACAGGCCTTGAGCAAGGTGGCCAATGCGCCGATCAACGTGCTGTGCGCCGGACGTACCGACGCCGGGGTGCACGCTACCGGTCAGGTGGTGCATTTTGAAACCACCGCGCAGCGCAAGGACGCCGCCTGGACGATGGGGGTCAACACCCATCTGCCGCCGGATATCGCCGTGCGCTGGGTAACCGGCGTGCCTGAAGATTTCCATGCGCGTTTCAGCGCCACCGCGCGCCGTTACCGCTACATTATTTATAATCACCGCTACCGCCCAGCGGTATTGCAGCAGGGGATGACCCATTTTTATCACCCGCTGGATGCCGACCGGATGGAAAGGGCGGCGCAGGCGCTGCTGGGCGAGAACGACTTTACGTCGTTTCGCGCCGTGCAATGCCAGTCGCGTACTCCCTGGCGTAACGTAAAACACGTTAAGGTTACGCGCCACGGTGAATATATTGTGGTAGATATCAAGGCGAATGCCTTTGTGCATCATATGGTTCGCAACATTGTCGGTAGCCTGATGGAAATTGGCTGCGGCAATCAGGACGAGAACTGGATGGCCGAGTTGCTGGCGCTGAAGGATCGCAATCTGGCTGCGGCTACGGCGCGGGCCGAAGGGTTATACCTGGTGAGCGTTGATTATCCTGAGCACTTTGCTTTACCCCGGCCACCGATGGGGCCACTGTTTTTACCCGACGATTAAACGCCGGCGCGACTGACGCGTTGCTCCCTTGTGTACCTGCCGGGTGGGTGAGACACCCGGTCAAAGAGAGAACCTATGGACATCATCAAGTTTGTGATTGATTTTATTCTGCATATTGACGTGCATCTGGCCGAGCTGGTGGCGCAATACGGTATGTGGGTGTACGGTATTTTGTTCCTGATCCTGTTTTGCGAAACCGGCCTGGTGGTGACGCCTTTCCTGCCGGGGGATTCTCTGCTGTTTGTTGCAGGGGCGCTGGCGGCATTGCCGACCAACGATCTGAATGTGCACACCATGGTGGCGTTGATGATCGGCGCGGCGATACTCGGGGATGCGGTGAACTACACTATTGGGCGGTTGTTCGGGGAAAAGCTGTTCAGTAACCCGAATTCGAAAATCTTTCGCCGCAGCTACCTGGATAAAACCCACCAGTTTTATGAAAAACACGGCGGGAAGACGATCATTCTGGCGCGATTTGTGCCGATCGTGCGTACTTTTGCGCCGTTCGTTGCCGGTATGGGGCATATGTCCTATCGCCATTTTGCTGCCTACAACGTGATTGGCGCACTGGTTTGGGTGCTGCTGTTCACCTATGCTGGTTACCTTTTCGGCGACTTGCCGATCGTGCAGGAAAACCTGAAACTGTTGATCGTGGCTATCATCATTGTTTCAATTCTGCCGGGCATCATTGAAATTTGGCGCCACAAGCGCGCGGCTGCCCGCCAGCAAAAACAGTAAAAACATCGCTCAACCTGTCGGTTCGACCAGTTTTTTATCCACAGTGTCGGGCCGATATGGTTTAATGAGCGACATTTATGGTCTGTTCCTGTTAACAACCTTGAAACCAGTGCCTCTGTCGCGCGCTAGTCGCGTTTTGCTCGGGCACTTTTTCATTGGGTTTGTTTTCGGGGGGATTGTTAAAGCATGAACTGCGGACTGGCGTCTGCCAGGTTCAAACAGAAAGGTCATCGATGAGCTGGATTGAACGAATTCTTAACAAGAGCAATATTACCCAAACCCGTAAGGCGAGTATTCCTGAAGGGGTTTGGACCAAATGCGATAGCTGCGGCCAGGTTCTCTACCGCGCCGAGCTGGAGCGTAATCTGGAAGTGTGCCCGAAATGCGACCACCACATGCGCATGACCGCGCGTATGCGTCTGCATACCCTGCTTGATGAAGGTAGTGAAGTGGAGCTGGGCAGCGAACTGGAGCCGAAAGACGTTCTGAAGTTCAAGGATTCCAAGAAGTATAAGGATCGCCTGGTTGCCGCGCAGAAAGCGACCGGTGAAAAAGATGCATTGGTGGTGATGAAAGGCACGCTGTACGGTATGCCGATCGTTGCCGCTTCATTCGAATTCGCCTTCATCGGCGGCTCCATGTCGTCTGTGGTCGGCGCGCGTTTTGTTCGTGCGGTTGAGCAGGCGCTGGAAGACAACTGTCCGCTGGTGTGTTTCTCTGCCAGTGGCGGCGCCCGTATGCAAGAAGCGCTGATGTCGCTGATGCAGATGGCGAAAACCAGCGCAGCGTTGGCAAAATTGCAGGAGCGCGGTCTGCCGTACATTTCGGTGCTGACCGACCCGACCATGGGGGGCGTTTCCGCCAGTCTGGCCATGCTGGGCGATATCAATATCGCCGAGCCGAAGGCGCTGATCGGCTTTGCCGGCCCACGCGTCATCGAGCAGACGGTGCGTGAAAAACTGCCGCCGGGCTTCCAGCGCAGTGAGTTCCTGATTGAGAAAGGCGCGATCGACATGATCGTGCGTCGCCCGGAAATGCGCCAGACCTTGGCGAGTATCCTTTCCAAGCTGACCAACCAGCCGCAGCCGCATTTCGATGAGGTAGCGCCGGTGGCCGGGCAGGAAAGTCAGGCCGACGCCTGAGGCTGATAAGTCACCCGCGCGGCGCAGGTCTCGCGGGTTTCAACCGTCATTTTGTGGCTAAGTGACGGTTGAAATACCCTTGTAGATTGAGCGTAGCGGTCCATTCCGACGCTTGGAAGACAACGGGTATCATGCAGAGCATCGCCTTTACCGCGGTGAGGGTGGTGCCCTGATGGATTAATGAACCCAAGTTCAGTGACGGGACTCATGCAAAACCACCAAATTCCCCAAGCCACGTCGCCATTGAGCTCGTGGCTTTTCTATCTTGAGCGTCTGCACAGCCAGGCGATCGAACTCGGCCTGGAACGCGTACAGCGCGTTGCAGCGCATCTTGATTTACTCACCCCTGCACCGACGGTGTTCACCGTTGCCGGTACCAACGGCAAAGGCACCACCTGCCGCACCCTGGAAGCCATTTTGATGGCGGCCGGTCTGCGCGTCGGCGTCTACAGCTCGCCGCACCTGGTGCGCTACACCGAGCGTGTGCGCATTCAAGGCGATGAGCTGAGCGAGGCCGAACACAGCCGTTCGTTTGCCGCCATTGAAGCGGGCCGGGGCGAAACCTCACTGACTTACTTCGAATTTGGCACCCTGTCGGCGTTGCAGCTGTTCAAACAGGCTAAGCTTGACGTGGTGATCCTGGAAGTGGGCCTGGGCGGCCGCCTGGACGCAACCAATATCGTCGATCCGAGCGTGGCGGTGGTAACCAGCATCGCGCTGGATCATACCGACTGGCTGGGCAGCGATCGCGAAAGCATTGGCCGCGAAAAGGCCGGTATTTTCCGTGGTGGTAAACCTGCGGTGGTGGGTGAACCGGATATGCCGGTGACCATTCAGCAGGTGGCTGACACGCTGGGGGCGCAGCTGTATCGTCGCGGCGACGCCTGGACCTTCAGCGAACAGGGCGAACGCTGGCAGTGGGAGGGCGGTGGCACCTTGCTGACCGACTTGCCGATGCCAAATGTGCCGCTGGCGAATGCCGCGACGGCGTTGGCGGCGCTGCATTTTTCTGCGCTGGAAATCGATGAACGTGCGATCTTCGCCGGTCTGCAGCAGGCGACGTTGCCTGGGCGCTTCCAGATTGTGCGCCGCGATCCGATGTTGATCCTCGATGTCGCGCATAACCCACACGCAGCCGGTTATCTGGCCGGGCGTCTGGCGACGCTGCCGCGCAATGGCGGTAAAGTGCGCGCGGTGGTGGGCATGCTGTCGGACAAAGACATCGCCGGTACGCTGGCCTGTCTGAGTGAGCAGGTCGATGAGTGGTATTGTGCGCCGCTGGAAGGGCCGCGCGGTGCCAGCGCCGAGCAGTTGGCACAACATTTGACGGAACCGCGGCAGTTCGCCGATGTCGAAACTGCCTGGCGTCAGGCTATGCAGGACGCTGATATTCAGGATATTGTGATCGTCTGTGGATCGTTCCACACCGTTGCACAGGTAATGGCGGCGTTAGACGAGATGCGGGGAGTGTGAGTGGCAAGTAAATTTCAAAACCGATTGGTCGGTACCGTCATTTTGGTTGCGCTGGGGGTGATTATCCTGCCAGGGCTGCTGGACGGTAAAAAGAAACATTATGAGGACGAGTTCGCCGCCATCCCTTTGGTGCCGAAGGCCGGTGATGTGGAAGAAAACGACGTGGTGCCGCCGGTAAGCCAGACGTTGCCGGCCCAACCGCCGGAAGGTGCGGGCGCGATGGTGGAGCAGCAGGCTGCCAATGAAGCGGCGACGCAGCAGGCCATCCGCCAGCCGGCTCAGCAGCCGACCCAGGTTACGCCGCCGCCGGTTGAAACCCGACCGGTACAGCAGCCGAAACCGAAACCGGTTGAGACCAAGCCGGTGGAAGTGAAACCAAAACCGGTGCAGCAGCCGAAACCGGTGGAAGTGAAGCCGGTGGTGAAACCTGAACCTAAGCCAGAGCCGAAACCGGAGCCTACGCCGACACCGAAGCCTGAACCTGCACCCGTGCAGAAACCGGCGGAAGAGAAAGCGCCGGCAGGGCAGGCATATGTGGTGCAGCTCGGGGCGCTGAAGAACGCCGCCAAGGTCAATGAGGTGGTGGCGTCGCTGAGGTTGTCCGGCTATCGTGCCTTTACCGTGCCGTCAACGCCGGTACAGGGGCAGATCACCCGGATTTATGTCGGGCCAGACGCCTCGAAACAGAAACTGCAGTCTTCGCTGCCCGCGCTGAATTCTATCAGCGGCTTGAGCGGTCAGGTGAAGCCGTACGGCGTACGTTAACCGCAGGGGGCACAGCATGCTGTGCCCCGGAACCGAAAGATGACGGTATAATCATTAAAAAAACTGTGCCTTTCGTAGCTGAAATGGCCTATGTAGGCGCGGCGATTGGGAATTTTTTTATCGCCGCTTTTTATTTGTAACGTGGTAGGAAAACCCCTACGCAAACGTTTTCTTTTTCTGTTAGAATTCGCCGCGAATTGGATGCAGGGGCGATTCATCATTGGAATAGTTCATGGTCTGGATTGATTACGTCATTATAGCGGTGATTGGATTTTCGGCTCTGGTTAGCCTGATCCGAGGGTTTGTTCGCGAAGCATTGTCACTTGTGACATGGGGATGTGCGTTTTTTGTTGCCAGCCATTTCTACTCTTACCTTGCGGTCTACTTCACTCGTTTTGAAGATGAACTGGTGCGAAACGGCATAGCGATTGCCATCTTGTTTATCGCGACCCTGATCGTAGGAGCTATTGTTAACTATGTGATTAGCTCACTGGTAGAGAAAACCGGGTTATCAGGCACCGACCGGGTGCTGGGCGTCTGTTTCGGCGCACTGCGCGGCGTGTTAATCGTTTCGGCGATACTGTTTTTCCTGGATACCTTTACCGGCTTTTCACAAAGCGCAGACTGGGAACAGTCGCAGCTTATTCCCCAGTTCAGTTACATCATCAGGTGGTTCTTTGACTACCTGCAGAGCACGTCGAGTTTCTTACCGACCCATTTACCGGGGCGGTAGCGCTGATGAGGAAAAGACAACATGTGCGGTATTGTCGGTATCGCCGGTTTTATGCCGGTAAACCAGTCGATTTATGATGCGTTGACGGTGCTACAGCACCGTGGCCAGGATGCCGCAGGCATCGTCACCATCGATGCCCATAACGGGTTCCGTCTGCGTAAGGCAAACGGTCTGGTGAAGGATGTGTTCGAGGCACGCCATATGCAGCGCTTGCAGGGCAACATGGGTATTGGCCATGTGCGCTACCCGACGGCTGGCAGCTCCAGTGCCTCAGAGGCTCAACCTTTCTATGTAAACTCACCGTTCGGCATTACGCTGGCACACAACGGCAACCTGACCAACGCCCATGAACTGCGTCAAACGCTGTTTGAAAGCGGTCGCCGCCATGTCAACACCACCTCCGATTCCGAGATTTTGCTGAACGTGCTGGCCAGCGAGCTGGACCGTTTCCAACACTATCCGCTGGAGTCCGACAACGTATTCACCGCCGTTGCCGCCATGCATCAGCAGCTGCGCGGCGCTTACGCCTGCGTCGCGATGATCATCGGCCATGGCCTGCTGGCGTTCCGTGACCCTAACGGCATCCGCCCGCTGGTGATTGGCAAACGCACGCTTGAAGACGGCCGCAACGAGTATATGGTTGCTTCCGAGAGCGTGGCGTTGGATACGTTGGGCTTCGAGTTCCTGCGCGATGTGGCACCGGGGGAAGCGGTGTACATCACCGATAAGGGCCAACTGTTCACTCGTCAGTGTGCAGAGAACCCAAAAACCAACCCGTGCCTGTTCGAATACGTTTACTTCGCCCGTCCAGACTCCTTTATGGACAAGATTTCGGTCTACAGCGCCCGCGTGCGCATGGGGCAGAAGCTGGGTGAGAAAATTGCCCGCGAATGGGAAGATTTGGACATCGACGTGGTGATCCCTATCCCGGAAACCTCCTGTGATATCGCGTTGGAAATCGCCCGTATCCTGGACAAGCCGTATCGTCAGGGCTTTGTGAAGAACCGCTACGTCGGCCGTACCTTCATCATGCCGGGTCAGCAGGCGCGTCGCCAATCGGTACGCCGCAAACTGAATGCCAACCGCGCCGAATTCCGCGACAAGAACGTGCTGCTGGTGGACGATTCCATCGTGCGCGGTACCACGTCTGAACAGATCGTGGAAATGGCGCGCGACGCCGGGGCGAAGCGTGTTTATCTGGCTTCCGCAGCGCCGGAGATTCGTTTCCCCAACGTGTACGGCATCGACATGCCAAGCGCCAACGAACTGATTGCCCACGGCCGTGAAGTGGATGAAATCCGCCAGATCATCGGCGCCGACGGTTTGATCTTCCAGAATCTGGACGATCTGATTGAAGCGGTGCGTGAAGAGAACCCGGACATCAGCCAGTTCGAATGCTCGGTATTCAACGGTATCTACGTCACCAAAGACGTCGACCAGAGCTACCTCGAGTATCTGGAATCGCTGCGCAATGACGACGCCAAAGAAATGCGTAGCCAGACCGAAGCGGAAAATCTGGAAATGCACAACGAAGGCTAAGCCTTCGCACTGACCAAAATGGTGCACCGCGGCGGTCGCTGCGGTGCATTATTCCCGCCTGACTTGCTTATATAGCGCCATTGCGGCAAAGTCTGCCTGATCCTATTTTTTCCGTGGCAGAGGCCAGCTTTATGAAAAGAATCATCATCGGTATTTCCGGCGCCAGCGGCGCTATCTACGGCGTGCGCCTGCTGCAGGTATTGCGTGACGTCGCAGAGGTGGAAACCCATTTGGTGATGAGTAATGCAGCGCGACAAACGCTGTCGCTGGAAACCGCGCTCAGCCTGCGCGAAGTGCAGGCGCTGGCCGATGTGGTACATGACTCGCGCGATATTGGCGCCAGCATCTCTTCCGGATCGTTCAAAACTATCGGGATGGTGATTTTACCTTGCTCAATCAAAACGTTGTCCGGTATCGCCAACAGCTACAGCGATGGTCTGCTGACGCGCGCCGCTGACGTGGTGCTTAAAGAGCGTCGCCGGTTGGTGCTGTGCGTGCGTGAAACTCCGCTGCACGTGGGCCACCTGCGCCTGATGACTCAAGCGGCAGAAATGGGGGCCGTCATTATGCCGCCGGTGCCGGCGTTTTATCACCGCCCCGAAAGTGTAGAAGACATCATCGACCAAACGGTGAACCGGGTGGTCGATCAGTTCGATATTGAATTACCCAAAGATTTATTTTCCCGCTGGCAAGGTGCCAATTAACAAATTTCTCTCCAATTTGGCACATTTGTGCAACACCGCACTGAATTAGGGCGGCACCTGCACCATAATGATCCCACTTCATCACGTTCACTGTTTCAAGGCGCTGGTATTTCTCCATTGCCCGTGGCGCGGCCCAGCCAGGCCGATTTAATTTTGCGGTTATCGTCCCAGGAAACAGTTTTGTGAAGGTCGGAGCCGTTCCCTCCGCCTACAGCAACCAATGTGGCACGATTACTGCAAATTGATTTGGTGGAAAAATAATGCCCGCAGTGGCATCGAAAAAATCAATTTGAGGGTAATTTATGAAAAAGCTGGTTAAGGTTCTTCCTTTAGTCTTGGCTTTAAGCGCGGCAAGCAGCGCATTTGCCGCCGTACCATCGACCTTGAAGATAGGTACCGATCCGACCTATGCACCCTTTGAGTCCAAAAATGCCAAAGGTGAGCTGGTCGGCTTTGATATCGATCTGGCCAAAGAGCTGTGCAAACGCATAAATACCCAATGTACCTTTGTGGAAAGCGATTTTGACGCGCTGATCCCTTCCCTGAAGGCGAAGAAAATTGACGCCATCATTTCCTCTTTGTCGATCACCGAAAAACGCCAGCAGGAAATTGCCTTTACCGACAAGCTGTATGCCGCTAACGCCCGCCTGATCGCGCCGAAAGGGTCGAAACTGTTGCCTACCGTGGATGCGCTGAAAGGCAAGAGCGTCGGCGTGCTGCAGGGCACCACTCAGGAAGCCTATGCCAACGCCATGTGGCAACCTAAGGGCATCACCGTTGTGCCTTATCAGAACCAGGATTTGGTCTACGCCGACCTGGCATCCGGCCGTATCGATGCCGCCTTCCAGGATGAAGTCGCAGGGAGTGATGGCTTCCTGAAACAGCCTCCAGGCAAGGATTACGCTTTCGCCGGCGAATCGGTGAAGGATGACAAATTCTTTGGCGTAGGTACCGGCATGGGCCTGCGCAAGACCGATACCGAGCTCAAGGCGGCGCTGGATAAGGCCTTTGCCGAAATGCGCAAAGACGGCACCTACGACAAGTTTGCGAAGAAATACTTCGACTTTGACGTCTACGGCGGTTAATGCCGCATACCCTTCCATGTTGTGACTACGGGGCCGGTCTGCCGGCCCCGATGGTTCGGGATCCTATGACGACAGGGTGAAGTAAATGCTGCAAGGCTACTCCCAATTGATATTTGAGGGCGCTCTGGTGACGCTGGAGCTGGCCCTCAGTTCCGTACTGCTGGCGGTGGTGATTGGTTTGATCGGCGCCGGTGGCAAGCTTTCCCATAACCGCCTGCTTTCCACGCTGTTTGGCGCTTATACCACGCTGATCCGTGGCGTACCCGATCTGGTACTGATGCTGCTGATTTTCTACGGCCTGCAAATTGCACTTAACAACATCACCGAACTGCTTGGTTTTTCGCAAATCGATATTGATCCGCTCAGCGCGGGGATCATCACCCTCGGGTTTATCTACGGTGCCTATTTCACTGAGACTTTCCGTGGGGCCTTTTTGGCGGTGCCGAAAGGGCAGATAGAAGCGGCCACCGCCTACGGTTTTTCCGGTTCGCAAATATTCCGCCGCATTCTGTTCCCTGCCATGATGCGTTTTGCCCTGCCGGGCATCGGCAATAACTGGCAGGTGATCCTCAAGGCGACGGCGCTGGTGTCGATTCTGGGCCTGAACGACGTGGTGAAGGCCACCCAGTTGGCCGGTAAAGGCACCTATCAGCCGTTCTTCTTCGCGATCGTGGCCGGGGTGGTTTATCTGGTCTTCACCACCGTGTCCAATGGCGTGCTGTTGTGGCTTGAACGGCGTTATTCCCTCGGCGTCCGGAGGGCTGAGCTATGATCGAAATTTTGCAACAGTATTGGCAGTCGTTGTTGTGGAGCGACGGTTATCGCTTTACCGGCGTGGCGGTCACGCTGTGGTTACTGATCTCCTCGGTGGTGATGGGCGGTTTGCTGGCGATCCCGATGGCGGTGGCGCGCGTTTCCTCCATCAGTTGGGTGCGCTTCCCGGTATGGCTGTATACCTACATATTCCGCGGCACGCCGTTGTATGTGCAATTGCTGGTGTTCTACTCCGGCATGTACAGCCTGGAAATCGTGCGCGGTACGGACTTCCTCAACGCCTTCTTCCGCAGCGGGCTCAACTGCACCATTTTGGCGCTGACGCTGAACACCTGCGCCTATACCACCGAAATCTTCGCCGGTGCTATTCGCGCGGTACCGCATGGTGAAATCGAGGCAGCCAATGCCTATGGTTTCTCACGCTTTAAAATGTATCGCTGCATCATTTTACCTTCCGCGCTGCGCACCGCTTTGCCGGCCTACAGCAACGAAGTGATCCTGATGTTGCACTCTACCGCGCTGGCGTTTACCGCCACCGTGCCGGATCTGCTGAAGATAGCGCGTGACATCAATGCGGCGACCTATCAACCGTTTTATGCCTTCGGCATTGCTGCGGTACTGTATCTGATCATCTCCTACGGGTTAATCAGCCTGTTCCGCAAGGCGGAAAAGCGCTGGATGGCACACGTTAATCACTGATAATGACGGGAACACACTATGTCTGAGAATAAATTAGCCGTCACCGAACTGCATAAGCGCTATGGCGAACACGAAGTGTTGAAAGGCGTATCGCTGGCGGCCAACGCAGGGGATGTGATTAGCATCATCGGTTCTTCCGGGTCCGGTAAAAGCACCTTTTTGCGCTGCATTAATTTCCTGGAAAAGCCGAGTGAAGGATCCATTAGCCTGAACAATGAAGATATCCGCATGGTGCGCGACAAGGACGGGCAGCTTAAGGTGTTCGACAAGAAACAGCTGCAGCTGCTGCGTACCCGCCTGACCATGGTGTTTCAGCACTTCAACCTGTGGAGCCACATGACGGTGCTGGAGAACGTGATGGAAGCGCCAGTGCAGGTACTGGGGTTGAGCAAGACCGAGGCGCGTGAGCGCGCGATACGCTATCTGGATAAGGTCGGCATCGATGAACGTGCTCGCGGCAAATACCCGGTGCACCTGTCCGGCGGGCAGCAGCAGCGCGTGTCGATCGCCCGGGCATTGGCGATGGAGCCGGAAGTTTTGCTGTTTGATGAACCGACGTCGGCGCTGGATCCGGAACTGGTAGGGGAAGTGCTGCGCATCATGCAAAAGCTGGCGGAAGAGGGGAAAACCATGGTGGTGGTGACGCACGAGATGGAGTTTGCTCGCCACGTGTCCAGCCACGTGATTTTCCTGCACAAAGGGCTGATCGAAGAGCAGGGGCCACCGGCCGAACTGTTTGGCAATCCGAAAAGCCCGCGTTTACAGCAGTTTCTTTCCGGCGCATTAAAATAATCGATTGTCGGGGCCGGATTTTTCTGGCCCCGATATATTCTTCCTCAGCGGACTGGGTCCCGCTGATTGATCACATCATCCAGCGCCTGCTCCAGCTCCAGAAAGCGGAAGCTGAAGCCTGCCTCTTCCAGCCGTTTCGGCACCGCACGTTGCCCGCCCAAGACCAACACTGCCGCTTCCCCCATCAATAAATGCATGGCGAATGCCGGTACGCGCAAAAATGCCGGTCGATCGAGCACGTTGGCCAACTGAGCGGCAAACTGCTCGTTGTGAACCGGGTAGGGGGCAACCATATTGAAAGGGCCTTGCAGGGTCTGGTGCTCCAGCAAATAGATAATGCCATTGACCATGTCGTCCAGGTGGATCCACGGCAGGTATTGACGGCCACTGCCGATGGGCCCGCCCAGTCCGAAGCGGAACGGCGGCAACATCTTCGCCAGCGCGCCGCCTTTTGCCGCCAGCACCACGCCGGTGCGCAGCAGACAGACGCGGGTGGCATCGCTTTGTGCCTGCAGCGCCAACGATTCCCAACGTTGACACAGCTGGTGGGTGAACTCGTCATGCGGCGCTTCATCTTCGGTGACCACCGCCTGGCCCTGATCGCCATAATAACCGGTCGCGGAACCGGAAATCAGCACGCTGGGCGGGGTACTGCCGGCGTTAATCAATTTCACCAACTGCTCGGTCAGATCCCAACGGCTGTGGCACAGGCGTTCTTTCTGCGCCTTACTCCAGCGCTTGTCGGCGATCGGCTCGCCGGCCAGGTTGATCACGGCGTCAAAGCCATCGAGCGAAGGCTGATCCTGCAACGTTGACCAGTAGCTGACCTGTTCACCGAAGCGCTCACGAGCGCGGGGCACGTTACGGCTCAGCACCGTGACTTGGTGAGAAAGGCCCAACAGCCGCCGCGTCAGGCTGCTCCCTATCAATCCTGTGGCGCCGGTGATCAGGATCCGCATGGTCGATTCTCCCTGAAACAGGTGGTTTTCAGGCCCGGCGATAGCTCATGGTCATCGAAACCGAGTCGGCGTAGCGCAGGGCCAGTAGTTTATCTATCTCTACTTCAGCATAGGTTACCCAGGCATGTTGTTTCACGATATCGAGCACATCCTGAGTTAATTTTTCCAGCAGGGCGAAGCGGTTATCTTCCACATGGCGGATGATGGCTTTGGTGATGGTGCGGTAATTGAGCGCGTCGTCGATATTTTCACTGTCGCGCGCTTTATCCGCCGGGTAGTGGATCACTACGTTAATCAGGATGTCCTGACGATTGTTAATTTCTTCTTCCTTGATACCGATGAAAGTACGCAACCGCAGGTTTTTTATACGAATAATGGCGTCGGGTTGACTGAATGACATCAGAAGATCTCCACAGGTCTGATTATTGCCGCTCAGAATACACGGAAAGTAAGGAAAAGATAACGAGCTAAAGGAAACTCCCCGCGGGTCGGGGAGCGGGAAATTTAGCCCTGTTCGGCCAGCTTGTAGGCGCGTGCGGTAGCGGGACGGTTGCTGATGCGTTCAAACCAGTTGCGTACCGCCGGGTAATCCGCCAGATCGATGCGCTGGCGTGGGTGAGACACCACCCAGGGGTAAGTCGCAATATCAGCGATGCTGTAGTTGTCGCCGCCCAGGTACGGGTGTTTTTGCAGCTCGGCTTCCAACACGGCATACAGACGCTTGGTTTCCAGATGGTAGCGTTCAATGGCGTAGGGCACCGGCTGCGGCGCGTAATGGTTAAAGTGATGGTTTTGCCCGAGCATCGGCCCAAAGCCCGCGACTTGCCAGAACAACCACTGTAGCGTAGCAGCACGCTCGCGCAGGCCTTTGCTCAGCAATTTGCCGGTTTTCTCCGCCAGATACAGCAGGATTTCGCCGGATTCGAACAGGCTGATCGGCGCACCGCCATCAACCGGCTGCTGGTCGACGATGGCCGGAATTTTGTTGTTGGGTGAAATGCTCAGAAAATCCGGCTTGAACTGGTCGCCGGCGCTGATATTTACGCGATGGATACGGTAGGGTAAGCCAACCTCCTCCAGAAACAGGGTAATTTTGTGACCATTGGGAGTAGGCGCGTAATACAGGTCAATCATGTTGCCTCCTGCGGTAAGGTGATCTGTAAGTCATTACACGTTGTTGCGGTCTTCGCCGCGCACAAAGGTATATCAGAGATCTTTCTATAGGGTTACCAACAATAGCAGCTAAGAATAGCAGGCTATGTGAGATTCGTCTGATGCTATCTCTACAACATGCATCACAATTCCGGGTCTTCAGGAATCGCTTCCTCGGCAGCCTTGCCGTCGCTGGCCACTGCGATAAAATAGCCGTTATTTCCCTGCCAAAGGAAAGGTTATGAAGCTGATATTCGCCTCCGATATACACGGTTCGCTACCCGCCACCGAAAGCGTGCTGGAACGTTTTGAGCAAAGCGGTGCCGACTGGCTGATCCTGCTGGGTGATTTGCTGAATCACGGGCCGCGAAATGCGTTGCCAGCGGGCTATCAACCGGCGCAGGTTGCTGAACAATTGAATCGCTATAGCGACAAGATCATCGCCGTTCGCGGCAACTGTGACAGTGAAGTTGATCAGATGTTATTGTCATTTCCCATCACCGCGTCTTGGCAGCAGGTGCTATTGCAAAAAAGACGATTGTTTTTAACCCACGGACACCTTTATCATCCCTCCGCACTGCCACCGTTATCTGCCGGTGATGTGCTGGTCTATGGGCACAGCCATTTACCGCAGGCGGAACTGCAGGGCGAAATTTACTGCTTTAATCCAGGGTCGGTCAGCATTCCGAAAGGGGGCTTTCCCGCCAGCTATGGCATACTGGAGGACGGCATTTTAAGTGTGGTCACTTTGGACGGCGGCAAGGCTGTTGCAGAGGTGGCATTAACGCACTAATTTATACACACACAATAAAAATCTTTGAAAAACACTCATTGATTAACCAGTGCGCGGGATGCATCGCGCCAAAATAGAAGGTTTTAGAGGATGGCGGAACAGGGTCAGGCTGCAGATACCGAGTGGGTTGATATCGTCAACGAGCAAAATGAAGTGATTGCTCAATCCAGTCGCCAACAGATGCGTGCTCAACGGCTGCGTCATCGTGCTACCTATATTGTGGTGCATGATGGAATGGGAAAAATTCTGGTGCAGCGTCGCACCGACATTAAAGATTTCTATCCGGGTTGGCTGGACGCCACTGCCGGTGGCGTAGTGCAAAGCGGGGAGAACGTGCTGGACTCCGCTCGCCGCGAGGCGGAAGAGGAACTGGGCATTGCCGGCGTGCCTTTTGCCGAGCACGGGCTGTTCTACTTTGAAGAAGAGCAGTGCCGGGTGTGGGGTGCGCTGTTCAGCTGTGTCTCGCATGGCCCCTTTGCACTGCAGGAAGAAGAAGTGGTTGAGGTTAGCTGGCTGACGCCGGAAGAAATCACCGCCCGCTGCGACGAATTCACGCCGGACTCGCTAAAAGCGCTGTCGCTGTGGCTGACGCGCAACAACGAACAGGCCTATGGCAAGCCGTTGCGCGATAGCGATGAAAATGCCTGATGCGTTCGCGCAAATAAAAAAACCGGTCAATTGACCGGTTTTTTTTATCTGATAATCCGGGGATTATCAGGCTTTGACTGCTGCTGCATCAGCCTGGGAAGACTGAATGGCGGTCAGGGCGACGGTATAAACGATGTCGTCTACCAGTGCGCCACGTGACAGGTCGTTCACCGGCTTGCGCATGCCTTGCAGCATTGGCCCGATGGACACCAGGTCAGCAGAACGCTGTACCGCTTTGTAGGTGGTGTTACCGGTGTTCAGGTCTGGGAAGATGAACACGGTAGCCTGGCCTGCAACCGGAGAGTTTGGCGCTTTGGACTTGGCGACGTCGGCCATGATGGCGGCGTCGTACTGCAGTGGGCCGTCGATGATCAGGTCAGGACGTTTTTCCTGCGCCAGACGGGTCGCTTCACGCACTTTCTCAACGTCGCTACCCGCGCCGGAGTTACCGGTGGAGTAGGAGATCATGGCAACGCGTGGTTCGATACCGAAGGCCGCAGCGGAGTCTGCCGACTGGATCGCGATTTCAGACAGCTGTTCAGCGGTTGGGTCCGGGTTGATCGCACAGTCGCCGTATACCAGAACCTGGTCAGGCAGCAGCATGAAGAACACGGAGGACACCAGCGAGCTGCCCGGTGCCGTTTTGATCAGCTGCAGCGGTGGACGGATGGTGTTGGCGGTGGTGTGAACCGCGCCCGAAACCAGGCCGTCGACTTCGCCTTTCTCCAGCATCAGGGTGCCGAGAACCACGTTATCTTCCAGTTGCTCGCGCGCAACCACTTCGGTCATGCCCTTGCTCTTACGCAGCTCAACCAGACGTGGAACGTACTGCTCACGCACGGCGACCGGATCAACAATCTCGATGCCTTTGCCGAGCTCAACGCCCTGCGCAGCGGCAACGCGCTGGATCTCTTCCGGGTTGCCCAGCAGCACGCACTCAGCGATACCACGTTCGGCGCAGATAGCTGCCGCTTTCACGGTACGCGGCTCGTCGCCTTCCGGCAGCACGATGCGTTTGCCGGCTTTACGTGCCAGCTCGGTCAGCTCATAGCGGAACGCCGGTGGAGACAGGCGACGCGAACGCTCGGAGGTCGCAGTCAGTGACTCGATCCATTCGGCGTTGATGTGGCTGGCCACGTAGTTCTGCACTTTCTCGATGCGCTGGTGGTCGTCCGCCGGCACTTCGAGGTTGAAGCTTTGCAGGCTCAGCGAGGTCTGCCAGGTATTGGTTTCGACCATAAAGACCGGCAGGCCGGTTTGGAACGCACGTTCACACAGCTTTCTGATTGGCTCGTCGATAGCGTAGCCGCCGGTCAGCAGCACTGCGCCGATTTCCACGCCGTTCATCGCGGCCAGACAGGCAGAAACCAGCACGTCAGGACGGTCTGCCGAGGTGACCAGCAGTGAACCCGGGCGGAAGTGTTCCAGCATGTGCGGAATGCTGCGCGCACAGAAGGTTACAGACTTCACGCGACGGGTCATGATGTCGCCTTCATTGACCACGGTGGCCTTCAGGTGACGGGCCATGTCGATAGCGCGGGTCGCGATCAGGTCGAAGCTCCACGGCACGCAGCCCAGCACCGGCAGCGGGCTGTTGGCGAACAGTTGCGCCGGGTCAACGTTGGTTACGCTGGCTTTGGTGGAGTCGTCGAAGATCTCGGACAGGTCAGGACGGGTGCGGCCCTGCTCGTCAACCGGGGCGTTCAGCTTGTTGATGATCACGCCGGTGATGTTTTTGTTCTTGCTGCCGCCGAAGCTGCTGCGAGCCAGCTCGATGCGCTCTTTCAACTGAGCCGGGGAATCATTGCCCAGTGCCAGTACAAAAACGATTTCCGCATTCAGGGTCTTGGCGATTTCATAGTTGAGCGCGTTGGCGAACTGGTGTTTACGGGTCGGCACCAGGCCTTCGATCAGCACCACTTCCGCGTCTTTGGTGTTCTCGTGATAGCGCGCCACGATCTCTTCCATCAGCACGTCTTGCTGGTTGGAGCTCAGCAGGCCTTCAACGTAGCTCATGCGCAGCGGTTCGGCCGCCGTGATGGTGGAGTTGCTGCTGCGGATGATGGTGGTGGTCTGGTCGAGCGAGTCGCCGCCGGTGCGTGGTTGAGCGATAGGTTTGAACACGCTCAGGCTAACGCCTTTTTGCTCCATGGAGCGGATGACACCCAGGCTGACGCTGGTCAGGCCGACGCTGGTGCCGGTGGGGATCAACATAATTGTACGTGACACAGAATAGTCCTCTTCACGAATTAACATGAGGCTAAAACAGCACCGTCAGCCTGGGCTGACGGTGTCGGAGAGCGTTACGCGGTCAGACGGGATGCGTCTTGCGCGATGACCAACTCTTCGTTGGTCGGGATAACCAGCGCCAGGCGGCTGCCGTCTTTGGTGATGGCGCCGGATTTACCGAAGCGAGCGGCCATGTTGCGTTCGTGGTCAATCTCGAAGCCCAGCAGGCCCAGTTTGTCCAGGGTCAGCTCACGCACCATACCGGCGTTTTCGCCGATGCCGCCGGTGAAGATCACCGCGTCCAGACGGCCGTCCATCAGTGCGCTGTAAGCGCCGATGTACTTGGCCAGACGGTGGCAGAATACGTCCATAGCGCGTTTTGCATCGGCTTTGGTTGCGTAGTTGTCTTCAACGTAACGGCAGTCGCTGGTGACTTCGGTCAGGCCCAGCAGGCCGGATTCTTTGGTCAGCATTTTGTTGATTTGATCAACGCTCATGCCCAGAGAGTCGTGCAGGTGGAAGATGATCGCCGGATCGATGTCACCGCTGCGGGTGCCCATGACCAGGCCTTCCAGCGGGGTCAGACCCATAGAAGTGTCAACGCATTTGCCGTTGCGCACTGCGGTTACGGAACCGCCGTTGCCCAGGTGGCAGGTGATCAGGTTAACTTCTTCAACCGGCTTGTTCAGCACTTTCGCAGCTTCTTGAGTTACGTAGAAGTGGCTGGTGCCGTGTGCGCCATAGCGACGAACGCTGTGGTCACGGTACAGGCTGTACGGCAGGGCGTACAGGTAGGATTCTTCCGGCATGGTCTGGTGGAACGCGGTGTCGAACACGGCAACGTTTTTATCCGCCAGTTTAGGGAAGGATTTCAATGCCTCAGCGATACCGATCAGGTGTGCTGGGTTATGCAGTGGTGCAAATGGCACCGAATCTTTGATACCCTGCAAGACTTCGTCATTGATTACGGCAGAAGAAGTGAACTTCTCGCCGCCGTGCACAATGCGGTGACCGATAGCGGTCAGCTGTGCAGAAAGCTCCGGTTTTTGTGCCAGAATAGTATTAACAATGTAGTTCAGTGCTTCGCTGTGCGCAGCGCCGGCACCCAGAGCCGCTTCGTGTTTGGCGCCGTCCATCTTCCACTTGAGGCGAGCCTCAGGCAGGTGGAAACATTCGGCCAGGCCGGAGAGGTGTTCTTCACCGTTGACAGCATCGATGATAGCGAACTTCAGGGAAGAACTGCCGCAGTTCAGGACCAGTACTAGCTTACTCGACATGGAAGTACCTACTTAAATAGTTCGTGTTGTTAAAGGAAATACCAAAACACGTGGTGAATTAATCGTCAATCAGACAACAAGCGTAGCGCATAATGCCGTTGACATTTATGATTAACATCATGTGAATTGCACAAACCACATGACGATGAAAAAACCGATGATTTCTCTGCGGTTTAAATAATCTTGATTTTTATAGGGCTAAAAGTTGACAGAATTATTGTCATCTTCTACCGGCCAAAAGGCCGGCCTAGGATACCGATAGCCCGAGGCAAACACAAAATAAATTTAAAGCTTCAAATTTTTTAGTATGTGTTGGCCGTGCCCTTATTTTTCTTTGTGACGTTGAGGTACGCGATGACGAGCAAACCGTCCGGTTCCGTAAGCTGGTTTCAGGTCTTCCAGCGCGGGCAGCATTACATGAAAACCTGGCCGTCAGACAAACGTCTGGCTCCGGTCTTTCCGGAGAATCGCGTTGCGAGTGCCACCCGCTTTGCCGTCCGCTTTATGCCGCCTCTGGCAGTGTTTACCCTGACCTGGCAGATTGCCCTGGGGGGCCAACTGGGCCCGGCGATCGCCACCGCACTGTTTGCCTGCAGCATGCCGATGCAGGGTCTGTGGTGGTTGGGCCGTCGTTCGGTTACCCCGTTGCCGCCCACGCTGCTGCAGTGGTTCCATGAGGTACGCAACAAGCTGACGGAAGCCGGTCAGGCCGTCGCGCCGGTAGAAGGCACGCCAACCTACCAGTCGTTGGCAGACCTGCTGAAGCGCGCCTTCAAGCAGTTGGATAAAACCTTCCTGGATGACCTTTAACACTAAAAATGGCCGTATTGCCGGCGGCCATTTTAGCGTTCTGGCCAATAACCCCCGTTCAAATCAAAGAACCGGCGAGTTGTGATTTCCTGTGATATTGCGCTGTGCGATGCTTTCGCCATGAGTAATTTATCGAGGAAATTATAATGGAAATGACCCACGCCCAACGCCTGATCCTGTCGAACCAATACAAGATGATGACACTGTTGGACCCGGATAACGCCGAACGTTACCGTCGCTTGCAGACCATTATCGAACGCGGTTTTGGCCTGCAGATGCGCGAGCTGGATCGCGACTTCGGCGAAATGAGCGAAGACGTGTGCCGCACCATTATCAACGTGATGGAAATGCACCACGCGCTGCAGGTTTCCTGGGACAATCTGAAAGACAAACAAGGTATTGAAGCCCGCCGCCTGGCGTTTCTCGGCTTTGACGCCGCGACCGAGGCGCGCCATCTGAGCTACGTGCGTTTCCTGGTTAACACCGAGGGGCGCTATACTCATTTCGATTCCGGCAGCCACGGCTTCAACGCCCAAACCAAAATGTGGGAAAAGTACCAGCGTATGCTGGCTATCTGGCTGTCATGCCCACGCCAGTATCACTTGAGCGCCGTTGAGATAGCGCAAATTATCAATGCCTGATTAAAAGAGGTTTCCTGTGGAGTGTAAGGGTTTTCTGTTCGATCTTGATGGGACGTTGGTGGATTCATTGCCTGCGGTAGAGCGCGCCTGGGTTAACTGGGCCAAACGCCGCGGCGTTGATCCGCAGGACGTGCTGGATTTTATTCACGGTAAACAGGCCATTACCTCGTTGCGTCATTTTATGCCGGGTGAAAGCGAGGCGGCGATCCAGCAGGAGTTTCTGCTGCTGGAACAGGTGGAAGCGCAGGACACCGAGGGCGTTACCGCACTGCCCGGCGCCGCTGCCTTGCTGGCGCGCTTGAATCAACTCGACATTCCCTGGGCGATCGTCACTTCCGGCTCGATCCCGGTAGCTACCGCTCGGCGGAACGCCGGTGGCCTACCACAGCCGGAGGTTTTCATTACTGCCGAGCAGGTGAAAAAGGGCAAGCCGCAGCCGGATGCGTACCTGCTGGGGGCTGAGCGCCTGGGGTTGGCACCGCAAGATTGTGTGGTGGTGGAAGACGCCGCTGCCGGCATTCTTTCCGGGTTGGCCGCAGGCTGCCAGGTGATTGCCGTCAATGCTCCAGCCGATGCGCCAAAGTTGGATCAGGTCGATCTGCTGCTGTCATCGCTTGAGCAGATCGCCGTGAGCAAAACGGAGCAGGGCGCCGCGATTAACCTGGTGGCGTAACGCGTTATCTTCACCCAAATTGATTAGACCCCGCACCCGCGGGGTTTTTTTATGCTAATTTTTAAGCCCTTGGATATCTCTGCCGGGTGAGGCCGTTTTGAACAGCGAATTACTGTGGGTGCTGAGTTTACTGTTGATTGCCATTGTGTTGTTTACCACCAATAAACTGCGTATGGACGTAGTGGCGTTGCTGGTGATCATCGCCTTTGTGCTGAGCGGTACCCTGACCCTGCCGGAGGCCACGGTCGGGTTCAGCGACCCCAACGTGATCCTGATTGCTGCGCTGTTCGTGATTGGTGAAGGGCTGGTGCGTACCGGGGTGGCTTATCAGGTGGGAGACTGGCTGGTGAAGGTCGCCGGCAGTAGCGAAACCAAAATGCTGATGTTGCTGATGTTGCTGATGGTCACCGTCGCCGGCCTGGGGGCATTCATGAGCTCGACCGGCGTGGTGGCAATTTTTATCCCGGTAGTGCTCAGCGTGGCGGTGCGAATGAAAATTGCCCCGGGAAGGTTGATGATGCCGCTGAGCTTTGCCGGCCTGATCAGCGGCATGATGACCCTGGTGGCGACCCCGCCGAACATGGTGGTAAACAGCGAGCTGGTGCGCGAAGGCATCAGCGGTTTTGGCTTCTTCGGTGTGACGCCGGTAGGCCTGGCGGTGCTGGTGTTGGGCGTGGGCTATATGCTGGTGGCTCGCCGTTGGCTGGGTAATGAAGACGGCGATAAGGCGCGCGAAACCTGGCAGCGACGCACTTTCCGCGATTTGATCCGTGACTACAAGCTGACCGGCCGGGCGCGTCGGCTGGCGCTGCGCAGCGGTTCGCCGTTGGTGGGACATTCCCTTGACGAACTGCACCTGCGTGCTCGCTACGGCGCCAATGTGGTGGGCATTGAACGCTGGAAGCGCTTTCGGCGGGTAATGGTCAGCGCATCCGGCAGCACCGAGCTGCGCGAAGGCGATGTGCTGCTGCTCGACATGTCGGACAGCCAGGTCGATTTACGGGAATTTTGCAGTGAGCAGCAACTGGAACCTATGGTTCTGCGCGGCGACTATTTTTCCGAGCAGTCGCGCAACGTCGGTATGGCGGAAGTGTCGTTGATTCCTGACTCGACGCTGTTGGGCAAAAGCCTGCGCGAATCCGCCTTTCGCAGCCGTTACGATCTGAACGTGGTGGGGATCCGCCGCAATGGCGAAACCCTGGCGGGCAAGCTGGTGGATGAGCCCCTGGCGTTGGGCGACATTCTGTTGGTGATTGGCGACTGGAAGGCGATTCGCCAACTGCAGGCGAAAACCCACGATTTTATCGTGCTCAATCTGCCCGCCGAGGTCGACGAGGTTGCACCAGCCATCACCCAGGCGCCGCACGCATTATTCTGTCTGGCATTGATGGTGGCGATGATGCTGACCGACGAGATCCCCAATCCGATCGCCGCATTGATTGCCTGCCTGCTGATGGGTAAGTTCCGCTGTATCGACATGGAAAGTGCCTACAAATCGATCCACTGGCCGAGCATTATTTTGATTGTCGGCATGATGCCCTTTGCTCAGGCATTGCAGAAGACTGGCGGGGTGGATTTGATCGTACGCGGGTTAATGGACGTTGCCGGCGGTGCCGGGCCAAGGGTGATGCTGGTGTGCCTGTTTGTTCTGTGCGCCACTATTGGGTTGTTTATCTCCAATACGGCAACCGCGGTGTTGATGGCGCCAATCGCCATTGCCGCCGCCCGCGAAATGGGGGTGTCACCGTACCCGTTTGCCATGATTATCGCCATTGCCGCTTCGGCGGCCTTTATGACACCGGTTTCTTCACCGGTGAACACGTTGGTGTTGGGGCCAGGGAACTATAAGTTCGGTGATTTTGTGCGTATGGGCGTGCCGTTCACGCTGTTGGTGATGCTGGTTAGCGTGATTATCGTGCCCTGGCTTTATGCTTTTTAACGGCGCAGCGTGCTGCGCCATAAGATTTACAGGGAGGAGTCGAGGCTGATTTCGTCCAGCGACAGGCTGAAGCTGGGAATAAACACGTTCATGAAATAGTCCATTTCCGGGCTGCTGCGCTGCTGCAAGGTCTTGTCCAATCGCGCCTTCGCCAGCTTGAATTCGTTATTGCCGGCAGACAGCTCCTCCAGACACTTCAGGTAGGCGCATAGCGCATCGGCCTGCTTCACCACCAACTTTTCGTCTTCGGTGTAATAGTGCTCGTCGAGAATCGAGCGGAAATCGTTGCGCAATTCGACCGGGATCATATCCAGCAGTTTCTGCTGGGCGATCTTTTCGATCTTCTTGTACTCGTGGGCGATCTGCGGATTGTAGTATTTGATCGGCGTCGGCATATCGCCGGTGATCACTTCACTGGCATCGTGGTACATCGCCAGCAGGGCGACACGCTCGGCACTCAGGTTGCCATTGAACTTCCGGTTCTTGATCACCGCCAGCGCATGGGCGACAAATGCCACCTGCAGGCTGTGCTCGGAAACGTTCTCGGTACGTACATTGCGCATCAGCGGCCAGCGGTTAATCAGTTTCAAACGTGACAGATGGGCAAAAAAGTGGCTCTGGCTCATGGTGCTCTCTTATACAACGGCAAGTGAGGGTTCCATTGTGAGCAGTGATGGCGGGTTATGCAACTCAGGCAGTGCGGTGATGAGGGAGAAGGGCGCAGCAGGCTGCGCCCATCATGACTATTGACGATAGCCTTCCAGGAAGCGGCCCAGTTTGCCGACCGCCATTTCCAGTTCATCTACGCGCGGCAGCGTAACGATGCGCACATGATCCGGGTACGGCCAGTTGAAGGCGCTGCCCTGCACCAGCAGCACTTTTTCCTGCAGCAGCAGATCCAGCACCAATTTCTGATCGTCGTGAATATTAAAACGTTTGGCATCGATGCGTGGGAACATATACAGCGCGCCCTGAGGTTTCACGCAGGAAACCCCTGGGATTTCGTTCAACAGTTCCCAGGTGCGATTACGCTGTTCATACAGACGGCCGCCGGGTTGAATAAATTCGCTGATGCTTTGGTAACCGCCCAGTGCGGTTTGAATAGCGTGCTGCATCGGTACGTTAGCGCACAGACGCATCGACGCCAGCATTTCCAGGCCTTCGATATAGCCTTTGGCGTGTTTTTTCGGCCCGTTCAGCACCATCCAACCCTGACGGAAACCCGCCACACGGTAAGTTTTGGACAATCCGTTAAAGGTGACGGTCAGCAGGTCCGGTGCCAGCGCGGCGATCGAATGGTGTTCGGCTTCGTCATATAGAATTTTGTCGTAAATCTCATCGGAGAAGATGATCAGGTTGTGCTGACGGGCGATCTCGACGATCTGCTCCAGCAAGGCCTTGCTGTACACCGCACCGGTGGGGTTGTTCGGGTTGATGATCACGATGCCGCGGGTGCGTGGAGTGATCTTGCTGATGATGTCATCCAGATCCGGGAACCAGCCGGCTTGCTCATCGCACAGATAATGCACGGCTTTACCGCCGGACAGCGAAACTGCCGCGGTCCACAGTGGGTAATCCGGCGCCGGCACCAGCATTTCGTCGCCGCTATTGAGCAACGCCTGCATGGATTGCACGATCAGCTCGGAAACCCCGTTGCCAATGTAGATATCCTCAACGGTAACGTCGCGTATGTTGCGGGCCTGGTAGTGCTGCATAATCGCTTTGCGCGCCGAGAAGAGTCCTTTGGAATCAGAATAGCCTTGCGCCGTGGGCAAATTGCGGATCACGTCGACCAGGATTTCATCAGGAGCATCGAAACCGAAAGGGGCAGGGTTGCCAATGTTCAGTTTAAGGACTTTGTTGCCTTCTTCTTCAAGACGTTTAGCTTCTTTGAGCACCGGGCCACGAATGTCATAGCAGACGTTGTCCAGTTTGCTGGATTTCTCAATGGGGGACATAAAAAGTTGAGCCTTTTGCTGGGATGGGGGCGTTCCTACCGTGGAACACCGCAACCTGCCCAATGTACTCCTGGCGCGGGCGCTTTTGAAGGGCCATGCACGCCTTTGGTGCAAACTCAGTGGGGAACGCAGGAACCCAAGTGAGATAAGCAATGTTAAAGTGTTTTTTGTGGTTTTTAATATTGCTATTTTTTATTTATTTGGTTTTTTGTTCTGCTTGTCGGGTGGCGTACAGTCATAATTACCCACACTCACGCCGTGTGAGAAAGGAAACTTGGAAAACTGTTAAGCGGCGCCAGAGATTAAAGAAGTTAAAATGTAAAGAAATGATAATGCCGGAGTAGTCTGATAGCGGGATGGCAATCGGCGATCCACACTGAAAGACAACAATGAATTACATTAGCCATATTTCAGTTTCTATCTTAAGCAGCGTTTAAGTAGTTATTAGAGATTTATTCACGCATAAAATGTTACTGGTTGAATTTATTAAAGTCGTGAAAAAATGAACCGAACGTTACGCTGCGAGCTACTTACTTTTCAGTATATAAAATGACGCTGAGGCCAGTCTGGATGCGGGGGTTGTGCAGCACGATTGGTGTGGAAATCTCACGCGTTGAATGAGTAAAATATTTAGCCCGGTCAAAATCAAACACTTTCACCACTTATAAAGTATGGCATTCGATAAGCATTTACGATAGATCACATTTTAAAAGGCGATAGAGGTAACGAAATAAAAGTAATTTTTTTGCCCTCCACTAATGAGTGGGGTACTGTCATGTCTGACATCGCCCTTTAAACGATGTCTTAGAAACACACCAGGGTAGTTTGTAAATTAGAATTCAAAAAGTGAAGAAAACACTATGACAACTGCAAATCGTCCGATACTCAATCTCGACCTCGATCTGCTAAGAACCTTTGTAGCTGTTGCTGATTTGAATACTTTTGCGGCGGCGGCAGTCGCCGTTTGTCGCACTCAATCAGCCGTCAGCCAACAAATGCAGCGGTTAGAGCAACTGGTTGGCAAAGAGTTGTTTGCCCGTCATGGGCGCAATAAATTACTGACCGAACACGGTATTCAGCTTCTCGGCTACGCCAGGAAAATCCTGCGCTTCAATGACGAAGCCTGTACTTCGTTGATGTACAACAATATAAAGGGTGTTCTGACTATTGGCGCTTCCGACGATACCGCCGATACCATCCTGCCTTTCTTGCTTAACCGCGTCACGGCGGTGTACCCAAAACTGGCGATTGATGTCCGGGTGAAACCCAGCTCGTTCATGGTCGACATGCTGGAAAGCGGCGAAGTCGATCTGGCTATCACCACTATAGCTGCCGCAGATCGTCCGCACATTGTGCTGCGTACTTCGCCAACCCTGTGGTATTGCGCGGCGGATTACTATTTCCAGGCCGGTGAGCCGATCCCGTTGGTTGTGATGGACGATCCAAGTCCGTTCCGCGCGATGGCGATCAAACACCTGGACGACGCTGGGATCCCATGGCGGATCGCCTATGTGGCTTCGACGCTTTCCGCCGTTCGCGCTGCCTGCAAGGCCGGTCTGGGTATTACCGTTCGTCCTATCGAAATGATGAGTCCGGATCTGCGAGTGCTTGGCACAGCGGAAGGGTTGCCAGCACTTCCTGATACTCAATATAGCCTGTGCAAAGACTCACAGTGCGGTAACGAGCTGGCTATGGCGATTTTCAGCGCTATGCAGAATGGCAATGACAACTACAGCTTCAACGGACCTGGGGCATCGTTGCAAGATGATGCTTGTTTGGTTGATGATGAAGAATAACGCCGAAACGCGTTAAAACGGGATGATAAAACCTCTGCTTCGGCGGAGGTTTTTTTTGGCCAAAATTCGGTAAAAGTTTTATTTATGTCGAGTTCGTTTGATTCAGATATCGAAGTAGGTATTTATTTAAGTTTTGCTGGGTAATGAGAACGGTTATCAGACGAAAAAAATGACTTTCGCTGTTTTTTTGAACGATTAATTTCGCTGCTAAAGACCTGGAATAAATAGGGTTATTTTGATAGCGTGTCACGGCAATTTTTACCGCCAGAATTGACAAAATTTATTAAAGGGCCACACTTTTTTTGAGGTTTTATGCTGAAAACGTGTCCTGGATCAAAAAAATACCCCTAGGTAGTGAGTGGAAGAACAGGAGATTCCTGAGACAATGGTATAGTAAAACTGAAATGTGCATGTTGGTTTATATCTATCTGTTTCTACACGGCAATTAACTGACACGATTTAGCCTAAGCCAGGCGCATCAAATGTTAATTAAATGATACGTATGTAAACTAGTGTGTAGATACTTTTGTCAAAGTTGACAAAAGGTTATAGAAAGGAGTAAAAAGCCCACAGTAAAACGCTGCCTAACTCGCTGTAAAAGCAGTTTGTTTGTGTGGTTTATTTATCCTTCCCTTAAATCGATGTGGTGCACTAACTGCCAGATACAAGAGCAGAGCGATCGACGCCACTTTTGATGAGTAAGCATAGAGTATGTCAACAACCACTGAAGTTATCGCTCATCACTGGGCGTTCGCCGTATTTTTTGTCGTGGCTATCGGGCTTTGCGGTTTAATGCTGCTGGGCGCGTTCTTCCTGGGTGGGAGAGCCCGTGCGCGTGCCAAACATACCCCGTTTGAATCAGGCATCGACTCTGTCGGCACGGCGCGTATGCGTCTGTCCGCCAAGTTCTACCTGGTTGCCATGTTCTTCGTTATTTTCGATGTTGAAGCCTTGTACCTGTACGCCTGGTCGGTCTCCATTCGCGAGAGCGGTTGGGTTGGCTTCATCGAAGCCGCCATTTTCATTTTGGTGCTATTGGCCGGTCTGTTTTATCTGGTGCGTATCGGCGCATTGGACTGGACACCGTCGCGTTCCAAACGTCTGAGTAAACCAGGCACGATCACTAACACCAACAGTCATCCGCAGTAGTCGGTAAAAAACGAGGCATTAAGATGGACTATACGCTCACCCGCATAGACCCGAACGGTGAGAACGACCGTTACCCCCTGCAAAAACAGGAGGTCGTCGCCGATCCCCTGGATCAACAGGTTCACCGCACGGTTTACATGGGTAAACTCGAACATGCATTGCATGACATGGTGAACTGGGGGCGTAAAAACTCTATTTGGCCCTATAACTTTGGCCTTTCGTGCTGTTACGTGGAGATGGTGACGTCGTTTACCGCCGTTCACGACGTGGCTCGTTTTGGTGCCGAAGTATTGCGTGCTTCGCCGCGTCAGGCTGACCTGATGGTCGTAGCCGGTACCTGCTTTACCAAGATGGCCCCGGTTATTCAGCGCCTGTACGAACAGATGCTGGAGCCTAAGTGGGTGATCTCCATGGGCGCCTGTGCCAACTCCGGCGGCATGTACGATATCTATTCCGTCGTGCAGGGCGTGGACAAATTCTTGCCGGTCGATGTGTATATCCCGGGTTGCCCACCGCGTCCAGAAGCTTACATGCAGGCGCTGATGCTGCTGCAGGAATCGATCGGTAAAGAACGCCGTCCGCTGTCCTGGGTTGTTGGCGATCAGGGCGTTTACCGCGCCAATATGCAGTCTGAAAGAGAGCGTAAACACGGCGAGCGTATCGCGGTGACCAACCTTCGGACGCCTGACGAGATTTAAGACGTTCATTTAACGTCCATCTTAGTGCGCTATTGGTTAACACAGCGAAAAGTGAACTTGCGGCGAAATAACCCTTTAGTGTGGTGAAAAAAATTATGACAGATTCAACGACGCACGACGCCTTGCCGGCCTGGCAGACCCGAGATCACCTCGACGATCCGGTGATTGGCGAACTGCGCAACCGTTTTGGGCCGGAAGCCTTCACTGTTCAGCCCTCCCGTACCGGAATGCCCGTGGTATGGGTCAAGCCTGACCAGTTACTGGAAGTAATGACGTTTTTGAGAAAACAGCCGAAGCCTTACGTCATGCTGTTCGATCTGCATGGCGTGGACGAGCGTCTTCGCACCCACCGTGACGGTTTGCCGGCCGCGGATTTTTCTGTTTTCTACCATCTGATTTCTATCGAACGCAACCGCGATATCATGCTGAAAGTGGCGCTGTCTGAAAAAGACCTGCACGTGCCCACAGCAACCAAGGTTTTCCCTAATGCCAACTGGTATGAGCGCGAAACCTGGGAAATGTTCGGTATTACCTTCGACGGCCACCCGCACCTGACGCGCATCATGATGCCGCAAACCTGGGAAGGCCACCCGCTGCGTAAGGATTACCCGGCGCGCGCCACCGAGTTCGATCCCTTTGTGTTGACCAAACAGAAAGAAGATCTGGAAATGGAAGCGCTGACCTTCAAGCCGGAAGACTGGGGCATGAAGCGTGGCACCGAGAACGAGGACTTCATGTTCCTCAACCTTGGTCCGAACCACCCATCTGCGCACGGTGCATTCCGTATCATTCTGCAACTGGATGGCGAAGAGATCGTCGACTGCGTTCCGGATATCGGTTACCACCACCGTGGCGCCGAGAAAATGGGCGAGCGTCAGTCCTGGCACAGCTACATTCCGTACACCGACCGTATCGAGTACCTCGGCGGCTGCGTGAACGAAATGCCTTACGTGTTGGCGGTTGAAAAGCTGGCCGGTATCAAGGTGCCGGAGCGCGTTGACACTATCCGCGTAATGCTGTCCGAACTGTTCCGCATCAACAGCCATCTGCTGTATATCAGTACGTTCATTCAAGACGTCGGCGCCATGACCCCGGTGTTCTTCGCCTTTACCGACCGTCAGAAAATCTACGATCTGGTGGAAGCGATCACCGGTTTCCGTATGCACCCGGCCTGGTTCCGTATTGGCGGTGTTGCACACGATCTGCCGCGCGGTTGGGATCGTCTGCTGCGTGAATTCCTGGAGTGGATGCCAAAACGCCTGGATTCCTACGTCAAGGCTGCGCTGAAGAACAGCATCCTGAAAGGCCGTTCCGTGGGTGTTGCATCCTACAATGCCAAAGAAGCATTGGAGTGGGGCGTGACTGGCGCCGGCCTGCGCGCTACCGGTATCGAGTTCGACGTGCGCAAATGGCGTCCGTATTCCGGCTATGAGAATTTCGACTTCGAAATCCCGGTCGGCGACGGCAACAGCGACTGCTACACCCGCGTGATGCTGAAGGTAGAAGAGCTGCGCCAGAGCCTGCGCATCCTTGAGCAGTGCCTGAACAACATGCCGGAAGGCCCGTTCAAGGCCGATCACCCGCTGACCACGCCGCCGCCGAAAGAGCGTACGCTGCAGCACATTGAAACGCTGATCACCCACTTCCTGCAGGTTTCCTGGGGCCCGGTGATGCCAGCCAACGAATCATTCCAGATGATTGAAGCCACCAAAGGGATCAACAGCTACTACCTGACCAGCGACGGCAGCACCATGAGCTACCGCACCCGGGTACGTACGCCAAGCTTCGCGCACCTGCAGCAAATCCCAGCGGTAATCCGTGGCAGCCTGGTCTCCGACCTGATCGTCTATCTGGGTAGTATCGATTTTGTAATGTCAGATGTGGACCGCTAACTATGCATGATCAAAAAGACAATCACGCGAATAACGAAGCGCTTGAACCCATCAATGCGGCCGCTCCTCAGAGCGGCGTTGATGCATTTGAGCTGAGCGCGGAAGAACGTGATGCGATCGAGCACGAAAAGCACCATTACGAGGATCCACGCGCCGCCTCAATCGAAGCACTGAAAATTGTGCAGAAGCAGCGCGGCTGGGTTCCGGACGGTGCGATTTATGCCATCGCGGAAGTGCTGGGCATTCCTGCCAGCGACGTAGAAGGCGTGGCCACGTTCTACAGCCAGATTTTCCGTCAGCCAGTAGGACGTCACGTGATCCGTTATTGTGACAGCGTTGTTTGTCACATCACCGGTTACCAGGGCATTCAGGCCGCCATCGAGAAGAAGCTGAGCATCAAACCGGGTCAAACCACCTTTGATGGTCGCTTCACTCTGCTGCCAACCTGCTGTCTGGGCAACTGCGATAAAGGGCCGACCATGATGATTGATGAGGACACTCACAGTCAGCTGAAGCCTGAAGATATCGAGACGCTACTGGAGCAGTATCAATGATTAAAGACATTGTACGCACTCCCGAAATGCACCCGCTGACCTGGCGACTGCGCGATGACAAACAGCCGGTCTGGCTGGATGAATACCGCAGCAAAAACGGCTATGCGGGCGCCGAAAAGGCCATTAAAGGCCTGGCTCCGGACGAGATCGTCAACCTGGTGAAAGACGCCGGGTTGAAAGGCCGCGGCGGCGCAGGTTTCTCCACCGGTCTGAAGTGGAGCCTGATGCCGAAAGACGAATCCATGAACATCCGTTACCTGCTGTGTAACGCCGATGAAATGGAACCGGGCACCTATAAAGACCGCTTGCTGATGGAACAGATGCCGCACCTGTTGGTGGAAGGCATGCTGATCTCGGCTTTCGCGCTGAAGGCTTACCGCGGCTATATCTTCCTACGCGGTGAGTACATCGAAGCGGCGGTGCATTTGCGCCGTGCGATTGCCGAGGCTACCGAAGCCGGGTATCTGGGCAAGAACATCATGGGCAGCGGTTTCGACTTCGAGCTGATTGTTCATACCGGTGCCGGTCGCTACATCTGCGGCGAAGAAACCGCGCTGATTAACTCGCTGGAAGGCCGCCGCGCCAACCCGCGCTCCAAGCCACCATTCCCGGCTTCCTCCGGCGTATGGGGCAAACCGACCTGCGTTAACAACGTAGAAACCCTGTGTAACGTGCCGGCCATTCTGGCGAACGGCATTGACTGGTACAAGGGGATCTCCGCCGGCAAAAGTAACGACGCCGGGACCAAACTGATGGGCTTCTCCGGCCGGGTGAAAAACCCAGGCGTTTGGGAGCTGCCGTTTGGTACCACCGCACGTGAAATTCTGGAAGATTACGCCGGTGGCATGCGTGACGGACTGCGTTTCAAAGCCTGGCAGCCAGGTGGTGCAGGGACCGACTTCCTGACTGCCGATCATCTCGATTTGCCAATGGACTTCGAGAACATCGGTAAAGCCGGCAGCCGTCTTGGCACCGCGCTGGCGATGGCGGTGGACCACGAAATCGGTATGGTTCCGTTGGTGCGCAACCTGGAAGAGTTCTTCGCTCGCGAGTCCTGCGGTTGGTGTACGCCATGCCGTGACGGCCTGCCGTGGAGCGTGAAGATCCTGCGTGCGTTGGAAAATGGCCAAGGGCAGCCGGGGGATATCGAAACCCTCGAGCAGCTGTGCCGTTCCCTCGGCCCGGGCAAAACCTTCTGCGCCCACGCGCCAGGTGCCGTAGAGCCACTGCAAAGCGCAATTAAATATTTCCGTGAAGAGTTCGAAGCGGGCATCGCCGTGAAGCATTTCAGTAACGCGCATGCGATTGGCGGCATTCAGCCGAACAACCTGCTGAAGCAACGCTGGTAAGCCGACTCGCCCCGACGACACGGCCAGAATTTTTGATTAACGCCTGCCGCAAGGCAGGCCACTTGGAAGCATGCTGACTATGGCTACGATTCATGTAGACGGCAAAGAATACGACGTAGATGGAGCTGACAACCTGTTGCAGGCTTGTCTCTCTCTCGGCCTCGATATTCCTTACTTTTGCTGGCATCCGGCGCTGGGAAGCGTCGGCGCTTGCCGCCAATGTGCGGTAAAGCAATACCAAAACGCGGAAGATACGCGTGGCCGTTTGGTGATGTCTTGTATGACACCGGCATCCGATGGAACCTTTATTTCCATCGACGATGCCGAAGCCAAACAGTTCCGTGAAAGCGTGGTTGAGTGGTTGATGACCAACCACCCGCACGACTGTCCGGTATGTGAAGAAGGCGGTAACTGTCACCTGCAGGATATGACAGTAATGACCGGCCACAGCTTCCGTAAATACCGCTTCAGCAAGCGTACCCACAACAACCAGGAACTGGGGCCGTTTATCTCGCATGAGATGAACCGCTGCATCGCCTGCTACCGTTGTGTGCGCTATTACAAGGATTATGCGGACGGCACCGACTTCGGTGTGTACGGTGCGCACGATAACGTCTACTTCGGTCGTGTTGAGAGCGGCACGCTGGAAAGCGAGTTCTCCGGCAACCTGGTAGAAGTGTGCCCGACCGGCGTATTCACCGACAAAACCCACTCCGAGCGTTATAACCGTAAGTGGGACATGCAGTTTGCGCCAAGCATTTGCCAGCAGTGCAGCATCGGCTGTAACACCAGCCCGGGCGAGCGCTATGGTGAATTGCGTCGCATCGAAAACCGCTATAACGGCAGCGTGAACCACTACTTCCTGTGCGACCGCGGCCGCTTCGGTTATGGCTACGTGAACCAGAAAGATCGTCCACGTCAGCCACAGCAGCTGCGCGGCAACGACTGGATCACCCTGAACGCCGAACAGGCTATGCAGGGCGCGGCGGACATCCTGCGTCAGGCGAAGAAAACCATCGGTATCGGCTCACCCCGTGCCAGTCTGGAAAGCAACTTCGCACTGCGTGAACTGGTCGGTGCCGAGAATTTCTACACCGGTATTTCACAGGCGGAACAGGGGCGTCTGAACCTGATGCTGAACGTGCTGCAAAACAGCGGCGTTCACACGCCTGCGCTGCGCGAAATTGAAGGCTACGACGCGGTATTGGTGCTGGGTGAAGATCTGACCCAGACCGGCGCACGTATTGCTTTGTCGGTACGTCAGGCGGTGAAGGGCAAGGCTCGCGCCATGGCTGCAGCCCAGCGCGTTGCCGACTGGCAGATTGCCGCGATACAAAACATTGGTCAGCATGCCAAGTACCCACTGTTCGTCACCAACGTGGATAACACCCGTCTGGACGACATCGCTGCGTGGAACTACCGTGCACCGGTGGATGAGCAAGCGCGTCTCGGCTTCGCCATCGCCCACGGGCTGGATAATGCGGCACCGGCGGTCAACGATTTGGCTGACGGCCTGAACAAGAAAGTCGATATCATCGTGCAGGCGCTGACCGACGCACGTAAACCGCTGATCGTCACCGGTAGCAACGCCGGCAGCGAAGCCATCATCGAAGCGGCGGCCAACATCGCCAAAGCGCTGAAGGATCGCGGCTCTGATGTGGGTATCACCTTCGTGGCCAGCGCCGCCAACAGCATCGGTTTGTCGATGATTAGCGGTGGTTCGCTCGATCAGGCGCTGTCGCAGCTGGAAAACGGCGAAGCAGACACCGCTATCGTGATGGAAAACGATCTCTACCGGCATGCGCAGGCGGCAAAAGTGGACGCCGCGTTGGCCAAGGTCAGCAACCTGATCGTGGTTGATCATCAGCGTACCGCGATCATGGATCGGGCCAACCTGATCCTGTCGGCGGCCAGCTTTGCAGAAAGCGACGGTACCCTGGTCAACCAGGAGGGTCGCGCACAGCGTTTCTTCCAGGTTTACGATCCGGCCTACTACGACGACGCGAAAAAAGACGTTTACACCATAATGCTGGAAAGCTGGCGTTGGATGCACTCGCTGCATTCCACCTATACCAGCCGTCACGCGGACTGGACGCAGCTCGATCACGTTATCGAAGCTTGTGTTACCGCGTTGCCGCAGCTGCAGGGCATTGTGGACGCGGCACCGGACGCAAGTTTCCGCATTCGTGGTCAAAAATTGGCACGTTCGCCACATCGTTCCAGTGGTCGTACGGCCATGCGCGCCAACATCAGCGTGCACGAGCCGCGTCAGCCGCAGGATAAAGACACCATGTTCGCCTTCTCGATGGAAGGGAACAACAGCCCGCTGGCCGATCGTCAGCAGATCCCGTTCGCCTGGGCACCAGGTTGGAACTCACCGCAGGCATGGAACAAGTTCCAGGCCGAAGTGGGCGGCAAGCTGCGCCATGGCGATCCGGGCGTGCGTCTGATCGAAGCAGGGGAGGGCAAGCTGGATTACTTCACCCAGGTGCCTGCCGCCTTTGATCATGAGCAAGGCTGGCGTGTCGCGCCTTATTACCACCTGTTCGGCAGTGATGAAATGTCACAGCGTTCCGGCGTGATCCAGCAGCGTATGCCAGAGGCCTACGTGATGGTGAACCCGGCGGATGCCGCTACGCTTGGCGTGAATGCCGGTGCGCTGGTGGAGTTCAGCTGTGCGGGCCAGACGCTGCGTCTGCCGGTGCGCCTGAGTGAAACGCTGACCCAGGGCCAGGTGGGCTTACCGCTCGGCTTGCCAGGGATCCCGCCGGTATTGGTGGGTGCGACGGTTGAAAATCTGCGGGAGGCAACACGATGAGCTGGTTTACCCCTGAGGTGATCGACATTCTGATCTCCGTGCTTAAAGCGGTAGTGATCCTGCTGGTCGTCGTCACCTGCGGTGCTTTCATGAGCTTCGGCGAACGTCGCCTGCTCGGCCTGTTCCAGAACCGTTACGGACCAAACCGTGTCGGCTGGGGCGGTTCGCTGCAGCTGGTCGCCGACATGATCAAAATGTTCTTCAAGGAAGACTGGGTTCCGAAATTCTCCGACCGGGTGATCTTCACCCTGGCGCCGATGATCGCCTTCACTTCCCTTTTGCTGGCATTTGCCATCGTCCCGGTCAGTCCGACCTGGGCGGTGTCCGACCTCAACATCGGTATTTTGTTCTTCCTGATGATGGCCGGCCTGGCGGTATACGCCGTGCTGTTCGCCGGCTGGTCGAGCAACAACAAATACTCGCTGTTGGGGGCGATGCGTGCTTCTGCGCAAACCCTGAGCTACGAAGTGTTCATCGGCCTGTCGCTGATGGGCGTGGTGGCGCAGGCGGACTCCTTCAACATGCAGACCATTGTTGAATCTCAGGCGCATCTGTGGAACGTCATCCCGCAATTCTTCGGTTTCGTGACCTTTGCGATTGCCGGCGTTGCGGTGTGTCACCGTCACCCGTTTGACCAACCGGAAGCCGAGCAGGAACTGGCTGACGGTTACCACATTGAATACTCCGGCATGAAGTTCGGTCTGTTCTTCGTGGGTGAGTACATCGGTATCGTCACCGTTTCTGCCCTGATTGTGACGTTGTTCTTCGGTGGCTGGCAGGGTCCATTCCTGCCGCCATTCATCTGGTTCGCGCTGAAAACGGCTTTCTTCATGATGATGTTCATTCTGATTCGTGCTGCTCTGCCACGTCCGCGCTATGACCAGGTAATGGCCTTCGGCTGGAAAGTGTGTCTGCCGTTGACGCTGCTGAACCTGCTGGCAACTGCCGCAGTCATTTTGTACAACGCTCAATAAGGGGTGAATAAACCATGACATTGAAAGAGTTATTGGTTGGTTTCGGCACCCAGGTGCGCAGCATTTGGATGATAGGCCTGCATGCCTTCGCCAAGCGCGAAACCCAGATGTATCCGGAAGAACCGGTTTACCTGCCGCCGCGTTACCGTGGCCGTATCGTGCTGACGCGCGATCCGGACGGTGAAGAGCGTTGCGTAGCCTGTAACCTGTGTGCGGTTGCCTGCCCGGTGGGCTGTATCTCGCTGCAAAAAGCAGAACAGAAAGATGGCCGTTGGTATCCGGAGTTCTTCCGCATCAACTTCTCGCGCTGCATTTTCTGCGGCCTGTGCGAAGAAGCTTGCCCAACTACCGCGATCCAGCTGACGCCGGATTTCGAAATGGGTGAGTTCAAACGCCAGGACCTGGTGTACGAAAAAGAAGATCTGTTGATCTCGGGGCCGGGTAAATATCCGGAATATAACTTCTACCGGATGGCCGGTATGGCGATTGACGGCAAAGCCAAGGGCGAAGCCGAAAACGAAGCCAAACCGATCGACGTCAAAGGTCTGTTGCCTTAAGGAGCCAGCAAGCATGGAAATTGCCTTTTATCTGGCAGGTTTGATTGCGGTGATCGCGACCATTCGCGTGATCTCGCATACCAACCCTGTGCATGCGTTGCTGTATCTGATCGTCTCGCTGTTGGCGATCTCTGCAGTCTTTTTCTCACTCGGCGCGTACTTCGCAGCGGCGTTGGAGATCATCGTTTACGCCGGTGCCATCATGGTGCTGTTCGTGTTCGTGGTCATGATGTTGAACCTCGGCAGCGCGGTACAAAAGCAAGAGCGCGACTGGCTGAAGCCGTCGGTATGGATCGGCCCGGGCCTGCTGTCGTTGCTGCTGCTGGCGGTGCTGATTTTCGCGATTCGCAGCGTGTCCGATCAGGGCATCAGCGGTGAGATGGTAGACGCCAAAGCCGTGGGGATCAGCCTGTTCGGTCCTTACGTGTTGGCGGTTGAGCTGGCTTCAATGCTGCTGTTGGCAGGTCTGGTTGTTGCCTTCCACATTGGCCGTGAGCACAAACCGGGTGAGGTGTTGAGCAACGCGCCGGTCGGTGGCGAAATGGCGAGAAGAAAATCGGAGGAGCAAGCATGATCCCTCTTCAACATGGCCTGATTCTGGCGGCGATCCTGTTCGTCCTGGGTCTGACCGGGTTGCTGGTTCGTCGTAATCTGCTGTTTATGCTGATCAGTCTGGAAGTGATGATCAACGCCGCAGCATTGGCGTTTATCGTGGCGGGTAGTTACTGGGGCCAACCGGATGGGCAGGTGATGTACATCCTGGCGATCAGTTTGGCGGCAGCCGAGGCCAGTATCGGTCTGGCGTTGCTGCTGCAGCTCTACCGTCGCCGTCATACCCTGAATATTGATACTGTCAGTGAGATGCGCGGATGAACCTATTATATTTAACTATTCTGCTACCGCTGATCGGGTTCCTGCTGTTGGCCTTTTCCCGAGGCCGCTGGTCTGAGAACGTCTCGGCAACCATTGGCGTAGGCTCTATCGGCCTGGCTGCGTTGGTCACGGTGCATGTGGCGATGGATTTCTTCGCCCAGAAAGCGACGGGTGTGCAGCTGTTTGAGCAGAGCCTGTGGAACTGGATGACCGTCGGTAACTTTAATATCGGCGTGACTCTGACGCTGGACGGCCTGTCGTTGACCATGTTGTCCGTGGTCACTGGCGTGGGCTTCTTCATCCACATGTTCGCGTCCTGGTACATGCGCGGTGAAGAGGGCTACTCGCGCTTCTTCGCTTACACCAACCTGTTTATCGCCAGCATGGTGGTATTGGTACTGGCAGACAACCTGTTGCTGATGTACCTGGGCTGGGAAGGCGTGGGCCTGTGCAGCTACCTGCTGATCGGCTTCTACTACAAGGATCCGGCCAACGGTGCGGCGGCGATGAAAGCCTTCATCGTGACCCGCGTCGGCGACGTGTTCCTGGCGTTCGCGCTGTTCATCCTCTACAACGAGCTGGGCACGCTGAACATCCGCGAACTGATGATCCTGGCACCGCAAAAACTGGCGGTCGGCGATACGGCGATCACCTGGGCTACCCTGATGTTGCTGGGCGGCGCGGTCGGTAAATCAGCGCAGCTGCCGTTGCAGACCTGGCTGGCAGACGCCATGGCGGGTCCAACCCCGGTTTCCGCACTGATCCACGCGGCGACCATGGTGACCGCGGGCGTTTACCTGATTGCCCGTACGCACGGCCTGTTCCTGATGGCGCCGGAAGTGTTGCATCTGGTGGGCATTATCGGGGCAGTGACCCTGGTGCTGGCCGGCTTTGCCGCGCTGGTACAGACTGACATCAAACGCGTACTTGCCTACTCCACCATGAGCCAGATTGGTTACATGTTCCTGGCGTTGGGTGTGCAGGCGTGGGATGCAGCAATCTTCCATCTGATGACCCATGCGTTCTTCAAGGCGCTGCTGTTCCTCTCCTCCGGTTCAGTGATCCTGGCTTGCCATCACGAGCAGAACATCTTCAAGATGGGCGGCCTGCGCAAGAGCATTCCACTGGTTTACGTCTGCTTCCTGGTGGGGGGCGCTGCGCTGTCGGCACTGCCGCTGATCACCGCAGGCTTCTTCAGTAAGGATGAGATCCTGGCGGGTGCGATGGCCAACGGTCACATCAACCTGATGATTGCCGGCCTGGTCGGTGCGTTCATGACCTCGCTGTACACCTTCCGTATGATTTTCATCGTGTTCCATGGCGAAGAGAAAATCAAAGCGCATGCCGGTAAAGGCATCACTCACCACCTGCCGCTGTTGGTTCTGCTGGTGCTGTCCACCTTCGTTGGCGCGATGATTGTTCCGCCACTGCAGGGCGTGCTGCCAGATACCACCGAGCTGGCGCACGGTAGCGTGCTGCAGCTGGAGATTACCTCCGGCGTAGTGGCTATTGTTGGCATCCTGTTAGCGGCGGCGCTGTGGCTGGGTAAACGTACCCTGGTTACCCGCATCGCCAATAGCGCACCGGGACGTTTCTTCTCTACCTGGTGGTTCCATGCCTGGGGCTTCGACTGGCTGTACGACAAAGTATTCGTCAAGCCGTACCTGGGTATTGCGAAGTTGCTGCAACGTGATCCGCTGAACTCGATGATGAACCTGCCGGCCATTTTCTCCCGCTGGGGGAACCGTGGTCTGACAGTGAGCGAGAACGGTCAGGTGCGTTGGTATATAGCGTCTATGGGTGTGGGTGCAGTGGTCGTATTGGCTCTGTTGATTTTGGTTTAATTGAATAATTTAAACAGACGCATTTTTCGGGCGTAGCGCTCTGCAGGGCAGGCGCTACGTACAAAGTTTGAAATTATTCGTATAAGGGACACAAAACGCCATGCTATTACCTTGGCTAATTCTTATCCCCTTTATTGGCGGTCTGCTGTGCTGGCAGTTTGAGCGCTTCGGTACTAAGGTGCCGCGCTGGATTGCGTTGATCGCAATGGGGCTGACATTGGCGCTTTCTCTGCATCTGTGGATGCAGGGCGGCTACACGTTGACTACGCCGAAAGGCATTCCGCAGTGGCAGTCTGAATTCCTGCTGCCGTGGATCCCACGCTTTGGCATTTCCATCCACCTGGCGCTGGACGGACTTTCACTGCTGATGGTAGTGCTGACCGGCCTGCTGGGCGTGTTGGCTATCCTCTGTTCCTGGCGTGAAATCCAGAAATACCAGGGCTTCTTCCACCTGAACCTGCTGTGGATCCTGGGTGGGGTTATCGGCGTGTTCCTCGCCATCGACATGTTCCTGTTCTTCTTCTTCTGGGAAATGATGTTGGTGCCGATGTACTTCCTGATCGCACTCTGGGGTCACAAGGCGTCGGACGGGAAAACCCGCATCACTGCGGCTACCAAGTTCTTCATCTATACCCAGGCCAGCGGTCTGGTGATGCTGATTGCCATTATGGGCCTGGTGTTTGTGCACTATAACGCGACCGGCGTGTGGACCTTCGATTACGAAGACCTGCTGCAAACGCCAATGTCGCACAACGTGCAATACCTGTTGATGCTGGGCTTCTTCATTGCCTTCGCGGTGAAAATGCCGGTGGTGCCGTTGCACGGCTGGTTGCCGGATGCGCACAGCCAGGCTCCTACCGCAGGTTCTGTCGACCTGGCGGGGATCTTGCTGAAGACCGCGGCCTATGGCCTGTTGCGCTTCAGCCTGCCGCTGTTCCCGGAAGCTTCGCATGAGTTCGCGCCAATCGCCATGTGGCTGGGTGTTATCGGTATCTTCTACGGCGCCTGGATGGCGTTTGCGCAGACCGATATCAAGCGTCTGATCGCTTACACCTCGGTTTCCCATATGGGCTTCGTCCTGATCGCCATCTACACCGGCAGCCAACTGGCTTACCAGGGGGCAGTGATCCAGATGATTGCACACGGCCTGTCTGCGGCCGGTATGTTCATCATCTGTGGTCAGTTGTACGAACGTCTGCACACTCGCGACATGCGTGAAATGGGCGGCCTATGGGGGCGTATCAAATACATCCCTGCGCTGTCGCTGTTCTTCGCGGTGGCTACGTTGGGGATGCCGGGTACCGGTAACTTCGTCGGTGAATTCATGATCCTGTTCGGCAGCTATCAGGTTGTGCCGGTGATCACCGTGATTTCTACCTTCGGTCTGGTGTTTGCTTCGGTTTACTCGTTGATCATGATGCAGCGTGCCTACTACGGCAAAGCCAAGTCTGACCAACCTTTGCCGGGCATGACCGCGCGTGAGCTGTTCATCATTCTGCTGTTGGTGGTGTTGCTGGTTCTGTTGGGGTTCTACCCACAACCGATTCTGGACACTTCTAATGCGGCGATGAGCAACGTGCAACACTGGTTTGGTTCGTCAGTTTCAGCAATTTCAACAACAAGGCCGTAATTCGCCATGACAATAACTCCTCAACAACTGATCGCACTGTTGCCGCTGTTGATCGTCGGATTGACGGTGGTGGTTGTGATGCTAGGCATTGCGTGGCGACGCGACCACTTTATCAACGCCACCCTGACCGTGATCGGGCTAAACCTGGCGCTGCTTTCGCTGTACTTTGTCGGCCAGGCAGGCCCAATGGATGTCACCCCGCTGCTGCGGGTTGACGGCTACTCGATGTTCTATACCGGGCTGGTGATACTGGCGAGTCTGGCGACCTGTACCTTTGCCTATCCGTGGCTGGTCGGTTACCCGGACAACCGCGAAGAGTTCTATCTGCTGGTGCTGATTGCTACCCTGGGTGGCATTCTGCTGGCGAGCGCCAACCATCTGGCCTCGCTGTTCCTCGGTATTGAACTGATCTCGCTGCCGCTGTTTGGTCTGGTGGGCTACGCCTACCGCCAGAAGCGACCGCTGGAAGCGGCCATCAAGTACATGCTGCTGTCCGCCGCGGCGTCGTCCTTCCTGCTGTTCGGTATGGCGCTGCTGTATGCGGAGTCCGGTGACCTGTCGCTGGCCGGCCTGGGCAAGAGCCTGCAAGAAAACATGATGCACCAGCCGCTGATCCTGGCCGGTATGGGCATGATGATTGTCGGTCTGGGCTTCAAGCTGTCGCTGGTGCCGTTCCAACTGTGGACGCCGGATGTGTATCAGGGGGCGCCTGCGCCGGTTTCAACCTTCCTGGCCACCGCCAGCAAGATTGCTATCTTTGCGGTCGTTATGCGTCTGTTCCTGTATGCGCCTGCTGCCGACAACGAAGCGCTGCGCATGGTGCTGTCTATCATTGCCGTCTGTTCGATTCTGTTCGGCAACCTGATGGCCATCAGCCAGACCAACATCAAGCGTCTGCTGGGTTACTCGTCGATTGCCCACCTGGGTTATCTGCTGGTGGCGCTGATTGCGGTGCAAACCCACCAGCTGTCGCTGGAAACCGCCGGGGTTTACCTGGCCGGTTACCTGTTCAGCAGCCTGGGCGCGTTCGGCGTGGTCAGCCTGATGTCCAGCCCGTACCGTGGCCCGGATGCAGATTCACTGTTCTCCTACCGCGGTCTGTTCTGGCATAAGCCAATTCTGTCCGCCGTCATGACGGTGATGATGCTGTCACTGGCCGGTATCCCGATGACCCTGGGCTTTATCGGTAAGTTCTTCGTGATCGCAATGGGCGTCAGCGCTCACCTGTGGTGGTTGACCGGCGCCGTGGTGCTGGGTAGCGCCATTGGTTTGTACTACTACCTGCGCGTCACCGTCAGCCTGTTCCTCAGCGCGCCGGAAGCGCTGCAGCGCGATACCCCAAATAACTGGGCGTTGACCGCAGGCGGCGTAGTGGTGCTGATCTCCGCCGCGTTGGTGCTGCTGCTGGGTGTTTATCCGCAGCCGCTGATTACGCTGGTACAGATGGCACAACCGATGTTCTGATGGGCATCAGGGCAGTAAAAAAGGTCGCTTCGGCGACCTTTTTTTATGGCGTGGGGAACGGATTAGAGCATCATCTGCGACGGGCTACAGCGGTATAACTCTGCCAGTTTTTCCCGGGTTTTTTTTTGCGGTTTAGAGTCAATGGCTTCCCACTGAGAAACGGCAGATTGGGTAGTCCCCAGTCTTGTCGCCACATCGTACTGCGAGAAGCCGCGGAAAATTCGCCATGCGGCTATCAGACTGATGTTCTGATCCAGCATGATAGAGACCACTTCATGAGGAACAGTTTCATCATCGTGCGCATCGCTATGATAGGGAACAGACTCATAGTCATCTTGCCGGCCTACCAGCTTTTTATATTCATCGAGAGGCAATATCACGTACAGCGGTTTGCCTGATTCATCATGGATATATTGTAACTTCGCCATCTGGCATACCTCGGATTATAAATTTCAGCTCAACGCGGTTTAGTAAGTTGTCGACGTTCTACGCTTCACTTGTTGGATTAGACAGACAATAGGTTCACCATCACTCATCTCAAAAATAATGCGATAGCTGCCGACGCGCAGGCGAAATTGGCTGTCAGCACCATGCAATTTTTTGATATCCAGTCTGGCGGCCGGAAACGCGCTTAATAGCCCGACCTTGTCTCTAATGGCTGAGCGATCCTGAGTCGGTAGCGTCATCAATTGTTTAACTGCTTTGCGCGACCAGTTAACCTTTGCCATCATTCCCTCGACTGTGGGGGCACGTCCTGTGCGTTGATTAGATAATAAGCTTTTTATCTAATCATGACAATGTGGTGAAACGGGATAAGAGGGGCAGGGTAAGTCACCCTGACCCCTGAGTAGGGGGGGTCAGCCGGGATTGTTTTTAAATGAGGTTTCCAGCGCCTGGACTACGGCACGCACCCTGGCGGCACGTTGCAGGTCAGGATGCAGCACCAGCCAGATATCTACCCAGTCTTTGTTTTCCGGGAAAATTCGCACCAGGTCCGGGTCCTTATCCGCCAGGAACGAGGATAGCAGGCCAATCCCCAACCCATTGCGCGTTGCAGAGCGCAGCAGCAACTGTGAATTGCACTGCAGCACCACGTTAGGATCGATCAGCGTTTCGCCACAGAAGTTGTTCCAGTGGCGGGGTACCAGTTCTCGCGGGAACATCAGCAGGTCATGACCCCGCAGATGGTCGCCCTTGGTCGGCATGCCGTGTTTGTCGAGATAGTCCTGCGTCGCATACAGCCCCATTTCGATGGTGGCCATGCGTTTGATAATCAGCTCATCGGATTCGGGACGGGCGCCGCGGATCGCCAGATCTGCGCCACGGTACGAAATATCAGAGATATTGACCGCCGTCAGCATGGTGACGGTGATTAACGGGTATTGCTCTCGCAGCGCCTTCAGCGCCGGGATGACAAAAGCCTCGGCCATGGTATCGGTGGTGGCGATGCGTACGTTGCCGCACAGGCTGTCGTCGCCACTGGTGGCTTTGCGGCCAATCGCCTGCACCGAGTTCTCCATGTTCATCACGTCCGCCAGCATTTCCTCTCCCAACGGACTGAGGGAGAACGATTTTGGCGTACGGATAAACAGTTTGGATCCCAGGCTCTCTTCAAAAGCGGTAATACGCCGCCCGACGGTGGCTTGGTCGACGTGTAGTTCATTGGCGGCTTTTCGTAAAGTGCCGCAGCGTGCGACCGCCAGGAAGAAGCGTGCATCATCCCAATTCATCATGCCATTTCCTTTGTGCAGGCTTATCGGTCTTGTCTGTGTTCATTATTGCGCAACCGTACCGGCTCTGGTTTTGGCTGCAAATGAGGCCCACGTATCATAATTATTAATTATGTTTCAGGATATGAATAAATGCATCAACGTGAAGCAGTTTTGCATCTTTATTTTTACCCGACAATCTTTATGCTTATCAACGTTTATGCTGTGATCTGGCGCACATTTTGTGCCAATGTTACCCTGAACGCGTAAGCAGACGCGCATGAGAGCCTGTCTCTGTGGGCTAATCGCCTGGTGGGATCGACTCTGAATCTAGGTTGGCCCACCACGACTGGACATTGAAAATGGAGTCTCACGCAGAGAAGTTATACACCCCCGTAGCACTGGCAACTGCGGACGGTGTCAGAGTTATTGCAACCCCCGGTGCGAAAGCGGCAACGCAAAGCAACGCTGATGCGATTATCCAGAGTCTCGAAGCTCGCGGCATTCAGCACATATTCCTGGTACCCGGCAAGCTGGTGTACCCATTGATAAAATCCATTGAACATTCAGGCATTGCCGGCATCGTCGGTGCCCATGAAACCGCCTGCGGCTTTATGGCGGACGGTTATGCCCGCGCCAGCCGCAAGTTTGGCGTTTGTCTGGGCATCTCCGGTCCCGGCACCATGAATTTCCTGCCGGCGATGGCGGCGGCGCAGGCCGACAAAATTCCGGTGTTGTATCTGGCCGGCGGCATTGCCACTTATCATGAGGCGCAGGGTGCCTTCCAGGACGGCAGCAATAGTGGCATCGATGAGCTGACTATCGTCAAACCGCTGCTTTCCGCTGCGATAGAAGTGAAAAATAATCTCACGTTGCAGCACGAACTGCGGCGCAGTCTGTCCTTCCTGAACACTCAGCGAAAAGGTCGCACCTATCTCAGCGTACCGGTCGATATGCAAAAGAAAGAGGTGGCCGGCGGTCACGAAGTTAGCCCGCCACGCACGCCGCAGTGCCGAGAGGCCGCCATCGACCCACAGGCATTGGATCAGGTGCTGGATGACTATCTGCTGCGCGGGCTGAACGTCGCCTGCCTGGTGGGTAACCGCATGAATAATCCGCTGGATGCGGCCCTGTTGCTGCGCCTGGCGGAGAAATACCGTCTGCCGGTTGCCACTACGCTGTCCGGCAAGGGCGCGTTTCCCGAAGGGCACGAGCTGGCGCTGGGGCTGTATGGTTTTGCCGGCCATACCCGGGCGGTGGAAACCATCAATGGCGATGAAGTGGATGTGTTGCTGGTGCTGGGTTGCGATCTGAGCCAACGCGATAGCCTGAACTGGAATCCGCGACTGCACGGCACCAAAACGCTGGTGGTGATTGACGAGGATTTCGATAAGGTCAGCTCGCATTATCAACCGGATATGCAGATTTTCTCCAGCCTGACCGGCTCGTTGCACCACCTGCTGGATGCGGTCAGCGACGATGACGCGCACCTGAACAGCATTAAACGCTTGCGTAACGGCTGGCTTGAGCTGGTGGGGCAACTGCCGCTAGAGCAGCAACGGCCCGATTTGCAGGTGCGTCTTGCTGAGGGTGAGGCCAACATGTACCCCGGCGACGCCATCAAACGCATCCGCAGCCGTATGAATCAGGACACCAACGTGGTGGTCGATTCCGGCGCACACCGTATCTTTATGGCGCACCACTGGCAGGCCAGCGGCCGGGGCGATTACCATACCTCAAGCTCCCTGGCGCCGATGGGCTGGGCGATTTGCGCCGGCATTGGCATCAAACTGGCAGCGCCGCACCGCGACTGCGTGGTGGTCACCGGCGACGGCTGCATGCTGATGCACGGCATCGAGATCCAGACGGCCGCCCGTTATCAGGTCAAAATGACCTTTGTGGTGATGAACAACTGCGCTCACGGAGCAATGCACATCGACACCCTGCAAAACCGTGGGGTATCTGCGGACTATACCGCGTTGCCGAACCATGACTGGAAGGCCTTCGCCAACAGCCTGGGGGTTGCCTCCGCCAAAGCGGCGACGCTGGAGGAACTGGACGAAGCGCTGACCGCCGCGGCTGAGCACGAGGGGCCTTTCCTGATAGAAGTGTTGGTAGGAAATCATGTGGCGCCTAATCGATACTATGCCGAGAGCATCGTAGAATACGAGCAGCGTATCAAAGGCTTGTAAAGGCGTAACCCCAGATTCCAGGAGTCGTCATTCATTGTCCTTTGTATCACGCCATTCTATTTTGTTCACCGTAGTCATGGAGCGATAACAATGTATAAACTGACACTTCTGGCATTAATGATGGCATTTCAAGGCGCTGCACAGGCCGCAGAGGATCACGGCGAAGGCATAAACAAAGAAACCTTGCTGAAAACCGAAACCTCATGGGAGGGGACGCCGTACCAGCATTATCCGGCCGGCGCTCCGCAGATCACCATGTTGAAGGTCACGGTGGAACCGAACAAGGTGCTCGCCTGGCATACTCACCCGTGCATCAGCGCGGTGTATATGACCGGGGGCAGCGTTTCGCTGACGGTCAAGAAAACCGGCGTGAAACACACCTTTAAGCAGGGCGACTCCTTTACCGACACGGTAGATATCGTTCACCAAGGGGTTTCTGGTGATAAAGGCGCGGAGATGCTGGTATTCTTCGCCTGTGCTGATAACAAACCGCTGACGGTGAAAGCTGCCGAATAATATCCCCGCCGTTTTTTAAGCTGCGGCGATGTTGACTGCATTAGCCGTAGGGGGCGAATCAATTCGCCCCGTTTTATTTTGTCGCCCGTTGGGGTGATATACCGAGGAAATCATGGTTGCTTTGTGGATGGTCGTCGCCAGCGGGTTCTTTGCGTTGATGGGGGCCAGCATCAAACTGGCTTCGGCCAAGGTCGGTTTTTTCGACATCATTTTTTACCGCTCTGTGATTAACGTCCTGATCGTTGCCGCGCTGATCCATGTGAAAAATCTCGGTTTCCGCACCCAGCATTTGGGGTTGCACATGAAACGCGCCGCCATTGGCAATGCGGCGATGTACTGCGGTTTCTACTCACTAATCCATCTGCCGATCGCCACGGCCACCACGTTGGGCTACACGAATCCTATCTTTCAGTCGGCGATTGCCTTTGTCACTAGCAAAGGCCAGCTGACCGGCAAGCTGCTGTTCTCGGTACTGCTGGGTTTTATCGGCATTTTGGTGCTGCTGCGCCCCGATACGCCGAACGGCGAGTATGCCGCGACCCTGATTGGCCTGCTTTCCGGCCTGCTGACCGCGCTGGCCTATTTTAACGTCGGTAAGCTGGTGCGCAGTGGCGAACCCGAACTGCGAGTGGTGTTTTACTTCTCGTTGGTGGGCACCCTGGTGGGCGGCATGATGACCACTGTGGTGGGGTTTACCGCGTTGGACTGCGCCATGATGCTGTGCGTTTGCGCCATCGGTGTGTTCGGCAGCCTGGGGCAAATCACCATGACCCGCGCCTACGGCAGCGGCAATGCGGTGATTGTCAGTATTCTTTCCTATAGCACCATCATTTTCTCCACGCTGCTCGGCTATCTGTTGTTTGGCGAGAAGCTGTCCTACATTGCTGCGGGCGGCATGGCGCTGATTATTTTCTCCGGTGCGTTGGCGATAGTGAAACGCGCTCCGGCAAAAACCTCGAAGGCAGCGGCGGTGTAAAGAGCACGGCATTAAGCGCTGGCGGGCGTCAGCGCAAATGCATTAATGAATCACTATGATGCATTCTTGGCTATTTTGACCGTTATACCCGAAAGGTATGATAAACGCGTTTCCTGAGGAGTTTGGTTTTCAGGGTTAGGTGTTTATCCAGATTGTTTCGGGAGAGAAAAATGTCTGAAGGTGTGGCTGTTGATGAAGCCGCTAAAGCGAAGTCGGGTGAGTCGCATTTTGCCATCCTGCTGTTTTTAGCCCTGGCATTGATGTCAGCATTGCTGAACAGCAGTGCGCCGACACCGCTTTACCCGCTTTATCAACATGAGTTGGCGCTAAGCTCGGTCAGCCTGACCGTCATTTATGGCGCCTATGCCGCCGGCGTGCTGATTTCGCTGTTCGGCGTGGGCAACATGGCCGGCAAGGTCAAAGATCTACGCAGCATGATTGTACCGGCGCTGCTGGTGGTGTTGGCCGGGGCCTTGCTGTTTTCGATGGCCGATTCGTTTTTGATGATGTTTATGGCGCGTCTGCTGGCCGGGATCGGCACCGGGGCTTTGACCGGTGCGGCTAACATTGCGCTGGTGCGTTTTGGGCCGAAGGACGGCGGTAAAAATGCGGCGCTGATTGCCACGCTGTCATTCACCACCGGTCTGGCTTTGGGGCCGATTTTCAGCGGCGTGGCGCTGCAAACCGGGTTCCACACGACTTCGCTGCCGTTCATTATCATCATGGCGGTGGCGGCAGTTGCCGCACTGGGCGTGATGCTGAAATGGCCGGTTGAAGCCGTTGCGGTACCCCTCAGTGGGGCACCGGCAGCAGAAGCCGCGGCAGAAAAAAGTTCGTTGGCGGATGGCCTGCGCGCTACCGGAGGCAAGTTCTTCCTGTGTGCTGGCGCGTTGTTCATCTGCTGGGCAGTGGCTGCCAGTATTCTGGCGATAGGGCCAAGCGTATCGGAAAAGCTATTGGGCATGCACAGCCGGGGCGTTTACGGCTATGTGATTGCGGTTTATCTGGTGATTGCCGGTATTAGCCAGATCCTGAGCCGTCGCGTTAATGCGCGCCATTCGCTGATGTTTGGCTGTCTGGCGCAGGCGTTGTCAGTGGTGGTGTTCGCCGAGGCGATTCAGATCCACTCGCTGGCTCTGGCCAGTGCCGGTATGGTGATTGCCGGTTACGCCTATGGGGCGATTTTTGTCGGCAGTGCCACCTTGGTGAACCTGATTTCACCGAAGGCCAGCCATGCGAGACTGATTTCACTGTTTTACGTAATCGCCTATATCGCCAACTGGGTTCCGATCCTGCTGGGGGCGGTTATCGACCATGCCAGCCTGCATCTGGCGGTCAATCTGTTATTTCTGGTCAGTGCCGTGGTTTGCTTATCTTTGAGCTTCATGGTGACCCGCGCGGGCTTCCCGCGCTGATACCCGCCGAGTTTCAGGTTGTCCGTCGGCAACGTGAAATTCGCAGGGTAGCTGAACAACGATTTTAGCCACGCAAGGTGGCGAACGATTTCCCTGGTGTTGTTGTGTGTCATTTCCAGCGTGCTAGTCACGCTGGTTTTTTTTGTGACAAATTCCTCAATTCTGCAATTTCAGTATTTCTCATTACAAAATTTTTGTGATTTACATCACTTGAATTTGCCGATTTTCGCGTAAACTGCGCGCTTTCTTTGCTGCGGGTCAGTTTATGAACGTTCTTTTTGCCATTGCTGTGACTACCGGGATCCTCTCCGGCGTGTGGGGATGGGTGGCTGTTAGCCTGGGGCTGATCAGTTGGGCCGGTTTCCTGGGCTGTACGGCCTATTTTGCTTGCCCGCAGGGGGGGCTGAAAGGGTTGTTGATCAGCACGCTGACCTGCTGCAGCGGGGTATTTTGGGCGATGGCGATCATTCACGGCAGTGAGCTGGCGCCCGGCTGGAGCCTGCTCGGTTATCTGCTGACCGGCGCGGTGGCTTTTCTGATGTGCATTCAGGCAAAGCAGCAGTGGCTGGGTTTTGTGCCCGGCACCTTTATCGGCGCTTGCGCCACCTTCGCCGGCGGCGGCAATTGGTCTCTGGTGACCCTTTCTCTGTTGGTGGGATTAGTGTTTGGCTACGCGATGAAAAACAGCGGCCTGTGGCTGGCGGCGCGCAGCGAAAAACCGAAACCGGCGGCCGCTGTTACCGAACATGTTAACCGCTGAGTTAAATGGTGCCGCCGAGTGAGATGCGGTAGTGCAGATCAACGCGCTCAATGCACGGCACCCCTTTAATGCGTTTCAACAAGATCTCTGTGGCCACCTTGCCGATATCAAACCTGGGTGTAATAACGCTGGCGATGCCCGGCGTGGTGGCTTTGCCGATATCCAGGCCGTGAAATCCCGACAAAGCGATATCCTGCGGAACCCGCAGCCCCAGCCGCAGACACTCCTGTAAGACCCCAACGGCCAGATCGTCATTGGTGCATAAGATACCGTCCAAATCCGGGTAGAGCTGCCGTGCCATGGCCAGCATGTCGGAGCCGACCGTCACCGACGAAACACGGTGCGGTGTGATTTGGCGCGGTGTCAGGCCCTGTTTTTCCATCGCCCGGCAGTAGCCCTGAAAACGTTTGGTGTCGCGCGCATCGGACATGGCGCCAAAATAAACCACCTGACGTTTACCGCTGGCGAGCAGCGCTTCGGTCATGTCGTAACCCGCCTGGAAGTTATCGAACCCCACGGCGATCCTTCCTTCCGGACCTTCCAGATCCATCACCTGCGCCACCGGGATTTTGGCGGCCGTCAGGTACTTTTCCGCCCGCAGAGTATGCTCCGAATCCGTCAGGATCAGCCCGGCAATCGGGTAAGCCAGCAGTTGGACGATATGCTCTTCTTCGCGCTGCCGACTGTAGTCATAGTTCACTACCAGGGTTTGGTAGCCCTGTTCCAGAGTGATGGATTCGATTCCGGCCAGCAGATCGGCGAAAATTTGGTTGTTGAACGAGGGGATCAAAACGCCAATGCGCGGCTTTTGCGTTGAGCGTGCTTCATCGCCGTCGGTAAAGTTAACTTCCTTCATCACCTGGGCAATTTTCTCGGCGGTTTCGGCCGCCACCTTTTCCGGCGTACGCAGATAGCGGCTGACGGTCATTTTGGTCACGCCGGCGAGCAGCGCAATATCTTGCAGCGTGACGCGTTGGTTCTTCATTCTGAGGCCTTAACAGGGTGGGGCGGCGAAATCGCGAATAACGCCATGTTAACAAATCGATTTAGTGATAACAATCGACGACATAAAGTATAAAAATCTTATTTTTCAATGAAATGTGTTGAGTTTATTTCCCGCGAGATTGCGTGGCTTCACGTTAAAGGTAACAGGTTTTAGTAACACTGTTTTAAGTGATCGTCATCACGTTTTTGCCGGCGGCGATCCGCTGAGATAGGCACCTGTCTTATCTGAATGACACTGCCGGGGACGTTATGAACAACTTATTTTCACTGGATAATAAAAAAGTACTGATTACCGGCGCTTCTCGGGGCATTGGTTTTCTGCTGGCGCGTGGGTTGGCGGAGTACGGCGCTCACATATTGGTCAATGCGACCACCGAAGAAAACGCCCAGCGAGCCGTTGAAGCACTGCGCCGTGAGGGCTTCCGCGCCGATGCCGCGGCCTTTGATGTCACTAACTCCCAGGCCATTCATGCCGCTATTGAGAAAATTGAGGCGCAAAGCGGTGGGATCGATGTGTTGATTAACAACGCGGGCATACAGCGTCGCCACCCGTTTACCGAATTCCCGGAAAAAGACTGGGACGACATTATTGCCGTCAACCAGAAGGCGGTATTTATGGTGTCACAAGCCGTAGCCCGCCATATGGTGCAGCGTCAAAGCGGTAAAATCATCAATATCGGCTCGATGCAGAGCGAACTTGGCCGCGACACCATCACCCCCTATGCCGCTTCCAAAGGGGCGGTGAAAATGCTCACGCGCGGCATGTGCGTAGAGCTGGCGCGCTACAACATTCAGGTCAATGGTATTGCCCCGGGCTACTTCAAAACCGAAATGACTCAGGCACTGGCGGACAACCAAGAGTTTACCGCCTGGCTGACCAAGCGTACCCCGGCTGCCCGTTGGGGCGATCCGCAGGAGTTGATTGGCGCGGCGGTGTTCCTGTCGTCCAAAGCCTCTGATTTTGTCAATGGTCACCTGCTGTTTGTCGATGGCGGAATGTCGGCCGCGGTATAGCCGCCTGCTTATGAGAATATGATGATGAAAATTCAAACCCAATCCTGCGTGGTCAACGGCAAATATGACGTGGCGGTAGTGGAGCAGGAGGTTGAGTACCAGGGCCACGGCACGCTGGTGAAAATCACCCGTGGTGGCATCTGCGGATCAGACCTGCATTATTATCAGGAGGGTAAAGTCGGCAGTTTTCAGGTGCGTCAGCCGATGGTGCTGGGCCATGAGGTGATCGGCGAAGTGGTCGCCAGCGACACGGCTCGTCTGCCCGTGGGCCAGAAAGTGGCGTTAAACCCCAGCAAGCCCTGCGGGCAGTGTAAGTATTGCCTGGCGGATCAACAAAACCAATGTACTCAAATGCGCTTTTTCGGCAGCGCGATGTACTTCCCACATGTTGACGGCGCTTTTACCCAGTACAAGGTGGTTGATAGCGCGCAATGCATTGCGTTCGACGCCAACTGCGACGAGAAGGTGATGGTTTTTGCCGAGCCGCTGGCGGTGGCGATACATGCCGCCAGGCAGCCCGGTGAAGTGAAAGGGAAAAAGGTGTTTGTGTCCGGCGTCGGCCCGATAGGCTGCCTGCTGGTGGCGGCGCTGAAGGCGTTGGGCGCCGACGAAATTGTCTGCGCCGATCTCAGCCCGCGTTGCCTGGATATCGCCGGAGAGATGGGGGCATCCCGCTGTCTGCATGCCGGCAATGACGATTTCAGCAGCTATCAGCAGGAAAAAGGGTACTTCGATATCGCTTTTGAAGTCTCCGGCCATCCACTGTCGTTGCAGCGTTGTCTGGAGGTCACCCGCGCCAAGGGGACGGTGGTGCAAGTCGGTATGGGAAGCAGCTTCCCGGATTTCCCGCTGATGCTGTTGATCGCCAAAGAGCTGAATCTGCTGGGATCCTTCCGGTTTGTTGAAGAGTTCGCCTTGGCTGTGACGTGGCTGGCCGAGGGGACAGTCAATCCGCTGCCGCTGCTGTCCGCCGAGTTCGACAATCGTCAACTGGCTGAGGCGCTGACGTTTGCCGGTGACAAGAGTCGAGCTGCCAAAGTCCAACTGGTGTTCTGATTTTAGCCATCAGTCTGATGGCGGGGATCGGCGATCCTTGTCTATAGTTAAGGGCCGTTTCATTTTTTAAACACGGAGAACTTACCATGGCGAGAAATACGGATGCGGATCAAACCACGCTCGATGACGATCTGAGAATGCTGAGCGACACGCTGGAAGAAGTGTTGAAGTACTCCGGCGATCGTGCCGATCAGGCCTATATCGATATCAAAGCTCATGCCGAAGAGGCATTGAGTGAGGTCAAGTCGCGGTTGGCTGACACCACCGAGTCCTACTATGCGCGCGCCAAGGACGCCGTTTGCCGAACCGACGGATACGTGCGTGAAAACCCCTGGTGCAGCGTAGGGATTGGCGCAACGGTTGGCCTGGTACTGGGCTTGTTGCTGGCGCGTAAATAACGGCTTGTAGACGTTGGGCGCGGCACCCGCCGCGCCCCGATATTTACTGCCCCAATGTCACTTCCACCTGATGGATTTTGCCATCGTCTACCAGCGTTATCACAGCTTCCGACTGTTTTTCACCGTCGACGCTGATCTGCGCCGCGCCTTGCCCCTGACGAACAACCAACCGATATTCGCTGCTACCCTCCCGGTAGTTAAGCGTCACCTGTGGCCAGTCCGCCGGCAGGCGGGTATTGACGCTCAGCCGATCGCCATGGCGTTTCAGACCCAGCAGTGACTCGAGGATCAGCCGATACATCCAACCGGCAGAGCCGGTATACCAGCTCCAGCCGCCGCGACCGACGTGCGGCGCCACCGCGTAAATATCGGCGGTAACCACATACGGCTCGACCTTGTAGCGTTCCGCCGCGGTACTGTCCAGGCTGTGGTTGATCGGGTTGATCAGCGCCATCAGTTCCCAGGCGCGCTCGATATTGCCCATTTCGGCGAAGGCCATCACCGCCCACACCGCGCCATGGGTATATTGTCCGCCGTTTTCCCGCACGCCAGGCAGATAGCCGCGGATATAGCCCGGATTCGGGCCGTTGCCGTCAAAAGGCGGCGTCAGCAGTTTGATCAGGCCGGCCTGGTTGTCGACCAGGTGTTTATCCAGCGACTGCATGGCTTGCAGGCTGCGCGGCTCATCACCGGCACCGGACAGCACTGACCAACTTTGGGCAATGGCGTCAATACGGCACTCCGCCGACTGATGAGAGCCCAGCGGCTCCCCGCTGTCGAAATAGCCCCGACGGTACCATTCGCCGTCCCAGGCATGGTCACGCAGATTATTGCGCAGCGTCTCGGCCTGTTGGCGGCACAGCGTCGCCAGTTCATCGTCATGACGCGCGGTTGCCAACTTGCCGTAACGCTGCAGGATATGGAACAGGAAGAAGCCAAGCCAGACGCTCTCGCCACGCCCCTCCAGGCCCACCATATTCATGCCGTCGTTCCAGTCACCGGCTCCCATCAGCGGCAGACCGTGTTCGCCGAAGTTCAATCCGTGTTTTAACGCCCGGACGCCATGCTGATACAAGGTTTCTTGCGTTACGCTCTGCGCCGGTTGTTCATAGGACGACTCCTCGCCGGGTGCCAGTTTGCGCGCCTCCAGATAGCCCACCTGTTCATCCAGGATGCTCTGATCGTCGGTGGCGTCCAGATAGTGGCAAATGGCCAGCGGCAACCACAAATAATCATCCGAACAGCGGGTGCGCACGCCGTTGCCCTGCGGCGGATGCCACCAGTGTTGCACGTCGCCTTCGACGAACTGGCGCGAAGCGCACAGCAGGATCTGTTCCCGCAGCCGTTCCGGGGCGGCGTGAGTCAGTGCCAAAGTATCCTGCAGTTGATCGCGGAAGCCAAAGGCACCGCCGGATTGGTAGTAACCGCTGCGCGCCTGAATACGGCAGGCAAGGGTCTGGTACAGCAGCCAGCCATTGGCCAGCAAATCGACGGCCGGTTGCGGTGTCCCTATCTGCACTTTGTTGAGAATACCGTCCCAGTGCGCAGCCACCTGTTGCAACTCATCCTGCAGGTTGTCCTCCTGGAGGTATTTGTGCAGCAGCGCTTCGGCTTCTTCGGCGTTTTGCCCCAACCCGAGGGCGAACACAAAGCTGCGTTGATCGCCGTCGATCAGGCTGATGGCCGACTGCACCGCGCCGCACGGATCCATACCGGCCCCGACTTTGTCAGACAGGCGCCGCAGTTTTAGCACCGCCGGATTGGCCAGCGAACCGTTACGACCGATAAATTCACGCCGGTCCCCAGTGAGCGAACAATGCGCCCCCGAGACGCCGAAGAACGCGGTGCGATCCGAGCCGTTGCCCCCATAGTGGTTGGTCGCCAGGATACCGCAGCCGTTGTCAGACGTAGCCGCCTGGGTGACGATATGCATGGCCGACTTTTGCCGCAGATCGCCGAGGATAAACTCCACATAACCGGTAGCCGAGAGCTTGCGGGTGCGTCCTGAGGTGTTGGTTAGCGTCAGCAGGAACAGTTTTACCGGGGCATCTTTGGCCACCAGCAGGGTGAACTGGCTGTCGATGCCGCTTTCGCGGTGATCGAAAACGCTGTAGCCGAAACCGTGACGGGTCAGGTAATGGCCTCGGCCCCGGGCGGGCAGCGGAGTCGGCGACCAGAAATGGCCGCTCTCTTCGTCGCGCAGGTAGAAAGCTTCGCCGCTGCGGTCACAGATGGGATCGTTGTCCCAAGGCGTGAGACGGTATTCGTGGGCGTTTTCGTACCAGGTGTAGGCCTGGCCGCTTTCCGAAACCACCGAGCCGAACATCGGGTTGGCCATCACGTTCGACCAGGGCGCCGGGGTGATCTTGCTTTCGTTCATCGCAATCACATATTCGCGGCCATTCTCCGAGAAGCCGCCGAGGCCGTTATAGAACTGCAGCGCGGCAATGTCGGGCAACTGCGGCGAATGCAGGTTGCGCGGCAAATTATCCACCGTCGCCAGTTTCGACGAGGCGGTCACCGGCGACAGCGGTTGCTGCAGGATCTGCGGCAACTGCAGGCGCTGGTTGAGCTGCTCGGTTAAACCGCCGCGTCGATCGTCGAGGTAAATACGCGCGACGCTGAGCAGCAGACGATGATCTTCCGGTGACATATGTTCGCTGGTGCGTACGAAGATACCGCCCGGCTTATCGGTTTGGGTCGACTCCATGCCGGCGGCGATCAGGCCCATGATCTGGTTTTGCAGATCCTGACGGTAGCCGCCGATGTCCTCGTTGAGGATCACCAGATCCACCTGCAACCCTTTCAGACGCCAGTAGTTGTGCGCCTGGATCAGTTGCCGAACCAGCTCGATGTTTTCGCCGTCGGTCACGGTCAGCAGCACAATCGGCAGATCGCCGGAGATTGAATATCCCCACAGCCCAGACTGGCCACGGCGGTTATTAATGATTTCGCTGCTGGCGGCGCGCATTTCCTGCGCCGGGAAGACCACCGCGCTGGCCAGACGATTGAACAGGTTGGCGTCATCCTCATTGGCGTTCAGTTGACGCAGTACCACCTGGCTGTGCGACCAGGCCAGTTCAAACACCCGGTCTGCCAAATGGCGATCGCGGTATTTTTCCAGCATCGCCAGGCTGCTGGCGCGGTCTTCACTGACGCCATAGAAGATATCCAGTGTGAGCGGTACATTTGGTTCCAGCACCACGCGCTGACGGATAGCGATGATTGGATCAATGACCGGTCCGGCGCTGTTGCTTAACGGGGTATTTTGATACAGCGCCTGCGGATTGGCCGGGGTGCGACCGCGGCCGATAAATTTGGCGCGGTCGGTTTCGAACGATGTCTGGCTGGTGCGGCCTTGCACCGTCATCATGTGCAGTAACCACGGGCATTTTTCTTTCGGTTCGCGCGGGCGGCGGTGGCACAAAATGGCGTCTTGATCCGGCAACAGCTCGGTTTGTACGAACAGGTTGCTGAACGCCGGGTGGGCCAGATCATTGCCGGCCGGTGCCAGCACCACTTCTGCATAGCTGGTGATTTCGATGGTGCGCGGTTGCTTGCTGCGGTTGACCAACGTCACGCGGCGCAGCTCAATATCATCTTCCGGCGATACCACCACCTGCGTTTTCACCGACAGCGACCCTTGCTGACGCTGGAACTCGGCCCCGGCGTCGTTGAACGCGGCGCTGTACCCCTTGGCGGCACTACCGATCGGTTGCCAGGTATTGCTCCAGACCTCACCGGTTTGCGGGTCGCGCAGGTAACAGAAAGCGCCCCAGTTATCGCAGGTGGCGTCTTCGCGCCAGCGGGTCAAGGCCAGATTCTGCCAGCGGCTGTAGCTGCCGCCGGCTTGGGTGAGCATCAGGTGATAGTTGGCGTTGGACAGCAACTGCACTTCGGGGATCGGGGAGTCCACACGGTTGAACTCGCGTGCGGCGAAGCTGGCCGGGGTGATGGTACCCTCGTGGGTTTCGAAATGGCGGCGGGTGCTGTACAGCTCGACCGCATCCGGCACCCGTTCCTGCAGCAACAGCCGCGTTGACTGGAACGCCGGATACTCAGCGAAGCGCGCTACCATAGGCGCATCCAGCAACAGATGCGACAGGGCAAGGAAGCTCATGCCCTGGTGGTGCGCCATATAGGAACGGATGATGACATACAGTTGCCCCCGGCTTAGGCGAGCGGTGGTGTAATCCAGCGCTTCGTAGAAACCGTAGCGGCCTTTGGCCCCATTTTTCTCCAACGTAACCAGGTTATTGCAAGCGGCGTCCGGATCGACAATCAGCGCCATCACCGTGGCGTAAGGCGCCACCACCATATCGTCACCCAGCCCGCGTCTCAGGCCCAGACCCGGAACGCCAAAGGCGTGATACTGATAGTTTTGGTCGGCGTCGAAACCGAAGTAGCCGGATTCGGAAATGCCCCAGGGAACCCCGCGTTCCTTACCCCAGGCAATCTGCCGCTCCACCGCCGCATGGCACATCTGCACCAGCAGTGAATCAGGGTAGGCAGGCATCACCAACTGTGGCATCAGGTACTCAAACATCGACCCACTCCACGACATCAGCGCGGGTTCGTGGTCGATCACGGTGAACAGGCGGCCAAGTGCGAACCAGCTGCGCTGCGGTATCTGATTGGTGGCGATGGCGACGTAGTTGGTTAAACGAATCTCGGAGGCCAGCAGGTCGTATTTACTGCTGTCCATCTTGTTTTGATCGCAGTTAAAGCCAACGGTCAGCAAATGGGTTGATTCGTCATACAGGAAGTTGAAATCCATTTGCGCCATTTTTTCCAACCGCTGCTGCAGGCTTTGCAACTGCGTCAGACGTTCCTGCGCTAGCGCACCCGCCGCGCTCAGCTGATTTTGCTGTTCCGGCGACAGCGTCAACTGGCCAGGCGGGTTAGCCAGCCAGTGTAGGCTGGGCACCTGCTCCAGTTCGGGCATGCCGTCACTCAGCCAGCCGAACCACTGCGCCCATTCGGCACACAGTTCGTTAAGCTGCTGGTGCAAGGCTCCGGCCCAGCGTTTGGTTTCCTCATCATGATTTAGCGCCGGTTCCTGCAGCCCGTTGCTGTAGTTGCGCATGGCGTTCAGTTCCGCCAGCAGGGCTGCCGGGTGGCTGTGGTGGGCCTGCTCCCAATGGTTGCGCAGCTTCGACAGATTTTTCGGTGCGGCGTCGCCCCAGTGCTGTTCCAGCAGTTGCAGGCTGTCACCAAGACCGGTCAGCACCCGCAGCGGATCTATGGCCGGCTGGTGGGCCAGTGCCGGCAAGCCGGCGCTGAGCGTCAGCAGGTGACCGGCCAGGTTACCGCTGTCGACGCTGGAGATATAACGTGGGTTCAGCGGCTCCAGGGTGCGGGTGTCGTACCAGTTGTACAAATGGCCACGATAGTGTTCCAGCCGATCCAGAGTGTTGAGCGTCAGTTCGATGCGCCGCAGCGCGTCGCTGAGCGTCAGATAGCCGAAATCATAGGCGGTGAGGTTGGCCAATAACGACAGGCCGATATTGGTCGGTGAGGTACGGTGCGCCACCACCGGCTCCGGTATTTCCTGGTAGTTATCCGGCGGCAGCCAGTTTTCCTGCTGGTTGACGAAGGTATTGAAGAAGTCCCAGGTTTGGCGGCTGGTTTGGCGCAGAAAGCGCCGTTGTTCATCGCTGATGGCGGTTTTGCTGCGCTGCGGTTCCTGGCTGAGGTAGTACAGCAGGAACGGCGACAGGATCCACAGAGTGGCGAACGGCAATGTGATGATCAGCGCCATTGGATTATGCAGGAAACTGAACAACAGCAGTGCGGCACCGGCGACCGGGTTGATCCACATCGCGCGATAGAAGTTTTCCAGCGTGACCTGCTGACGAGCCTTGGATTGATCGTAGCTGGTCCACTCTTGCAGATTGCGCTTGCTAATCAACAGTCGCCACAGGGTCACGGCAATCGCTTTCAGGCTGTACAGCGCTTCATGCGGCAAGGTCGCCAACCGTAGCCCGACCTGTGCCAGGCGATGTAGCGAACCGTTCAACGCCAACAGCAAATGTTGCAAGAAAGGCCTGCGCGGCGGTTTGCGTACCACATCCTGTATCAGTGCCAACAGCGTCGGCAGCAGCAGAATGATAGCGAAAATCCCTAGCCAATAACGGGTGTTAGGCAGCCAGACAAAACCGCAAAACAGTAACAGCAACAGGCTGGGTGAGGTCAGGCTGCGGCGCAGGTTATCGAACAGTTTCCAACGCGACAGGGTGCTCAGCGGATTGGCGGTGCGGCTGCCATCTTCGGTTTTCACCCGTGGCAGAAGCCAGTTGAGCAATTGCCAGTCGCCGCGGATCCAGCGCGTGCGGCGCGCGACGTCCACCAGATAATTGCTGGGATATTGCTCGTACAGCAGCACGTCGCTCAGCAGGCCGGAGCGGGCGTAACAGCCCTCCAGCAGATCGTGGCTCAGTACCAGGTTCGCCGGGCAGGTGCCTTTCAGGCTGTGGGAGAACACGTCCACGTCGTAAATGCCTTTGCCGATAAACGAGCCTTCGCCAAACAGATCCTGATAGATATCCGAGGCCATCAGCGTATAGGGGTCATTACCCGGCGTGCTGCTGCACAGGGCGGCATAACGGCCCTGGCCGTAGCTGGGGATTTCTTCGGCCATGCGCGGTTGCAAAATGGCATAGCCTTCAACCACCCGTTGCTGGCGCGCATCGTACTGGGGCTGATTGAGCGGGTGCGCCATCGCAGCGATCAGCTGATGGGCGCTTTCGCGTGGCAGGACGGTATCGCTGTCGAGCGTAATGACATACTTGACGTTTTTCAGCACCTCCAGCCCATCGCCAATCTGCGTGCAGAAGGCGTTACCTCGGTTGCGCAGCCAGTCGTTGAGCGCATTCAGTTTGCCGCGTTTTCGTTCCAACCCCATCCATACTCCCTGTTTTTCATTCCATTCGCGGTCGCGGTGAAACAGGAAAAAGTGGCTGGGCCCTTCGCAGGGATAGCGTCCGTTCAATGCTTCCATCTGTCGGCAGGCGTAATCCAGCAGGGCTGCGTCGTCCGCATGCCGTTGTTGGGGCGCATCGTTGAAGTCGGTGAGCAGGGCAAAGTGCAAATGTTTCATCGCGTTGCCCAGATAACAAACCTCAAGCGCATTGATCAGTTTATCGACGCCGCTTTTGCTGTCGATTAACGTCGGGATCGCTACCAGGGTGCGGAATTCAGCGGGAATACCGCAGGAGAAATCTAACCGCGGCAAGGGTTGCGGCGTGCGGCTGCGGGTAGTGACCTCGCTGAGTAAATTGAGCACGAACTGGCTGACCACGATAGCCATGGGGAAGAACAGCAGCACCAGTCCCCAACTGATGCCGGTGCTGTATGCGTGACGCAGCAGTTCCGCGCAAAATGCGGTGGTGATCAGGCTTAGGCTGCCGAGCCAGGAAAGCAGCGGCGCCTGACTGAGCGCATGGCGCAATTGGGTAATGCGTCCGAGTTTTACCTCTAATTGCTGTTCCAGCTCGGGGCGACCATCGTCAACCAGGTAGTAACCGATGTGATTGCGGCGTGGATCGCTGGACGGGTCTTCAGCCGCTACGCGCGCCATATTAAGCACGTGTTGAGCGACCTGCACTTCATTACGTGGACAGTGGCGCGCCAGCATTTCGATCACGTGGCGGTAGTTGTCGCGGGTTGTGAAGTGCATCAAAGGGTAAACACCGGCGGGATCTTCACGCAGGGTCTGTTCTACCTGGCTCATGGTTTCGACAAATTCTGCCCAATCCATTTCGCTTAGCTGGCGCAGGCCGGAGATGCTGTTGCTGACCGACAGCTGGCTGACGGCCAGTTGCTGGTTAAAGCGGTGGATCAATTCATCTGAGGTCAGGCTGACTTCCGCCAGACGCTGCTCTACCCAGGTGAGTGGGAGCGCCAGCATGGTACCGTGCCCCTGCAGGCGGCGCACCAGCTCGGCAACAAAGGCGCTGGTGCGTGGGGGATTGGATCGCGCCATATCGGCGATCACCACGATCAGGTTGGCGGGATCGTTTTCCGCCGACTCCAGCATTTTCGTCACCCAGCTGTCGGCCAGATTGCGTTCCTGCTGGGCCTGCGCGACTTCTACGCTGACGCGGCGCAGGTTTTCGATCAACGCCAGGCGCAGCATGCCGGGCAGCGCCCAGAGTTCGCCGAGCGTCAGATTGACTTCTTTTTGATAGGCGGCGATATATCGCGTGAGGCTTTCTGCGTCCCAGTGGCCGTCACCGTGCGCGATGGCTTCGGCAGCCACGTCATAGATCCGCGGACAGTTATGCGGCGGCGCCAGCTGCGGCAGACCGCGACCGAAGGTTTTCGGCAAGTGGTGGCGCACAACGCGGATTTGTTCTTCAATCAGATAGTAATTGTCCAGCAGCCATTCGCCGGCGGGAGTCATGCTGGCTTTCTTGCCGTTGCTGAGCTGGTGGCAGCTTTCCGCCAAAATGCGTTCGTTGTCGTCCAGACGCTTCAGCAGGTAGTAGGGCGTTTTGCGGGTTGCCAGCTTATGGGAACGCGCCAGGCGTTGCCCGTAACGCTCCATTTGATCGACAGAAAACAGTTCTGCCTTAATGGCACCGCCGCTGTTGTCAGGAGCATCTTTTTGACGCCGCAGCGGCAATGATTTAATTTTCGAATTTTTACGTTGTTTTTTTAACCAATTGATTAGTATTTCTTTCACACAAAAGCTCCTTACATCTGACCCAAAGGACAGCCGGTGAAACCGCTGGGAGAGCGTGAACATCCTGTTTTTAGCGCCAGTAAGATCTGGCGTGGGTTCACAGCAGGCAGGAACATGCTTTCTCAGTATAGTCGTACAATGCATTCTTGGCCGCTTTTTGAGCTGATTGTTTAATTTTAATAAACAATTTGCGGGCCCTGCCGTTGGCGTTATGACGCTATTTTTCCGCCGTTGATCCTTGATTTACCGTATAATTCCCTACATTAAGTTTGGTTATTGAGGTGGCCGTGGAACAACTTTCGGCATTGCTGCGGCGATTACGCCGGCAGTTTGAACAACATTTTCCCGTGGCGGGCGGCTTCCGCCAGCTTGCACTTCCCGTTCCCGCGCCGTTGACCACCCCCTTGCTGGCATGGTTAGCGGCACAGCCGACATTCCCTCAGTTTTACTGGCATCATCGCGACGGACATGAAGAGGCCGCGGCCTGCGGTGCTCTGCGCCTGTTTACCCAACCGGAACAAGCACAGGCATTTCTCAAGGCGCATGAAGGTGCGCGTGTGTGGGGGCTGAACGCCTTCGATGGCACAGCGCATTTATTTTTGCCACGCCTGGAAATTTTGACCCGCGAGGGTGAAACACAATTAATGCTGAATCTGTTTTCTGAAAGTTCGCTACGCGACGATGCGATCGTCGCCGAGTGCTGGCTGGAAAATAGCGTGGCTGCACGGCCTATGACGCCATTAAAGGCGAAAGTGAGAAAGGTGCAGCATCAACCGGAACGTGCCGGGTGGGAAACCATGTTGCACGAAGCGCTGAAGGCGATAGATCGGCAACAGATGGAGAAGGTGGTGTTGGCGCGCAGTACGCTACTGACGCTGGATGGCCCGCTGTTTGCGCCGGCGATGATGGAAGCCAGCCGCAGAGTGAACCACCGATGTTACCACTATATGCTGCGATTTGATGCAGATTCCGCCTTTCTCGGTTCCAGCCCGGAAAGGCTGTATCTACGCAAGGGGCGTCAACTGCTGACGGAAGCTCTGGCGGGCACCGTGGCTAATCACCCCGAACACCAACAGGCTCAGGCCCTGGCGCAATGGTTGCTGCAGGATGGCAAGAACCGGCGTGAAAATCTGCTGGTGGTGGACGACATCTGCCAGCGCCTGCAAGGGGGAGCTAATGCCGTGGATGTGTTGCCGCCGGAAGTGGTGCGTTTGCGTAAGGTGCAGCACCTGCGGCGCCGTATTGAAGGCCGGCTGAAACGTGAGGACGATGCCGATTGCTTGCATCGGTTACAGCCTACGGCGGCGGTCGCCGGCTTGCCGCGTCAGGCAGCACGCGAATTTATCCTGCAGCATGAACCCTTCTCCCGCGGCTGGTATGCCGGTTCTGCCGGCTATTTGTCCGCGTCCCGCAGCGAGTTTTGCGTATCGCTACGCTGCGCGCAGTTAGACGGCGACCGATTACGGCTGTACGCCGGGGCCGGTATCGTGAGCGGTTCCGACGCCGCCGAAGAGTGGCTGGAGATCGAAAACAAGGCCGCCGGGTTGCTGACGTTATTACAGCCAGACGCTTTGCCCTGAATTTCCCTGCTTGGGTTACGGATTTATTGAGAGAACGGCGCGGTGAGTGTAAACTGCGTGTGATTTTTATGTTTATTTTTTGTTCTAAATCAATTAATTGTCTACCATAAAGTCACCGGGATGTACGGCGTTTTTGCGCTGGCGCAAAAGTCGTAAAGATAACTACTCATATAATGCAGAACATCATTTTGGCATGCCGCCGATCGGCGGGTGCCAGAGGCAGATTCTGTTAACCGACTTGTGAGCGAACTATGTCGACAAGTGTTTTTAATCGCCGGTGGGCGGCGTTGCTGTTGGAAGCGCTGGCTCGCCATGGAGTGCGGCATGTTTGTATCGCTCCGGGATCGCGCTCTACGCCTTTGACGCTGGCTGCGGCGGCCAACAAGTCTTTTATCTGCCATACCCATTTTGACGAGCGCGGGCTGGGCCATTTGGCGCTTGGCCTGGCGAAGGCGTCGCGGGAGCCGGTGGCGGTCATCGTCACTTCCGGCACCGCGGCCGCCAACCTGTACCCTTCCTTGATCGAAGCCGGGCTGACCGGCGAACGGCTGGTGTTTCTCACGGCCGATCGTCCACCTGAGCTGATCAACTGCGGTGCCAATCAGGCCATCCGCCAAAACGGCCTGTATGCCAGCCATCCATCTTTGAGTCTCGATCTGCCGCGCCCGACGCCGGATATTTCCGCCAGTTGGCTGGTTTCCACCCTCGACAGCGCCATGGCACGTTTGCATCACGGCGCGCTGCATATTAACTGCCCCTTTGCCGAACCGCTGTACGGCGGCGATGAGCAGCAGTACGACGATTGGTCCGCGACGCTTGGCGACTGGTGGCAAGGCAGCCAGCCCTGGCTGCGCGAAATGGATCCGCACGTGGTGCTCAAACAGCCGGACTGGTTCTTCTGGCGGCAAAAACGGGGCGTGGTAGTGGCAGGCCGCATGAGTGCGGAGGAGGGTGAGCAGGTGGCGCAATGGGCCGCCATGCTCGGCTGGCCACTGATAGGCGACGTTTTGTCTCAGACCGGGCAACCGCTGCCCTGTGCCGATTTATGGTTGGCTCAGCCGCAGGCGCAAAAACGGCTGGCGGATGCGCAACTGGTGGTGCAGTTCGGCAGCAGCCTGACCGGTAAACGCCTGCTGCAGTGGCAGGAGCAGTGCCAGCCGCAGGAATATTGGTTGATCGACGATTTACCGGGGCGACTCGACCCGGCGCACCACCGGGGGCGGCGCATTCGTTCCAGCGTGGCGCAGTGGCTTGAGTTGCACCCGGCCCAGCCTCGCACCCCTTGGGCAGATGAACTGACGCAGCTGGCGGATAACGCGCTGGACGCGGTCTCGGGCCACCTGGTCAACCGCTTTGGCGAGGCGCAGTTGGCGCACCGCCTGCCGGAGCTGCTACCGGAAAACGGCCAGCTGTTTCTGGGCAACAGCCTGATCGTACGCTTGATTGATGCCTTGACCCGCTTGCCGGCGGGTTATCCGGTGTTCAGTAACCGCGGTGCCAGCGGCATCGACGGCCTGATCTCTACCGCCGCAGGCGTGCAGCGGGCCACCGCCAAACCAACGCTGGCGGTGGTGGGGGATCTTTCCGCCCTGTATGACCTGAACGCGCTGGCGCTGCTGCGTCAATGCTCTGCGCCAACGGTGCTGATCGTGGTTAATAATAATGGCGGCCAGATTTTTTCATTGCTGCCAACGCCGGAAGAAGACCGGCAGCGCTTCTACTGCATGCCGCAGGACGTGGAGTTCAGCCATGCCGCAGCGATGTTCCAACTCGCTTACGCCCGCCCGGAAAACTGGGGACAGTTGCTGCAGGCGGTGGAACAGGGGTGGCGCCACAGCGGTGCCACGCTGATTGAGCTGCAGGTGCCGCCGAGCGATGGTGCACAGACGTTGCAGCATCTGGTGCAACAGATGGCGGAGCAATAATGCTGGCGACAAAAGTCTTGCAACAGGGCGAAGCCGATCGGCCCTGGTTAATCTGGCTGCATGGCCTGTTGGGCAACAACAATGAATGGCGGGTGATCGCTTCCCGCTGCCCGGAGTGGCCGTCGCTGGCGATCGACCTCCCGGGCCACGGCGATTCCGTTGCGGTGACCTGCAGCAGCTTTGACGATATCAGCGCGCAAATCAGCAGCACCTTGCAGATGCACGGCATCGAACGCTATTGGCTGGTGGGCTATTCATTGGGTGGGCGCATAGCCATGTACCACGCCTGCTGCGGCGATACTACCGGCCTGCAAGGGGTAATTATTGAAGGCGGAAATCCCGGACTGGCCGATCCGGCCCTGCGTGCTCAACGTTTGACGCACGATGCGGCCTGGGCGGAACGTTTCCGCCACGAACCCATTGAACAGGTGCTGGCGGATTGGTACCAGCAGCCGGTCTTCGCCAATCTCAGCGCGGTGCACCGCGATGCGCTGATCGGTGCCCGCAAGGACAATTCCGGCGCGGCAGTGGCGGACATGCTGGAAGCCACTTCGTTGGGCAAGCAGCCCTTTCTGGTGCCGCAATTGCAACAGCTGGCGATACCGCTGGTGGTGTTGTGCGGTGCCGACGATCACAAATTTCAGCAGTTGGCGCGTGACGCCGGGTTGCCGTTACGCATCGTGCCGCAGGCCGGGCATAACTCGCACCTGGCCAATCCGCAGGATTTCGTCGCCGAACTGCGCACTTTTCTCGTTAACCCTGGTTAAAGGAACAGAACATGCTCTATCCGAATGAAGAACAGCTGTACGCCGCCATCGAGTGGCAGGATTGCTCCGGTGATTTCGAAGATATCCTCTACCACAAGTCCAGCGACGGCATCGCTAAAATCACCATTAACCGTCCGCAGGTGCGTAATGCCTTCCGGCCGCACACGGTGAAAGAGATGATCGAAGCGCTGTCCAATGCCCGCTACGACGACGGCATCGGCACCATTATTCTCACCGGCGCCGGCGACAAAGCCTTCTGCTCCGGCGGCGATCAGAAAGTGCGCGGCGACTACGGCGGTTATCAGGATGAAAGCGGCGTGCACCATCTGAACGTGCTCGACTTCCAGCGCCAGATCCGCACCTGCCCGAAACCCGTGGTGGCGATGGTTGCCGGCTATTCGATCGGCGGCGGTCACGTATTGCATATGATGTGTGACCTGACCATCGCGGCGGATAACGCCATCTTCGGCCAGACCGGGCCGAAAGTGGGGTCGTTCGATGGCGGTTGGGGCGCTTCTTACATGGCACGAATCGTCGGCCAGAAGAAAGCGCGCGAGATCTGGTTCCTGTGCCGTCAGTATGACGCTGCCGCCGCGCTGGACATGGGCCTGGTCAACACCGTGGTGCCCTTGGCGAGCCTGGAAAAAGAAACCGTACGCTGGTGTCGTGAAATGCTGCAAAACAGCCCGATGGCGCTGCGCTGCCTGAAAGCGGCCCTGAATGCCGACTGCGACGGTCAGGCCGGTCTGCAGGAGCTGGCGGGTAACGCCACCATGCTGTTCTACATGACTGATGAGGGTCAGGAAGGGCGCAACGCGTTCAACGAAAAACGCCAGCCGGACTTCAGCAAATTCAAGCGTAATCCGTAATGAATGCTCCGATCCGTAACGCCGCCGTTTACCGTTACAGCCTGCCGATGGAGGCTGGCGTGGTGCTGCGCAACCAGCGGCTGAAAACCCGCGATGGTTTGCTGATCCATCTGCAGCAGGGCGGGCAGGAAGGCTGGGGTGAGATAGCGCCGCTGCCGGAGTTCAGCCAGGAAACGCTGGCGCAGGCCGAGCAGGCTGCGCTGCGCTGGGTACAGGACTGGCAAGGCGGGACCTTGCCGTCAGACAGCCCGTTGCCTTCGGTAGCGTTCGGCACCAGCTGCGCGTTGGCGGAATTGGAACAGCGGTTGCCGCTGCAGGCAGATTACCGCAAAGCGCCGCTGTGTACCGGCGATCCTGACGAGCTGTTCGCGGTATTGACCGCGCTGCCGGGAGAGAAAGTTGCCAAGGTGAAGGTTGGGCTGTATGAGGCGGTGCGCGACGGCATGATAGTCAACGTCTTGCTGGAAGCCCTTCCCGATTTGCGTCTGCGGCTGGACGCCAACCGCAGTTGGACTCGTGCCAAGGCGGACGGGTTCGCTAAATACGTGGCACCGGCGCTGCGTGAACGCATTGCTTTCCTTGAAGAGCCTTGCAAAACCCGTGATGAATCGCGGGATTTCGCGCTGGCGACCGGCATTGCTATCGCCTGGGACGAAAGCGTGCGCGAGGCGGACTTTGTGGTACAGGCTGAACCGGGCGTGGCAGCGATCGTCATTAAACCAACTTTGACCGGCAGTCTGGTTCGTTGCCGTACCCTGGTGGAGCAGGCCCATGCGGCGGGGTTAACGGCGGTGATCAGCTCCAGCATCGAATCGAGCCTGGGGTTGACGCAACTGGCACGCATCGCGCACTGGCTGACGCCGAATACCGTACCTGGACTGGACACGCTGGATCTGATGCAGGCGCAGCTGCTACGCCCTTGGCCGGACAGCGAGCTGCCGCTATTGGATACATCAGCGCTGGAGTGTTTATGGCGCAGCTAAAAGACTGGCCGTGGCGGCAGTGGGCGCAGCGACGGCCACAGGCGACGGCGGTGACGGTGGGGCACCAACCGGTGAGTTGGCTGGTGTTGCGCCGTCAGGTGGATAGGCTGGCGGCAGATTTTCAGCATCAGGGCGTCGAGCCCGGCTGTGGCGTGGCGTTATGCGGCAAGAACAGCTACCCGTTGCTGTTGGCTTATTTGGCGCTGTTGCAGTGCGGTGCGCGGCTGCTGCCGTTGAATCCGGCGCTGCCCGCGGCCCAGTTGGCGACGTTGCTGCCTGATCTGGATATCGATTTTGCTTTCAGTCCGGACCGGTTACCGACCTTACCGGCCACGGTCATCCCTTTAACCCCTCCCTCTACCGAATCTCGCTGGCTGAATCCACCGCGTTGGGATGCGCAACGGCTGGCGACGCTGACCTTGACCTCCGGCTCCAGCGGCAGACCAAAGGCCGCTGCGCACAGCTATGCCGCGCATCTGGCCAGCGCCGAAGGGGTACTGCGGCTGATGGACTTCCAACCTCAGGACCGCTGGCTACTGTCTTTACCGCTGTTTCACGTTTCCGGCCAGGGCATTGTCTGGCGCTGGCTGGCGGCGGGGGCCGGACTGGTGGTGCGTGATATGCATCCTCTGGCTGACGCATTGGCAGGGTGTACCCATGCCTCGCTGGTGCCGACACAGCTTTGGCGTTTGTTGGCGCAGCCGCTGGCGGCGCTGACGTTGAAGAAAGTGCTGCTCGGGGGCGCGATGATCCCGCCAGAGCTGACCGCGCAGGCGGAGGCGGCAGGCATTCGCTGTTGGTGCGGCTACGGCCTGACCGAACTGGCTTCCACGGTGTGTGCCAAGCGCGCTGACGGGCTGCCAGGCGTTGGGCTGCCATTGGCTGGTCGGGAAGTTAAGCTGGTGAATGAGGAAGTGTGGATCCGTGCGCTGAGTCTGGCGTTGGGATATTGGCAACGCGGTGCGTTGCTGCCGCTCGTCGATGATCAAGGCTGGTTTCATACCCGCGATCGCGGCGTCATGGAACAGGGTGAACTGCGGATCATTGGCCGGTTGGATAACCTGTTTTTCAGCGGTGGGGAAGGCATTCAGCCGGAGGATATCGAACGCGTGCTGGCGGCTCACTCGCAGATCTTGCAGGTGGTGGTGGTGCCGGTGGATGACGCCGAGTTTGGCCAACGACCGGTGGCAGTGATCGACAGTGGGGTACCGCTTTTGCTGGAAGATCTGCTGGCGTGGTCGCAGGATCGTCTGGTGAATTTCCAACGGCCGGTTGCTTTGTTGGCGATGCCCGCCGAGTTGAAAACCGGGGGGATCAAGATCTCCCGCCGTCAACTGCAGCAATGGGTGGCTGAACAGCTATCCCATCGATAAAAAAGGCCGCCCAAAGGCGGCCTCAGACTGCTGACAAACCTGCGAAACGGCTAAACCGGTAGGGGTCGAACATGTTCGACCCGATTTAACCCATTGATTATGCTATTGGGCGCAGCATGCTGCGCCCCTACCATTAAACAACAGAGCACTTTTCAACGGCCTCAGTGACTGCCGACGGTTATTTCAGGCCCAGCGCTTTGGCTACGCCAGCGCCGTAATCCGGATGCACTTGGGTGAACAAATCGACCTGACGCCGCTGGATCTGTTCCGGCACCTGCGACAGCTCACCGGCGATACGGGTGAACATACGCTGATGTTCTTCTGCGCTCAACAGGTTGAACAGCGCGCGCGGCTGGCTGAAGTAATCCCCGTCTTCACGGTGATTCCAGTGGTCGGCGGCTCCTTCAATGCTCAACGGTGGCTCTCTAAAGTCCGGTTGCTCCTGGAACAGGCCAAAGCTGTTTGGCTCGTAGGTCGCGCCGTTACCGCTGTTGCCGTCCACGCGCATCGCGCCGTCGCGGTGGTAGTTGTGGAACGGGCATTTTGCGCCGTTAACCGGGATTTGATGATGGTTAACGCCCAGACGGTAGCGGTGGGCATCCCCGTAAGAGAACAGGCGACCCTGCAGCATTTTATCCGGCGAGAAGCTGATCCCAGGCACTACGTTGGCTGGGTTCAACGCCACTTGTTCCACTTCCGCGAAGTAGTTTTCCGGGTTGCGGTGCAGCTCGAAGAAGCCAACGTCGATTAACGGGTAATCGCCGTGCGGCCATACCTTGGTCAGATCGAAGGGGTTGTAAGGTGTCTGCGAGGCTTCGTGTTCCGGCATGATCTGAATCTGCAGTTTCCAGCGCGGGTAATCACCCCGTTCGATGGCTTCATACAAATCGCGCTGTGAGCTTTCACGGTCTTTGGCAATGATCGCCTCCGCTTCGTCATCCATCAGGTTTTCAATGCCTTGTTCGCAGCGGAAGTGGAATTTAACCCAGAAGCGTTCGTTGTTGGCATTGATAAAGCTGAAGGTGTGGCTGCCGAAGCCGTGCATATGGCGGTAGGATTTCGGGATGCCGCGGTCGCTGAAGTCTATGGTCAATTGGTGCAGGCTTTCCGGCGACAGCGAGAAGAAATCCCATTTATAAGTTGGGTTGCGCAGATTGGTACGTGGATCGCGTTTGACCACGTGGTTAAGATCGGGGAATTTCAGCGGGTCGCGCAGGTAAAACACCGGGGTGTCGTTACCCACCAGGTCCCAATTGCCCTCCTCGGTATAAAACTTCATCGCGAAACCGCGAATGTCGCGTTCGGCGTCGGCGGCCCCGCGCTCACCGGCTACGGTGGAGAAGCGGATAAACATGTCAGTTTGCTTGCCGATTTCAGAGAAGATTTTTGCGCGGGTGTACTGGGTAATATCGTGGGTGACGGTAAAAGTGCCGTAGGCGCCGGATCCTTTGGCGTGCATGCGGCGCTCGGGGATCACTTCACGGTCGAAGTGAGCCAGCTTTTCCAGGAACCAAACGTCCTGCAGCAGCATCGGGCCGCGTTTACCTGCGGTGATCACGTTATTATTATCGACAACCGGGGCTCCGGCTGCGGTGGTCAGTCCTTTCTTGCTCATCACTTGCTCCTTATCGTATTGCAATTGAGTGAAGACTTGGGCGACTCAAGCTTTCATCATAATCCGCCAGGGCGTTCTCACCCTGACCCTAATCAATGCCACTACTAGTTGTAGACCTATTGAACGCACTCGGCAAATAGGTCTGGGTTATCGTTGCTATTGCCACCCGGGAGGACGCTTTTCCTTGCAAAACTTTACATTCATTTGATTACAGAAGAATTTTTTCGCTTTTATCCCTTAAGAACTGGTTGTGGTTTGGTATAGACTCGTGACGGTATTATTACGGGTTAACTCATATCATTCTTAATGGATGAAGTAGCAAGAGGGAGAGACGATGAAAAAGACTTTGGTCGCCTGCGCGGCAAGCATGCTGTTTATGACCGGTGCGGCGAACGCGCTCAGCCTGTCTGGCGAAGCCGGCAAGCATTACACCAACCTCGGCTTCGGTCAGGACACAGGCACCAGCGGTTTGGGTTTAACGGGTAACTGGGCCCGTAGCGATCATAACGGCAACGTTGGCAGCCTGGGGCTGAACTTCGGCCTGCCATTGGGACCGTTGACTGCGACGTTAGGGGGCAAGGCGCTGTATCTGAGCCCGAAGGACGGTAAGAGCGGTGGGGCTTTGGCACTGGGCGGCGGTCTTGACTGGGCAATCACGCGTTCTCTCAGCCTGCATGGCGAAGGCTATTTCGCCCCGGAATCACTGACCAGTGGCGTTAAGGCCTACAACGAAGCCAGCGGCGGCCTGCGTTGGACTGTTTTCCGCCCGCTTAGCGTAGATGTGGGTTACCGCTATATTCAGATGCAAGGGAAGGACGGGCGTCGTGACAACACCTTGGCCGATGGCCCTTATGTTGGCGTGGGTCTGAGCTTCTGATATAAACAGCGAAGGGGCCAATTGGCCCCTTCGTTTTATCGAAAAATGTATTAGCCGACGGCCGGCAGGATACCGCTGGCGATACCCACCTGAATGGCAATCACCGTCACCCCGCAGACAAACACCACCGCCAGCGCCGGAGTCCCCCCCCAGACGCGGTATTTCGCCTGATGCTGTTGACGCGTTTTCCACACCAGCATTGACGGTAGCAGCAACGCCAGCACTGCCAGTGCGATGGCGGCGAAGCCCAGCGCCAGCACAAAGCCACGTGGATAGAACAACGCGAAAGCCAGCGGCGGCAAGAAGGTGATGGCACCGGTCTGCAGACGGCCTCGTACGTTATCCTGGCGCTTGAACAAATCGGCCAGGAAATCAAACAGCCCGAGCGCTACCCCCAGGAAGGAGGTTGCCAGCGCCAGATCGGCAAACAAATGCACCGCCAGTTCGACATGTGGGGAAGCCACGACGTCGCGCACCGCCTGCAACAGGCCGTTCAGACCCGCTTGCTGTGCCAGGATACCGACGAAAGTGGTGGAGCTGATGCTGCCGAGCGTGGCCAACTGCCAGAAAATATAGGCTATCAGCGGAATGGCGCTGCCGATAATGAACACCCAACGCAGCTTGCGGATGTTGCCGCCCATGTAGTTCACGATGCTTGGCACGCTGCCGTGAAAGCCGAACGACGTGAAGATCACCGGAATGGCCGACAGCGCCAGCCCTTGCTCCAGTGGGAGCGTCATCAGGTTGGTCTGGTGGATATTGGGCAGCATCAGGCCCAGCATGACAATCAGAAACACCACTTTGGCGCTGAACAGAATACGGTTAAACAGATCGACCGAGTGGGTACCGATGCAGACTACGCCGCCGGCCACCAGAGTAAACAGCAAGACGCCAAGCGTGGTGGGGAAGTCCTGCGACGTCCACTGGCTGATGCTGGCCGCCAGCAATTCACCGGCGCCGCTGATATAGGCGGCAGTCAGGGCATACATCAAAAACATCATGCTGAAGCTGGTCAGCCATTGGCCGCCGCCGCCGAGGTAGCGCTTTGCCAGGGTACCGAGGCCGGTATCGGCCTGTTCATGTTGATAGACTTCAACCAGCAGCAGTGCGGTATAACACATCAACAGCCACAGGCCGACTAACAGAGCCAGGGTGACGCCGAAGCCTACACCGGCCGCCGCCAACGGCATTGCCAGCATCCCGGCGCCGATGGTGGTTCCTGCTACGATAAATACACTGCCAAGCGTGCGATTTTTCACGTTTTTCTCTATCAACCAAAGATTTTGGAAAATTATAGGTAACTGATTCTAAGTGCGGCAGGATAGTTGATGGAATATTTCGTGTCAAACGGACGTTACGGGTGCTGTTAACTTATCTTTACGATGTTGCAGGCTGCGCTATCTCGCAAAAAAATGCCTTTAACCGAAATTAACTGGTGGTGCCTAGTGAAAACTTATTTACAGGCTTCTATAGTGGAAAGATCGGAAAATGTGGGAGAGATCAATGTTAAGGGTGGAGATGCTCAGCACCGGTGATGAGGTGCTACACGGGCAAATTATAGATACCAACGCCGCCTGGCTGGCAGACTATCTGTTCCAGCAGGGCATGCCGATGAGCGGCCGTGAAACGGTGGGGGACAGTCTCTCCTCTCTGATCGAAACATTACAGGAACGCAGTCATATCGCCGACGTGCTGATCGTTAACGGCGGTCTGGGGCCGACCAGTGACGATCTCAGTGCTCAGGCGGCCGCGACCGCCTGCGGCGTCGAGCTGGTTGAACATGCTGAATGGATGGCGCGTATCGAGGCGTATTTTGCCGAGCGCGGCAGACCGATGGCGGCCTCAAACCGCAAGCAGGCGCAGATCCCCGCTAACGCAGAGATGCTCGACAACCCGGTTGGCACCGCCTGTGGTTTTGCTTTGCAACTGAACCGATGCATGATGTTTTTCACGCCCGGCGTGCCATCTGAATTCAAAGTGATGGTCGAACAGCAAATTGTGCCGCGCCTGCGTCAGCATTTTACCTTACCGGCACCTCCGCTGTGCCTGCGGTTAACCACTTTTGGTACTTCGGAAAGCGATCTGGCTGCTGAGCTGGACGGCATGCCGCTGCCGCCGGATGTGGTTCTGGGTTATCGTTCCTCCAGCCCGATCATTGAACTGAAGCTGACCGGCCCGGTTGCCCAGCGTGCGGCGATGGAGCAAGCGTGGGAGCGGGTTCGTCAGGTTGCGGGTGATAACACCCTGTTTGAAGGAACCCTTGGCCTGCCGGCAGTGCTGACACAGAGGTTGAATCAGCAAGGGTTGAAGTTGGCGCTGAGCGAACAGTTCAGCGCCGGGCTGATCAATCTGCAACTGCAGAGCGAAGGGGCGCCGTTGGCCGGTGGTGAATTGTTGCCGTCGCACTGCGTGGAAACGCTGGAAACCACGTTGGCGCGCGCTCGTTCGTTGGCGGAACTGACCGGAGCGCAGCTGGCATTGGCGGTCAGCGCCATGAGCGGCGATCGGGTGAGCATTGGGCTGCATACGCCAAAAGGCAGCATCGGGCAGACAGTACGTTATCGGGCTGCACGGCATAGCCTGCGGTTAAGGCAAGAGTCGGTGGCGATGCTGGCGCTAGACATGCTGCGGCGGTGGTTGAACGGTGGGCCGGTATGCGGCAGGAATGCCTGGCTGGAGACGCTGGAGATTATCGAATAGGGAGGCTTGAGACTGTTGGTCTTGGGCATTGTGTGGCAAGGCGGATAGATGAAAGCCCCAAACTGTATTGACTCTCAATCAGAATGGGGCTGCACATACCGCCTAGACACCGTTACGCTAGCCTCTTCACAGCAAGGAGGCAAGCATGCAGTTAAAGCAGGTGTTTCACTCGTTAGCCGTTGTATGTATTACGATTTCGGTATTTATACCCGTCGTCTTTCAAGCTGCAGCGTTGTTGGCTGTAACTCGAAAGTCATAGGGTATATTCAGGTGATGGAAGGATGTTCTTGAAAATCAGATTTCCAACTCGATATCCGTCAGCGGCATGCAACAGCAAGGCAGGATTTCACCCTGGTTGATAAACGCCAATGGCTGTTGGCGGTAGGTCACTTCACCTTTTACCAGCTTCAGGCGGCAGGCGCCGCAGTAGCCGGAACGACACTGATACTCCACCTCAACGTCGTGCAATTCGAGCACGTCGAGCAGGCAATTTTCACTTTTGGGGCAGGTAAGCTGCGTACCCGTGGTACGCAGCGTCACGATTGATGATGCCATCGCTTAGAGTTCGAAGTCGCTCAGGTCGTCGGCATGGACTTCCGAGTCGATCTGCCCTACCAGGTAGGAGCTGACTTCCACTTCCTGTGGTGCAACCTGCACGTTGTCGGAGACCAACCAGGCGTTAATCCATGGGATTGGGTTAGAGCGGGTGGCGAACGGCAGGCCAAGGCCCACTGCCTGCATGCGGATATTGGTGATGTATTCCACGTACTGGCACAGAATGTCTTTGTTCAGGCCGATCATCGAGCCGTCACGGAACAGGTATTCCGCCCACTCTTTTTCCTGCTCGGCCGCCAACACGAACAGATCGTAGCACTGTTGCTGACACTCAACGGCGATTTCTGCCATTTCCGGGTCATCGGCACCGGAGCGCATCAGGTTCAGCATGTGCTGGGTACCGGTCAGGTGCAGCGCTTCGTCACGGGCGATCAGCTTGATGATTTTGGCGTTGCCTTCCATCAGTTCGCGTTCCGCGAAGGCAAATGAACAGGCGAAGCTAACGTAGAAGCGGATGGCTTCCAGCGCGTTAACGCTCATCAGGCACAGATACAGCTGTTTTTTCAGCGCGCGCAGGCTAACGGTAACGGTGTTGCCGTTGACCTGATGCGTGCCTTCACCCAGCAGATGGTAATAGCCGGTCATCTCGATCAGATCGTCGTAGTAGCCGGAAATGTCCTTCGCACGCTTGAGGATCTCTTCGTTGGTGACGATATCGTCAAACACCAGCGCCGGATCATTAACGATATTACGGATGATATGGGTGTAAGAACGTGAGTGGATGGTCTCAGAGAATGACCAGGTTTCCACCCAGGTTTCCAATTCCGGGATCGAGATCAGCGGCAGCAGCGCCACGTTCGGGCTGCGGCCCTGAATCGAATCCAGCAGCGTCTGGTATTTCAGGTTGCTGATGAAAATGTGTTTTTCATGTTCCGGCAACGCCTGATAGTCGATACGGTCGCGGGAAACGTCAACCTCTTCCGGGCGCCAGAAGAAGGACAGTTGTTTCTCAATCAGTTTTTCGAAAATTTCATGTTTTTGCTGATCGAAACGCGCAACGTTAACCGACTGGCCGAAAAACATCGGTTCCAGCAACTGGTTGTTTTTATTCTGAGAAAATGTGGTGTAAGCCATAAGCCTGAGTCCATCGTATCGTGGCTAAATGAAGGGGCCGGAAGAGTTCCGGCCCGCTGTTTCAAACTTTAGATCTTGCAGGCGCCGCTTTCGCAGTCATCATCGCCGCCCTTGGCCGGCAACAAATCTTCCTGGACGTCTTCCGCGCCGTCGCGGGTGTTCTGGTAGTACAGCGTCTTGACACCAAACTTGTAGGTAGTGAGCAGGTCTTTCAACAGCTGCTTCATTGGCACCTTGCCGCCCGGGAAACGGGTTGGGTCATAGTTGGTGTTGGCAGAGATCGACTGGTCGATAAACTTCTGCATCAGACCGACCAGTTGCAGGTAGCCGTCGTTGTTCGGCATTTCCCACAGCAGCTCGTAGTCGTTTTTCAGACGTTCGTACTCCGGCACCACCTGGCGCAGGATGCCGTCTTTCGACGCTTTGATGCTGATGTGACCACGTGGCGGCTCAATGCCGTTGGTGGCGTTGGAAATCTGCGAAGAGGTTTCCGAAGGCATCAGCGCCGACAGGGTCGAGTTGCGCAGACCGGTTTCCTTGATCTCTTTACGCAGGGTTTCCCAGTCGTAGTGCAGCGGCTCCTGGCAGATGACATCCAGATCTTTCTTGTAGGTGTCGATCGGCAGGATCCCCTGCGAATAGGTGGTTTCATTGAACCAAGGGCAAGCCCCTTGTTCCTGAGCCAGACGGTTCGAGGCCTTCAGCAGGTAATACTGGATAGCTTCGAATGTCTTGTGAGTCAGGTTGTTGGCACTGCCATCGGAATAACGCACGCCGTTTTTCGCCAGATAGTAAGCGTAGTTAATCACGCCGATACCCAAGGTGCGACGACCCATGGCGCCACGGTGTGCGGCTTTGATTGGGTAGTCCTGGTAATCCAGCAGGGCGTCCAATGCGCGCACTGCCAGGGTAGCCAGCTCTTCCAAATCGTCCAGGCTTTCGATGGCGCCCAGGTTAAAGGCGGACAGCGTACACAGGGCGATTTCGCCGTTTTCGTCGTTGACGTCGTCCAGCGGTTTGGTCGGCAGGGCAATTTCCAGGCACAGGTTAGACTGGCGCACCGGCGCGATCTGCGGATCAAACGGGCTATGGGTGTTGCAGTGGTCAACGTTCTGGATGTAGATACGGCCGGTAGAGGCGCGTTCCTGCATCATCAGCGAGAACAGTTCGACCGCTTTCACGCGTTTCTGGCGAATGCTGTCGTCTTGCTCGTACTTGGTATACAGACGTTCGAACTCGTCCTGGTCGGCGAAGAATGCGTCATACAGGCCCGGGACGTCAGAAGGACTGAACAGGGTGATGTCCTGGCCCTTGATCAGGCGCTGGTACATCAGGCGGTTCAACTGTACGCCGTAGTCCATGTGACGAACGCGGTTGCCTTCAACACCACGGTTGTTTTTCAGCACCAGCAGGCTTTCAACTTCCAGATGCCACATCGGGTAGAACAGCGTCGCTGCACCACCACGTACGCCGCCCTGAGAACAGGACTTCACCGCGGTCTGGAAGTGTTTGTAGAACGGGATACAGCCAGTATGGAAGGCTTCACCACCACGGATCGGGCTGCCCAGCGCACGGATACGACCGGCGTTGATACCGATGCCGGCGCGTTGCGAAACGTATTTCACAATGGCGCTGGAAGTGGCGTTGATGGAATCCAGGCTGTCGCCGCACTCGATCAGCACGCAAGAGCTGAACTGGCGGGTAGGGGTGCGCACGCCGGACATGATTGGCGTAGGCAGTGAGATTTTGAAGGTGGAGATCGCGTCGTAGAAACGTTTAATGTAGTCCAGACGGGTCTCACGCGGGTAGTTGGAGAACAGGCACGCGGCCACCAGGATATACAAGAACTGCGCGCTCTCGTAGATCTCGCCGCTGACGCGGTTCTGCACCAGATACTTCCCTTCCAGCTGCTTAACGGCCGCGTAGGAGAAGTTCATATCACGCCAGTGATCGATAAAGGAGTCCATCTGCTCGAACTCTTCAGTGCTGTAGTCTTCCAGCAGATGCTTATCGTACTTGCCCATTTCTACCATGCGCGTCACGTGAGCGAGCAGCTTTGGCGGCTCGAACTGACCGTAAGCTTTTTTACGCAGATGGAAGATGGCCAGGCGCGCGGCCAGATACTGGTAATCCGGCGCGTCGCGCGAGATCAGATCGGCTGCTGCTTTGATAATGGTTTCATGAATATCAGCGGTTTTGATGCCGTCATAAAACTGAATATGGGAACGCAACTCTACTTGAGAAACGGAGACGTTGTTTAACCCTTCCGCGGCCCAGTCGATGACACGGTGGATTTTGTCGAGGTTGATGCGCTCTTTACGCCCATCGCGTTTAGTAACAAGCAGACTTTGGTTCATGTGGTGTTTTACCTGTCCGTATGGTGCCCCTAAGCAGAAGTGTAGTAGCTCTGCTCAGTATGTAAACACTATATATAGGGGGTGTATGTCGGTGAGGTAACAAGATAGTGAGAAAACAGGGCGTTTGCAAGTGAACAAAAGTGGCCTAATTTGTGGATAACTTGGGGGTGAAATGTGACTTGTCTTTCGCAGTGCGCGCTGTGACTGGTGCGACAAGCTTGTCAATAAGCGGGATAAGATTTTCCCTATAATCAGAAAAACGTGATCGTTTGCCGCTTTATTAAACGTTAGAAAAAAACGGCATATTGTTAGCCATCAAAGTTCTAAAAATTCATAAACAAGAAGAACACTGGGCTGGCGCAATCTTTTGTCCAATGTCTGCCTGTGTGATTCCACGTAGCTACTTTACCCCAAAATGAGGGCTGCCATTAACCACGGTTTCTCGTCCGTGCGATATCAGACCAGAGATCGCGGGTTCCAGCCGTTGCTTTCGCAATAGAGCGTTTGCGCCACAAGAGGTTTACGGGAGCTTTCATGTCGCCTCACTCCCGTAAATTGATCATTTTTAGGTATCGACTGATGGCGGTTGATACGGCTAGCTTTCGCATCGCGTGGGGATCAGCACCTCTTTGCTTTGATATTTATAAGGAATAAAATATTCTTTATGGCCCTGTTCCTCACTTTTGCTTTTTTGCCCGGCTGCAATCGCCACCATCAATTGAGCGATTTCCAGAGAAAGCTGTTGTTGCGATATGGCCCCGCTTAGCAGCCGGCCGGCATCCACATCCATATCATCAATCATGTTTTCAAACGTTTGGCTGTTGCCGGTGATTTTTATCACGGGGGCAACCACGGAGCCCACTACGCTGCCGCGACCGGTGACAAAAAAGATAATATGGCTACCGCAGGAGATAAGATCCATCAGCCCTTCATTATCATTAGGGTTAGTGATGCCAAATTGCATCCAGTGAGGATCTGGCGTGCTATCAAGTAACCATAGGCCTTTTCGCTGGGGACAACCGCTGACTTTGAGCACGCCTTGAATGGGGCGAGAGCCGCTCTTTATTACGGCGCCCATGCTTTTTTCTTCGATTGTGGATAGTCCACCGGCAAAGTTTCCTGGACTGACCGAGTATTGCCTCACCGATTTGCAGTAATCGAGCGCCTTATTGTAGGTGGCAACGATTTCATCCTTAGCGCTTTCGGATGCCGCGCGCTGGGACAAAATATCAATCAAGCCTATGGCTTCCACGATCTCTTCAAAAATTGCCGTACCGCCCGCATCGACCAACCAATCAAAAAAGTTGCCCACCGCCACATTGCCCGCCAGCCCGCTGGTATAGTCGCTGCCCCCACACTCACTGCCGATAATCAAGTCTGCAAAGCCCATAGGCACTCGGCTGGTGCGCGTTAATTCTGTCTGCATTCTCCTGACATGCTCAACGCCTAACTCCACGCTGCCTTTTGTGCCGCCGGTTTGCTGAATATAGAACCAGGCCGTCGGCTTTCCTTCTTCTTTTGCGATATTGCTAAGCCACTCTGGCTGGATGTACTCACACCCTAACCCTACGGCAAGGACACCACCGACATTAGGATGGCGAATTAATGAGATCAGCATTCTTACGGCGTACTCATTGTCGGTACAACCGGAAAACCCAACCGCTTCAACTTCGGCGTCATTCACTTTTTCGGTTATCTTATCGGCCACAAAATGGGCGCATTCCACGGTGTAAATAACCAATATTTTATTGCGGATCCCCTTGGTGCCGTTCTGGCGCTGGTAACCTGACCACGTCACCGATTTCAGGCTTTCTAACTTATTCATATTTGACATCCTTAGGGGCACCGGTCACCAGATCCAGATGGGATGAGCGTTCGTCATAGTTGCTATGCATAACGTGCAGGTGAACCCAATCGCCGGTTTTTATCGCTTGGGTCGCACTGCCTATGTTGATGCCGTATTTAATGATGGGGTCGCCCATGGAAATGGGGCATAACGCTATTTTATGGCCGATATTGATATTCTCATTGGCGATGACGGTGTCATTCCCACAGCCGCGAACCGAGACTTTGCCCGTTTGTATGGGTGTTAGCGCCGTAGCGACATTATCAACGTCATTAATCTTGTATGCGACTTGCTCCATAATAGCCCTCCTGATCTTATTATTTAGACTGGATATTCAGTGCTATCACCAAGCAATAGCACTGGCTAATCAATCAGAAACCAATCAGAGCGCCACCATCAACCACCAGAACCTGACCGCTGATAAAGGCGGCTGCCTCTGAAGCCAAATAAGTAGCGGCCCAGCCAATGTCTTCTGGCTTGCCGAATTTCTTCATCGGGGTTCGTCCGAGAATTTTATTTCGGCGCTCATCATCTCCTTCAATGGCCTTCCGCAGCATGGGTGTGTCGATCCAGCCCGGGGCAATGCCGTTGACGCGTATGCCTGCCCCAGCCAGTTCGGTGGTCAGCGCGCGGATAAGCCCTAGGTAGGCCGATTTCGCCGCCGCATAGCCGGCGACATAGGGCTGTCCGAGAAATGACGTCATGGAGGCGGTAAACAGAACGCTGGCATTGCCATGCTGCTTCATGTGCGGGACTAACGCTTTGGTCAAGGCAAACGCTGCGACAACGTGAACATCAAGAACGGATTCAAAATCCTCAACGCTCATCTCCTCGATGGGCTTTTTGCAATGGTTGCCCGCGTTGTTGACCAGGATGTCGATCTGCCCAACCTGGTCGAGCAAACCGTTCACCCATGCCTGGGTTTTGGTGGTTTCACTGACGTTAAATTGACTGTAGGTTGCCATAGGACCGAGGTTTTCAGCAGCCTGCTGAGCGAGTGGGCCATTGAGGTCGGCTATGATGACTTTTGCGCCACTGGCCACCATGCATTCAGCCATTGCGTAACCCAAGCCGCTGGCCGCGCCAGTAATTAATGCCGTTTTACCTTCGAGTGAAAATGCATTTTTTAACATAGTTATAATCTCTGATTAATTGCGGTTAAAAGGCGATAAGTATTTTGGTCACGGCACCAGGATCGGCTGCCCACGCCATAAAGGCTTCACCTGCCTGGTCGAGCGGGTAATGAGTGGTGATAATTGAATGCAGGGGATAGCGCTGTTGTTCCATCAAGGCCAGAACGGCGCGAAAATCTGCCACCGTGGCGTTTCGTGAGCCGCGGATATCCACCTCTTTCAGCAAAAAAAGCGCGCTGTTGTAGTTAACCGGTTTTTTTGCGTAGCCGACGTAAACGATGCGGCCAGAAAAGGCGACCAGTTCGAGAGATTGCTCTATTGAAGAGGTTTGCCCGGCGGCCTCAATGACCAGTGCCGGGCCACGGCCTTCGTCGATCCTGCCCAGCTCGTCGGCGAGGTCGACCTTTGTCCCATTGAGGAATGAGCAAGCGCCGCAGGCCAGAGCCACGGCCTGTTTGCGATCGTCTATGTCTATGGCGATCACCCGTGCTCCCATTGCTGCTGCAGCGGCTATGGCCCCCAGACCAATGACACCGCAACCTATCACGGCCACCCATTCTCCAACCTGAATGGCACCACGACGGGCGGCGTGCAGCCCAACGGCCAGAGGTTCAACCAGAGCCAGTTCATCAAAGCTCAGGGCATTGCAAACAAGAATTTTATTCGCTGGGATAACCAGCCTTTGCGCCATACCCCCCTGACGCTGGACGCCGAGCGTTTGATTGTGCTTACAAGCGTTCGGCCTGCCAGCAAGGCAACTGCTGCAAACCCCGCATTCTGTACAAGGCAAGACCACCACACGATCGCCCGGTTTGGCCGTCGTGACATTGCACCCTGTGCGGATAACTTCGCCGCTAATTTCATGACCGGGGATGCAAGGGTATACAACCAGGGGGTTAAACCCACGGTAGGTATTTAAATCGGAGCCGCAGAGGCCGACGCGCTGGACATCAATAAGAACATCATTATCACCGCATACGGCCTCAGGGATGTCGACGAACTCGGTATGGGAATTTTTATCAATGGTTAATGCTTTCATTATTATTGTTTCCTCAGGTTTGTTAAGGTGTCCGTGAGAGGTTGTTCTTTTTTATTTGAATTAATGGGTTTGACAAATAACGCTACGCTTAATGCGCCGAAAATACCTACAATGCCGGCTAATACGAAGGCTGAAATAAAACTGCCACCGCTGTATTGAACGATAAAACCGGTCAGAATAGGGGCGATCATGCCTGAAGTATTCGCCAGCAGGTGAACAAAGCCGCCCACGCCACCCACTTTATCTGCGGAAATACTGTCGGAAATAATAGACCAGGGCGATGATGCTGCCAGATACATAAAGAATATGCCGAATGACATCATAATGACGGCAAAGGTCACGGAGTCTACGATCCCGGCAATACAGATGCATATAGACGAGGCAATTAGCCCGACAACAATAAGCAGCTTCCTGGAAAAAAGTAATCTTCCGCTTTTCTTGTAAATATAATCGGAGACAGCGCCTCCCATGACCATGCCCACACTGCCAAGTAACCATGGGATCGAGGAGGCAATGCTCATTTCAGCAATGTTCAGCCCTTTTGCCATTGAGAGGTAGCTGGGAAACCAGGTCAGGAAGAAATAAAGAATATAGTTGATAGCAAAGAACGCCATGCCGGTCGCCAAAACCAGTGGCTGTGTCAGATAAAAGCGAAACGGCAGCTTGGTCTGGGTATCATGGTTTACCGGCGCATTGTGCAGAGCCGTTTCAAACTCTTCAATTTCAATAGGCTGGGTCTTCGGGTGATCTTTAGGGTGGTCAGTAAAGTTTTTCAGCCAGAAGAAGGTCCACACAAAGCCAAGTGACATGAGGATGATAAATGCCACTCGCCAGTTCCACATAATGATCAGGAATCCAACGATGGGGCCCGCGATAGCCCCTCCGAGTGGGTTGCCTGCATTGGCAATACCAATGGCGCGTGCACGCTGGTGAATCGGGATCCAGTGGGTGATGACCTTATTGATGTTGGTGCTGACCGGGCCTTCGCTCATCCCAAAAATGACTCTAATAATAAATAGGATGATGTAGCTGAAAGCGACCCCTGTCAGACCACAGAATAACGACCAGGTAAGCATGGCAATGGCCATCACTTTGCGCGGGCCGTAAATGTCAGACAGGTACCCCCCGACGAAGTTAAATAAGGCATAGCCGAAGAAGAAGCTGCTCAGCATTACACCAATTTCAGCAGGAGAGAGTTGTAGATAATCTTTTATATAGGGCATGGCAACAGAAAATGCAGCCCGATCCAGGTAGTTAATAATGCTAGCTATAAACAAGAGTGTTATTATTTTATTTCTCTGTTTCATGATTGCATACTCATATTGTATGACTAAATATAAACCCACCTTGCCAATCAATATTATGGGCTTAGTGAAATTACATTACGCCAAAGGTTTCGAATGCCTCTACCGTGCTCATGCCATTGCTGATGGCCGTCCTGACGCGATTCTCTGTGGAGACTTTTTCTAATGCCAAACTAATGGCGTCACGTTCAACTTCTTGCGGGATGATTAAGATGCCATCGCGGTCGCCATAGACGATATCGCCTGGGTTTACCCTTATTCCGTTAAATTCAATAGGAACGCGATAATCGATCACCTTTCCTCTGGGGCCTTGATCTTGTGCATAAGTGCCGTGTGAGAACGTGGGGAAATTTAATTCCAGGATTTCATTGCTATCGCGTACATAACCATCCAGCACGGCGCCAGCCGCTTTCAGATGACGAGCCCGGGTTGACATCAGGCCGCCCCAAAGCGCGTAACGCAGAGAACTTCCTGTGGCGATGTACACCTCGTCTTCTTTCAACGAATCCAGTGCTTCAAACATTAACCCAAAAGGCTGTTGGGTGATTTCGTTATGCCCAGAGCTGGATTTGAGCTCGTAGACATCGGCTTCGAGCACCGGCATCGCTCTGCCGGCAACCACCATATTCATCTGAAGCGGTTTAATGGAGGGGGCAAAAAACTGATGTAAAAATCCCATAGTATCAAGAATATCACCCACAACGGCGGGGAACAGCTTGGTGCGCATCAGTTGGAACAGCTCTTTATCATTCGACCACATTTTTTTCTCCTGAAAAGACAATTTCTATTTGGCCTTAAGAGCAGGCTCGGGTGTTTGCACAGGAAAAATTACGCGCAACCTATCAACCTGTCAAACAGGTTGATAGGGATGATTTTATATATGATATTAAGCTCACATTTTTAGTAAAATGGCGGCGAGAACCGCCCGGAAGGGGCCGTTGATGGTGTTGAATTGTGGTGGTGGTCTGAGAGAAGAAAATATCGTGATGTTTTCTGCTTTGCTTTCATCTAGTTCATTTGAAGTTGTAAATTTTGGAGTCGTTTAAAATGGATACAAAGATGCCGATTCAGAGCCACACATTGTCCTCGCAAATCAAGCATTACGTGCTGGATATGATAAGCCAGCAACAGCTGACGCCGGGGATGGCGGTTCCAAGCGAAGTAAAATTAATTGAGGAGCTGGGTGTCAGTCGTGGGGTGATCCGTGAGGCATACCGTTCGCTATCCGCTCTGGGTATTCTGGAGATAAAAAGCGGTAAAGTCCCGCGGGTGAAAGCGTTCGACAGCAGCGTGCTTGAGCTTATTTTTGGCTTTGCTATAGCTTCAAATCAGGTGTCCGTCTCCCAAATACTTAGCGTGCGCCAGTGGCTTGAAATCGGCAGTGCTGGCATGGCGGCGACCAACGGCAATGAAGAGGATTTTCGCCAGTTACAGGATGAGATGAAGCAGATTGAGGATTGTATCTTCGATACAGACAAATTCATTCAGCATGACATTAACTTCCATCTCATTATTGCCAGGGCATCTCGCAACCCTCTGTCCGGTATTTTATTGCAATCCCTGCATGAACAACTCAGACGTTCTATCCATGCCGGTCTCGAAGCGCAAAGTGGAACCGACGCCGAAAGAAAACAGATTGTCTCTTTGCATCAGGATATTTGCGATTGCGTTTGCGCCAAGGACGCGGAAGGAGCGATGAAAGCGATGACGAACCATTTTAATACGGCGGTCAACTCTTTGATTGAAAAGGGTGAGAAGGCCAATGACGGGGCCTGAAGAAGGGCATTTATTTTTGTGCGGCGAGCGCTTAAATACTCACCGCATTTGAGAGTGGCATCAGCCTTCGTGTTGAGTATGTACCATGTAGTTCACATCAACGTTGCCGCCCAGCTTGAAGTGGTCGGTGATCGGGTTGTAATGCAGGCCAATCATGTGTTTTTCGCGCAGCGGCGTGTGGTCGATCCAGCCGATCAGTTCAGAAGGGCGGATGAATTTCTTATGGTCGTGGGTACCCTGCGGGACCATCTTCAGAATATATTCCGCACCTATGACCGCCATCAACCAGGCCTTGGTGTTGCGGTTGATGGTGGAGAAGAACACATGACCACCCGGTTTGACCAGGTGAGCGCAGGCGCGCACCACCGAAGCCGGATCGGGAACGTGCTCCAGCATTTCCATGCAGGTCACGACGTCGTATTTTTGTGGGTTGGCCTGGGCGTGGCTCTCTACCGTTTCCTGCACGTAATTCACATTCATGCCGGTTTCCAGCGCGTGTAATCGAGCCACTTGCAATGGCTCGGCGCCCATGTCCAAACCGGTCACTTTGGCACCTTCACGCGCCATGCTTTCCGCCAGAATGCCGCCACCGCAGCCCACGTCGAGGACGGTTTTATCAAAAATGCCGCCTGAACGTTGCAGGATATAATTCAGACGCAGCGGGTTGATACGGTGCAGCGGTTTGAACTCACCTTCCAAATCCCACCAGCGAGAGGCCACGGCCTCGAACTTGGCGATTTCCTGATGGTCTACGTTTTGCGCTTGGCTGGATGATTCTGCATTCATGGGCGTATTTTGCTCCTGGTTCTCGTTGCGCGGATTATACATGTTCCGGCGCAGCGCCGTCTGCGCCGATGCATTTTTAGCGCACATATATGCACAATTTCAGTGAATCGGCGGCGGTTATTTTCCCGTAAAGCGTGCTTTGTGATATAGTTTTACACCTTTGCCACTATGGCAGCGGGCAGATGAATCATTAGTAGAGGGATAGCAGCTCCATGAGCGACCTTGCCAGAGAAATCACACCGGTAAACATCGAAGACGAGTTGAAAAACTCGTATCTGGACTACGCGATGTCCGTAATTGTCGGACGTGCGCTGCCAGATGTTCGTGATGGACTGAAGCCGGTACACCGCCGCGTTTTGTACGCGATGAACGTACTGGGTAACGACTGGAATAAACCATACAAGAAATCGGCCCGTGTCGTCGGGGACGTCATCGGTAAATATCACCCACACGGTGACAGCGCGGTTTACGACACCATCGTGCGTATGGCTCAACCTTTCTCACTGCGCTATATGCTGGTGGACGGTCAGGGTAACTTCGGTTCCGTCGACGGCGACTCCGCCGCGGCAATGCGTTATACCGAAGTGCGCATGTCAAAAATTGCTCACGAACTGCTGGCGGATCTGGAAAAAGAAACCGTCGACTTCGTGCCTAACTACGATGGCACCGAGCAGATCCCAGCCGTCATGCCAACCAAGATCCCGAACCTGCTGGTTAACGGCTCGTCGGGTATTGCCGTGGGTATGGCCACCAACATTCCGCCGCATAACCTGTCAGAGGTTATCAACGGCTGTCTGGCCTATATCGATGATGAAAACATCAGCATCGAAGGCCTGATGGAACACATCCCGGGGCCGGACTTCCCGACGGCGGCGATCATCAACGGTCGCCGCGGTATCGAAGAGGCCTACCGCACCGGGCGCGGCAAAATCTATCTGCGCGCACGCGCTGAAGTGGAAGCCGATGCCAAGACCGGGCGCGAAACCATTATTGTTCACGAGATCCCGTATCAGGTGAACAAGGCGCGTCTGATCGAGAAGATCGCCGAGCTGGTTAAAGAAAAGCGCGTGGAAGGCATCAGCGCACTGCGCGACGAGTCCGACAAAGACGGCATGCGTATCGTGGTTGAGATCAAACGCGATGCGGTTGGCGAAGTGGTACTGAACAACCTGTACTCACTGACGCAATTGCAGGTCACCTTCGGCATCAACATGGTGGCATTGCACCAGGGCCAGCCGAAGTTGCTGAACCTGAAAGACATTTTGCAGGCGTTTGTTCGTCACCGCCGTGAAGTGGTCACCCGTCGTACCATCTTTGAACTGCGTAAAGCTCGCGATCGCGCCCACATTCTGGAAGCCTTAGCTATCGCTCTGGCCAACATCGATCCGATCATCGAACTGATCCGTCGTGCGCCAACCCCTGCGGAAGCGAAAGCCGGTTTGGTCGCTCAGGCGTGGGATCTGGGTAATGTAGGTGCCATGCTGGAACGCGCGGGTGATGACGCGGCTCGCCCTGAGTGGCTGGAGCCGGAGTTCGGTATCCGTGACGGCAAATATTACCTGACCGAGCAGCAAGCTCAGGCGATTTTGGATCTGCGCCTGCAGAAACTGACCGGCCTGGAGCATGAAAAGCTGCTGGACGAGTATAAAGAGCTGCTGACTGCCATTGCCGAGCTGATCTTTATTCTGGAAAACCCAGACCGCCTGATGGAAGTGATCCGCGAAGAGCTGGTCGCAATTAAAGAGCAGTACAACGACGGCCGTCGTACCGAGATCACCGCCAATACTTCAGATATCAATATCGAAGACCTGATCAACCAGGAAGACGTGGTAGTTACGCTGTCGCACCAGGGCTATGTGAAGTATCAGCCATTGAGCGACTATGAAGCGCAACGCCGCGGCGGTAAGGGCAAGTCTGCTGCACGTATTAAAGAAGAAGACTTTATCGATCGTCTGTTGGTGGCTAACACCCACGATACGATCCTGTGCTTCTCCAGCCGTGGCCGCCTGTACTGGATGAAGGTGTATCAACTGCCTGAAGCCAGCCGTGGCGCGCGTGGTCGTCCAATCGTCAACTTGCTGCCGCTGGAAGCCAATGAGCGTATCACCGCCATTCTGCCGGTGCGCGAGTATGAAGAAGGGCGTCATGTGTTCATGGCAACCGCCAGCGGCACCGTGAAGAAAACCGCGTTGACCGACTTTAGCCGCCCACGCAGCGCCGGCATCATCGCCGTTAACCTCAATGAGGGTGACGAGCTGATTGGTGTTGACCTGACCGACGGCAGTAACGAAGTCATGCTGTTCTCCGCCAACGGTAAAGTGGTTCGCTTCCCGGAAACGCAGGTGCGTTCAATGGGCCGTACTGCTACCGGCGTGCGCGGTATCAACCTGGGTGAAGGCGACAGCGTTATCTCCCTGATTGTGCCTCGCGGTGAAGGCGATATTCTGACCGTTACCCAGAACGGCTACGGTAAGCGTACTGCGGTCACCGAATACCCGACCAAGTCACGTGCCACCCAAGGGGTTATCTCCATCAAGGTGAGCGAGCGTAATGGTCAGGTAGTGGGTGCGGTACAGGTGGATACCACCGATCAGATCATGATGATCACCGATGCCGGTACGCTGGTGCGTACTCGCGTTTCGGAAGTCAGCGTGGTTGGCCGTAATACCCAGGGTGTTACGCTGATCCGTACTGCGGAAGACGAGAATGTCGTCGGCCTGCAGCGCGTTGCCGAACCGGTAGAAGACGAAGAGCTGGATAGTCTGGAAGCCGGCGCAGAAGCCGTAGAAGAAGACGCTACGCCGCTGGATGAAGGCGACGACGATTCTGAAGCGGTAGACGACGCGGAAGATGACAACGTCTAAGCCATAGTGGGCGGCATAACGCCCCTATCGCACAGATGAATACAGGGCCTGGCAGCGATGCTAGGCCCTTTTTCAGTTATATGGTTTAATTAGCGAACTCAAGCTAAAGCTCCCGGCTCTGCTATGAACGCGCTGGTCGCCACTCACATTCGTATGGTATCCGATTGAAATATTTAGCCTCTTTTCGCACCACGTTAAAGATTTCCCGCTATCTGTTCCGGGTGCTGGCGATAATGCTGTGGTCGTTGGGGGCGTTGCTCACCACTTTCTATATCCTGAATATCCTGCATCAGAAAGAGTCTGACATCCGCCAGGACTACAATCTCAATTTTGATCAGGCACAGGGCTATATCCGTCATTCGGCCGATATCATTCGTGATATCAAATATATGGCAGAAAACCGCCTCAATGGCTCGGTCAGCAGTATGGATATGTTCAGCGGCATTTTTCCCGGCAAGACCAGCTCGCCGGAGTTTTTCCCGCTGTATCCTGAGTCTAACTGTTCACTTAATACCACCTATCGTAACTCGCTCAATGCATTGAGCGGGCTGATCCAGTACTGGAAAGAGAACTTCGTCGCGGCTTACGATCTCAACCGGGTATTTTTCATCGGTGGCGATAGCCTGTGTATGGCAGAGTTCGGCAGCAGCAGCGGCGTGGCTAACCGCGCAGAGGCCTTGAAAACCCTGCATGAGCGCATCCTTAAATATCGCAACGCTAAGTACCAGGATAAAGACAATAACCTGTACTGGATCAGCCCAAGCCAGCAGCGACCGGATGTCGGCTATTTGTATGTGCTGACGCCAATCTATATTGGTTCCAAGCTGGAGGCGTTGCTGGGCATAGAGCAGACTATACGTCTGGAAGACTTCGTGACTACCGGCAACTTGCCCATTGCTGTGACCTTGCTGGACGAAAACAACGAACCGATACTGCAACTGGCGGATGGTGAACGCAATGCGCAAGCGCCCGACAGCTATCCGCCCGATCAGGCCTACTTTGGTTATGTCGATAATTACCACGACCTGATAATGAAAAAGGCGTTGCCGCCGTCCTCGCTCAGCATCGTTTATGCCGTGCCGGTAAAGACGGTGGTTGAGCGCTTCAAGATGTTGATTCTCAATGCGGTGCTGCTGAACTTGTTGTCCGCCATTGTGCTGTTTACGCTGGCCTGGCTGTTTGAGCGAAAAATGTTCCTGCCGGCAGAGGACAACGCCTTCCGGCTGGAAGAACATGAGCAGTTTAACCGCAAAATTGTCGCCTCGGCGCCAGTGGGCATCTGTATTCTGCGCATCAGCGACGGAACCAACATTCTGAGTAACGAACTGGCGCACAATTACATCAACTTACTGACCCACGAAGACCGTGACCGCATTACACGTATCATCTGCGAACAGCAGGTGAATTTTGTCGATGTGATGACCAGTAATAATAATAACCTGCAGATCAGCTTCGTTCATTCTCGCTATCGTAATGAGGATGTGGCGATTTGTGTGCTGGTGGATGTCAGCGCCCGCGTGAAAATGGAAGAATCGCTGCAAGAGATGGCCGCCGCCGCGGAACAGGCCAGCCAATCGAAATCGATGTTCCTGGCGACCGTTAGCCATGAATTACGTACGCCGCTGTACGGTATTATCGGCAACCTCGATTTGCTGCAGACCAAGGCGTTGCCGCAGGGCGTTGATCGACTGGTCAATGCGATGAACAATTCTTCCGGGCTGCTGCTGAAGATCATCAGCGATATTCTGGACTTCTCGAAAATTGAATCCGAGCAGTTGAAGATTGAACCGCGGGAGTTCTCCTGTCTGGAGGTGATTACCCACATCGCCGGCAACTATTTACCGCTGGTGGTGAAGAAGCGGTTGGGGCTGTACTGCTTTATCGAGCAAAACGTGCCTGAGCGCATTTCCGGCGATCCAGTTCGATTGCAGCAGGTGTTGTCCAACTTGCTGAACAATGCCATTAAGTTCACCGATACCGGCTGCATCATCCTGCAGGTCTGCACCCGTGGCAATTATCTGGAATTCAGCGTTCGCGACACCGGCGTCGGTATTCCTGAGAAAGAAATTACCCGCCTGTTTGACCCGTTCTTCCAGGTGGGCAGCGGTGTGCAGCGCCATTTCCAGGGTACCGGACTGGGGCTGGCGATTTGCGAGAAGCTGATCAACATGATGGACGGCGACATTGCCGTTGAATCCGAACCGGGATTAGGCAGCCTGTTCACCATCCGTATTCCTCTGTTTAGCGCCCAGTTCCCGATCCCGCAGCCGAGCGATACCTGGCAGGGCAAAACGCTGTGGCTGGATATTCGCAACCAACGGCTGGAAAGTTACCTGATGGAGATCCTGGGCGGTTATGGTGCGACGGTATTACGCCATCAGGGGCAGGACACCGCCGAAGGCGAAGTGATGCTCAGCGATCACCCGTTGATGATTAGCACGCCGCTGCTGGCGCAGATCCAATTTTCCATTGAACACATCGGCCCGTCGCAGGAAACGCGCCCGGGCTACTGGATGCACAGCACCTCTACGCCGCGTGAAACCCTGGTGCTGCTTAACCGGCTGTTTGGCACTCAAGCTGAAAGCGGCAATACCCTGGCACAATTGCCGTTGCCGGCCAAGGCCAGCCTGATCGACAACGGTGATATTCATTTACTGGTGGTGGACGACCATCCGATCAACCGTCGGTTGCTGTCCGATCAGCTTAGCTCGCTGGGCTACCAGGTGGTGACGGCCAATGATGGGGTCGACGCGTTGGATGTACTCAGTCGTAACACCGTCGACATCGTACTGACCGACGTCAATATGCCGAACATGGATGGTTATCACCTGACTCAGCGTCTGCGTGAGTTGGACTTTACCTCTCCGGTGATCGGTGTGACGGCGAATGCCCTGGCGGAAGAGAAACAGCGCTGTATTGAGGCGGGGATGGATAACTGCTTGTCGAAACCGGTGACGCTGGAAACGCTGGAGCAAACATTGGCGTATTACAGCCTGCAGGTGCGTAACATGCGTGCCGAATCGGAAAACGCCTGAAAGCAAAAGGGCGCAGCATTATGCCGCGCCCTCGTTAACTACCGGGAAGCTTACTCTTTGTCCAGCGGTGCCATGCTGACGGAAGAGAGGTAGTTGAGCAGTGCAATATCGTTCTCGACACCCAGCTTCATCATTGCCGATTTTTTCTGGCTACTGATTGTTTTGATGCTGCGGTTGAGCTTCTTGGCGATCTCGGTCACCAGGAAACCTTCGGCGAACAGACGCAGTACTTCGCTCTCTTTTGGCGACAGGCGCTTGTCACCGTAACCACTGGCGCTGATCCTCTCCAACAGTTTGGAGACGCTTTCCGGCGTGAACTTCTTGCCTTTTTGCAATGCGGCCAGCGCTTTCGGCAGGTCGGTAGGCGCACCCTGTTTCAGCACGATACCTTCGATATCCAGATCTAGCACGGCGCTCAGAATCGCCGGGTTGTTGTTCATGGTCAGAACGATGATCGACAACTGTGGATAATGGCGCTTGATGTATTTGATCAGCGTAATGCCGTCGCCATATTTATCGCCTGGCATAGAAAGGTCGGTGATCAGTACATTGGCGTCCAGTTTGGACAGGTTGTTGATCAGTGCTGTTGAGTCTTCAAACTCCCCAACGACATTCACCCATTCAATTTGCTCAAGTGACTTCCGGATGCCAAACAGTACGATAGGATGGTCATCAGCAATAATTACGTTCAGGTTATTCATGTTGTTGGCTACCTTGCTCCAGCAGTCTGCTGACGAAAAAATCAATCTGACTGATGTTATTCTCGATCTTGAGCGCATCACCGTCTGCGATGTGCTGTTCTAACGATTCACACAGTTGCTTGCCGGGAAGCAGATTTAACATGGCAAACACGCCTTTCAGGCGGTGTGCTGTCTGTGACAGAGCATTGAAATCACTGCTGCCCGCCTCAGTATACAGTTTTTTGATATCGTCGGGTACTGTATCAACAAACAGGCCATAGTAATCACTTGATTTCAATTGTTTTTCATAGAGTTGGATGTCGTCGGCGGTCAGCGAAAGCGGGCTTTCCGGCTGTTCCAGGGCGGCCATTTGCTGCTCAATCAGCATCAACACGGCGTCTATCATTGCGCCACTCAGGTTATAGTTTACTCGAATATAGCGTTTCTCAAGCTGTTGCCATCCGGCCTCATCGCTGGTCAGCAGCAGGGTATAATCGTCAGCCCTGTGTGGATTGTCGGTCAGCAAAACATCGTAGTCGCGGTTAATCTGACGTTCATCGGCAATGATGCAGCTCGCGCCATAGGCGTGTAGCAAGTGGGTAACAATGCCGCGCACTTCTTCGGACGTGATGTCCAACAGGGCGGTTACGCCGTCGAGCAGTTTTTCCTGCGCTTCCGTATCCTTTTTCTCCATTTCCATCGGCACGCGAATGGTGTAGCGGGTGCCGATATCGACCTTGCTGCGGATATCCAACTGGCCGTTGAGTTTCTTGCACAGCTGGTTGCACAGGAAGAAGGTCAGCCCGGAGCCATGATTAAAGCGATCCACCAGCGTCTGGCTGAGGAACGGATAGTTGAGGTTACTGATTTCCTCGTTGGAAATACCCGAGCCGGTATCATTGATGTGGAACACCAGGCGATCGGGGTGCTCGGGTTCATGATCAACCACCAGAGAAATCTTGCCGCAGGCGGTAGTGATAATCGCGTAATGCACCAGCAGCGAGATCACCTTGCGTAGCGCGTTAGCGTCACCGATGTATTGCTGCTCGACATCAAGCTGGAAATGATTGAACAGCGACAGTCCTTTTTGATTGATGGAAGGCAGGGCCTCGCGCAGCAATTCATCTATCAGGGTCGAGGGGCTGAACGGGTGGCGCGAAGGTTGCCAGTCCTGAGTTTCCAGCCGGGTGAGCAGGGTGATGTTTTCAATCAAGCCCAGCACCGAAGACGACTGTGCGGTCAACTCTGTTAGCAGCGCTTGCTGTTGTTCTTCATCCGGTTGCGTACGCAGGCGATCGGCCAGATCGTGCATTTGGCGCACCGGTTGGTTGAGCTCGATCCCCAGATTGTGCAGCATCAGTTTGCGTGCCTGTACATTTTTGTCGTACTCGCGCTGTGCCTGCTGCAACCGCTTGTTGACCATGACTTCCTTGTCCTGATCGTTTAATAGGAACAGGTAAGTTTCCGCTGAGAGCTGGCTGCGGAAAATGCGAATTTCATACACCTCATTGTTGACCGTCGCTTGAATCACCCCGTGGTGCTGTTCGGCCATATGGGCAATTTTTTGTAGGCTCAGGTGAGGCAGCAGATGTTGGGCAATCTTATTGCTGGCGATCACCGTATTGCTGGCAAAGTTGTACACCAGCAGGCCGGAAGGCAGGCTGGCGATAATCTCTTGATTCAGCGCGCGTTCGGCCTCCAGTTCAACCGCCATGTTCTCGCTAGGGCGAATGTATTGTCGACGAATAAAGTAGATGCCTGTCAGCGACAGCGCCAACAGCAACAGATTGATGGCGATTAACCAGATATTGTTACGCAGCAGGTCGATCGCCAGGCTGATGGCGGAAACCCGATAAACCACTTTTAGCGGTGCGTTGGGCAAGGAGGCCGTGAAGTCGACCCAGTTGCCGCTCATTGTTATACCGGCGTTGGTGGTGCCTTCAATCGGCAGAGTTCCATCGTCCAGATTGCTGTTATCGGGCAGCAGCATAAAGTTGGCACGCGCCATATTAATCGGGATGATATCGTTAATCGGCAAATCGAAGGCGATCACCGTGGCCAGATGCCCCGGTTGATTAAAGGTCGTACGGATTGAAAACGAATAGGCGTTTTGGAAACGTTGCTTGCGTAAGGCGGAGAAGCTTTCGCGCTCGTCGAGCATATTTGCCTGTTGCAGCATTTCGGCGCGACGATCTTCCGCCGACGTCGTCAGATAGTTTTCCTTGAAGCGAGAGGCCAACTCTTTTAACGGCTGAGTGGTGATCAGACTCAGGCTGTTGTCCTGACCATTAAGGTAATACATGGCGTAATTTTCGGTCTTGGCACCCCAGCGGGCATCCAGATAGTCCGAAATATTGGCGATCATCGCCAATGTGCTTTCTTCATGGCTGCCGAAAATCACCGCGTCGGTTTTCTTGTGAGGTTTTTCCAGATAGTAAACGTCTGGCCGCAGTCGGGTTTCTTGCAGGCTGGGATCGACGTTCAGGGAGGCCGCATTGCCGAATTTATCGTAGATCTGATAGGTGACGTAGCGATAGTTGTCGATGCGCTTTTGCAGCCCATTGGCGATGCTGTTCAGCGCATATTTTTTCTCCGCCAGCCAGGCGTTGGTATAGTTGTAGCCGTACAGGCCAATGGCAATCGTCAGCAGCACGGCAAATAGCAGGAAGCAACGGGTAATATTGCTTGAGCTAATGGTCAGTTGTTTGTTTTGCATAGTTGGCTGCGCATTCCTGAATCAACGGGTTATCGCTCGGGCGCTGGCGGTAACAGCCAGGAGTAAGACGGCAACGCAGGCAAAGGCTACCGTCAGGCTGGAGAACTGGGCGATAAAGCCGATTAACGCCGGCCCGGCGAGAATGCCGGCATAGCCTACGGTAGTCACTGAGGCGATAGCCAGATTGGCCGGCATATCATGTTGATTGCCTGCGGCACTGAACAGGATCGGCACCACGTTAGAGGCACCCAACCCTACCAGCATAAACCCGATCAGCGAGACCATGGCATTATCGAACACAATCGCCATGCTCAGACCGATAGCGGCACACAGGCTGCCGAGCAGCAAGACCTTATATCTGCCCAGGGCGTTGACGATGCGGTCACCGTTCAACCTGCCGAGGGTCATGGTAATGGAGAACAGCGCGTAGCCTAAACCGGCCTGGCTGTGGTCAACCCCACGCAGGGTAGTGAGGAACAGGGCGCTCCAGTCAAGCATTGAACCTTCGGCCAGGAACATGATAAAGCACAGGATGCCGATAAACATCACCCAGCCGCGTGGCACGACGAACATCGGTCCACCTTCTTCACCGCCGCTTTCACGCAACAAATTTCGGCTGGCAACGGCCAGCAGTGCTGCGATGGTCAGGACTGTGACGCAAGTTGCCAGCAAGGGAGGCATCCCCAGCCACAACATCACGCTGACGCCACCGGCGCCGGCAATGCCGCCAACGCTGAAAAAACCATGAAAACCGGACATCATGGCCTTGCCGCTGGCGCGTTCGACCACCACGGCTTGCACGTTCATCGCCACATCGATCATGCCGATAGCCGCGCCAAACAGCAGCAGCGCCAATGCCATGCCGGTGGTGGTATCCATCAGCACCAACAGTGGCAAATCAATGCACAAGGCCAGACCGGCCAGCAAGATCACCGGTCGGCAACCCAATCTGCCGGTGAGATAACCGGTGAGCGGCATCGCCAGCATCGAACCAGCACCAATGCACAGCAGCAGCAGACCCAGGGAGCCATCATCAATGCCGATGCGCGCTTTGGCGAAGGGAACCAGGGGCGCCCAGGCGGCCATGCCGAAACCGGCGACAAAAAAGGCCAATCGCGTGGCGATCTGCGCCGGGACGCCGGGTTTTTGCTGTTCGTTGCACAAGGTGGATGTCATGTGGGCATCAGGATCTGTTGTGGAAATGCGGGCTGAAAGTTATGGAGTGTTTTTATCACAATCCGCGATCCGGGTCGAAAGGATTTGCGCCATCATCGGGCTTTGCTGCCGCTCGACGTTCCAGCCACAGGCTAATGACGTGCACAATATACTGCTTTTGCTGTTCGTCCAGTGCCTGTCCTTGCGGAATACTATGCCACTTGGCCAGACAACCGCGACAGCACGTTGCGGTGGCATGCTGGGCGACAAACACCGGGTGGCCCCGCATGGGGGTCTGCTTGCCGTCATTCTTCGGAAAAGGCGGCGCCAGGCGTTGTTCGATGAAATCTCGCGCGTGACTAAGGATCAGCGGCAGCCCTTTGGTATCAAAATAAAGCTGGTCTTTAGAATTCAGGCGAAATTTGGCGCGGAAAGGGGAACTTTGTAACCGACGCCACAGCGCTTCGGGTTGAAATAGCATGGGTCATCTTCTTCAGAGCATTTTGGGCAGGTTAACAAAATAGAAGGGGGACGGCCAATGTTGTCGCCTCAAACAGGTTGCCGCACGTAGTGTAAGATATTTCAGTAATCGGGGGAGTTTAAAATTAATGCGGTTAATAAATAGTCTAAAATACGAGAAAAGATTAGCGATTAGTGCTGAAGTTAATTAGGGTAATGATATCTTTGTGTGATTATTTTTTGGCATAAAGTGCGCATTGATGTGAAATGTGAGCAAGATTTTAGCCAATAAAAAACCGGCCATAAGCCGGTCGAATTGTACAGAGTGTACGAAAATTATCTTACAGATAATGAAGGTAATAATGAAAATAATGATGATAGCGGGATTATTATAACGTCAGCGTTATGTGATGCTTTTGGCACAATGTGCTTATTGCGAGTGACTTTTGTATGGCTATCTTTTTTTTCTTAAGTTTTTGTATAACTCTATGATTTTATGCCTATAAGTATTTTTGTTGGCATTGCGTGCCTTATTTATTGTGTTTGTAATGTTCTGTGGAAGTTCGCTCAGGTTTACATTTGGAAACCTTTAATAATCACACTGAAACACTATCGGATACTTGGTATCATTTTCTTTCTGGATTAATATTATCCTTGTTACCAGAATGGTAATGCACAGTCGTGCTAATAATGCTCAAAAGGGCAGTGGCCATAGCTCGACAAAATAAACGAGGATAATAACAATGAAACTTCGAGTTCTTTCTCTGATCGTACCCGCACTGCTGGTTGCAGGCACCGCAGGCGCGGCAGAAATCTACAACAAAGACGGCAACAAACTGGATTTGTACGGCAAGGTTGACGGCCTTCACTATTTCTCCGACAACAATGGCTCTGATGGTGATATGTCTTATATGCGTTTCGGCCTGCGCGGTGAAACACAAATCAGCGACCAACTGACCGGTTTTGGCCAATGGGAATATCAGGCAAACCTCAATCACGCTGAAAGCGAAGACAACAAAAACTTTACCCGTTACGGTTTTGCCGGCCTGAAGTTTGGCGATTACGGTTCATTTGACTACGGCCGTAATACTGGCGTGCTGTATGACGTTGCGGCTTATACCGACTTGCAGCCTGAGTTCGACGGCTCCACTTACGGTGCCGACCAATTCATGTTCCAACGCTCCAGCGGTTTGGCAACTTACCGTAACACCGACTTCTTCGGTCTGGTTGACGGCCTGAACTTTGCTCTGCAGTACCAGGGCAAAAACGGCAGCGGCGAAGAGTCGAACAACGGCCGTGAAGTTCTCAATCAGAACGGCGACGGCTACGGCATGTCGGTGAACTACGACATCGGCTATGGCATCAGCGCTGCAGGTGCCTTCTTTAGTTCCAAACGTACCAGCGAGCAAAACGGCGGTGGCGCATACAGTGGCATCATGGGCCGTGGTGACCGTGCAGAAGGTTATTCTGGTGGTCTGAAATATGACGCCAACGACGCTTACCTGGCCGTGATGTTCACCCAGTCTTACAATGCCGCACGCTTTGGTTCTACCAGCAGCGATGCTTACGGTTATGCCAACAAGGCGCAAAGTATCGAAGCTTACGCACACTATCAGTTTGACTTCGGTCTGCGTCCATTCGTTGGTTATAACCAAACCAAGGGTAAAAACCTGGGTCTGGCCGCTAACGGCAAGGATTACGGCGACGAAGATCTGGTCAAATTTGTGGATCTGGGTGCGACTTACTTCTTCAACAAAAACATGTCCACCTACGTTGACTACAAAATCAACCTGTTGGACGACAACGACTTCACCAAGTCTGCCGGTATCAATACCGACAACGTGGTTGCCGTGGGCCTGGTTTACCAGTTCTAAGCAACATAGTGTGAATGTGACCACGCGGCCTTCGGGCCGCGTTTTTTTTGCCTGCGGTTTGGCACGAATTGGCATGAATGAGGCACGGATTGCCATTCTGAGAGCCTGCGGCTTACCTAAACTTTCTGCACAGTGATAAATCAGGAGGTTAGCATGGAACTCAGCATAAATCGGGTGGTTGAAACCGTACTGTACGTCAAGGATATCGAACGCGCCGGCGCATTCTATCAGCAGGTTTTAAAACTACCGGTGATGGTGGCGAACGAGCGTTTCCGCGCTTACAACGTCGGTGAACAAAACGTGTTGCTGTTGTTTATCGAAGGGGACTCGCTGAAAGGCGCGCATTATCCAGAAGGGTATATCCCCCCGCATGACGGCAGCGGGCCACTGCATATCGGGTTAGCGGTGGCGAAAGAACAGTTGCCGCATTGGGAGCAACATCTGACGACTCAGGGGATCGAGATAGAAGGGCGGATGAGCTGGGATCACGGCGGTGAGAGCATCTACTTCCGCGATCCCGACGGTCATCTGATGGAGCTGGTGACGCCGGGGATTTGGGCCAATTACTGATGATGCCAAACTTCGGCTAAGGCCTTCAGCGTTTCGCTCAGCAGCAATAAGGCATTCTGCGGTTGCTGCTCTATTTGCACCTTGACGATCGCCCCGTCAATCAGCATCGCCAGCATCTCTGCCCGTTGTTCTCGTTCCGGGCCAAGGGGTAGATAGCGGGCGATCTCTTCGGCCATTTGCTGCTTGTGTCGGCGGGCGATGTCCAGGCTTTCCGGCAACATATCCGCCAGTTCAACCGCCGTATTGATAAAAGCGCAGCCGCGGTAGTGCGGATCGCTAAACCATTCCTCGAGACAAGGCACCAAGGCAGGTAAGACATCCCCGAACTGCTCGACATACTGTGCCAGTGACTGACTGAACCAGCTCAACCATTGCTCATGGCGGTAAGCCAGAAACGCCTCAATCAACTCGTTTTTGCTGGGGAAATGGCGATAAAAGGTCACCTTTGCCACACCAGACTCGCTGATGATGCGATCGATACCGGTCGCTCGCACCCCATCGCGGTAAAACAGATCGTGGGCAGTCAGCAGGATACGCTGGCGTGGGGGCAGAGGTTGGGGAGCTGCGTGCATTTAAATACTTCCATAAAATAGGCTGCGATGATTGTAGACAACTCTGTCTACTTGCGCTAGCGTAATTGTGTAGACAAATCTGTCTACATCAATTTAACCTCCGAGGTAAGCTATGAGCATTAAACCCCCCTTGCCGCCCTTTACTCGTGAATCGGCGATTGAGAAAGTCCGTTTGGCGGAAGATGCCTGGAACAGCCGCGACCCGGAAAGGGTAGCGCAGGTCTATTCGGTCGATACCCATTGGCGTAATCGCGCTGAGTTTGTTGATGGCCGTGAGGCTGTCTGTGCTTTTTTGCAACGCAAGTGGGCCAAGGAATTGGAATATCGGCTGATCAAAGAATTATGGGCATTTGACGGGGCGCGCATCGCAGTGCGTTTTGCTTACGAATGGCGTGATGACTCCGGCAACTGGTACCGCAGTTTTGGTAACGAGAACTGGGAGTTCAATACGGATGGCCAGATGATCAACAGACACGCCTGCATCAACGATATGCCGATCCGCGAGCAGGATCGGCAATTCCACTGGCCGCTCGGCCGCCGTCCGGATGATATTGCGGCTTTGAGCGAGTTTGGCTTCTGATTGCCATTATTGATAATAAGGCTTCAACTCCGCGTGGAGAGCGGAGATCAGCCGTTTTTTCCACTCGATTTCACCCTGGCGATAGTGTGAAAACAGATAACCAATCGCCAGATCGTCCAGGATCGGCAGGGCGTACAGTCCCTGCTTGTCCTGCTGTGCATTGAACCAGGGTTGCGGAACTACCGCCATCAGTGGCGCTGCGCGCAGTACCGGTGGCAACTGCGCGTAATCGGCACAGCTGAGCTGGATCCTGCGTTGTAAACCCTGGCGTTCCAACTGACGGTCAAGTTCGTTCTCTGCCTGTGGCCAGGGATGGCAGTAATAGTGCGGGTAGTCTGCCAGTTCACTAAATGTCAGCCCGCTTTTGTGACCTAATACCTGGCACAACGGCGTTCCGAATACCGCCACCAGGCGGGTGCTGCCAATAAGCTCATAACGCAGCGCGCTGGTGCGTTGTTGGTGATCGCCAACGGCAATCACCATATCTACCGCGCCTTCCAGCAGCTCAGTGCGCCATGAGCGTCGCTCAAAATTTTGGCAGCGGATATCGGCATTGGCGAGCGTGCTCTTCTGCGCCAGCAACGGCAATAAGATCGGATGCAGTGCCGGCGGGACGACCAGGGTGAAATGCCGTGGCGCGTCCGGCACATGGCCGAACAATTCACTGTCCAGCGAAGAGAACAAGGGCGTTAGCGTTTCTTTAAGCGACAGGGCAAACAGCGTCGGCACCTGGCGATGCCCTTCCCGCCGGAACAGAGGCTCATCCAGCACCTCACGCAGGCGGGCCAGGGCGTGACTGACGGCAGAAGTGCTGATGCCGAGCTTATCCGCCGTTTTCTGGCTGGATCCGGTGCTGGTCAACAGGTAGAGCACTTTCAGCAGGTTCATGTCCATTTGCAGAACGTTCATTAATAGCCTTTTAAATTGAATACGCTTCAATATTAGGCTGAGTATACTTCAGCCCTGTTTTTCCCCGTAGAGCTGAAACATGAAAAAAAACATGGATTATCTGATGGCTATGACATTCTCACTGTGCTTTAACGCTCAGGCACAGCTCGATCCTGCGCAACCGTTGTCCAGCGCGCCGCCATATTCACTGTTTGAGCAATGGGCGCAGCCGGTGGCGCCATTCCAGATTTTCCCTCAGGTGTATTATGTCGGCACACGCAACCTTTCTTCCGTGCTGTTCAGCACGCCGGAAGGATTGATTCTTATTGACGCGGGGTTAGATGCCAGTGCCCCGGTGATAAAATCCCATATTGAGGCATTGGGTTTCGACATCAAGGATTTGCGCTTCATTCTTAACAGCCATGCTCGTCTCGATCAGGCTGGAGGCATCGCTCGTTTGAAAGCCTGGAGCGGAGCAAAAGTAGTTGCCAGCGCCGCTAATGCCCAACAGTTGGCACGGGGAGGAAAACAGGATTTTGCCTTGGGGGATGCGCTGAGTTTTCCAGCGGTGAAGGCCGACATTATCGTCGGGCAAGGGGATAGCGTTACTTTGGGCGGGCTGAAGTTTACGGCGTTAATGACGCCGGGGCATTTGCCTGGCGCCACTTCATGGACGACCACGCTGCGGCAGAGTGGGAAAACCTATCGGCTGGTCTATGCCGACAGTTTGGCAACCCCGGACTACTATCTGGTCGATAACAAAAACTACCCGAGTCTGGTGCAGGACATCCGCAGCAGCTTTAGGCTTTTGGCCCAGCAGCACGCGGATATTTTTATCGCCAATAAGGGAACGCGCTTCGATCTGGAAAATAAAATGGCGCGACTGCAGGCTGGCGATCGGGATGCTTTTGTCGATCGGCTGGGGCTACAGCAATATGTGCAGCAGTCTCAACGGGCTTTTGAGACGCAGTTACAACAGCAGCAAAGTAAAGATTAAGTTATCTTTCTATTTTATTTTGGCGCAATTAACCCTACCCAATAAAATAAGGCATGTGATTTGGATATATTTAACAAAATTAATGAGAATGAAAGGTGGGGCCCGGGTTTGATAAGGCGGAAAGGCAGAGGGGATAATAATGTGAAAAAGATTTTGAATAAGGGATGGCGCGCGTTGAATATTGATCGCCGTGAGTGCTGACGGCAAAATGACCAGTGGCGGGCTGTGATGAAACAGGCTGCAGTAGCCACAGAAGTTAAAACAGTCGCCGGTGCTCATGTCCGCCATGTTGTGCCCTGCCGGCGGACTATTGGCGAGGTTCTGGCTCATCATTGTCCTGTGTTCGGCATGCTCCGCACTCATGGGCATGCCAATCATCTCGCTGTTATCCATGCTATTTTTTGCAAGATGGGTGGAGATTGATGGCGCGATGAATATCATCAACATAGCGAACAGGCCCAGCCAGGCCAGCGTGCGCATATGTTGAATTGACAGTTTCACCAGGAGCGTCCTTGCAGGGTTAAAGCGTAAAGGAATGACAATGTCAGCAGTTGTTCCACTATTGTAACATTGATGAGAATTAAGCTAAACAGAGAAGAAATCTGTTTGTTAAATGAATTTAATTCGGGTAGATTCCGGGTAATTCCATTTGACCACGGATGACTTATCATGTCTGAACGCAATATTGCGTTGCCTGCTGCTGCGCAGAATATTAACCTGCAGGTGACTACTCGCAGTTGGTTTATTCCGTTGGCTATGCGGATTCATTTTTATATTGGTTTTTTTGTTGGGCCGTTTTTACTTATTGCGGCATTGAGTGGCATATTTTATGCCTTGACGCCGCACATTGAATCACGGCTTTATGCCCCGCAGTTGTATAACGACAGTACCGGTCCGGCACTACCGTTAAAACAGCAGATTATGGCTGCTCAGGCGATAGCGCCATCAAAAGCCTCTCTGTCGGCGGTGCGTCCTTCTCCGACAGAGGGCGAGAATACCCGGGTTCTGTTTAACGTCGCGGGGCTTCAGGCTTCGGAACGTTTGGCGGTGTTTGTTGATCCGGTTACGGCGCAGACGCACGGCGTAATGACGGTTTATGGTACCAGCGGCGTATTGCCGTTGCGCACCTGGCTGGACCAATTTCACCGCAGTCTGTTGCTGGGGGATGTAGGGCGCAATTACAGCGAACTGGCGGCCTCCTGGCTATGGATTGCCGCGCTGGGGGGGCTGATCCTCTGGGGGGCGCGCAGGCGTAAGAAGGTAACGCGTCAGCGTGGTGGCTTACGCAGGTTACATGAAAAAAGTGGCTTACGCAGGTTACATGAAAAAAGTGGCGTACTGCTGCTGGTTGGCCTGCTGTTCTTTTCTGCCACCGGGCTGACCTGGTCAAAGTGGGCTGGGGAGAATATCAGCGTGCTGCGCCAGCAATTCGGCTGGTCGACGCCCTCGCTGTCGACGGCGATTAACGGGCAGGACGCTGTACCTGCCGGCGATCATGCGGAACACCATGAGCATATGATGGTCAGGGCGGAACCACCTCAGGATGGCGCCATGTATGACATGGCCCTGGCCGGTGCACGGCAGGCCGGTATCGACGCCGCCAGGGTTGAAATCAAGCAGCCGGCGATGGCGGGGCAGGCCTGGACGGTCATGGAGATCGATCGCCGTTGGCCGACGCAGGTTGATGCTGTTGCTATCGATCCCGTAACCCTGGCCATTACCGATCGCGTCAGTTTTGAACAATACCCGCTCGCGGCGAAATTAACGCGCTGGGGAATCGATTTGCATATGGGCGTCCTGTTTGGCCTGGTCAATGAGCTGGTGCTGGTGGTTTTTGCCGCCGGGTTGGTGGCGATGGTGGTGATGGGGTACCTGATGTGGTGGCGAGGTCGGCCAACGCGAGTAGTACGTAAACCAGCCCGTTCCCCCTTTATGTTGCTGCGCAAAACGCCAAAAGGGCCGCTGTTGCTGATTGTCTGCCTGACGCTGCTGCTGGGCTTTTGTTTACCGGTGATGGGCGTCAGTTTACTGATGTTTCTGCTGTGTGATTTGCTGTGGTATCTGGCTACGCGGCGGCGTAAACCGCACCTATCGACAAAGTGAAATTTGTAGAAAAGCCTTTCCTCTTCTAGACTTAGAGTACAACAAACGTACTCCAAGAGGACAAGTCATGACGAACAAGCTGATTTTAGCCGTTTGCACAGCAGCGACATTTTCTATTCTTGCCGGCTGTACGGCTTATGACAGGGCCGCCAGTTACGTTCAGGAGCCTGTGGTCAGTGATGTCAAAGTGGGGATGACCAAACAGCAGGTTCGTGCCATTGCCGGTCCACCGTCAACCACGGCGACTTTGGTTCACGCTCAGGGGACTTGCGATACCTATGCGGTAGCGCCGCGTGACGGGAAAGTGCAAACCTATTTTGTTAGCTACAGCGATACCGGACATGTGATGAACAAAGGCTATCAGACCTGTTCTGATTATGACTCACAGCCTAAATAATCCCCGATTAAGTGAGCAATCCAGCCCCGCTTTTGCGGGGTTTTTCATTTTTTAACCGTTAGCGGCTTGAAGTTTAAGCAAACGCACTTTTTCCTGCATTTTTTTTCATGAAACGATAGACATTTCATAACGGTAGCGCTAATATCTGCGCCCATTGGAAGGATGGCCGAGTGGTTTAAGGCAACGGTCTTGAAAACCGTCGAGTGTAACAGCTCCCAGAGTTCGAATCTCTGTCCTTCCGCCAAATTTAGCCGGCTTAGCTCAGTAGGTAGAGCAACTGACTTGTAATCAGTAGGTCACCAGTTCGATTCCGGTAGCCGGCACCATATAAGCAGTACAGGCGCTTAATCACGCCCACGAACCCCAGTAATCTTAACGGTTACTGGGGTTTTTCGTTTTACGTCCTCGTAACCTCTGGAACCCGTGCCTTCGTTGGGTTGAATACGCTCATAGCACGATGGGGAAGAAGTGACGGCTTTCTAACGAAAACAGTAAAAGATTATCGATTAGAAGGCGTAAGCCCCTCGAACACCAGACGAAAAAAAGCCTGCTTTAAAGCAGGCTTTTTTAATTGATTTGGTCGGCATGAGAGGATTCGAGCCTCAATCCCATGACTAACCAAGGATAATTATTTCAATATTTTATATTTCTTTATAAGAACATGAGAGGTCTTGAAAATGGCTAAAATTCGTCAATTACCTTCTGGGAAATGGAATGCGTTGATCGCGTGAAGGGTGAATCTAAAAAATCAGCTACGCGAGATAAAAGGAAAGAAATAGTGGATTGATTAGCAGATTTGAAGGGGGATAAGAACAAGCCCTAACCACTGTAGACCGTTTGATAACTCCTTACCTTGAAGAAGCGATGATCAGGTGCAAATATGAAGCGGGGGCTCCAATCGATATCCCTGCGGGTCGCTGAATTGATTTACGTGTAGAGGTGCCTGGTGGTGACGAGGCGGAGTTCATACCATGGCTGGAAGGCGAAGTTATTCAGGAACCTTAACAGTCAGAGGTAACCGAACCGGGAGGTCAAGAAAAGGTGCCAGGTGAAAACACTAGCACCTATCAAATAAAACAAGGAGTGGCAGCAGTGCCTGGAGAAATTCCAGCAATTTATACTAGATATCGTTGTTGTAAGTTATACCCGAACAGGCTACTTCGCGAATGAATTCGAAGGTGATAAACATATGGCCAAAGATATAATAGCCGCGATGGCATAATATATATCCTCTCTTGAAAAATACGATAGAACGAAGAAGAATGCCCAGTAGACTAATGAGGATATTAATGGGGGAAGCCCCATGTCTCTAAATCTCTTGGTTAAGAACAAGATACTTAAATACATGAAAATTATGAGTGTTAAAATAAAAACAAAGATAATTGACATTGATTCAGGGTTGCTGATAAAGCTATAGAAAGCAATAATTAAGAAAATATATGAAACGAGAGTATATAAGAAATAACGTAGCCTTTTTAGTCTTCCTTCTTTGAAGCCCAAAAAGGTGTCTTGAAAAATATTTTTCATGATAAATCCTGTTATCAAGTCTAAACACAGAAAAGATTATCACATCAGTAGCGCGTTTACTCCACCTTTGAAGCCAGTAATTCGGACTTTCTCGTAACCCCCGAAGTCCCGTTTCTACTTGCCTCCTTCAACTGATGTGCTACCGCGAATAGGCAGTCTATGATGGCGATTCCGATGGTCTTTTGAGCTTTCTGGGTGTTCTAAATGTGTTTTTATCTTTATTAAATTTAAAATGAATCACAGTTAATATTGAATTTTCCAGAGCCTGAGAGTGGCGAAACTGGCATCAAGTGAGCAAGGGGAGGGAGCCAGGGAGTAGTAATAAGGCCGGGAGAGGTCCCGAACATATTTATTTCTTTGCCTATCAGCAGTATATCATTCACCGTGTAAATTTATCATCGCGCAATGATTTTGCCATGTTTATATATGTGTGTATAAGCAGTCGTTGCGTGAGGATTGTATGGGTTGCAAAGACGGTGACTATGACATTTATACCGCGGAGAAATGCGGGATTACATTCCCCTTGGAAGAGTAATGTTCATTCAACGGCCAAAAGAATGTGGCGGTGGTTATTGGCTAGATAAGACATACGATGATGCCTTCATCTTTGAGATAGAGAGGCCGGTGTCACTTAGCTAGGGGGATCGATTACATCATGATTATGAAAAGCGTAGCATGGCATGCTGATGAGTTTGATGATAACTTCACGCTCTTCTGAATTTAACGTCGTAAAAATGGCGGTCTTGTCGGCAATTTTACCATTGAAGATTTTGTTAAAAAAAACCAACCGCAAAGGGTTGGTTTCTCTAAGGATTTTTGGTCGGCATGAGAGGATTCGAACCTCCGACCCCCGACACCCCATGACACCGACGCTAAACCGCTGAAAGCCCCGCCACGACTGACTCTCCTTTATTTTGACTGTTCATACAAACAGTGCATTTCTCGCCAAAATCGGTCTATATACATCAATGGGTTAGGGTCGCTTTTACCATCACCCTGTTTTGATCTCACCGTGGGGAACGACCACCCAATCGATATGATTCTGGGTATAAATCTTCGTGGATTTTGCATCGCTGTGAGCCATACGCCCCTGCGGATCTATCCCTTGATTATCGAACAAGTGTGCGGCTAATGCCCGGATCTCGTGGAACGTTGGGCGCTCTTCCATTTCTAAATGATCGGATAACCCAAGCTGATCCCGCAGCTTTGAAAATGAACGGCTAAGATAGTCAGGCGCTACCTGGGTAGGGTGCGCAACTTCTTTGCTGCGTTTTACGTTACGTTCTGGGATGCGGTGTACTATGTATGGGCTGGCCACATTGTCTCGACTGTCGTCAATAATTCGCTTCAACTCGTCCCCGATCGGAATCGCTACATGCGAGGCCTCTTTTTTCTGCACTTTCTGGCGGTGGATATAGAGGGTGCCGTGAATGCCATTTAACGGTTGGTCCAACCATACGCAACCGCAAACGCCGTTTTTAGGCTCCCGTATAGAATACCGGATCCGTGAAACCTCAAGCCGGGCATGGGTTGTCTGCAATGCTAAATCCATGGCCGTTCTTAACCATGGGGCTGCAGCTCTGCGAATGGCCATAAAATTGTCGAATGACAAACGCTGTCTTTTCTTCTCTTCTATTCTGCGCATTTTTTTACGTGTGGCTGGGTTATCCAGCATCAGCGATTCATCGACCGCATAGCTGAAAAGCTTCTTCAGAAAACTGACTTTACGGTTTTGCACGTTTGCAGATGAATCAGCGTGGTACTCCTTTATATACGCGTTGACATGTTCCAGCTCGATATCGCATGCCGGGATCTTGTCGAAAAAATCTTTCACACGGGTCGCATCGTTATTCCAGTCATCCCGGGTGCTCTCGGACGGTTGCTCGTCTTCTATCGCGCGAGCCATAATGCGGTCGACATGCTCAGCGAATGGCAAGGCCTCACCTTGAATTCCGCCAGACTCCCGGATCAGCGAGTCGATAGATACTGACGTTTCAGGGCGCATCCTGTTGTTATATTCACGCGCGATAGCGATCGCCATAGCGCGATCACTGCCGAGTGATTTACGCTTCCCGGTTACAAGAGTGAAGCGATAAACGCCCGTCGCCTTATCAAAATAGAGTAAATCAGGAAGATGCCGATTTTCCCGTCGGCGCGGGCGGGCAGCCATTACGACTCCCTGATCAGTTGATTAACGGCGTGGGAAACTTCGGATTGAACTCCCCACTTTTCAGATGAATAAACCCATGACATACCGTCTATTACCCTTCCTCGAAGTTGTCCGCGCTCAATCCAACGCTTAACAGTGCGTTTATCAGGGATTGAACCTTCTTCAAATTCACGCTTTAGCCATTTGCTGGCGCGCATCAATCTGTCTTCATTCGCCATGGTTTTTTCTCCACACGATAGAGGCCCGCTGCAACGGGCCGGTAAAAATTACAGTTCGGTCGGTTGCTGGTGGGGTTCAAGTAATCGCTGGTGGATTGCTGAAACATACCGCGCTTGGTGAATAGCATCTGCCAAAGCGTTATGACGTTCGCCGTCGAATGGCAGATCACGTTTAGGGTCAAAGCCTATCTGCCGGCCGAGGTTAACCATGGTGCGCACGTCCAAATCGTTGTACCAGTTCCAGCATGGCGCCACTCCGCAACGCTCATATGCCCCACGCAGGATGACATTATCGAAAGCGGCCCCGTTACCCCAGACCTTCAGGTACTTCGGCCGCTCGCAACTAAGAGCAACAAAACTGGAGAGGGCATTGAGGGCATCAGCTATTGGCTTCGCCTGGTCATTGGTGATCGCTGCCCGGGCTTCGCTGCTTTGCATCAACCACCAGTTAATGGTGTCGCCATCGGGAACGGCGCCGGCGGCCAGCTCACTGGCAAGATTCACCGCGGTATAGAATTGCAGTTGGCCCAGTTCACCGGTGGCCGGGTCGAAGAACACAGCACCGATCGCCACGATTGGCGCGTTGGGCTTGTTGCCCATGGTTTCCAGGTCAATCATCAGGTTGTTCATTGGTTTTCACCTTGAGTTGGTGCTGTTGCCAGCATTGCTTTATAGACGAGCGTGACCTTATCCATGCCTGTATCCATGGCTTTTACGCCTGCCGCCCACTGCTTTGGTGTTGGCTCAACCGGCACCAACTTGTAACCCTGTTTTACAGGTTTGTTGCTACCCTCACCGATGAGGGCACCATTGAGCATATCGGCGCGGCAGGCGTTATAACCATTTACCGTTGCGTTAAGCTCTTCTTCTGTTATCAAATAGTTGAATAGTTCCTTGGCTTCCTGAACACCAATCGCATCCGGCACTGCTGGCGCAGGCGGGGCGGTATAGATCAATGAGCCAACATCTGGCAATGGTAGCCCTCGGAGCACACCAACTCTATTGCCGCTGACCTCTGCGATGTAGCCAACCGGCTGCGCCTCCTGGTTAGTTTTGGCACTTAACGCGTCGAGTAAGCGTTTAATGTTTGCTGCCCCGAAAACAGAATCAGAGAGGTCATATAGACCTACAAGGCGATCCCGGGGAAAACCGTCTGCCCGGCATTCTTCTTCCAGCTCTAAAATATCACTGGCCAAGCCTGCCATCTCTTCACATAGAGTATTGAAACACTCCCAGCGTTTTTCAGCCTCTTTGCTCATCAGTAGCCCCCGCGGCGAGTAGCCAAACGGATACGTTGATAAATTTCACCAGCGTTGCTGCGTTCTTCACCCAGCTCGCAAGCGCAGAAATAATCGTAAGCAGCCCGTGTGCATGCTTGGTGCAGTCGGAAAAACTCGATCTTCAGTGCCTCAAAATGGCATCTGCTGATGAGGTCTGCCAATGCAGTTGGCTCACCTTCGATAGGGCGGAGCCAGTAGCAAACTGGGCCGTCTTCAGTATCGTGAATAGAGCCGATAAACCAGCCATCACCATCTGGCGTGGTTGGGTTCCATTGGCTGATATCACCATCACCTGCTTCCAGGGCTTCCAGCTGTTCGTCAGTGACATCGCTTTCCATCCACTGGAGATGGCCAACGATCCGATTGGTATCCAGCCACGCTTCAAACTCGCCAGGCGCTGCAAACTCTCCACCGTTAGCCGGCACAAAGTAATCAGGGTGTGTCCAGTAGCCGTTTTCATCGCGCTGCGGTGCTATTGCTGTGATTAATTGGTTCATGCTGCCTCCAGTTGATAGACAAAGAACTTATTCATGGCGCCGTTTACCAGGTTACGGCGGTCATATTGTTGGATACCCCAGACGATGGCGAACAGACACCAGGTAAAACCACTCGTAACCCTTCTGCAGCTGTCTTCCCAAAAGTCGCTAAGGTCGACGTATTCGGAACTGAAATCCTGATATGCGATACCGGCTTCCCACTCGCTATATGAGCCGCGCTTCAGCTCGTTGATGCTTGCCAGTTCTTCCGCTTTGATTTCGTCAGTTATGCCATCGGCATCTTCAATATCTTGCAGCCAGTCATCGTAAAACTCCTGGGCACGCGCTTCGAAAGCATCTGAGGACCATTCAGTAAATATTTCCCGGCTGTAGCCGCAACCCATTTGAAGCTTTTCAGCCCAGTAGCCTATGTTGATCACTGGGTCATCACCGTGGCGTTGGTAGTCGCGGTAATCCATACGGAAGAAATCGAACATGTCATGCAGCCGGCGGAAAACGTAAGTGCCCATATCGCCGCCAATGCACAGATGGCCAGGCCAGGTGGTCAAAGTGAAGTGATAACAGCTGCTGCCGCCCTGTGAAAAATGCAGGTGCCTAAACACACCGTTATCGTTATCAACGGATATTGAATGATTGCGGGTATCGGACTTGAAGCGCTCCAGAACGTTTTCTTCTTTCATTCCTTTTCTCCCTGGTGCCGTGCCGGGATCACGCCATCTACCGGCAGGCATTCATACTGCGGTGGTAACTGCTGCTGGTGGACATCCGCCAGGCAGTTGCTTTGATCTGGATACACCCAGCCTTGCGGCACGAACTCACACGGCTGGTACGTGTAGCAGACGAGCAGGAACAGGCCGAACATCACGCAACCCTCTCAGCGGTCAGCTGGTGGAAGCGCTGCAGGAACATGGTCCGTGCCTGCACCGGGTTTACCGGAGAGACGAGGAAATCTTCAGAAGGGGTGATCCCTTCGAGCATTGGCCAGGGTGTGCCGTCGTCAATATCAAGGTCGCGGCGTTCGGTGGCCAGCATCACCAGATCGGCATGCTTGACGGCGGGGCTATTTGTTGCTGGCAGATTAAATTTATAACGAATAACAAAATCAATATTGTTTTCAATGCCACGATAGTCAGGAATTAATTGCTTAAGCGGCGATGGAATATCTTTGCAATAAGCTTCATGAGCATCATGCAATAATGCTTCAAGTGCGTACTCAGGAGGCACTATCTGGCTTGCAATAACACAGTGCTGAGCCACACTATAAAATTCAGGAATATGCCCGTTAAAACGGCATTCATGCGATAACGCTTGAGCGATATCTTCAATGCAAATATCGTCCACGGATGGCGCGGCGTAATCAAAACGCTTGCCAGTAAATGTTAGAATCCAAGACATAATTTCTCTCCACACAGTTTTTGGCAACACTTCACCAAATACCCCATTGCTGGGGTATTTGAGGCTGTATTACTGAAGTTTAATTAAGCTTTAAAATTACCAATGAAAGTTTCAACAGAATCTCCATCGAATTTACCGATCAGTAGATCGCGAAACTCGTTGGCAATAGCTTCTTCCTGAGCTTCGAGCTGGACAATTCGCAGAACAAATAATGGCTCATCGCCTTTTAATAAGCTGTTGCGAAGGCTGAAACTACGTTCCCCTAGGCCTTCATACGGTACGCAAGTAAATTCGAATGCAACTGGCATAACGTCTTTGCTGCTGGCTTCAATGCTTTGCATGAGTGATTTTTTACCGCTGAAATCACCGTCTTCATGATCCGCTTCTGACATTTGCTTAATGCTGACACGGCGAACTGCGGTGGCGGCTTGAGAGATTGGCATTGAGTTACCTTCAGCATCGAACGCCTTTAGGCTATCGCTCCAGTCTTCTAACCATTCAGCGATATTTTTTTGACGCAGGCGTTCACCATCGATTGCCAGCAAGGCTCTGAATGGAGCGGTCTTTTTTAGCTTGATCGCCGCGATATTATCGGCATGACCTGGATTATCAATTGTACCAATGTTGAAGATAGATTTTGCGCTCATATTTTCAGCGTCGATGAAGCAACGAGCTAATTCTTCAGTGCCTGCATAGCCCGTTGAATAACGCACAAAATCTTCAATACTGGTTGTCTCCATTGCCCCACGGAAACGGAAACGGAAGCTCTGGAAACGCTCAAGGCTTTCAACACTTACATCTTTTGGCAAGATCGCAGTTGAACAGGCCAACCCTTCGACATCACTGAGATGATAACCTGAAATAACAAGGTCTTTAATTTGTTGAATTGCGCTGCCATCTAATTGAGACATAGATATAATCCTATATGTTGAAAATAACTGTTTTTATTAATAAGTCGCAGTATTACTTAGCGACGCGTAATTTACCGTCGGTTTCTCCGTTAACAGTAAATAGCTGGCCTTGGTCTTCTTGCAGAATTGTTAACTTTCCACCTTTACCGACATACATTGGTGTTTCAGTGGTGTCTTCTTCTGAAACTTTTCCGCGCGGGGTAGGAGTTACAAATTTAAGTTGGTGCTTAATAGCAACACGTTTTTCTTCAACTGAATTGCTTAAGCGGTCAAGGTCAAAGGTAAGAACAACCTTCCCCTTGCCACCATTATTGAGAACACCCAGAGCCGTAGCGTTTAAAGCTGCTGAGATTTTATTTTGAAACACACCGGCATCCAGTTCGCCCAGAAATTCCGGTACGTTGGTCTTGCGGTCTTCACTCATTGAATACTCCTCACACGAAGCGGCGAACGCCGCGGTTTTCTCCACACACCAGGTAGCGCACCGGTACAGGGTTTTTATACTGTGCAATATGAAAAATTGAACTGCCCAGTGCGCTACCTGATGTGTAAAAAAAGGGCGGCCAGCCTACGAACATTATCTTCACCTCCGAGGGGTAGAAGCTCGGCGAGGCCGCCAAAGACTACACACAGCACTAACATGGTTGTGGTGGTCGGCGGACAACGCCCCGAAGTCCACCAGCCAGATCCACAACGGTATGCTCACTCATGAGTTAGGATCCTCCACCGCTCCCAGAATTGAGGGAAAGGGCGAGTGAGCATGCCGTTGTGCGCCTGTTACCCGGCGACTGCCACCACTACACAAAAACCAACAACCAACCAGAACGGGATGCAAGCCACAATGCTATAGACCACTGCCTTCCAACCTTTTGCGCTCATGATTGCCTCAGTGCGCCCCGTAGGGCGCGGCATTTGCTTTAGCCAGCCAGTTGGCGATTCAACCATTTAGCGGCACTAGATTGAGTTTTAAACTCTTTGCTCTTAGTGAAGGTCATTGCGGTGAAAGTACCGTTACCGTTAGGGAAAATGCCGGTTTTAGCGGTTTCGTTGTTGCCCATGTCATAAGTAGAGTTCATCTCGTTGCCCTTACTGAGTATCTGGCTGTGCGCCCGTGCGCTGTCGATGAATATATAATTAACCATTGGATAATTATTGTAAATAACCATTGGTTAATTTTTTGGTTGTTAATCAGTTATTGGTTGATTTTAAATAGAATTTAATTTTCTGATTAAGTATGGTGAGGTGAAAAAATGAACAGGAAAGAGGAGGTTGATATGGAAGATGACCAGCCAGCTTTCATAGCTGGGGAAGCTGAGATCTTGGTTAGGGATGGGAAATTTTAGAGATAAAACCCGGTGCTATGACCGGGTTAGAAAATTAGTTTTGCTACGGCCATGGCTAGGCCGGTAATTCCTAGCATTGTGGCGGCAAGCCACTTTGTCTGAGCTGAAATTGCCTGGTGGACTTCTATACGAACGGACGCAATGTCTTCTTTTGTCGCATAGTTAGACTTCATTACTGCTATATCGGTTCGGATTTCAGCAAGAGTATCTTCAAGCAGCTTTACTCTTTTCTCAAGCATTTCATCACCTCCGTCATCTCCACCGCCATGTCGAGGCGGCACACTGGGAATGTCTTTAGTAAATGGTACAACATTGCTGTCAGGAGTTGGCATTTTTTTCTCCTTCTCGAAGGGCGGCAAAATACTCTTTCGCCCAATTCAAAACAGTGTAGGCGTCGATCTTCATGACATGTCCGCAGTTTTTACAGATGAGAGAAATATAAAACCTGTCTGCGACCCCACCGTAAATACTTTCTTCTTTGAAGACGTTGACATATGTGCCAAGCGCTGTGCCTACAGGCATGTTACATGAAGCTGAAACTTGAGGGACAGTTAACTGCTCACGCATACAGAGGTTGCACTTAAATGCGACCCCTTTGACGTTCAAAAACGAAATAAACGCATCAAAGGTAATGATTTCGAAACCTTGTTCGCTCGCCATCCTGGTCACCATCAAAGCTTGTTATATTTTATTGATTCATGAATCAATGCCTTACCCATAACGTAAAACTGATCTTGGGTTCCTTCCTCGATATACCATTTTTCATATACTGGGTTATCGGAAAGAACAGCCAAGCGGTTGCCCTGCATCTGTAATCTCTTAACGTGAAATGTCTTGCCGAACACAAAGGCATACACTCCATCTGTCAGGAAGTGACGGACGGCAATATCTACGAATAATCGGTCACCTGAAATCAACGTAGTGGCCATGCTGTCGCCGCTTACTGTCATTACCTTTACTTGCTCAGGCGTGCGGTTGCCAAATAAGGATCTGGCGTGTTCATTGGTGAACTCGATCGCGTATAGCACCTCAACATAGTCAGAAAGCATATAGCTCCCCGATCCCGCACTTACCGCTAAATCCAACACTTCAACGCGGTAAACGTCAGACTCTGAATCAGTAATCATGCTTTTTACTTCACCAGTCTCTGTAGGTTGGCCAACCCCGTATTCAAGCCACTCGGCGCGAACACCAAGCACCTTACTTAGGGCAACGATATTCTCGGCGTCAGGTATTGCTTGAGAATTGAACCATTTCCAAACGCCAGGCGTAGATACTTCGACCCCGATCTTTTTCATGGAGTCTACGAGCTTTTTATTTTTCCCGCGTTCAGAAAGCCCGGCCAGTTGGCAGGCTTCAAGCAATCTGGCGGTAAAGGATACTTTGGAATTGTCTCTCTTAACCATTGGTTAATCATCCGTCGAACTTGACTTAGCTGTCAGTTAATATTTATTATTAACTTTTGGTTAATTTGTGATTTTTAGGAGCGTCAATGAACCCTGTCGAATTCGCAGTTGAAGCCGTTGGTGGCCAAGCTGCGGCAGCAAAAATTTGCGAGAAGTCCCCGGTCGCTATTCATAAGTGGGTGAAGAATGCATGCCTGCCAAGGACCGAATACACCCAAAAAACTAACTATGCAGAAATGCTAGCCAGTGCTTCAGGTGGAAAATTCACAAAAGAATGGCTCTTAGTCGAGGCTAATCCTGATCGCCCGAAAAAGACTAACGAATCAGTTGCATAAACGTAACTACCAAAGGAAAAACAACATGGTAGAGCCAAATTTGAAAGATGTAGTGAAGGCGATGTGTTCTGCGTACCCAGGCGGTAGATCGGCAATGGCCGGCGCCCTTGGCATGACGCTGACACAGTTCAACAACAACCTCTATGAAAAGAACGGGTGCCGTTTCTTCGAATATCACGAGGTTGAGGCGATAGAGGAATTTTCCAACACCAATTATCTGGCCGAGTACCACGCAAGCCGCCGTAACAAGTTGCTGGTGGATAAGACTAACCCAGCAGAGATCGACTCTGTAGAGCTCCATCACGTTCGCCTGCAGGGTGACATCAACCGCGGCAAGTATGACCAGAAAATGCAGGAGGCTATGGCTGACGGTGTTATCGATGAAGAAGAGGAGAAAGCCTTGTGGAAGAAACTGGATCGCTATGTAGCGACGAAAACAGCGGAGCTCATTGGATTCTTGAGCCTGTACGGGTTAGGGAAAGGCCCAAAAGGTTGACGCCCAGAGGTTGCAGCCGCTGGGCGTCGGTGCGAGTAAATCAGTGTGTGGAGAAATAATCGCATGAGCAATTTAACCAGAAATTCAATGGTGCCGCAAATCCGCTGCCGTGCAATGACTGGCGGTAAATCTGCGTCGCCGTTCCGGTATGAAGTAAATGTAATGGGTCGGTGGATTGCCAGCAACTACCAGTTTGCGCGCTGGGTGGTAGATGGCGGTAAGTGGCTGACGCGTGTGCGGGAGGATGTATGAATACCATGATCACTTCGGCAAATAGAACCATGAGCAGCCGCGAAATCGCTCAGTTGGTTGAGTCCCGCCATTCTGACGTCTGCACCACCATTGACCGTTTGGTGAAGCGCGGCGCGATATCGGGGTATGCGGCAATGCCGTACACCCACCCCCAGAACGGTCGACAGTACAGCGAGTACCAGGTGAACAAGCGTGACAGCTATGTTGTGGTTGCCCAGCTATCACCTGAATTTACAGCCCGTTTGGTCGACCGGTGGCAAGAGCTGGAAAACCAGACCTCTGTCCCACAGTCACTTCCTGAGGCATTGCGCCTGGCCGCCGACATGGCAGAGCAGAAAGCAGCCCTGGAGCAGAAGGTGCAGGCCGACGCCCCGAAAGTGGCCTTTGTCGATCACTACGTTGACGCCAGCGGTGCCAAGAGCCTGCGTGAGACAGCCAAAATCCTGAACATGCCAGAGAAGGCGATGATTGATGCGCTTTTGCGGGACAAGGTTTTGTTTCGCCTATCGGGCAATCTTTTACCTCATGCCCTCCGCCAGCGTGACGGTCTTTTCGCGGTTAAAACCGGCAAATCAGATTTTGGTCATGCCTTCACTCAAACCCGGGTAACGCCGCGCGGCATCCAGTGGATCGCTGAGCGTTACGCCTCTGAGCTGATGGTGAGCTGATATGGCGAACTTACTTATTCAGGCTGGCTGCCATTACCGCGATAGCAATCACGCAGTGGTGCTGGTGCACAGCACAGATCCGGAGCGCGAGACCGTCACCTACAGCCCGGTAGGGCAAGAATGGGCGATCACCACGCCGATGATTATTTTCCGGTCACGATTTATCAGGTTTGACGTATGAGCAGAATATTTGAAGTTGTTCAGGCCATGTCTGGGCAGAAGAACTGCATTGTGATCCCAGGCCCGTACTTGGACTTCTTTGCCAGTGATCAGCAGTCCTTTGCTTTGGCCGCCGTGCTGAATCAGCTGGTGTTCTGGACAGGGAAGTCATCACAGGACGATGGCTGGTTTTACAAAACGCATGAAGAGCTTGCGGGTGAACTGCGTGGGGTCAGTGAGGACCAGGTACAGCGCGTTGTTAGCAAACTCCGCAAGAAGTATTTGCCGGGTGTTATTGAAGTATCTACCCGTAAGGTGAATGGCACCCCGAAGAACCATTATCGTATCGACGGTGAAAAGCTAATTGCTCTGATATTCCCGCCAGCAGTGGAATCCGCAGAATCACGGAATGGAAAACGCGAAGTTACGGAATCCATTACGCAGAATCACGGAATGGAAAACGCAGAAGTGCAGGAACAACGCCGCGATTCTACGGAATCCTATCTCTATACAGATCATTACTCAGATCAGAACAAACAGATCATAAAACCTGTTGGTCAACTGGCTGAGCCAGCCGACCCGCAAGCGGATGATTCTCTGAAAATTGATTATCAGGCTGTGCTGAAAACCTTCCACGACACGTTGCCTGAATTGCCACAGGTTATCAAAGTGACCGAAGCCCGCCGCAAAGTGCTGCGCAAGCTGTGGAAAGAGTACGACCTGAACATCGAGAAGTGGGGTGCTTACCTGCGCTACATCGCCAAGAAATGCCGCTGGATGCTCGAAGACCGCCCGGATACCACCAGCGGCAAGACATGGCGCAAGAAGGATTTCGACTACCTGATCACCGAGAAATGCTACCTGTCGGTCAAGGAAGAACGGGCCAACGACCTGCCGAAAGTCGAGAGACTGGACACCACCGCCCGCGATGATGCTTACCTGCGTATCGTGACCCAGCGCCGCAAGCCACGCAACGAGGTAGAGACCATAGCCCAGCGCCTGGCGGGTTCACTGGGGCGCATGACCGATTACGATGCTCGCAAGGCATGGGTAGGAATTTGGGCGAATGCAGTGGCTCAGGCCAGCGAGAATGACTTGGGGAGGTTGGCAGGATGAAACCAGCAACACATCAAATTTTAGGTGTCACCGTATTTCCGCTGGTGGCCATGCTGCAACAGGTTCGCCGCTGGTGGTCATTGCGGTATTTGCGCGGGTATTGGGCTGATGATCAGGATCTGCGCCGTATCGCCCGGGAACGTAACTGGGTGCGTGTACTGACCCAATTCAACATCGAGGCGCGTTATCGCTTCATCAAGCTGCTGACCACCGCTGAACAGCAAAGGGGGATCCTGTGACCGTATATTCAAGCAACACACCTACAGAGCACAAAGACCGTTGGCAGACCCCGATCGAGATATTCAGTGCACTTGATGTTGAGTTTGGTTTCTACCTGGACGCTGCAGCAGACCACAGCAACGCGCTGTGTGCCCGTTACCTGACAGAGCAGGATAACGCGCTGGTGGCGGAGTGGGAGAGCTACGGCGCCATCTGGTGCAATCCACCCTATAGCGCAATTACACCCTGGGTGGAGAAGGCTGCAGAGCAATGTCGTGCACAGAATCAACCGATTGTGATGCTGCTGCCAGCCGATACTTCAACGGGCTGGTTCTCGCTGGCGCTGCAGACGGTCGATGAAGTCCGACTGATCACTGATGGGCGTCTGGCGTTTATCAATTCAGCCACAGGTAAGCCCGGCAAGAACGGTAACAGCAAGGGCAGCATGCTGTTTATCTGGCGGCCATTCATCAAGCCGCGGTGCCAGTTCACCACGGTATCTCGTGAAGATCTGATCGGCATCGGTACCGATGTGCTTCGCGAAGTGGCGGCATAAGTGGGGGTGACATCATGAAAAATAAGCAATATAGTGATCCGTGCGCATCCACCCTTGCAGGGGTAAGAGATACGCTGGTTGGTTCCGTCTATTTGCAGATAGCGGGGCGGGACCGTTACAAACATGTGTGGAGAAAAGAACATGAATCAGTCTAATCTGATTGGTGGCGCTTACGCGTACCAACCTACCGTTAACACCCTCGAATTAGCCATGACCAGCTTGGAGATCGCCGAGTTGGTAGAGTCTCGCCACGATAACGTAAAGCGGACCATTGAGAGCCTGGTCAGCAAGGGCGTCATTGCTTTCCCTCAAACTGAGGAAAAGCCTACAGCAGGTCGGCCTGTAAGCTATTACGTTTTTGAAGGTGAGAAGGGTAAGCGTGACAGTATTATCGTTGTTGCACAGCTTTCCCCTGAGTTTACCGCCCGCCTGGTCGATCGCTGGCAGGAACTTGAACACGCCCAGCCACCGCTCACTCAGCTTGAAATGCTTGCTCGCATGGTAAACGAGGCTGCAATTTCTGAGCGCAAGATGATGGCCATTCAGCAGCAGGTAAATGGCGTAGAGCAGAAGATCGAGGAAATATCTTCTGGTTCCATCCCCGCCGGCTGGGAAACCATCCGCAACCTTTCGGCAAAGTCTGGAATCTCAAGCCAGAAGGTGAAAGATCTGGCCGCCGCCTTTTCCGTCCCCAACAAAAAAGTCCCTTTCATGGCGCCCAACGGCATTTTGTCGAATGTTACGGTTATCGAAGAATGTGAATTCGAAACCGCCATGCGCACCCTGCTGGACGAATCAACCCCGCCGAAGAAAGGCAAATTCTGGCAGCACCCGGCGATAGGGCGCTTCGAAATCCGAAGAGGCGCAGAGTGAGGCTGCTACTAACCCCTTACCTGCAGCGTGAACTGGGTGTGGTACTGCTACGCCCAGGTAGCGACTTGCTGCATTATTTCAGCGGGCGCAGCCGTCTGCTGATCGCCAGTGAGCCGGAAGAGTTAAAACCGCTGCCTTCCGGCCTGCTGCCAGCAGTAGATCAGAGCCTGGCGGCGGATCCGCGGTTGTCCTCTTTCTTCCAGAATGAACGGGTCATAGATGCAGCTGGTGGTGTTGCAGGCCTGAAAGAGTGGTTGATGCGCAGCACAGAATGTCAGTGGACCACCGGCGACGATTACCACCACCATAATATGGACATCCTGGACTATGACGGCCGCCCGGTCCGCCTGTGCTGGCACCATGAGCACCGCCTGCGGGAGCAAACGTTGCCGGAGCTGGATGTTATCGCTGCGCAGAACGTGGCGGAGTGGGTAGTTTACCGCGCCCGCTCTCATTTCATGTTTGGTGAGGACCACCAGCTTAGCCTTCCGGAATTATGCTGGTGGGCTGTGCTGCTGCAGGTGTCAGATCTATTGCCTGATGCGGTAGCCCGGTTCTCCCTACGCCTTCCACCAGCCACCATCCCAACGGGAACGCGCAGAGAGGCGGATATTGTTTGGGAGAAAGCCCCACAGGCGATCATTAACGAGTGCGTGGAGAAGGTGAAACCGGCGCTGACCGTTGATGTCGACCCCGAGCCACCAGCCGGTTTTATGCTGCTGCCCAAGCTTACCCGCTGGGAGTGCGAGAAATACACCCAGTGGGTGAAGTCACAGCCATGCTGCTGTGGCTGCAAACGCCCGGCAGACGACCCGCACCACATTATTGATCACGGGCTCGGCGGCACCGGCACCAAACCACATGACATTTTCACCATCCCCCTGACCCGTGAATGCCATGACGAGCTGCATGATGATGTGGCCGCATGGGAGGCCAAGCACGGCAGCCAGTTATTCCACCTGGTGCGCACGTTGAACAAGGCATTTGGTATTGGGGCGATCAGCACGGCAAACAAGCGCGGGGCAAAACGATGAATCTCGAATCAGCACTGAAACACTTCAGCCCTAAAAGCCTGAATATTTCCGACTCGTCCAGAGCCACGGCGAGCGAAGCATTAACGGGTACTGACATCATGGCAGCACTCGGCATGGTAGAAGCCAAGGCAGTATTTGGCATGGCACTTTGTCTCGGCAAGTATGGTGTCAGTGAAGAGGATCGCCAGCGGTCGGTTGATATGCTGACTCAATTTGCCAGCAAGAAAGCGCCAAGGGCGATAAAGCGAGCCGCCGGGGCTAAGTTTGGTCGTTGCCTGCGTATCATGGCCGCAATGGCTTACGGTGAGTTTTGTCGTTCGGCATTGTCAGCTGAGTCGTGTTCGTGCTGCCAGGGTAGAGGGTTGGTGCGAAAAACCCAGATTAACCGCAACGAGCTGGCCATCGAGTGGGAAGAGAACAAATTCAGCATCAAGAATGGGTTGTGGATGATAAAAGACCAATGCCAGCCGCCAGCAAAGACAGTGTGGGAAGACGTTATGATGGTGGCCTGCCCAGTATGTAATGGTAAAGGCAATATCAGCGCACGTTGCCGCTGCCAGGGTACAGGTACCGTGCTGGATAAGAAGAATAGCGAGCTGCAAGGCGTGCCGGTAATGAAGGAGTGCCCGAAATGCAAGGGGAGAGGCTTCAAACGGGTTCAGCCGTCAGTGATCCACCACGCGGTCAAAAAGCTAATCCCTGAGCTCCCAGAGCGCACATGGCGGTATAGCTGGAAACCCTTCTATGAGTCGCTGCTGACAAAATGCTATCAGGAAGAGAGTGAGTTAGAGCGTGTTTTCAGTAAGGTCACCCGGTGATGGAAAACGTGCACTTGCAATAGTTGCCGTTTTTTCCTAATATCAGCTTTAACGATGGGGTATATACGCCCGTTACAGAAAACCTGCCGATGTGCAGGTTTTTTTATGGACGCAGCAGAAGGGCGCATTTAGTTTTGATACGCACTATCGAACCCTTTGGTGGGGAGTTTCTAAGTGCGCCCCTCGATGTGAAGTGACAGCCGGGGAAGACCGGCAACCATTCAAGCCCTGGCTATAAACGCCGGGGCTTTTGCATTCTGGTGGTGCTGATTACCTCAATCGTAGAAACTTGTTCAGCTCTGCGATGATAGAAATGGCTTCAGGATAATGGTTGACCCACGAGCTGCGAGCTGCGCTTTCTTCGGCCTCGCTCATTCCGAAATGGATGGCAGGTTCTGGCGATTCTTTTATCGATTGTAGAGAGGCTCGGTATCTTTCTAACAGGCGCTCAAATTGTTTAAGTTTCCGATTTGATAATCGCCGTTTAATTTTTTCTATCTTCGATGTCGGCAGCAGGTGGGCAGATGTGAAAGTTTGCCTCTCAAGCCATTTCTGCATTTCACTGAAATTTTCAATAATTGGTTCTGCCAGATCGTTGAATTCTTTTCTCCGATCACGGCCTATAGCCTGCTTGTTGCCAAAATACAGACCAGCCAGGAAGGTAAATAGGCTGATCAAGGGGGAGTAATGCTTCAGGAATTCTATAGTTTCATTCATGAGTTCTGGTGGCTCCTTTTACCGGTCGTCACATTTTCATTCGGTTGGATCTGTGGGGGTGGGACGGGATGGCCGCCCTTCACCTGGCGTGGTTGAAGATTATCATGCATCAACACTGCATACATTCAGGGCTGCACTTCGGTGCGGCCTTTTCTGTTTTTATCACCCGTAGATCGGGCCAAGCCCCGGCAAGGGGGAGGGATGAAAATGCCAAACAGTCCCCATAGCTGGGCGGACATCAGTGAAATTCTCGCAGCCTGGTGGCGCGGCGACGTGCCGATCGGTGGCGTCATCATGGCTATCGTGATGGCGGTATTACGTATGGCTTACTCTGGCAGCAGTTGGAAAGAAACCATTTTCGAAGGGCTGATGTGTGGCGCCCTGGCACTGACGACGTATTCCGCACTGGATTACTTCGATGTGCCGAAGGCACTCACTGTCGGCATCGGCGGTTTTATCGGGTTCGTAGGTGTGAAAAAACTCAGCTCGTTCCTGTCCGGGTACGTTGGCAACCGCTTTGGTGGAGGCAATCAGGATGCAAACAAGTAAAAAGGGTCGTGATTTTATAAAAGGGTTCGAGTCCCTTGAGCTGGTGGCTTATCCAGACCCAGGCACTGGTGGTAAGCCGTGGACGGTTGGTTGGGGCCATACCAAGGGAGTGAAGCAGGGTGACCGCATCACGAGGGAGCAGGCGGAGCAATTCCTGTCCGATGATTTGGCCGTGTTTGAGTTGACGGTAAACAGCGCCATTAAGCGCCCTATGACACAGAACCAGTTCGACGCGATGGTCTCTCTGGCGTTCAACATTGGCGGCCCGAACTTCGCGCAGTCTACCTTGGTGAAAAACTTCAATACCGGTGACGTGCAGGGTGCTGCCGACCAGTTCCCTCGTTGGAAATTCAGCGGTGGCGAGGTTATGCCTGGGCTGGTGAAGCGTCGTGCAGCTGAGCGTGAAGTTTTCTTGTTATGAATGGCTGGATATCAAAGCTGACCAGCGGGGGATTGCTGCTCCTATTGGTGGTGTCGATCTGCCTCGGCGGTTACAGCTCGTTGCTGTCACATCGGTTGGATCTGGCGCGGCAACAGTCTGTCGAGCAGCAAAAGACCTTGGCACAGCAGGCCGGGTTGATCGCCACTCTGCAAACACAGGATGCTCAGAATCGTGCACTGATGGCAGTCCAGCAGCAGCAAGAACAGCAGTTGCGCCAACAGGCCGACATCTATCAAAGGAAATACCGGGATGCGATCAAAAACGATGAGTGCGCCCGTCGCACTGCTCCTGGTGCTGTGCTTAACCTCATGCGCCAGCCCAGAGGTACAACCACCAGCGCCGATCATCCTGTTACCCCCTGAGTCAGTATTCAAGCGATGCGAGCAGCCAACACTGCAGGGTGACACCTGGGGTGATATCGGCAGCTATACGTTGCAACTTCAAACAGCATTATCAATCTGCGCCGGCCAAGTGGCCACGCTTATACAGTGGCGGGCATCCGCCGGGAGAAAATAATGAAAGACCAGTTAGCTCAACGCATTCAAGCGTTCATGAAGCAATACGACCCAGCAGAGTTCTGCGAGGAAGAGGCGAACGGCGGGGAGACTTATGCTGCTGCGTTTTCCGTCGCCCTGGCTGAGCAGCTCCTGACGGTACCAATGAACTTTAAATTCGAATTAACTCAGCTTGTAAACATTTCCGTCAGCGATGAATGGGGTGAGGTGAAAGGTCGCGCCGAATACTCAGCACATGAGAACTCTTATTTTGTGCATTACAAGGCAGGAGATGGCCGAGCTGTAAGCGCATGGTTCGATGAGAGTGATCTGCTTGCTGTCGAGGATGAGAACCATCCGGGCTGCGCGGTTTATGCCGGTCGTGAGTTACCAGAAGGTGCAGTGGTAGAAGAGTAAGCATTACAGGTGGCCTTTGCGAGCCTCGCCATTGTGCGGGGCTTTTTTGTACCTGAATTTCACTGCGCAGTCGCATGCGCTATTAAACCCGAGCCTTTCAGAAAGCTGAGCCTGAGAACTGCCGAATATGGTGGCGACCATCTCGGGCGGCTTTTCTGTGCGAACAGGTTCAGCTTTCTAAAAGGATACGCTATGAGTGATGCAACATTTATCGATATTCCCGCCCTTGAATCAGAAGGGTATGAAATTAATGAGAACGGCACTATTTACTCAAGAAAGAAAGGGCGAATTTTAAAGGGAAGCATCAGGGGTGGATACCGCAGGTATTCTTTATGCATTGATGGCGAGGTAATCGATTTAAGCGAGCACAGACTTGTCGCCACAAAGTATATTCCCAACCCCGAGAACAAAAAAGAAGTCAATCACAAAGACAAAAACAGGCTGAACAACAAAATATCAAATCTTGAGTGGGTGACGACAACGGAGAATATTTTCCATAGTCATCACGGAAGCCATAAGGAACGGAACCTGTTAGTGAAAAGAGCCCGCGAGTTATGTGCATCTGGGATGGGTCAGACCAGCATTGCAAAATTACTGGGGGTTAGCTTCAGTACGATAAATTTATGGGTAAAAGGTGTTGGGAAAACTAAGCCTCGTTATACAGATGAATTTAAAATGAAAGCTATTAATATGAATTCACTTGGCCTTTCTCATACAACAATATCTCAAGCCCTAGGCGTAAGCGCTTCAATGGTCGGGCGCTGGTGTAACGGGAAATACATTTGAGTTAACCAAAGCCATCACCCTGCACCTACCGCGCACCCAGCGCATTGGCAGGTTGGTGGCTTTTTTATAAGGTGGGTAGCATGGCAGGTTTAAAAGAGCTGTCGGCTCAACTCCAGAGCGTGCGCAAGCAAATTCCATTTGCCACCGCGCTGGCGCTTACCAGCGTCGCCCGAAAGATAGAATCAGCGGAGAAAACCGCGTTTAAACGCCATCTGGAGAACCCCACGCCGTTCACGGTTAACTCTGTGAGGTCGTTTGGCGCTCGGAAAAGCAACTTGAAGGCCAAGGTGTTCGTGATGGATACCGCCGCCAGCTATCTGGAGCCATTCGAATTCGGTGGACAGCATAAGCTAAATAGCCAGGCGCTGTTGAACCCCAAAAACATAAAGTTGAACAAATACGGCAACCTGACGCGCAACAAGATGACGCAGTTAAAGGCAAAGCCGGATGTGTTCATTGGTGAATTATCAACTCGGTACGGTAGTGGCGTAAATGGTGTATGGCAGCGAGTGAAAGCCAAGAAAGGAAAGAAGGGCAAGAAGCGGCGGAAACGCTCAGCCAATGGCACACGACAGGCACGGATGAAGATGCCAGCACCGAAGCTGCTGATCCAGTTTGGTGATGCGCTGCCCGTTAAGCCTACGCTTGGTTACTTCGACCGGGCGCAAGCGATGGCCAATGCACTGATGCCTACAGAGCTAAGCCGGGCAATGGCCGAGGCTATGAGAACAGCCAAGTGATAGTAGGAGTAAATCATGGGAATGAAAGCGCCAACGGCACCACCGTATAAACGTGGAGATAAAGTCGTGCGCCCAGCACCTCCACCGCCGCCACCGAAGCCATACACAACAGGCAACCCAACACCAAGCCCTGACCCGAGCACAGCATATTGCTGCTGTCATGACCTCATTCTTCCGGGTGATGGGGCGACCTACCTGGTGCGGTTCAAAAAAGTTTGAGCCGATGCCCCTCCCCGTGGCCTCCAGAAAAAAATGGGTCCTTCCCAGCACTTTTGTAAAGCACGGGCATTGCGCGCCGCGTTCTGCGTCTAGCTATCAACTTTTGAAATTTGGGTAACAGGTAACACCTGAGGTAACAGATGAACCAGTCAGATTTTGCCAAACTTCACGGCGTCAGCCGAAAGACGGTAACGAGCTGGAAGGCCCGTGGTTGGCTGGTTCTGGCCGGAGACGACATTGATGTCGAAGCGTCAAACGCCAACATAGAGCGCTTCCGAAAAACTGTTACCCGACCGGAAAAAAAAGCAGCAGGTAACAGACAGGGTAACAAAACAGGTAACAGATCCCCGGGTAACAAGTCAGGTAACAAAAACGATAAGGATCTTCCCGAGTCAGCGACGAAAACCGTCGAGCGGATGATCGCCGAGCACGGCGTGACAATGACGCTTGATGAAGCGCGTCAGATGAAAGAAAACTTCCTCGCGTTGCTTACTCAGCTCGAGTACGACATTAAATCCGGGCAGGTGCTGCCGTACAAAGACATGATTGAGGCCGTAGGTAATGAATACGCCCGCATGCGCACCCGCCTCATTGCTATTGCTCCTGAACATGGCCCCCGGTTGCGGGTGCTGGCTTCTACCACCAACGACGCGGAGTTTGTCCAGGCACTGCAGGAGGTGGTTTACGAGGCGATGGAGGAATTGAGCCTTGATGCAGATAACAACCGAGGAGAGAACTAACGCTGCAGCCTGGCAGAATTTCACAGGGGAGCTGCGCCAGCGTCGCTCCGATGTTCGCCCCCCAGAGCCGCTTTCACTGAGTGAATGGGCCAACAAATACGCGGTGCTCTCGAAAGAAACCAGTGCGCAAACAGGCCGATTCCGATCTTTCGCCTATCAGGATGGCATGATGGATGCCATTACCGATCCGGCAGTGACACAGGTTTCTGTAATGAAGTCGGCGCGTGTCGGCTACACCAAGATCCTTGACCACGTTGTCGGCTATTACCTGGCGCATGACCCGTCGCCGATCCTCATCGTTCAGCCGCGTGTTGAAGATGCCGAGGACTACAGTAAAACCGAGATCGCGCCGATGTTGCGTGATACCCCAGTGCTGGCGGAAATATGCGGTGATCCGAAGGCCAAAGACAGTAACCAGACCATCCTCAAAAAGACGTTTGCCAACGGCGCTAATTTGACGCTGGTAGGGGCAAATAGCCCTGGTGGCTTCCGTCGAATCACCTGCCGCATTATTCTTTTTGATGAAGTGGACGGTTATCCGGCCGGTGGTGCCGGCGTAGAGGGCGATCAGATAGCCCTGGGCATTAAGCGTTCAGAAACTTTCTGGAACCGCAAGATTGCCCTGGGCTCGACGCCGACGGTCAAAGGAACCAGTCGTATTGAAAAGGCGTATGAGGAAAGCGATCAGCGCCGATATTACGTGCCATGCCCGCATTGTGGTGAACATCAGGTATTGGAATGGGGAGGCCCTGAGACACCTTACGGCATCAAATGGGACAAGGATGAGCACGGCGAGGGAATACCTGAAACGGCTTATTACGTGTGTCGTCACAATGGTTGCGTGATCCACCATAACGAAAAAGCGTCGATGGTGAGGCGTGGAGAGTGGCGGGCAAGCAAACCGTTTAAAGGTCATGCCGGATTCCACATCTGGGCAGGGTATAGCCTGTTCCCCAATGCCGCATGGAAATACCTGGTTGCCGAATGGTTGCGGGTTAAAAATGATCCGTTGATGCGGCAAACATTTATTAACCTGGTTCTGGGTGAGCCGTATGAAGATCGCGGTGAGAAAGCGCTGAGTGAGAAACGGTTGCTGGAACGCTGTGAAGTTTATGCGGCTGAAGTGCCTGATGGGGTTGCAGTGCTGACAGCCGGTATCGATACCCAGGACGGACGTTTTGAAATTGAAGTCACTGGCTGGGGCTGTAACGAAGAAAGCTGGTCTGTTGCCTTTGATGTGATCGAAGGTGACCTGGAAACCAATGAGCCGTGGCAGCGCCTTGATGCCTATCTCAAGCAGATATGGCGCCGGGCTGATGGGCGTGGTTTCACGATCATGGCGGCATGTATGGACTCCGGTGGCCATCACACCCAGAAAGTTTACGAGTTTGCCAAAGAACGTCTTGGCCGCCGTATTTGGGCGATCAAGGGGGAATCTGCACGCGGCGGTAAACGATCTCCGGTGTGGCCGACGAAAAAGCCAACGTCCAAGTCAAAAGCCAGTTTTAAGCCAATTATCATTGGAGTGAATGCGGCCAAAGATACCATCCGCGGGCGCTTGCATATTGATCCACCTGCGCCGGGTGAGGCTGCAGCCAGTTACATGCATTTTCCGACGGATCGTGATTTGAACTACTTTAGCCAACTGTTAGCTGAGCGTTCGGTTCTCAAAGTCTCCGGTGGCCAGCGTTATCGCGTTTGGGAACAAATACCCGGGCGGGCTAACGAAGCCCTGGACTGTCGGGTGTATAGCTATGCAGCATTGTGCGGGTTGTTTTATCTCGGGCTGAAACTGAATAAATTGGCTGACAATATTTCAGTGAATCCTGAACGTCTATTACCGGCGCCGCAGCAACCGGAAGAAAAACCAAACCTTCGTCTGCCTGGCGTCATCATAGAAGAGCCGGAAAAACCGAAGCGTAAACGCCTGTCACAACTTTTGCCCTCTTAAGGATCCCTATGTTTAATCGTAACACTAGCCTGCTGGCCGGTGCGATGACGCCTGAGCAATTGCGGGCTGCATTGGCAAAGGCGCAGCAAGCCTATATTGACCTTGCTGCCGGGGCCCGCGGCGTGTCGTTTTCGTATACGCAGGGTGATGGCACACGTTCCGTTTCATACCAACAAGCCTCTATGGCAGACCTGATGGCGTTGATCCAGTTGCTTCAGGCTCAGTTGGGTATTGTTCCCCGCCCACGCCGGCCGATGAGGTTTAGATACTGATGAGTGACATCAAGATTTTAGGTCCAAATGGGCAACCGCTACCGCCATCAAGGTCAAGGGCGTCCATGCTGGTGGGCGGAAGTCGGGTTCCATACGACGCGGCTGACTCTTTCAGTGACCAGTTAGCAAACTGGCAGCCGGCACTGTGGTCACCCGACAATGAGATCAATATTTACCGCGATCGCATTGTCTCCCGTGTACGGGATTTGGCCCGCAATGATGGGTGGGCCAGTGGCAGTATCACCCGTGTGCTGGATAACGCCGTTGGCGCTAACTTTCGCCCCATCCTAAAGCCTGATTACCGCATGCTGGCGCTTATGACGGGTAACAGTTCGTTTGACGCTACCTGGGCGGATGAATACGGAAAAGTGATCGAGGCACACTGGCGGTCATGGGCGCAGGATGACCCTGGGCGTTATTGTGACGTTGAGAGGAAACAGACGGTGTCGCAAATGCTGCGGCTGGGTTTTCGTCACAAGCTGATTGATGGCGATGCGCTGGCTGTTCTGCAATATCGCCCAGATCGACTAGGCCACGGGCGAGGGCGCTATGCCACTACGGTGCAGATTGTAGACCCTGACCGCCTGAGCAACCCGCAACAAAATTTTGATATGCCTAACATCCGCGGCGGTGTCGAAATTGATGATGATGGCGCTCCTGTGGCCTACCACATCCGCGAAGCGCATATCGGCGACTGGTGGAGTGGTGCCAAAACGATGACCTGGCGGCGTATCCCGCGGGAAACGGACTGGGGGCGCCCGCATGTTGTGCATGATTATGACCATGAGCGTGGCGCCCAGCATCGTGGGAACGGGATATTAACGCCGGTCGTACAACGACTGAAAATGCTCATCAAGTACGATCAGACAGAGCTGGAAGCGGCAATACTGAACGCGGTATTCGGCGCTTATGTTTCCTCGCCGTATGATCCGCAGATGGTTGAAGCGGCAATGGGGGAAAACTTCGACGACACCAGTATTGGCGCTTATCAAGACGGGCGTATTGAGTTCCATAATGATCGGCGCATATCGCTGCAAAATGGGTCAAGAATGCCTATTTTGTACCCCGGTGAAAAAATAGAAACGGTTAACGCTTCGAGGCCACACAGCAATTTTGAGGTGTTTGAGAGCGCTGCATTGCGCAACATCGCCGCTGCTACCGGGCTTTCTACCCAGCAGGTAACACAAGATTGGTCTGACGTTAACTACAGCTCTGCGCGTTCTGCGATGTTGGAGGCGTGGAAAACGTTGACCCGCCGGCGTGATGATTTTTCTGTCGGGTTTGCCCAGCCGATCCTGTCCGCATTTATCGAAGAAATTCACGACACGGAAGATTTACCACTGCCGAATGGCGCTCCTCATTTTCTGGATGCTAGGGCGGCTTATTGTCGTGCACGCTGGATGGGGCCTGGACGTGGTTGGGTGGACCCGGTGGCAGAGAAAAAAGGCGCCATTCTCGGTATGGATGCCGGACTTTCAACGCTGGAAATGGAAGCGGCGGAAAATGCCGGCGAAGATTGGGAAGAAATGCTGGACCAGCGGAAACGCGAAATTGACGCGTTTAAAGAACGTGGGCTTCCGTTGCCAACTTGGGCTCAGGCCGAAATCTTCGCACCAGAAACGATAAAAGATCCGGAGGCAGAGTGAATTTACCGCACCTGGCGCAGCGGCTATTTAACACGCCGCTGGCGCTGCACCCACAAAAAGCCGAAGTCGTCATGGCCGCCATGATGGACCGGTTCGGGATAACCCGCATTAATACCCTGGCCTCTGACTGGCTGGGAGAAGACGACAGTTTTACCCGTAAAGCACGTAAGCAGGATGCGGGTTATGACGTGGTCGGTGGTATTGCCGTCATCCCCGTTCAGGGGACGTTGGTTCAGAAACTCGGCTCGTTGCGGCCCTACAGCGGCATGAGCGGTTACGACGGAATACGCCAATCATTCCTCACAGCAATGAATGATCCTGAGGTGAACGGCATCTGTCTGGATATCGATTCACCCGGGGGAGAGGTTGCTGGATGTTTTGACCTGGTGGACGAGATTTATCACGCCCGGGGCTCAAAACCGATCCACGCCATCCTGACCGAAAATGCCTATTCCGCAGCGTACGCTATTGCCAGCGCTGCTGACCGGATCTATGTTCCGCGCACCGGAGGCGTTGGCTCAATCGGTGTCATCGTAATTCACTGTGACTGGTCACAGCGAATTAAAGAAGACGGGCTGGCGGTGACCATTATCACCTATGGCGACCGCAAGGCCGAAAGCAATCCTTACGTCAAACTGACCGATCAGGCCCGCGCCGCGATTCAGGATGATGTGGATACGATGGGTAGGCTTTTTGTCAGCACAGTAGCCCGAAATCGGGGGATCTCTGAGAAAACTATCCGTAACACCCAGGCTGCCTGTTTCCTGGCGGCTGATGGCGTCAAGTTGGGGCTTGCCGATGCAGTCATGACCCCTGACGCCGCATTCCGAAAATTATTCACCGAAGCAGGAGCTTAACGTATGTCTTACTCAAAATTTGCCCACCTGATGGGTTTTAAGAAAAAAGCCTCAGAAGATGAGGACGACGACAAAGAGAAAGGTAAAAAGGCGAAATCACGCCGTGCGGAAGAAGAGCGCGATGACGAAGAGGACGCCGAAGAGGAGGATGATCGCGAAGACATGGAAGACGATGATGACAGCGATCCTGATGCCGAAGAGGACGACGACAAAGGAAAGGGCAAAAAGGCTAAGTCTCGTCGTGCGGAAGAAGACGATGACGCTGATGCAGAAGAAGACGACGAAAACCGCGATGTGAAAAAAGGTCGTCGGGCTGAGCGTAAACGCTGTGCTGCTATCTTTGGCAGTAAGCATGCCGCCGGCCGACCTGATATGGCGGCGCACTTGGCGTTCAATACCCGCATGAGCGCGGGTGAAGCCATTGGCACGCTGGCAACGATGGGGGCTGTTGCTCCGGCGAAAACAGCGCGTGTATCGCTGGATTCGCGTATGCAAGCCGAACAGGTACGGCTGGGCCCGGATGGCGGCAAGCCCGCCCCGGGGAAAAATGCGCTGGCAAGTAAGATGACCAGCCTCTATGACTCTGCACGAGGTATCAAGTAATGGACCAGTTTGGACAAAATCAATTCGCACCGGGCATGGAAAGTTCGCTGTTCGTACCCGATCAGCTGGTTTCCGGCCCGTTACAGCTGGTCACCGACTCGGTCACGATCGGTGTTTCAGGTGCGCTTAAACGTGGGACGGTACTCGGCATGGTCACCGCGACCGGCGCGTACATCCCAAGCAAAAAAGACGCTACCGACGGCAGTGAAAAGCCGTCCGCCATTTTGGTCGATAACGTAGACACCACCACTACAGCACAAACTGGCGGTGTGTATCTGATGGGTGAATTTAACCAGCATCGCCTGATCTTCGATGCGACCTGGACCATTGCTGAACTGAAAGCGCAATTCCGCCCTCTGGCCATCTTCCTGCGCGATAGCATCCAGTCGCCAGTATCCTGATCTAACCCTTTTGAAACGTAACTGATGCCAGTGCTTTGGCAGGGTTGCACTCGTCCTGAATTCTGGCCGGCTACGGTGCCGGCATCATAAAGAGACTGAATATGGAAAACATTTTTGATACCAGCGTGCTGGTGCAGGTCGTCCCTAACCTGAAAACCAGCCAGAACTGGCTTCTGGATCGCTTCTTCCCAAACGTTGTGACGTACGAAACGGAAGAAGTAGCCATTGATGTGGACGTGGGTCTGCGTCGTATGGCGCCATTCGTATCGCCACTGGTGGAAGGCAAACTGGTCGAGAGTCGTAAATACCAGACCAATACCTTCAAGCCTGCGTACATCAAAGATAAGCGTGCTCCGGACCTGCGCAAGCCAATCCGCCGGCAGATCGGTGAGCGTATCGGCGGCGAATTTACCGCTGCTGAACGTGAAATGCTGAACCTGCAATTTGAGATGGCCGATCAGATTGACATGATCAACCGTCGTCTGGAATGGATGGCCAGCAGCGCCATGGTGTCAGGGAAAGTCACCGTTGCAGGGGACGGTTATGAAACTAAAGTGGTTGATTTTGGCCGCTCACCAGACCTGACCATCACGCTGAGTGGCGCGGATAAGTGGCCGTTAACCGTCGCAGCAGGAGCGACTAATACCCATCCATCGGACGATATTGAGGAATGGCAGACACTGATCCTCAAAAACTCCGGCGCGGTACCGACGGACCTGGTCTTTACCAACAAATCGTGGAAAGCGTTTCGACTGGATACCACGATCAAGGATAACGCCATTACATTCCCGGCACTGAGCCCGTTCGGCAATCAGATTAATGCTGGCGCGCAGGTACAGAAAGGGGCTGTTTATAAAGGCCGTTGGGGCAACTTCGACCTGTGGCTGTATAACGACTGGTTCATTGACCCGCTGGACAATATCGAAAAACCGATGATCCCTGATGGTGCGGTAATCATGTCCGGCGCTGACCTGATGGGAACTCGGGCATTCGGCGTGATCCTTGACCCAAAATTCAATTACGGCCCTCTGGCCTATGCCCCTAAAACCTGGGTGAAAGAAGACCCGGCACAGCGCTTGTTGATGATGCAGTCTTCACCTCTGGTTATCCCAAGTCGGGTAAATGCCGCTCTCTGCGCTACGGTGGTGTGATATGGCAAAAAAAACGCAAGAAAACGAACTGGGCGGCTTGCCGCCCGAGTTACTTGTCGGTGAGCAGGAAAGCCCGGAAACGTTGAAGGTTGACACACAGGACCACGATAATTCTACCGACACCGACACCGACACCGACACCGACACCGACACCGACACCGGCGATGATTCGGATGACGATGAGGACGGTGAAAAGCTGCCGGACGGCATGTTTTCAGTGGTTGTCACCAAAGGTAATACGGTGCGCCATGATGGCTGTGACTATTCAGAAAACCGGGCGTTCACGTTGCCGGTAGCGGATGCGCAGCGGTTGATAGGTCTGGGTGTGGTTGCTGATGTTGAACAACTCCGCAAGCTGGCGTTGCTTCGCAGTGCGCCGGCCGTAACTGTGCAATCGGGGGAGTAATGGGTATCGACTGGGATCAGCATTTGCTTGCACCGTTGCACGGCGTTTTTGGTGACCCGGTTGACTACCGGCCAGCCGGCGGTGCGCCGTACACCGTCAGCGGCATTTTTGATCGTGCCTATACGCAAGAGGTCGAGCCGCTGGACAACGGCAGCACTATCAACACCACTTCTCCGGTGTTGGGAGTGCGTGATAGCGAGTTCCGGGCTCGGCCAAAGCAGGGGGATCGTGTGTTCGTCGGTATCGTCGGTGGGGTACCGGTTAATACGCTGTTTGCCGTGTCGGACGTTCAACCGGATAGCCATGGCGGGACAAAGCTTATTCTCAATAAGGTGAAAGTATGAATGCCAGAGGGATAAGGCTACTGGTCATTGAGGCGCTGAAGAATAAAACAGATGCAGGCGATCGGGTTTATTCGCCACGGGACTGGCCGACCACAGCGGACATGTACCCGGTTATTCTGGTGCAAACGCCGATCGACGTTAAGAGCTCACTGGGCCGAAATGTTCCCCAGTTCAACACTGTGACCACGGTTCGCCTTACGGGCCGCCTGCAGGAGTTGGATGATGCGGCGAAAGACAATGGGGCAGAGAAGGCAGAAGAGGCGTTGGAAGAATTGCGCGAGCAGATAGAGCGCGCGGTAATCAATAGCTATGAACTGACTCGCAAGATTCAGCAGTTTCTGCAGGTGCGCTCTGCCATTGGTATTGATGCCGACGGTGAAGGGCATACAGCCCAATTGCTAATGGATCTGGATATTGAATATTACCAGGGCCCTGAGGAGTTCTATGAAATCGATACTGAACCTCTTGAGGGGATTGACGCAACGATCGCCATGCCTGATGGCACCCCCGAACCACTCGTAAAAATCGATCTGGAGTAACCCTATGTTTGTGAAACCCGCACCGGGGCGCATTGTGCGCGATCCGGTCAAAGGCACCTTTTTGCCTGAATCCGGCGAACAGGTACCCGACAATATTTTTTGGGGGCGCCGCCTGAAGGATGGCGATGTTGAAAAATTCGACCCTAAAGCGGCCGCAAAGCCAGCGACAGGGAAGAAAATCCAGGAGAATGATCAATGACCGTTCCATTTAATCGCCTTCCTTCCAATCAGCGCGCGCCATTTTTCTATGCTGAGTTTGATAACTCGATGGCCAACACGGCGACTGCGGTTCAGCGCACGCTGCTGATCGGGCAAATGCTGTCTACGGCAACTGCAACGCCAGGTATCCCGCAAAAGGTATCGTCTGATTCTGCTGTCGCCGGCATCTGTGGCAGCGGTTCAATGTTGCACAACATGATGACCGCGTACCAGGCCAATGACATTTCAGCGGAGCTCTGGATTTTGCCTCTGGCTGATGGCACCACGGGAACCACTGCAGCAACCGGAAAATTGCAGGTCGTGACAGCTGCAGCCGCTACCGGCGTGCTGTCTCTCTATATTGCTGGCGTGCGTGTGCAACTGACGGTGGTCAGCACTGATGACAACGTTGCTGTGGCGGCCGCCATTGCGGCCGTGATCAACGCTCAAAGCAAATTGCCAGTCATCGCCGAGGTGGATTCCGCTGCTACCGACACAGTCAAGCTGACGGCGAAGAACAAAGGTGCGCACGGTAACAGCATCGACATTCGTCTGAATTATCAGGGGGCCGCCGGCGGAGAAGAAACCCCTCAGGGTATGGAACTGAAAATAACGGTTATGGCAGGTGGGGCCGGTGCGCCAGCGCTGACGGACGCGCTGGGTAATCTGCAAGATCGGGCTTTCGATTTTATCGTCAACCCGTATACGGACACCACGTCACTGGATGCCGTGAAAGAGTTCCTTTCCGATGCCACCGGCCGCTGGTCCTATGCTCAGCAGCTTTATGGGCATTCTTTCGGCGCTCTGGCGGGTACCTACGGCTCTCTGTCTGCTGCCGGAGAGGCTCGCAACAACCAGCATGAAACCCTGTTAGGCATTAACGGGTCACCAACACCCGCCTACCTGTGGGCAGCCGCGTTAACCGGCGCCATTGCACCTAGCCTGCGTAATGACCCGGGGCGTCCGACACAAACGCTGACCATCAGTGGTGTTTTGGCGCCGCAGTTAGAAGATCGCTTCACACTCACGGAACGAAATAACCTGCTCTATAGCGGTATTTCTACTTTTACCGTGGCTGATGACGGCTCTGTGCAGGTTGAAAAGACGATCACCACCTACCAGAAAAACAAGTTTGGCGACGCGGACGATAGCTATCTGAATATCGAGACGTTGTTTCTGTTGATGTTTGTGACGCGTTTCCTGCGCACTCAGATCACCTCCAAGTTCAGCCGCATGAAGCTGGCCAATGATGGCACGCGATTTGCGCCGGGTTCGGCCATTGTTACGCCGAATGTGATCCGCGCAGAACTGATCGCCCAGTATCGCACGCTGGAATACAACGGTTATGTGCAGGATTCCGCGAAATTTGCCCAAACGTTGCTGGTGGAGCGAAACAGCAGCAACACCAAGCGCATCGATGTGCTGTGGACCGGCACGCTGATCGACCAACTGGAAATTTTCGCACTACTCAATCAATGGCGCCGTGCGCAGACAGCAGCCTAAGGAGGATTTATGGGAGATACAACTAACCGCCTGGCCGGTACCGCTTACGTCACCATCGATGGGCTAACGGTCATGGTCGCCGGCCAGTTCAAGTACAGCCCCGGTAAAGTGGAACGGACCACGTTGACCGGGATGGATACTGTCCATGGTTACAAGGAAAAACCACGGGCACCGTTCATTTCTTACCAGGCGCGTGACAGCGGCGGCACGTCGATCGCGCAAATCAACGACTCAACCAATGTTTCTGTTGTTGTTGAGTTGGCTAACGGGAAAACCATCATCGGCGAAAATATGTGGTCCGTGAACACGCAAGATGTTGATAGCGAAGAAGCGGTGTTTGATGTGCGCTGGGAAGGCGGCTCGGTAACGGAGTATTGATATGGCTGTACTTGATAAAACCAAAACGATTGTGCTCTGCCAGGTGCTGACAGTGGGCGATACGCGTTATGAACATCTGGACCTGAAAGAGCCAGCGTTGGCTGAAGTGGAACAGTTTTATGACATTCAGCGTGCCAAGAACAGCATGGCCGCAATGAAGCTACTGATCGCCCTGAATGCGGGCGTGACTGAAAAAGCGTTGGGTGCCATGGCATTTACCGATTACCGGAAATGTGAGGACTTTCTGATGTCTTTTTTAACCTTCGATCCCTCGACGGATGGCAACAGTTAGCCGCTGAGGTGACGAAGTATTACGGGTGGGGGCCACGTGATGCGTGGTCTCTGACCCGTACCCGGTTGGATTTTTGGGCTAACCAAGCCCGGCGCATTAACAAAGCGAAGGCGGGTAAGTAATGGCCAACTCATTCGATTTTGAGCTGAAGGCTAATGACGAGGCGTCGGCCGCGATATTGCGCATTGAAGAGGTGGTAAAAAACCTCAATCCGCTCCTGGATAAAACGCGCGATGCCCTGGCGTTGGGTGGACAGGATTCGAGAGACAATCTGGACGATTTGGGGAGTCGCTTTGACGTTCTGGCAAAGAACGCCCGCAGCGGTGTCCAGTTTGTTGGTGATCTGGTCCCGCCCCTGAAAATGGTGGGCGGTCTCACTCTGGGACTGGGTGGCGCAGCGGCGGTCGTCAATGTCGTTAAAAACAACCTGACCAACTTTGCCAACACCGGTTACCGCATCGATACCATTGCGAAAAACGTCAGCATGACGGCGGATGCTTTTCAGGAACTGACGGGTGCCATGATTGAGAACGGCAGCGCACGAGAAGCTGCCGAGGGCTCAGTTGGCGATTTGTTCGAGAAAGCGAACGATGCAGCGCATGGGCGTAATGATGGATTTTTGGCACTCCTGAAACAGCGTGGGGTGGGAATTAGTCTAACCAAGGATGGGCTGGCGGATGTTGGCAAGCTGGTTAACGATCTCAACCGCTCCATGCAGTCTCTGCCAACTGGCCAGCAAGCATTGTTTGCCAATAAGCTGGGACTTTCGCCTGAACTGCTCAGCTATTTACGCAACACCACCAGTGAAGTGCAGCGCCTGAAGGATCAGGCTCGCCGTGATGGCCTTATTTTTAGCGATAAGGACCTGCAGAATGCCCTGGCATTTAAACAGCAACTGAACCAGATCGGTGCAGCCTATGATGGGATGTTGCTGAAGGGGCAGGCCTGGCTGGGGCAATCTGAGACGCTAGCGGCGTCGGTGGATCAGATTAAACAGGTTATGACCAACGGCCTGGACAGCACTGCGGTCGGGTCCATTCTGACGTTTAACCGTGGCGGAAAGCAGGCCGATATCATCCGTAATGCACAGGGTGACGATAAATTTAAAGACACGCTTTCCTGGAAAGAAAAGCTGGATTTAAAACTGGGTTATGCATCAGAAGATCTGATCAAAAAGCTCGATGGGTATTACAAGCCGGTTTGGCGCGCGGATCGGTTGAAAGGGGATTTGGATAAAATTTCTGGTATGCCGGGGCCCGGAGATGGGGTTTCTACGCCGTATGGCCAGCCTGGGAATAATGCGCTGGGTTTGCGGAATAATAACCCCGGTAACTTGCGAGCGGCCCCCAATGCCACGGGAAGAAATGGCGGGTTTGTCACCTTTGAAACCCCCGAAGATGGGTTGGCTGCACTATCACGCCAACTGATGTTATTCGGCGACCGTGGCAAAAATACGCTAAATAGCATGATCCCAACCTATGCGCCTTCAAGTGAAAACAATACCCAGGCATATATTGAGGCTGTGGCAAAACAGACGGGCTTTAACCCATCTGAACCGCTGGACCTGCATTCTCCCGGGGTGCTGGAAAAGCTTATTCCCGCCATCATCAAGCATGAAAATGGTGCTCAGCCGTACACAGCAGACGAGATATCGAAAGGGATCAATGATTCTGTGAATGATGTGCGCTGGAGTGGTTTACGAGACCAGAACAATTTATTTAGCCAGCGTCAGTCAGGTGTTTTCGAACAGGGTGATTCTACGGTACCGCTAACGGCCCAATCACCAAAGGCATCTGAAACGCCAGTCTCACTATTCACCCCTAAAACTGATGGTGAAGCAGCGATGGGCCAGATCACCGAGGCCATGTCGAAGGCGATGGACGAGAATAAGTTCCAGTTGGAAATTACCCTGGTGAATCCTCAGACCGGGGAACGCCGAAAAGTGCAAACAGAAGGGGGAGGTAGAGTAGCATTATCTATGCAATCAATTAGTTGAGGTGTGTAAAAATCTAAGGTTGATTATGACTTTTATATTGCTAATCTGAGTTTACAGTATTGGAAAAGCTGAAAGGAAATCAACGTGAAATATATCTTACCTTGTATATTATTAGCATTCTATAGCAGTGCTTCTTTAGCAAATGTTCCTATGTCATATGTTTGTGGAAATCATTATGTGCAGCTTTATACCAACTCCAATATGGCGTTGGATGGAGCCTCTTTAGATAATGAGACGACAAAAAATGTCGGAATGAATAGAGAAGTAATTGATGGGTTGGCACATACCCAGGTTAGCTTTATTTTCAAAAACAAAAAAATGGGTGTTCTTGACTATCGCGAAGATGGGTTCACCACGCTCCAACTCGGGAAAATGATTATGGATGTTGCAATGCCTGATGGGGACGGAAAAATACGATGCAGGATCCCTCTTGGGGATCAATGAATAATTGCTTTTAACTTATACCCGCTTCGGCGGGTTTTTTATTTCAGGAGGGATGATGGCTCTGATCACTGATGCGCTTTCTTCACTATTGGGCAGTGGCGAGAGTTGGGACTGGTTTGAGCATATTCACCCTGCGTCGTTTCGTGGCGTACCTTTTGCTGTTGTCAGCGCCGAAGGGGTGTTTGGCCGCCGGCAGGCGGTGCATGAATATCCCTACCGCAACACCGCCTGGGTGGAAGATCTGGGCCGCGGCACCCGAAAAATGACCATTCGTGGTTTCATTGTGCATAACAGCCTGGCGTATGACGCGCCTGATGTTATCACTCAGCGAAATTCGCTGGTGGCCGCCTGTGAAATGGAGGGGGCTGGTACGCTGATCCATCCTACGCTGGGGGAACTCACGGTTAGCGTTCCTGATGGTGGTCTGCGCGTGCTGGAAAGTGTAGATAACGGGCGATCGTTCGAATTCACACTCACCCTCATTGAGTCCGGTCTAAAGGTTTTCGCCATTACCGGCAGCACACAGGCTGCTTCCCTGGTTCAAACCAATTGGCTACGCACCGGCTTGATGGCAGCCACCAAATTTATCGCAACGGTGAAGGGCGAGATCCGGAGTGTCACCCAAACCATCAAGACGCTACGAAACACGGCAGCGTTTTGGGGAAACATGGTGAAAGGCACGGCCAACGAAGTGACGAACCTCAGCAACGTCCTGAAATCTACCTTCGGCAGCGCCCGCTATGGCAGGTATAGCAAAGGGAGTGTGGGCGGTGGGGTGTCCGGTTCTACCGGTGCGATTAACCGATCAGACGATACGGCGGATTACGCTGGGCTGGTTCATCAAAAAATGGCTGAGGCGGTGACTGGCCGTGCAACGTTGCTGACCCTCACGGCCACCTTCGAGAGTGTGGCCGCAGTCGATGCCTTTCCTGTCGATGCGAGGGCGATCATTGATGAGGTGATAACGGTAAGTGGCAGCGTTGAGGAAAAGATCCGCATGCTGGAAACCTTGTCCTCATACCGAAATGCGACGTTTTACGCGACGGATGCAGAAAATGCCATTGCTCAAAGTGCCACGATCCTACTTTGCGTTTTATCCGCTGGCGCCCTGGCTGTGGTTGCTGCCGACTATGAGCCTTCAAGCTATGACGATGCCATTTTGATGTTAAACCGCGTCTGCGACACGCTGGATGACGTTTTACTGATGGCAGCTGATGCCGGCGACGATGACGACTATCTCAATTTGCTGGAAACGCGAAACGCCCTCGTCAATGCGTACGGGCAGAAGGGCGCGGAACTGAGCTCGCTTACTCAAGTTGTTCTGTCTGCGTCATTGCCGGCGTTGACGCTGGCTAATCGCCTTTACCAGGATGCCGCGCGCGGTGACGAGCTGGTGCAGTCAGTTCAGCCGCGCCATCCAGCCTTTATGCCGACAAAATTCAGGGCGCTGAGAAAATGAAAGATGAACTGATATTGAAGGTAGACAACAAAATCATTCAGGGCTGGGATGAGGTAAGGGTAACGCGCGGCATTGAACGTTTACCCTCTGATTTCGATTTGTCTCTGATGGATTACTACCCAGGTACAGACGAGAAACAACTCGTTAAAAAGGGAGACGCGTGCCAGGTCATGCTGGGTAACGACCTGGTGATAACGGGATACATCGATCGCTGGTCTCCGACGCTTTCGAAATCACGCCATGAGGTCAGGGCAAGCGGGCGAAACAAATGCCAGGACCTGGTGGACTGTTCAGCAGAATGGCCCAATAACGTCATCAGCCAGGCTAACGCGCTGCAAATAGCTCAGCGCCTGGCGACGCCCTACGGCATAAAGGTTGCCTCTGACGTGACCGATCTGGTGACGGTGCCGCAATTCACGTTGAACTGGGGCGAGTCGTCGCAAGAAATTATCGACAGGATCTGCCGGTGGGCGGCATTGCTCTATTTTGATACGCCCGATGGTGATCTGCGTTTGACCCGGGTGGGTACTCGCAAGGCTGCCAGCGGTGTGGCTCAAGGTGAGAACATTGAAACGGCGTCATTGATGGACTCGATGGACGAGCGATTTTCCGATTATGTCGGCGTATCGATGTCGATGACGCCCGCGATGGAACTGTCACCTGACAGTGGATATTCAGCGGTTGCACTGGCAAAAGCGCAAGACCCTGAGGCGGCAAAAATGCGGTATCGCAACCGCATAATCATTGTTGAAAGCACGATGAACTCTCATGGCCAGGCGCAAAGCTGCATCGACTGGGAAATGAACCGACGCTATGGCCGGTCAAGGCAACTGCAGGTGACGGTAGATAGCTGGCGTGACAAAGACGGCAAGCTGTGGGAACCCAATACCCTCATCCCCATCAAGATCCCTACGTTCGGACTCCCGGATGAGCTGTGGCTCCTCTCTGAAGTGACCTTTATTCGAAATGGTTGGGAGGGGACAACGGCGCGGATGGTGCTCATGCCTCCCGAGGCTTTCGCGGTGCAACCTTACCAATTTTATAGCCAGGTGCAGGAGCTTAATTGATGAGTGGCGATATTTTGAGGCAACTCGGCCGGCGCGTGTCCATGATGCTCGGCATTGGCCGGATCACCGCACACAGCGACGCTGGCGGCATACAAAAGCTTCAGTATCAGACGCCGCTGGAAGTGCGTGGCGAAACACCGCGTATGGCTGAATTTGGCTTTTCTTCAGGTCTGCCGGTGGGCACTGATGTTGTGCTCGCCTATTTGGGGGGGGATCGCTCCAGCGCTGTGATAGTGGCCAGCAACAACCAGCAATACCGGCAATCTGGTTTAAAGCCCGGCGAATCGGTCATTTATAACCAGTGGGGCATGTTTATAAAACTGACTGAGAACGGCATTGAAGTTGAAGCCAAAGGCCAGCCGGTGACGGTCAGCAACGCAACAACGGTAACGGTCACAGCAACAGAGAAAATTCGGCTTGATACGCCACGCCTTGAGGTGACAGGTGACGTCATTGACAACTGCGACAGCAATGTAGCCACGCTGAAACAACTGCGTGATGGGCATAATGATCATGACCACATCGTGAAAAACGTGCAGAGCGGCAACGATGAGAAAACCAGCGAGAAACCCAGGGAGCCTGTTGAATGAGTGATATCAGTTCTTTCTGGGACGTCGAACGCCTGGCGGCTGATTGGCGAGAAGGGCGCGGCGATTTGGTCAGCGGCGACGACCTGCAGACCGCAATCATTATCAGCCTGTTTACCGATCGGGTGGCACGCGATGATGACGATATTGATGGTGATGATCGGCGGGGTTGGTGGGGGGATGCCGACGAGGAAAATGATATTGGTTCCCGCCTGTGGTTGCTGCGACGGCAGAAACTGACTCAGGCAGTCGCGCAAAAGGCTGAAGATTACTCCCGGGAGGCGCTGCAATGGTTGGTGACTGATGGTGTGGTGTCGTCGTTTTCTGTCGCGACTCAGATCGTTTATCCCCGCCGTCTGAACATGGTGATCCGCTATCAAAGGCCGGGGAATGGTAACGATACGGATATGCGCTTTTTTTGGGTTTGGGAGCAATAAATTATGCCATTCAAGCGGCCTACATTAACCGAGCTGCGTGAGAAGAACCGCACACAGCTTCAATCAGAGCTCAGAAAAACTGGCGCGTTATTGCGTTATTCCAATATGCGCGTGCTGGCCGACGCCGATGCCGGCTTGGCTCATTTGCATTACGGCTATCTGGATTACATCGCGCTGCAGGCGACACCTTTTAATTCCACCGATGAATGGCTGGCGGGATGGGCAGGCCTGAAAAGTGTTTACCAGAACGCCGCCAATCCGGCGTCAACACCCTCCTATCAATTCAGTGGGACGGCAGGGGCACCCGTTGGCAAAGGGGTTGTATTGCGCCGCGGTGATGGTTATCGCTACAGCCTTGTTGATGCCGTGACGATCGGTGCTGATGGTACCGCTCATGGGAAACTTACCGCTATCCTGCCTGATATTATTGATGCGCCCAATGGGGGAGGAATTGACGGCAATGCTGATGCCGGTACTTCTTTGACACTCGATATCTCATTACCTGGTGTTGATGCCAGCGGTGTAATGATTGAACCCGCGACCGGTGGCGCTGATATTGAAACGCAGGAAAGTTTGCGCGCCCGCATGCTGTTGGCATACCAAAGCCCGCCGCAGGGCGGCAGTGATACGGATTATAAGCAATGGGCGTTGGCGGTGCCTGGCGTTACACGTTGTTGGCCCAAGAGGCGGTTGATGGGGGCAGGCAGCGTTGGGGTGTACATCATGTGTGATGGCAACGATGAAACCAACCACGGCTTTCCTGTTGGGACTGACGGCATATCACAGTTGGATGACTGGGGAGCGCAAAAGGCAACAGGTGATCAAGGTCGGGTGGCTGACTACATATACCCACTGGCGCCAGTGACTGCCCTGGTGTATGTCTGCTCCCCTGTGGCCAAGACGATTAATTTTGAGATCAGCGGTATCAGCCATGTTGGCAGCGATATTACTGCTGCAATCGATGCGGCCATTGATAACGTGTTCTTTGAGGGGGGAACGCCTGAAGGAAATGGAAAGATTTTTCTCTCTGACTTGAACAGGGCGATCGGGGATATTGATGGTACCGCTGGTTTTATCCTGGTATCGCCTGCGGCGAATATTGAACTTGGCGTGGGAGAACTGCCGGTGCGCGGTGAGGTGAACTATACATGAGCCAATTTACCGCAGAGAATTATCAGCAGGCTTTGCAGGCACTCATTCCAACCGGGTTGGCGTGGCCACGGGATCAGAACAGCATTCAGGCCGCCGTTATTCGTGCGTTGTCTATCAGCTTTCAGCGCAGTGACACTGATGCAATCGCATTGTTGGTCGGTGCATTTCCAGAAACGGCGACAATTATGCTCACCGAATGGGAAAAAACGCTTGGATTACCTGATGACTGTTCTATCGGAGAGGTTGATACCATTGCCAAGCGTCAGGCCGCTGTAGTATCGAAATTCATCAGCACAGGCGGCCAATCCCGCTCCTATTTCATCGGTATAGCCAATGCGCTGGGTTATAACATCACCATTAAAGAGTATCGTGAAGCCCGCGCAGGCTTGTCCGTTTGTGGCGATGGGCTGAATGGGGATGAATGGCCTTTTGTCTGGCTTGTTGAAGCGGAAGACACAACCATTACGTATGCACGATGTGGAATGTCATACTGTGGTGATCCTTTGGCCTCCTGGGGGAACAGGCAGCTTGAGTGCAGAATAAGTGCATTGGCTCCATCTCACACTTTGGTAAAATTTGGATATATCTACTTTGGATTTAACGACGAAGGCGTTTATGACGTAACGCCTGAGTTTGCAAACATATTCGATACCGCCTCCGGATACCTTTAATTCAATTCGACATTCACTTTATCGTTCAATGAGCGAGGATAAGACATGCAAAAAGTTGGAAGTGTAACTGAAACTGCCGATCAGAACGGCGAGTTTACTAATGGTAATGTTGCACAGGGGGTTCCCCCTACAATATTAAAAGCCGAGATATTCAACACTTGGCAACGCGAATTAGTGGGTGTGGTCGAAAACTCGGGTATTTCTCTAGATCCTGCTAATGATGGACAGTTGCTTTTAGCAATTAAGAATATCATTCAGCAGGTTGGTAATAAACAAGCCCGGTTTGAAACGTCGGGTAATTTCATTGTGCCAGCTGGAATCAAAACCGTGTATATCACTGCGTGCGCTGGTGGTGGCGGCGGTGGCGGCGGCGGTGGGTGTATAGCCGGTGGGTATGGTGGTTCTGGCGGTGGCGGAGGCGCGGGATATTCAGTGGTTAAAAAAGCGATTACGGTAACACCAGGAGCAACATACGCGGTGACTATAGGCACTGCTGGGCAAGGTGGAATCGGTGGTACAAACTCAGGTACAGATGGGCAAAGTGGTACAGCAGGATCGGCAACCTCGTTTGGGACATTGTTAAATCTCGCCGGTGGTTCAGGCGGCGGCTTAGGCGGAGGTTCACAATCTTCTGGCGGGGGTGGTATCGGCGGTGGACTTGGTGGTGGTGATGGTAGCGATGGAGGAAGCCGCGGCGGTGTCGGGGGCATGGGAGGTGGCGGCCCGCTGGGAACTGCTGGTGGCAGTGGTCGTGCTGGAAATACTGGGGGTAAAGATGCAAGTTCAGGCTATGGCTTTGGAACAGGTGGCGCTGGTGGTGGTGGTGGGTATGATTTAGCCGCTAACGGTGGGAAAGGTAGCCCAGGAACTCCAGGGCTGATGCTAATTGAGTGGTAATGAATAAGGGGCTAAGCCCCTTATTCATAATATATATTTAGTGATTTTTATTTTTCTCAATGGATAAATTATAACAAAGCAAAGTATGCTTACTGTTATGGCCAACGCCGGAACTGACAACCAGCGGTTTTGGAATAAATTAGTTATAGGATCTAACAACTCACGAAGAATCATTAAGTGCAGGCAATATATCCCAAGTGAGAATGATGATATTATCTTTGTCAGCTTGAAGGTTTTCCCTTCTGGGTTTAGTCTAATGTTAGATAGATAAATAAACAATGAAACTGTACTGATAATTATCAGCGGGGAGTTTCTTTCAAAGAATAAAGGAGATGTTATGCCTACATCTTTTGTAATTACACCCATGCTAGAAGAATATGAATAAGTCAATATAGCTATGCTTAGGCTAGATGCTATGAATATAAATAATGGAGTTATGCTTTTTTGTGTTTCATTTTTTCCTGTAATATGGTCACGAAGGAATGCTCCTAAGAAATACCACCCGATCAAGCCAAAGAAAGAGTACAGTTCATATACATTTAATAAATCAAATTGCATGTCAAAAAACTGCCTTGCGACTGGGTATAGAGAGTAAATAATTGCCCACATAACAAGGAAGTATGTTTTTGTTTCTTTTGTTGAGTTTAAATATGCCGCTGAAATAATTGGAGAGAATAACAAAACACCAATCATAGAGTATAAATACCACAAATGATAATAAACCGGCCCGGCAATTATTGTTTTAATGACATTCAAGCTTAATAGGCGTGAATCACCCAGCCAAATCAAGTAAATAACTGACCAAAAAATCAATGGTGGAATGATACGTGCAGCTCGCTTTTTTAGGAAGTATGATAACGAGTATTTGTTATTTATTAGTAGCGCGCCAGAAATCATTATAAACATCGGGACGGCAAATCTAGAAAATGAGTTAAATAAATTTAAAGCCCACCATTCACCGTTAATGCTGTTAATGTTAAAAATACACGAATGTATAACGATTACGGCAAAGCATGCAATTACCTTCATTAGATATAAAGAGTTGAAAAAGGGATTGTTTGAATTATTCATAATGATGTTTTTATTATTAATCACTGGGTGAGTTCACTCGTGTAAATTATCTAATTATGCAAATGATAGCCTTATCAGGTTATTTGTCAATCTTATATATACAACTATCTCATTGATAGGAATTAATATGGCTCAAAGATACAATACCGGGAATCCTCGTTCTTCAAACAGCATGAAGGATGTGAACGATAACGCAATAGCGTTTGACGAGTACATCAACGGTGAAGGTGATGAAGCATATGATAGGTTTGAAAAGCCATTTCCGACGGTGCGCAGAGCTGTCGCCGATCGGATAAATGAGATAACTGGAGCCAGTAGGGATGCTGAAGAGTATGCGAAGGATGCAAAGGTGTCGGCCGAGAACGCCCAGAACATCGCAGATGCCAATACTTACTACACCACGCCAGAAGACCCAGACGGAACGATCGCAGGTTTAGCGGGGACGCCGAACGGTAAATCATTCCGTGTGGGACAGGGTGTTGGAAATGGCTTCAAAACGTACATCAACAAAGATGGCGTGGCACTTGAGGTTGCCGGCTCGCTTGGGGCGAATGACTTAGCTGTATATGTCAGCCATGATGGGAATGATAATATTGAGTTATCATCTGATGCTGCAGGCAATACCATTTCTGTGAATGATGAGTTCGGAGGGACTCATATTGTTGGTGTTGAAGGTAATGTTCAGGAAAAAATGGATTCTTTGGATAGAAACAAAGGCCCTTACCTTAATCTTCTGTCCGATGCTGATAATGCCGCATATGGTGCAATCGATGAATATGGGCACCTCCATTTGCCAGGTATGCAATCGTCCATTCAAGACATGATGGAATCTCAACAGAAAAAGATTGAGGGTATTATAAAAAACCGCAGGGTTCTTGATGTCAGAGAGTGCGGGTTTAATGCAAAAACCGGAGAAAATGCAACATATGCTATTCAGCGGGCGATCGATTGGTTGAGATGGAATGGTGGTGGAGTCGTTTATTTACCAGAGGCTTTTTATCCACAATCCACTTTCATCATCCCGCGTAACAATGTATCAATTATTGGTTCCGGTGATAAGTCTGTTCTGCTTCCATACAAACAGAATACAGCAATAAAGTTTGTTGGAACCTTGACGAATTACTTAGAAAACGTATTGATGAGTAATTTTAAAATTGAGGGTGAGAATCAGGTTCTTCTTCCTGGTGCGCAATACGTACCAGACATTAAAGGAACCTATATTAAGCACTGGCGAAACTGCGTAATGGACAATGTCACGATGTTGAACATCGGCGCGACAGCGCTGGGTAACGATATGGCCGACAACTGTTCCATTATTCGCTGTCGCATTGAAAACTTTGGCCGCCTGGCCCCCAATGCTGGTAGCGCAGGAATATGGGAGCGTCCGCTTGGCGCTTCGGGTATTGGTATCGGAACCGGCGCTCTTGATGACGAACCTTTGTATATGGCGTTCAATACGGTTAAGAACGGGACGAACTTCCCGTTATTCCTTGAGCCGCAGGGGGGTGGTGCAGCTCGTGGCGCTATTGCCATAAGTAATATTCTTATGGGCGGTTATGCTGGACTTGCTGACTGTGGCGTGGATGGGTTCCAAGCTATCGGCAATCAAATGCGCTTGAATAAATTCGGTATCCTTCGTTATCCGGGGACCAATAACGATGGTAAGCCAGGTCGACGGGCGCAGTTTATCAGCAATATTATAGATTCCAATATAGAGCATGGTGTTTATTCGTATAGTACGAAAACAGATCCACTGATTGGATGGAACATATACGCACAGAACCAGATTACAAATAATGGCAAGGACGGGATGAACTTCCGTTACACAAACCCGAGCGTAGTAATGCAAAATGAAACAGTAGATAACAATCACATTAATGGCAATGGGCGCCATGGCATTAATGTTGAAGAGGCAAAAGAAGTCATTAACTGTGACTTCACCAACAATAAGACTTGGGGTAATGGCCAGAGGGAATTGGGTCACGGCGTGAATAGCTCAGTTCCATTTACAGCATGTTCAATTAACAATAACAAAATACGAGACACACAGGCTATGCCAACGCAGCAATATCCGGTGAACCTTACCGGTGCGTTAACCGATGTCGATATTTCGTTCAACCATTGCGTCGGAAACGCGAAAAATTCACTTAACTTGACCGGTTCACAAACAAGAGTGACAACCAACTTTAATGCGGGAATTTAACCATGGCAACGATACTAAGAAGTAACGGGACTTTTAAAGGCTCTCTGCGCACCTTACCCAGTTCAAATGCGCCGTTACCACCCGGTGCCGCTATCTTTGCTGATTTCTCCAGCTCCCGGTTTGTGATGCAATATGCCACTGGGCAGGTCAAGCGCTCTGCAAATCTGGCAGAGGTACTTGGATTTTCGAGAGCCAGTACAGCCACGCGTGTTGGTGCGTCAGGGTTAATTGAATATTTGGAGTCTGGCGAACCTGCTATTGAATACCACCCGATCACGGGTAAATGCTTGGGTATCCGTACTGAGTCGGTGTCGAATAACCGTCTGGCATACAGCCAAGATTTTACGCAGGCGGCAAGCTGGACAGCCTCAGGTGTCACTTTGACAGCCAACGGCGACAAGTCACCTGATGGAAACGTAACAGCCACCAAATTGATTGAGACCACAGGAAGTACGGCGTCAGTTCATACACTCCTGGCGCTTACGACGATGGCCGCAACAGCATCACAGCCGTACACCTTCAGCATCTGGGCAAAAGCGCATACCGGTACTGTGTTGCAAATTGCTGCCCAGGGGGCCGTGGCTACAACGCAGTTCGTTAACTTCGACCTGGGCGGCGGGAAGATCGGGAAGTCCTCTCCGCAAGTCCTGCAGGCGACTATGGAGCAACACGTTAACGGATGGTACCGGTGTGCTATTACGATTGCCCCGACATTATCTGTATCGCCACAGTTCACACTAGCGCTGACAAACAGCGACAGCAGCGCAGCGGCTTTACCCTCATATATACCAGCCACTCCGGGTTCAGTGTGGATTTGGGGGGCGCAGGCAGAACGAAGGGATGGGGCGTCGTCGTATATCCCTACCTCTGGAGCAGAAGGTTCACGCGCGGCGGACATTTGCACAACACCAACCAATGCTGATTTCGTCTCTGCCACAGGCGGAACGGTGCTGGTTACGTGTGTACATCCGCACAGCATTCAATCAGTTAGTGGAGTATATAACGCCTTAGCATGCGTGGCCGTTCTTGACAATACAGCGGCAGGTGCAAGCCTTCGTTTCTCATACCGAAACCTGACAACCAGTAATGGCCGGGCACAGTGGGCGGCGGCGGATGCTGCGGGTGTGTCTCAATCGCTGGAAATTTACAGTCTTTCCCCCGTCAGGGACTCAGAGCAGTCTGCTATTTTTTCGTTCGACAAACCGAGTTTGAACCTGAAGTTGTTCGACGGGTTCAATTGGTACTCTCAAGCGGTTACCGCTTTGCCTGATGCACTTAATCGCCTGGCTATCGGTCGTTCATATATCGGCCCTGAAAACTGGTTTAACGGCCACATCAAAAAGATAGTGTACTGGCCTACAGCGCTGAGTACAGAAGAAATGGAACGCGCGATTTCTTACCTTGCTTAACACTCAGCCGGGATGGATCCCGGCTAGTTAAACAGCTTGTAATAGTCGAATTCCATTGCGGCCTCAACAGCTTTACCCTGGGTCTCAAATGGAGTGTCTACGATGAGTGGCCAGCGCCCTTTATGCAGAAAGTAGACCCAGAACTTTCCCTCCTCATCTTCACGCAACGCGAACATGGGAGGACTGTTGATCGTTGGTGAAGGATACCGATCATTTTCTGTCAGAAGTAAAATTTGTCGCCCATTTATTTTAAGGCTACCCATCAGACATCAGTGACCAGCCACTGGTCCGCTTCTTCAAACATTTCTTCCAGCATGCGGTTAAGCTTTTCTTTGTCGCTTTTACTGGCGTCGGTGTTCAGGCTGTTTGCCTGCATTGGTTTTACCCGAACGACAGCGGCAGGAAAGATACCGTGAACCCGTTTGGTCAGTTCTGCCTTTATCATTTCAGCGGCACCAGGAAGTTCTGCCACATTGCGTTTATCAAACACGAGCTCTACGAACATTTATGCACCCCTAAATTTAACTGTAATTTTATACAGTATATTCGGGTGGATGATTTTTTCAATGCTCAGCGAGGCAATGGGGCATAAATGGGGCATGGATAGTGCAAAAATGGGTGTTTCTGATCGGGATTGGATTTTTCGGGAGAGATAAAAAACTCATTAAAAACATAGCATAAGCAGTGTTGTTTGGGATGACAAAAATAGGCTCATTACGGTATAGACGTATTGAGATCGATCCCTAGTTTCGTCGGTAGTTTTACCATCGTTTTACCATTGTTTTACCATCGGAAAACTTCAGAAATAAAAAAACCAACCGCAAATGGTTGGTTTCTCTAAGGATTTTTGGTCGGCATGAGAGGATTCGAACCTCCGACCCCCGACACCCCATGACGGTGCGCTACCAAGCTGCGCTACATGCCGACGCTATGGGAAATAATACTACCTGTTCCCCGATTCAAAGCAAGAGTGAATTCACCTGACTGATTGTATTTTAAGCAATTAGTTGGCGATAAAGCGTTTCACATCGGTCAAGACCTGCAGCAACAGAGCGAGCTGCGGTTTTTCGTCTTTGATCTCTTTGTCATTTTTATCGTACGCACGGTAGTTGCCGCTGCTGTCCAATACCAGAGTTTGCGTTGGGGTGGTGATCACCAACAGGCTGTTATCACCGGTCGCTACCCAATTGTTTCTGCGTTGGGCAGTAAACAGGTCTTCCCCCTGCGAATAATCATTCGGGGCGGTTTTTACGTGCAGCAAACGCTGCATGAGGGTCCGCATCACGTCGTTGTGGCCGGTCAATTTATTAATGGTCTGCGCTGGCGTACCCGGCCAGTGGATAATCAACGGCACCTGCAACTGTTGCTGGCTGAAACTGCTGCCTGCGCCCCAATAGCCTTTACCGGTGTCATTAAATTCAACGCCGTGCTCTGCGGTGATTACCACCACGGTTTTATCCAGTACGCCACGCTCTTTCAGCGTGTTGAGCACTTGGGCAATCTGCGTATCCACATCCTGCGCACCGGCTCGGTAGCGTTGAATAAAGTCAGCCGGGGCCAGTGTTTTATCATTGGCTACCGGTTCTGCACCCCGGAAGTTGATGTAAGAGAACCACGGGGCATTGCTGTTTTGATCGGCCAACCAGCGTTGCCACTGCTGCGTGGTCACCGCATCATTTTGCTGGGCAGGTGCCGGCAGTGTGAAATCGGTCAACAGCGCCTGGCGATACAGGCTGGCGTTAAAGCCGTCTGATGAGAACAACCCAAATTGATAGCCCTGAGCGCTTAGCGCGCTGATCAGAGCGGAGGGTTTGCGCGCGGCAAGAATGCTGTCCAGATACGTCGGTGAAATGCCGTAGAACAGGCCAAACAGGCCGGTATCCGCATGATTACCGGAACTGTAGTGATCGCCGAAACGAATGTTTTCCTGGGCGAAGCGGCTGAGGGCTGGCATATCCTGCTTCATATCCTGTTCGCGAACGCCGTCTACCACGATCATCAGCAGATTATAACCGCTGCCTTTGTCGCCGTAGCTAAGATCACTAAGGGGATACTCCACCGCAACGGCTTCTGGGTTCCCTTGTTGCACTAGCCGACGTTCATATTCTTGCGAATCGAGCAGGCCGTGTTTCTCAAGGAATTTACGCGCGGTCATTGGATAAGACAGCGGCAGGTTCGCCCGCTGCATGGTGATCGGGCGATAGAAATTGGCATCGGCCCAGATATAAATCAGGTGCGAGGCAAAGAAGGCGCTGATAAATAGCACCGCCAGAGGCTTGCCGAAACGTTGGCGGTTCAGGCTGCGCAGTTTTTGCCAGCTCCAGGTGCCAAACAGCATCTCCACCAAAAAGATTACCGGCACGCAGATAAACATCAGCTGCCAGTCGCGCGCCAGCTCACTTTGATCCGGGTTGACCACCAGTTCCCACACCACCGGATTAAGGTGAAGGTGGAAATGCGTAAAGACCTCGCTGTCGACCAGCAACAGCGTCAGGCCGGTGGTGGCCAGCGCGGCGGAGATAAATCGCAACAACCGCTGCGACATCACCACAAAGGTGAGCGGGAAAATAACCAGCAGGTAGCCGGCGAAAACGATAAAGCTGAAATGCCCCAGTAAGCTGACCAGGGCATAAACCCGGCCCAACAGGGAAGAGGGCCAGTCAGTGACAAACAGGTAGCGGCTACCCAGCCCGAGGGCGAGCAGGATATTAAATAAGGCGAACCAGTGCCCCCAGCTGATCATCTGGGAGACTTTTTCACGATAACGCTGACGGTTTGTCACCATAAGTAATTATTAATGCGCTTTATCTTCACGAATAGAAGCTTGCAGGGCTTCTGCAAACGATCTTGCCAACGTTTTCCGCTGAACTGGAGCAACGCTGGTATTGATCAAATTAGTCACCATGTTGCCCAGTACCATCAAAGACAGATCGGTGGGAGTATGGTGTTTTTCCAGAACATTAACCAGCTCGGAGAGCAGTTGTTCAACGTGTTCGTCACTGTAACGGGATGATTGTGGCATAAAAATTGCGCTCAAAGCCTGACAAAGTCCCATATCTTACCGTATAGGACAGTGATTTTCTGCTCTTTTATCGATTCCCTTTGTCTTTCAAACCGTAGCGTGGCGGGGACACTTGCGTTCCCCCGTCAAGGATTCTGCGCGATTGCCGGTGTATAGCCTGTAATACGTCGGTGAATCGAGGTATTTCGCGCCTGTATGGATGGTGGAAATATATTGATCGTCGACGGGTTGAACACCGCTTTAAAGTTGCAGCGCAGGGGCCTTCAGTGTTTGAATACGCGCTAAAAGAACAGGAGGATTTACCATGAGTCTGGATATCGACCAGATTGCTCTGCACCAGTTGATCAAACGTGACGAACAAACGCTGGACGTGGTGCTGCGCGATACTCTGCTGCCCACCAATGCGGCGGTAGAAGAGATGATGGAAGAGCTGCATCGTGTCTATAGCGCCAAGAGCAAGGCTTACGGCCTGTTCAACGAGGGCAGTGAACTGGCGGAAGCGCTGCGCACCTGCCGCAAGGAAGATAAGGACTTTCTGGCTTTCAGCCGTGCAGCGACCGGCCGTCTGCGCGATGAGCTGGCCAAATATCCGTTTGCCGAAGGTGGCGTGGTGCTGTTTGGCCAGTACCGTTATCTGGCGGCGGAGTATTTATTGATTGCGGTCCTCAACAGCCGCAACAGTTCGCGCGTTAACGAAGAGCTGGATATCAACACCACCCATTATCTGGACATCAACCACGCCGACATCGTCGCGCGTATCGATCTGACCGAGTGGGAAACCAATCCGGAATCGACCCGTTACCTGACCTTCCTGCGTGGACGTGTGGGCCGTAAGGTTTCCGATTTCTTTATGGACTTCCTGGCGGCGGCGGAAGGGCTGGACACCAAGGCTCAGAACCGCGGCTTGCTGCAGGCGGTTGACGATTATTGTGCTGATGCGCAGCTGGATAAAAATGAGCGCCAGTCGGTGCGCCAGCAGGTTTACAGCTATTGCAACGAACAGCTGCAGGCAGGCGAAGAGATTGAGCTGCAGGAGCTGTCGAAAGAGATTGCGCCGGTGGGCGAGAAAGATTTTCTGCAGTTTTCCAGCGAGCAGGGCTATCAGTTGGAAGACAGCTTCCCGGCCGATCGCGGTACGCTGCGTCAGTTAACCAAGTTTGCCGGCAGCGGCGGCGGCATCAGCATGAACTTTGACGCCATGCTGCTGGGGGAACGTGTATTCTGGGATGCGGCGACCGACACGCTAACCATTAAAGGCACGCCGCCGAACCTGCGCGATCAGTTGCAACGTCGTTTGGGCGGTGGCAACAAATAATTTCGCCGGATCGCAGACAATAAAAAACGCCGCAATTGCGGCGTTTTCTACTTCGGCGTCCCGAAAAGCTCGAATACGTTGCGATTACGCGCGAACGAAGTCGATGTGGGTCAGCTTCGGCTTGAACGGGTGACGCTGTACAGCCTGAACTTTAACTTTGGTTTCTTTACCGTCGATAACCAGAGTTACAGCTTCGCTGTAGAATTCTGCTTTAGCTTCCATGTTCTTAACAGAATCATGGTCCAGCTCGATGGAAACTGGAGCTTCTTCGCCACCGTAAACGATAGCTGGGAATTTATTTGCTGCACGCAGGCGGCGGCTCGCACCCTTACCCTGGTCTTTACGTACTTCTACATTGATAGTGAACATTGTTTTTTCTCTTAAAAGAAAATTTACCCTGCTACAGGCGACCCAGTAGCAAGTTCGATAACCTGCTTTAGCACCGGGCGAACCCAGGCAAAGCGGGCGGCATTTTAACGGAAAGCCGCCCACAGGGCAATGGAAACCTGCCTGATTTGCAAGGGGCAAAGATCAGTACAGCTCATTGGCGCGGCGGAAGCGTCCTTGATAATCGAACACTTTTTCTCGTACCTGCCAGAATTGACCGCGTTTGCGCGCCACAACAAAATCCGGATGACGCAGCAGCGCTTGCTGAGCCAGCACGTCGGCGGCATTTTGCCAAGCGAACGGCACCCCAGGCGCACGCTGATGTGGGCGCAGGAACAGCATGTCGAAGGCTTTGCGCTGCGCCGGCGTTTGCAAACGAAAACGTTCGCTGGTGCTGGTGCCATCTTCGTCGTAATAGGTCGCCTTTAGCCACTCCCCTTTTTCATCGCGGCCGCTTTGCAACTCCATGCCGCCACAGCGTAATACCAGGGCGTCTTTCAGCTTCAGCGCCGCCTTCAGCATATCGTCGGGATCGACCAGCACCTCCTGACACTGATGGCAGCGGCGAGCGGCAATGTCGTTCTCCGCACCGCAGTGCGGGCAGCTTTTGAAACGAAAACGGTAATCGCACTGTTCGCGATGGCCTTCATCGTCCTCCAGCCAACCCTGACAACGGCGACCGTAATGTTCGATGATATCGCCATTCTCGGTGCACTTGCCCCAGAACAGGTTGGCGAAGCCGCAGCCGGGACAAAATACCTGCACAGGTTGGCTATCGCTGTGCGGCTTGCTGACCCCCACCTCCGGCGTGAACAGGTCGTGCGGGTTCCCGGCGTAGTCGAGGATCAGACAATCCTCTTTGCCGGGGGCCAGCCGCAGCCCGCGGCCGACGATTTGTTGATATAGGCTAACGGACTCTGTTGGGCGCAGGATGGCGATCAGATCAACGTGTGGTGCATCAAAACCGGTGGTCAGTACCGCCACATTCACCAGATAGCGCAATTGCTGCTGTTTGAACGCTTCAATCAGGGCATCGCGCTCGGCGGCAGGGGTTTCTGCACTGACCAACGCGGCCTCGCCTGACGGCAACAGACCGTGAACTTCACGGGCGTGCTCAACGGTGGAGGCGAAAATCATCACCCCCTTACGCGTTTCGGCGTATTCCACGATTTGGCTGATGATATGCGGAGTGATGCGATTTTGCTGCTTCAGTTCGCGGTTCAGGTCCACCTCGCTGAACAGGCCGTTGCTTCTGGCCTCCAGACGGCTGAAGTCATACTGCACAATCGGCATGTCCAGCCGTTCCGGCGGCACCAAATAGCCGTTCTTGATCATGTAACGCAGCGGCAGCTCATAAATGCAGTCGCGGAACAGGCTGCTGGCATCGCCGCGGGTAAAGCCGTGATAGTGATACTGATAAATCCAGCCTTTTCCCAGCCGGTACGGGGTGGCGGTCAGTCCCAGCAGCCGCAGCTGTGGGTTGGTTTTCTGCAGATGCTGAATAATCTGTTGGTACTGGCTTTCGTCGTCGTCACTGATGCGGTGGCATTCGTCGATGATCAGCAGGGAAAATGCACCGTCGAACAGCGACAGATTGCGCGCCACCGATTGAACGCTGCCAAATACCACCTTACCGGCACTGTCTTTTTGCTGCAGACCGGCGGCAAAGATATCCGCCTCCAGTCCGTAAGCGCGATATTTGGCGTGGTTTTGCGCTACCAGTTCTTTCACGTGGGCCAACACCAGGACCCTGCCGCGCGCGCGCTTCGCCAGTTCGGCGATCACCAGGCTTTTACCGGCGCCGGTCGGCAGCACAATCAGCGCCGGCTGCGGGTGCTGGCGGAAATGTTTAATGGTGGCTTCGACCGCTTCCAGTTGGTAGGGGCGCAGAGTAAAGGCCATAAATTAACGCCGTGGATTGAGAAGGGCCATCGGGAACAGGTTTTGTAACATCTGAACCCACAAAAACAGTGACATTCTACTCCCCTGATGGCTAAAAAATTTCTATTATTATGCCTTCTGAGCGCGCGCGGTGCGAGAAGCGTGGAAATTACCTCTGTCAGGGGGCCGTTTCCGCCGCTATACTCGTGTGACAGTAATCGCTGTTCCCCCCTCTTCGAACCTGCCCTGTTGCACCTGGTGCAACGGTGGGTGTCATATTTTAGCAATACGATCAATGCGATCATAACAACGACAGGCAAAGCAGATTCAATGCGACTGGACAAGTTTTTATCTCAGCAGTTAGGTGTTAGCCGTGCGCTGGTAGCGCGTGAACTTCGGGCCAAACGCGTCACCGTCGACGGTGAAGTGGTTAAGAGCGGAGCCCTGAAGCTGACTCCGGAGCAGGTGGTGGCGTTTGACGGCAACCCGCTGCAGCAGCTCACGGGCCCGCGCTACTTTATGCTCAACAAACCGCAGGGTTACGTGTGTTCTACGGACGATCCCGATCATCCGACGGTGCTGTATTTCCTCGATGAGCCGGTTGCCTATAAGCTGCACGCCGCCGGTCGCCTGGACATCGATACCACCGGTTTGGTGCTGATGACCGACGACGGTCAATGGTCGCATCGCATCACCTCACCGAAACACCACTGTGAGAAAACCTATCTGGTGACGCTGGAGCATCCGCTGGCGGAAGACACCGCGCAGCGCTTTGCCGAAGGCGTGCAGTTGCATAACGAAAAAGATCTGACCCGTCCTGCGCAACTGGAAAAGATAGAAGACAACCTGGTGCGTTTGACCATCAGCGAAGGGCGCTATCACCAGGTGAAACGCATGTTTGCGGCGGTCGGCAACCGGGTTATCGAACTGCACCGCGAACGTATCGGTGCCATCGTGATGGATGAGGATTTGGCCGAGGGCGAATACCGTCCGCTGACCGAAGAAGAGATTGCCAGCGTGGGCGCACCGCACCTGCAGGATTAATTCATTACTTCACTACGGCTGATGAAGGAGTCGTTGAACGTGCAACAGAACCGGTCATCTCACCTCGGTTTGATTTTTATTCTGGGCCTGCTTTCCATGCTGATGCCATTGGCTATCGACATGTATTTGCCCAGTATGCCGGTGATTGCCAAACAGTTCGGCGTCGAGGCGGGCAGCGTGCAGATGACGCTCAGCGCCTATATGCTCGGCTTTGCTTTGGGGCAGCTGTTCTACGGGCCAATGTCAGACAGTATTGGCCGCAAGCCGGTGATCCTGTGGGGAACGCTGATCTTCGCGATTGCCGGCGGCGCCTGTGCAATGGCGCAGTCGATCGACCAATTGATCAACCTGCGTTTCCTGCACGGGCTGTCGGCGGCGGCGGCGAGCGTGGTGATTAACGCCCTGATGCGCGATATGTTCACCAAGGACGAATTCTCACGCATGATGTCGTTCGTCATCCTGGTGATGACCATCGCCCCTTTGCTGGCGCCGATGATTGGCGGTGCGCTGCTGCTGTGGTTCAGTTGGCATGCGATTTTCTGGACCATGGGCGCGGCGGCCCTGATCGGGTCGTTGCTGGTGGCGTTCTTTATCAAGGAGACGCTGCCGAAGGAGCGACGGCAGAAATTTCATCTGCGAACCACGCTGGGCAACTTCGCTTCATTGTTCCGGCACAAGCGGGTGCTGAGCTACATGCTGGCCAGCGCCTTCTCGTTTGCCGGCATGTTCTCGTTCCTCAGCGCCGGGCCGTTTGTGTATATCGAGCTTAATCACGTATCGCCGCAGCATTTTGGTTACTATTTTGCGCTGAACATTGTGTTTTTGTTCCTGACGACGCTGGTCAACAGCCGCAATGTGCGGCGGCTGGGGGCGATCAAAATGTTCCGTTTGGGCCTGTTTGTTCAATTGGCGATGGGGTTGTGGTTACTGGCGGTTAGCGCAATCGGCCTCGGCTTCTGGGCGTTGGTGCTGGGCGTGGCGGTGTATCTGGGCTGTATCGCCATGATTTCGTCAAACGCCATGGCAGTGATCCTGGACGATTTCCCGCATATGGCGGGCACCGCTTCCTCTCTGGCCGGTACGCTACGTTTCAGTATTGGTGCGCTGGTGGGCGCGATACTGGCGATGGCGCCCGGCAAGAGCGCCTGGCCGATGGTCTCTTCGATGGCGTTGTGCAGTATCGTTGCGGTACTGTTCTATTTATACGCCAGCCGGCCGCGCCATAAAGCCTCACCGAACACGCCGTAGTTCTCCTCCCTGACTCAGGCTCAACGTTACGTTTGGGCCTGAGTGGGTTGCACCTTCCGTTTTGCCTCCCTGAACTTCAATGACGTCAGTCGGTTTATTGCTAAGCATCCGTGCGCCAATCAACAGGTTGCCGTTCATGCTGTGTGCTTTTTGTTAAATAAATTGCTCTGCCTGTGGCAAGCGGCGGCGGGTATTTACACTCCGGGTTTTGAGGGGAAATCGGCGGGTGTTTAGGTTAGGGTCATTGATAATCAAGGCATTAACTTAAGGTTGAGCTCGGCGTCAAGAAGTTAAATGTTTCCACAATGTAAAATTATAAAGAGCGAAAAGTAACCGCATTGAGAGAAAAAAGAGTTGAGATTGCGGCGGGAAAGGGTTACATATAACGCAAAAATGCGAGCTGAGTCGCAAAATGCTGTGAAACGACAACGCAGAGTGTCTGAAAAACGGCAGGACATCAGTAAGCGCAGGGGTAAGTTAACTGTCTGTGACATTATTTACATTTAAATAACATTCATGGGCGGCAGAGTCGGGACGCAGCGGCTATAACTTAGTTACCCTGTCAGGTTAAAAGCGTTTCATTTTTCAAACTAGGGATTTCATGTGGAAAGTATCCAACTTTCGGTAGTGCATCGCTTGCCGCAAAGTTATCGTTGGCTATCAGGCTCTACCGGCGTCAAGGTCGAACCGATTCCGCTCAGCGGAATAGACGAAGATAACAACCTGATTGGCCTGAAACTGCTCAGCCATGAAGGGGCTGACGCCTGGCAGGTCATGCAGCAGCTTAATCTGTCTTTGCAGGAGATTCAGGTCGACTGCGCCATCGTGGAGTGGGAAGGGGAGCCTTGCCTGTTTGTGCAACGCTGTGACGAAAGCACCACCCTGTGTCGGCTCAAAAACGTCGGTGCCGCTATCGCCGAACCCATGAGTGCGCAATATCCTTTCTGACTCCCGCCGCTAGTCCGCCAACTGCAATAGCTGCTGCGTATAAGCGGCGGCGGGCGAGTTAAAGATCGTCTGACAATCGCCTTGCTCAACCACCTCTCCCTGTCGCAATACAATGACCTGATGACACAGCGAACGCACTACCTGCAAATCGTGGCTGATAAACAGATAGGCCAGCCGGTGGCGTTGTTGCAGTGATTTCAGCAACGTCAGGATTTGCGCCTGCACCGATTTATCCAGCGACGAGGTTGGCTCATCCAGGATCAGCAACTGCGGTTGTAAAATCAGCGCACGTGCGATGGCGATACGTTGGCGTTGGCCACCGGAAAACTCGGTAGGGTAACGGTGGCGCAAAGCAGGATCCAATCCCACTTCTTGCAATACCTCGGTCACCCGCTGTTCTCGCTGCTCGGCACTCAGTTTCTGGTGTACTTCCAGACCTTCGGCAATAATTTGCAGCACGTTCAGCCGGGGGTTCAGCGCCGAGAAAGGATCCTGGAACACAATCTGCATCTGGCTGCGGTACGGCAGCATTTGCTTCATGCTGAACTGGTGCAGCGGCTGGCCGTTAAACCACATAGCGCCTTTGGCACTCAGCAGACGCAATAGCGCCAGCCCGGTGGTGCTTTTCCCCGAACCTGATTCTCCTACCAGCCCAACGCTTTCCCCGGCCTTCAGCTCAAAACTCAAATCCTTCAGTGCATAATGATGACCGACCGTGCGGCGCAGCAAACCGCGCTTGATCGGGAAGCTGACCTGCAGGTTTTCCACCTTCAGCAGCGGAGCGGCATCCGCCGGCAATGGCAGCGGATCGCCCACGTTCTCCGCCGCCAGCAATTGCTGGGTGTAAGGATGCTGCGGCTGGCTAAACAGGCGGACACGGTCGTTCTGCTCAACGCATTGGCCCTGGCGCATCACCGCCACGTTGTCCGCCAGGCGACGCACAATATTCAGGTTGTGGGTGATAAACAGCAGTCCCATGCCCATTTCCTGCTTCAGCTCCTTCAGCAGCAGCAGAATTTGCGCCTGGATAGTCACATCAAGCGCTGTGGTGGGTTCATCCGCGATCAGCAATTTGGGCTGGGTCAGCACCGCCATGGCGATCATCACCCGCTGCCGCTCGCCGCCGGAAAGCTGATGCGGATAGTCTTTCAACCGTCCCTTGGCATTGCGGATACCGACGCGATCCAGGCATTGGATGATCTCGCCGCGTGCGACGTCGCGCCGCATGCCGCGATGCAGCGCCAGTACTTCGGCCAGCTGTTTTTCAATGGTGTGCAGCGGATTGAGCGACACCATCGGCTCCTGGAATATCATCGAAATCTGGTTGCCGCGCACCTTGCGTAGCTCGCCCTCTGGCGCATGCAGCAGCGAATTGCCGTTGAACTGGATATCGCCGGCGGTATAGACCACCGGAGGCGAGGGCAGCAGGCGCAATACCGACAGCGCAGTGACGCTTTTGCCTGAACCGGACTCACCCACCAACGCCAGCGTCTCTGCCTTTTCGATCTGCAGCGAAAGGCCGTTGACCACCGGGTTCAATACCTCTCCCTGACGAAAAGCCACGCCGAGATCCTGAATTGAAAGCAGAGGAGTGCTAGCCATATTAATGCGCCTTGCTGGGGTCAAAGGCGTCGCGTACCGCTTCGCCGATAAAAATGAGTAAAGACAGCAGCACCGCCAGCACCAGGAAAGCGGTGATGCCGAGCCACGGCGCCTGAAGGTTGTTCTTGCCCTGCAGCAACAGTTCGCCGAGCGACGGGGAGCCTATCGGCAGGCCGAAGCCGAGGAAGTCGAGCGAGGTCAGGGTCGTGATGGAGCCGCACAGAATAAACGGCAAGAAAGTCAGCATCGCCACCATCGCATTGGGCAGCATATGGCGATACATAATGACCCGATCCTGCACCCCCATGGCGCGTGCGGCGCGGATATAGTCGTAGTTGCGGGTACGCAAGAACTCCGCGCGCACCACGCCCACCAGGCTCATCCAGCCGAATAAAATGGTGATGCCGAGCAGCCACCAGAAATTGGGTTGTACGATGCTCGACAACAAAATGATCAAAAACAGCGTCGGCATGCCCGACCACACCTCGATAAAGCGCTGGCCCCACAGGTCTATGCGCCCGCCGTAGTAGCCCTGTACGGCACCGACGCAAACGCCAATCACGCTGGAGAACAGCGTCAACGCCAGCCCGAACAGCATCGAAATACGAAAGCCATACAGCACGCGGGCCAGCACGTCGCTGCCGTTGCCGTCGGTGCCCAACAGATTGTGGCGTGAAGGCGCGGAGGGGAAGGGCACTTCGGTAGCGAAATTGATGGTGTCATAACTGAAGCGGATCGGCGTCCAAACCGCCCAGCCGTGGCTGTCGATCTGTTTTTTTACGAAGGGATCCTGATAGTCGGTGGCGGTGTTCAGCTCGCCGCCGAAGGTGGTCTCGCTGTAGTCGATGATGAACGGCAGATACAGGCGCCCTTCGTAGCGCACCAGCAGTGGTCTGTCGTTGGCGATCAGGTTGGCCCCCAGGCTGAGGACAAACAGCACCAGAAAAATCCACAGCGACCAGTAGCCGCGGCGGTTGCTGCGAAAACGTGCCCAGCGCGCCTGGTTAATTGGGCTTAAGCGGCTCATTGGCGGGCCTCGAAATCAATACGCGGATCGACCAGGGTATAGGTGATATCGCTGAGAATATTCAACAGCAGGCCAATCAGGGTGAAGATATACAACGTGCCGAACATCACCGGATAATCGCGCTGCAGCGTGGCGTCATAGCCCAACAGGCCCAGCCCGTTAAGCGAGAACATCACCTCGATCAGTAAAGAACCGGTGAAAAACATGCTGACAAAGGTCGCCGGGAAGCCGGCGATCACCAGCAGCATGGCATTGCGAAACACGTGGCGATAAAGGATTTTGTTCTCGTCTAACCCTTTGGCGCGGGCGGTAACCACGTACTGTTTGCGGATCTCGTCGAGGAACGAATTTTTGGTCAGCATGGTCAGGGTGGCGAAACCGCCAATCACCGTCGCCAGAACGGGCAGGGTGATATGCCACAGGTAGTCGGTGATTTTGCTGTACCACGGCAGGGTATCGAAATTGCTGGAAACCAGACCACGCAGCGGGAACCAGTCGAGATAGCTGCCGCCGGCGAACAGCACAATCATCAGAATGGCGAACAGAAAAGCGGGAATAGCGTAACCGATGATAATCAGGGTGCTGCTCCAGGTGTCGAAGGCGCTGCCGTTATGTACGGCTTTGCGGATCCCCAGCGGGATCGACACCAGGTAAATGATCAGCGTACTCCACAGCCCCAGCGTAATGGAGACTGGCAGGCTGTGGCCAACCAGCTGCATCACCGACGCGCCGCGGAACAGGCTGTCGCCGAAGTCGAGGCGCATGTAATTCCACAACATGGTGAAATAGCGCTCGTGCAGCGGCTTGTCGAAGCCATAGCGTTTGGTGATTTCGGCGATCACTTCCGGATCCAACCCGCGTGAGCCGCGGTATTGACTGTCCGTGGCACTGGCAACGCCGGTGCGCGCATGCCCCAGGCCGTCGCCTATTCCGCCGCCGCCGAAGCCGCTGCTCTGGCCCATTTCGATAGTGGCGATGGCCTGATCGACCGGGCCACCGGGCGCAATTTGCACGATAAAAAAGTTAATGGTGATGATCGCCCACAGGGTGGGGATAATCAGCAGCAGTCTGCGAATTAAATAAGCCGCCATCGCAGATTCCTTATTGTTGTTGAGTCGGCAAACGCGCCGCCTTATTGACGTCAAACCACCAGTTATCGAAGCCGATCACATAGGCCGGGCGGATAGGCGGCGTGGAGAATTTGTCCCAGTACGCGTAGCGATCGTGATTGGAATACCACATCGGCAGCATGTACCTGTTCCAGGTCAGTACCCGATCCAACGCCCTGCCCAGCGGCAGCAGGGCTTTCTCGTCGCCCTGGTGCGCGGCGATCTGCCTGACCAGGCTGTCGACGGCCGGATCGGTGACGCCGGGGGTATTCCAACTGGAGTTGATGTATTTGGAATCCCAAAGCGTCTCAAGGCTGGAGCTTGGGAAGGGCATAGCCAAATAGACCGTCGGCATCATGTCGAAATCACCGTCTCGCATACGCTTAGTGAACTGGGATATGTCGATCTCACGGATCTGCATATCAATGCCCAGCCGTTTCAGGTTGTGCTGGAACGGCAATACGTACTGGAAGTTGCTGCCGCTCAGCAGCATCAGTTCGAAGCTGAAGGGTTGGCCGGTTTTGCTGTTCACCAACCGCTGGTTTTTCACTTCCCAGCCGGCCTGGTTCAGCAACTGCGTGGCTTTCAGCAGGTTCTGGCGATCGTTGCCGCTGCCGTCGGAGGACGGTGGCTGGTAGATACTGGTGAAGACTTCCGCCGGTACCTTGCCCTTCAGCGGTGCCAGCAGCGCCAATTCTGCCGCGTCAGGATAACCGCTGGCGGCGTAAGGGGTATTTTGGAAATAGCTGTTGGTGCGTTGATAGGCATTGTAATACAGCGCCTTGTTCATCCAGTCAAAATCAAACGCCAGTGTGATCGCCTCGCGAACCTTGGGGTCGGCAAACAGCGGGCGTCTCATGTTGAAGGCCATCCAGCGGGTATTTTGCGCCGACTGGTTGGTTTCGTCCTGTTTGATTATATAGTTGCGGGCGAAATTGCCCCCCTGGTACTGGGTTGCCCAGTTTTTTGGCGAGCCTTCAATGCGGAAGTCATAGGCACCGGCCTTAAAGGCTTCCAGCGCAACTTTATCGTCCAGGTAGTAGTCGTAGCGGATGCTGTCGAAGTTAAAACGGCCACGGTTAACCGGCAGGTTAGCCGCCCAATAATCTCGCACGCGCTGATAGGTAATATATTGGCCTAGGCGGTAGCTGGCAATCTTGTACGGCCCGCTGCTGAGCGGCGGCGTGCTCAGGGGGTCATTCAACTTGTGATCTTTCCAGAAGCTTTGCGGCAATATGGGGAGGCTAAACAGCCCCAGCAGTTTGTCTTTATCCGGCTGCGGGAATTCGATACGTACCGTCAGACGTGAGATAGCCTTGACCGTAATGCCTTTGTAGGCGACGCGAAACTGCGGTACGCCCTCGGTCATAAACTTGTTAAAGGTGAAGGCCACGTCGGCGGCGGTGATGGGCGTGCTATCGTGGAAGCGGGCGCGGGCGTTGATATCGATCTCTACCCAGCGCATGTCGGCCGGGAAGCGGGCAGATTCGGCAATCAGCGGGTAGTAGCTGCCTATTTCATCGTCCGAGGTAGTAAACAGAGAGTCATACAATGCGTCGGTGCGTTCGCCGGGCACGCCGCGGGGGGCGTAGCGGTTGAAGTTATCATAGGTGCCAATCGCTGCCAGCCGCACATCGCCACCTTTGGGCGCCGCCGGGTTAACGTAGTCGTAATGGCTAAAGTCGGTGGAGTACTTGGGCTCACCGAGCTGGGCGAAAGCATAGCTTTCATTGAGGGTTTCAGCCTGCAGACCGAAACTCAGTGCTGAGAGCACCAGGGCAGCAAAAACGCGCACGGACATCTTGACGGTAAGCTCCTGCTGTAAAGTCAATTAAGCCTGCGGCCAGCATAACATTTGCCGCCGCGCCGCAGGGTAAAGAAGTTAAAAGATCAGCCCTTTAGCGCCTGATGATCCATTACGGTATGGGCATTGCAGAAGGCCACGAAGTTGTCGATGCTCAGTGGTCTGCTGTAATAATATCCCTGCATGAAATTCACGTCCTGTTCCTGCAGAAAGCTCACCTGTTCTGCGGTTTCTACGCCTTCCGCTACGGTTTGCATCTTCAGCTTTTTCGCCAGCGAAATCACCGCGTCCAGGACCGGGGCGGTGACCGTGTCCTGGCCGATGGAGTTAACGAAACCACGATCTATTTTCAGATAATCCATGCTAAAGCGTTCCAGATAGATCAGCGCGCTGTGGCCGGTACCGAAATCATCAATGGCGATCTCGATGCCCTGCTGGTGCAGCCAGTCGAACTCCGCCAGCGCATTGCCTTCTTCCACCATGCCGCGCTCGGTAATCTCAAAGACCAACGTAAAGTAATCGCCCGGCAGTTGCGCCAGCAATTCATACACGTCGTGATGGAAGGAGGGGGCGCTAAGGTGGGAAGGGGAGATGTTCAGACCGAGCTTGGCCCCCTGCGGTAGCGCCGTCGCCAGCTTGGGTGCATCTTCGGCAATCAGGCGGAACAGATGGCGCGTTAGCGGCACAATCAGCCCTTCGCTTTCGGCATAGGGAATAAACAGATCCGGCGGGATGCGGCCTTCAATCGGATGCTGCCAGCGGATCAAGGCTTCCAGTCCGCCGATGGTGCCGCTTTGGGTATGGAACACCGGCTGATATTCGATAAAGAATTCGTTGCGCTTGATACCGCGCATCAGGGCGCGTTCCGGGCTCTGGCGCAGCAACAGCATGTAATAGCAGAGCACGCCGATCATTAATGACAGTACCAGGCTGCCCATCAGGGTCAGGCGGATATCGTTGGGCGTCAGCTTTTGGTTATAAAACAGAATGGTCATCGGCGTGCCGGCGATAGAGATGCGATCGGCTTTCTCGTTCGGTAACTGGTTCACCGGCATTAAATTCGGACTAAAGCTGGTCAGCGCACGATCGCCCAGGATAATAGCGATCGCCGGTGCCCGCTCCGGGCGAGAGGTAAACAACTGATAGGGCATAAGCGCGATATCCAGCGTCGCCAGCACACCGGTGTCTTCTTTTCCTGGTTGACGTAACCAGACGGCTACTGCCGGTTTCCCCGGTACCAGCGGCGTTCCCTGCTGCAATTTGAGATCCAACGACTGATGCGGGTCAATCTCCGGATAGATGTTTTTCAGCGCCAGCATCATTTCGCCGGTGGCCGAAGAGCAATAGGCAAAGCCATTTTTTACCAGCATAAAAGTGCGTACGCCGGAATGGAAAGCAGCCTGGTAAGTAATATCCGGTTGGCTGGCAGAACAGGGGCGGTCAATCAGCGGCATTAACTGCTGCATGATGGTTGTCAGATCATTAAGCGTATCGGCTGTGAATTTTTGTGTGCGTTGCTCGACCCGATGTTGATATTGCGTGCGCTGGTGGTCAATCAGAGAGAGTGTAATCGCCATGAACAGGATAAAAAAGACCAGGGCTACGATGGCGCTTTTAGCCAAACTGCGTCGTCTGTGAGAGACGTGGCGTGCAAATGCCCTTTTCAAGCCCATAAACCTGCCCCCTGAGCACGGCGTATCAATTTGTTTTTGTTATAGAGTGACTGCGTAATATATCCCAACGGCGCTGTTGCAGTCATTATTCATCGATTATTTAACGGTTGTTAATCGTTTAAATCAGGCATGACTACCATTATCCCATTTGACGATAATAGGTGAGTTTTTCATCGGTGCGTAGTTTCCTACAAATAATATCGCGAAATACTGGGGTAGGGGCAAAGCGCTGCGAACGGATAATAAGATCTCAATCCGGAGCAGACAGCGGTGCAAAAAAAAACGCTGCCCGAAGGCAGCGTTCTATCGCTCGTTTGGTATTCAGGACAATCAGGTCAGGCGCCGTCAGCTGCTGGTAAGCACCCGGCGGGCTTCGCGATAACGTTTATTCCAGTAGTTATCGCTCAGTTTCGAAATCATCACGCCGTTGCTGGTAGAGGCATGAACGAATTGATCGTTACCTAAATAGATGCCGACGTGGCGCCCGGTTGAGCCGGCGCGGAACAGCACCAGATCGCCAGGACGCAGTTTGGTGCGCAAGATTTTCTTGCCCATGTCTTCCTGTTCGTAGGTCGAACGCGGTAAGTCCATGCCAAACTGTTCGCGGAAAGTACGCTGTACAAACGCTGAGCAATCGATGCCGCGCTTGGTTTCACCGCCTAAACGGTAGCGAACGCCTTTCCAGTCTGCATACTGATCCATAATCTTTGACTTGACGTCAACGTTACGGACCATTGCTTCGAATTCATCCTGAGAGGCTTGCAGTAAAAGACCGTCTTTGTCATTAACTGCACGCATCTCAGTTTGTGCGTTATTCAAGTTCGAAGTGTGAGTCGTGCTGCACGCGGAGAGCATTACCGCTGCGGCAATTGCAGGTACTACCCGCAAAAAATATCTCAGAAACGGTTGAGATTTGACCATTGTTATTGTTTTCCCTTGAAGTCCTTAACGACGTCAGTCGCTACCTGAAAAATGCCAAACGGAACGAGACTAATCTGCAGCTGTTTTAACGACAATCAGTTACCTCTGAAAACGTGCTGGAACGCACATTTTTAGTGGATTTGAAGCTGAGTCAGGTTAAACCAGGCACAAACGCATCCGAGATTACCGTAACGAATTGGGGATTGCGAGCCTTTTTCCACCCTTTTTTATATGAATTTGTGATGTAACATAATGTAAATCTTCATATAAAAAACGCTGATTGTCCGTTGTGTTGGTTTTGCGTGAAATCAGGTGGCGAAAGCGTTAACGCGCTGATGGGGAAATAAACGAAATGCGGTGGGGAAATAATCAGGAGGCCGGCGGGCCTCCTGGGGATCATAACCAATAGTTATGACTATGCTGGACGGTGTTTACCGGGTAGCAGGCGATTCAGACCCCGGATCAGCACATCGCTAAACGGCGTCATCAGACACCAGCTGGCGCCAACCAGCACCACCGACAGCGAGCCGACGGCAATATCGGTAAACCAGTGGGCACCAATCATCACGCGCGGCAATGAAAATACCACCGTAATCAGCAGCGCGACGGCGAACGCGCGACGGTTGAAGTAACGCAACATAAAGCAGGAAAATATCATCAGCATCATGCCGTGATCGCCGGGGAAGCTGTCGCCTGAAGCGTCTTTAGTCGGAATACCGGTCAGTTCGCTGACGCGGTTGATGTTCTCAAAACTCAGCGACGGGCTAGGGTGTTTGACCGGCAGTAAATGCCCAAGCTGGTTCAGCACCACGGCGGTCAGCAGCATAACAACGCCGGTAATCAACAAGCGGCGACGGCCGGCGCCATCCTGCTGCAGGTAAAAGCACAGGTACAACAACCCCATGGCCAGCAGCGAAATGACGTCAAAGGCGCGGTTATTGGTGATAGCCACCAGATGCAGAAAACCGGGATCGGTAGCCAGATGACGATTAAAGAAGAAGAAAATTTCCGAATCCAGAGTAAACCAATAACCGTGATTCGCCGGCAGGAACCAGGACAAGAACAGCACAATGCCCAATATATTGAAGAAAATGATGAGGGGTAAGTTGCGGCGAGTCATGGCATAACCTGTAGTCTGTCTAAAGAGTAAAAGGGCATTAACGGTAAAGATCTCAACTTAAACGAATACTAAACAGCTTGGATTGCAACGCGTTCCAGTCCGCATTCTCGCTGTGAATCAGTTCAATTCGGCTGTCCAGCGGTGTAACAGGGCGCGTTTCGATATTGAGATCTTGCCCCTGACGGTTGATTAAAAGTGTACCTTCAGCAATACGTACCACACCTTTGGCGCGTTCGACCGGCGCCAGACGTATCCACTCCATAATGCCAACGGTGTCGAACACCGTATCGGCGTCAAAAATCCAACCACAGCTGTTAAAACCCTGGCCCTGGTTAAGCGCTCGACGCCAGCGGGAAGTTTCCGGCAGTCGCAATGCGGCCAGGCCCTGCGTTTTGGCATGACTATGATGATGTTGTGCATCGGGTAATTCTGTACGATTAGTGCGAGGTTGGTCGAGCCACGCGACATCGGCCTGACCGCGTTCAATATGATAAAGCGGACGCTGGTGGCCATCCTGTTCCATCCATTGCTGCAGGGCCATCAGATCTTGCGGCTGATAGGTGTCGCTTTTGCTGGCCAGAATAATGTCGGCGGCCACCAGTTGATCGCGGAAGTTTTCGTTGTCGCGGTAGCGCGGTTCGCTGAGTTGGCGTGCATCCAACAGGCACAGCGTGGCCTGCAGATCGATCCAACCGGCGTAACTGTCTTGCGTCAGCAATGACAGGATCTGTTTCGGATGACCGAGCCCGGTGGGTTCGATCAGCAAGCGATCAGGCTTGTTTTGTTGCAGCAACATGTTCAGCCCGACCTGCATCGGCAGCCCGTTCACGCAACACATGCAGCCGCCAGGGATCTCCTTCAACACTGCGCCGCTGTCAGCCAGCAGCGCGCCGTCGATGCCAATTTCACCGAACTCATTCACCAGCACAGCCCAGCGTTCATGTTCCGGCTTGTTAGCCAGCAAATGGCGGATGGTGGTGGTTTTGCCGCTGCCGAGAAAACCGGTGATCAGGTTAGTTTTAGTCATTAATTATTCCTGATGTTAATGAATTTAAGGGCAATAGTTTGGCCATTCTACTTCACCTGGCAGGATGGCGCTGCTCTCCCTGCGTTAAGTCACAAATCCGACAGATTGAGATACGTCATTTTAAAGCAACCAAATGGCGGTCATTATTAGGAAAAATCCCAGTAAAAACCGGATATTACCTAAGGGAAATAGTTGTTAGTAGCTTGTTTTAACTTTGTTAATTGCCCGATTACCCGCCAAATAAATGCCCTTACCTTGCGATTATTCCTAAGAAGATCCTCTATGTTTAAATTGGCTTAACAAAAAATGAGGTTGCCATGAATGTCTTTCGGTTATTTTTGATCGCAGGAATGTTGTTTTCATGGACGGCAGTAAGTCATGCAGGAACCACTGGTGGAGTTATTCGTTTTGTCGGATCTATTGTGGAAAGCCCCTGTACGGTGAAAGTTACCGCTTCAACGGCCAATACGCAATGTTACCGAAATGGGCAGCACTATCAAGACCAACAGGCCCTGTCGAAATTTGATGCTACACGCAAAGAACTGCCGCTGAATTTAGGTTCGACCGAAATGAAGTGGGTGGATCAACAGAAAAAACTTGCAGTGATGACGGTAGTTTATCGTTAAGTCGTTCGGCGATGCCGGATGATATCCGGCATCGTCATTTTCCCCGCTTTACGCCTTGTTCAATGGCTAAGCCAGCTGAGTCGACACCCAGTTTTGCACCGTTTGACGCGCACCGCGATCGCGTAATGACAAGTAGGCGTGGGTGACCGCCGTGACAAATTCCTCGTTGGCCGCCAATTGCTCACCAAAAATAGCCGTTAGACCCAACAGGGCTTTTACCCGTTGTTCATCATCCGGCGTTGAAGCCACTGTCTGTTGCAGCGTAGCCAATAACGGATCGCGGATGTCTATTGGCTGCCCGGCATCATCCACGCCGCCGACATAGCGCATCCAGCCCGCTACCCCGAGAGCCAGACCGGCATAGCTGCCGCCATGCTGCAGATGCCAACGCACCGAGTCCAGCATACGCTGCGGTAATTTTTGCGTGCCGTCCATGGCAATTTGCCAGGTACGGTGTTGCAACGCCGGGTTGCTGTAGCGCTCAATCAGCTGTGCTGCATAGGCGGGCAAATCGATGCCGCTAACGTTCAGCGTCGGCGCCTGTTCGGCCAGCATCAGGTGGAGTGCGGCGCGGCGATAAGACTCATCGCCCATACAGTCGTTGATGTACTGATAGCCCCCAAGATACCCGAGATAGGCCAGGAAAGAGTGGCTGCCGTTCAGCATGCGCAGTTTCATCTGCTCAAAAGGCAGCACGTCATTGACCAACTGTGCACCGGCCCGTTCCCAGGCTGGGCGGCCGGCGACAAAGTTATCCTCAACGACCCACTGGATAAAGGGTTCGCAGGCGATGGCGCATTCATCACGAACGCCGCCGAGCGCCTCGGCCACTTCATCCAGCGTCTCTGGCGTAGCGGCTGGGACGATACGGTCTACCATGGTGCTGGGGAAGCTCACCTCGCGGGCAATCCAGTCGGCCAGCGCGCCGTCGCGCGCTTCGGCCAAACCGACGATCGCGTTACGCAGCACGTGGCCGTTTTCCGGGATGTTGTCGCAAGAGAGCAGGGTAAAGGCGGGCAGCCCACGTTCCAGACGCAGGCGCAGCGCTTCCACCAGGATCCCCGGCACGGTAGAAGGCTCGCCGGGATTCGCCAGATCGGCGCGGATCGCCTGATGTTGAAGATCCAGTTTTCCGCTGCCGGGTTCAATGCAATAGCCTTTTTCGGTAATGGTCATCGAGACAATCGCCACCTGTGGCTCCGCCAGCTTTTCCAATACGGCGCCAATCCCTTCCAGCTTGCGGTGTACGCTCTCATGCACCGCACCGATCACGATAGCCTGATTACTCGCCGCGCCTTTTTCCAGCACGCTGTAAAGATGGTCCTGCTGGCGCAGCGTCCGGAACAAATTATCACCGCCGAACAGGCTGATTTCGCAGATCCCCCAGTCGCCGCCCTGACGATTCAACACTCGATCGGTCAGTAGCGCCTGGTGGGCACGGTGAAAGGCACCAAATCCAATGTGCACCATGCGGCTCTGTAATGCGCTGCGATCGTAACCTGGCTGCTGGACGGCATCCGGAAGCGGCGTGTTGGCGATAGTCTTCATGCAAAGCTCCAAGGCTGAGTAGATGTGTTGGGGGTTAACTTTAAAAGTTATCAGACCAGTTTTTTTTGTGCAGAATACGGCACTCCTTCTGCCGGGGCTGCACGAATTTTCTGCCGCCAGTGTAAGGCTGTAAGCGCACTAATTACATGCGCGCGTGCAAAATAAGCCAGATCCGTGAAGTGGATCAACCAATCGCGGTTTCACTTTTGACAGCAATTGGCGAAAGAGTAAGGTGAAAGATAACCGATATCTATTTTATTTTGGTATAACAAGATGGCCGGAGCAGGGCGATCTTTATCACTTCCGCGATACTGGGCAATTTTTACAAGGATAAATAATGGAACAAACATGGCGTTGGTATGGGCCGAACGATCCGGTCTCTCTTGATGATGTGCGCCAGGCCGGCGCCACTGGCGTCGTCACCGCCTTGCACCATATCCCGAATGGCGAGGTGTGGCCGGTCGAAGAGATCAAGGCCCGTCAGGCCCTATTGGCGGAGAAAGGTTTGGTGTGGTCGGTGGTGGAAAGTATCCCGGTGCATGAGGAGATCAAAACCCACAGCGGCCATTACCGGCAGCATATCGCTAACTATCAGCAATCGCTGCGTAACCTCGCGGCCTGCGGCATCGACACCGTGTGCTACAACTTTATGCCGATCCTGGACTGGACGCGCACCGATCTGGAGTATTTACTGCCGGACGGGTCGAAAGCGTTGCGTTTCGATCAGACCGCCTTCGCGGCTTTTGATCTGCATATCCTGCAACGCGCTGGCGCAGAGCAGGATTACACGCCGCAAGAACAGGAGCAGGCTGCAACCTATTTTTCCGCGATGAACGAGGCGGAGGTTGCCAAGCTGACCGGCAATATTATCGCCGGATTACCGGGGGCCGAAGAGGGCTATACCCTCGATCAATTCCGCGCTCGCCTGGCGGAGTACGATGGGATCGACAAGGCGCAGCTGCGAGAGAATATGGCGGTGTTCCTGCGCGCCATTGTGCCGGTGGCGGAGGAGGTTGGCGTGCGTTTGGCAGTGCATCCGGACGATCCGCCGCGGCCGATTTTGGGGTTGCCGCGCATCGTCTCTACCATTGAGGATATGCAGTGGTTCAAGCAAACGGTCGACAGCCGGTATAACGGCTTCACCATGTGCACCGGCTCTTACGGCGTACGGGCGGATAACGATCTGGTACGGATGATCGAAACCTTCGGCGATCGCATCCACTTCACCCATTTACGTGCTACCTGTCGCGAAGAAAACCCGAAAAGTTTCCACGAGGGGGCGCATCTGCAAGGCGACGTGGACATGGTGGCGGTGATCGAGGCGATCCTCACTGAGGAGCAACGGCGCCATCAGGCAGGCGATCGCCGGCCGATCCCGATGCGTCCCGACCATGGGCACCAGATGCTGGACGATCTGAAGAAAAAAACCAACCCGGGCTACTCGGCGATTGGTCGTTTGAAGGGGTTGGCGGAACTGCGCGGGGTGGAGCTGGCGCTTAAACGCCGCTTCTTCCCGGATTTGCCCTAAGCCATTAAAAAGGGGCCATACAGGCCCCAGAATATCGACTAGTCAGCGCGACTCATGTAGCGGCGCTCGGCAATATGAATGCGGATTTTGTCACCGGCACTGAGGTATTCCGGTACCTGAATGGTCAGGCCAGTCGCCATGGTGGCTGGCTTGTTGCGGGCACTGGCAGAGGCACCTTTGATGCCCGGTGCGGTGTCGACAATTTCCATGTCCACGGTCTGCGGCAGTTCCAGCGCCAACACCTGGCCATCCAGGGTCAGTACCTGCATGCCCGGCAGACCGCCTTCGGGAATAAACAGCAGTTCATCTTCGATCTGGTCTTTCTTAAAGATATACGGGGTGTAATCCTCGTCATCCATAAACACGTATTCTTCGCCGTCGATATAAGAGAAGTTCACCTTGCGGCGTGACAGGCTAATGGTGTCCAGAATATCGTCGCCCTTGAAACGCTCTTCAACCTTCAGCCCGGTGCGGACGTCGGAGAAGCGCATTTTGTACAAGGTGCTGGCGCCGCGCGCGCTTGGGCTTTGCACATCAATGTCTTTCACCAGCAGCAGTTTGCCGTTGTAGTTGATCGCCATGCCGCGCTTAATTTCGTTAGCTTTTGCCATATAAAATAACCTGCAATGAAGAGTATTTGGGAAGTTGCGACAAGTTACTCGCGCCGCTGATTTCAGGCAAGCAGATCGAGCAAAAACAGTGACAGAAAAAGGGGATGGCGGGCGCCATCCCCTCAAATTGCTGACAACGTCCTTTGCAGTTAAAAGTTCTGATCTAGGGACTAAAAAAACAAAGGATGGTGTCTTCTGATTTACCTCAAACATCCGAAAACCACGTTTTTCGGGTGTTTGTCATCAGACTAAGGGGACGGCGGGCGCCATCCCCTACGGTATTACTGGAACACCGGTAACAGACCCAGCAGTGCCAACACGTGCGCGACGGCGTTGATCACCCCGAACAGAATGATGAACAGGATCATGCCGTAGCCACCGGGAGCGCGATATTGCGCTTCGGTAAAGCGGCGGCGGCTGGCACGCGCCATCATGGCCGGTACTATTACCGCCCAAACGGTGGCGGCCAGGCCGGCGAAGCCGATGGCGTAAAGGAAGCCGTTCGGGAACAGCAGGGCGGCAATGGTCGGCGGCGCGAAGGTCACCAGCGCGGTTTTGCTGCGTCCGACGGTGTCATCGCTGAATTTGAAGAAGTCTGCCAGGTAATCGAACAATCCCAGCGACACCCCGAGGAATGAGCTCGCCAGCGCCATATAAGAGAAGGCGTTTAGTAGCTGGCCGACGGTCTGGCTGCTGGAAACGTTGCCCATCTGCTTGAGCAGGCTGCCAATGTTGCCGCCTTCGGCAATCACCTGTTTGAAGGCATCGCGGGCGATGTTGCCCTGAATCACATACTGCCACAGGATATAGATCGCCAGCGCCAGCAGGGTGCCGTACACCAGGCTGCGCACGACTGCGCCGCTGTCTTTGTGGTAGTACTTCACCAGTCCCGGCACGTTGCCGTGGTAACCGAAGGAGGTCAGCAGATAAGGCAGCGCCGCCAGGGCGTAAGGCAGATAGCTGGCCTGGTCGTCACCGCGATTGAACAGTACTGCCGGCTGCACATGCGTGAACATGTCGCCCACCGACATCACAAAGGTGATCACCATACCGCCGATCAGGATCGTGCTCAGGCGATCAACTGCGCGGGTGGAGAGCCACACGATAAACGCCACTACCACGGCAAACACCAACCCGGCGGTGGACTGCCCGACGCCGACGATACCTTCCAGCGTATGGGCGATAATAGAGCCACCGGCGGAGATATAGGCATAGGTGAGGATGTACAGGACAAAGGCGATGGAAATACCGTTAATGGCGTTCCAGCCTTTACCCAGCAGATCTTTGACGATGGTGTGGAAGCTGGCGCCGCTTGGGTAGTGCAGGGCGGCCTCCAGGATCATCAGGCCAGAAATCAGCATGCAGGCCCAGGTATAAACCAGCAGCGCGACGGAGCCGCTGAACCACACGCCAGAAGTGACGATGGGAATGGAGAACATGCCGGCGCCGACGGCGGTGCCTGCAATGATCATCGCGCCGCCAAGCACTGAAGGGCGGGAAAGCTTCTGGATGGTGTCCGCGGACATTTTTGCTCCTGATTGGCCTCGTCGGCCGTGGATTCTTTTGTACTAGCTCAATGGTACATGTGCGGTTAGCGCATGTAAAGCCGCTAATGCGCTTGTTTCATGCATTAATTGGCGGCGGAAGGGGAGCTTATGGCAATTTGCGGGCGGGTGAGAAAACGGGGCGATTCACGATTTAAAACGCGAGATGTAAAGATTCGCGCGCCAACACGGATTATGCTGGCGGCCGATGAGCGCGACTGATATTGTCGCGCTTCAATTCCGCCAGCCCACCGGGAGACTCGCTGATGGACTGTCGTACCGACTGTGGCGCCTGTTGTATTGCGCCTTCAATATCCAGCCCGATCCCCGGCATGCCTAACGGCAAGCCCGCCAACACCCGCTGCATTCATCTGAGCGAGCAGCTGCGTTGCGGTCTGTTTCATTCACCGCTGCGGCCCAAGGTCTGCGGCAGCCTGCAGGCCAGCCGCGAAATGTGCCATGACCACCGCGACCAGGCATTGGTCTATCTGATCAAGCTGGAAGCGGATACTGCACCTTAAGCCTCTTTCAGTTTCCACAGGCACAGCACCGCGCCGACCACCATCGCCAACGCGGAATAAAACACCGCGTGATAGTTCCAGACCTCCGCCACCACGCCGGCGATTGAACCGGCAAAAATCCAGCCCACGCGCGTAGTGTTGGTAAACAAAGTGGTTGCTGCCCCAGCCTGACCGGGCATCAAATCTTGAAAATAGAGCATACCAATGCCTGCCAGCACGCCAATAAACGCCGCGTTGAGCAATTGCAGGGCAATCAGTTGCCAGGTACCGGTGATAAACAGTAACCCGAAGTAAAACAGCAGGCCCGCCGCTACCGCGCAACGCATCAGGAAACGTTTACCGAAGCGTTTCGCCACCATGCCGGCCAGCAACATGGTCGGTATCTCCAGCCCGGCCGCCGTCCCCATCAATATTCCGGCTAACCTTTCCGGCAGTTGCAGCTCATGCACCATATACAGCGGCATATTGATTAAATACATGCTGTTGGCGGTCCACATAAAGGTGCAGGTTAAAAACAGCAGCAGCGTATCGCGGCGATTTTTCCGCGGAGCTTCCAGCGTGGTACTGGAAGCCACCGGCGTTTTACGCATCGACGGCAGCATTTTCCACACCAGCACGCCACACAGGATAAACGCTGCGGCGGCGGCCAGATACATCACCTTAAAACCGAATCCCAATGCCAGCGCAAAGGCGATAGGCGGCCCAATAACCCAGGCGAGAGAAACCTGAGCCCGCAGGATAGAGCTGAACATTACCGCTTCGCGGCCGGTGCGGTCGGCGTGTTCGCGCGCCAGAGCGAACATCTGCGGGTTGGCGGTCGAGCCGAAGCTGGTCAGCATTACGCCGACTGCCAGCAACAGATAATAATTACGGTTCCAGGCGAACAGTACGCAGCCCAGTGCCCCTAACATGCAGCAGAGGAAGATCAGCGTTTTGCGATCCCCTTTTTGATCTGAGCGGCGAGCCAGAAACTGGCTGACCAGGATGCCGATCACCGCGCTGCCGGTGAAAAATAACCCAACCATGGAAGGGCGCACCTTCACCTCGGTTGCCAGGAACAGGCTCAGAGTCGGGGTTTGTAACGCACCGGCAATCCCGGTGAGGAACGCCACCACTAAAAAGGCCAGCGAGGTCAGATCGGGCGAGCGTCGCGTTACCGCAGTTGAAGTAGGCATAGAGGTCAGCAAATAGCCGTAAATGAGGGAGTCGCGCGCATAATACGCCTGTTTAAAAAGAACAAAAACCGGTTTCATTCTGCTTAATGGTAAAAAGTTCTTTCCTGCATCAGGCTAAAAAAAGGGCGATGTCACCATCGCCCTGGGTATGACAAACTTCGACGTTAGGCGCCAGCCGGCACGTCGTGCGCGGTGTTTTTCAGCACCTCGCCCTGATACTTCTCGATCTGAAGCTGTGCCATTTGCCCGCAGTTACCCTGAGCCAGGCTGGAGGAGCCGACGTCGAAGGTCAGGCAGTTGACGTTGCCGTTCTTGCACAGCGAACCTGGCTGTGACGGATCGGCCGGATCGAACCAGGCACCTTCGCTGATGCGCACCACGCCAGGGCGCACGTCTTCGCTCACCACCGCACCCACCAGGATCTGGCCGCGATCGTTAAAGGCCCGCACCAGATCGCCATTGGCAATGCCGCGTGACTGGGCGTCCTGCGGGTGGATCACAATCGCTTCCCGATCGGCTACCGCGTATTTCTTGCGCAGTGGCGTGTTGTCGAGCTGCGAATGCAGGCGGTTGATCGGGTGCGCGGTGTTCAGCGACAGCGGGTATTTCACCGCTTCCGGGCCGCGATACCATTCATGCGGCGGCATCCAGGTCGGAATGCCTGGGCAATCCTGATACTTCATTTTGGCAATGGCGTCGGAGTAGATCTCGATTTTACCGGATGGCGTCCCCAGTGGATTGAGCAGCGGGTTTTCGCGATAGTCGGCGAAACGCACCCATTGGGTATTGGCCTCCGGCACCGGGAAGCGCACGTAGTTGTTGGACTCCCAGAACATATCGAACGGTGGCAGGGCTACCCGTGCAGCACGTGCCTGAGTTTTCATGTCATCGTACATGCCTTTCAGCCATTGGGTTTCATCTTTGCCTTCGGTAAAGGCGTCCTGCACCCCCAGCTTAGCCGCCATGGCCGCGAAAATATCGAAATCGCTGCGTGATTCATGCTGCGGCGCGACGCACTGGTGCATCGGGAACACATAAAGCTGTGAGTAATCGCCGCCCATTTCGAGATCGTTGCGTTCGTAGCTGGTGGTGGCCGGCAGAACGATATCGGCATGCTTGGCGGTGGCGGTCCAATAAGGCTCGTTCACCACGATGGTGTCCGGCCGCTGCCAGGCCTTGACCAGATTGTTGGTGTCCTGATGCTGGTGGAAGGTGTTGCCGCCCGCCACATACACCATTTTCACCTCGGGGTAGGTGACCTGTGCGCCGTTGAAATTAATTGTCTTGCCCGGGTTGGTCAGGCATTCGGCGATGCGCGCCACCGGGATCGGTGCCGGTGAGTTCTTCGGCGCGTTACCGGCAGAAATACCGGAGATGATGCCGCCTTTCGCCGTCGGGCTGCCGCCGGAGGAGTAGTGATAGCTGAAACCGAAGCCGCCGCCCGGCAGGCCAATCTGGCCGAGCATCGCCGCCACGGTAACCAATAGCCAATGCTGCTGTTCGCCATGATGCTGGCGTTGGATCCCCCAGCCGCCCATGATCATGGTGCGATTTTTCGCCATGTCGCGTGCTAACTGACGCAGCACGTCAGCATCGACGCCGCACACATCGGCCGCCCATTCGGCAGTTTTCGGCGTACCGTCGGTTTCACCCAACAGATAAGCCTGGAACTTGTCGAAACCGGCGGTGTAGGTTTTCAGGAAGTCCGGGTTATGCAGCTTCTCGGTCAGTAGCGTGTGGGCGATGCCGATCAGCATGGCGCCGTCGGTATAAGGACGCGGAGCGATCCACTGCGCATCGACGAATTTTGCGCTGTCGTTGTGTACCGGATCAATGCTGATCACTCGGGTGCCTTTCTTCTTCAGCGCCTCAAAGCCCGTCTGGCCGTAGTGGTCCGGGACGTTCCAGCTGTTTTTCAGCGTGATCATCGGGTTACAGCCCCACAGCACCACCAGTTGGCTGTTTTCAATCACGTTCGGCCAGGCGGTCTGCTGTTCGTAAACCTCCATGGAGCCCACCACGTGCGACATGATCACCTGCGCGGCACCGGTGGAGTAGTCGCCCGCGTAACCAAGGAAGCCGCCGGTCAGGTTCATCAGGCGTTGCAGCAGCGTGCGGCTGTTATGCAGCATCCCGACGCTTTTCCAGCCATAAGAACCGGCATAAATGGACTGCGGGCCATGGTCTTTCTGCAAGCGGGTGATCTCACCACAGACCAAATCAATCGCCTTGTCCCAACTAACGCGTACCCACTCGTCACGACCACGCAGTTCGGTACGGCTGCCAGGGCCGCCTTCCAGCCAACTTTTGCGCACCATCGGGTATTTGATACGGTTTTCGGCGTGCACCTGATAGGGCGCCATGGTGATCAGTTCGTTCGGATAAGGATCGTCTTTGACCGGCTGCACGCCGACCATTTTACCGTCCTGGACGATGGCTTCGAAGGCGCCCCAGTGCGCGCCGGTCAAAATGCCTTTTTGTGCCTGACGCAACACGACGAATTGCGGCAGCGCCTGGCTGATGGCCTGGGCCAACGCTGACTTGGGCCACAGGCCCGCCAGTAGCGGTGCTGCGGCCAGCGCGGTCGCGCCAGTCAGGAAGCGGCGGCGGCTCATTTTTAACGCTTGTTGTTGATACTTGCTCATTTCGCTTCTCCCTTAAAGCTTGGCTGGTGCGGCTGGCTGCATGTCACTGGCGTGTTTCTGCACGTACTGTGTCAGAACGCGCAGCTGTTCCTGCGTCAGCGAAGTGCGTGGAGCCATACCTTTAATTACGCCGATCCACTGGTTGGCGTTGAAGCGATCGAGGGCCGTGAGGCCGTGACAACCGGTGCAGTTGGCCGACATCATATCTGCCGTGTAGCGCCAGATTTTTTGCTGATCGTCGATCAGTTGTTTGCGCGGCAGCCAAACTTGCAGAGAAACCTGATGCCATACCAGACCGGTTTCGGCATCGGTCATGGTGGTGCCGGTTTTCAGCAGTTTGCGAGCGTCTTCACCCAGCAGCACGCTGAGGATGCGTTTGCCCTGCGCGGCGTAGAACACTTCAGCGACACCGTCTTGCTGCCAGCCGGTGACGTTGGCCAGCACTTTGTCGCCTTCCTGTTTCACCACCTGCACTTCGGTGGATGGCATCAGGTTGCCGGCATTGTGGCTGTCGTCCGGTTTGAGGAAGAAGGGTTCTGTGGCAATGGTGTACAACGTGGTGGCGGTTGGCGAGGTTTCAGCGGCGGCTTTCGCCAACTCGGCGGCTCCGGCCTGGGCTGCACCGCTCATGTCCGGCAGGATATGTGCGACGCCTTTATGGCAGTCGATACAGGTTTCACCCTGCTTGATGGCCACCGGATGCTGGATACGCGCTTCAGGCCGTTGGGCGGTGATGTCCATTGCGTCAAAGCTGTGGCAAGAGCGGCAGGTGGCGGAGTCGTTTTCTTTGAGCGTTTTCCAGACCGACTGCGCCATGGCCAGCTTGTGCGCCTCGTATTTCTCAGGCGTATCGATGGTGCCCACCATCTCGCCATAAATGTCTTTTACCGCGCGGATTTTGGTCCACAGGTAGTCGAGTGGCTCATGGGGAACGTGACAGTCGGCACATTCAGCGCGAATGCCCTTGGTATTTTGGAAGTGAACGCTGCCCTGATATTCGGCCAGCGGTTGTTGCATGGTGTGGCAGGAGACGCAGAAGGCGGTGTCGCTGGTTTTATGGAATACGGTGGCGGTACCCGCCAATAATGCTGCCCCGAGGATAATTCCGAGCAGCAAAATCCACAGCCATCCCCAGCGGTGCTTTTTTATCAAGCCAGTGAGTTTATTGGTCATATTGAATCCGCTTATAATTATGAAATACCAAGGAAAACCTTGCCAAAAAAAAGTGCCGGACGAGCGCCGACATACCTGAGGAAGTATAGGTACTATTGGTAAAGTCATCTAATACTATAGGGGTATTTTTAGAAGAAAAATGGTCGTTCGGGGGATTTTTCAGCGTTATACTCTGGATTATATAACGCATTTTTCATGTGGATTTATCAGACTATGAGCGAGATCACGGAAAGGAGAGCTAAACCGTGATTGAAAACAGCTATTTTGCCGGTAGGTAAGTTTGGCCCGTTTGCCACAGATGAATGGCATTACGGCTGGCTTCAAAATGCGGTTCAGGTAATGCATCCGGCAGGCACCAGCGCCATTCAGCACATTTTTCCGGTTCTTTCAGCTCGGCTTCCCCGCCAGGATGGGGCGTCAGCAAACAGATGGAAACCGTATGCTTTCCCTCGGCGCGCCAGGTTTGCAGATTATTGCTGATGCCGACAAAGCTCGGTGGGGCGATGATCAGCCCGGTCTCTTCGGCGATCTCGCGCTGTGCGCACTGTTCAAAGGTTTCGCCGGCATCCAGATGCCCGCCGGGGATGGACCAGAAGGGGGCGTGCTTGCCGCAGCGTTTGCCCAGCAAAATTTCCCCTTGTTCATTGACAATGATTACGCCTACGCCCGCCACTACAGTCATGTTTCCCTCCGTCAGCAAAATTTCAGCACAGTATGTCATTTTAGCGCTGCGACTGGTAACCCTAAGGGAAAAGTGTGCGTAAGGTCAAAAATCTATCACGTCAAAATTGAGAAAACTTGCTTTCGCTCATGGGGCCTTACACACTCCTTGAAACGTTTCAGCGTTATGGGCGCGATAATGTCGTACCGGTAACGCTCCTTTTTCCCAACGAAGCTGAAACGATTCAATTCAGCAGGAGAGGAGAATCATGTTCCAGTTGTCTCAGCAAGATATTCACCTGGGTGCTACCGCGAGTAACAAACAGGAAGCCATCCGTCAGGTGGCTGCCGCACTGACCGAGGCCGGCTGCGTCAGCGCGCCTTACGTGGACGGCATGTTGCAGCGTGAGCTGCAAACTTCCACTTATCTTGGGAACGGTATCGCCATCCCGCATGGCACTACCGATACCCGCGATCTGGTGCTGAACACCGGCGTGCAGGTGTTTCAGTTCCCTCAGGGTATCGAGTGGGGCGAAGGCCAAACTGCTTACGTAGTGATCGGCATTGCCGCACGTTCCGATGAACACCTGGCGCTGTTGCGTCAGTTGACCCACGTTCTGAGCGACGACAGCGTAGCCGAACAGCTGGCGAAAACCACCTCGGCAGAAGAGTTACGCAGCTTGTTGATGGGCGAAAAGCTGACGGCGGAATTCAAGTTCGACGCTTCCTTGATTGCGCTAGACGTGGCCGCCGACAGCCTGATGACGCTGCAGGCGCTGAATGCGGGCCGCCTGCAGAAAATCGGTGCGGTTAACGCTCAATTCGTCAGCGACGTCATCACCCGCAAGCCGCTGAATCTGGGGCAGGGCATTTGGCTGAGTGACAGCACCGAAGGCAACTTGGCCAGCGCGGCTACGGTAAGCCGTCCGGCGCAGCCGTTTGATGAAGAGGGCGAGCAGGTTGCGCTGTTGCTGACGCTGTCGGTGGCTGACTCGCAGCCGCTGGCGGTGCTGAACTACCTCAGCGATCTGCTGTTGGCGAACAAAGCTGAACGCTTGCTGAACGCGGATGCCGTCACGCTGTTGGCATTGCTGACCAGTGAGGTGGAAGAAGAAAATACCACGCTGAGCGCTGAGTACGTGATCCGTAACGAACATGGCCTGCATGCCCGTCCGGGCACGGCGCTGGTCAATGTAATCAAGCAATTCAGCAGTGAAATTACCGTCACTAACCTGGATGGCAGTGGCAAACCGGCCAACGGACGTAGCCTGATGAAGGTGGTGGCGTTGGGCGTGAAGAAAGGACATCACCTGCGTTTTACCGCCAAAGGTGAAGATGCTGAAACGGCGCTGAAGGCGATCGGTGAAGCGATTAACGAAGGACTGGGCGAGGGCGCAGCATGAGCAGAAGAGTAGCAACAATTACCTTGAATCCGGCTTACGATCTGGTGGGCTTTTGCCCGGAGATCGAGCGCGGTGAAGTGAATCTGGTCAAAACCGCCGGCCTTCACGCCGCCGGGAAAGGCATCAACGTCGCCAAGGTGCTGAAGGATCTGGGTATTGATGTGACGGTGGGCGGCTTCCTGGGAAAAGACAACCAGGACGGTTTCCAACTGCTGTTCAGCGATCTGGGCATTGCCAACCGCTTCCAGGTGGTGCCGGGACGGACCCGTATTAACGTCAAACTGACCGAAAAAGACGGTGAAGTCACCGATTTCAATTTCTCCGGTTTTGAAGTCAGCGGGCAGGACTGGGAACGTTTCGTGACCGATTCCCTGAGCTGGCTGGGCCAGTTCGACATGGTCGCGGTCAGCGGCAGCCTGCCGGCGGGGGTCGATCCCGACGCTTTCACCGACTGGATGATCCGTTTGCGTGCCCAGTGCCCGTGCATCATTTTCGACAGCAGCCGTGAAGCCCTGGTTGCCGGCTTGAAAGCGGCGCCGTGGTTGGTGAAACCGAATCGCCGCGAGCTGGAAATTTGGGCCGGGCGTCCGTTGCCGCAGCTGGCTGACGTGGTCGAAGCGGCGCATGCGCTGCGCGATCAGGGCATTGCCCACGTGGTTATCTCCCTCGGTGCCGAAGGCGCGCTGTGGGTCAACGCGTCCGGCGCCTGGATTGCCAAGCCACCGGCCTGCGAAGTGGTCAGCACCGTGGGTGCCGGCGACTCGATGGTCGGCGGCCTGATTTACGGCCTGCTGATGCGTGAATCCAGTGAACACACTTTGCGTTTGGCCACCGCCGTGGCTGCGCTGGCGGTAAGCCAGAGCAACGTTGGCGTGACCGACCGTCCACAGTTGGCCGCGATGATGGCGCGTGTCGATCTGAAACCTTTTAATCAATAGCAGGAGGCAGAATGAAAACACTGCTGATGATAGACAATTCGCTGGGGCAGGCACGTAGTCACCTGGCGAAACGCATGCTTGGCGCTGCTGCGGTGAAAACCGGCCTGACGTTGGTTGAGTCAGCCGCTGAGGCTGAACTGGTGGTGGTGGCAGGGCAAACTGTACCTGCTGATGCCGCGCTGAACGGCAAACGGGTTTATGTGGGTGACGTGGCGCATGCGGTGCGTGAGCCGGAAGCCTTCCTGGCGCAGGCGATGGCCGAAGCGAAAGCCTATCAGGCACCGGCCGCGGCAGCCGTCGAACCGGCTAAAGCCGCCGGTCAAAAACGTATCGTGGCGATCACCGCTTGCCCGACCGGCGTGGCCCATACCTTTATGGCGGCCGAAGCCATTGAAAGCGAAGCCAAAAAGCGTGGCTGGTGGGTGAAAGTTGAAACCCGCGGCTCCGTCGGCGCCGGCAATGCCATTACGCCAGAAGAAGTGGCGGCGGCCGACCTGGTGATCGTGGCGGCGGACATTGAAGTGGATCTGGATAAGTTTGCCGGCAAGCCGATGTACCGTACCTCTACCGGTCTGGCGCTGAAAAAAACGGCGCAGGAACTGGACAAGGCGCAGGCCGAGGCCGAGATTTTCCAACCGCAAAAAAGCGGTGCGCCGGCCACCGCCGGTAAGAAGAAAGAGAGCGCCGGTCCTTATCGTCACCTGTTGACCGGCGTGTCTTACATGCTGCCGATGGTGGTGGCGGGTGGTTTGTGTATCGCATTGTCGTTCGTGTTCGGTATCAAGGCATTCGAAGTCAAGGGCACGCTGGCAGCGGCGTTGATGCAGATCGGCGGCGGCTCAGCCTTTGCGCTGATGGTGCCGGTATTGGCCGGTTTTATTGCCTTCTCGATCGCTGACCGTCCGGGCCTGACACCAGGGTTAATTGGCGGCATGCTGGCCGTCAGCACCGGCGCCGGTTTCCTCGGCGGTATCATTGCCGGTTTCCTGGCGGGCTATGTGGCCAAATTTATCAGCACCAAACTGCGTCTGCCGCAGAGTATGGAAGCGCTGAAGCCGATCCTGATCATTCCCTTGGTCGCCAGCCTGATTGTCGGCTTGATCATGATTTTCATCGTCGGCACGCCGGTAGCGAAAATTATGGAAGGGCTGACTCACTGGCTGCAATCACTGGGTACCGCCAATGCGGTGCTGCTGGGGGCGATCCTCGGTGCCATGATGTGTACCGATATGGGCGGTCCGGTTAACAAGGCGGCCTATGCTTTTGGTGTGGCGCTGCTGAGCTCGTCGGTATATGCCCCTATGGCGGCCATTATGGCGGCCGGTATGGTGCCACCGCTGGCGATGGGTCTGGCAACATTACTGGCGCGTCGCAAGTTCGAGAAGTCCGAGCAGGAAGGCGGTAAAGCAGCGCTGGTGTTGGGCCTGTGCTTTATCTCCGAAGGCGCCATTCCGTTTGCAGCCCGTGATCCGATGCGCGTGTTGCCATGCTGCATCGCGGGTGGTGCATTGACCGGCGCACTGTCGATGGCATTCGGCGCCAAGCTGATGGCACCGCACGGTGGGTTGTTCGTTCTGCTGATCCCTGGCGCTATCACACCGGTGCTGTTGTATCTGGTGGCGATCGTTGCCGGTACGCTGTTGGCAGGGGTGTCTTACGCACTGCTGAAACGCGCTGAAGTCCCTGCGGCTACGGTAGCGTAATGCTGGCGCAGGCAATAAAAAACCGGAGCTCAGGCTCCGGTTTTTTTATCTGGCAATTACTGCTGCGCCTTCAGCCAGGCGATCTCTTCCGCCCAGATATCCGGGTTTACGGTTTCCAGGATCAGCGGGATATTGTTGAAACGATCGTCACGCATGATATAGCTGAATACTGTTTTACCGATATTGCCTTCACCCAGGCTGTGGTGACGGTCGACGCGGCTGCCAAACTCGCTCTTGGCGTCGTTCAGGTGCATGCCGCGCAGGTACTTGAACCCCACGATGTCGCCGAGCTCTTTAAACGTCTGCTCGCAGGTTTCTTCGGTACGCAAATCGTAACCGGCGGCAAAGGCGTGGCAGGTATCGATGCAAACGCCGACGCGGCTCTTGTCTTCCACGCCATCGATAATCGCCGCCAAATGTTCAAATTTGAAGCCCAGATTGCTGCCCTGACCGGCGGTGTTTTCGATAACCGCCGTCACGCCCTCGGTCTTGTCCAGCACCATGTTGATGGATTCAGCGATGCGTGCCAGGCATTTGTCTTCCTCAATTTGCAACAGGTGGCTGCCGGGGTGGAAGTTCAGCAGGGTCAGCCCCAGCTGTTCGCAGCGCTGCATTTCATCAAGGAAGGCTTCGCGGGATTTTTCCAACGCCTCGGTCACCGGATGGCCAAGGTTAATCAGATAGCTGTCGTGCGGCAGGATCTGCCCTGGGCCGTAGCCGTACTGCGCACAGGCGCTTTTAAACTTATCGATCACGTCGGCAGGCAGCGGGGCGGCCTTCCATTGACGCTGATTTTTAGTGAACAGGGCGAATGCGGTCGCCTCCAATTCGTGCGCGCGGATAACCGCCTGATCCACGCCGCCTGACGCGCTGACATGTGCACCGACAAACTTCATTTTCATTCTCCTGTGTAATCGGCGTCATTATGGCATTGATAGCGGAAGGATTGAATGGCAGGAAAAGCGCAGGCCCGCGGTTGCGGGCCTGAAGGGAAGCAAATCAGATAAAATACTGCACCAGAAGGTTAATGGCGCCGCCGCCCACAATCAACCAAACGAACAGCAACGTGGCGAGCAGGATTGGCTTAACCCCGGCCTGGCGCACCGCGCTGATGTGGGTGGTCAACCCCAGCGCCGCCATGGCCATCGCCAACATCCAGGTATCGGCGGTAATCAGGTGTTTTACCAGCGCCGCCGGGATCAGGTCGAATGAGTTCAACCCGGCAACGGCGATAAACAGCACCGCAAACCACGGAATGGTTATCGCGGATTTTTCTGCCTGGCTACCGGTGCTTCCTGCGCTACGGCTGCGGCTGATGTAGCCTGAGAGCAGCAGCAGGAAAGGGGCCAGCATCATGACGCGGATCATTTTGGCGATGACCGCGGCGTTTTCAGCATCCGGCCCGATAGCGTGCCCGGCAGCGACCACCTGCGCCACTTCATGAATGGTTGAACCGGTAAAGATGCCGAAACTTTCCTGATTAAACGGCAGCCACTGGAAATGCTCGTTCAACTGATACAGCCACGGATAAGCGAAGATCGCCAGCGTACCGAAGACCACCACGGTGCTTACCGCCACCGCCACCTTGTTGGAGTCGGCTTTCAACACCGGCTCGGTCGCCATCACGGCCGCCGCGCCGCAAATGCTGCTGCCGGCGCCGATCAGCATCACGGTCTGGCTGTCGATACCGAACACTCTTTTACCCAGCCAGCAGGCGAGCAGGAAAGTGGTGCTCAGGGTCAATGCATCAATAATGATGCCGGTGGTGCCTACGTCAGCAATTTGCTGAAACGTCAGGCGAAAACCGTAAAGGATAATGCCCAGACGCAATAAACGCTGTTTAGCGAGCTGAACACCGCCATGGCAGCTCGGTTGTAGCCAGGGATACAGCGTATTGCCGACTAAAATACCGAGCAAAATCGCCAGCGTCAGCGCGCCCAGTCCCAGCCCGGCTACCCAGGGAATATCACCTACCCAGACCGCCAGCGCAGTGATGGCACCGGTTAGCAGCAGCCCCGGCACCAGCCGAGGTAGACCGAATAGCGGAAATTGCCGCGTTGGAAAATCGTGTGTGGTATTGGTCGCCATAAGTCAGCCCTTGTCATCAAATCCTTGAGCCAAAGACTACGTGCTGGCGACATAAAAGAGAAATTGATTATATATTTATAACCTATCTGAATAAGTGGTTAGTCTGCGGCCTGAAGCATGAGTGACCCCCATGTCGATTTCTGCAAACGTGATAACCTTAGTGTTATTCACCCTGTGCGTTGCTGCCGGCCAGTGGCGCAGATTTAGCATGAGTTTCAGTGGCTTTACTGACAGGCCGCTTTTTTGTATATCGAGAAGTTTATGCATATCACCTTACGTCAATTGGAAGTTTTTACCGAAGTGCTGAAAAGCGGTTCGACCACGCAGGCCTCGGTCGTTCTGGCGTTATCGCAATCGGCAGTCAGTGCGGCGCTGGCCGATTTGGAAGGGCAGCTGGGCGTGCAGTTGTTCGATCGTGTCGGTAAACGTCTGGTCATCAATGAGCATGGGCGGCTGCTGTACCCGAAGGCGCTGGCGTTGCTGGAGCAGGCCGGAGAGATTGAGCAACTCTTCCGCCATGACGGCGGTGCGCTGCGTATCGCGGCCAGCAGTACCATCGGCAACTATATGTTGCCGGAGATGATTGCCCGTTATCGGCAAGATTTTCCCGCCACGCCGCTGGAGCTCAATGTGGGAAACAGTCAGGACGTGATTGTCGCGGTCGCAGATTTTAGGGTCGATTTAGGCCTGATCGAAGGCCCTTGCCATATGCCAGAGCTGGTCACCCAGCCGTGGCTGGAGGATGAGCTGGTGGTGTTCGCTGCACCGGACAATCCGCTGGCGGGCCAGCCTTTAACCTTGGCGATGTTGGCGAATGCGCCGTGGATCCTGCGCGAACGGGGCTCGGGCACGCGTGAAGTGTTGGATCATCTGTTACTGGCGCATCTGCCGCACTTTCAGCTGGTGATGGAGCTGGGGAACTCGGAAGCGATCAAACATGCGGTTCGCCACGGCATTGGTATCAGTTGCCTGTCGCGGCGGGTGATAGGCGAACAGTTGGCCAGCGGCGCGCTGGTGGAACTGCAGCTGCCGTTGCCGCCCTTGATGCGAACGCTTTATCTGATCCATCACCGGCAAAAGCACATCTCCAACGCCCTGCAGCGTTTTCTCAGCTACTGCACGCTTGTGTCCTAAAAATGCCTCCGTAAGCAGAAACGAAGCATAAAAATCTGCACCCTGTCACATTAATGACAGTAAGTAAGGCCTAGAGGGCCGTTGCTAATAATTAGCCCTGAATTATGAAGCTATCTTATATCAGTGCAATGTTACTAGTTCGCCGGCGGGTATTTGTTACAATCCGCCCTTATTTTTTTTGACCAGCAGATAGGGTAAGAATGGCTCAGCAGGATATAAAAACATCGGGGCAACCAGCACCCGGATTGCGGCGCGAGCTGAAAGCGCGGCACTTAACCATGATTGCTATTGGTGGTTCTATCGGCACCGGTCTGTTTGTCGCCTCTGGGGCGACCGTTTCGCAGGCAGGCCCAGGCGGGGCATTGCTGTCTTATGCGTTGATCGGGCTGATGGTGTACTTCTTGATGACCAGCCTGGGTGAACTGGCGGCCTTTATGCCGGTGTCCGGTTCTTTCTCCACCTACGGCGCCAAATATGTGGAAGAAGGCTTCGGCTTCGCGCTGGGTTGGAACTACTGGTACAACTGGGCGGTGACCATCGCCGTTGACCTGGTAGCGTCGCAGTTGGTCATGACCTATTGGTTCCCGGATACTCCGGGTTGGATCTGGAGCGCGCTGTTCCTGTGCTTGATGTTCCTGTTGAACTACATTTCGGTTAAAGGTTTCGGCGAAGCAGAATACTGGTTCTCACTGATCAAAGTGACCACTGTCATCATCTTTATCGCCATTGGCGTGCTGATGATTTTCGGCATCCTCAAAGGGGGCGAGCACGCGGGGTGGCAGAACTGGACCATCGGCGACGCGCCGTTTGCCGGAGGGTTCTCGGCGATGATAGGCGTGGCGATGATCGTCGGCTTCTCGTTCCAGGGTACCGAGCTTATCGGCATCGCGGCCGGCGAATCTGAAAATCCGGGCAAAAATATCCCGCGCGCGGTGCGTCAGGTGTTCTGGCGTATCCTGCTGTTCTATATCTTCGCGATCCTGATTATCAGCCTGATTATTCCTTATACCGATCCGAGCCTGCTGCGCAATGATGTGAAAGACATCAGCGTCAGCCCGTTCACCCTGGTGTTCCAGCATGCCGGTTTGCTGTCGGCGGCGGCGGTGATGAACGCGGTGATCCTGACGGCGGTATTGTCTGCCGGTAACTCCGGGATGTACGCCTCAACCCGTATGCTGTTTACTCTGGCGTCGGAAGGCAAAGCGCCGCGTATCTTCGCCAAACTGTCGAAGGGCGGGGTGCCACGTAATGCATTGTATGCGACGACCGTGGTTGCGGGCCTGTGCTTCCTGAGTTCGATGTTCGGCAACCAGTCGGTTTACCTGTGGCTGCTGAACACCTCGGGTATGACCGGCTTTATTGCCTGGTTGGGGATTGCCATCAGCCATTACCGCTTCCGTCGTGGCTATATGATCCAGGGGCATGACCTGAACGACTTACCTTACCGTTCCGGCTTCTTCCCGCTGGGCCCGATCTTTGCCTTTGTGCTGTGCCTGATCATCACGTTGGGTCAGAACTATCAGGCATTCCTGCAAGATCGAATCGACTGGTACGGCGTGACCGCGACCTACATCGGCATTCCGCTGTTCCTGATCATTTGGTTCGGTTACAAGCTGACGCGCGGCACCCGTGTCGTGAAGTACAGCGAAATGGAATTCCCGAAAATGGACGTGAATTAACGTCTTGTATGAAACGCGGCGGGAGCCCGCCGCGTTATCCTTATCCCCTGACTAGCTATTCCTTCCCTTTTACCGTCAGCGCCCGCTGCGCCGCGGTCATCAAACTGTCAACCGATTGATAATCCTGGGTTAACGCCAATACGCCGGTATTGAGCTGCAGCGATACCTCACCGAATGCGCCAAAAGCGTAGGGGGCTTCCAGTGCCGGAATGAAGCGTGCCAAAAATTCACCTTCGGAACCGTAAGGCAGGTCGTGAACCAGGATCAGAAACTGGCCGCCGGTATAGCGGCAGACAAAATCACTGGGGCGCACCAACATTTTCAGGCGTTCGCCGATGGTGCGCAGCACGTCATCGCCGATCTGCACGCCGTGGCTCTGATACAACGCCGCCAGCGGGGTAAAGTCGAAAATAAACAGATGGGAAAGCGGATGCACCGTTGCCGAAGGACGACAAATATCCTGCATCACGGCTTCACCCCCTGCACGGTTGAGGAAACCGGTCAAATGATCCTGATGGGCGGCTTGCTGTTTTTCCGCGCTCAGGGTGACGCGCTCAGCGAGCTGGCGATGATAAGACGTGGTCAACCCATGGACCAACACTAGCCACAGCGGGATGATATCCGCCAGTAAAAACAGGTTTTGCACGCGTGACAGCGGCGCGGCCAGCAAATAGGGCAGCGTCAGCACCATGATTTCCAGCAGGGCAAAACGCGGTGCTGCGGCGTGGCGTTGCATCAGCCAGAAGGCCAGTCCGGTAATCAGCAAGCCGGCAAACAAGATGAGCACCATGCGGCCAGAAAGCATGGCCATCAGGGCGACAGCGCCCACCAGTGCGCACCACAGCAGTACCGTCACCAGCATCGCGTTGGGCCAACGGAGCGGATTGGCTCGCGCCAGCCACCAACGTCCGCCGGTCAGCAACAACAGCAGCAGCAACAGACCCACGCCGATCGCCTTGTGGCTCAGCCAGATATAGCCCAGCAGCAGCAACGCCACCCCGGCGGCATTCAACCAGGGCGTGGCGGGAGAAGGCACCAAGGTAAGCCGCATCTGGCGTTGTAATTGGGCGTCATCAGCCAGCCGTGGGCTTTGCACCAGCCAGTGCAGCAGGGCGGGTTTTTTAGGCGTTAACGCAGGTGTTCGACTTCTCATTGCAGCCTCTTTGATAAGGGTCCCGAAAACCGGCCCTAAATATCCGGCCCGGCGCGGGCGCCAGTGACCAGTCAGGATTTGGATTCTATGTGGTTTTATTGCAATTTGTCACAGCTGTGCAGAGTGGGGCGATATTTTCGGAATTGTTAACCCTGGGCACTGCGGCGAGGGTATGGCAAGGGGTCGGTTAATAACGTTATAAAATAAAGTGTTACATCTTTATATGGCAGGTAATAGCTATTGATATGATTGATAAGTATTATCGTTTGCTTTATTGTTAGCGGCTGCTTATTCCGTTCAGGCGGCCGTTTCCGCGCCGCTGTGGTCATTGTCGTAACAGGTATCCGAAATAATGAGCGTATCCACCGATCCTATGCCTGACGCCAAGGGGAAACCCGACGTCAACGCCATGGGGCGTTATCACCATATTCTCCGCCACCGTTTATTGATGATGGGGGTGTTGGCACTGGCGATTATGGGTTCGCTGCTGCTGGATTTTACCATGGGCCCATCCGGGCTTTCTTTGTCTTCCCTGTGGCAAACCCTGATTGATCCTGCGGCGGCCGACGCCGGCACGCGGGTTATCGTCTGGGATATCCGCCTGCCTTACGCCTTGATGGCGGTGGTGGTGGGCTTTGCGCTTGGCCTGGCCGGTGCAGAAATGCAGACCATCCTCAATAACCCACTGGCCAGTCCCTTTACCCTCGGCGTCTCTTCTGCCGCGGCTTTCGGTGCGGCGCTGGCTATCGTGTTGGGGATTGGCGTTCCGGGCATCCCCGATCAATGGTTTATTTCCGCTAACGCGTTTATTTTCGCCCTGTTCGCCGCATTGATGTTGGACGGCATTACGCGTTGGACACGGGTGGCCACCTCTGGCGTGGTGCTGTTTGGCATCGCGCTGGTGTTCACCTTTAACGCCCTGGTTTCCATGATGCAGTTTATTGCCAGCGAAGATACGCTGCAGGGGCTGGTGTTCTGGACTATGGGCAGCCTGGCGCGGGCTTCGTGGGACAAACTGGGCATTTTGCTCGGCGTATTCGTCGTGCTGCTGCCATTGTCGATGATGAGCTCGTGGAAGTTGACCGCGCTGCGTTTGGGTGAAGATCGTGCGGTGAGCTTCGGTATCGACGTGCGCCGCCTGCGCCTGACGACCCTGTTGCGCATCAGCATTCTTTCCGCGCTGGCGGTGGCCTTTGTTGGGCCTATCGGTTTTATCGGCCTGGTGGCGCCGCACATCGCCCGAATGATCTTCGGTGAAGATCACCGTTTCTATTTGCCGGCCAGTGCGTTGATTGGCGCGCTGGTACTGTCGATGGCCTCCGTGGCGTCGAAAAACCTGATCCCGGGCATTATCATTCCGGTGGGCATCGTTACCTCGCTGGTGGGCGTGCCATTCTTCCTGAGCATTATTCTGCGTCATCGGGGGAATGTATGAATCAGGGATTGCGTATTGAAGGCTTCTCCGCTGGTTACTCCAAGCGTCAGGTTATCAGCAACCTGGCGGTTCCGATGCTGCCGCGCGGGCAAATCACCGTGCTGCTGGGGCCGAACGGCAGCGGTAAGTCAACGCTGCTGCGCTCGCTGGCGGGTTTAAACCCTGCACAGGGGAAACTGTGGCTGGACGATATCGATTTGATGCAGATGCCATTCGCCCGCCGTGCGGAGAAGGTAGTGTATTTGCCACAGTCATTGCCAGCCGGTGTGCATCTGCACGTGCTGGAATCGATCATCGTGGCGCAACGCGCTTCGGGCGGCCGCAGCAATGCCGGCAGCGAGGCCGAGGTAATGGCGCTGCTGGAGCAGCTTGGCATTGCCCACCTGGCGCTGAGCTATCTCGATCAGCTTTCCGGCGGACAGAAACAGTTGGTGGGGTTGGCGCAGTCGCTGATCCGTCAGCCTTCGTTGCTGCTGCTGGATGAACCGCTGAGCGCGCTCGATCTTAACTATCAGTTCCACGTGATGGATTTGGTACGCAAAGAGACGCGCAAACGCAATATCATCACGGTGGTGGTGGTGCATGACATCAATATAGCGCTGCGTCATGGCGATCACGTGCTGATGCTGCAGGATGGCGAATTGATTGCCGACGGTGCGCCGGAAGAGGTGATCACGCCGCAGAGTCTGGCGCGGGTGTATGGCGTTCGTGGGCGCATTGAGCGTTGCTCGCAGGGAACGCCGCAGGTGCTGATTGACGGGTTGGTGAACCAACCGTCGATTTGATCCCTGGTGGATAGCAAAAAACCCGGCACTTCACAGCGCCGGGTTTTTTATTACTTCTTGTTCAGCGCTTTGGCGACGCGTTCGACGATATGCTGGCTGGTGATGATGCCGCCGGAAAGATAGACCTCAGCCGCCGGCAGATAAACCACCTGACCTTTCTTGACCGCTACGGTATTTTTCAACGCCGTGGTGGTGAGGATCTTCTGCGGAGCTACCGCGTTCGGACGACCGGTGGCTGCATCGCGATCGATAATGAACAGCCAGTCCGGGTTCAACTGAGCCACTTGTTCCGGGGTGAGTTTATTGCCGCGGACATCGGCGTTGTCGCTTTGCAGCGCAGACTGGAACCCGAGGGCGTCATAGGTAAAGCTGAAACGGCTCTTGGGCGCGTAGGCGCTGATTTTCCCGCCGGAGAACAACACCACCAGGCCACGCCCGGCTTTGGCCACCTGCGGTTTGATCGCCGCAATCTCGGCGTCCAGTTTGTCTACTGCAGCCTGAGCCTGCGGCTGTTTATCGAATAGCTCACCCAGTTGCAGGGTGCGCTGTTTCAGGCTGCCCAGTTGATCCTGCGGATCGATTGCCATATTTAACGTCGGCGCAATGCCGCTGAGTTCGGCATAGGCCTTGGAGGAACGACCGGCGATCAGGATCAGATCCGGTTTGGCAGCGCGTAGCGTGGCCATATCCGGCTCAAACAGGGTCCCGGCATTGAGGTATTTGGCATTTTGGTACTGTTTCAGGCTGTCCGGTAGCATGGTGCGGTTGCCCGGCAGTGCCAGCGGCTCTACGCCCAGCAACTGCAATGTTTCCAGTGAAGCATAGTCCAGCACCACTACGCGCTGTGGGTGCTTTTTCACTTCGGTGGTGCCGTTCAGATGTTGAAAACTGACGGTCGCAGGAGCATCCGCGGCCGGCGTGCGAACCTTGCCGTTACAGCCGGCCAGCGCGATACAGGCCAGCAGGGCGAGAACCATAGGGGAGCGGCGTAATGTCATTGTGGCTTCCTTGGGTGAGAGAAATAAAAAGGGCGCGCAGCGCGCGCCCAAAGTGGCATCAGAAGTTGTAGGTCATGCCGACGGTGTAACGGCGGCCATCCAGCACGGTATTGTAGTTATCGTAATCGACGGTCTTGTCGAGGATGTTGTAAACCCCGCCGGTCACCATCAGATTTTTATTCGCCTGGTAGCTCAGGCCGGCGTCAACAAAGGTATAAGACGGCGTGCTCTTGGCCATCGAAGAGCGGCTCATGTAGTCCGAAGTCTTGCTGCGGAAGTTAACGCGCGACCACAGGCTGACGTCATGCGTGGCCTGCCAGTCCAAGACGCTGTTAACCATATGCTTCGGCATTTGGTTCAGCGGTTTGCCCTGGAAATCCCCGCTCTTCTGTTCGGAGGTGGTGTAGGTATAGTTGGTGGTCAACTGCCAATCTTTGGTGATTTCCCAACCGAAAGTGGCTTCTACGCCGCGCATATTGGCTTTATCGACGTTAGTACGGTCGCTGATGAAGTAATACGGCGTATTGCCGATCATGCACTGCGCGTCGCCGTCGCCGCTGTCACAGCGACGCACTTCGGTGATTTTGTCTTTGAAGTCGGTGTTAAACAGGGTAACGCTGGCGTTCAGCCCTTGCTGGTTATCCCACATCACGCCGATCTCTTCGCTCAGGCTCTTCTCTGGCTTCAGATCCGGGTTACCGATAATGATTGAAGTACGGCCACCGCCGGTGATTTGCCCCCAGCCGGCGGAGGATTGGCGCAGATCCGGTGAGCGATAGCCCGCGGAGACGCCGCCTTTCAACGTAAATTGCTCGGTTAGGTGCCAGACGCCATACATGCGCGGCGTCCAGTGGTTGCCGTAGTTCTGGTCCTGATCCATACGGATACCGCTGGTCAGGCTGAAGTCGTTGGTCATCGCCCATTCGTCTTCGGCAAACAGCGCCCAGCTCCAGCGCGTCAGCTGGTTCAGCTTATCGGCTGCGGCTAACTGATTACCGCCATCACTCAATTTTTCGTAACGGTACTGGCCGCCCAGGTTCAGCATATGGCTGCCGAGATCAAACTGGGTTTGCGTATTGAAGATGGTGTTGTACATCTTCATATCGCGGCCGGGGTTGTTGGTCTCTTCGCGCTGAATATAACTGGTGGTGTTGCCGAAGTCGTAATAACCGTTGTGGGTTACCGCGTAGTTGGTACGGGTGTAGAGGCTGTCGCTGGCACTGTTCGGCGTACACTTTTTGTTGCGGCAGTTTTCGGTCGCCATGGATTTACCCGGCGTACTGTTACGATCCTGCAAAGAGCGGCCGACTTCGAAATCGAAGTCGTTCTGTTCGTTTGGCGTCAGGCTGAATACCGCGGTGCCGCTGCGCATGCGCTGTTCATTGAAGCCGTTGAGGATTTGGTCCTCGGCGCGGCGCGACAGCAGGCCGTTGACCCGCAGGCCCAGCAGGCCTTCAATCAGCGGGCCGGAAGCGTAGGCGTTGGTCTGGAAAATATCGCCGGAATTGCTGTTTTCCTGGAAGGTGGCGTCACCGTGCAGTGAACCTTTCCATGCCTGAGTGGTGGAGGTTTTGCGGGTGATGACGTTGATTACGCCGCCCATGGCGTCGGAGCCGTACAGCGAAGACATCGGGCCGCGTACCACTTCGATGCGTTCAATCGCTTCCAGCGGCGGCAGCCAGCCTTGTTCAATGCCTGCGTTGTCGCTGTTCGGGCGGGTGCCGCGGGTGTCTACGCGTTTGCCGTCGACCAGGATCAAGGTGTATTTGGAGGACATGCCGCGGATGCTGATATCGCTGCTGCTGCCACCGCCGGTTACCACGACGCCCGGCACGTCTTTCAACGCATCGGTAATATCGCGGTAGGCTTTGTCTTCAATTTGCTGACGTGGGATGACCGAAATGGACGCCGGGGAGTCCTGGATTTTCTGCTGGAAACCGGAAGCGGTTACCACCATGGTGTCCTGAGCGTCTGGTTGCGCAGCGACGGCGCCGGCGCTGGTCAATGTAGCAATGATCAATGCGGTTAATTTGTTATAACGTGGCTTTTCCATGAGGCAAACCTTTCCTGGTCTGATGTAAATCGACAAAGTGTCGTTTTAACGTGTTGAATAATAATTAGAAACTTGCCCCGTCATTGCGGGGTTCGCCGTTTCGTCAGGCTATTGTAAGGATTTTCGACAAAATGTAAACGCAAATGATAATTCGTATCATTTGTATGTGTTTAGGCGAGGGGAATCATTAACCGCATGAATACAAGGGAAAAAGGGCGCAGCAGAATCTGCGCCGAGAGAGGGAGTTAGCGTTTCTGGATGTAGGTTATTGCCAGCGCCAGGGCCAACACCAAACCTTTGATAATGTCCATGGCATAGTAGGGAACGGAGAGCATCACCAGGCCGTTTTGCAACACGCCGAGGATCACCGCGCCCACCAGTGTGCCGAGCGCGTTGGGCTTGCCGGAGCCGGCCAGCGAGAAACCAATGTAAGCGGCAGCGACCGCATCCATCAGATAACCGCCACCGGCGTTCACCTGCGAAGAGCCGATACGTGACGCCAGCAATATGCCGCCAAGCGAGGCCAGAAGGGCAGAGATAACATAGGCGGCAACCCTGTAACGTACTGTGCGAATACCCGACAGGCGCGCGGCTTCCGGATTACCGCCAATGGCATACATGCGGCGGCCATGTTTGGTCAGCGACAGGAAAAGCTGCACCACTACCGTGACTGCCAGCATGATCAACACGATCACCGGCACCTGGCCCAGTGAGGAAAAGACCTCCGGGATCAGGCCTTCGGCCATATCGCCGTTCGGCAGCAGCATATTCTGGGTGATTGATCCGCCGTAGCTGTAGGTCATCGCCACGCCCTGGATCACAAACAGGCTGGCCAGCGTCGCCAGCATATCGGGGATTTTCAACACCACGATCAGGAATGCATTGAACAGGCCGACCAGGGTACAAATCAGTAACGTCAGCACAATCGCACCGGTGGTGCCGAAGCCGTACCAGACGAACAGCGAAACCACCAGGGCGTTGGCCAGTGAAGCGGTGGAGCCAACGGAGAGGTCGAAACCGCCGACCGACAGCGATATCGATACTCCGATGGCGATGACTGTGACGATGGCAATCGAACGCAGAATATTGATGATGTTGTTCGGATCGAGGAAGTTGTCCGACGCTATCCCGAACAGGGCAATCAGCGCGACAACGGTGAGTAACATCCCCCATTTGTAGAGAAACTCAAACAGCTGATGGCGCCAGGGTTGCGCAGTTTGCAGGGACAATTCTTTACTCACGCTGGGGTTCCTCCGGTGGAATACAGTAATAGGGTTTCTTCATCAATGTCGGCGGCATTCAGTTCCGCGACGACCCGGCCATCCCACAGCACGCAGATGCGATCGCACAGGCCGACCAGCTCCGAGAACTCGCCGGAAGCATAAATAATGCCTTTGCCGTTGCGTGCCAGGTCGTCGATCAGGGTGAACAGCTCTTGTTTGGCCTTGATGTCCACACCTTTGGTTGGTTCGTCGAAAATCAGTACGCTAGCGTCGCCGCGCAGCCATTTGCCAATCGCCACCTTTTGCTGATTGCCACCGGAAAGCCGCGCCAGCTTCTGCTGCGGTCCGGAGGCGCGAATATTCAGGTGCTGCATGATGTCGCGCGCCCAACGCAGTTCCTGGCGGCGGCTGAATAGGCTCCAGCGGGAAAAGCTGTCGTCGGCGCTGACGCTCAGGTTCATCGGAATAGCTTCGTCGATAAAAATGCCTTCTTTACGCCGCTCTTCCGGCACCAGCGCCAGCCCTTGCTCGACGCTAAGATGTGGAGCGCGGGGGGCCCAGGGTTTCCCCAGCAGTTCCCCCCGTTCAATTCGCGCAGGTGAGGCGCCAAATAACGCCTTGCACAGTTCGGTTTTTCCCGCGCCGGCCAGCCCGGCGATGCCAAGAATTTCCCCCTGATGCAGTTGCAGGCTGACGTCGCGCAGCTTATGGCGATCGTGCAGGCCTTCCACCCGTAGCAGCGGGCGAGAACCGTGCGGTGGGCGTGGGGGCGGGAAAATATCGTCCAGCCGGTGACCGAGCATTTTCTCGACGATCTGCTCGCCGCTCAGGCCCTGCATGGCATCCTCACTGACGTGACGGCCATCGCGCAGCACCGTCAGGCGGTCGCAAATTTCACTCAATTCGTGGATACGGTGGGAAATAAACACCACGCCGATACCTTCGGACTGCAGGCGGCGCACCACGCGAAACAGGCGTTCGCTTTCGGCGCGATCGAGCGGGGCAGTGGGTTCATCGAGCACCAGAAAACGACAGCGGTGGGAGAGCGCGCGTGCCAGCAGCACCTGCTGTTTTTCCGCCAGGGTGCACTCCGACAAACGCTGGCGCAGGTTAATAGTCAAATCCAGCTGTGTCAGTAGCTGCGCCGCCTGACGGTACAGTTGCGCCCAGTTAAGCAGATGGCCCGGTTCGTTCAGCCAATCGAGCATGATGTTTTCCGCCACGGATAGCGTGGGGATCAACGCCACGTCCACTTCCTGCTGCACCACGTGGATGCCGTATTGCCGGGCTTGCAGCGGGGAATGAATATCCACTTGCTGGCCGTCGATAAAAATCTCGCCGCGATAATGGTCGTGCGCGCCGGAAAGGATCGCCATCAAGGTGGATTTTCCTGCCCCGTTGGCCCCGACCAATGCGTGTGTTGAGCCTCCTTGCAGGGTGAAATCGACGTTTTGCAGGGCATTGAAGCCGGCAAAGGCGATCGAGATATTGCGCATCTCGAGGCGTGAGGGCGTAGGGGTTGGCATAGTGTAATTAAAGACGTTTAGGTGTTTAGATGGCTAAAGTAAGTCTTTTGTAACACAGATTGCGTATTTCGCAACAAACTAAAAGGCATAACTGAGATGAAAAAATTCCTGGCGGATGACGCTAGAATCCCAGGCGGTCGCGCAACGCATAATAGGCCGCTCCCAGGGCGGTGAAAGGCACACGCAGCTGGCGGCCCCCAAAGAAAGGCAGGTGTGGCAAGCGAGCGAAGGCGTCAAAACGTTCGGCATCACCGCGCAGCACTTCGGCGATCAGCTTGCCGGCCAAATGAGTGCAGGTGACGCCGTGGCCGCTATCGCCCTGCATATAATAGACATTGTTTTCCAGGCGACCGAATTGCGGCATGCGCGAGAGCGTCAGCAGAAAGTTGCCGCTCCAGCGGTAATCAATGCGCACCTGTTTCAGCTGCGGGAAGGTTTTCAGCATTTTGGGCAGGATCAGCGGATCGATATCGGCGGGATCGCGAGCGCCGTATACCACGCCGCCGCCATACAGCAGCCGGTTGTCGGCGGTCAGACGAAAGTAGTCCAGCAGGTAATTGCAGTCTTCGACGCAGAAATTATTGGGCAGCAGCGACAGCGCCATATCTTTGGATAACGGTTCGGTGGCGAGGATTTGTGAGCCGCAGGGCATGCTCAACCGGCTGAGCCGCGGCTCAAGCCGATCGCCAAGGTAGGCGTTGCCGGCAGCGATCACAAAGTTGGCGCTGACCGAGCCTTGGGCGGTGTGCACCTTTGCCGGTTCCGCGTAATCAATGCGCGTGGCGGCTGACTGTTCGAACAGCCGCCCACCGTGACGGCGCACCGCGTCGGCTTCGCCCAGCGCCAGATTGAGCGGGTGCAAATGGCCGCCGTTGCGGTCCAGCAAACCGCCGACGTAACGATCGCTGGCGATCTCGCGGCGGATAGCCTGCCGATCCAGCCATTCCAATTGGTTATTGCCATAGCGCCGCCAACGGGCCTGTTGCCGCTGCAGCGCGTGGCTTTGTTTAGGGTTCAAAGCGGCGAAGATGCCGCCGGGCCGGTAGTCACAGGCGATGGCGTATTGATCGATGCGCTTGCGGATAATCTCTGCGCCTTCGAACATCATGCTGCCGAGCATGGCGGCGGTGTCAGCGCCATAACGCGCTTCAATGACGTCGATATCGCGGCTGTAAGAGTTGACTACCTGCCCGCCGTTGCGGCCGCTGGCACCCCAGCCGATGCGTGCGGCCTCCAATACCACCACGTCATAACCGGCTTCGACCAGATGCAACGCCGACGACAGGCCGGTGAAGCCGCCGCCAATAATGCAGACGTCGCAGCGGATACCCTCGTTCAGCGCCGGGTAGGGCGCGAACGTGTTGGCGGTGGCGGCATAATAACTGGCAACGTGTTCCGTCATGGGGCCTCCGCCGAACAAGGTCAGAAGGTAGTCGGGGTATGTGCGCTGACGATGCGGCAGACGCGCGCCGAGGTATTGCTGAAGCTGTGTGGAATGCCGGTGTTGATGGCATAGCTTTGACCGGCGGTCAGGCAATGGGTCTGGCCGTTGATCGTCAGCATGATCTCACCTTCCAGCAGGGTGCCGATCTCCTCGCCCTGGTGCTTTATTTTTTCGCCGGTGGTAGTGCCGGGCTGATAGGTTTCCAGCATCATCGCCAGATTGCGCGTTGGACTGCCGTTATGCACCAGCTTCATCGATACCCCCTGGCTGCCTATCTCAATCAGATCCTCGGCTTCTATGACCACTTTGGGCTCATTGGCGGCTTCAGGTTCGGCAAAGAAGGCAGACAGCGAAAGCCCATAAACTTTCAGCAGCTTTTGCAGCGTACTGATAGCCGGACTGACTTTGTCCTGTTCGATGGTGCTGATTGCGCTGTGGGTTAACCCGGACAGTTCGGCGACCCGGCGCTGCGACAAACCCAATTGCAGACGGATCTGTGACAGGCGCTTACCCGGCGCCAAGCTGACTTCGCTCATAGCGGTACTTCCTTCTGGTAGGGACGACAGGCAGAAATGAATATGGGTATCAGGTGCCTGCCTGAGTGATATCGGCACAGCATGATATCGGTAGTTGTGTCGGAATTGGAAAATATATTGCCCATGACCACCCCCGTTTTGGCGGACGAAATTCTGCACGTAAAAAGAGTGTTAACGCCTTTTCGGTCAATATTTTATCAATTTAGCAGCCGGTGGCGAATAATCAAACAGGATTGTAACATTTGCAAACTATTTGTGTTAAGGCTATGTTTCATATTATGGATGTTATTTTGAGCGCCCGCTGTGGCGCAGTCTACAGAGAAATCAGACCATGTGTTGAACCTATCGGCAGGCGGACGCAGCAGCGTTCTCAAAGCATAATGGCGGGTGATGTATGCAAACCAATATCGCAGCAGTTGAAAATTTTGCACAGCATAATGAAGAGAGGCGAAGTAGCGCGTTCCAACGTGAGGTTGCTCACTATTTGGAACGCCATCCCTCAACGCAGTATATCGACATCCTTCTCACTGACCTGAATGGTTCCTTCCGCGGTAAACGTATTCCCGTCTCCGGACTGAAAAAATTGGAAAAAGGCTGCTACTTCCCCGCCTCGGTATTCGCTATGGATATTTTGGGCAACGTGGTGGAAGAGGCGGGCCTGGGTCAGGAACTGGGCGAACCGGACCGCGTGTGTATGCCGGTGGCAGGAACGCTGACGCCGTCAGCGGCGGATCCGGACAATATCGGTCAGGTGTTGCTGACCATGCTGGATGAAGATGGTACTCCCTTTGACGTTGAACCCCGTAATGTCCTGAATCGAGTTTGGCAGGCATTGCGCCAGCGCGGCATGTTCCCGGTGGTAGCGGTAGAGTTGGAGTTCTATCTCATTGATCGACAGCGAGACTCTGAGGGGTATTTGCAACCGCCCTGTGCGCCCGGCACCCAGGAGCGCAATATGCAGAGCCAGGTTTACTCGCTGGACAATCTGAATCATTTTGCCGAAGTACTCAACGACATCGACACCCTGGCGCAGATGCAGGGCTTACCGGCGGACGGTGCGGTGGCGGAAGCGTCACCCGGCCAGTTTGAGGTAAATCTGCAGCATACCGATAACGTGCTGCTGGCCTGCGATCACGCGCTGTCGTTGAAACGCCTGGTACGGCTGGTGGCGGAAAATCATCACCTGCACGCCACCTTTATGGCAAAGCCCTATGAGGAATACGCCGGTAGCGGCATGCATGTGCATATCAGCATGCTGGACGGCAACGGCAATAATCTGTTCGTGCAACCCGATGGCGAAGACTCGGCGCTGTTGCACCGTGCGCTGGCGGGGATGATCACCCTGATGCCGGCCTCGATGGCGCTGCTGGCTCCCAATGTGAATGCCTTTCGCCGCTTCCAGCCGGGCATGTATGTACCCACTCAGGCGTCCTGGGGGCACAACAATCGCACCGTGGCGCTGCGCATTCCCTGCGGCGAGCCGGAGAATCATCGCGTGGAATACCGCGTAGCGGGGGCAGATGCCAACCCTTATCTGGTGGTGGCGGCGATCCTGTCAGGCATACTTTACGGGCTGGACAATGAATTGCCATTGCCTGAGCCGGTGACCGGTAATGGTCTTGAACAAGAAGGGGTGCCGTTCCCCATTCGCCAAAGCGACGCGCTGTACGAGTTTGAGCATCAGCAAGCCTTGACGCAGTATCTGGGCGAACGTTTTGCCCACGTTTACCATGCCTGCAAGATGGATGAACTGATGCAATTTGAGCGTCTGGTGACTGAAACCGAGATTGATTGGATGTTGAAAAATGCCTGAAGGGGCGTAAAATGTGTGGCATTAACTTGATGTGCGATAGAACGATAGCGGATTAATTCACCTGTAAGGGTTGTTTTCCGAACGATCGCGAAAAGAATTTGTTTAAGAAGCCTTCCTGATCTTGTCATCAGGAGGGTTTTTGGTGCAAAATATCCCTAATGCAGATAGCCGACGTTTTAACGCGTCGGTTATTTTTTTTGCATTTATGTTCTACAAACTGTGCGTTTCATACACCAAGCGAGGCCGGACACCGATCCGGATAGATAAATAGTTTCGTGCGCGATCAAACAAAACTTTATGGTCGTGACTCATGAGGATAAGAAAGATGGGGCAATTTTTCACTTTAGCACCGGTGCCCGCCGGTTTCCGCTGCGGTCGCAGCGATTATGGAGCAGCCAAGGCAGCCTTGACTCGTTATCCAGCTTCCAATCCCCTTCTTTTTGAATTCAGTCGCAAGTTGCGAAGTTTCCCCGCAACCTTAAGTCTTGGCGTGTCTATATTCCGCAAGGCAGAAGGTAAGGGGGGGCTGCGCAATGTCCGATAACATCATCAGCGCCGCACCGGCTCAACGCGCACAGCTGCGTAAAACCCTGACTTTAGTTCCGGTAGTGATGATGGGCCTGGCTTACCTGCAGCCAATGACCATCTTCGATACCTTTGGCATCGTTTCCGGCCTGACCGATGGTCACGTCGCGACGGCGTACGCCTTTGCTCTGCTGGCGGTTCTGTTTACCGCACTGAGCTACGGCAAACTGGTACGGAAATTCCCGTCCGCCGGTTCTGCTTATACCTATGCCCAGAAGGCCATCAGCCCGCACGTCGGCTTTATGGTGGGCTGGTCATCACTGCTGGACTACCTGTTCATGCCGATGATCAACATTCTGTTGGCAAAAATTTACCTGGAAGCCATCTTCCCGGGCGTGCCTTCGTGGATCTTCGTGGCAGCGCTGGTCGGGCTGATGACGATTTTCAACCTGCGCGGCATTAAGCTGGTAGCAAACCTGAACTCCATTATCGTGGTGGTGCAGGTGGCGATCATGATCGTGTTCCTGTTCCTGGTGGTGAATGGCATTTCGCATGGCGAAGGTGCAGGCACGCTGATCAGCAGCCGCCCGTTCTGGTCTGAGAATGCGCACGTGGTACCGATGATTACCGGCGCGACCATTTTGTGCTTCTCGTTCCTCGGTTTTGACGGCATCAGTTCGCTGTCTGAGGAAACCAAAGATGCAGAGAATGTGATCCCGAAAGCTATCTTCCTGACGGCATTGATCGGCGGCATCATCTTTATCGTGGTGTCTTACTTCGTGCAGCTGTACTTCCCGGACATCTCGCGCTTCAAAGATCCTGATGCGTCCCAGCCGGAAATCATGCTGTACGTGGCCGGTAAGTTCTTCCAGTCGGTGATCCTGGTGTTCTCCTGCGTAACCGTACTGGCTTCAGGCATGGCGTCGCACGCCGGTGTTTCACGCCTGATGTACGTGATGGGCCGTGACGGCGTATTCCCGGAGCGCTTCTTCGGTTATGTACACCCGAAATGGCGTACTCCAGCGCTTAACGTGCTGTTGGTCGGCGTGATTGCGCTGTCTGCGGTGTCGTTTGACCTGGTGACTGCGACGGCGTTGATTAACTTCGGTGCGCTCGTGGCGTTCACCTTCGTGAACCTGTCGGTTATCTCGCAGTTCTATATCCGCGACAAGTTGAACCGTACCGTTAAAGATACCTTCAACTACCTGATCCTGCCGGTATTGGGGGCGCTAACTGTTGGCGCACTGTGGATCAATCTGGAAGCCAGCTCAATGACGTTGGGTCTGGTATGGGCGGCGATTGGTCTGATTTATCTGGCCTTCGTGACGCGCAGCTTCCGTCTGCCGGTACCGCAGGCTAGCGAAGACGTGGCTTAAGCCTTTATCGCTAAGCATTAAAAAGGGCGCCTTGGCGCCCTTTATTGTTTTTGTTACCCCACCAACTCTTTGCCGTATTCAAACAGCGCTTTCAACAGCGCGGTCTTTTCTTTATCGCCTTCATGCAGGTTATACAACGACTCCAGTTGCAGCACGTAGCTCTGCACTCGCTCGGCGCTTAATACTTCCTGGCGGTGCTGTAACCAGCGGCGTTGCTCGGCGTCGTCCAGCGTATTGGGATAGTTGCGAGCACGAAAACGGAACAACAGTTCCTTCATGCGCCCATCGCTGAAAGTCAGATCCAGTGCCGGCAGGTTCTGTGGCTTGGTTTGCTGGATGATTTTCATCGCAGCCTTGTCGGCATCGCTGAAGAAACCGTCATACAGCCGGGCGTCGACGTCGTCAGAGCCTTTGAAAGGTTCGGCTTCGGCGAACAACGCCACCACTTTTTCGCGCACCTCCGGATGCTGGCGCAGCAACTGCAAGTTTTGCAGGCAGGCCTGACGGTCGATCCCCAGTCGCTCGGCGTTTTCCGGCAACAAGGTCTTGGCCGGCGCCAGTACCGGGCACTTGTTGATATGCACCAGTTTGATCGGTACCGGTGATTGTTCGGGCGCCAGATCTTCCCGGCGGGTATACAGCCGTTCGCGCAGTTCATCGGCGCTCAACGTCAGTAATGGCGTCATGTCACCGGCTAAATCGCACATGATGACGGCGTTTTTGTTGTCCGGGTGCCAGGCCAGCGGCGATACCCAACTGGTGTTGCCGCGCGCGGCGCCGAACATGCCGGAAACGTGCACCAATGGCGTCATCTCTGCGATGTCGATCAGGGCGTTCAGCTTATGCTTATTGCGGTGTTGCAGCAGGAAATCAAACAGTCGTGGTTGTGCCTGTTTGACCAGTTTGGCCATGGCGACAGTGGCGTAAACGTCTGACATGGCGTCATGGGCATGCTCATGCTCGACGCCGTTGGCACGAGTCAGGTGTTCCAGCCGGAAACTGGGGAAGCCGTCTTCGTTTTCTGGCCACACGATGCCGTCCGGGCGCAGCGCATAGCAGGCGCGCATCACATCGAGCAGATCCCAACGCGAATTACCGTTCTGCCAGCTGTAGGCGTAGGGATCGTAGAAGCTGCGGTAGAAAATATTACGGCTGACTTCGTCATCGAAGCGGATGTTGTTGTAACCGAGAATGCAGGTGCCAGGCACGCTGAACGCCTGATGGATCTGCCGCGCAAATTCGGCCTCGTTGACGCCTTTGGCCAGCGCCAGCTGCGGCGTGATACCGGTGATCATCACCGCTTCAGGATCGGGCAAGTAGTCATCGGCCGGGGTGCAGTAGATGACCAACGGCTCTTCGATAATGTTGAAATCCATATCGGTACGCACACCGGCAAACTGCGCCGGGCGATCCATAGAGGGACTTTTACCGAAGGTCTCGTAGTCGTGGATATAAAATGTGGCCGGTGCCTTGCTGCTCAAAATCGCATCTCTCAGGTGGCGTAGGGAATATTGCTCTATTGTAACGGCGAGATGTGCGATGCCAAGCAGTCGTTAGCGTTAATCACCGAAATGAGTGGCATTACGCATTGCGGTAGTAGTTCAGGCGCAGACGAAAGTAGGGACGTAAATAATCGGGCACTTGTTCTTCGGCACTGGCACCGTTGTTGTTGGGGCTGATGCCATAACGTTCGTTATAAATAACGCTGAGAGCGAGTAAATCGGCTTCAATTTTTTCACGTTCTGCTTGTGGCAAGCTATCCAGCTTTCGACCCATATTATTCTCCCTGTGATCATAGGGGCATCATAGGATCCTTAACCCAGCTTGTCCCTACCCCATTCAGGGGGGAGGCGCATCAAGTGTGTGAACGTGCCTGCAGGGGCTGGCTTGATGCCGCTGCCCCCTGATAATGCTGAGAGTATTTGGCCGTATATTCCTGCTGATTTTGCAACTGTGCGCGATCAAAGGCTTTATGGGCCGATAACACACCACCAATCACCGCCAGCCAGAAAAGGCTGCACAGGACTAGGATGCCCAACCAGACTTTTTGGTTATAGCTCATAAAAACTCCTGATGGATAAAGAGAATGATATTGACCAGGGAATTAAATCAGAGTTTATATCAATGCTCTGTCAACGGCGGTGTTTATTATGGTTTGTTTTTTATTAATGTGTTACTAAATACCGCTGCGATGTTTCAAAACATTCCTTAAGATAATATTAAGAAAAGATAAGATAAGACTACTGAGTTTTATTTAATATCCGTTTAATTACCCCCACATACAATCAGCAACATTCAATACCAATGTGGGTACGCATTATGAAAACTCTGCTGTTAACCGGCGCTACCGGCTTTCTCGGTGGTGCAGTGCTTGAGAAATTACTGAAAGAAAATCAGGCGATTAACTATCTTCTGTTAGTGCGGGCTGATAATGCACAGCAGGGGCTAGACCGTATTCGGATGAATATGGAGAAGTTTAGTATTGAAGCCGAACTATTTTCTAAAATCACGATAGAAAATATATTGTTGGGGGATCTGAGTGAGCCAGCTGACTTTTTAGCAGACACAAGGATTAACAATGTAACGCACGTTATTAATTGTGCCGCCGTAGCCTCTTTCGGTAATAACCCCCTTATTTGGAAGGTTAACGTGGAAGGCACTTTGGCATTCGCCAAAAGAATGGCGCAGGTGTCTGGATTAAAACGTTTCCTGCATGTGGGGACGGCAATGTCTTGCGCGCCGGAACCCGGTTCACTGGTCGCGGAAAGCGGTGAATTTGAAGAAACGGCCGAGCATTTGGTGGAATATACCCGCTCCAAATCCACCATTGAGCAGCTCATGCGTCAACATTGCCCGCAGCTACCGCTGGTGATTGCTCGTCCTTCGATCGTGGTAGGGCATACTCGCCTGGGCTGTCAGCCTTCCAGCAGTATTTTCTGGGTGTTCAGCATGGCGCTGATGCTGCGTAAGTTTATGTGCTCGCTGCAGGACAATATCGATGTGATCCCGGTTGATTACTGTGCTGATGCGATGGTGATGCTGTTGAACAGCGAGACGCTGGATAACGACGTTTACCATATCTCCGCCGGTGAAGAGAGCAGCGTTAGCTTCGCGGACATCGATCGCGCCATTGCCGCTGCGCTGGAGAAGCCTCCGCTCGGCGATCACTATGCGCAGGTCAGTTATGAAGCCCTGTTGAAAATGCGCAAGCAGCTCAAAGATATTTTCGGGCCGTGCAATGAACGCCTGATGCTGAAAGCGATGCGCCTGTATGGATCTTTCGCCATGCTCAACGTGCGGTTCAGCAATGACAAAATCCTTAAGCTGGGCATGCCGAAACCGCCGCGTTTTACCGACTACATCGCCTGTTGCGTGCAGTCGACCCGGGGCCTGTCCATTCAGCAGCAGATGGTGGTGGATTTCAAATAACAGCACGGCGCCGGTTAGCGGCGCCTGCTGCATCCTCGCATTACCAGGACGAAGACGACCAGAAAACGCGCCCCAGCACCACCAATTGGTCTTTACGCTGCGGGTAGCTCAGGTGTTCGTCCTGGTATTCTTCCCGGTTCAACGAACGAATAGTGACGCCACCGTCGGGCTGTTCGATCAGCACTTTTACCCGCAGCAGGTTACCGTGGCGAATCGCGTAGGTTTTCCCTTCACGGATGCGAGTATCATCGGTATTGATCCCCACCACGTCGCCGTCTTGCAGCCGGGGCTCCATGCTGGATCCTGAAATGCGGATGATCCGCGCGGCATTCACCGCCACCCCCATCTTGTGCAGGTAGTAGCGGCGGAAAATCAGCGAAAACTCTTCACGATCGACAATTTCATAACAGCCATCGCCAGCAGAAAAATTGATATCCAGCAGGGGAATTTCCACAAACTCTTCCTTGTCCTGTTCGGTATCTTCCCACACCACCGGCTTGAGGCGGGCAGGTTGAAAATCCGACTCTGCCGCCACGTTATCGAACGGGCGCACCAATTCTTTTTCATGGAACACGTCGAACCAACCCTTGGGCAGGTTCAGTTTGGCCTCGATCCGCCTGGCGAGATTATCGCCCAGGTTACGGGAGGACTTTTCACCGCTGATTTGGCTCAACGTGGGCGAAGAGGACTCAACCAGCACCGCAAAATCATTCTGGTTGATACCCTGCCGGGCGTAGCTGGCCATCAGCTCGCGCAAATTATTGCGTCTTATTTCTTTGGTTTCCATGGCCGGATGATCGCATTCTTTAGCAAAAAGGTAAATATCGTTTTTGCTAAATTTAGCTTGCTTTAAATTTAGCAATTGGCTAAACATTGACGGGTGGACAAGGTCCATGAAGGAATTGTAGGGCGCTGCAAGTTGCGCCAGTATGAACCGGGGCGAATACTCTTGCCCTTTACAGTGGTTGGATTACACGTGTTTAACCCACAAGGAATCTACGATGTTCAGTATGGATTACAACAGCTACCGTTCGGTAGCCAGCTTCGGCCACCGGGTGCGCTTTTTGGTGCTGCACTATACCGCGCAGAATTTTGCCGACTCGGTGCAGTCATTGACCGGCAAGTCGGTCAGCGCCCATTATCTGGTGCCGGATCCCGAAGATCCAACCTATAAGGCGGCAGGCTTTAGCGGCGTAAGGATTTTCAATCTGGTCGATGAAGTCGAGCGGGCCTGGCACGCCGGCACCAGCCAGTGGGGCAATCGTTCGAATCTCAACGATACCGCGATTGGCATTGAGATCGTCAATCTGGCGAGCGGCGATGGTGAAGACATCACTTTCCCACCCTTTAACCCGCAGCAGATCGCGGCGGTAACTCAATTGACGCAAAATATTCTGCAGCGCTATCCGGATATCACGCCGGTTAACGTAGTGGCACATTCCGATATTGCCCCCGGCCGCAAAAGCGATCCCGGCCCGCAATTTCCTTGGCATCAGCTGTACCAGGCCGGTGTCGGTGCCTGGTATGACGACGCGGTGAAGCAGCGTTATCAGCATGAGTATCAATGCCAGGGGGTACCTACACAGCAAGATTTACTGGCGCTATTTGCCAGGTATGGGTACGACACCTCGGCGGCGACCAATGCAGAGGGTTACCGCCAGCTGGTTCGCGCCTTCCAACTGCATTTCCGTCAACGCAAATATGACGGTGTGATGGATGCCGAAACCGCCGCTATTTTACGCGCGTTGGTGGATAAATATGCCGCTTAAGGCTTGAGCGCGGATGAGGGACGCCTTATCCGCCTTTTCTCCCAACCCTTTCCTCCGCTAAACTGATGCTCTTTCTCGCCACTGATAACGGGATGCATCGTGCGCCTCGACAGAAAAATATCCTCGTTCGAACGTCTGACCTATCGCCATTACCGCATTGTGCACGGCGTGCGCATTGGGCTGGCGTTTATCCTGACCTTTATGCTGATCCGCCTGCTCGAAGTGCCGGAAGGCACCTGGCCACTGATTACGCTGGTGGTGGTGATGGGACCGATCTCGTTCTGGGGCAATGTGCTGCAACGGGCGTTGCAGCGTATCGCAGGTACGGTATTTGGCGCCGCCTCGGGGCTGATTGCCCTGTATCTCGAGCTTTACTCATTGCCGCTGATGCTGGTGTGGTGCGGGGTGGTGATGTTTTTCTGTGGCTATCTGACGCTCGGTAAGCGGCCCTATATGGCGCTGCTGGTGGGGATCACGCTGGCGGTGGTTTGCGGTGCGGGGGCCGGTGATATGCATACCGCACTGTGGCGCAGCGGTGACGTCATTTTTGGTTCGCTGTTGGCGTTGCTGTTCACCAGCATTTATCCGCAACGTGCTTATATTTTGTGGCGTATGGAGATGGCGGATTGCCTGGAAAACGTCAGCAAGATCTACGGCGCTTACCTGTCACCAAATATGATAGAACGGCCGCGGCTGGAGCCACAGCTGAAAGACCTGCTCAATAAGGTCGTTAAATTACGCGGCCTGATTGTCCCCAGCAGCAAAGAGACCCACATCCCCAAAGCGGTTTTCGAGGCGGTGCAGACGCTGAGCCGCAACCTGGTTTGTACGCTGGAATTGCTGGCCGACGCTTATTGGGCCTCGCGCGAAACCCACTTTATTATGCTGAATGCCAAAACGCTGCGCAGTGCGCAACTGCTAACGCTGAATTCGTTGCAGTCGCTGGCAGTAACGATGCGTGACGGCCCGCAGACACAGTTGTCGGCAGAAGCGGGGCAACTGAGCGAAATTGCCGCCGAATTGAAAACCCTGATGCAGGAGGCCAGCTTCAGTCAGCACGGCGAAGCGCCAATTTATGGCTACGTATGGTTGAGCATGGAACTGACGCAACAGTTGGAAGAACTGGGCGATCTGCTCAAGGTGTGTACCGCCAGCGGGCGTGAATAGGGGGTCAGATCATGAAGCGGGCGCTTCGGGTTTTTGTCATGACGCCAAAGTGAGTAAGATAGGGCGATGAGTGTTGTGCCTGACCGCCACAAACCTGTATCTTGGTACCATTGTGGCCGTAAGCAAATGAATCTGTGTATTACTAAAGCAAGGGTATGAAGATGGATAATGCAAATAAGCCGAGTTTCCAGGACGTTCTGGAGTTTGTGCGTATGTTCCGACGTAAAAATAAGCTGCAGCGTGAAATTGTCGACAACGAGAAGAAAGTTCGTGATAACCAAAAACGCGTGCTGCTGCTCGATAACCTGAGCGAGTACATCAAGCCGGGCATGAGCATTGAAGACGTTCAGGGCATCATTGCCAATATGCGCAGCGACTATGAAGATCGCGTTGATGATTACATCATCAAAAATGCCGATTTGTCCAAAGAACGCCGCGAACTGTCCAAAAAGCTGAAGGCTATGGGCGAAGTGAAGTAACCGTTTTTATCGGGTCAGGCATTCGCCTGGCCCTTTTATTGTTTTCCCTGTATCCCTATTCCAGCCCCTTTAGTGGCCTGCGCCGTACACGTCAAAATCAAAGTATTTATCGTTCACCTTCTTGTAGGTGCCGTTGGCGATGATCGCCTGCAGCGCAGCATTGAACGCGTTACGCAGTGCGATATCCTCTTTACGCAGCCCAATGCCGTCACCGATACCGAAATATTTGCTGTCACTGAGTTTGGCACCGATAAAGGCAAAGTCTTTTCCTGCTGGGGTGTGGAAAAACTCGCTGGCACTGACGCTGGCCAGCAACGAAGCATCTAAGCGGCCGTTGATCAAATCCTCATTGGCTTCCTGCTGGCTCTGGTAGGACACCACGTTAACACCGGCCGGCCGCCACAGGGCGTTGGCATAAGTTTCCTGACTGGATCCCTGCTGCACGCCAATGGATTTACCTTTCAGCGAAGCCGCCGTGGGTTGCAGGTTGCTGCCTTTACGGGCCACTAATCGTGCAGGCGCATTGGACACCTTATCCGAGAAGGCGATCTGCGCCTGGCGCTGCGGCGTAATGGTCATCGACGAGGCAATCGCATCAAATTTTTTCGCCAGCAACCCCGGGATCATTCCGTCCCAACTGCTCTCAACCCAAACGCATTTGGCCTGTATTTGATCGCACATTGCCTGTGCAATATCGACCCCAAATCCGGTCAACGCCCCCTGCGGCGTTTTAAATTCCAGCGGTGGATAGGTCGGATCCACGCCGAGTTTAATTACTTTGCCACTGAATTCCCCAGCAGAAACGGCGAAACTTAACGCCAGCGGCAGCAGGAGAACCAGGCTAATCTTTGTTTTCATTTTATGTTCCTCGGCGTAATGGTGTGCAAAAGGGATCAAGCCAAAAAGCGCTCGACCAGCTTGACCCAGTAAGTGGCGCCAATCGGCAGGCACTCGTCGTTAAAATCGTAACCGGCGTTATGTAGCGAATTGCCGGGCGTACTTTCCCCATTGCCGATCGAGATATAGCTGCCGGGGCATTTTTCCAACATAAATGCGAAGTCTTCGCTGGCGGTAAAGGGGCGCAGAGACGGGATCAACTGCTGTTCACCCGCCCAGTCCAATGCGACTGTGCGCGCCAGCTCAGTTTCTGCCACGTGATTTACCAAAACCGGATAACCCTGTTGGTAATCAATGTCCGCCCGAGCACCAAAACTGGCGGCTTGCGCTTCTACCAGCGCCGTAATGCGGTTTTCCAGCCGTTGGCGAACTCCTTCATCCAGTGCGCGTACGCTTAGCGTCATGGTTGCGGTGGCAGGGATCACGTTGGCGGCACGGCCTGCCTGGATCGCGCCAACCGTCACGATTGCCGTTTCCTGCGGATCGATATTTCTGGAGACGATGGTTTGCAGACTCATCACAATGGCGGCGCAAACCACCACCGGATCGACCGTGTGCTGCGGCACCGCGCCGTGGCCGCCATGACCGTGCAGGGTAATATTGACCGTATCGGCCGAACACATGAAAGCGCCGCTGGCAAAGCCCAACTGGCCGACCGGAAAGCCGGGTACGTTGTGCATGGCGAACACCGCATCACAGGGAAACCGGTCGAACAAGCCGTCTTCAATCATCACTCTGGCGCCGCCGCCGCCTTCTTCCGCCGGCTGAAAAATCAGATGCAGAGTCCCGGTAAAATCAGAGTGTTGCGCCAGATAACGCGCCGCTGCCAGCAGCATAGTGGTGTGGCCATCATGACCGCAGGCATGCATCACGCCGCGGTGGGTGCTGGTGTAGCTTAATCCGCTGGTTTCTTCAATCGGCAATGCATCCATATCGGCACGCAAACCCAGTGATTTTCCCGAGCCTCGCCGCAAGGTGGCGACAACGCCTGTTTGCCCCAATTCCCGTGTAACCTGATAGCCCCAGTTGGACAGCAGTTTTGCGACCAACTCGCCGGTGGCAAACTCGTTGAACCCCAATTCGGGGTGAGCATGAATATGGCGGCGGATAGCGACCATTTCATGCTTAACTGCCGCTATTTCAGGTAAGACAAGCGGATTATTCATCGCGGTATCCTGATTGAATATTCGATTTCAGACGTTCGATAAGCGGAAAACAAGATACTCCTGACACTAGCAAACAACCCGTTGGTCGGGGAGCCGCCGTTCGGTTATGCTGACAACAATAGGTTGTCATGGGGGCGTCATGAAACTGCATCAGTTACAGGCATTGGTGGCCAGCGCTGACGGCGGCAGTATCCGCGCCGCCGCGAGGCAATTGGGGCTTTCACAGGCAGCGGTTACGCGCGCTTTGCGTGAACTGGAGCAACAACAGGAACTGCCGTTGCTGCTTCGCTCTCCGAGCGGTCTGGGGTTTACGCCGTACGGGAAAACGCTGTTGGCACATGCCCGGTTGGTGCTGAATCAGCTGGAACAGGCTAATAATGAAATGGCGGGGTTACGCGGGTTAGCGCAAGAGCAGGTGAAAGCGGCTATTACGCCATGGTTGATGTTGACGGTGTTGCCGACGGCGGTGTTGGCCTTTCGCAAAAAGATGCCCAAGGTCAAACTTGAACTGTTTGAAAGCCTGATGGCCAACGCGCAATCACAACTGCGTGAGGGCACGATGGATTTTGCCATCACCCCGCTTCCGGTTTCGATGGCACCGCAGGAGTTTCATTGCGAACCCTTGCTCGATTATGAAACGGCGGTGATGGTGCGGCAGGGGCATTCGTTGAGCCAAAGCACCTCGATTCACCAGTTGCTGGAGCAGGATTGGGTGCTGAACTACACACCGGAAAATCATGACGATTTAATTTATCAACTGTTCAGCCAACACGGCGCTCACCTCGATCCGAATCGTATTATTCATGCGCATTCCCTGGGCATGCTGCAGGCGATGGTAGAGTCGGCGGACATGTGTACCTGGTGTCCGGCGCCGTTGGTCGGCCTGCCGCAGTTTGCCGGGCGTTTGCAGCCGTTGGCGCTGCGGGAAAGTTGCGATCCGGCACGGCTGAATATCGTGACTCGGCGCAACAGCATTCTCAGCACCGCCGCTCATGCGCTGATAGATAACCTGATTCGCACTCTGCGCCAGCACGCCCGCTCCGCACGACAGGAGGACCGACTGATTTATGATCGGGTGCGGCTGTTGATTTAGGCGAATAGAGCGCAGTAGGAGCGGGTTGGAGGGCCGGCTATTCAGGGCGTGAAGCAGAGGTCTTCATATCGCAAGAAAACGCTATACCGTATTCAGTGTTAGTTAGACGCTATCTTCATTTTTTCGGGGGGATGTGGATACATGAAAAATACGAAATTGCATGTTGTCGTGGCGTGATAGAGTGTGAGCTGCCCGAAGATCGATTAGAGATTTACGCCATGCAACAAATTGATTTTTACATGATAGATGCCTTTAGCAACACGACTTTTGGCGGTAATGCCGCAGCGGTATGCCCGTTAACAGAATGGTTGCCTGATGAGACATTATTGAAAATGGCCCAGCAGCATAACCAGTCAGAAACAGCATTCTTTGTCGCAAATTATACTGGCTTTGAGTTGCGATGGTTTACCTCCCTGGCTGAAATAAATCTGTGTGGGCATGCCACACTGGCAGCTGCGCACGTTATCTTTGAACATCTTGATTACCCAGGTTCGACTATTCATTTTGCTACCCGATTTGTTGGCCCGCTGACGGTGGTACGCAACGATAAATGGCTGACGCTCGATTTTCCTGCATGGGAAACTAAGCCTGTCATGCCACCGGCATTATTGCTGGAAACGTTGGGCATCACAGAATGCAAAGAAGTGCGCGTGGCGCGTGATTACCTGGTAGTAATGGAGAATCGGCAGCAGGTCGAAACTGTACGCCCGAATATCAATGGCATGCTTCCCCTGGGAAAAATGGTGTGTATAACGGCTGCAGGTGACGGTGAATACGATTTTGTTAGCCGATTCTTCTGCCCAGGCGAAGCCGTAGCGGAAGACCCTGTTACAGGTTCGGCGCATAGCATGCTCATTCCTTACTGGGCCGAAAAACTGAATAAAACGCAGATGTTGGCGCACCAGGGATTAGAGCGTGGCGGGGATTTACGCTGCCAGCTAGTGGGCGATCGCGTTTACATCGGCGGACAGGCAACAACCTATCTGATAGGCAAAGTGCTGTTGCGCTAAACCGGCTGGAATGCTGCTCAAAATATAAGGACTGCTGTTCGCTATAACTGCTTCAGGTAGCTCAGTCCCAAAAACCGGTTATTTCTGATTATGTATGGATCACATACGGGAAGCGGGTCACTACTATCAGCTTACCTATAATCGCTATTGTGGGTTTTGTCGCAGGTAAGGCTATTTACTCTGATAACGTTGTGTTCAGGCGACAAGATGTAGATATTTTATATAGTTAAAGCCTATCACCATAAAGATAGGCTTTAAACGTTACAGCCTCCAGATTTGCATGCCACATCCCTATGCCTTACAGTAAGGAACTATGTCTGTGTATAATCGTTAAACAGTGATGTTTTTATATTATAAGGAAGGTTTATTTTGAGAAAAAGATTGATGCTATGGCTGGTGTTTGTTTTTCCATATAGTGCATATCCAAACGAAAATATCTGCACAAAGGATGTGATTTCAATTAATGCTTTTAATAATTTCATATTAGTTCAAGAGCAATCATTTGGTGACTCTTTGAAAAAAAGTAGTATGCATATAAATAGTGAAGATGACTATATAAATGACAACTCGCATGTGGAATTTGATGACTGTGGTGCACTATTGAATCTTCGAGGTGATAGAATAATTAAAAGCAGAAATAAAGATGGTTTTTTAGTAACCAAAACTAACACCTCAATGGATAAAAAGGATAAAACATGGAGGTATAACATGACGTTTGAAATGTATTATCTTGAACAGGGTGGTTCTAAAAAAGATATTATGAAACAGGAAATGGTGGGGGTATTCTTAACTGATGTTAATGGGAAGATAAATAAATCTGAAGATACCTCTAATATTCTTGTTGGAAAAGCAAAGGAAACAGGTCGAGCGGAAACAGTATTTTTAATTGATGATAAAGATAGAGTGTCTGAATCAAATCGAGTTAGCACATTGAAAAATGATAGTGGAAATACAGTTTATCATTATGATGCTCTTAATCGTCTAATACAAACGAAATCAGACGCTACGACAGTGGATTTGAATTATGGAAATGATAACAGAGAGTTAGGTAGTAAAAAAGTTCAAAAATTCTTTACTACAGAAACAACGACAACAATTTGTGATAAATGGAATGAATTTGGAAGGTGCACTAATGCCAAACAGAATATTTCTACGTCAATAGCAAATAATAAAGATGGAAAAGAGCATGTTTACAATCATAATGCTGATGTGAAATATAATTATGTTTACTGATTTGAAATAAATCTAAAAAGGATTTTAAAATGAGCAGGCGCCTGAATAGAGATTATCGTTCAAAAATCAGAAACATTCCGCGCCGTATAAAATCGCTTAATCGCTGGGCCGAATTTTTTCATAACACAGAGCGTGCTGTTTTCCCTGAAGAACAGTATTGCTGGAATTACAAGATACCCGTAGAAATTAATCTTGTTCAGGGTAAATACAGTAAACAGAATACCAAGGCAGAATGCGCGCAGGCCATGATCAATGCCTGTTCCAATTTTATGCTTTCCACCGCAGATTGCGATGGCACTCCTCGAATTACTGCCGTAATTTGCCTCCCGGATATGTTTACAAGTGAAGTCTGTCTATTTCGCTCTGAGGAATATTTCCAAAGTTTTATAGCAGAGGGATGTTCTGAAAATAGTTCATCGGTACTCCTCCGAGAACGAAGTCTTGCTAAGGAATGGGGACTGATCCTTCCTGATGGCGTGCAGGAGTTAGGTATTACACTTGATTACTATGGAGGCGATGACCCAGATGAGTGGTTTTCAGGAGAGCGTTGGTATTATGGGCAGCTACAGTGATTGGTGGGTATGCCACACTGGCAGCTGCGCACGTTATCTTTGAACATCTTGATTACCCAGGTTCGACTATTCATTTTGCTACCCGATTTGTTGGCCCGCTGACGGTGGTGCGCAACGATAAATGGCTGACGCTCGATTTTCCTGCATGGGAAACCAAGCCTGTCATGCCACCGGCATTATTGCTGGACACGTTGGGCATCACAGAATGCAAAGAAGTGCGCGTGGCGCGTGATTACCTGGTAGTAATGGAGAATCGGCAGCAGGTCGAAACTGTACGCCCGAATATCAATGGCATGCCCCCCTGGGAAAAATGGTGTGTATAACGGCTGCAGGTGACGGTGAATACGATTTTGTTAGCCGTTTCTTCTGCCCAGGCGAAGCCGTAGCGGAAGACCCTGTTACAGGTTCGGCGCATAGCATGCTCATTCCTTACTGGGCTGAAAAACTGAATAAAACGCAGATGTTGGCGCACCAGGGATTAGAGCGTGGCGGGGATTTACGTTGCCAGCTAGTGGGCGATCGCGTTTACATCGGCGGACAGGCAACAACCTATCTGATAGGCAAAGTGCTGTTGCGCTAGACCGGCTGGAATGCTGCTCAAAATATAAGGTCTGCTGCCACCCTTAGCCGCCGTTCTCCCAATCTCCAAAACCAAAAAGCCCGCTTAAGTTTCCTTAAGCGGGCTTTTCTAAATTTGGCTCCTCTGACTGGGATCGCCTTTGCCAGTAACTGGCTAATAATTAAGCTAACTCTCAATTCTAATCCTGTCAAGACCACCAGAATGACCACCAATAGCTGCGGGTTCTATAAATCTGGTACGAGCGTTCCGCAGCATGGGTGAACATTACTGTTTTACTCTTAAAATGAAGCATAGTTAGAGGTAACGTCGAAGGCGTTTATCCTATGTGGAACTGTGTGCAAAGAGGTTTAACTGTCGGCTGAGTGTCAGGGGCGGACTCTCAAGAGTAACCATGGACCTTTACTTCTCCGCTGATGACGATACTGGGGCAGCCAGTCAGGAACGTGTTAGATGCATAAATTACGAACGTTACACCACGTCGTGTCCGATGTGTAAAGTCTCATGGTCCACTTAGCGAGATATTTACATCAGGTTAATTTGTTGTTTTATTGAATTTTTCGAGGTATAAATTTCTAATACCCGAATCAAGATGTTAATCAAATTTTAGAGTTAATAATATTTTTACATAGATTGCTTGCCGCATGTAAGATAACTTTAATGGAGCGTCTTTCATCATGTACAACCTTTTAGTCACCGCAAGAGAAGGTGCTTGGGATGAAAAATCCTACGAGTTTGATAGAAGCAGATTCCTAGAATATACGACTGAATCTATTGCTGCCATTTTTCAGTCTCTTACCCCGGATTTAATTGAAACTTTGAAAGGATATCCTTGTTTATTTGCGTACGAAGGCGATATTAATGATCTGCGGATTGGAAAATTAAATTCAATCAAAGAAAGAGGGAGGAAAATATTTATAGAGTTTGAGCTGAATGAAAATCTCCCACCTATTCCTTTTGAAAGAATTAAGCCCTTAGCTATGCTACTTGATTTCCGCAATTGGGAAATGAACTGAACTCATTGGGCCGTCAAAGATGAAGATCTCTTTTTACGGCTTAAAGACGCAGGAATAATAAATGATGAGCATGTTCTCGAGCCGGAAAAATCAGTGAGATTGTCTGCAAAAAAGTATAACAACCCTAAGATTACAACTGTTCAGGGTTTTATTGCAAAAGTTATTTCGGCTGAAAGAAAGGTTGGTTCAGAAGTTTTTTATAGAGGTCATTCAAATAAAAGTAAATACAAACTGGAGCCATCCCTATTTAGAAAAGATGATGAAGGGAATCCTTTACACCTTGAAAGTGAACATCTCTTATATAAAGAATTGATAGTATCAAACTCAGCTGACTTCCAATCCTATGTGAATACTCTAGATACTCTTGTTCGTATGCAGCATTATTCGTTGCCTACAAGGTTGTTAGATATAACATCAAATCCACTTATTGCGTTGTATTTTTCTTGCAAATCAGCACATACGGAAGATGGAGAAGTCATCATTTTCTCAATGAAGCGTAGTGATGTTAAGTATTTTGACTCCGATGTTGCAAGTTGCATTGCGAATTTAGCTAGATTACCAAAAAAAGATAAGGATGATATTGATTTTGACCATCCGAATTTTAACAAACAAATAGCAATAAAAAAACTAGGACATTTCATACGAGAAGAAAAATCGTATTTTGAGATGAATATACTTGCTGAGGACTTAAGGAGGATAATCTGTGTAAAAGGAAAGAAAAGTAATGCTAGGATTTCATCACAGTCTGGGGCATTTATATTGTATGGTCTAGATGCAGTAATGCTCGAAGAAGGAACGGCTGAAATTGCCATAACGAGAATCACTGTTGAAAATAAGAAACAAATTCTTAAAGAACTCGATCTGTTAAATATAAATGAAAGTACTGTATTTCCGTACATTGAAAACTCGGAAAAATATATTGCTGAAAAATATAAGTTTGACAAAGAATCAGCATAACAGTTCTTTGATTAACTATGGTTGTTGGAGGAGTTTAATTTCACTAATATTAATTAATAATTTATGAAGGTAAACATGACAATAAAAGAATGCGCAGAAATCCACAGAGCACTGTGGTACACCGAAAATCTTGGAGTCGCACAGGGGTATGGCCCTTCTCCACGGGATCGTGAATTACTGGTTGTACTTGCTAATAAACTAGGTATACCGGACGAGAAATTTATCACTTCCGACGAGAGTAAAAAAATCACAGCTCAGAAGTATCTGACAGCTATGCTTGAGACAATGGAACCGCTTTCTCAAATGTTCCAAGATATTTGGATTTATTGCGAACGTACATTAATTAGAACATCAAAAAATGCCCTCGATATTGAATGGAATTTCAATATTAATGGGGAGTCGATAGCAATAAATTTCGAAGCGTTCAGGAAATATCAAAAGCTGCTCAACAAGACCCTTGACAAAGACAAATTCAACGAGGTTTGTAATGAATTTGCTACTGTTTGCTGTAAACATAATGATGGAAAGGGTTATATTAGATATGCCCCGATGCCACTAAAACCCGATGATGCAGACCCAACAAGTGTTGCTTCGAGAATTCATGATATGTGTAAGCACGTCAAAGAAGAAGGGTTAATTGACGATGGGTATTATGGAGCGACAGACGCAATTCCTTACCTGTCAGCCATACGGAGCAAAAACCTCTGGCGACAAGAAGACTTTGCAGAATTAAAGCCATTAGTAGAAGAATTTTATAATAGTACAAAGCTAGAAGATATTCTAGCTTTACCATTCTGGACATTTCGCTGGCAAATTTACGAACTATGGTGTTTGATAATCACCCTGCAACTCTTTGAGTCTCGTGGCTTTACACTAGTACAGTCCTCTGACGGTGCTTCCTTGCTTGAACTGGGGCAAAAAGTAGTAGTTGCTGAAAAAAATTCGAATCCACTAGGGCAGATTATTTACCAACCTTCATATCGCAGGACGACAGGGCAATGTGTTCATCCTGACATTGTAGTTGTTCAGGGACACCCGGAAGCTCTCACTCCTAATATTGTTCGAGCAATAGTTGAATGCAAACAGCATAAGATGCCTGAGAATGAGAGGTTTTTGCTCCTTAAAAAGAGATATTTCGATGCTGTTGCTGAAGCTTATAATGATTCTATCGGCCCCGACGGTAAGCTGGTACTATTAAACTATGATAAAGTCGATTTTACTACAAACTATGCACTTCTTGATGATTTCAAACCACAAAATATGTCGCCTTTAAAAGGGGCACTCAGCTCAATACTTGATGAGTATTCTGCGAATGAAGAACCTCGTCAAATTGTACTTGTAGTTGATGGCTCACAGAGCATGCTGAAAACCCTCGTCAAATCTGAAGAGTATATCAAAGAAATCCATAAAGTATTGGGCGCCTTCGATGAAGTCATATGGCTCAGAGGGGGTAATGTTCATGTCGAGAATATAAATCGTTTTGATTACACATCATTTTATAATATCGAGAGTGTGGATCTTTTTCTGGCCGGAATAGATAGAGCAAACCATTTTGGTTCAAATATTAGCATACATCTTATCACTGACCTAAAACCTCAATCTGAAATATTGAATGAAGTGCTAAAAGAGGCCCCCAAACTGCATATACATTATATTTCTTGAGTTAGCGTGATTTGATTGGAGTGAAAAACAGGTGTACCTGCTTTTCGCTCCAATCAGATATTTTTCCAGTATCATATGAATCAGCGAGTTATGAGCAATTAAACAGCTCAACTGCACCATTGTCCGCTCCTCGCTCATAACTGCCCAAGGTCTTGTAAGTATCCCACCAAAACGTCCCATTCATTTTTAGAGATCTTCCGACATACTGATTATGTCACCTGAGGAGATCGCTATGCGTAAGATCCGATTCACCGAGCACCAGATCATTGCCGTTCTGAAATCCGTCGAAGCCGGACGTACCGTTAAGGATGTCTGCCGTGAAGCCGGCATCTCTGAAGCCAGCTATTACAACTGGAAAGCGAAGTATGGTGGCATGGAAGCCTCTGATATCAAAAAGATGAAGGATCTGGAGGATGAAAACCGGCGCCTCAAACAGATGTTTGCAGGGCGGTTTCTAGTCTTGTTTCCTGTTCATCAGACATTCAGCTGTTACCTTCCGGAAGTGACGCGTAAACGGCAAAAATCTTCTGCAGGTGGAACTGTGTTAACAAAAACGTATTTCTGATGCATTTCTACTTCCTGGGGCAGATAACCACTTGTAAGATATTAACAATACACCAACATAACTGAGATCCAAATAGTGTATCGCTACGACTTAGCTAGTCATTTGACCGCGGTCAACTTCCGCTCCTCGCTCAAAGCGGCCATATCAAATGGATGCATGACAGGATTGGTTAGTAGCAGGAAGAGGACGTTTGGGCATCTGGCCCACATGAACAGCGCGTCTTTGTCCGGAGCATTTGCTGATGTTGGTGACGCCTTTGAAATGCAGCGTGAACCACAGCATGGCCTGCCATTGAATACCTGCTGATTTCTAAACAACTTTATGAGGTTCGATCTGGCGGAAGAGGGCAGAAGGACGTTAAGAAAAGTGACGACTCCACTTCCCAATAAAACGGCAACCAATAATGCTGCATATGTAATCGAAGGAATCTCCCTCGTTTCTTCGTGATAGTGCCAGCATCCACGCTAGCAATGTGTTGGCCATCATCATGGCTATCTTGCCAGGAAAAGCGATAAGTAATTCTCGTTTCTGGTGACATGAAATGTGTAAAAATCACTTTTGCCGAATGAGAGTTACCGCGAGTCTGCGCTGTGGTCCGTGACGCTCTGATTCATCCGCTCTGTAAGACAGTGACTATCCCTCCGATTCATCATAAACAAGGAAAGACCATGTTCGGATTCTTTAAAAAGAAAAAACCTGACGCTGCGCCCAGGCAGGGTTCCCGACTGACGGCGCAACAGTTTATCGCGCTGACGCTGAGTGATGAAAAGCTGTCAATGCCTGTGTATCTGCCGGGGATACGCAGTGAGGCCGAATGCGACGAACTGGGTTTATGGCCACTCATCTACATCTGGAATGTGGATCGTGCCGCTGGCACGTTCAGCCTTTCTGTTAACGGTAAAGCCATCGCCCACCTCCTTGAGCCTTTCGTGCCCCGTGAAGACCCAGCGTATGTCGAAATTCGTGATGAAGCGATGAAGGTTATCGCTGAGGCTTCAACGCAGTCCGTGCTGGCAACCATAGAGAAAACGGGCCTCATGCCCGATGTTTTGTTCGCGTACCACGCTGAGGATGTACAGCAGGAGCAGGGCTAACCGTCAGGGAGTGCGTGAGATTACGCCAGGGATTTTATTAGTCAGTCCTGTCATCCTAATGCTAAATATTCGTCAAGAAATGCTTCAGGTTGCCGAAATATACGATAAGCGTTATTCAAGAACATAACTAAAAGGATGGATCCATATGAAGAAACTGCTGCTTCTTGTTCCGCTCGTGTTTGCTGCTCCGGTACTGGCTTCTGAAGTGACGGTGGGTCAGGTTTGCAAGGCTGTTTCTGCGGCAATGTTCGGTCGTGACCTCAAAATCATGCGGCTGGATAAAGTCGAGTCAGGTATTGCTTACGTACATTATATCCGACAGAACGATGGAACCCGCTGGGCCATCAAGTGCAAACTTATCGGCAATCAAGTGATGTGGGCATCTGACAATCCTGACAGCACCGGTCGCTGGCGGGATGATCCTGCAGACAGCACGGTCAGATATGCTGTTGAGGGTAAAAAAATCATTATTACTGAGGCCTACAGCGACGGTTCCAGCAGCTCCAATTCTTATCCGTTGAAGCAACTACAGTGACTACACACAAGCTTCTAATTATAGCCTGTGAGCGACTGGTCCCTTCAGGGCGCATTTGACTATGCGGATGAGACCTTTGACGTGTGCCAGGAGCGGACTTTACTAACGCCGCTGATGTATTAATCCATGAAGAGCAGGTCATATTTTTAATATAAATTGACTGGTGCGCTAATTATTACAGGAACATCACCGATACATATTACCGCTTCCATTGCTTTTTTAAGCGCGTGTGCATTTGTACGACTGGTGGCTGTGCCGGTGACCTTTTCCGAAACTGTCGTGGATGCTGCTGGGACAAAAGGTTCTTTGAAAGGGACGTTACTCACTCCAACTTCAAAACCAACCGCCGTTGTTCTTATCGTACCAGGCTACGGGCCGACCGATAAGGATGGATAATTAAGACCTGCTGAGGATAAGAAATGCCAATGGAATCACCTGAAATTCAGCTCAAGGCTCTGAATAATGCTTTGCGTCGTTTACGTGGGGCCTGTTCCGCACTTGACGGTGAGGAGCTTGATGAAAAATTACTTGAGGTCATGCGACGACTGCTGCTTGCTGAGGTGCTCGCCGATACCTGGATCGTGGCGATAGGCGGCTCGCAAGGGGCGGGTAAAACGACGCTGATGGCGAGCCTGTATAACCTGCATCATGACAATAGCGGCTGGTTACGCAGTAATGAAGGACGCGGCGAGAAAATGCCGGTACTGATCCTCGAGAGTCGTGGGACTAAAGTAGCGCAGGGTTATGTCCGCCGCCTGGTCGAAACTGGAAATGGTTTGACGCTGGATGATATCGGCGTCGACGTCAACGAGTTTCAGCACGCGGTCTGCGATCCTGATGCCGGGGATTTACTGCCGATACTGAAGGTACCGCAGCGTTATTTTACCCGCAATAACCAGGCCTGGTTACTGCTTCCTGGTTATGAAAAACAAGAGCGTGAAAATCGTGAGTGGCAGGAACTGATGCGTCAGGCGATGATAGCGGCAGGCGGTTGTATTATCGTGACCGATGAGACGCGACTGGCAAACCAGCAGCAGCTCGAAATCGTCAAAGATATGCTGGAAAAAGAGCTTAAGAATTGTAAACCTTATATTGTTATCTCCAAGACAGAAGCGTTTCGCCACAATCCGCAACGTCAAGCTGAATTAAGAAAAAGCGCGGCCGAAACCTTCAATGTCGCTGCCGAATATGCCGATAACAACATTATTTTAACCGGCACCGACGATCCGGAATACGTAACAGAATGGATGCCGCACCTTCGTCGGGCCATTGACGACCTTAACTTTTCCGGACAAACCAACCGTTATCTCCAGTTAACCCACCTTACTGGGATTGTTAGTAAGGATCTGCCGCGCGTCATGAATATGATCCGCACCCAGTCACGTCTGTATTACCACAGTGATAAAGGCGGCCAGGACGATGGCAGCCAGGTGCTGGCCGAAGCTCTGGAAGTGTTTGACACTGCCGTGCAGGGACTGCGGGAGGAGCATACCAAAAAGGTAAAAATGTGCATCGCTAAAACTTTTGAGGCGGCGAAGGCTAATATGGACCGTAGGCTGGTCAAGGAGCATGAGGGATTTGCCAACTGGATATCGAATGCATTTGATACCACCAGTGAGACAAAAGGCAAATTGCAGCAACTGGTTCAGGATTCATGGCAGGACGCATCAGCTGATTTCTTCGACGACTATGTGAACAGTCTGCAACAATTGACGGCGGCGAAACTCAAGCCCATTCCAAACGGCAACGATCGCCCAAACTTGCCTGCATCACCGAAGCTGGAGAAGCTGGTAGCACTTGGCTATATGAATAGCGCCGGGCAGCCCGTGCAACACGAACAGCTGGATGCGGAAAAAATAAGTAATATCAAAATGTTGCTAAGTCATGGTGCCACGTCGAATGCGGAAAACATCCCAGTGGTGAATAAACAGCTGAGGAAGAGCGTGGAATTGATCCCGGTGCTCTCGCTAGAGTACACCCGCCTTGTGTACGCCATGCCTGAGATTTGCAAAGAGCTGCGGCCCTACGTCACGCTTGAGCAGGACGATGGCGAGACATCCGCGGATAACGTCGCGGCAGAAGGGGTTCAAACTCTCAACGCAGGGGTTGATCTTGGCAAGACCGCAATAAAATCACTGGCCGCGGTGCTGGCGATTGACGTTGTCAGCGATGGCGATTCCGATATCCTCGGCGCGCTCTTTGGCCAGGATAAGCCTTCTGCTGACCCGACGGGTTCACCTCTTCCCCCCGCACCGGTGATGATGCATCCTGCTGCCGTTGCGGTAACAGCCGTTGTGGCGGCGGCCTACGTGACCGCGGCTGCAGTAACGCGAATGCGTACTTTTGAGAAAAAAGCGAGCAGCCAGGCACACGTCATGCTTGCCAGTGTTCATGACCACCATATTGAGCATTTACGCAATCAATTCGATGACACGATGAGCGCGGCGCGTAAGCGGATTAGCGAAACGTTACGTGCGCGTTATCACATGGACGAAATGCTGATGCGCAAGGATCGGCTCGCGAAAGCCATCGCCGATGTGAATGCCCTTATCGACGACCTGCGCAATGAGCTGGGTTCATCGGCTACGGGCCTGCAAGTATTAATCACCAGCCGTGGTGAGTGAGATGACGTCCGGGAAAGTTATTGATTATTGGCAGCGGTTAGAGTCACGGCAGTCGGAGTGGGCTTTTCGCGCCTACGATCGGCTGATTAAGACATTAAGTCATGACGTTCAGGAAAGGATACAACTTAAGGAAAGCGATGCCGAACCGTACGTGGTCATATTTGGTAAGACGCAGGTCGGCAAAACCACCTTACTGCTCGACCTGATGGATATCGATCTGCAGCAGATGGCAACGCTATCGCACGTGCTACGCGGCCGGCGGGAAGCCGGAAAATCATCCACCGCCACCGCCATGGAATATCGTCGTTCAACGGACCAGCGCTGGGGATTGTTTGTGCAATCGAAAACGCACTGGTTTGCCTCTGACGACGATATGACAGAGACCTTAGCGCAGCTCAGAAAGCAGATGGAACGGGGTGAACTGGTTGTTGATTCTCCCTGTATTGTGCATATTCCGAGGCGTTTTTTCAGGATAAAAACTTCGGGAGCGCCCGGCGTGCGTATTCTGGATCTGCCTGGTGATAATCCCGCCAATATGGAAGAGCAAAAGCATGTAAATCACATGGCGAAGACCTATCTTCCCTTCGCTGATTTGGTCCTGCTGATTGGTCGTGGCGACGATTTGAGCTTCCTGCAGCCACAGGTTATCACGCTGCCGGGTATTGAGGACTGGCAGGCGATGCCGCATCGGTTTCGTATCGTGACGACCTATTCTTACTCAGCGCAGTCGGTGAAGACGCTGATTCGCAACGATCCGGCTATCGATATCGCGCAGTTACGTCAGCGCCTTATTGAACAGATTGAACGCTTTAGCAACCTGAGCGACGCGGCGAAAGATCGGAACCTCTACTTTCCGCTCGAGTTTGGCAGCAGTTGGCTGAGTATGGCCGAAAACGATACCGCCCTTTACGCCCGGGTTGCCCCCATGGTCAGCCACTTGCGTAGCGAACTGTTGGAACAAATTGCAACATCGACAAGCCCACTCGGACGGCTGCGAAGTACCCTGGATACCCACCTCAGCGTTAAATATATCCAGGAGGAAAAAACGGCGGCAATCGAAAGAGAACTGCTGGGGCTAAAAAAACAGCAACAAGAGACAAAAGATAAACTGACGGTTTGGAAAAACGCTATTACTCAGACGCAGCAGAAATTAAAAAAAACGGAGAGGTTATTAAAAGATAACGCTTTACCTGTCAGCCGACGGCTTATCGATAAAGCTGCGGAAGAGGCCGCAAACTTTAAATTGAAGGGAAGTTACAGCAGTGAAAAATGTACCACTTTACATAGCATGATCGCCGACTATTGCTCTAAAATTAAGAATATCCAGCTGGATGTGAAAAATAAGGCGGTCTACTGGCAAAAAGTGGCCCGCAACAAAGTTGAACCTACGAGACAGGCGGTTCAGGATATTCTTGATGAAAACTTCAGTGCTATTCGCTATAGGCTCAATGACTACTGGATCGACACCTATCTTAGTTCTGCGAATTATTTATCGGATAAAAACAGTGTCATCCATGCCGCTGATAATGCCAAAGTGGAAGTCATTCGGTTGTGGACCTCACAATGGATGGCTGCCGCAGAGAACGTCCATAATCAATACAAAAGCGAACTCACCAAAGATGGGGTAATTCTCGAGGAGTTGCGGGTAGAGCAGAATAAATCCCTTCAGAAACAGATATCACTTAAGCAACAGGCCGTATCGTGCGAAGACGAGTTAAAGAGAATTGCTGTTGAATCACAAGAGGATCTTGTCCGCTGCGAGCAGTTTGTTCACTTTCTTGATGAAGAGTATCTCAAAACATTAAGTACGCGTCTGGATTCAGTCTTTCAGGAACGTGATGATTGTGATGCGTTATTACAAGTTTTCTCCTGCGTTGCGTTGAAAAATCAGCGGGAAGATTTAATGAATTTAACTGAAAAGTATTCTGGATAAGGCATGAACGTGACCAGTGAAATAAAAAATAAAGAAAAATCGCTCGCCGAGTTAATGGTAAAAATACTCAAGGAGCCGCTCAATCCCCTTGAGAGTTCGTTAAAAAAACTCAACACAGAGGTTCTGGACACCAAAGATAAGGTTGAAGAAATCAATGATGCCATTAATGCGGTAGGTGCAAACACCGAAGAAATCATTAATCCACTGAAAAAATCGTTACGTGAGCTGCAAGACGACGATGTCCCTGGGGCGATAAGTAAGCTGAGAGATTTTATTTCGACGCAAGTTGAAGAAAAAAAACAGAATATTAGTGCCGCGCTTAGCCAACAATCGGCACACTATGATAGCCAGCTGAAAGCCGCGACCGGTGAGGTCTTTGAAAAACTGTCGGATGTTCTTGGCCAGCAAAATGAGAGTGTCCAGGCAGCAATACAGCAGTATCAGCAAACGGGTATCGACAGTGCTGAGGCCTTATTGCAGCAACTGCTGAATGCTAACCGCTTCCTGGAGGAAACCTGCGCCGCGAAAGCCAGCGAGCAACAGTCGACGCGAGAGCGTGACCAGCGGTTGGCTGAACGGCTGGAAAGTATCATGCAGGCCCAGCAGCAAATAAAGCAGTCGATAAGCGAACTTGACCAGCAGCTCAAGGGCGTGAGCCAAGGAGTGCAAACGACGCGAACCATGCTCGCGGAACGGCAGGAAAGCGATCGGAGGCAAGTGTTAAGCAGCCTTGAAACGTTGTCTTCCGACGTCCCGGCAGCACTGGTGCAGCATTTGACCCCACTAACCCAGGCAATTGAGTCTCTGCAAACCAGCCAGCAGGCGTTGACCGAGGCAGTGAGCCAGCAAAAGAGCTATCTGGAGGCGCAAATTGCCGCAAGTCAGGGTAGATTCAGCTACGTTGTCATCATTTTTGCCCTGTTTGCTACCTCAACGCTAGCTTATATCGGCTATGACATCTGGAAAAATTTAACTCCCTGACAGGGCGAAATTGCGTGGCGTCTAACGCGACAGAGCCATTATTTTTTGAGTTGTGTATAAGGTTAGACAGCCTTGTGACTTGCTCCCCGTTGAATGCTGTTAGCTATGTCCGCAGATCGCTCTGAACAGACCTTACGGTGTTGTAGGCTGTACGCTTTGTGTCTGAAGCCGACGTTGCTAGCCTCTGCCTGTATGAATAAATAGGGAACAGATCAGTTAGGCCTTGCATTACCCGGTGTGGCGGGTATTTACAACCGAAGTAAATTTATGGTGAAGAAACTGGAAGCGTTAGATCTCTGGACGACATACCTCAATAACATCTCATGCGTTGAGTCAAAAGTGACAATCCTCAAACAAAAGGCTGGCTAATATGAAAAAATGGCAGTTGTTGATAAAAAGGGTCTTGAGAACATTTCTAACAATGACCGTATGATTCGTGAGAAAGATTGTCGGGCTGACTACTCTTGCGAGCAGCTCACGCTGTAAGCTTGGGAAGGAAGGTAAGTTCCCCAAACGTATTAAAATTGGTGCTACTGCTTATCGTCTATCTGAAGTGCAAGCTTGGATTAGAGGTGAGTGGTTAATTTAATAAGGTGTGAAATGAAAATTAATGAAATGTATGATGCTTTACGTGATGATATTGACTTGGTGAATTCATCTTTGGGTATTATAAAGAAATATAGGTTGTTTTATACTACATCTGTCGATCCCGATTATTCATACTCCAATGGTTATGATGGCTATGCAGAAAAGAACTATTACTTCAAAGGAAATTGGGGATTTGATTACGATTTCTTTAAGGTTTTTGAAGTGGAGATTGTGAACAAGATTTTTGTTTTGGATGAAATAAAACAAAAGATAAATTCTGTTTGCCCTGCAACCAAAGCGGCTTTTTCTAATATAAACTCATTGAATTCTGATGACTTTATTAATTCATATTTCGCGAGCAACCCTCACAAAGAAAATCTATCTGAATTTGATGATTGCATATTTCACATGGATGGTAATAACCCGCCATATATATCGGCGATGGAAATTGATGCTATAGATAATAATTTAAGCAAGATTATTTATAGCGGTTCATATTACTCTACGGGTATGGATCATGGAAACTCAGATGAAGTTGTTTGCGAGTTAAATATTGTAGGGGCTAAAAACCACCAGCCTTTTTACTTTGAGCTACTCATAGAAGCATACGCATTACTCAATGAGAATAATTTCAAAATGTCCTGTTTTATGTCATATGCGGCATTAGAGAGTTATATAAATCAAAAAATATACGGTCAAGATACCGATGAGCGGTTTTCAGATAAGTTTAAAAAAGCATATGATACAGTGCCTGGATTAACAACCCATGAAACTTTCTCTAAGTTAAATTCACTGTTAAGCGATTATACACTTGTTAGAAACACCATTGCGCATGGTAGAGATGATGATGAGATAATTGATAATATAGACGTTGACTCAGCAAAAGAAATGTATATTTACGTTTCGGCTGTGATTTTAGCGATTGAAAATGGATTTCAGAAGCTAAATGATATTAAACTTCACATTAAGCCTAAAAAGAAGAGATAAGAGGTGTTTTAGAAAACACTACTTAGCTTCTTTTATTACAGGGAGAGAACATTCTTTACTTTTTACTCCCTGTCGACTCCATCTCTATTTTAGCTAGTTTTCCCAGCTAGCTTCTTTTACCCATGAGCTGAACTGCCCAGGACCAGCAGCTTTGTTAATTTCCTCAATCAATTCATGTTCGAAACGAATGTTTTCTTAGTGCTTCCTGAACGTTCGAAAGCAGGTTTGGAACTTTTATCTTGCATTGGTGCGTACCATGTTGATTTTGTGCAACCATGAATTTAGCGGAACCCAGAAGTGCGGCAACATAACTTGGCTATTAACCAAACCGTTAACTGGAGTAACGGAATCGCCACGGATAATCAAGATACTTCCGAGCCGTTGTTGGACTGACCCCAAACCTGTAGACAAATTCTGTTCTAACGATGAGGCCTGTTCAAAGGCCGCCGGACTGACGCCGCCCAGGGACATTTTGTCCATGTGAAATGAATGATTGTTAAGAGGCTCTAAGTATCTGACCGCCAGTTTTACGCTCTAAGCTGTCGTTAATTTGCCTCTGAAAGGAGATCGTAATTCTTTGGCTCGAGTTTCAGATGGGGATACGATCGAACCTATCAGGTGCTGGACACAATTACAGCTTATCCCAGACCGCTTTTCTGACAGAAGCTGGTCTGATACCCATTAGTTCAAGGTTGCGGGATTTCTCATCCCACTCTTCTTCGCTGCGGCACGCTATTACCCATTGTGCCGCTGCAACGGATTTCTGCTGAAAAAGAGCCTGGAAATAAGCCGCATCAACTTCAGAAAGAGAATGTCCCAAAATCACCACCTTCTTTACTTCACTCAACTCCTCAAAAACAAACCGGTGTTTAGCTATGAGCTTCTGTGAAGGCTTAAAAGTCGTGAAGAAATAGTTATCAATAGTGCTGTTCGCTTCCATGAGCCGGGTATCAATCTCTGCTATATCGGATCTTTCGTTGAGAGAGCGGCGGGATCCAGGTTCCCAGGCATGCCCCAGAATTAAATCATCGTCCCTCGTTTCAGCAGAACCGTGGATGTGAAGAACACGCTCTGGTTCGACTCTGTAGATTCGCCTGAGAGTATCGGTGTAATTAAAGCTCAGAAAAAAAGCCTGTGGATCCAGCATTGACAGACGGTTAGGTGCATTTGTAAACGAGGGTATCGGCAACTGTCGGATCCACACTCCGAATTGGAAACGCAGGTCCTTAGAAAGGCGTCCGACTACCTGCTTCACCTCATACTGAAAATCATGATGACCGGCATCACTCCAGTCCTCATCGTCGTAAGAACTCATGAAATGGCCAAGATTGTCGATAAGCATGTCGGCATCAAAACCAGCTAAGGCAGTTTCAAGATCACACCAGTCATCACCCACGGGCAAATATTCTTCAACGTCCAGGTAGATAGCCGGACTTGATGTCCGGAGGAAGTCCTTAAAATGCCCCAGGCTTGACGGGATGGAATGCCACAGATCGAAGCCATTTCCGATGACATAGAGTGTTGAAGTCTGCATAGATTCTCTCACGACGCATTGCCAGTTTGGATTGAAATAACTGAACATCTCCTGTTTTATATCAGCAGATACCCTAACCCCGCCGGAACATTATGGAAAAAATCACCCCGACAGTAGTGCAGTTTATCAAGCTTGGCGAGGCTGGTGAATGGGAGCGCGAGTGTCTTTCGAATGGCACACTTCGGTTTGGTTATCATGAAACCCCGGACAATCTCTGTGTTGAGGGGCGATGGGAAGAAGTCCATGATATTTGGCTCAATATCCGTGATATGCGGAAAGCCGTCGCGACCAGTGATTTAAGGCAGATTAAAACTTTCTACACGGCAGGAGCAGAGACAGTATTCATCACTTTTTGGGGTGGGTTTCTCTACTGGTGTCTTCCCACTGGCCCGGTAGATGTCCTGGAGGATGGCAGTCGACTCCGAAAGACAGTTGAGGGGTGGAAGAATACAAGTATCGCTGGTGTGCAGCTAACGACAGATCACCTGAGCGGAGACCTCTTAAAAGTTCAGGGATACCGGGGAACGATATGCAACGTAAGCGCACAGGATTATGTTATTCGAAAAATAAACGATGAGGATCTACCTGCCGTTTCAGCTGCGAAAAAGGCTGAGGAGGCGTATCTGACCGCGATTAAAAATCTGTGTCAACTGTTGACCTGGCAGGATTTCGAACTACTGATTGACCTTATTTTTTCAACCAGTGGCTGGCGACGCACCAGCATTGTCGGAAAAACACAAAAAACGCTGGATCTCGAGCTTGAATTGCCCACTACCAGTGAGAAAGCAATTGTGCAGATAAAATCGCGAGCGAACGTTGACGCTCTTAGAGAGTATGAAAAAGTTTTCAGGGAAACTACTGCTTATAAAAGAATGTTTTTTATCTGGCACAGCGGATCTTTATCCGAAAGTATCAAAGCCGACGGCATTACATTAATTGGCCCCGATAAGTTAGCCGAACTCATTCTGGACAGTGGCTTAACAAGATGGCTTCGCAAAAAAGTTTCGTGATATTCCGACTTTCCCGTTCACGCCTATGCAGTGCATCTACGTGACAAAACCAGCAATGCTATCTTACGCGTAGCCCCAAACCATCAGGCTCGAAAGGCATCCCCTGGTGATTTGGCAGAGTTTGCTGGCGAGACGGTTATTCATCAGCTAATCACCCCGCAGAGCAGTACGTCTGAGGGGCTCCCAACGTAAAAAAGTGTCATAATTTCATCAATATGATGTACCAGCTCACCGGTCATGTACATGGCCATGACCTGCTCCCCGTTTGTTAATACAACATGAGGTCACCCCGTCAGAAAAATGACCCGCTCCCCGTATGTGATCCATTCATAATCAGGAATAACCGGCTTCAATCTGGCTGCATATTCTGGCAATCGGCAGATTTTTCGGCGAATTCGGAGGGCGTCATCCAGCCCAGTGCAGAATGGGGACGACTCTGGTTATAGTGTATGCGTCAGGCCTCGATTTTGCACCGTGCATCTTCCAGAGACATGAACCAGTTCTCGTTCAGACATTCCTGCCGTAGCCTGCCGTTGAAGGACTCCACCGTCGCGTTGTCGGTCGGAGTGCCCGGGCGTGAGAAGTCGATCCTGATGCCTCTTTCATACACCCATCTGTCCAGCATTTTTCCTGCAAATTCAGAACCATTATCGGTTTTCAGCAACTGTGGCAAAGGACGTCTGAGCGCTATGCTGTCCAGCATCTCCGCGACTTCTGTTGACCGCAGATTCTGCCCCACGCTGATCCCCAGACATTCGCGGGTGTACAGGTCGATAACCGTCAGCAGGCGCAGTCGTCGCCCGTCAAACAGCGCGTCCGAGACAAAATCCATGCCCCAGACGTGATTCGGATACAGCCCCTGAGGCTGTGGTTGTCGGCGTTGTCCTGATTTGTTTCGGCGGGGACGTTTGAGCCGCAGCGACAGGCCCTGTTCGCTGTAAAGCCGGTAGATACGTTTGTCGTCTAATCAGTCAATATCTGGATCAGATGGGGTCTTTGTCGTCTTCGTAGTCATTTTTTAGATGCTACAACATGTTGCCAGACGTCGTCTTCATTCCTATGTGATTCCCGCAGGGGTA
>NZ_JBCPSR010000039.1:0-477 GCF_051129805.1 Serratia sp. Je.1.23.a | reverse complement strand
ACTAAGGACTTACAGTTGAATTATACTGTTGAGAACTGGATAGGGCTGTAAAAAAATAAATACGGGGTGAGTGCTGTAGTGAAAATGAAAGAATTAATTCCAACTTTTGATGTCCCTTATTATTATTCATGCTATATACCAATTCTTCACGATAAATTAAAAAGTATGGGTAGCATTAGTTACATGAGTTTAATAGCGAATGAAGAGTTATATAGTATACCAGCATATCGTATGGATACTATCACATCGGTGCCTTCTGTAGCAAGATATACACAGTTGTTAGAATATAATCAAACATTTCATATGGAGAAACATGTATATTCTAATTTCGAAAAGGGGCTTCAATATATAAAAGAATGTTTGAATCGTAAAGAAGTATTTATTGCCTTAGGAAGCACCTTTTTTCTACCATATAGTAATGATTATTTGAACCCCAAATTTATAAAAAGTCATATAGATGTCCATACGGATAAATAT
>NZ_JBCPSR010000038.1:0-480 GCF_051129805.1 Serratia sp. Je.1.23.a | reverse complement strand
ATGCTGTACATCACTTTTCGATTTTCAGATGTACTCACATCAATTAACATCGCTTCTGTCGCAGGATTCATAAGTCCCGATCCTAAACTATTCACTAGCATAAAGATAAATGTTAACCACGGTGAGTCAACGTAATCCGAATTCGCAACTCCCATACAAGCAATGGAAATGACTTGTATACTTTGACCGATAATCATAACCTTTTTACGCCCAAGCCGGTCTCCAACATATCCACCGTATAAACCAATTACTAATGAAGCTATGACATTAATAAGTAGTAACGCACCAGCAATCGCGCTACCTAACTTTACGGAAAAATAAATCGCCATAAATGGAAAAATCATCGTGGACACAGTACGTGTTAAAAACGATGTTATAATTCTAATTTTTATATTTCGATGCATACTCCAAAATCCCATTGTTTCCCCTCCTTATGCTTACTTATTTTACTTTGAAAAAAAGGAAGAAAAAGGTTAGAAT
>NZ_JBCPSR010000037.1:0-480 GCF_051129805.1 Serratia sp. Je.1.23.a | reverse complement strand
ATACGATTGTTAGCAGCTGATCTACTATGTTCCGCAAAATAATCATAGTGTGCTTTATATTGTTGATCCACTTCATAATTTAAAATGTGCAATCCTTCTCCGTGCGCCACCGGAACATTCATGATAGATGAAATTCGTTTTTCAATCTTTGAAGTAAGTTCATTGTCTTCCAAAAATGCACCGCTACTTGTTCGAATATCATTTACATCACGTGATGAACCAATTTTAGAACGCTCCATTTTATTTTTAGACATTTCAATCAATTCATCACACTCTTCATCACTTAGTACATTTGCTAATACGACAATAAGAGGTTCTTCGAATTTTGAAATAATGTGTATTTCTCTATCTTCTGTCATAATCGTATTTCCTTTATGATCAAAAATAGTTTGTTCCTTATTTTCACCTATTTGATTGTTGTTTGTCATTTCCCTATTCTCCCTAAAAATAATGATTGGATAGCATGAATATATCATATTC
>NZ_JBCPSR010000036.1:0-485 GCF_051129805.1 Serratia sp. Je.1.23.a | reverse complement strand
ATATGAGCCATATGCACACGAATTTGATGCGTTCTTCCTGTCTCAAGCTCAAGCGCTACATGTGTCTTATGATATGTACTATCAATTACCTTAAAATGAGTAACTGCCCTTTGTCCATCCTCACAAACCGTTCGCTCAATAATGCTATCAGATTTTCGACCAATTGGTGCATCAATCATTCCTTCTCGTTCTACAATCTTTCCGTGAACAATTGCTTCATACGTTCGTTTCACAGCTTTTTGTTGATGCTGCTTCGATAAAAGATGATGCACGAAACGATTTTTTGCAATAAGCATAAGCCCCGAAGTATCACGATCTAAACGTGTTACGATGTGCACTGTACTTGCAAGGTGCTGCTTATCATAATGAGATAAAAGCGCATTGGCAACACTCCTTGTCGGATGTTCTCTAGACGGAATCGTTGACATGTTCGCCTCTTTATTAATGATAAGAACCGCGTCATCTTCATATACAATGCTTAAAGG
>NZ_JBCPSR010000035.1:0-510 GCF_051129805.1 Serratia sp. Je.1.23.a | reverse complement strand
TCGTGCTGCTACATTTGAGAGACTCTATGACAGGTTAATCCTTACCCCAATACTTCTACGGAGGGATAAGTTTCAGCTGTCATGTTTCAATTTTCAGCTTGTTCCAGATTGTTAAAGAGCAATATCTTAAACACGACTCGCAAGAGTCATCTTTAAGATGTTTTCGGTTTCAAGAACCGGTGATAATGTCTTTCACTCATTATCGGATTGGCGTCCCCAAGGGGATTCGAACCCCTGTTACAGCCGTGAAAGGGCAGTGTCCTAGGCCTCTAGACGATGGGGACACGAAAATCCGATTAAACTGACTGTCTTAATCGGTTCGTATCAGCATGAGTCAGTGACTCATTACATCAACAGGTAGCGCTTTTGCTCATTACGTTTCTATCAGACAATCTGTGTGAGCACTTCACGCGAATCAATATCATTAGGTAAGGAGGTGATCCAACCGCAGGTTCCCCTACGGTTACCTTGTTACGACTTCACCCCAGTCATGAATCACAAAGTGGTAAG
>NZ_JBCPSR010000034.1:0-543 GCF_051129805.1 Serratia sp. Je.1.23.a | reverse complement strand
GAAGTAACAGATCCGATGGACGAGCAAGTAAACGAGTTAGAGATAGGACAAAAAACAATTGATCTTGAGAAAGAAAAAGGAAAGTTGCAAAAAGAAGAGTTAAGTAAGAAGCAGAAAGAACTTACGATTTATAGTAATTTTGCTGGTGTTGTTCAAAAGTTAGATAAAGATGCGGCGCAAAGTTCATCTCAAGCCTTAGGTGGTCAAGGAAAAGCGTTTTTACAAGTAGCTTCTAAAGACTTATTCCAAGTTCAAGGTACGTTAACTGAGCTTCAGAAGTCACAAATTCAAAAGGATCAAACAGTCACTGTAACTGCAAAAGCAAATAACAAGAAGAAGTGGACAGGTAAAATTACAGAGGTAAGTGAATTTCCAACAAGTGCAGAGATGGCTCAACCTGGCGGTATGGTATGGGTGAAGCGACTCAAAATATGTCTCAGTATAGATATAAAGCAAGTCTTGATAGTCAAGATGGTTTATCTCCAGGTTATCTTGTTTCTTTGCAAGTAAGTTTAGAGAATTAGACGATGTTTGCTGTTTCAA
>NZ_JBCPSR010000033.1:0-544 GCF_051129805.1 Serratia sp. Je.1.23.a | reverse complement strand
ACCATATTCAGCTGCTCTTCCTCGTTTTGTCGTTCCTAAATATCGACCATCTCCATAAGCCGGAATAAACCATAATAATTCCATACCTTTACACACGCCTTATTTATTTTGAATCGTATACTAACACATTCTATATAAATTACCCCTAATAATTTATATGTTAATTCACTGTCTCACCTTTAAAGTTATCTCGCCATCTTAAAAACTTCACTTCTAGTAAACGTACTAGAGAGTCAGAAAACTTCCCAACAAATGCAAATATAATTATGCCGACAAATACGATATCTGTATTTGAAAATTGCCTTGCATCCATAATCATATAGCCAATACCTTCTGTAGACCCCATAAGTTCTGCTACTACTAAACTCACCCCCGCAACACCTAACGATAACCTTGCTCCTAGTAAAAGGTTAGGCAATGCAGCTGGTAAAATTAGTTTCGTGATTAATTTTCTTTTACTAAACTCTAACACTCTCGCAACATCAAATAACTTTGAATCCACACCTCTAATACCTAAAAATGCGTTTACGTATAAAGGAAAAAA
>NZ_JBCPSR010000032.1:0-594 GCF_051129805.1 Serratia sp. Je.1.23.a | reverse complement strand
ACTAATTCCAATAGGGGCTGTTCTAGTCTCTTCATTTTGTAAAATGCTCGAATATACGATATAAAACCCTAGTCCGATTAATAAAATAGCACCCGCAAAATGTGCGATATCTCCATACTTCTCTGATAAAAAACGACCTAGTACCATTCCTATAAACGGCATAATAATATGAAATATCCCTATCGTCATACCAATATACAGGATTTGTCTTAACTTTAGGGGTATCATCCCCATACCAAGACTCACCGAGAACGCATCCATCCCTAAGGCGAATGCCATAATTATTAAAGGTATTAGCTGTTCAAACGTCATTCATGCCCCTCCTTGGACGTGCTACTTCACAATATGCTTATCCAAGGAGAAATATTCTGTTTGCTAATCTTACCTTATCATTCAATAATAATATGATGTCCTGCCGCTTTTGTTAAACGATTCATAATTGCATTCCCTATTCCTTCATTAGGGAATGACTCACTAAAAATAACATCCACTTCACTTGCATCAAATGTTCTAAGTACATCATATAATTTAGTCGCAACACTAGCTAAGTCACTTCTAACACCACAAGATAATATAACATCTGCACTATATACA
>NZ_JBCPSR010000031.1:0-613 GCF_051129805.1 Serratia sp. Je.1.23.a | reverse complement strand
GCATTATATCCACACTTATCTGTAGAAGAAAATATTTTATTTGGACTTAAGGTAAGAAAAGTACAAAAAGAAGAGCGACAAAAGCGATTAATGGAAGCTATTGAAATGGTAGGACTGAAAGAGTATGTGAAAATGAAACCAGGCCAATTATCAGGCGGACAAAGACAGCGTGTTGCACTTGCCAGGGCAATTGTGAGTCAAGCACCAATCTGTTTAATGGATGAACCACTTTCGAATTTGGATGCGAAATGACGTGAGCAAATGAGAATTGAAATTAGAGAAATTCAGCAGCGATTAGGAATTACGATGATTTACGTTACCCACGATCAAATAGAAGCGATGACTATGGGAGATCGTATCATGGTTTTAAATAAAGGAAGTATACAGCAAGTTGGAACACCACTTGACATATATAACGAACCTGCAAACGAATTTGTTGCAAGCTTTATAGGTTCTCCTTCTATGAATATAAATGATGGGGAAGTAAATAAAGAAAAAGGTGTATTACATATAGGGCAATTGCAAATTCCATTATCTATTAGACAGTTAAAGCAATTACCAGAAGGAACAATTCGCATAGGCATGCGCCCTGAGCATATTGCACTGTCTGAGG
>NZ_JBCPSR010000030.1:0-685 GCF_051129805.1 Serratia sp. Je.1.23.a | reverse complement strand
AATCAATGGATTGTAATTGGATAATATTATGCAGAAAAGCGAGAATATGCTACAATTTGTGGTAGGAAAAACTTGTAACCATCAATAGGGGAGTAATGGCATGTACAAATTTAAAGATTATTACCACAACACTGTACAATTATCGTTTGAACGTTATCCATTTTCTCCTGAGCCAAAGCATGTTTGGGTTGTATGCCGGTACGGGGATCAATGGTTATTAACGCATCATTTACGTCGCGGTCTTGAATTTCCAGGTGGTAAAGTAGAACTAGGGGAAACACCGGAAGAAGCGGCAGTTCGAGAGGTTCATGAAGAAACCGGCGGCATAGGTTCTGATTTAACTTACTTAGGACAATACACAGTATCTGGACTAGACAAAATAATCATTAAAAACATTTATTTTGCAACAATTAGTGCGGTAGAAGAACATACGCTTTACGAAGAAACGAAAGGGTCTGTTTTATTAAAAGACATTCCTGACAACATTAAAACGAATAGAAAATTTAGCTTTATAATGCGCGATGACGTATTAGCGCGTACGATGAAACATATAGAAGAAATCGGCTGTTTTACGAAGTAAAGTAGCCGGTTTCTTTTTTTGTATGTAAGAATAAATGTAAATATATCTTTACATTATTTTGGGTATATTATACAATTTTGTAAAGATATATTTACATTTTAGGAG
>NZ_JBCPSR010000002.1:0-955017 GCF_051129805.1 Serratia sp. Je.1.23.a | reverse complement strand
ATTCTGCCCTGGGCTGGATGACACCTTCTGAATTTGCCGAGAAATCTGCCGGTTGCCAGAATATGCAGCCAGAATGAGGCCGGTTATTCCTGATTATGAATGGATCACATACGGGGAGCGGGTCAAAAAAAATACAGCCTAATCACTGACAGTGTCAAGAATATGGGGGCCGCTAAAGTCTGTAACTCTTATGACTATCTGTTTGGTCGCTATGAGGCTTTGCTTCATAAAATAGAAACAAAACATGAGAAATTGCTAAAGGCAGATATGCATTTTCTGCTGGTCGAGTCCGCCTGCAACATCATTTTTTTTGGTTTGTCTTTCCTCTATTCTTTGTATCAGGTCATGAGTGGAAATATCAGTATCGGCCATTTCGTGATGATTTCATCTTATATATTGTTGCTGTCTTCACCTTTGGAAAGCATGGGGTCCATGTATACTGCACTGCAGAAATCCACAGTGTCTCTTTACGGTTTTATTAGTGCCATGCCAATGATTGTGGCGAGACAGGTTGATTCAGAACAGATCAAGCCTGTCGATTCAATGAAAATGAGAGACCTGAGTTTCTCGTATCAAGGTGAGGGGGGAGCTATCATCAAAGGCCTTAATCTTGAGATCGATAAAGGACATTTCATCACCTTAACCGGACGTAGCGGTTCGGGAAAAAGTACGGTGGCTAAACTGTTAGCGGGAGAGCTTAAGCCAGATCAGGGTGAGATCCTTATTAACAATATGAATATTAATGAATTATCTTCGGTTCAGCGGGCTGAGTTGGTTTTCCATGTTTCACAAAATGACTATATTTTTATGGATACGTTGAGATTCAACCTAAAGATAGCCTGTCCGGAAGCTACGGATGAACAATTAGCCGTAGCACTCAGGTTATCCAGGCTCGATGATCTGGTTAATGATGGGAACGCTGATTTGCTGGATATGAGAATCGGTGACAATGGGGTAACGCTTTCTGGCGGCCAACGTCAGCGGTTGTCTCTGGCTCGGCTTTTTTTACGGACGCCCAGTATCATCATTCTTGATGAGGTGACATCAGCATTGGATGTGATCAATGAGAGAGGGATCATGCACAATATTAAAATTTGCTTTCCCAATGCCTTGATATTGAACATCAGCCATCGGAGTTCCACCTTCGATTTCTCGGATGAAATCCTGGTTATGGACAGCGGCCGTATCGTCGCCAGCGGCGACTTTGTGACGTTAAAAAATAATAATGCCTATATTCAATCGATTCTGCGGCAAGAGGCGTTAAAGCAAGCCAGCTGAGGCAGAGCACGAGCAAGTCCGTAGCCGCCGGTCTCAGGCAGTGAGCATGCTGGCGGGAAAGATGGCTTGCGGACCGCGGTCCATGTTAAATTTGTGCCAGGTAACTCTGTATCCCTGATGACAAAGAGAATTTAACATGAAGATCGGCCATTTTTATCCCATCACGAAGGATGTTGCCCCCAAGGCCTGCAACGTGGCTCTGCGACTGCGGGCCATTGAATATCAGCGATAACCGATCCGCCCCGAAGAAGTCAGACGCTATGCGCACCACCAAACCACGCCGCCCGCATGGCCGATGGGTCTACTACATTCTGCATGAAGATATTCTGTGGCCCTGCCCGGTAAAATGGGAGTGGGAAAGCAGTTACCATGCCTGGTTGCCTTTTTACTATTCGCCAACGCTGGAGTTCGTTGCCGGTAACCCTGCCAAAGCGACAAAAATCACTAAAACCAAGCGTTAATCATTATTTTCGTTTCACAACCGCAATCGTGCTGGTTGATATTAAATATTTGTTTTTAAACAAAACCCCACATTTCTTGCCCTCAGGGTTATGAGTAACTACATTAACAACTGTACTTCAACTCACCTGAGGAGAGATATCCTATGAAAGCAGCCGTAGTGACTAAAGACCACAGTGTCGATATTCAGGATAAACAGCTTCGTCCACTGAAACACGGTGAGGCCGCGCTGAAAATGGAGTGTTGCGGCGTTTGCCATACCGATCTTCACGTCAAAAATGGCGATTTTGGCGAAGTGCCCGGCATCACCCTGGGGCACGAAGGGATTGGGGTAGTCACCGCCGTAGGTGAAGGTGTCTCCTCGTTGAAAGTCGGAGATCGCACCAGCGTCGCCTGGTTTTATCAGGGATGTGGTCATTGCGAATATTGCGTTAATGGTAACGAAACGCTGTGCCGCTCGGTGAAAAATGCCGGTTACAGCGTCGACGGCGGTATGGCGGAAGAGTGCATCGTAGTGGCGGACTATGCGGTCAAGGTGCCGGATGGCCTGGACTCCTTTGCAGCCAGCAGCATTACCTGTGCCGGCGTCACCACCTATAAGGCGGTGAAAATTTCCGACATCAAACCGGGGCAGTGGATCGCGATTTACGGCCTGGGCGGCTTGGGCAATCTGGCATTGCAGTATGCCAAGAACGTGTTCAACGCCAAAGTGATCGCCATTGACGTCAATCAGGGGCAGTTGGATTTCGCCAAAGAAATCGGCGCCGATCTGGTCATCAACTCCAAAACTGAAAACGCCGAAGAAATCATTCAGCAAAAAGTTGGTGGCGCGCATGCTGCCGTAGTCACCGCGGTGGCGCGTTCAGCCTTTAATTCTGCGGTCAATGCGGTTCGCGCAGGGGGCAAAGTGGTCGCCGTGGGGCTACCGCCAGAGAGTATGGATCTGAGCATTCCACGCTTGGTATTGGACGGTATTCAGGTTGTGGGCTCGTTGGTGGGAACCCGTGAAGATCTTAAAGAAGCTTTCCAGTTTGCCGCCGAGGGCAAAGTGACGCCGAAAGTGACCAAGCGTCCGTTGGGCGACATCAACGCGATCTTCGAAGAGATGAAGTCGGGCACTATCCGTGGCCGCATGGTTATCGATCTCTCCGCATCATAATCCCGCGCAAATAACTAAGGCCACCGAGGTGGCCTTAGTTTGCAGTAACGCTAAAAATCAAAACAGCCCGAGTGGTTTACTGTCGTAACTGACCAACAGGTTTTTGACCTGCTGGTAATGCGACAGCGCTACCTTGTGGGTCTCGCGGCCGACGCCGGAGTTTTTGTAGCCGCCAAAGGCAGCATGCGCCGGATACAGGTGATAACAGTTGGTCCACACGCGTCCGGCCTTGATGGCGCGCCCCATGCGATAGGCGCGATTTACGTCGCGAGTCCACAAACCGGCACCCAGCCCGAACTCACTGTCGTTGGCCAATGCCAGTGCTTCGGCTTCATCTTTGAAGGTGGTAACGCCGATCACCGGTCCGAAGATCTCTTCACGGAAGAAACGCATGCTGTTATTGCCGGTGATTAAGGTGGGCTGCAGATAAAAACCGCTTTGCAAAGTTTGCTCATGGCTGGCGCGCTCGCCGCCGGCAATGATTTTTCCGCCTTCGTTTTTAGCGATCTCGATGTAAGACAGGATCTTGTCGAACTGCTGCTGAGACGCCTGAGCACCGATCATGGTGTCGGTGTCAAAGGGGTCACCCTGGCGAATGGTGGTGATGCGCGCCAGCACTTTTTCCATAAATTGCGGGTAAATCGATTCCTGAATCAGGGCGCGCGAAGGGCAGGTACAGACTTCACCCTGGTTGAAGAAGCCAAGAATCAGCCCCTCAACTGCCTTGTCGATGAATTCGGGTTCCGCCTGCATGATGTCTTCAAAGAAGATGTTAGGCGATTTACCGCCCAGCTCCACGGTGCTGGGAATGATATTTTCCGCCGCGCAGGCCAGAATATGGCGGCCTACCGGGGTTGAACCGGTAAAGGCGATTTTGTCGATACGCTTGCTGGTTGCCAATGCCTCACCGGCTTCTTTACCGAAACCGTGAACCACATTGAGAACGCCCGGCGGCAGCAAGTCACCAATCATTTCCAGCAGCACGCAGATGCTGAGCGGGGTTTGCTCGGCCGGTTTAAGCACCACGCAGTTGCCGGCGGCCAGCGCCGGGGCTAGTTTCCATGCGGCCATCAACAGCGGGAAGTTCCAGGGAATAATCTGCCCAACCACGCCCAGTGGCTCATAGATATGGTAGGCCACGGTGTTTTGATCGATCTCAGCGGCGGTGCCTTCCTGCGCACGCAAACAGCCGGCGAAATAGCGGAAGTGGTCGATCGCCAGCGGAATGTCCGCGTTCAGCGTTTCGCGGATCGGTTTGCCGTTGTCCCAGCTTTCGGTCAGTGCCAGCAATTCGAGCTTTGACTCCATACGATCGGCGATCGCCAGCAGCACATTAGACCTTTCCTGAACGCTGGCTTTCCCCCAGGTTTCGGCTGCCGCATGCGCCGCATCCAGCGCTTGTTCGATATCTTTCGCGTCGGAGCGCGGGAATTCGGCGACAGTCTGACCTGTCATCGGGGAGGTGTCGGTGAAGTAGTTGCCTGAAACGGGTTCGACAAATTTGCCGCCAATGTAGTTGCCGTAGCGCTGTTTGAAAGAGACCAACGAACCAGGCAAACCGGGATGAACGTATTTCATGTAACACCTCTCATGGGAACGGAGACTGTAAGGGTGGTGCCTGATTGCCGGCACTCTACAGACACTTAAGCATTGCCCATGCCACATTGATGGAAAGCTGTGCCGCATAAATAAATAATATAAAAATATCAACTAATTAAAACAGAATAATAGCTACCAATGCCAATAAAGCCCCTGGCTTACTATTCATTTCTATTGTTTTTTGTGTTCCATGTCGCAACGCATGAGACACATTCATGATACAAAAATGCAACACTTTAATTGGCGGGAGTTGGGTATGCTGCATAAAGACCAGACCACCCAGACCGGGTGTATCTCTGACGACGATCGCCTGTCACTCTCCGGCCCACTTTCCGAATCCTGGTTACGCAGCCGGCACTATGGCCTCAATCGAAGCGACGACCATGTTCCTTTTATCCGGCCGACCCTGTTGAAAGAAGTGCGGGGGCAAAACGGTTGGGTTGCGCAGCTCGCGCGGCCGCTGATCGAGCGCTTGGGTGGTGAGATCAACCGCCAACCCTCCATTGTGGTGGTGTCCGACGCCGGTGGACTGGTGCTGGAAACCTGTGGCAACACGCACTTTTTGCGTAAGGCATCGCGGGTTTCTCTGGCTCCGGGCAATCTGTGGGGCGAGCAGGAGCGTGGCACCAATGCCATCGGTACCGCTTTGGCAATGGGGGCGCTGTGCGAAGTCAATGGCGACGAGCACTTTCTCAATCAGAATGCCGGGCTTTACTGCTCCGCAGCGCCGATTTATCGCCCCGACGGCCTGATCGCTGGCGTATTGGATATCTCGACGCCAGCCCAACATCCTTACAGCGAAGCAGGTTCGTTGATTCTGCAGGCTGTCCGGCACATTGAACATCAATGGGTGAAAAGCTGTGTCACCGACCGACATTGGACACTGCGCCTGCACAGCGATGCGCGGGTTCTCGGCAGCGCCCATGAGATGATATTGGTGTTTCGCGATGAGATCCTCACCGCGGCCAACCGATTAGCGATGCAAGAATTCAATCTCAGCGTGGCGGCCTTTGGGTCGATGGACTTTGCCACGCTGTTTCCGGAAATGTCCCTTCAGACACTGAATGCGCCGCGACAGACTCTGGCGGTGAATAATCGTCACTATTATTCACTGTTGCAGATGCCGGAACGCCCATCGCAGTGCGTCAGGCAGCAACTGCAGCCTTATGATCGTGACGGAGCCGACCGACAGAAGGCCCTGCGCATTCTTAATGCCGGGCTGGCGCTATGCATTAGCGGGGAAACCGGCTGCGGGAAAGAGTATTTCAGCCAGCGTTTGTTCGAGGAAAGCCACCGGCGACAGGGCAATTTTGTGGCTATCAACTGTGCAGCCCTGCCGGAAAGTCTGATCGAGTCCGAACTTTTTGGCTATGCGCCAGGGGCGTTTACCGGCGCCAGCACCAAAGGGTACGTCGGCAAGATCAGAGAGGCCGACGGCGGGGTGCTGTTCCTTGATGAGATTGGCGATATGCCATTGAGTTTGCAGACCCGTTTATTGCGGGTGCTGCAGGAAAAGACGGTCACGCCGCTCGGCAGCCGCGTCAGCTATGCGGTCGATTTCTCGCTTATCTGTGCCACCCATCAGGATCTGGAACAGCGGGTCGCGGCAGGGGCATTCCGCGAAGATTTGCTGTATCGCATTCAGGAATTCAGCCTGCGCATCTTGCCGCTGCGGCAGCGCGCACACGTTGATCGTTTTATCCTCAATCTCTGGAGCGAATTGGGGGGGGATGCGCGGGGCATCAGACTGGCACCGGACGCTATCACCGCCTTGGCCGGTTATTCCTGGCCCGGTAATGTGCGGCAGTTGTTGAGCACCTTGAAAGTGCTGCTGGCTTTGGCCGATGACGGTAACCTGATCAGGCTTGAGGATCTGCCGGAGCAGTTTCATCTGCTTGCTCGCCCCGTAGCGCCGCAGAGCTTATCGGTAGACATGTTGACGGCTATTCGAAACGCCAAGGGCAATATCAGCCTGGCGGCAAAACGATTAGGGATCTCGCGCAGTACGCTTTACCGCAAGATGGAGAAACATCGCGCCGAGAGCTGACAAAGCGGGGGCCCATTCAGGGCCCCGCGGGGTTATTATTTATCGCCCAATCCCTGTGGGTTGATGTCGGATCGTTCGATTTTCTCGTCGCTTTCCGCCCAGCGATCCAACACTTTCAGATAACTGCCGTTGGCAATAGCGCTATTGAGCGACGCCTGCACCGCTTCCACCAAACCATTGCCTTTCTTCAGCGTAACGGCGATGTTGGCGCTGCGCGGCCAGCCGCCCGGCACGATGCCGACCAACCGGGTTTTACCGGTCAATTTTGCCTGATAAGCGCCGGACACGTTCGGCCCGAAGGTCGCATCCGCACGGCCGGACTGGATGGCCAGCGTCGACGCCGCCTTGTCAGTGACATAAATCGGCTGAAGGGCCGGTAACCCTTTGGCCTGGTTCTCTTTATCCCAGGCCAGCAGCACAGCTTCCTGATTGGTGCCGGAGTCTACGATGATCTTTTTGCCGGCAATGTCCGGCGCCGATTTGATCGAGGTGATCTTACTGTCGGATTTCACGTAGAAGCCCAACGTATCCTGGCGATAGGTGGCGAAGTCGAATTTGGTTTTACGTTCCTGAGTAACGGTAATGTTGTAAACCGCGGCGTCGTATTTACCCGAGGTGACGCCTAACGGCCAGTCTTCCCATGAGGTCGGAACCAGTTTCAGTTTCAACCCCAGGCCGTCGGCAACCAGCCTGGCAATATCCGACTCGCTGCCAATCACCGTTTTATTGTCGCGCGCGTACAGACCGAACGGTGGGCCGCTGCCCAAGATCGCGACGGCTACGGTCAGCGTCCCCGGTTCAACAAATTTGAACCCGGCGGGGATTTTGGCCGCAGCCTCGGGATCCTTCTGGGTATGAATAGGGGTTTCGTTGGCGATCAGGTCCAGCCCCGGTGCGGCATGGGCCAGGGCGGAAAGGCTCAGGAGAGCCGCCGCTGCGGTGAGTTTTGCGCTATATATCATTATTATTACCTGCATTATTATGTTGTTGAGGCGGTCAACTCACTATCCTTCAAGCCGCTAAATCTGTGAACGAACAAAATTGGCTAACTAATTTTACAAACGGTCAGGTTGCAAAGAAGGGGGAGCGCTCGGTGAGCGTGAGGGGCTTAAACGTCGAGATTTTTACGCATGAAAGCATTTTGCAGCACGATGCCGTGCAGGACCGGACTTTTCCGCTCAACGACCTGAAATCCCTGGCGCATAAAGAAGGGTTCTGCGGTTTTACTGACGTCTGAGGTCAGCTCTTTAAGCCCTAACAGTCTGGCCTCTTCATGGATTCGATTCATCAATAAGGTCCCAATGCCTTGTCGGGGACAGGCGCCGGATACATAGAAATGGTCGATATAGCCGTCAGGCTGGAGATCGGCATAGCCGATAATCTGTTTATCAATCTCAACGACAAAGGGATGCATATCTCTCATGCGAGCCGCCCAAAGCTGGGGATCAGTATCGGCGGGAGCCCAGGCATTGACCTGCTCAGTGGTGTAGTCGCGTGATGCGACCTCATGCACCGCAGAGAAAAAAACGCGAAACAGCGCAATTTCATCGCCTTTGATGAACTGTCGAATCATCATGCCTTTCCTTAAGAAGTCCCGGAAAGTATTGTACCGGTTCAGGTGTTTGAAGGGACGTTTTCTCGTAGCATATTGATGACTTGGGGCGCTTCAACGGCCTGGCTGAACAGAAACCCTTGCCCCAGGTGATAGCCGGAATCACGCAGCGTTTGCCGCTGCTGCTCGGTTTCAATGCCTTCCGCAATAATATCAATGGATAATTTCTGCCCCAAAATCCCCATGCTTTCCACGATGCCCAAAATCGCCGGTTCGTTATTCATGCGGCGGATGAAATCCCGATCCAACTTGATGCAGTCCAAAGGGTAGTCCATCAGGTGCGTAAAGGAGGAGTGGCCGGTGCCAAAGTCATCAAGCGCGATCCTGATCCCCATTTCCTTAAGCATTTGCAAGGCTCGCAGCACATACTTCGACCCGTGTTTGTTGAAGGCATGTTCAGTGACCTCCAGCTCGATAAGATGGTGGGGGATGCGAAACATTTGCAGACGCCGCAGGAAAGTTTCGGCGTAGTTATCACGTAAAAATTCGATAGGTGCGGCGTTCAAAGACACCGGCAACACCTCCACGCCAGACGCGATCCAAGTGGCGATATCGGCAAAAACCTTCATCTGCATGGTTTCGCTGATCTTAGTTGCCAATTCGTAATCGTTGAATGCTTCGACGACGGTATCTGGCATCTTCATACCATGATGCGGACAATACCAGCGCAGCAGCGCCTCAAAGCCCACAATGGCACCGGTTGCCAGGCTGACCTTGGGTTGGTAGCTGGGGCGGATTTGATTATCGCGAACTATCTGCCGTGCGTGATTAAGCTGCGCCGCACGCTCTTTGGCCTTATCCATCATCTGTGGATTAAACATGTACACGCCGCCCCGGCCGCCGTCCTTGAGTTCGTACAACGCGGTATCGGCGCATTTCATCAATTCCGAGGCGTCGCGGGCATCCTGAGGATAGAGGGCGCAGCCGATACTCATGCCGCAATGCAACGCCTTGCCGCCATGGGTAATGGGTGACTCAAGCTGCAACAGAAAGGTATTGGCGATTTTGTAAATATCCTGCTCGTTTTCAACGTCGCCGATCACAATCGCAAACTCATCGCCGCCCAGGCGGGAAACGAACGAGTTCGGATTTAAATAAGCCGTCAGCCGGCGGGACAACACGCGCAGCAGATGATCGCCGGCGGCGTGCCCTAGGGTGTCGTTAACCAGCTTAAAATGGTCCAGGTCCAGCAAAATCAACCCGAGCGATTTATTGCTGCTCAGGGCTCGCTTCATTTCCTGCTTTAATCTTTTCTTGAATAAGCGTCTGTTGGGCAAACCGGTCAGTTCGTCATACTGACTGGCGATCAGCAAACGTTTTTCGGCTATCCGCTGAGAGCTAACGTCGCGCGAGACGCACAATATATTTTCTATTCGATCCTCGTTATCGAAGACCGGACTGAGAATATTGTCCCAGTGCTGCAGCTTGCCGTCAGGCGTGGCGCTAAGGCCGGCGAAGCGGGCGTTTTTACCGGTTAGCACTTTACGCAGCGCTTTTTTGCCGCGCGAGCGCACTTCGGGTTGCAGCAGATTCAGCCAGGGCATGCCAAATTGCGGTTGGTGCTCATCGATGCCCAGCGCGACGCTGCCGGCTCTGTTGATGTGCAGCAGCGTCCCGTCATTATTGATGACCTTGATGCAGTCGACGCTGGCATCAAGCATGTTTTTCTGCGCGGCCAGCGTGGTGGTAATTCGCTGTTTTTCCAATACGGAATCATGGATATCGGTGCCGCTCAGAAACCAATCTGTTTCCTCGCTATCAGGCTTTTTCTTCGCGCCGAAAGACAGTAAAAACCAGCGGTACTCGCCGTTGTACTGTCGCAGGCGAACTTCATTAACGAAAGAGGTCGCCGTGGCAATCGCCTGCTGCCATAGCGGTTCGATAAGAGGATATTCGGCAGGGTGCAGGGCTTTCAACCAGCAAGCGCCTGGGTTATCAAATGAGGAGATGCCGGTATATTCACACCAAAGCTTATTGAAATGTCCCCCGAGGCTATTACCCATGCCAATGAGATTAGGTAAACCATTAAAAATTTCATTAGCCATATCCACAGGCGGTTTTTCATCACTGCGCTCGGGTAGAACACTCATTCGTCATTTCCTCTGAAAACCACCTGTCTTTTATGCTAGCCAATAAAAAGCCTGCGGGTGGAAATATTCAATAGCCGTTTCTGCGCAATAAAAAGCCGCCAGAGAGAATGAGATATAAAGTCGGTTAACACATTAGGAATACTCTCGTATTTCCGCCTTTTAATGGGCCAGTTTAATGAGGTCTCGGCTATTAAACCGTTGCCCGGGAATATAAAAAAGCCCCCGCGGTGAGGCGGGGGCTGCGATCATAACCTGTGGTTAGATTTATTTATCAAGTGCATAGGCAATGACGTAATCGCCACGGTCCGGCGACTGACGAGCGCCACCGGCGGAAATCACGATGTACTGCTTGCCGGTTGTCGGTGAAACATAACTCATTGGCGTGCCGCCGCTGCCGACAGGCAAGCGCGCTTTCCACACTTCTTTACCGGTGGAGGAGTCAAAGGCCCGCAGGTAGTAATCCTGAGTGCCGGCAATGAATACCAGGCCGCCCTGAGTCGCCAGCGTGCCGCCGAGCGTCGGCATGCCCACCGGCATTGGTGCACGCATTTTGATACCGAAAGGCCCGGTATCCTGAACCGTACCGGCCGGCACTTGCCACACCACTTTCTGCGTTTTCAGATCGATCGCCGACAGGGTACCAAACGGTGGTTTCTGGCAAGGAATGCCCAGAGGTGACATGAAGCGATTTTTGTTAACGCCGTAAGGGGTGCCTTTTAACGGCACCGCGCCCATACCGGCATTGACCGATTCACCGCCATTGCTGGCCGGGGTATTGGCATCGGTTTTTTGCGGGATCATCTGTACCCACAGGCCCAAACGCATGTCGTTGGCGAAGATGTAATGATTATTCGGATCGGTCGACAGGCCACCCCAGTTCATGCCGCCCAGAGAGCCTGGGAAGCTGAGTGAAATATCGGTGTCCGGTGCGGTAAACAGGCCGTCATAGCGCATGGATTTAAAGCTGATGCGACACATCAACTGATCAAACGGCGTGGCGCCCCACATGTCGGACTCAGTCAGTTTTTCAGCGCCAATTTGTGGCATGCCGACAGAGAAAGGTTGAGTGGCGGAGTATTGCTCACCGGGGATGGTGCGGGTTTTCACCGGAAGCTCTTTCACTTCGGTCAAAGGCTTCCCGGTATGGCGATCCAACACGAAGATCTGACCGGTTTTGGCACCAATGACCAGGGCCGGTTTGGTGGTACCGTCCTTCATTGGGAAGTCGATCAGGCTAGGCTGCATCGGCAGATCGAAATCCCACAGGTCGTTATGAACGGTCTGATAAACCCATTTCTCTTTACCGGTGGTGGCGTCCAACGCCAGGATGGAAGCGCCGTATTTGTGATCCAACGCGTTACGGTTAGCGCCCCACAGATCTACCGAGGAGCTGCCCATTGGCAGGAACACGGTGTTCATCGCCGGGTCATAGGACATCGGTGCCCAGGAATTTGGGGTGCTGCGTACAAAGGTCTGGCCGGGTTTTAAGGCCGAGTTTGGATCCTGATTACCCGGGTCGAACGCCCAGCGCATCGCGCCGGTGATCACGTCGAAACCGCGCAGCACGCCGCCAGGCATATCAGTTTGTACGTTATCGGCTACGCGGCCGCCGACGACAACGGTGGTGCCCGCCAGCGTGGGTGCGGAAGTCAGCTGATATTTCGGATCGGCCGCATCGCCCAGACCGACTTTCAGATCAACCACGCCCTGGTTGCCAAAGTTCTGACAGAATTCACCGTTATCGGCGTTGATTGCCACCAGGCGCGCATCGATGGTATTCATCAGAATACGGCGCTGGCAACTGTCGCCCGCAGCCAGGGTGACCGGTGTAGCAGGTGTAGAGCCGGGTACGGTCGGTTGTTGCAGGGGCTTGGCAACATCAAAGTAGGCCAGGCCGCGGCAACGGTTCCAGACCTGGGATTTCGCGTTGATTTCACGTTTCCAGATCTCTTTACCGCTGTCGGCATCGACGGCAATCACGTTGTTATGCGGCGTACACAGGAAGATACGGTTGCCGATTTGCAACGGCGTTTGCTGATCTTCAGCGCCGTTGCCATCCGGACTCAACGGAGTATCGCCGGTGTGGAAGGTCCAGGCGACCTTCAGGTCTTTCACGTTGTCGCGGGTGATTTGGTCCAGCGCCACGAAGCGGCTGCCACCCGGGGTATTGCCGTAGTTATCCCAATCTTTTTGTTGTTTGCTTTTGTCCACCGGGATCAGCGGCAACGGCTCACCGCTGAAAGCCACGGTAGGGTGTGGCTGGAACATCTGCACAAAGGTGCCGACCATGCCAACGGCCAATACCGCACTTAGCAGGTAAGACAATTTTGCCAACGGCTTTTTGCCTTCTGGCTTACGCAGTGCCGGCCAGCTCAGCAAGGCCAACAGCATCAAACCGGCAGGGACCATCAGCCGCGAAACCAATGGCCAGAAATCGAAACCGGCATCAACCACCGACCAAACCAGCGTGCCGACAAACACCAGCAGGAACAGCGGCACGGCCGAAGATTTGCGACGGAAGAATTGCACGGCGGAAAGCAGGGTAACGATACCGGCAATCAGAAAGTAGCTGCTGCCCCCCAGCGAAACCAGCTTACCGCCGGCAATGGCGAAGAATAGGCCGACAACGGTAAGGATTATCCCTAATAAACAACACCATAGTTTAAGTTTTATACCCGGACGGGCATTTGATTCAGGCATGTCTGAAAGACTCCAAGATAATGTTTTTCTTCATGTTTACCTCGAATGATCGCGTCCATGCCGTTCCCTGGTGGAGTGAAAGCAGAGCGTAAATCAAACGATGGAATGTCGATATTGTACCATTTGATTCATTATAAAGTTAAGGATATGTTGCCTGCTAACTAAATTCTTAGCCCGAATTGCAACAACTGTAGGGCAGCGTGCTCCATCCTGGAGAGAACGCGGCTTAGGCGTCCAGCAACTCCCCAAGCCCGCAAGGTACCCCCGCGCAAAATTTGTGATGCCTGGTTATTTAAAGGAAGGTAGCAGCCACATACGCCAGCCGTATCTGCTGAACTGCCGCAGTTATTATTTATTGCGTGAAGATAGGATGAGGCACCGCCTTACACAGAAGTAATGGCGAAAGCCTTTAATAGCCCCCTCATCACTGTTGAAGGGGACGGACATACGCTCGCGCTTTCTGGATTAAAGCTGTGCGTTAATGATGCGGTTATTGACTAATTTATAAACCCTGAGGCGTTTGCTGGAAGTAAAAAGGACGAGTGTTATACAGAGAGAATATACCCAGTCGCTTTTATATTTTTTGCCCAGCCTACGGTGAAGGATTATCAGGTTACTTTTCAGTTTCTTTAGTTACATAAGGTTATAGAAATTAATTCATTACGTTAACATTAGTATTCCACTATGCAGTGCTTCGATTGATTGGGCGTCATCGTTTTACTGTACTGCATAGTGGGCACTATTAAAGCATTATTAATCTTAAAGCGGAAAATCCCAAAAAACGCCGTCCTCTGCTAAATTTCCCGCTATCAATCACCTGTGAATTTTATCGTCCCACCTCGTCGTTATCTGGCTTATTCAACATTCGCATTCAGGTAGGTTGTCAGCTGTTCCTGACAGAAATCGAGATACGCCCGCACCAGTCGCGAGGGATGTCGTTGTGATGGATAGAGCAAGCTAAGCGTTTGTTCTGGCAACGGGTGAGAAGGTAAGACTGCGCACAAACGGCCGGCGGCGATCTCCTTGTTCGCCATAAAGGGCGGTAACTCAGTGACCGCCTGACCCGCGACGGCTCTGCTGCGTAAAAGTGCGTAATCGTTCGCCACCAGTACCGCCTTCGGCTCAAACACCTGATGGCCCAGCCGCCAGAGGCCACGGGCGCTGGAGTCCGCCGCCCAGCTCGCACAAGGGTAGTGATGCAAATCCTCCACGCTGGCAGGTTGGCCAAACTGCGCCAGTAATGACGGCGCAGCGACCAGCAGATGCCGATACTTCAGCATTTGCCGTGCCACCATAGACTCATGCACGATGGTGCCGACGCGGAGCGAAACGTCAATGCCATCCTGTACCAGATCGATCCGCCGTTCCGTTGAAAATACGCTAACGCTGATTTCGGGAAACCGTTGCTGGAAAGCCCCCAGCAAGTCCCACCAGGGATCAAAGTTGGGGGGCATCGACAGACGCAGGCGGCCTTTAAGCCGGGTTTCATCGTTCATCACGGCCTGCTGAGCTTCATTCAGGGCTTCCACCCCGCGGCTGGCATGTTCATATAAACGGCTGCCGGCTTCAGTCAGCTTGATACCGCGCGGCGAACGCTCCAGCAACTGCACGTCAAGTTCGCGCTCCAGCTCACGTATGCGCCGGCTCAGGGTAGGGAGCGGCACATGGGTCTTGTCGGCGGCGGCCGAAAGACTGCCTGCTTGTACTACTGAGACAAACATTTTGGTTGCGTTAAAGTCCATACGACACCCTCTCATTTATGAGACTTATGTTACCATTTTCGTGTATTCCCCATCAATATTGGAATCTATACAGTTCAACCTATCGGCGAGATAGCTCGTTGATTAACTCACTGTTGAACTGGAGAACGGTTATGAAAGCTTATGTGATTGAACAAGTTGGCGGCCCGGACGTTTTGCAACTGCGCGATATTCCTTCTGTCGCGCCAAAGGCGGATGAAGTTCGTATTCGGGTACGGGCGTTTGGTCTTAACCGCGCCGAAATTTACCGCCGTGCCGGTAAAATGGGCCCGATCGCCGGACAGGTTGTGCCTGGGATTGAAGCAGTAGGCGAAGTGATTGAGGATGCTTCAGGCCTGTTTCGCACCGGGCAGCATGTGGCCACTGCCATGGGGGGATTGCAGTTCACCCGCAACGGCAGCTACGCCGAGGAGGTCACGGTGTTACGCAGCAACGTCATTGATTTGGACGGCATCAGCCTTTCATGGGAAGAACTTGCCGCATTGCCGGAGAGCTATCTTACCGTATGGGGGGCTCTGGGCCGCTTAATTGACAACGTACCGGGGCAGACGGTGCTGGTGCGCGGCGCGACCTCTTCGGTGGGTCAGGCTGCCGTGGCCTATGCCAAGGCGCGTGGACAGCGGGTTATCGCCACCACCCGATCGGCCAGTAACGCAGCCCGGCTGACCGCCATTGGCGCAGATGCGGTGGTGATTGATACCGGTGAAATTGCAGAACAAATACGGGGTGTAGCGCCGGAAGGCGTAGATGTGGCCCTTGAGGTGGTTGGCGCCGCCACGGTGCGCGATAGCCTCAATGCGCTCAAACCTTTTGGTACCGCAGTGGTAATAGGCTTGCTGGGCGGGGCACCGGTGTTGGATAATCTGCATCTGATGAACGATCTTCCCAATGCAACACGCTTGGCCTTCTTTGGCAGCGGGTTGCTTGGCACCCCAGCGCTGCCTTTGGCCGACTCGCCGCTGAAGTGGATTGCTCAACAGGTAGCGGACCAGACCATGCCGTCGCTGCGGGTGAAAACCTTCGACTTTGACGATGTCGCCAACGCTCACCGCATGATCGAGAATGACCGTGCTCAGGGCAAACTGGTGGTTCGCGTCTGAGGCCAGCAAGGACCATGATGGGTAAAAAACAGTGAGGAAGCCTGTGACTGGCTTCCTCATTGGCCTTACTGTTCTGAAAGCTCAAGCTCGGCAATAACCGGCAGGTGATCGCTTGCCGTTGACCAGGTAAATTCAGGCGAATTATGTGGGATATCCAGATTCTTCACGTTCCACTTTTGCCCCTTAAATGTGAAGATATGGTCTATATCAATAGCGGGATTAACTGCTGGCCAACTGCGAGTATCGGCTCCATCTTTCGCAACTTCATTGAAAAAATAGCGTATTTCTTTCAATGGCTGTTCATCTTGAGTCGAGTTGAAATCGCCGGCGAGGATCTTGATCGAGGAAGCCATATCTTTGAAATCAGATGCGGCATCGCCAATACTCACATCCAACAGGTAGCGTGCTTGTTCAGTGCGTATTGCCGGATCTTTTTGCCAGTCGAGATGGGTGACCATGATGATTGGCGCTGAATCAAATCCGGGAACCTCAACCTGCGCCAGTAATGTGACGCGCTGTTCGGCATCACCCGAGGGTAATTTCACCACCTGCGAATGTAGAATTTTATATTTGGAAAGCAGTCCTACCCCATACTCGCCGCCATCGAAATCAAGCGCTTTGCCAAAGGCATAATGCATTTTATTGGCATCAGCGATTTTTTTAAGCTGATCGAGTTTTTGACTGCGCTGGGTCTTATTGTCCACTTCCTGAATGGCGATGATATCCGCATCTATTCTTTTAATGGCCGAATTAAGTGCGGTGAAATCGGAGACGGCAGAGGAGGCTTCATTTTTACCGATGTTATAGGTGGCTATCTTCAAATGCGGTTTATCCTGCGTGAAAACCTTGTCTGGTACGCCGCCTTTTTGAACGGCAAGTATTTCATTGCCAGCAAGTTTGTCGCTCGCCTGCGCGTTGGCGATAAGGCTGCCCAGCGCCATCATGGTGAATATAACTGTTTTTTTCATGTCACCTAATCTCCCGATAAAATAGATTCCTTATCAAAGAATACAGAAGAAAAGGGGTGGTTATCGTGATACCTGACTCAAACTTCCGACGCGATGAAAATTAAGGCTCGAATATCTGCCGGCACAGTGCTTTCAGGTATTTAGCGTGGCAAAGCGTTGTTGAACCACCTTCAACACCCATTGCCGCAGCCAACGGTGGGCAGCATCGGCCTCCAAACGCGGGTGCCACATCTGCGAAACGGTGATGCTTTGGGTTTTTACCGGCAGTTCAAACATATAAAGCGCAGTGCCCAGCGGTTGATTGATCAGGAAAGAAGCAGGGACCAATGCCACCAGATCGGACGCCTGAGCCACCGCCAGCGCGGCGGGAAAACTCGGCACTACGGCGGCTATTTTTCGCTCCAACCCCAATTCAGCCAATCCCTGATCTACCGGGCCGCTGACCAGCCCACGGCGTGATGCGACCACATGGCCACAGTCAGCGTAGGCTCGCGCGGTAATGTCGGCTTTCTGCTCCAACGGATGGCCCTTTCTGACCACCGCGACAAATCGGTCACGGAACAGCGCCTGCAAGCGAATCTCCGGCCCCATATCCCCCAAAACGCCGATTTCCAAATCAACCCGCCCCTCACGCAAATGGCGGGAGCTTTTTTCCGGTTTGGGCGCAAAACAGAGTCTCACCAACGGTGCTGCCGTTGCCACGGCGGAGATCAGTGCGGCGCCGAACGCTTCGACAAATCCCTCGTTGGCACGCAGGGTAAATGTTCGTTCCAACGTTGATAAACTCAATTCTGATACCGAAGGGCGCAGTATCGAACGCGCCTCAAATACGGTGTTTTGCGTACGTTCACGAATCTCTTCGGCAAAGGGAGTGAGCACCATATTGCGGCCGGCCCTTACCAGTAAAGGATCTCCGGTGACTGCCCGCAGGCGGCCAAGCGTGCGGCTCATAGCCGAAGCGCTGAGGTTTAGGCGGCGTGCAGCTTCGGCTACGCTGCCGAGCGTAAGCAAAGCATCGAGCGCAATCAGTAAATTGAGATCGGGTTCTGACATGTCGGGGATCCTGGTTTATTGATAGGAGCGGCGTCCGATGCAGGTGATTAGTACAAATGCTGCGTCTTCCGCAATCTATTCAGCATAGTTATATTTTTTACCGCACATGACAACGGAAACACAGTGGAATACTTTCATGCATGCAAACACCGCCAAAACAGCAAAAGACAATCCTGCTCATTGGCGCATACCAGGGATTGGGTGTTGCGATGACTCACGCATCTTGCCGGTAATTGGCTGGATATTTCGCGCTAAAGTGATTGCGTAGATCGCGCGTTGTCATTAGTTTTATCTGCCATTATTCAATGCGTTAAGGAAATACCTCATGCTGAAAGAAAATTTCAATGAGCTGCAAATTTTCCTGGTGGTTGCCAGAGAGAAAAGCTTTACCAAAGCGGCGGCTAAGCTGGGGGTTTCTCAATCTGCATTGAGCCACGCGGTGAAGGCATTAGAACAACGTTTAAATACGCGTCTTCTGACCCGAACCACCCGCAGCGTCGCCCCAACGGAGGTTGGGGAGAAGTTAATCGCCTGTCTCGAGCCACGGCTTGCCGAGCTTGAGCATGAACTTGGAATCCTGCTCCAACCAAATGGCACAGCTTCTGGCAATATCAGACTTTCCGCCGGGGAGCATGCCGCGCGGTGCCTGCTGTGGCCGAAGCTAAAACCTTTTCTCCGGGAATACCCTGAAATCAATATCGAACTGGTGGTGGATAATGGCTTCGTTGACATCGTGGAAGGGCGTTTCGATGCAGGTATTCGCCTTGGGGAAAGCGTAGATAAGGACATGATTGCCGTAAAAATCGGACCGGACATGCGAATGGTGGTTGTGGGGGCGCCGAGTTACTTTGCCGAGCACGGGATCCCGCAGACGCCCCACGAGTTGCAGCAGCATCGTTGCATCAACATGCGGCTTCCTACCGCCGGCGGTTTATACCACTGGGAGTTTGAGAAAGACGGTAAGCCGCTGCGTGTGAAAGTGGAAGGGCAACTGACATTTAATCTGTTGGCAGAGAGGATCGACGCGGCGTCGTCAGGGTTTGGTATCGCCTGCGTACCCGAAGATATGATCCAAAACGAAGTCAAATCAGGGGAGCTTATCCAGATCCTGGATGAATGGTGTCCGACATTTCCCGGTTACTACCTCTATTATCCCAGCCGGAGGCAACATCCCCCGGCGTTTGCCTTGTTGATTGATGCGCTGCGCCATTAATGGGGTTTGGCCGGACACTGCTCGTGTTGCGCCGGTGACAGATTGCTGAAGGTGCTTTTCCTGCGGACGATGGTAATGCTACTTCTGCCCAACAAAAAAGCCGATAACAAGCTAATGTTATCGGCTTTTGGCTGCCGGTTAGGGCAGAGCGGGCGGATTAGGCGGCAGGCAACTGCTGCGCGGTTTCTTCCACCAGCGCCAGCAGCACTTTGATATCGTCCAGGCTGACCGTCGGGTTCAACAACGTCATTTTCAGGCAGGTCACGCCGTTAAACTCGGTGACCCCGACGTTGGCGCGGCCAGATTCCAGCAACGCATCGCCGATCCGTTGGTTCAGCAGTGCCACGGCGGCATCGCCGGCGGCGGCTAACTGCTGCGGACGGTAGCGGAACAGCACGCTGGCCAGCTGCGGCTGCATGACCAGTTCCAGCGCCGGCCGATCGCCGATGTAGTGAGCCACCTGTTGCGCCAGCGTTACGCCATGATCGATGATCGCCGCATATTGCTCCTGCCCCAAAGCTTCCAGGCCCATCCACAGTTTCAACGCATCAAAACGGCGGGTGGTCTGCAAGGATTTGGACACCAGGTTAGGCACGCCCTGAGCTTCGTCGAACTCGGAGTTCAGGTAGGCCGCCTGATAACGCATCAGTTCATAGTGACGGGCTTCTTTCAGCAAGAAAGCACCGCAGCTGATGGTCTGGAAGAATTGTTTGTGGAAGTCCAGGGTGACGGAGTCCACCAATTCAATGCCATCCAGATAGTCGCGGTACTTCTCGGAAAGCAGCAAAGCGCCGCCCCAGGCCGCATCGACATGCACCCAGATCTGATGTTCCGCCGCCAATTGCGCAATGCCGCGCAGCGGGTCGATAGCCCCGGCATCCGTGGTACCTGCGGTGGCGACGATCGCCAGGATCTGCTCGCCATTGGCCTTGGCCTGCGCCAGTTTTTCGGCCAAATCGTTCAGATCCATACGTGCGAATTGATCGGTTTTCACCAGCGTCACGGATTGGTAACCCAGGCCGAGTAAAGCCATGTTCTTTTGCACCGAGAAGTGGGCATTTTCAGAACATAACACTTTAATCTTTCTCAGATTACCAACCAGGCCATCCTGCTGCACAGAGTGGCCCTGTTTGGCGAAGAAGGCGTCGCGCGCCAACATCAGCCCCATCAGGTTGCTCTGGGTACCGCCACTGGTGAACACCCCGGCGTCGCCAGGCTGGTAACCAACCTGGGTACGCAACCATTCAATCAGCTTCATCTCGATGAGGGTCGCTGACGGGCTTTGATCCCAAGAGTCCATGCTCTGGTTAGTGGCGTTGATCAACACTTCGGCAGCCTGGCTGATCACCAGGCTAGGGCAATGCAAATGCGCGACGCACTGCGGATGATGCACCGACAGGCTGTCTTTTAAAAAATACTCAATGGCGCGTTCGATAGCGACCTGGTTGCCCAGGCCCTGAGGGGTAAAATCAAGCTTGATGCGTTCACGCAGCTCGGCAACGGTTTTCCCCTGATACATCTCGGGTTGTTGCAGCCACTGCACCACGGCCTGACTGCTCTGTTCGATCGCTTGCTGGTACGCCTCTGTGCTTTGCGCAGAAGCGGCCAGAATCGGGTTTAACCGGGACATCGACTTCACTCCACATCCACCGGCTTGATGCCGGCAGCTAACAGGGCCTGTTCAAATTTATCCAGGAAGATAGCCAGTTCGTCGTTAGTGATCAGCAGGGAAGGCAGCAGACGCAGCACGCAGCCGTTACGGCCGCCGCGCTCCAGGATCAGACCGGCTTCGAAGCATTTCTTCTGCAGCAGGGCAGAGAGCTGGCCGTCAGCCGGGTAGCAGCCCATGTGATCCTGCGCTTCGTTCGGTTTCACAATTTCCAAACCGATCATCAGACCCAGACCACGCACGTGACCAATCACCGGATAACGTTTTTGCAGCTCGGCCAGCTTGGCTTTCAGCCATTCGCCTTGCGCGGCAACCTTTTCGGCCACCTGGTTATCTTTGAGGTGTTGCAGGGTGGTCAGGCCGGTAGCCATCGCCAGTTGGTTGCCGCGGAAAGTACCGGTATGGTGGCCAGGTTCCCAGGCGTCGAACTGTTTCTTGATACCCAATACTGCCAGAGGCAAACCGCCGCCAACCGCTTTGGACATCACGATGATATCCGGCTCAATACCGGCGTGTTCAAAGGCGAACAGTTTGCCGGTACGGGCAAAACCAGCCTGAACTTCGTCGATGATCAGCAAAATGCCGTGTTCCTGCGTGACTTTGCGAATACGCTGCAACCACTCGACCGGGGCCGGGTTAACGCCGCCTTCGCCCTGAACGGCTTCCAGAATGACCGCCGCAGGTTTGCGCACGCCGCTTTCGACGTCATTGATCAGGTTTTCGAAATAGTAAGTCAGCGCCTTGACCCCGGCTTCGCCACCGATGCCGAGCGGGCAGCGGTATTCGTGCGGGTAAGGCATAAACTGGACTTCCGGCATCATGCCGTTAATGGCTTCTTTTGGCGACAGGTTGCCCGTGACCGCCAGTGCGCCATGGGTCATGCCGTGGTAACCGCCGGAGAAGCTAATCACGCCGGTGCGACCGGTGTGCTTTTTCGCCAGTTTCAGTGCGGCTTCTACCGCATCTGCGCCCGAAGGGCCACAGAACTGCAGGCAGTATTCCTGGCCTTGACCTGGTAATAAAGAGAGTAAATAGGCAGAAAACTCATCTTTCAACGGTGTTGTAAGATCGAGGGTATGTAACGGCAAGCCGCTGGTAATGACATTTTGGATGCTTTGGAGGACGTCAGGATGGTTATGACCCAGAGCCAGCGTACCCGCACCAGCCAGGCAATCAAGATATTGATTATTCTCAACATCAGTGATCCAAACGCCTTGGGCTTTCGCAATTGCCAACGGCAATTTACGGGGGTAACTCCTGACATTCGATTCAAATTCAGCTTGTCGCGCCAAATATGTTTCGTTATTTACATTTTCTAAATTCACACCGAAATTATCAATACGGACTTTATCCGTCATCATATCTCTCCTACAACTGGGGGTAACAATGACGCCCTAGTTGAATTATTGAATTGAACAATTAACTACCGTGAGAAAAACGGGCCCAATATATGGCTTTTTACCCCCCGGCTCAATAGTTATTTGGCCGGGGGAGATTTATGGTTTTTTTAATAAAAATCAATAAATTGCTTGTTTTGTGGCCAATAATGGCACGATTTAAGGGCGATTGCGGGCTTGACACGGCACAAAAAACCTCCTCAAGAAAAGTAAGGGTACCGGCCCAATACGTTTATTTTGAAGGTAATTTTCAAACAAAGGCCAGGAACATGCGGAAGGAATTTTGAAACAATGTCTTAATATAAATAAGGCATTGCTTAGACATTAACGGACTTTAGCGGAAAAGGGTGCCATTGGCGCATATTGGCGCATTACCAGGGAATTTCGCCATAACGATCAAAAAATCCTCCCGTTGGGCCATCGTTTGCGATGGAGGCCAGGGCCACGATCGCATCAGTACCCTCGGTTATCGTCTGGCAACCCAGAGGGTTGAGATCGGTTTGGGTAAAGCCCGGGTTAACGGCGTTAATCTTGATTCTCGGTAACGCCTTGGCGTATTGCGTTACCAGCATGTTGAGCGCCGCTTTTGAAGAGGGATAGGCCAGTTGCAATATTCTGGACTCGAAGGTGCCGCTTTTGCCGGTCATGGTATGAAACGAGCCCAGCGAGCTGGACACCATCACCACTCTGGGGTTGGCGGCGGCTTGCAGCAGGGGGAGAAAGGCCTGCATCATGCGAACTACGCCAAAAACCTGGGTTTGGTAGATTTCCGTCAGGGCTACGGCGCAGGTTTCCCTTGGGTGTCCCCAGGGGCCAGAAACGCCGGCGTTATTGATCAGAACATCAAGGCGATCGTGCACCTTGCTGAAATCCGCCGCCGCCTGACGCACTGACTCCTCGGAAATCACATCGATGATCAGCAATTCTGCATGCAGGCCCTGCTGCGCTAGCTCTTGAATGGCCTGTTCGCCGCGCAGGGGATCCCGCGCGCCGAGGACTACGTGCCACCCGCACCCGGCAAGACGCCGGGCGGTTTCATGACCCAGGCCCCTGTTGGCACCCGTAATCAATACGGTGGTTGTCATGGTTATGCCTTGCTCGACAAAATCATGTCTGCGGCTTTTTCACCGATCATAATGCTGGGAGCATTGGTGTTGCCGGTAGGAATGACCGGCATCACCGAGGCGTCGATCACGCGCAGACCAGACAGACCGTGCACGCGCAGTTGCGGATCAACCACTGCCATGTTGTCGGTCCCCATGCGTGCCGTACCGACCTGATGGTGGTAGGAAGCCGTCATTCGGCGAATGTAATCGCGCATTTTATCGCGGTTATTCACACCCTCCATGCCCATCTCTTTGCCGCGCCACGGTGCCAATGCGGTTTGCTTCATCACTTCGCGCAACAGCAGGGCCTTGTCGGTCATGACCTCAAGATCTTCGTTTTCAGAATAGACTCGCGGATCCATCAGTGGGGCTTGCAGCGGGTCACGTGAGTTGAGCCAGAGACGGCCACGACTTTTCGGTGCGACCAGACCGGGAGTGACAGTGTAACCCTGGGTGACGCCCGGCATGAACGGCATGGTGAACAGCAGGGACTGGGTGTCCGGCGCGGAAAGCTCCGGGGCTGACTTATGGAAAATCTGCGCTTCGATGCCGGAGGCCAGACCGACAGCCACCGGCTGCGGCGAAGACCAAACCATAGGACACACCAGATGATCGTGCAGGTTTTCACCCACGCCTGGCAGGTTGACCAGGGTCTTAATGCCCATTTTCTCCAGCTGCTCGGCCGGGCCGATACCGGAGTGCAGCAGAATGGAAGGGCTCATCAGTGAACCGGCGCACAGCAGCACCTCATGACGGGCCTCGATGCGATAATCGGTGCCACGATGCACAAAGTGCACGCCGGTAATGTGATCGCCCTGGTTAAGCAGCTTCAATACCCGAGCTTCGGTGATCACCGACAGGTTATCCGCTCCGCGGATGGCATCGCCGTAACAGACCCAGGCGCTGGCCCGTTTGCCGTCTGGCGTCATGGTGTACTGCGGGAAACTGACGCCGGTGGAATCCTGGCCGTTGTTGTAATCCTGTACCAGCCGCAATCCGGCCTGTTGTCCGGCTTCGACAAAGGCGTGGGCCAATGGCGTCATGGCGGGACGAGATACCTGCAGCAGCCCTCCGGTAGCATGCAGGTTAGACAAGCCATCGATATTGCAGTTTTCCGCTTTGCGGAAATAAGGCAGCACGTCCTTCCAGCTCCAGCCGGTGGCCCCCATCGCCGCCCAGTTGTCGTAATCGGAGGGCAGGCCACGAACGTACATCATGCCGTTAATAGCGCTGGAACCGCCCAGGGTCTTGCCGCGCGGCCAGTAAATATCCTGTTTGCCGGCGTAAATCTGCGGTTGAGTCGAAAAACCCCAGTCAACGGCGGAATGCCACAGCGCCATGGCTTCCGGCGGGTTATGAATGGCCGGCATATCGTCGCGTGGCCCGGCTTCCAGCAGCAGGACCTTTAATCCGGCATCAACCAGCCGGCGGGTCACCACCGAGCCGGCCGAACCGGCGCCGATAATAATGTAGTCGTATTTTTTGTCGTCGCTTCCGGTCCCGGTGCTGCGAGGGGCCGGCTGGCGGGCATAGCCGGAGAAAGGCAGTGCGGCTGCAGCGCTCATTGCCAGACTGGCGGCAATGAACCGACGGCGGCCGGCGTCGGTCTGTAGTTTATCTTGTTTCATGACGATCCCTTTTTATTGGTTTGGACGCGCGGGCTTAGTGAGCGTCGACGTCTTTCAGAGCAATCCAGGTGGCTTTCATTTCGCCGTATTGCCGCATCGCATGTAACGACAGGTCGCGGCCGATGCCTGACTGTTTGAAACCGCCGAAAGGCGAGAGAATATCGCGGGTCAGGAAGTGATTGACCCAGACGGTTCCTGCCTCCAGTTGGCGGGCAACGCGGTGAACTTTGGCTATATCCGGCGTCCAGAAGCCGGCGGTTAAGCCGTATTCGCTGTCATTTGCCAACCGGATAGCGTCTGCTTCGTCTTCAAACGCGATGACCGAAGCGACCGGGCCGAAGATTTCGTTTTGCGAGGCGGTCATGGTCGGGGTGGCGTTGTCGATAACCGTTGGCCAGAAGAAATGCCCACCCGGTACGATGCTGTCGTCCGCATGGCCACCACAGACGATGCTGGCGCCTTCATCACGCGCGGAGTCGACATAACGCAGGACATTGGCCTGATGCCTGGCATCAATCATTGGCCCCATCATGGTTGCGGGATCGAGTGGATGCCCTGGCTGCCAGCGGTTCACTTCTTCAATCAGCAGCGCGACAAACTGCTCTTTAATGGATGACTGCACCAGCAGGCGAGTCCCAGAGGCACAGACCGCACCCTGGTTGGCGCAAAAGCCCAAGGCGGCAAAACGCGCTGCGCGTGCCAGATCTGGCGTGTCGGCAAAAATGATATGCGCGTTCTTACCGCCGCCTTCGAGGTAGGTGCGTTTCATGTTGGACTGGCCGGCATAAATCAGCAGCTGTTTGGCCACCTGGGTGGAGCCGGTAAAGGCCATCACCCGCACGGTGGGGTGCAGCGCCAGTGCCTGTCCGACCTGAGCCCCGCCGGTCACCACGTTGAATACGCCATCGGGGATACCGGCCTGTTGCGCCAACTGCGCCAGGCGGATACCGGTTAACGGCGCTTTTTCAGAAGGTTTGAACACCACCGAGTTACCCATCGCCAGCGCCGGCGCAATCTTCCAGCAGGCAATCATCAGCGGGTTGTTCCACGGCGTCATCACCGCTACCACACCCAAGGCCTGGTAGGTGATCATGCCGTGGAAGCTGTCGCTGGTAGGGGCGATTTCGCCGGCAATCTTGTCGATCGCCTCGGCGTAATAACGCAGTGCGATCTGCACGTCCTGCATATCCATATCCAGCGACTCATGGATGGTTTTGCCGGTGTCCAGGCTTTCCAGCAGCGCCAGTTCCTCTTGATGCTGACCGACTAAATCGGCCAGGCGCAGCAGGGCGTTTTTGCGCTGTACCGGCGATTGGTCGCGCCAAATTCCGGATGCAAATGTTCGGGCCGCCGCCGCAACGGCTCGATCCACGGTGGCGGCGTCGCAGTCGGCAACCGCCGCTAGCAGCCGACCGTCGATCGGGCTGATATCGGCAAAAGTGGCACCGTCGGTAGAGTCCTGATACTGACCGTCGATATAGGCACGCCCTTCGATCTGCAGTGCGTTTGCCTGCTGCTGCCATTGTTCAAAGGTTTTCGTCTGGCTACTCATAGGGAGTCCTTGTTTCAGTCTGTGGGGATCCTCTTTCGAGGGATAAAGCTAAACTAGCTGTGGTCAGGCTGAACAACCAGAGGGCTTGCCGTATCACACTGGTGCCGAACAGGCACCAATGGATGACGTATATTGTGCTAATGACAAGCGTGCTGAAGGGACGTGAATGTGGACATGATGAATGCATTACGCATATTCAATGCGGTGGTAAAAGGCGGCAATTTCACGGCGGCTTCAGAGGCGCTTGACCTTTCCCGACCGCGCGTGAGCAAGAGTATTGCCGAGTTGGAACAGCATTTTGGCGTGCGTTTGCTGCACCGTACCACACGGTCGATGACGCTGACGGAGGCCGGGCGGGAATGTTACGAATACAGCCAGCGCATTGCCGGCGAATGCCAGGCGTTGGAAGCCTATATGGGCAACCAGGGGCAGCCCGCAGGCACCTTGCGCATCAGTGCGCCACACCCCTATTGTCGGGCTGAACTGGCAACCATAGTGGCCGGTTATCAGCGTCGTTATCCGCGGGTGTCGGTGGAGTTCTGCCTCAGCGACCAGTTGATCAACCTGATCGACCAGGGGATTGATGTGGCGATCCGCGTGGCCAATCTGTCGGATTCGTCTCTGGTGGCGCGCAAGCTGTGTGAAATACCCCGAATACTTTGTGCGTCTCCCGATTATTTAAAGCACCACGGGACCCCGGACAACCCACAGGCACTGCGGGAGCACAATTGTCTGGTCTACTCACTGTTGCCCCGTGCGGAACAATGGGAATATCTGGATGAGGAGGGGCGTCTGATCGAGGTGCCGGTATGCGGATCGCTGCGAGCCAACAGTGGCGATGCCTTGTTGGCCAGCGCGCTGGAGGGCAGAGGCATTATTCTTGAGCCGGAGTTCGTGGTGAGAGAGGCGTTGGCCAGCGGCGCGTTGATCAGGTTAATGAGGGATTACACCTGGAGCCATCGATCGCTGTACGTGGTCTATGTTAACCGGCGTTATCTGCCGGTTAACATTCGCAGTTTTGTCGATTTTGTCGCGGAGTATTATCGGCAATCCAGATTACCGCCGGGGCAGAAACTCACGGACACCCCGCCGGCGGCCTGAACGCAGGGCTACTCTGCGTCGAACTTAAAGCGCGCGGCTTCGGCTATCAGTTCCCGCGCCAGCGTTTCATTCGCCAATGCGTCCAGCAACAGCAGGTTAAGGCGAGTCAAAAATAGCGCCAGAGGTTCGCCGGTAAACGGCTCGGCGGCCAGATAAAACTGGCTGTACAGCTCATCGAGCTGCTGTTCGGTCAATTTAGCCTGCATCTTTTGCTCCTTGGTTATCGTTCTGCCAGCCGCTGGCCCGCAAGATGGCCTGTTCGATGGCAGCAGAGTCCACATCATCACTCTGCGTCCAGCGCCAGCAGACGTGCCCGTCCGGTCGGATCAGATAGAGTGCGCCGGCGGGCCCGCTGTAGGCCGCGTGCACCTGTCCATCAGGATCTTCCACCCATCCGGCAGCACCGGCCTGCGGTTGTCCAGGCCGCCCCAGAGTGACCACGCGCAGCAACGGATGGTCGCTGATTTCCACAGCGCTGGTAGCGTCCTGCGCCGGGAAGCGCAGCAGGGTGAAGAGTCGCGCATCCAGCAATCGGGTCAGGTGGGTTGGCTCACCATTCAGTAACAGGGGGAACTCCGGCAATACCGCGCCGAGTTTGGGCCCTACAGCCGCGGGGGCCGTCACCGTCGGGGTATTCAAAGGCGAATCCCCGTAACAAATGCTGTGGGTCTGACGGGGATTGATCAGCGCGGAAAACTGCGGGTGGCGAGCCGCCAGCGACAGCACCGCATTACGCAGCGTGCTGCCGGCCGGGGTCGCCGGGCACATAAACTCGGCGCTGCGGCTGGCTTGTCCGGCATTTTCACGCCAGGCCTTCTGACGTTCGCTGGAATAACTGGCCAATAGCGACGGCGGCGCCAACCCTTTCAGCACATAGGCCAGCTTCCAGCCGAGGTTATAGGCATCGTCCAGCCCGCCGTTAAGCCCACGTACGCCGAAAATTGGCACTACGTGCGCCGCATCGCCGACGAACAGCACCCGGTCGTGATGATAGTTGTCCAGCGACAGCGCTTTGGCGTTGTACATGCTGATCCAAATCGGGCGCCATTTCCCTTTTTCACCGACCATATCGAGAAAACTCTCGACGACCGGCAGCACGTTTTCCGGCTTCAGTCCTTCTTCGTCGCTGACGCCGTCTTCCAGCAGGTAATCAATGCGCCAGATGTTGTCCGGTTGGCGGTGCATCCACATTGGGCCAGGGCGCAGGGCGGTTTCGAACCACACGCGCCGTTCTGCCGGGGTCTCGCTTTCCAATTCAATATCTATGATGGCGAAGCGTCCATGATGCACGTCCCCCTGCAGATGCAGGCCCATTTGTTCCCGCACCCGGCTGCGGCCGCCGTCGCAGGCAATCACCCAGTCGGCTTCTGACTGGTAATCGACCCCGACAGCATTCAGTGACAATGTCACGCCTTCGTCATGATGCACCAGGCTCTGGAGCTCGGTACCCCAACGCAGTTCGATCAAATCCTCATGGCGCAGCACCTCGTCCAGCAAAAATTGCTCGATATAATACTGCTGCAGGTTGATCATCGCCGGAAACTGCTGGTTATCATCCACCAGCATGTCGAACTGCATCACCATCTCGCCCTGATAAAAGCTGCGTCCACGGGTCCAGGCGAGACCCTTGCCGACAAAGGTGTCTGCCAGCCCCAGTTTGTCGAGGATCTCCAGGCTGCGGCGGGAGATGCACGCCGCCCGGCTGCCGGTGCATACCTGGGTATCATTCTCCACCACCAATGAAGCGATGCCTTGTTTCGCCAATGCCAGCGCCAGCGATAAGCCCACCGGTCCACCGCCGACAATCACCACCCGATGCCGACGCTGTTCACGGTTATCGTGCAGCGACGGTAGCTTGACCGCATATTGTTGATAGCGGAATTCACCAATCACGTTTTCTTGTTGCATAAAGATTCTCCTTGTCGTTGCCGGTTACTCCGCCACAGGGGCGATCAACTCAGAAAAGGGATGCCGGATCTGGCCCGCCTGCATCGGCATTACCCAATCGGGAAGTTGCTGCGTGATTTCCACGTCCATCAACACCGCTTTTTCAATAAAATGCGCCAGATGCTCCATCGCTTCGGGCCGGGCATCGTGCAACACCATCACCGTCCAGGGCTGATTGGCGATATCTTCCAGCGCACGCGCCACCCAGGCGTCGGTCGGCAGTTCCCAATCCCGCGGTACCGAGTTCCACAACACCAGACTGAATCCTTGCTGTTGCAGCACCTCAACCGCCTCTTGATTCAACACGTGCGGTCCGAGGATCCCTTTACCGGCATAGGGGCGAAACAGCGGCGGCGACTCGGCGTATTGACCCAGTCGGGCCTGGCCTTCGGTAATTTCGTGACGGGCAAAACCCGGAGCCCCCAGCCCCAGCGGCAGAGAGTGGGTCAGGGTATGAATGCCGACCCGGTGACCGGCGTCTTTCACCGATTTAACCAGAGCTTCACCGCCAGGCGCGGAGATCTTCTCGCCGATAGGGAAGAAGTTGGCCAGAATGCGGAACTCCTGCAGCGTCTTCAGCACCAGCGGGGTTCCCTGGGGATGGGGACCGTTATCAAAGGTCAAAGTGAGTTTTTTATGCATGTTCCTGCTCCTGAGAAGTGGCCAGCATCAAATCAACTGCGCGCTCTGCCACCATGATAGTCGGTGCATTGGTATTGCCTGTCGGGATGCGCGGGAAAATCGACGCATCAGCGATACGCACTCCCGCCAGGCCACGCAGGCGAAGTTCCAGATCCACCACGGAAGTCGCGGGATCTGCCCCCATGCGGCAGGTACCGGTAGGGTGATACTCCGTTTTGCCATGCTCGCGCACGAACGACGCCAACTGTTCATCGCTGTTCAAATTCGGCGCGGGCAACAGAACCTGATCAATCAGTGACGCCAACGCCGGGGCCTGGAACAGCTGCAAGCCAAGACGTACCGCTCTGACCTGCGCCGCGACATCTTCCGGCGTCCCCATATAGTTGAGGCTGATGCGCGGTAATGAACGTGGATTGCCGTCGCGCAACCGGACTTCACCCCTGGCCTGTGGCCGCAGGTGCGCCAGCTTGAGGGATAGGGCATGCTGGTTTTGCGCCTGTTTTCCCTTGTCGTCGACGTTATCCGACGCCGCCAGCCCCATCAGCTGCACATCTGGCCGATCGTCGTCGCCGGTGGCGAAAAAACCGCCGCACTCCAGCAGGTTGGAGGCGCAGATACCGCGTTTGAACAGCAGCCATTCCAGACCGTTCGCCAACGCCTTCAGGCCTTTGTCTTGCCCGAGCAGGCTAATCGGCTTTCGCAGGCTGGCAATCAGCGAAAAATGCAGATGATCCTGCAGGCGTTGGCCGACCAGAGGGCTGTCGACCTGGAGTTTGACGCCGACTTCGCGCAGATGCTCTGCTGGACCGATGCCGGACAGCATCAACAGTTTTGGGGTTCCGATGGCGCCGGCGCATAACACCACTTCCCGGCTGGCCAGCGCCTGTTGGCGTTTCCCCTCGGCGTCGGTAAATACCACGCCGGTAGCACGATCCTGCTCCAGCAACAGGCGCTCAACCAGCACGCCGGTCATTACCTGGAGATTCGCGTGTTGGCGCACCGGTGCCAGATAGGCCACCGAGGTGCTGCAACGGTGCCCCTGATAGGTGGTAGTTTGATAGAAGCCTATGCCTTGCTGGCTGGCGCCGTTAAAGTCATTGAGATAGGGATAACCCAGCTCCTGACCGGCTTTGACGATGGCGTAGCTGAGCGGATGGCGATAACCGGAGTCGCTGACTTTCAGGTGGCCGCTATCGCCGTGATAGTCGTCGTGCAGGCTTTGGTTGCATTCCGACCGGATAAAATAGGGCAGCACATCGCGATAGCCCCAGCCGGTACAGCCGTCCTGGGTTTCCCAATCGTCATAATCCCTGGCATTGCCACGCACGTAGAGCTGTCCATTCACCGAGCTGCCACCGCCCAGCACACGGCCCTGCGGTACGCTCATCGACCGATTGTCCATATGGGGTTCGGCATCGCTTTGATAGGGCCAGACCAGCTTGCCGACAATTTCCGGAAATCCGGCCGGCATGCGGATGAAGATCCCTTTGTCTTCTGGCCCGGCCTCCAGCAGCAAAATGCGCGCCGAGGTTCTTTCCGCCAACAAACCGGCAACCACGCAACCGGCAGAACCACCGCCGACCACAATGTAGTCGTACCTTTCATTCTCTTTCATGCTCTCTCCGTGCAGATGAGGGTGGAAAATTTGCGATGGAAGAAAAAATATATTTTTTAATATAAAGAATATTTTTTGTTGATGTCACTATTTTTTGTCGATAGCATGACATTTATGCAACATCGCACGGCTCAGTCATGAGCTGCCTCGCTAGAAGGAGAGAACGGTTATGGATGTGAGACTGGCTGATAAACGCGCCCTGGTATGCGCTTCAAGCAGTGGTTTGGGTTATGCCTGTGCCGCAGCCCTGCTTAGAGAAGGGGTCAGCGTCTGGATTAATGGCCGCGACGAAGAGCGCCTGCTGGCCGCGCAGCAGCGGCTTAAGGCTGAGACCGGCGGGCGCGTTTTTACTGTCGCCGGTGACATAACCACCCTGCAAGGGCGCGAAGCCTTACTGGCTGCCTGCCCGGATGCCGATATTCTGGTCAATAATAACGCCGGGCCACCGCCGGGGAATTTCTTTGAGTTTGACGAGCAGACCTGGCTGTCGGCGCTGCAAGGGAATTTGCTGGCACCGCTGATGTTGATCCGCGCCTTGATACCGGGGATGCGCGAGCGGAAATTTGGCCGCATCATCAATATCACCTCGGCGATGGTCAGTACGCCGCGGGCGCACATGACGCTTTCCGCTGCGTCCCGCGCCGGTCTGACGGCCGCCTGTAAAGGGTTGTCCCGCGAATGCATTGTCGATAACGTCACCATTAACAATTTGCTGCCGGAACGTTTTGATACGCCTCGCCAGCAGCAGATGGCGCAGGTGGCGATGAAACAGAGCGGCATTACCTTCGAACAGGCGCGCCAACGACAGATTGACTCGATCCCCGCCGGTCGCATGGGCCAGCCTGCCGAATTCGGCGCGGCCTGTGTTTACCTGTGCAGCGACCTGAGCGGATTTATTACCGGGCAAAACATGCACCTGGACGGCGGCGCCTATCCAGCGTTGTTATAACCGTACAGCGAGATAAAACAGCGAATGAACAGCAAACAAACAGAAAACCTGCAATTGCAGAATGGGACTTTCAAAAGCCTGAGCGGCGCCGCCGTGGCGCTGATCCGCCGTCGGATTATCAACGGTGAATACTCGCCGGGCAGCAAACTGGTGATCGGCAATATCGCCGGTGAATTGGACATCAGCCCAGGACTGGTGCGTGAGGCGCTGTCGCGGTTGGTGACGGAAGGGCTGGTGACCGCCCACGAGCAACGCGGTTTTCGTGCCAGTGAGGTATCACTCAGCGAACTGAAAGACATTACCGCCAATCGACAACTGATCGAAACCCATGCTTTACGGTTAGCGATTGCCAACGGTGATGCCGAATGGGAAGCGGGGATTATCGCCGCCTTTCACCGACTGACGCGCTGCCCGCGCATGGATGACGAAGATCACTCGGCAAACTGGAGCCAGCTCCATTACAGCTTTCATCGCAGCCTGCTGATGGCCTGCAATTCACCGTGGATGCTGCGCTTTTCCGACTTGCTGTTCGATCAGTCGGAGCGCTATCGCCGCCTGCGGTTCGGTTATGAGCTGGAAGGGATGGATGCGCCACGCGATGTCGACGGTGAGCATCAGGCCATCATGGATGCGGTGCTGGCGCGCGATGCCGACCGCGCCGTCGAGCTGCTTAGTCAGCATTATCAAAGCACCGTGCAGCGGATTATCAACCAGGCCGACAGCACCATATTCAACGGCGCGGCTGCGTCCCCGGAGGCCAAATGAAGATCGTCAGTTTTATTAGCCAGGGGCGTGCAGGTTATGGCCTGCTGCGCGGAGTCGACGAGATTGTCGACTGCAGCCAGACATTGCCCTATCCGGACGTGCGTAGCGCGTTAGCCGCCGGCAGTTTTAACGTGTTCCTGCCGTTTGTGAATGCGCCTGCCACCCTGAAAGCCAGCGAGGTCAGTTGGTTGCCGCCGGTGCCCAACCCGGACAAAATTATTTGCGTGGGGCTGAATTACCGCCCGCACCTGCTGGAAACCGGCCGGGAGGAACCCGATCGGCCAACGCTGTTTTTGCGGCTGCCTTCTTCACAGGTCGGACATCAGCAGCCGCTGCTGGCACCGCCGGAGTCGTCTCAATTTGACTATGAAGGCGAGCTGGCCGTGGTGATAGGTAAAGGGGGGCGCCGCATTGCCCAGCGCGATGCCATGCAGCATATCGCCGGTTACGCCTGCTACAACGACGGCAGCGTGCGCGACTGGCAGCGGCACAGCTCGCAATTCACTCCCGGTAAAAACTTCCGCCACACCGCGGCCTTTGGTCCCTGGCTGGTCAGTGCCGACGACATTCCCGACCCGCGTGCGCTAACGCTGGAAACCCGTCTGAACGGGCAGGTGATGCAACAAGCCTGTGTCGATGACCTGATTTTCTCGATCCCGGCGCTGATCGAGTATTGCTCGGCATTTACCGATCTGCTGCCCGGCGATGTGCTGGTGACCGGTACGCCCGGTGGCGTTGGCGCATTCCGACAGCCACCGGTCTGGATGAAAGCGGGGGATCGGGTGGAGGTTGAGATTGCCGGTATCGGTACCCTGAGTAACCCAGTGATTGACGACGCCTGAGGGCGTTAAAGGACTCTTTTCCGACAAACGAGGTGGATTACGATGGCTGATATCAAAGTGCTTCCACAGGTTTCCGCCTTTCTGGCGCAGGAACATGGGCAGTTTATCGATGGACAACTGATCCCGGCGGCGGGCGGACAACGCTTGCCGGTAGTCAATCCGGCCAATGGCCAGACGATCGCCAACGTGGCTGGTGCCACCGCCAACGAAGTGGAGCAGGCGATGCAATCGGCTGACCGGGCGCTGAAGGGCGAATGGGGAAAAAGCCTGCCGGCCCAGCGTCAGCAGATACTGTTACGCTTTGCCGATCTGCTGGAGGCCCACAGAGAGGAGATTGCCCAGTTGGAAACCCTGACCAACGGTAAGCTGATCGGTTCCTCCAGGCTGTTCGAGGTTGACCATACCTGCGTTTTTATCCGGTATTACGCCGGTTGGGCCACCAAACTGCATGGTGAAACCCTCGCGCCGTCAATCCCTTCGTTTAACGGCGAGCGATATACCGCGATGACTTACCGCGAGCCGGTGGGCGTGGTGGCGGCCATTATTCCCTGGAATTTCCCGGTGATGATCGCCATTTGGAAAATTGCAGCCGCCTTGTGCACCGGGTGTTGCATCGTGGTCAAACCCAGTGAGTTTGCACCTTTGACCCTGCTGCGTCTGGCGCAGTTGGCCCATCAGGCCGGGGTGCCTGCGGGCGTATTCAACGTGGTCAATGGCGAACGCCAGGTGGGGCAGTGGCTGATCGAGCATCCACGGGTCAATAAGGTCAGTTTCACCGGTTCGGTTCCGGCCGGTATCGCGATCGGCCAGGCGGCGATAAAAGCCGATTTGACCCGCATCACCCTGGAGTTGGGAGGAAAAAACCCGGCGGCGTTTCTTGCCGACGTCGATACCCAGCGGGCGGTGGACGGCATTATGCTCGCCGGGCTGGTGCATCAGGGGCAGGTCTGTTCCTCTGCCGAGCGGTTTTATATTCATGCGTCGCGCTTCGACGAGATTGTCGAGCAGGTTATCGCCCGAGTCGAGGCACTGCAAATAGGTTCGCCGATGGACGAAGCCACGCAGTACGGTCCGTTGGCTAACCAGGCGCATTTTAACCGCATCAAGGCGATGTTTGATCAGGCGCACAGCCATGACCAGGTACTGAGTGGCGGTACGGTGCTGGACGGAGAGGGGTTCTATGTGACCCCGACGGTGATCCGCGCCACCGGTCAGGACGATCCGCTGATGCGTGAAGAAGCCTTCGCCGGCGTGCTTTGCGCGGGCTGGAAGAGGCTTGCCACCACAGTCTGGTTATCAAGCTCAGCAAGGCGGAGCCCCACTGCGAACGCGTTGGCCTGCGTGTTTTTCGTGAAAAAGATCTGGAGTTGGCCAAGCTGTTTTTGGACCAGCAAGGGTTGGAAAATTGTTGGACCGAAGTGCCGTTTCAGGGGCGTACTCTGCATTTCACCGATCCGACTGGTACGCTGATCGAACTGTGCGCCTCAATGCCCGTGGTGCCGCGCTTGCACCATCAGGTGCATCTGTACCGTGGCGGCAGTGCCCAGCGGCTGGATCACTTCCAGTTGCACACTCCCCACGTACAGCGGGCAGCCGAATTTTACATGACGAAGCTGGGATTCCGTGCCACAGACATCTATTTCAATGAGGGTGGAATGGGGGCCGCATTCTTACAACGCAAAGGCAATACGCAGGATCTGGTGTACTTGCATGGCCCCGGCCCGCGTCTGCATCACTTCGGTTATACCATCCCCGATTCGCAAGAGATCCTGCGCGCCTGCGACACTGCCGGCAATCTGGGCTTCGCCAGCAGCATTGAACGCGGGCCGGGCAGGCACGGTATGGGCCATGTCCTCTATGTTTATCTGCGGGATCCGGACGGGCATCGTATCGAGCTGCACAACACCCCTTATCAGATAATCGACATTGAGCTGGAAACCAATATTCTTGCACCCGATCAACGCCAGCAGTTGCTGCCCTGGGGGCTGCCGCCGCAGCGCAAATGGGTCACCGAAGCCAGTGCCTTTGCCAACACGCCGGTAGAACCGACCACCGAGGGCTATCCGCTGGTGCTGGAAGAGTACTTATCCCGCCAATAGGGCTTGATGCCCGAACCATGCCAGGGCAACCCTTGGATAACCTTGTGCCCGGAAACTCTCCGGGCAATAACATCGGCCTTTACTTCCGTTTTTTTTCAACCAATATGGTCCGGCTGAAATGACAGTCGGAGCCGCCATGGCTCCGTTTATCCACAACGTCGTGGTTGTGGCACAAGGCATCGATACGGATATCCCGCCACGATGCCGAATGACGAACTGGAGAGGTTATGGCTAATCCCTATCGCGAACTTCTGACCACGCCCGGCGTCGGGGGGTTAGTGATTGCGAGCTCGGTTGCCCGTTTGCCGCAGGCGATGATCGGCATCGGTATTATCACCATGTTGGTACAGCAGAGCGGTCACTATTGGTTGGCTGGTGCGGTAGCCGGTATATTTACGCTGGCGAACGCGCTCATGGGTCCGCAGGTATCGAAGCTGGTTGATCGGCTAGGCCAGAACAGGGTGCTTCCATGGGTCACCGCGTTTAGCATTACCATGCTGCTGGCGTTGATAACCGCTGCGCATATGCGTGCCCCAGTCCCGTTGCTGTGTATTCTCGCCATGCTGGCTGGCACTATGCCAAGCATGCCGGCGATGATAAGAGCGAGATGGACACAGCTTTTCCGGGGCAAGCCGCAACTCCACACCGCCTTCTCGCTGGATACGGTGCTGACAGAGCTGACCTTCGTGATTGGACCCCCTTTATCTATTGGCTTGAGCACCGGTATTGCCGCCGAAGCCGGGCCCCTCGCCGCGATAGTGTTGCTGGTGATTGGCGTCACGGCTTTTCTTCTGCAACGTCAGACAGCGCCCAAAGTCATCAAAAACACGACTGAACACCGCGGCTCGACTTTGCGTATCCCGGGCCTCGGCACCATCGTGCTGGCACTTTTAGCCATGGGGGTGATTGGCGGATCTATCGATGTGGCGGTAGTCGCTTTCGCCAACGCACAAGGGTGGCCGACGGCCGCCAGTTTGATTCTTGCTGCCTACGCGCTCGGTTCCATGGTTGCCGGTCTGGCTTTTGGCGCGATCAGGGTTAGCTTGCCGATAGAGCGTCAGTTCTTTATTGGGGTGCTGTTAACGGCGGCAACGTCGGTGTTGCCGCTCCTGTCTGCAGACGTTTACATTCTGATGGCGACCATTTTCGTGGCCGGTATGTCCTTTGCGCCCACCATGGTTGTCGTGATGAACCTTGGCACTATCCTGGTACCGCCGTCCAGGCTCACCGAAGGGCTGACATGGATGACCACCGGCATCAGTATTGGCGTGGCGCTGGGTGCCGCGCTGGCGGGGCTGGTCATCGACGCTTATGGCGCACGCGCCGGCTTCGGCATCGCCATTGCTGCAGGCGTTGTGATGACGATTATCGTGCTTCTCGGTGGACGCACGCTCCACGCTGCCTCGATGCCCCAGGGGGGAGCAACCTGCTCTTAATGCGGCGGCAGCCAGGGATGACCGGGCTGCCGTAAGCGGGCTAGACGCTTAACGAGTCATAATTTTTGCGGCGGTAATTGAGCGCGGACAGGATCCACAGCACCACAAACAGCACGATAGCGGCGTAACCGACGCTGCCCATGTTGTCATTGAGCACCTCGACACCTCGCCACAGCCCGCCCTGTAGCCCCAGCTTATCGGCCAGCAGCCCCAGGCCTTCCAGCCCGCCGATCACCACAGCGATAACCACGCTGGTGGCGGTGATGGTCATGTTGTAATACAGCTTGCGGATCGGTTTATTGAACGCCCAACCGTAAGCGCCAACCATCACAAAATTATCCAGTGAGTCAATCAACGCCATGCCGCTGGCAAACAGCAGCGGGAACACCATGATTGACCAGACCGACATGCCGGATGTAGCACCGGTAGCGGAGATCCCGAGCAGGCCCACTTCGGTAGCTGTATCAAAGCCCAAGCCAAATAAAAAGCCGACTAAATACATATGCCAGCTTTTATTCACCAGATTAAAAGCAAAGCGATACAGCCGCGTCATTACGCCACCGCTGCCGCTCACCAGCAGGGCTACGTCCTGTTCGACTAGGGTTTCACCGCGCTTCACCCGACGGAAAATGCGGTAAACGTCGCGGAAGATCAGCCAGTTCAACAACGCCATCACCAGTAAGAACAGCGAGGAGATCAGCGTGCCCAAAGTGGCGCCATACTGATGCAACCAGCCGATGCGATCGCCAAATGCCAATGAGGTGGCGGCAATCGCGATGCAGGCCAGTACCACAATGCTGGAATGCCCCAGAGAGAAGAAGGCCCCGACGGAAACCGGACGTTGGCCTTGTTGCATCAATTTGCGGGTTACGTTATCGATGGCGGCGATGTGGTCGGCATCCACCGCATGGCGCAGTCCGTAACCGTAAGCCAGCAGCGCGGCGGCAATCAGTGTCGGGTGATGATGAAAGGCAGCAAAGGCCGCACCCCATGCCAGCAGGTTTAGCGCCACTAACGTCAACAACAGCCAAAAGGCGCGGGTATGGGTATGGAAAAACTCGCGGTTTAACATGTTACATCCTGTTGGGTTTTGAACGGGAGACGAGTCAAGGGGATACGCTGCGCGCAGGCGACCAATGCCTGACCGAATGCCAACCCTCCATCGCCCGCCGGCAGCCGTTGTGGCAGCAGCACGTGCAGCGGGGCCAGATGATGCTGCAGCCGTTGGCGTAACAGGCGGTTGTGCAGTACGCCACCGCTTAACGCCACGTGCCGGAGGTTATGCTCTGCGGCAAAATGTTTGGCCAGGCCAGCAAATCCCTGCGCCAGGGCATCATGAAACGCCCAGGCCCGTTGAGCGGCCGGCGCTTGCCAGGCCAGCCACTGCCGCCACAACACGCCCAAATCGAGCTGCTCTGCGCAACGTGGCAACGTCACCGGGTGAGAGCAAGGGCCACTTTGGTGGGCCAGCGACTCAAAAATACTGGCGGCTTCGCCTTCCCAACTTTGCCGTTCGGGCGCACATCCCAACGCGGCGGCGGCCGCGTCAAACAGACGGCCACAGGAGGAGGCCAGCGGCGCATTGATGCCGGCGTTAATGGCTTGGAGCAGGGGGCGCCAGGCGCGCGTCAATAGCCGTTCGGCCTGTGGGCTGCTTTGCCAGTCAGGCACGAAGCGTGCAAAATGCGCCAACTGATTGCGCCAGGGTTGTTGCGCGGCCAGATCGCCGCCGGGCAGTGCCACCGCAGGCAATCCCCCCAGATGACGACAGCGGCGGTAATCGACCCACAGGCATTCGCCGCCCCACAGCGCGCCGTCCTGCCCGTACCCCAGCCCATCCAGCGCCAGGCCGATAACCGCTCCGCCTTCCAGTGGCCAATGGTGTTCGGCCAGGCACGCGGCCAAATGCGCATGATGGTGCAACACCGGGGTCACCGGCAGCTTCTGCTGGGCGGCCCATTGGTGACTGACGTAACCCGGATGAGCGTCGCTGGCTAAGCGCTGTGGCTGGCAATGGTACAACGCCATAAAATGCGCCATGGCCTGCTGCCACTGTTGCTGAATATCTTCCTGTTGCAGGTCGCCAAAATGTGAACTGAGTACGGCTTTATTTCCCTGCAGCAGGCAAAAGGTATTTTTGCGATCCCCGCCCACGGCCAATAGCGGAGGCTGTGAAGGGAAGCCCGGAGGCAATGGCAGGGCATCCGGAACAAATCCGCGCGCCCGACGTAGCATTTCATGGCCTTCAGGCAGCAGACGCACCAGCGAATCATCGGCGCGTTGCAAGATTTCGCGATCGTGCAGCAACCACAGGTCGGCAATGCCGGCCAAATCAGCCAAAGCCTGGCTATTGGTTAATGCCGGAGCTCGGCCGGTGGCATTGCCGGAGGTCATCACCAGGGGCCGTTGTATCTCCTGCATCAGTAAATGGTGAAGGGGATTGGCGGGTAACATCAGGCCCACTTCGTTCAACTGCGGGGCGATAGCCTCAGACAGCGGCGAGTGGGACGAGTGGGGCACCAGCACGATAGGCGCTGCAGCGGACGCCAGCAAAGCCTGTGCGCGCGCCAGATCAATGCCACGGGTGCAGCGCGTCAGCCAGTCGATATTCGGCAGCATCACCGCCAGAGGTTTGCCGGGGCGCCGTTTGCGAAGCCGCAGACGTTCTACGGCCTCAGTCTGGGTAGCATCGCAAGCCAGGTGAAAACCGCCCAGCCCTTTGATGGCCACAATCTGCCCGGCAGCCAATGCGGCTACCGCCTGCTGCAGGGCTTCTTCCCCCTGATGCTGCGGTTGTCCCTCAACGGTGAAACTGAACAACCGAGGGCCGCAGTCGCTACAGGCGACCGGTTGGGCATGAAAGCGCCGGTCGTGCGCCGAACGGTACTCTTGGGCGCAGGGCGAACAGAGCGGAAACGGTGCCATGCTGGTTGCCGGGCGATCGTAAGGCATGGCACGAATAATGGTGAAGCGTGGGCCGCAGTACGTGCAATTGATAAAAGGGTAGCGGTAACGCCGATCCTGCGGATCGTTCATTTCCTGCAGGCATTTTGGGCAGGTCGCGGCATCGGGAACAATCTGGGTCGTCATAGCACCGCGTTGGCTGGCGCGGATGCGAAAATCATCGGGCTTTTTCAGCCAGGTAAAGGGCCGTTGGTGAATGTTGTCGATCTGCGCCAACGGTGGGGCCTGCTGGCACAACAGATGCAGCAACAGCTCAAGGTCGACGGGGTTCACCAGCCGAATCTCCACCCCGGCGCTGTCGTTCCAGACTTCGCCACGTAGATTGAGCTGGTTGGCCAGTTGCCAGACAAAAGGCCGAAAGCCGACGCCCTGTACTTTGCCGCTGATACGCAGCAGCAGCCCCGGATAGGACATGGTTTATTACCCTCTTTGGGTTTTTATAAATTATTAGGAGGCACAACCCTGCGTAGCCTCCTGTCAATTTATTCCCTGGTATTCCCTAAATAATTGGAGTTGCATCAAGGCGGCAAGAGCGGGGATCCCCAGTCACTTACTTAAGTAAGTGACTGGGGTGAGCGCTTGCAGCCAACACAGATGCAGCTTCAAGTATGACGGGATTACATCACGTCTTCTGCGGCGCGGCGCAGGCGAGCTTTCATATCGCTGTAGCTTTGCTGTGCATAGTTCTCCGCCCAGTGCTGGTCGGTAATCGCTGCCAGTTTTACCGCACAGTATTTGGTTTCCGGCGTTTTGGAGATCGGATCCAGGTTTTCCTGCGTCAGTTCGTTACAGGCGCCAATCCACCACTGGTAGGTCATATACACCGCACCCAGGTTAATACGCTCGTTATAGTTGGCTCGACTGATCACTTTGCCGCGACGAGAGGCAACCCACACCAGTTGCTGGTCGGCAATGCCCAACGCGGCGGCATCCTGAGGGTTGATCTGCACGAAGCCGGGCTCATCCGCCAGCGTTTGCAAGGCGGCACAGTTGCCGGTCATCGAACGGCAGGAGTAATGCCCAACCTCACGCACGGTACAGAGCACCAGTGGGTAATCTGCATCCGGGATCTCGGCCGGCGCACGCCAGGTGGTGGCGAACAGTTGCCCTTTACCGGACGGCGTTGTGAACTGGTTACCCTGATACAGGTATGGCGTCCCCTGGCTTTCCAGCGAAGTGCAAGGCCATTGCACGTGACCGAGCTCGCCCATTTTTTCGTAAGTGGCGCCGTAAAACAGCGGGCAGAGTTCGCGCATTTCGTCCCAGATCTGCTGGTTATCCTCATAGTGCATCGGATAGCCCATTTCGCTGGCCAACAGGCTGATGATTTCCCAGTCGCGCTTGACGTTGTACTGCGGCTCAATGGCTTTTTCGAAACGCTGGAACCCGCGATCGGCGCAGGAGAAGACGCCGCCATGTTCGCCCCAGGAGGTGGCAGGCAAGATCACATCCGCCTGTTCGGCGGTTTTGGTCATAAAGATGTCTTGCACCACCACAAATTCCAGCGCTTCGAACGCGCTGCGCACCAGGCTCAGATCGGCCTCGGTCTGCAAGGGATCTTCCCCCATGATGTAGTAGGCTTTCACTTTGCCTTCATGCACCAGGTGCGGGATTTCGGTGATGCGATAACCGACGTTGGGATCCATTTTTGTGGCTTCGATTCCCCAGGCTGCGGCGAATTTGGCGCGCACGGCCGCATCGGTAACCGCTTGATAGCCAGGGAATTCATTGGGCAGCACGCCCATATCGCAGGCACCCTGTACGTTGTTCTGCCCGCGTACCGGGCCGACACCCACGTTGGCGCGGCCCAAATTGCCGGTGAGCAGCGCCAAACTGGCGAGGCCTTTGACCACGTCAACCGCCTGGCCGAATTGGGTCACGCCCATGCCCCACATGATGGTGGCCGAAGGGGCGCTGGCATAGGTGCGCATGGCCTGGCGGATTTGCTGTGCGGTCACGCCGGTCAGGTGTTCCACCGCTTCTGGCGCATAATCCGCCAGTTGCTGCCGGTAGGCCTCGAATCCCTCGGTGTATTTGGCCACGTAATCGCGGTCATAAAGATTCTCTTCAATCAGCACGTAGGCGAACGCATTCACCAGCGCCATGTTGCAGCCGTTCTTGATCTGCAGATGCTGGTCGGCAATACGTGCAGTTTCTATCCGGCGCGGGTCGCACACAACGATCTGCGCGCCTTTCTCTTTAGCCTTAAGCACCCGGCGCGCCACGATGGGGTGCGAGTCGGCACAGTTGTAACCGATGATCAGCAGACACTTGGAGTTTTCGATATCGCCAATCGAGTTACTCATGGCACCGTTACCGAGCGTGGCCTGCAAACCCGCGACCGAAGGCCCGTGGCAGACGCGGGCACAGCAGTCGACGTTATTGGTGCCGATCACCGCGCGGGCGAACTTCTGCATCACATAGTTGGTTTCATTGCCAGTCCCGCGAGAGGAACCGGTGTGCATGATGGCGCTGGCACCGTGCTGGTCTTTAATCTGCTGCAGCCGCTGTGCGGTATAGCTGATCGCTTCATCCCAACTGACGGCCTCAAACTTGCCGCCTTTCTGCCGCCGAATCAGCGGCTGGCTCAGACGCGGGGTCAACAGTTTGGTGTCGTTCAGGAAGTCCCAGCCGTAATAGCCTTTCAGACACAGTTCACCCTGATTGGTCACGCCGTCAGCCGCCTCGGCGCGAATGATTTTGCCGTTATCGACCACCAGTTTCATTTTGCAGCCTGCACCGCAGTAAGGGCAGACGGTTGTGATTTTTTTCATCGGTTCAGTTCCTAAAACAGTGACGACATTGTGTCGAGCGCGGCGCGGCGGCGCTTCTCGGCGTTCATTTCCTGCAGCATGTTGCGATCGACGCAGTGCAACGCATTGGTTGGGCAGGTTTCCATGCAGGCCGGGCCGCTGTCGCGACCGATGCACAGGTCACATTTATGGGCTTCGGCTTTCTCGGTGGTGGCGCTCATCATGGCGCCATTCTGGCGGACCACCGGACGGGTGATCACTTCCATGGCGCCATAGGGACAGGCCACGACGCAGGTTTTGCAGCCGATGCAGCGTTCCTGCATCACCAGGACCATGCCGTTGGTGCGACTGATGGCACCGTTCGGACAGACGTTGGAGCAGGGGGCGTCCTCGCACTGGCGGCAAAGCACGGCGGTGCTGACGTTGACGCCTTTAATCACATGCAGGCGCGGGGCAAAGCTGGTGGCGTTCAACGCCGAAATATCCTGGCTTTCGCTGTGCGCCATCACGCAGGCAATTTCACAGGTACGGCAGCCGATGCATTTTTTGGGATCGGCGATGATAAACCGGTTCATCAATAACTCCTGGGTTACCCTTCATCCGGGTATGGCAAAAGAGAGGTCGTGGCTCTGGTTAGGCATAAAACATGCCAATATTGAAAATGTTTAAAAAGCAGAGGGTTATCTTTTTATGGCCCCGGGGTCGACAGCAGGTCGACAGAAATGACGATGCCGCGTCAGACATTCGTCACCTCCAGCTGCGGATAACCGCCATTGTCATCCCAGTGAAGCAAGCGTTGATGGAGCACCGTCACCGCCTGTTTCACCGCCGCGCTGATCGGGTAATAAAACGCCACCACTTCGGGCTGAATGCCGATAAAGGTAATTTCCGCTATGTCTTCGCGCAGTTGGTCGATCAGAAAGTTAAGCGGCAGGTTATGCGTCGTCATGATGAACATGGCGGCAATGTCTTTTTCGTCGATCACCCGTGTTTCACCCGGCGCGAGCCCCATGTCGGTGGCGTCGACGATCACCAGGCGATCAGGGCGTAGCTCGCGGATATGCCCGATGTCATTTTCCGGTGCCGCGCCGCCGTCAATCACCTGCCAACCCGCGGGGGGATGACCGGCACAGAGTTCAGCCAGCAGCGGCCCGGCACCGTCATCTCCCATCATGCAGTTGCCCACACACAATAAAACGTCAGTCATCATGCCTCCGGACCATCAGGTAAATGGCGGGTTCGTTTTCAATCGATTGAAGCAGGGCGATCAGCTGTTGGCTCCAGCTTTGCTGTTCAGTGTTCATACGCGGCGCCGCGTGGCTCAACGCCGTGGCCAACAGGTGGGTATGGCTGTTGTCGATACAGATTTCGCCAAACCGATCGACCCCTTCCAGTTTGCGCCGTGCGGTGCTGCCCGCAGGCAACTGCGCTATCCAGGCGCGAAACCCCGCCAGCGGGCAGCTGAGTTTGGCTTCCAGGCAGTCGATCACGCCCAGATGATGGCCGATCGCCAGGCTGTAATAGATCACCTCCTGGGCCTTCGGCGGGGCCTTTTTCTCCTGCACAAACTTGCGGCTAAGGGAGTAAAACACCACCTGTCCTTGGGAATCGGTCATAGCCGCAGCTCCCCACGCAGCACCCGTTGATAAATGCCCTGCAGGTTGCCGACAATTTCATTCAGGCGCAGGTCATCTTGCTGGTGGAGATAAGCGGCGATGCGCTGTTCGACCGGTTCGGGTGTCTCTGCTGCCAGCAGTTGCATGAACTGGTCGGCGATTTGGCGACCGTAGCGGTAACCGGCCATACGCCGGGCTTCGCGATCCAGCAGCACTCGCAGCGGCTGGGGCAGTTGCGGGTGCAACAGGCGCGTAGCTTCACCGTGGGTTTCATCATGCTGGTGGCCTTTGATTTTCTGATCCAGCAGGCCTAGCGCCATGGCGAAACCGTAAATGGTCGCCGCCGGCGTCGGCGGGCAGCCGGGAATATAGACATCGACCGGAACGATGCGATCGGTGCCGCCCCACACGCAATAAAGATCGTGGAAGATACCGCCGCTGTTGCCACAGGCACCGTAGGAGATGCTGATTTTAGGATCGGGTGAGGCCTGCCAGGCGCGGATCGCCGGAATGCGCATGGCGCGGGTCACGGCACCGGTGAACAACAAAATATCGGCATGTCTGGGGGAAGGAACCACTTTGATGCCGAAACGTTCCGCGTCGAACAGCGGTGAAATGGCAGCGAAAATCTCAATTTCGCAACCATTACAGCCGCCGCAGTCCACCCGATAGACATAGGCCGAGCGGCGAATATCCTGCAGCAGGGTGGTTTTCAGCTTGGCGATGCTGTCGTCGAGGGTGATTGGCACCGGCAGGCCATTTTCATCACGTGGTCCAATCAATGGCGAATTCATGAGATGACCTCCCGGGTCAAATGGCGGCCGATATCAATGCGATCGGCCTGGGTCAGATTCTGCTGCTGTTTGCAGGCCGGGCAGGTTTCAAACTGCGCACGGCGGGTTGCCGCCTCCGAGCTGCTCAACCCGAGCAACGCCATCGCATAATCAATTTCCTTTTGCGCCGCATAGGGTTTGCCGCACTGTCGGCAATGACAAATGGCGAAGTCGGCTTGTTCGTACAGATCCTCTTTACGCCACACTGCCAGTTCGAACTGCTGCGAAAGCCGAATGGCAGCGGTTGGGCACACTTCCTCGCAGCGGGCGCAAAAGATGCAGCGGCCAAGAAACAGCTGCCAGCGCAAGGTGCCGCTGTTGAGATCGGGGGTCATGCTCAACGCGTTGGACGGACAGGCGTTGGCACAGGCACCGCAGGCTATGCACTGCTGTGGGTTGTATTCGGGCTTGCCGCGAAAGTTCGGATCAATGGCCAGCGGCTGGGCCGGATAGGCGACAGTGGCCGGGCCGGTCTTCAGCACTTTTTTAATCAGTTTCAGCATGATGGGCTCCGGTTAGAACGGCTTGTTTTTCCGCTCGATGCCGTAACGTTCGATCTCTTTGTACGGCACGATGATGGACTGGCGCTTGCGTACGTCGACGATGGTCATGCGATCGGTGCAGGAGTAGCAGGGATCGAGACTGCCGATAATCAGCGGGGCGTCGGATACCGTATTGCCGCGCAGCATGTAACGCAGGGTGGGCCAATTGGCATAGGTGGCGGCACGGCAGCGCCAACGGAACAGTTTCTGGTTGTCGCCGGTCATGCTCCAGTGGATATCATCGCCGCGCGGCGCTTCGGCAAAGCCCAGGGCAAAGCGGTGCGGTATATAGGTGAAGCCGTCCACCGCCAGCGGTCCGCCCGGCAAGCTTTGCAAACCGAACTCGATGATGCCGAGCGAGTTGAACACTTCGTGAATACGCACCTTGAGGCGGGAATAGACGTCGCAGCCGCTTTCCACGCATAACTCCACCGGCAGTTTGGCGTAGCCGGCAAACGGATGGTCGATGCGGGTATCGCGACGGTGGCCGCTGCCGCGGATCATCGGCCCCACGTTGCTGTAATCGCGGGCCACCTGGGGATCGAGACGCCCAACCCCGACGCTGCGTTGTTCTGTGTTGGGCGTACTGAGCAAGATATCGACCAAATCCACCAGTTCGCTGCGCATTTGCGCGGCCAGCTTCAGGGTTTGCAGCATGTCCTCTTTCAAAATATCGCGGCGGATACCGCCAATCAGGTTCAAACCATAGGTTTTGCGCGCGCCGGTCAGTATTTCTGCCATCTTCATCGACTGCTCGCGTACGCGGAAGAACTGCATAAAACCGGAATCGAAGCCGACGAAATGGCAGGCCAGACCAAGATTCAACAGGTGGCTGTGCAGGCGCTCCACCTCCAGCAGGATCGAGCGGATCATCTGGGCGCGTTCCGGCACCTGAATGCCCATCGCATTTTCGACCGAGCTGGTGTAGGCCACGCTGTGGGTAAAGCCGCAAATGCCGCACACCCGGTCCGACAGAAAGGTGACTTCGTTATAGCCCATACGGGTTTCGGCCAGTTTTTCCATCCCGCGGTGCACGTAGAACAAGCGGTAGTCGGCGTCGATGATGTCTTCTCCATCGACAAACAGGCGAAAGTGCCCGGGTTCGTCCGAGGTGATGTGCAACGGGCCAATCGGCACCACATTGGCTTTGGCTCCGGCCAGGCTCTCGAACGGATAGGTTTCCACATCGGTGGTGGGCGCGGGGCGTTGACGATAGTCCATCGCGTCTTTGCGTAGCGGGTAAAGATCGTCCGGCCAGTCGTCAGGCAGCACCAGCCGCCGCTCATCCGGCAATCCCACCGGGCGCAGACCGTACATGTCTCGCACTTCGCGTTCGCCCCAAACCGCGGCGGGCACGCGCGGCGTGACGGAAGGGAACTCCAGCGTTTGGGCATCCACTTCGGCGCGCACCGTGATCCAGCATTTGGTGCCTTGCTCCATCGACAGAACGTAATACAGCGCGTAATGGCCGCACAGCGTGCGCTCGTCGTTGCCAAACAGCACCGACAACCAACCGCCTTGCTGGTAATACAGCCATTCCACCACGTCCGGCAGCGAATTGAGCTTAACGGTGACCGTCAACTGATCGGCGGTTTGCCATTCGGCTGCCAGCATGGCCGCAGGGAATTGTTGCTGCAACGCCGCCAGATAGTGCTGGCCTTGATGTTCGTTAGTCATTATTGATTGCCTTTGTCATTATTCAGCCGACGACCAGCCAGGAAACCAGCGCCAGAAAAGCCAGTCCAAAACCGGCCCAGGTGGTACGGGCCGTTTTCAGGAAGCGCAAACGCGCCACGCTATTTTCTATAACCGCGATCAGCGTCAGCGCGCACAGCAGCTTGAGCAGTGCCAGGACCAGCGCCGCCGACAGGTGAAGGACGGTAAATTGTGCCGCTTGCCCCCAGGGCAGAAACACGCCGAGGAACAGCTGCAGCACCACCAATTGTTTGAGGCTGATGCCCCATTTCAAAATGCCGAGCTCGGCACCGGAATATTCCGTCAGTGGACCTTCCTGCAGCTCTTGCTCGGCTTCCGCCAGGTCAAAAGGCAGTTTGCCCATCTCGATATAGGTGGCGAACGCACAGGCCAGGGCGGCCAACAGCAGCGGCAACCAAGCGGGGTGTGGCAACGTCAGCAGGCTCTGCACCATGGCGCTCAACTGAGTCGAACCGGCCACCAGGGCGGTCACCCACAGCCCCAACAGCAGGATGGGTTCGACCAGAATGCCCAATACCGCTTCGCGGCTGGCGCCGATGGCAGTAAAGGGACTGCCGGTGTCCAGACCGGCAATGGCGAAAACAAAGCGCACCACGGCGAACAGATAGATCAGGGTGATCACATCACCGATGGCAGGCAGCGGCGAGGCGACAGTCAGCATGGGCAACGCACAGGCGATGGCCAGCAGGGTGCCGGTCAGCAAGTACGGCATAGCATGAAAGGCCAGACCGGAAGCCGTCGGTGCTACGTTCTGACGCTTCAACAATTTGGCGATATCGCGATATTCCTGCAGTACTCCGGGGCCGCGACGGTTATGCATCCGCGCGCGCAGCACGCGGCTGACACCAGCAAACAGTGGGGCGACGGCCAGTAACAGCAAGGCCTGCGCCAGACCGAGTAACACATTGGGATAGGTCATTGTCATCTCCTCAGGCAAAAGCCACCACCAACAGCACCGCAAGCTCCACTGCGGCCAGGCCGCGGCAGAAGGCAACGAAGGCGTTACAATGTAACGGGTTGATCAAAGATTCCGGCAGCCAGCGGCGCAGTTGATAGAGCGGCGCGAACATCACCCGAAGCGGTTGGGCAAAACCGGTGGCGGTGATCACCATCGCCTCCTCATGACCATATCCGCAGGTCCAGGCGCTACCCTGTACCCGGCGAGGTTGACGACGGGTCTGATAACGTGCAGCAATCAATAGCGGCAGCAGCGGCATTGCCAGCAACAAAATGGCGATCAACGGGGTAGAAACCAAAGTGTCGGAAACGGAGAGGGATTGTTCGGACGTCATGCCGATCAGCCGGGCAAACAGCGGGATGATCCAGGGCGCACCCAGGCCGCAAACCAGACACAGCAACGCGGGCAGCGCATGGCTCAGCGTCAGGCAGAGGTTAGCCTGCACAGCCTGGGCCGCCGCAGCGCAGCGTGGGGCTCCCAAACAGGCGACGCCAAACACCTTGCTGACGCACATCACTGCCAGCGCACCGGTCAGGGCCAGCGCCACCGCCAGCAACGGCCCGAACAAATGGCCAATAAAGCCAGGGGCCGCACTGAAATGGAACAGTCCCTGATAGATCAGCCATTCACTGGCGAAACCGTTCAATGGCGGCAGTGCGGCCATGGCCACCAGGCCGATCAGCAGAGAAATGGCGGTCCAGGGCATCAGCCGTGCCAGCCCGCCCATTTTCTCCATGTCCTTCAGCCCGGTTTGTTGTTCAATGGTGCCCGCCGCCAACAGCAATGCGCTTTTGAACAGGCTGTGGTTCAACAAATGGAACAGGCCGCCGATCAGGGCGAACGCCGTCAGTAATGGCTGTTGCAGCGCCATACCAACCATGGCACCGCCAATGCCCAGCAGGATGATGCCGATATTCTCCAGCGTGTGGTAAGCCAGCAAGCGCCGCAGATCGTGCTCCATCAGCGCATACAACCCGCCAAAAAATGCGGTGCCGGCGGCCAGCAGCAGGACCAGCAATCCCCACCACAGCGGGGGCGTACCCAGCAGATCCAGTCCTATCTTCAGGATCCCCAGCAGGCCGACCTTCATCAGTGCGCCGGAAAACAACGTGGCGGCAGAGGCCGGCGCGCTGCTGTGGGACTGAGGCACCCAGGCATGCAGCGGCATCACCCCGGCAAAAATGCCAAACCCGGCCAACGCCAGCAGGAAGACGCCGTTACGCAGTGCATCCGGTAATGGCGTAGCGCGGATCACGCTGAATTGCAGGCTGTGGCTGTGGGTATAAATCAGTGCGAAAGCGATAACCAACAGCAGGGTGCCCAGGCGCATCAGCAAAAACTGGCTGTGCCCGGCCCGCAGACTTTTCGCGTTCGGGGCGAGGACAATCAAGAAATAGCCGCACAGCGCCGCCAGTTCTAACAGCAACAGCAAGGCCAGTGCATTATCGGCGATCGCGGCGGCGCTGAGCGCTGCCAGCATCAGATTGATCAGCCCGCCCAACCGACCACCTGCACTGGCGTTCAGGTTCGCGACGCTTCCGATGTGATACAGCGCGGCACAGATCCCACACAAAGCCATCACCAGCAATAACAACGCATTAATGCCGCTGATTTCCACCGCATAACGCAACCAGGGCAAACGGGTGCTGTGCAGCGGTGCGAACAGCAGTTGTCCGGCGGCCAACAAGGTGGCGATGGCACACAGCAAGGTGCCGCCACCCAGCAAGGCATTGACACGCGGCCAGGGGGCCAGCAGCCAGCTCAGCAACGCGAACAGGAGATACCCGACGAATGCCAGAGTCAGCAACGACAATGGGTCGGGCGCAATGGGGTAAAACATCAATTCGGCTCCTTGCGGGATTCTGGGGCGGTAGCGAACGGCAGCTCGGCGCTGAGCGCCTGCATGGCGTTGCGCCTTTTCTGTTCGCTGGCGTTACGCACGTCGTGGTCGCTGACCAAGCGAATGGCCTGGGTAGGACAGGTACGGATACAGGCCGGGCCTAAGGGGGTGAAAGCGCAAAGGTCGCACTTGACCGCCACGGCGCGGACACCGGGCACGCAATCCAGGAAGGCGCCAATCGGCCGCGGCGCTTTGGCGGCAGGCAGGGCCAGCGATGTGTTGCAGTCTGAGGGGATCGCTAACGGGGTGCTGCCGCCGAAGCCTATGGCGCCGAACGGGCAAGCAATACCGCAGAGTTTGCAACTGACGCACAGGCTCTCGTTCAGGACGATGGCATCATCCTGATAGCGAATGGCGTTTACCGGACAGACCTGCGCGCAGGGCGCATCCTCACATTGATGGCACATCACCGGTGCCGAATCGCGGGCGTTACGAATCACCTGCAAGCGGGGTAATGCCTGCAAACCCCGTTGCCGATGTTCTGCAGAACAACTGGCCATGCAGGTATTGCAGCCAATACACAATTTGGGGTCCGCAATAATAAAGCGGTTCATGCACACTCCTTGCTTCGTCATTTATGACGAAATCGTCAGTAAAAAATGACGTTTCGACAGTTTTCTGTCAGTGAGTAACGCCGACAGTCAGACGGACAGGGTTATTTTTTTCAGTGCGTCATGAATGGCGTGGCCGTCATGCAGCGAATCAAACAGGCATTGGTAAATAACGGCGATCTTATCCAGATAATGTTCAAATACCGCCGGCATATCGCGATTGTTTATTACACCGTCAATATTGCCGTCTTCATCCAGCGAGGCATGGGCGAAGGGGGCGAAATTCTCGGCTTCATGCGGCGATGCCAAATTAATGCGATAGCAGATATCACGGCTGTAAAACCCCTCACTTAATTGAATGCTCACCGTGAAGTGGTTGAACAGTACAAAACGCAGATCGTCGTCCTGACCGTAAGTAAACTGATGATTAATCTTCTTTTTAGTGGTGGTAACCGCTTTGATTAAGGTGCTGTGGTAGGTTTGCCACTGCGCCATCAGGCGGTTGCTTTTGTTGGCGATATAATCGGCCTGGCTGGTTACTTCACTGATAGTACTCATTGTCGTCACTCAAAATTGATGGTCATTGTCGAATCGCTTCGGGTGAACGGCTTAAAGCATAAAGCGTGCCAGTCTCTGGTGATTTTCATTATTTCCTTTTAATTCAATCATCAGGGTTGGAATTAATCTTTAAATTGGATTGGGGGCTGCCAGCTAATTACTGTCGACGTCATGACACTCGACAAATATGCCGAATGGGTTTTGGCACCATATTTGCAACGCAGGGTGACGAAACGTTTTATCACCCTGAGTGGAGGCCGGATGCACGAAATAACCTTGTGCCAACATGCGATGGAAATAATGCAGCAACAGGCTCGTCAACATCGTGCGAAACGTATTACCGCGGTGTGGTTCGAAATTGGCGCATTTTCCTGCGTGGAGGCGGAATCGCTGCGGTTCTGTTTTGACATGGTATGTCGCGACACCCTGGCCGAAGGCTGTGAGCTGCATCTGACTGAACAACGCGCCTTGTCCTGGTGTTATGACTGCCAGGATGACGTCGAGCTGTTGATCCCGCAGGTTTTGGTCTGCCCGCACTGCGCCGGAAGAAACCTGCGGGTGCAGGCCGATGATGGGTTGCAAATAAAACGTCTGGAAATTGAATAACTGAAAGGAGAAAGAACATGTGCAGCACTTGCGGTTGTGCCCATGGGGAAATGACGATTGAAGGGCAAGCAAAGGTACCGTTTCGCCCGCAGCGGCCTCTGCAGGGGGACCTGCATTATGGACTGGGATTGGCGGGCACCCATGCGCCGGGCATCAGCCAGCGGCGAATGCTGGAAATAGAAACCCGGGTGTTGGATAAAAACGATCGTCTGGCCGAACGTAATCGCCAGTATTTTGCCGAGCAACAGATCCTGGCGTTGAATCTGGTTTCCAGCCCCGGTTCTGGCAAAACCACCTTGCTGACCGAAACCCTGCTGCGGCTGCGCGGGATGCGTGAGTGCGCGGTGGTGGAAGGAGACCAGCAAACCACCAACGATGCCGAACGTATCCGCGCCACCGGCGTGCCGGCGATCCAGGTCAATACCGGCAAAGGCTGTCACCTGGATGCGCAAATGGTTCACGAAGCCGCCCAGCGTCTGGAGCTCAAGCCCAGCAGCCTGCTGTTTATCGAAAATGTCGGCAACCTGGTTTGCCCAGCCAGCTTCGATCTGGGGGAGCGGCACAAGGTGGCGGTGCTGTCGGTCACTGAAGGGGAAGACAAGCCCCTCAAGTACCCGCATATGTTCGCCGCCGCACGTCTGATGCTGCTGAACAAGGTCGATCTGCTGCCGTACTTGAAGTTTGATCTGGCCGCCTGTATCGCCAATGCCCGTCAGGTTAATCCCGACATCGAGATAATTACCCTTTCTGCGACTCAGGGGGAAGGGATGGATCAGTGGTTGGCCTGGCTGGAGCGGCAGCTATGTGCATAGGGATCCCCGGGCAGATCGTGGCGTTGGATCAACACCAGCCTCAGCACGCCTGGGCCGACGTCTGCGGCGTGCAGCGAGAAGTGAATATCGCATTGGTTTGCCGGGAGGGTGAACCCAAAGAAGCGATGCTGGGGTGTTGGGTATTGATTCACGTGGGCTTTGCGATGAGCCGCCTCGATCAACAAGAGGCCGAGGATATGCTGGCAGCACTGCAGGCGATGGGGGAAGTGGAACAGGACGTGGCGCTGTTTTTGGCGGGGGAGGATAACCATGGATTACGTAGATGAATTTCGCGATCCGCAGCGGGTAAAGAAACTGCTGCAACATATCTGGCACCGCGCCGCACAGTTGCCGTTTACCGCCGAACGACCGCTGCAAATCATGGAGGTGTGTGGTGGCCATACCCATGCGATATTCCGCTTTGGTCTGGACAAGCTGCTGCCGGCGCAAATCGAATTCATTCATGGCCCCGGCTGCCCGGTTTGCGTTTTACCTATGGGGCGCATCGATGCCTGCTGCGAAATCGCCGAGCACCCCGAAGTGATTTTTTGCACCTTCGGCGATGCGCTGCGGGTGCCAGGACAGCAGGGGTCTTTACTGCAGGCGCGCGAGCGCGGGGCCGACGTGCGCGTGGTCTACTCACCGCTGGATGCCCTGATGCTGGCGCGGCAAAATCCGCAACGGCAGGTGGTGTTCTTCGCGCTGGGTTTTGAAACCACCATGCCGGTCACGGCGATCACCCTGCAACAGGCGCGGCAGGAAGGCCTGGACAACTTCAGCGTATTTTGTCAGCACATCAGCCTGATCCCCACCTTGCGCAGCCTGCTGCAACAGCCGGATGTACGCATTGACGGTTTTCTGGCACCCGGCCACGTCAGCATGGTGATAGGCACCGAGCCCTATCATTTTATCAGCAGGCAATACCACAAACCCCTGGTGGTGACCGGCTTTGAGCCACTGGATATCTTGCAAGGGGTGCTGATGCTGGTCGAGCAGTTTCTTGGCCGACAAAGCCAAACCGAAAATCAATACCGGCGGGTGGTACCGGAACAGGGCAACCGGCTGGCACAGCAGGCGATGAGCGAAGTTTTTGTCCTGGGAGGCGGCAGCGAATGGCGCGGGCTGGGCACCATTGCCGACTCAGGCATTGCCCTCACGCCAGGCTACCAGGCTTTTGATGCCGAACGTCGTTTTCGTCCGCAGCGGCGGCAAGTGGCTGACGATCCGCGATCCCGCTGCGGAGACGTGCTCACCGGGCGATGCAAACCGCGCGACTGTCCGCTGTTTGGTCGCGGTTGTACGCCACAAAACGCATTTGGTGCGCTGATGGTCTCGTCCGAAGGGGCCTGCGCCGCCTGGTACCAATATCGCCGTGAAACAGAGGAGACGCCGGCATGAATAACGTGATTACTATGGCTCATGGCAGCGGTGGTGCTGCCATGCAGCAATTGCTGGACGATCTTTTCCTGCCGGCCTTTGCCAACCCGCAGTTGGATCAGCGTGAAGATCAGGCCCGGTTGGATTTGGCCGAGTTAACGCAGCAGGGCGATCGGCTGGCGTTTACCACCGACAGTTACGTGATTGACCCGATTTTCTTTCCGGGCGGAGACATAGGCAAGCTGGCCATCTGCGGTACGGTCAACGATCTGGCGGTGAGCGGCGCGTTGCCGCGCTATCTTTCCTGCGGCTTTATTCTCGAAGAAGGCTTGCCGCTGCCCGAGTTACAACGCGTGGTCGCCTCGATGGCCGCCACCGCGCAGCAGGCCGGTATTCGCATTGCCACCGGGGATACCAAGGTAGTGCAGCGTGGCGCAGCCGACAAAGTGTTTATCAATACCGCCGGTATCGGGGTGATCCCGTCCGGTCTGAACTGGGCGGCGCAAAATATCCGCGTCGGCGATGCCGTGATTGTCAGCGGCACCCTCGGGGATCACGGGGCAACTATTCTCAACCTGCGCGAAAAGTTGGGTATGTCTCTGGGCGTGATCAGCGACTGCGCGGTGTTAACGCCGTTAATTGAGCCATTGCGTGCCATTCACGGTGTGCGGGCGATGCGTGATGCGACCCGTGGCGGGGTGAATGCCATTTTGCATGAGTTCTCCCGTGCGGCCGGCGTGGGCATCGAGGTGCAAGAAAGCCTGTTGCCGATCGCCCCGGCAGTGCGTGGCATTTGTGAATTGCTGGGGCTGGACGCCATTAATTTTGCCAACGAGGGAAAACTGGTGGTCGTGGCCGCACCGCAAGCCGCACAGGACGTGCTCTGTGCCTTGCGCGCTCACCCATTGGGCGCGGACGCGGCGCTGATTGGCACAGTGACGGAGGGGCGACAGGTAAGGCTGCAGGGCGCTTATGGCATCAGCCGCCTGTTGGATTTGCCGCATGCCGAGCCTTTGCCGCGGATTTGTTGATCCCGTCGGGGGAGAACGTCGCGGCCCAGCGTTACACTTTGCGATGTGACTCACAAATCTTCATCGCGACTCAGGCAAGTGATAAACAATGTCGAATGCACAATTAGAAAAACAAGAACTACTGGAAATTACCCGCACGCTGCTGAGCCAGCGCAGTTTCACCGATCTGTTGCTGCAACTGCGTCAGATACTGCAACGCCTGCAATTGGCGGATCAGGTCACGCTGGTGCTGTTTGACCCTGACAGCGAACGAGTCAGCTTTTATGGCCTGGATGCGCATCGACAGCCGGTGAGCTATCAGGATGAGACCCTGCTGGCAAATGGCCCGGTAAGTCGGCTGCGACAAAGCCCGCTGCCACAGCGCTGGCAGAGCGATGATCTGCACGCGCGCTATCCGCAAATCGGGGCTCTGGCGCTGTATTTACCCTTTAATCAGTATTGCCTGATGCCGCTGCATGCAGGCGGTACCCTGATAGGCGGTTGTGAAGTGTTACGTTGTCACTCGGCGCCGTTCGCCGACGCCAGCCTGGTGCAGTTGCAGACACTGATGGAGTTGGTGGCATTGGCGGCAGAGCAGCTCCAGCTGCGGGAGGAGGCGGAACTCCGTCAACGGCAATTGCGCCATGAAAGAGATGATTACCGTATTTTGGTCGACGTGACCAACGCGGTGCTGTCGAAACTCGATTTGGATGATTTGATCGGTGAGATCTCAAAGGAAATTCACCGATTCTTCAAAATCGACGCGATCAGCATTGTGCTTTGCGTCGATAAAACCGAACAAGTCACCATTTATTCCACCCACTATTTGCAAGAGGACGTGGTTGAGCGTCAGCAGTACAGCGTAGCGCTGGCGGGCACCTTGTCGGAACAGGTGATGCAAAGCGGTGAAATGCTGCTGTTGAATCTGAAGCATTCCGACCGGCTGGCGGCCTATGAGCGCCAGCTGTTCGATCTCTGGCATGAGCAAATTCAAACGCTGTGCGTACTGCCGTTAGTTTTCGGCAACAAAACCCTGGGCGTACTCAAGCTGGCGCAATGTCAGCCGGACAACTTCAACGCTGCCAACCTGCGGGTGTTGCAGCAGATCGCCGAGCGTATTGCGATTGCGGTGGATAACGCGCTGGCCTATCAGGAAATTAACCGGCTAAAAGAGAGCCTGGTGCATGAGAACCTGTATCTGACCGAGCAGATTAATGGTAATAACCCGGACTTCGGCGAGATTGTCGGCCGCAGCGTGGTAATGTCCGCCGTGCTCAAACAGGTGGAAATGGTAGCGAAAAGCGACTGTTCGGTGCTGATCCTCGGCGAAACCGGTACCGGTAAAGAGCTGATAGCCCGTGCCATCCACAACCTCAGCGAACGACGCGATCAGCGCATGGTGAAAATGAACTGCGCAGTCATGCCGGCCGGGTTGCTGGAAAGCGATCTGTTTGGTCATGAAAAAGGGGCATTTACCGGGGCGACCAATCAACGAATGGGGCGTTTTGAACTGGCGGACAAGGGAACGCTGTTTCTGGATGAGGTAGGCGAAATTCCCGTAGAGCTGCAACCGAAATTGCTGCGGGTACTGCAGGAGAGGGAGTTCGAGCGCGTTGGCGGTAACAAGGTGATTTCGGTGGACGTGCGCCTGATTGCCGCGACCAACCGGGATCTGCAACAGATGGTGGCCGACCGCGAGTTTCGCAGCGATCTCTTCTATCGGCTTAACGTCTTCCCGATCGTTATTCCGCCATTGCGTGAGAGGCCGGAAGACATCCCGCAGTTAGTGAAGTTTCTGACCTACAAAATTGCGCGCCGTATGAAACGTACCATCGACAGTATCCCGGCGGAAACCTTGCGCCTGCTGAGCCAAATGCCCTGGCCGGGAAACGTGCGCGAGCTTGAGAACGTCATCGAACGTGCGGTACTGCTGACGCGTGGTACGGTGCTGAACTTGCAACTGCCTGAGTTGCAATACCCGGTCCCTTCGATGGCGCTCCCGGTTCCCAAAGCGGAGCCCAGTCAGCCAGGGGAAGATGAGCGTCAGCAGATTATCAGGGTGCTGAAGGAAACCAACGGCGTGGTTGCCGGCCCACGCGGGGCCGCTCAGCGCCTGGGACTGAAACGCACCACGTTGCTTTCACGCATGAAGAAATGGGGGATTTTGGTTAAGTGAAGCGCCGCGTGGGTTAGGGGCAGCTAATGAGGAATATCCCTCATTGCGGCTTTAGGCTGAGTTACCTAAGCTAAAGCTGCAATGCAAATCGCACATAAGGAGATCATCATGACTAACTTACCATCCGAAGATCGTAATCCTGCCCCTGATGCCGCTGAAGAAAATGCGTTCTTTCCGTCACCTTACTCTTTGAGTAAATACACGTCGGCAAAGACGGATTTTGACGGCGCCCACTATCCTGCGCCTTATAAAGGCGGCAAGTGGAAGGTGTTGATGATTGCGTCTCAGGAACGCTATCTGATGATGCAAAACGGAAAGTTTTTCTCTACCGGGAACCACCCGGTGGAGATGTTATTGCCCATGCACCACATGGATCTTGCCGGATTCGAAATCGACGTTGCAACGCCATCCGGCGACCCGGTAAAGCTTGAGATGTGGGCATTCCCTGGTGAGGATGCGGCGGTTAAGGCCACCTATGAGAAATATCGCCGTCAGCTCAAGCAACCGAAAAAACTGACTGAGGTAGTGAAGGATTTGGATGCGGGTAATTATATCGGTGTCTTTATCCCGGGCGGTCATGGGGTACTTAACGACATTCCCTTCAGCGAAGACGTGAAAAAAACGCTGTTCTGGGCCCATGATAACGACCGTTACGTGATTTCACTGTGCCACGGGCCTGCCGGATTGTTGGCGGCGGGTTTGGGTGAGGACAAGGAAAACTTCTTGTATCGCGGTTACGAGATCTGTGTGTTCCCGGACTCGCTAGATACCGGCGCCAATATCGATATCGGTTATATTCCGGGGCCAATGCCCTGGCTGGTCGGTGAACGCCTTGGCGAACTGGGCGTCACGATCCTCAACAGCGACATCACCGGGAAAGTCCACAAAGACCGTCGTTTGTTGACCGGCGACAGCCCGTTGGCCTCCAACAATCTGGGTAAGTTGGCCGCAGAGACATTGCTTGCCGACGTTGCGGCTCGATGAACGGTGTCAGTGACGCGACATAGGTTTAAGAACGGCGTTCTGTTTTGCCCTGGCATCTGCAAGGGTGACATAAATCTGACGACGAAAAAACGATATTATTCAGAGGGGGAGTGATTAAGGCTCAACCCACGCCAACAGGCGCGGGTTGAGCAGATTCAACAAGATTTATGACGTTGCGTCACCGATATCCATCGGCTTTTGTTTACGAAGCAGGTGCAGCAGCAATGATACGCGGCGCTCTGTCCGTTCCGGCGTGTCCGGTGGCAAGTTATAGCGCAGAGTGTAACGCTCGTTTTTTTCATTGAAGAAATCGATGACCAGTACGGGGACCGAAGCACCCACCACTTTTCGATAGTTCAATGAGATACCTGACAACCTTCTATTCATTGAAACATCCATTATTCATCACCCTACAGCCAGGGGACGACGGGTTGACATGGCGATGCGGCCGATGCCAAAACTGAGCGCCGCGCCCAACAGCAGGATCAGCAATGAACCCCATGCCGCGCGTGATACCTGTTTGGCCGCCACTTCCGCCGCTTCGCGGGCTTTTTGCTCGGCCTGCGCCTTCAGCTGGTCGACCTTTTGTACCGCCTGCTGATAAGCCTGGGCATAGTTGTCTACGATCTGGGTCGCTTCTGCACGGCTCTTGCCTGTACGGGCTGCGACGATATTCACCAGCGCATCCTTATCAGCCGCATTCAGGGTAGGTTCACCGGATTGCTTGACGCGTTCAAACCATTGCTTGAGCTCTGCAGCCGCCTGTGTTGGGTCAGTGGCTGCATCAGTAGCGGTTTGCTTACCATCCGCAGCGACGCTATCGCTCTTTTGTTCCAACTTGGACGGGTCCAGCTCAGCCTTGCCGCTTTGCTTGAGGGTGGTGGTTAACTGGTTTTCCAAATTACCCCAGTCCAGGCTGATGCCATTTTTGTCTAACTGCTGTTTGACGTTTTCGCCAATGCCCGGCGCTGCGGCGGCAATACCGTTGCCGGCCAAAGAGAGCCCCTTGCCGACGGCGCTACCGGCCAGACCGACCACGCCGCTCGCCACAGAAATCACCAGCCACGTCGTCAGTAATGTGGTCACTGCCCAGCTCAGCAGACCGTGCAAACCGCCACGGTTTGGCGAAGTTCTGCCGGCGACAAATGCACCAGCCGCCAGCGAGACCAGGGTAGTGACAAACAACCAGATCCCGGTGCCCGTGCCAAAGCCACTCAGAGGGTTGCCCTCATGCAACGGATCCACGGCCGAAGCGCCGATGGCCGTGCCCAGCACGCTCAGTATCAGATAGGTCACCAACGCCATGGCACTCCCGGCCAATACCGAACCCCATGAAACGTGAAACGCAAAGCGATTGGATTCATAGACAGTGGTCATTGTTATTCCTTATATTGACTAAACAAGTGGTTGTACGCACAGCACAGGGCCGCGCCGACAGAATCAGTCTGCCGCTTGGCACCACTGACCGTCCCGGTTCATTTGCACCGACAAAGCTAGTGCATTCACACCCCGCGAATGCACCTGTTACGCACTATGCTGTTGGGAACAGCGCCACTATTAGGCACTTCGATCGCCGTCAGGCGGCCAAGCCACTTCGTCTTTTGGAGAAAACATGAGTCAATCCATCCTTGCCAACGAAACTAACCGTAGCCAGCTACAGCAGATCATCTCAGGGTTGTCGGAAGGGGTGATCCTGGCCGAGGTCGACCAGACCATTCTGTGGGCTAACGAGGCAGCGCTGAGCATGCATGGGTTGAGCAAGTTGAGTGAGCTGGGTGCCAATGGCGGTGAATATGCGGAGCGCTTTGCCTTGCGTTATCGCAACAATCACCCTTTGACGCCGGAACAGTATCCGATTAACCGGGCTGCCAACGGCGAGACCTTCAGCGACGTACTGGTCGAAGTTCGGCCCGCCAGCGAATCGGAGTACCTGTGGGTTCACCGTTTACGCAGCCTGGTGATCACCGACAGCAAAGGGCAAGCCGAATTGCTGGTTTTGATCCTGAGTGATGCCACCGAGTGGGCCAGTGCCGAGCAGCGTTTTGAAAAGACGTTCAACGCCAACCCGGCACCGGCAGTGATCTGCAGCCTGAGCGACCTGCGCTACATAAAGGTCAACCAGGGGTTCCTCGATATGACGGGCTATACACGCGATCAGGTGATGGGCACTTCGGTGTATGCGCTGGACGTGCTGGAACAGGCGGAACGCAAGGAACAAGCGGTGCAATTGCTGAGCGAAGGGGCGACCATTCCACAGATGCAGGCCGAGCTGAAGCTGCCGGCCGGCGGAACCAAGCTGGTGATCGTCGCCGGCCAGCCGCTGGACATCAATGAAGAAGATTGCATGCTGTTTACCTTTACCGACCTCGAACCCCGTCGCAAGGCGGAGTCGGCGCTGCGCGAGAGTGAAGAGCGGTTTGCGAAGTCCTTTCGTTTAAGTCCGGTGCCCACGCTGGTGTGCACGGCGGACAAGCAGCGGGTGCTGGACATCAATGAGGCCTTTATAAAAACCACCGGATACGCCGCCGAGGAGTTAATCGGCAAGACGGTCGAAGAGATCAATGTGATCGATGGGCAAGGGGAATGCCGGCGGTTATTTACCACGTTGGAAAAAAGCGATAACGTCGAGAATCAAGACCTTAAAATACGCAAAAAGAGCAATGAAACCATCGACTGCGTGGCTTCAGCGGATGCCGTGAGCATTCAGGATGCCCGCTGTTATCTTCTGGTACTGATGGATATTACCGAACGCAAACGCTCTGAACTTGATCTGGTGGCTGCCATCGAGGAAGTCATGCAAGACGCTTCCTGGTTTAGCCAGACATTGCTCGAAAAACTGGCCAATGTGAAAAGTATCAATAAGCCTAACCTGGCGGGGTTTTCCTTCACCGATCTTACCGCCCGCGAGCGCGACGTATTGGGGTTGATTTGCGAGGGGCTGCCGGACAAAAAGATCGCCGCGCGCCTTAATCTTGCCCCGAATACGGTGCGTAATCATGTGGCGACGGTCTATTCCAAACTCGACGTCCATAGCCGCGCCGAAGCCATCGTCTGGGCCAGAGAGCGGGGGCTGTTTGCCGGTGAACGGTCGTCTAAAAATGGAAAGTAGGGTGCAAATGCACTGGCCAATCCCCTGCAAATTGACCTTATGAGCGGTTCATCAACGGCTTACTATCGTGAGACAAGGCAGGCATTTGCACTATGCAAACGTCGAAACAAACCTCACTCAGGAGTGCAGAATGAACAGCGATAAAATCAACGGCGTGATGGATAAAGTGGTAGGCAAGGCGCAGGAAGTGGCCGGTGATGTTACCGGCGATGAGCGTTTGCAGGCTGAGGGATCTACCCGCTACGTTGCCGGCGCACTACAAGAAAAATATGGCGATGCTGTTAGCTGCGTCAGCGATCTGGTCAAGAAGAAACCTCTCACTACGGTAGCGATTTTTGCTGGCGTGAGCCTGTTGGCAGGCCTGCTGCTACGTCGCCGCTGAGGCTGTGGATTGACTGACTAACGCAAATAAACCCCAGCCTGACTCGCCCGCATCCTGCGGGCGAATGCTTTCCCCGCACCGCTGCACATTGTATTTTGTGACAAAAAAGCCTCTTTTACTCCCCTTCGTTTTTTGCGTCTGAGCCATAGGTTCTATATATTTATTAACAGGCTCTGAATAAAGATGCGAATACCAGCCCGCATTGTGCATCAGTGGCCAGTATAATCAGTTTGCAAAGATGTTGACGGAACATGTGCTTTCGGGAGCAGAGTAAAGGTCAGTGAGGAACCTATTGCCTCTTGATGTTGCAACCGAGCAGACAACGACTCACAGGTTACGAGGAACTATCATGCATAAAAGAACACTGGCGTCATTGCACTACGATAAAATGCCTTACGATGGGGTGTATTACCATATTCTGAAACGCGAGGCACATGGGCACACGGCGCTGTTGAAACTTGATGCTGGCAGTCACCAGTCAGCCCGCCTGCATCCGGGCTGGGTCAAACTGATGGTCCTGTCCGGTGAGCTTAAGATCGGCGACCAAACCCTGCAGTCCCATGAAATGTTTATGATCCCGGCCAATACCGCCTATACCGTGGATGCTCTCACAGAGGTTTACTGTCTCGCGATTTCCGAACTGGATGGCGTGGAGTTGGCGCGCTAATTCTTGTTCTGCCAGCCTGCCGAACACTGAGCGCAGGCGATAATCCCACTCTATTTTTCAGACCTGTCTATCACGGGCCAACCTTGTTGGCCTGTCAGGCAGTGCCAATAAGGAGGGCGCTTTGAGCCATTCCACAGCGTTGTTAACCCAAATCCAGTCTCTGGAAACGATGTTGCATCAGCCACTGCTGCGAAACGATTCGGTTACGGTGGAAAAACTACTGCATGATGATTTTGAAGAGATCGGCCGTTCGGGACAGCGCTACAACAAGGGGCATACCATTGTGGCATTGCAGGAAGAAACTGGCCAGGCGCCTATTTATGCCGAAAATTTCAAGCTGTCCACTATTGCCGAAGGAGTGGTGTTACTAACCTACAGAAGTTTTCAGCGCGGCGCCGACGGCAACGTGACCCGCAGTACTTTGCGCTCTTCGATCTGGCTGCGATCGTCGAGCGAGAACGATGACCATTGGCAGATGCGGTTCCATCAGGGAACGCCAACGGCAGAGTGAATCCATGTAGTTACGGATCCTCCATCAGGCCTATCAACCGTTGCATATTGTCCCCACAGGAAATACCCTCCGGCCGATTTTTGAGGTTGGCGATCATAGCTAATACTGCTTTTTTGCTCTCCTTAAGTTGTTGTTGTAATTGTTCAATCTCGGCTACGCGGGTATTGAGGGAATGGATCAGCCCTTCGTGATCCCAGCCCGCTTGATTGTGCGGCAGGAACTGACGTATTTGTTCAAGCGAAAAGCCTGCCTGCTGGGCGTTATCGATGATCTTCAGTACACCTGCAACTTCGGGTGAGTAGTTTCGGTAGCCATTGCCTTGACGTGGAGGAGGGCTGATTAAGCCTTCTGCCTCGTAGAAACGAATCCGGGAGGGAGAGAGCCCCGTTGCCTTTGCCAAATCCCCAATCTTCATACCGTTCGAAAAACCCCTATTGACCTTAAAGCTAACTTTAAACCTATACTCTCTAAACGGTCAACGCAGGACCGAAGGCAAATCCGCGTTCGGGTGCAAGGTTCCTTGGCATTTTCCAGAACCGGCCTTTCCTGCGCGTGGCCGAGAAAAGCATCACCCTTTGACTAATTGCTGAATGGGAGAATTGATATGGGTTACGTAACCACTAGCGATGGCGTTGACATTTTCTACAAGGACTGGGGACCAAAAGATGGAAAAGTCATCTTTTTCCATCATGGCTGGCCGCTGTCTAGCGATGATTGGGATGCCCAGATGCTGTTCTTCGTCAACCAAGGATTCCGCGTTGTTGCGCACGATCGGCGTGGCCATGGTCGTTCCAGTCAAGTATCGGAAGGGCATGATATGGATCACTATGCGGACGACGTTGCTGCGGTAGTGAAACATTTGAGCGTGCAAGGTGCCATGCATGTGGGTCACTCAACGGGCGGGGGCGAGGTGGTGCGTTACATCACGCGTCATGGTGAGGATAAGGTATCGAAAGCCGTACTGATCAGTGCTGTGCCGCCGTTGATGGTGAAAACCGACAGTAATCCGCAAGGGACACCTAAATCGGTATTTGATGATTTCCAGGCGCAACTGGCCGCCAATCGGGCGCAGTTCTATTACGATGTTCCCGCGGGACCTTTCTACGGCTACAACCGGCCCGGCGCCAAGCCGTTGGATGCGGTCATCTGGAACTGGTGGCGGCAAGGCATGATGGGCGGCGCCAAGGCTCATTATGACGGCGTCGTCGCGTTCTCACAGACTGATTTCACCGACGATCTCAAGCGTATTTCCATCCCGGTTTTGGTGATCCACGGCGATGACGATCAAGTGGTTCCATACCAAGATTCAGGCGTGCTCTCGGCCAAGTTGGTCAAAAACGGCAAGCTTATTACCTACAAAGGTGCGCCGCACGGCATACCTACGACCCATGCTGATCGGGTCAACAGCGATCTACTGGCCTTTGTAAATAGCTGATGCGGGAAACACGGTTCTCGTGAAAAAAACAGGCTCCTTCTGGAGGGGCCTGTCGCCCGCCCCCTTTGGCAGCGCCTTCTGAGTGCGTAAATAGCGCCATACTGCAAAGATGAGAAATTGAAATGCAAACGATTCTGGGGGCCAATGGCCAGATCGCCCAAGAGCTTGCGCGAGAGCTGAAGCGTTCATACACCGATGATCTGCGGTTGGTCAGTCGTAATCCGCGGAAGGTCAATCAAAGCGATGTGCTTATCGCGGCAGACTTGCTGGATGCACAACAGACTCTTGAAGCTGCAAAAGGCAGCGACACGCTTTACTTCGTTGCAGGATTACCACCGGATTCAGCACTGTGGGAGAAACAGTTTCCAACGATGTTAAAAAATGCGTTGGACGCGAGCCGCTCGGTAGGAGCTCATTTTGTTTACTTTGATAACACCTATATGTATCCGCAGAACAGCGATGTGCAAACGGAAGAAACCCCATTCGCGCCTAAGGGGCGAAAAGGGCAAGTGCGAGCATTGATGGCGAATATGGTGCTAAAGGAAATGGAGCAAAAGAATATTCCCGTCACTCTTGGACGTGCCCCCGAGTTCTATGGGCCGGGGAAAACGCAGAGCTTCACCAATGCGTTAATCATCGACAAACTCAAGGCGGATGAAAAACCGTGTGTCCCTGTACGTGACGATACACTACGTACCCTTATCTGGACACCTGACGCCAGCCGTGCGCTGGCTGTTCTTGGCAATGCACCCGATACTTCCGGTCAGACGTGGCACTTGCCGTGCTGCGATGATCGACTGACTTACGCTCAATTCGTTTCTTTGGCCTGTGAGGTATTCGGGAAAAATATCTCTTACTCCGTCATCAACAAATGGGTCCTAAGTGTTACGGGCCTGTTTTCAAAAGGAGCCCGTGAGATTCGGGAGCTGTTACCGCGATATCAGCAGGACAATTTGTTCGACTCGACAAAATTCAAACGCCGCTTCCCAAACTTTAACGTAACGACGTATCGCGAGGGGCTGGAGGAGATCAGGCGTGAGTGGCAGGACAAAAAGGTTGGTTGAGCAGAAGCAGTTTCAGTGACAACGTCACAATTATCGCATTATGTTAAATAGAATTTTAGGTGCCTGAGTTCAAATGACAGTGATAACTTAATGTAAAACATGATGTTATTTGATTTTTGTTAGAATGATGATTTACCGGATACTGAACTGAGTCAAAAATTGCTCCTGAATTTTTAGCGACGCCTTAGAAACATGGACAGCGCAGCGACAAATTATCCTGGTAAACAGATCACCGGTGAGCGGATATCCGCGGGTTTTACTCATGGCATAATCGCTCATCATCAACGAGGAAGAGGATCTGTTTTACGTCAGGGCTACTGATTTGTGCTTTAATCCTGCCCAACTCAGGGTGAATATGCAGATATATTGGTCGATTTAATGCCAGTTAAACAGTGCATTTTGGTGAAATCTGCAAGGGAAATGCTGCCAGGCTTTCTCAGATTTCACGTAGCGCGATCAAAATAAAACAGGGAAAAGGATGATGTTTAAGAAAGGCAGGCCGAAAATGCTTTTTCGCAGGGAGAACACTACTGCAAGGGGAGCAATCCGCCATGGTGGTGAGTACCGCTGGCAGCGCCATAAGAAACACGCGATTGATGAGAACTTGCCGATGCGGGAAGGCATGCACGGCAGAATGCAACAAGGTATTGATTACACGCCGTTGTTCAAATTTTTGCTGCGTAACGTTGGGCAACCGTGGATTGATGTGCATCGTGAAGCAATAAGTCGACTGGATAAGGAAGAGCCGATTTTTTATTTGGTTGCATTACAGCGTAAAAATTGGAGCAGCTACGTACGTTATGGCGAATCGAGTTACTACAGCGGGCTTTGCATCGATGAGCAAGGATTGCTGCAGAAGGTTAATCCTGAATTCACTGCAGAAGACGTCCCGGTTCGATGCCGTTGTTGTACGTATACCTTTAATGGTGAACGAGTACCTGTAACTGAAAAGAACTGGCTAAAACCTTACGAAAAGGAAAACTGGGAATGATGATGAAAGAACAGGTTCTACAGAAAGAAAACCCTTGGGGGCGGGTAGTCAGGTTAAGGCTCAGCTATCTCAATATGCAATTTAACATAATATACATTATGCGTACCAATGTAACTCTACGTAAAATCTGAGCTTTTGGGCTTTACCATGGCTTTACCATGCCTTTTATTCATATCCCGTTTTCCCGATGCTTTACGCTTAATGCCATGCTGATTCAAACACTCAATGTTTCATCCGGAATCTCTTCGCCATGAAAACCAAATTCACACTGAGTTCTTCTCACCAGTTTTGCACTGTGCACTAAAAAGCATTCTCCCTTGTGCCGATGTTTTCCAGAATAGATAACCTTCTTCACGCGCAGGATTATGGCAGTTCTCATCTTGGTGATCGTACATCGCAAATTGTGGCCTGGTGTTTTGGGATGAAATGACATCCATGGCCGGTGCACTAATATGAAACAGGATCAGCGTTTGAACTCATACTGCGTATACAGCAATTCTGGGATAGAAACATCAACTCGCACCTCACTCATCGTGACATTGTCACCTTAACCAAACTGCTTTTATCTGGGCATATGCCCTGTAACCCCGATTCATTCAGCTTGCGCTTGGTGTCCAGCAGCGTTTTCCGCTGATTACTCAGCGTCGCCATCATGCGATCAATCTCCTCAAGCCGCGCATCAAGCTTCTGCATAAGGCTGTCCTGGTACGCCATTCCTTCCAGCGACAGCACGCCGCGGATCGTATCCAGTGCAAAACCCAGATTTTGTCCGATCTGGATAAGATGCAAACGCTCCAGCGAGGTCTCGCTATAAACACGATACCCGTTGGCGCTGCGCGATGCCTTAGGCAGTAATCCCTGTTGCTCATAGTAACGTATGGCCGATGCGGCGAGACCCGAACGCTCTGCCAATTCCCCTATTTTCATTTCGCTTGACCTTAAAGTTAACTTTAATCTTAGTATACACGGGTTCTCTTGTTGAGGCAGGTTTGGCACGAATGGCTTTGGTCACTCGCCGCTTACGCGCACTGGGTGAAGGGCGTACTCGCGCCAGCCGTTATTCCCCCCTGTTTACATTAATCATCAACCAGTTACGTACCAAGCGCATCACCCGTCGTTATCGTCAATGGCGCCAGCAGCGGGCCTAAGCCATCTCGTTACGTGCGCCCTGTCAGCAAAAATAAACTGCATAAAATTCGATCGCTTCGCCCTGCTTATCGGGTGAAGCGTAGAGTTACCCTCTCTGTGAGGCGGCAATGGCAATCGTAAGCCATGGAAAGTACTCGCTCACGATTGCCGCAAAAGGACTGCCTTAGATAATGTATGAAAGTAAAAAGGTCATCCCTAAAGCCAGCACCGAAGCGATAAAGGTTGCCGTGGTGTAGTACTTGAACGTTTCATTGAGCGTTGCGCCGCAATACTGTTTCACCAGCCAAAACAATGAATCGGTCACTATGGTGCAACCGATAGCGCCAGAGCCTATGGCAATGGTCACGATCTCCGGGCTGACGTCAGGATAGAGCGCTAACATTGGTGCGACAATGGCCGTTGCTCCCATCATGGCAACGGTGGCGGAGCCCACTGCCGCATGAAGAATAAGCGCGACTAACCATGCCAACAAGATCGGATGCATATGCAGATTGGAAAGCATTAACGCCAGGGTGTCCGCTAAGCCGCTGGTCTTCAATATGCTGTTGAAGGCCCCGCCCGCGCCGATGATCAACAAGATATTGGCTATAGAAGCAAAACCCGTTTCCGTGTGACGCAACAGCGTACTCATCCCCATATGACGGCGGATGCCCAGAACGTAATAGGCCACAAACACGGCAATGAACATGGCGATAATCGGGTTGCCGATAAACTCCATCAGGCCAAACAGACGCCCTTCTTTAGCCAGGTTCAGCTCCGCTACCGTCTTCACCAACATCAGCACAATCGGCAATAGCACCGTAAACAACGTTGCCCGCAGCGAAGGCAGCTCATGTTCTTCTCGTACGGTCAGATTGGAAAATTCTGGCGGTACCGGCTTAAACGGCAAGCGTTTCCCCAGTATTTTCAAGAACAACGGCCCGCCGACCAGAGACGCCGTTAAACCGACGAGAAGTCCGTAAACAATCACCGTTCCTACGTCTGCACCCAGTTTATTGGTCACAAACAGCGCCGCAGGATGTGGAGGAACGACGCAATGCACTGCCATCAATGCAGTACAAAGCGGTATGGCCAGTTTAAGCAGCGAGGTGCCGGTTTTTCTGGCGATGGAAAAAGCCAATGGAATCAATAACACCACGCCCACTTCGACAAACAGTGTGATGCCGCAAACCAAGCCTACCAATACCATAATGACATCGACGGAAAGCCAACGGCAGCGCTGCAGCGCGATACCAATGCGTTCTGCCGCACCGGAAACCTCCATCATCTTGCCAAGAATGGTGCCCAGCCCAATCACCGCGGCCAGGAATCCTAGCGTGCTGCCAATGCCATTTTCTATGGCATTGACCATATCAATCGGGCCCATCCCCATCATGCCACCGACAAAAAAGCTCGCTAACAACAACGCTAAAAAAGGATGAAACTTGAACTTTACGATGGTCAAAATGATGAGTGCAATACTGGCGATCAGCGTGCCGGCAACCCAAATGTGTGAATCCATGGCCCATATCCCCTGTCATTGAATTGTCTTTATTGGACAGGAAAACGACGATCGGTGACAAACGATAAAAATCTCACCTCACATGAGTAAAACAGAATCAAACGAGTGACTTGCGCCAAGAAATGGTGCAATTTAGCGACATGCATCAACTTTACTCACCAAACTGATGCGTAGAATGCAGGTTTTTATACTTTCAGGGGGAAATATGTCGGGGAACCATCTGTTAACGGGTCAGCACCGATCGCTTAATGGCTGGCAGCTATCACGGCTGTTTACATTTGAAGTGGCGGCTCGACACGAGTCTTTCGCCATGGCGGCGGATGAACTGTCGGTGAGCCCCAGTGCGGTAAGCCATACCATTAATCAACTGGAAGCGAATCTCGGCTTAAAGTTGTTTATTCGTTCTCATCGGAAAGTTGAACTCACCGTTGAAGGTGAACGGGTTTTTTGGGCGTTAAAAACATCATTGGGTACCCTGAACCAGGAAATATTGGATATCAAGAACCAGGCGCTGTCAGGCTCCCTGACGGTTTACTCCCGGCCGTCGATCGCCCAGTGTTGGATCGTGCCGGCCCTGGCCGATTTTTCTCGCCGTTATCCCGCCATCAACCTGACTATTCTGACTGGTAATGAAAACGTCAATTTCCAGCGGGCAGGCATTGATCTGGCCGTTTATTTTGATGCGACTCCCTCATCACAGCTTCATTACCAATACCTGATGGATGAGGCAATTATTCCCGTATGCAGCCCGGAATATGCAGCCCAATTTGAGCTGGTCAATTTTCCCGGCAACCTCTCACACTGCACCCTGCTCCACGATCGTCAGGCCTGGAGCTATGATTCTGGTACGGATGAATGGCATAGCTGGGCTCAACATTTCGGTGTCAATCTGGATACATCGCCGGGAATAGGATTCGATCGCTCCGATCTGGCCGTCACTGCGGCAGTGAACCACGTTGGCGTTGCCATGGGCCGTAAGCGACTTATCCGCAAGCAACTCAGTACCGGCGAGCTGGTTGCGCCATTGCCCAAAATGGAGCTGAAATGCGATCAGCACTATTATGTATCAACGCTTTCCGACCGCCAGTGGCCAAAAATTGATGCCTTCATCGTTTGGTTAAAAGAGTTGGTAGACAAATCTGAATAGGTTTCACCACGCCAAAAAAATCAGTATCCCGATTGCCGATAATTGCCGTTATCGCATCGGGACTGCCTGGTAACAAGCGGCGTTATAATTATATCATCATCAAGTTAATACTATAATATTGCCAAACCAAATACCGTTTACTATTTGGATCAGCGTACCTCTCAGAAAACTCGAACTCATTAATATAAATAGCACGTTTTCCAAAGTTGATAACTGTTATTTGTGCTGCCAGATTCCGCATCACCAATGACGGTCATAATAAAGCACTATAATCCAACAAGTAATAACTTAGGTCACTATAATTAATGTCATTATGGTTATATATGACAACACCCTATCTTTACATCCATTTAATTTAACACCATAAATAAGGGAAATAATGGAACTACATACACGTAACAAAAGGCGAATTCTAACCCTGGCCGCTTTAGCAGGATTGAGTATAACCGCAATGTCTGCTAATGCTTTTGCGCAGGAGCTTTCACCTGTAGTTCAAATGAGCAAGGGGACTATCGAAGGCGTCAAAAATGACGGGTACCTTCAATTCAAAGGTATTCCTTATGCGAAGGCTCCTGTAGGCAGTTTGCGTTGGATGCCGCCGGTTGAAGAAGAAAAATGGTCGGGCACGTTAAAAGCGAACCATTTTGCCAATACATGTGCCACCAAGCTCACTTTGGGTGGGTTTGGGCCAGTAAGCGCTGCTGAAGATTGCCTCTATCTTAATGTTTATACCCCAGCGGTTTTGCCAGAAAACAACAGTAAACTGCCGGTCATGGTGTGGATACCCGGTGGTGGATTAGGTTCTGGTTCGGGTAATGAATACGATGCCAGTAAACTTGTCAGTAAGAATGTTATTGTCGTCACCATGAATTACCGCTTGGGTATGTTTGGGTACTTTTCACATCCGGCATTGAACCACGAGGGGCATAAGGCAATTAATTACGGCACCTTAGATCAGCAAGCTGCCCTAAAGTGGGTAAATAAGAACATCCAATCATTTGGTGGCGATAATCATAATGTCACGTTATTTGGTGAGTCTGCCGGCGGACATAGCGTATTGGCACAAATGGCTTCGCCCGGTGCCAAGGGGTTATTTAACCGCGCTATTGTTTCCAGTGGTTCATTTTCCCTAAAGCAGCCAACAGTGGCTGAAGCAACTAAAATCGGTGAACTGGTTGCCAAGAATGTCGGCTGTTCGGAAGGTACGGAAGAAAAAATGGCAGAATGTTTACGGGCAGTACCCACCGAAACCATTCTGGATAAAGGCGTTAACTATATGACCACCGCACAGGTTGTGACCGATGGTGAGGTGATGCCTGAATCATTGGAGGCCGCTTTTAGCTCCGGCCGCTACAACGTTGTTCCGATTATTAATGGATTTAACACCAACGAGGGCACCTTCTTTGCTGCCATGATGGAGCTGGATTCAGGTAAACCAATAGACAACATCGGTTTTTACGAGGGTCTGAAAGCTTTCTTTGGCGAGAGTGACGCAAACACGCTAATAAAGCGAGCTGCAATCCCTGCCAAGCAGGTCAATCTTGGCCAAGACTACGCAGATTTCTTTGGCCGAGCCAAATTTATCTGTCGCACGCCGATGATGAATAACCTTTTGGCTAAAAACACGCCGGTCTACAGCTATGAGTTTGCGGATAAAACGGCTCCTCAGTTTGCCAAACCTGTGTCGTTCCCGTACGCAGCCGCGCATACCAGTGATTTACAGTATATCTTCCGTGATTTCCATGGCACTACCGGCGAGTTGCATAAACTCAATCCTGCACAAGAGAAACTTTCAATCTTGATGGTGGATTACTGGACCAACTTTGCCAAAACCGGCAATCCAAATGCTAAAGGCCTGCCGGTATGGGGTGTCTACCACCCACAAACCGAATCGACCCTTTATCTACACACCCAAAACACCAAAATGATCGAGGGAATTTCAAAAACCTTCAATTGTGATGAGTTCGCAGGGGTACTCTGAGTCATCTTTAAGGGCCAGTGATAGAAGCATAAAGACCGCACCATGAATCCTCGGTGCGGTCTTTTTTTAAGGCGATTTTCACTGTTCACATTCCCCTATTCCTCACCACTGAGCAACAATAGTTTGAGTGTCTATTTCCGTAGCAGGATATATCATCACGCTTAGTGTCTGTATTATTTTTCGACAGGACTGCGATATATCCAAACAGTTAAAATGGTTGATAACGTGAACCAAACGGCAATTTCTTTTATCAATAACCCAACCATGCAGAAAATGTTTTAACATTTGCAGCATAAAACAGTACAATTCCGTCCGTTAATTTTGCACTGTTTTAGGATATATGTGTCGTTAATTCGGACTGCCACATCGCGAAGCCATCTCCCGGCCTGTCTGGGGATTTTTGCGATCCTGATGTTGTTCATCGCCCCGGTGATCTCTCGATCGCTGGAGCATGCGCGCGTGGGGCAATCTGAAACGGTCGCAATGACAGACTGCGGCATGGATATGTCTGCACATGGCCATCATCCGCCGCCGGAGCCTGGCGCACAAAGCATGACGATGACCATGCAGACGGGCAGCCATAATATGGCGATGATGATGGATGACAGCGCCTGCGGTTACTGTGTATTGCTGATCCATGCTCCCTTGTTAGACTTGGCCAGTTCACCGCTATTCTGGTCTGGTTCGCTGTTGTCGCGCGCCCCTCCGCTGCATTATATCTTCCCGCTATTCGCCCATGTGATCCACTCCGAGTCCCAACCTCGCGCTCCACCAGCATCACTTCCGTTGATTTAAAAATAAATAGACTGCAGCCAAATTATTCCTGTTGAGACTATTCAACCGGGCGGGTTATTTACGCCTGTCGGAATACCCCACTGCACTCAATAAACATCGCAACCGTGTTGGCATTATTCTCACGCCAAAACCGGGCCAAAGCTTATTAACGGCGGCATGATGCTCCGGGTTTCACTGCGCCTAAATAACCGGCTGTTGCGATGTAAAAGTATTTTTAGCGTCAAAATTGACATTAAGGAACGATGATGTTCGGAAAAACCAACAATTATAAGAAGCGCCCTCTCTCCCTGCATATTACTGCGGCTATGCCGCTGTTTGTCCTGGCGGGCTTCAATGCTCATGCTGCACAACAGCCCCAGCATGAAGTGGCGGTAAAGGCCAATGATGGTGACGTGATCACCGTCACCGCACCGCTCTATTCGCCGATGACGATAGTGACCTCACCGAAAACCCCTCGCCAGCCAGTGCCTGCCAGCGACGGTTCGGATTATCTGAAAACTATCCCGGGTTTCTCACAGATCCGTAATGGCGGCACCAATGGCGACCCGGTGTTTCGCGGCATGTTTGGATCCAGGCTGAAAATTTTGACCGACGGTGGCGAAATGTTGGGTGCCTGTCCTTCACGAATGGACGCGCCGACTTCCTATATTTCACCAGAAAGTTATGACCTGTTGACGATTACCAAGGGGCCGCAAACGGTGCTTTGGGGCGCAGGATCCTCTGCCGGTACGGTGCGCTTTGAACGAGAACGCCCGCAGTTTGATAAACCAGGCATCAAAGGCAACGCCAGCATGCTGGCCGGTTCCAACGGCCGTTGGGATGAAAACATTGATGCCAGCCTGGGCGGTGAACAAGGTTATCTGCGCCTGATGGGCAATAAATCACGCTCTCATGATTACCAGGACGGCAATGGCGATCGCGTGCCCTCTCGCTGGGACAAATGGAATGGCGATCTGGCACTGGGCTGGACTCCGGACACCGATACCCTGCTGGAAGTGACCATGGGTCGGGGTAATGGTGAAGCGCGCTATGCCGGGCGTAGTATGGATGGTTCGCAGTTCAAGCGCGAAAGCCTGGGCATGCGGGTAGAAAAATCCAATATTGGCGAGGTGTTCGACAAGCTGGAAGCCCAGGTGTATTACAACTACGCCAACCATATTATGGATAACACCACCCTGCGTTCACCCGGCCAAGGCGGCATGGCGATGGGACACATGGGCATGGGGATGCCTATGCACGCAGGCATGACCATGCAGTTGGATCGTCGCACCGTCGGCGGTCGAGTGATGGGAACCTGGCTGTGGCAAGATTTTAAGTTGGAAAGTGGTATGGATACGCAAACCAACACGCATCGCAACAAACGGGGTAACGCCTGGCAAGAGGATGCGCAGTTCCATAACTACGGTGCCTTTGGTGAACTGACCTGGAGCGCGACCGAACAGAGTAAGATCATCAGCGGTGCTCGCCTCGATCGCACCCTGGTGGATAACTACAAAACCGGCAACGACACTGAGCGTTCCGATACGCTGCCGAGCGGTTTTAGCCGAATTGAGCACACATTGGCCGGCATGCCGTTGATGCTGTACGCAGGGATCGGCTATACCGAGCGTTTCCCCGACTATTGGGAGCTGTTCTCCCCGACATTTGGGCCTGGCGGCAACAAGAGTGCGTTTGACAGCGTGAAGAGTGAAAAAACCACGCAGATCGATATCGGTGCTCAATATACCGATAAGCGGTTTAACAGCTGGATATCGGCTTATGTTGGCCATGTGAATGACTTTATCTTGTTCAAATACGATCCGCATCACGCCCGTATCAGCCAGGCCGATAACGTTAACGCCACCATCATGGGCGGTGAAATGGGTATGGGTTACCAGTTGACCGAACACTGGAAGACCGATGCCAGCCTGGCTTATGCCTGGGGGAAAAACACCAGCGACAACCAGCCGTTGCCGCAAATCCCACCGTTGGAGGCTCGCTTTGGTTTAACCTACGAACGAGGCGACTGGAGCAGCACCGGCCTGTGGCGTGTGGTCAGCAGCCAGCACCGCGTAGCCATCAATCAGGGCAACGTGGTCGGCAAAGACTTTGCCGACAGCCCGGGTTTTGGCGTGCTGTCCGCCAATGTAGCTTACAAGGTGAACTCACACGTCAAGCTCAGCACCGGCCTGGATAACATTCTCAATAAAACCTACAGCGAACACCTGAATCTGGCAGGGAACAGTACCTTCGGCTATTCGTCGAATACGTCGGTCAATGAACCGGGCCGCACCCTGTGGGCCAAGGTGAATGTCACCTTCTAACCAGGTGCTATGGGGCGGTGTATGCATGCCACCGCCCCATGTTTGTTATTGCTCCGCGCGCTAATTTTGTTATTCACGGGCAATTTGCTGAAATACAGCCGCCCACATGCCTGAAACCGTGCAGATATCTTTATGCAACCGACGAGACAATATGCTCTCGCAGCCATTGATGCGCCGGATCGCGATGGGCACGCTCATGCCATAGCATGGTCATCTCGAAGCCCGGTAGCTCGACGGGCGGCTCCACCACCTGCAACGCGCTATTATTGCGTACCAGACGTGACGGCAGCATGGCCACCAGCTCAGAGGTTGCCAGCACCGACATCACAAACAGAAAATGCGGTACGGAAAGCACCACTCGCCGGGTCAAACCGGCTTCTGCCAACACTTTGTCGGTGATGCCGAAAAAGCCCCCGCCGTCCGGCGAAACCATCACATGTTCCAGCTCACAAAACTCAGCCAGTGAAGGTGGTTTTTGCAAGCCTGGGTGTCCGGCTCGTCCCACCAGCACGTAGCGTTCGCTAAACAAAATTCGTTGTCGCAAATGGGCTGGAGCCCCTTCACGTGTATGAAAGGCCAAATCTATCTCACCCTGCTCCGCCTGCCTGGCGATGCGTGAAGGCACTGTCTCGATCACCGCCAGTCTGCTGTTCGGTGCCGCAGACCGCAGGCCCATCAACGCCGGCTGAACAATGGTCGACTCACCATAGTCAAAAGCCGCTACGCGCCAGATATTTTCAGCCACTTTGGGATCAAAGGGCGCTGAAGGTGACACCGCCTGTTCCAGTGCATCAAGTGCCTGCCGCAGCGGTTCACGTAACTCGTCGCCGCGTGCGGTGGGCCGCATTCCTCGTGGCCCCGGCAACAGCAGCGGATCGTTAAAGATGTCTCTGAGTTTGGCGAGATGCACACTGACCGCCGGTTGTGAGAAGTTTAAACGTTGTGCCGCCCGGGTAACGTTGTGCTCTGAAAGCAAGGCGTCCAGCGTGACCAGCAGGTTAAGATCCAGACGTCTGATATTATTCATGCTAATACCTGTAATATTGGAAATTCATTTCTAATATACCTTGCAGCAGCCTAACCTGCCTCCATCAATCAATGGAGGTTCCACAATGAATGTTTTAATCGTCTACGCCCACCCTGAACCGCAGTCATTAAATGGTTCACTCAGGGATTTTTCAGTACAGCGGCTCGAAGCTGCCGGCCATGCGGTGCAAGTTTCCGATCTGTATGCCATGCAATGGAAAGCGACGCTCGACGCCAATGACAGTACGGCCCAACCCGGTGTTCGTTTCAATCCGTCGCTCGATTCCCAGCAGGCTTTTGCTCAGGGTTTACAGAGCAAAGACATTGAACTGGAACAGGAAAAGCTGCTGTGGGCCGATACGGTGATCTTGCAGTTCCCGCTGTGGTGGTTTTCGATGCCGGCGATCCTTAAAGGCTGGGTTGAACGCGTCTATGCCTACGGATTTGCCTATGGCGTCGGCGAGCACTCTGACGTCCGTTGGGGGGATCGTTATGGTGAAGGCACCCTCGCCGGTAAACGCGCGATGTTGATTGTCACTACCGGCGGATGGGAATCGCACTATGCGCAACGCGGCATCAATGGCCCGATCGATGACATTCTGTTCCCTATCCAACATGGCATCCTGCATTATCCCGGTTTCGAGGTGTTGCCTCCCTTTGTTCTTTATCGCACTGGGCGGGTCGATGAAGCGCGCTTTGCCGAGGCTTGTAACGCACTGGGGCAACGCCTCAATGAATTGGAGCAAACCTCGCCTATTCCCTTCCGTAGGCAGAATGCGGGCGAGTACGAGATCCCGGCATTGACGCTGAAACCCGATATTGCTCCCGGGCGTAAGGGCTTTAGCGCGCATATTGAATAATTAATGGAACCTTCTTCCAACCCACGGTATTGGCCGACGCCAATGAACAGATGCGGTTGGCGCATGAAGAAACTTTCGGGCCGCTGGCAGCCTGCTTCCGTTTCCATACCGAAGAGGAAGTGATTCGCCGGGCTAACGACACGCCTTTCGGATTGGCCGCCTACCTCTACACTCGCGATCTGGCGCGTGCATTCCGTGTCACGCGCCAGTTGGAAAGCGGTATGGTGGGCATCAATGAGGGCATTATCTCGACTGAAGTGGTGCCCTTTGGCGGCGTCAAAGAGTCTGGCCTGGGCCGTGAGGGCGCGGATGTGGGGCTCGAGGAATATCTCGAGACCCAGTATGTCAATTTGGGGCAACTGGGCGGCGAATAAATAGCTGTTCGGTCATCAATTGCCCCCACTGTGTGCCCGGCTGCTCTTCTGCAAGCACGAAACCGACGCTTTCATAAAGATGCCGGGCCGCATCCAGCCCTTTGAAGGTCCACAGGTGGGTTTCGTCAAAGGCATGCTCATCGCAAAAACTGACCGCCCGGTTTAGCAACTGGCGGCCAATACCGCTGCCACGCAGGCTGTCATCGATAATAAATGCGCGCAAGTGAGCACGGTTGTCCCCCAAGCTTTCGCCATCAATCGAAACAGAGCCGACAATGCGATCGCCCTTCAGCGCGGACCAGGTCTGGTTTAATGGATTCGACAAACGCCCGGCCAGATCGGCCAATGCCGCGCCCACCGTAGCTTCGAAGAAGGCGCCGAAACCCACGGTGCGGGAATAGTATTGCATGTGCATTTCCAGCGTTCTGGCGGTGAACCCCGGCAGATAGCCGCTGACAATCTCGATGGGCGCTGCAGGAACCGGCGTTTCTCCCAGGCGATGTGCTCGCAATGCTGTGGCATAGCTCTGCAGTCCATTGGCAATGCTGACGCTGGCGTCTGCCGGTAACTGCTCCAGCGCGGTAAGCACTTGACGATCGGCAAAACGATTGATGGCCGCCAGGGTTTCTCGTCCTTGCGCCGTCAGCCGCAGGATCTTCTCTCTGGCATCTCGCGGGCTGGCCTGCGTTTCCAGCTCCCCGGCTTTGATCAGCTTGTTCAACATGCGGCTGACGCTGGATTTCTCCAGGTTAAGTACGTTGCAAAGCTCGGCGGCGGTATCAACCTGGCGATCGCCTATTTCAATCAACGCATGCACCGCCGATGGCGGCAGTTCGGTTCCTGCCAGGGTATTGCCCATAAAGCCGAGCTCACGCACCAAATGGCGCGACGCATCCCTGATCGGGTGTAAATACGGACTTGGTTGGGTGATTGACATGATCGGCACTCTGATATGGTTGTATAGTGCAACCATATCAGAGTTATTCAGCAGTGCAAAGGGGCATATGTCTTACAGGACAGCGGCCCGCCAACAGGCACGCTCAGGTTTTTTAGGCGCTCTCGCCCTTTTTTAACTCTTTCAGGTACTTGTAAACCGTGGCGCGGCCGAGGGATAACACGTTGGCGATATAGTCGGCGGCGCTTTTGGCTTTAAACGCCCCTTCGTTATACAAGTCAATCACCAACTGTTTTTTCTGTTCACGGCTCAATGAACCCAATGAAGCGTTTTGCTGGCGGATCCACTCGTGCAGGAAGGTATTGATCTTCTCCTGCCAGTCGTCTTTGAATAACTGCTGTGGCTGAGGCTGCAAACGGGTGACCGACAGGAACATATCCAGCGCATTTCTGGCGTCTTCAAATGTCGCGGTGCTCAAATTAATGCACAGCAGGTAGCGGGGAACGCCCTGTTCGTCTTTCGCGGCAATGCTCACCGAACGCATTTTCTTGCCGTCCCAGTTGAGCTTCTCGTACGGCCCGGTCACCTGACCTTCGCTGTCGATGTCAAAATCCTCCAAACCGGCATCGTCACCCGGTTTGCGTTTCGACAGATTATTGGCGAGGTACGCCACCTTATTGGTAGAGAGATCGTGTATCACCACTTCCACATTGGGAAAAAACAGCGCTGCAATGCCGTCGGCAACCGACTGCAGTAATTCTAATTGGGACGTGGTTTTCAGCACTCTGCTGTTACTCCATAGCGATAAGGCATGATGATATTGGCCAGTTTTCATCATTGGGTCAGCCGCTTAGCATACCTCAGTTGCCCCGCAATGCCGAGCGGGAGAACGGCTTACCGCCCTCCCGAGACTGGCTTATTCCGCCTCGCGACGGCTTTGGTAAAACACATAGCCTTCCTGAGCCACGCTGTCTTTGATTCTAAAGCGCCAAACGATCGCCAGGGTGATAAACCACAGCGGCATGCTGCACAACGCTATCAGGGTATCGCGATCAAAGATCATCAGCACCAGCGTGAAGGCAAAGAATGCCAATGTCAGCCAGGTCATTATCACCCCGCCCGGCATTTTGAACAGCGAACGTGCATGCAGGTCGGGCCGCTGTTTGCGGTAAACCAGATAGGCCGCCAGGATCATGCCCCAGCTGTAAACCACCAGTATCGCCGCCACGGTAGACACGATAGTAAATAGCGTCATGACGTTCGGCATCAGGATCAGCAACATCGTCCCCACTACCATGCAAAAGCACGAGAACATCAGGCTGCGGATCGGAATGGCGGTAGTGCGCGAAAGTATCTTGAACTGCCCATGGGCATGCTTCTCCATCGACAAGCCATACAGCATGCGGGTACTGGAATAGACGCCACTGTTGGCTGAGGACATCGCCGAAGTCAGCGCCACAAAGTTGATGACCGCGGCGGCAGCAGGTAATCCCGCCTGATCGAACAGCATCACAAACGGGCTGCTGTCCGGTGAAATATGGCTCCATGAGGTTACGGCGATGATCGCCAGCATGGAAAACACATAAAAGATGATGATCCGCACCGGGATAACGTTAATCGCCTTCGGCAGTACCTTGTGTGGATCCTTGGTTTCAGCCGACATGGTGCCCAACAGCTCAATACCGGTGCAGGAAAAGATGGCGATCTGAAAGCCGGCAAAGAAACCAAGAATGCCGTGCGGCATGAAAATAGCAGGATCGGTGATGTTGTTCACCGAGGCTTTAACCCCGTCTGGCGAAGTCCAGCCAATAAACACCATCCAGGCCCCGGTGACGATCAACGCGATAATGGCGATCACCTTGATGATGGCAAACCAAAACTCCGCTTCGCCAAACATCTTCACCGACAGCATATTGAACAGGCACAGCAGCCCTAAGGTCAGTAAAGCCGGTAGCCAGGGCGAAACCTCGGGGTACCAGTACTGTATGTAGCCACCGCAGACCACCACGTCGGCAATGCACGTCACCACCCAGCTCAGCCAATAGGACCACCCCAGAAAGAAGCTGGCTTTCGGCCCCAGGTATTCGGAAACGAAATCGGCAAACGAGCGGTAGTCGAGCTTGGTCAGCAACAGCTCCCCCATCGCTCGCATCACCATAAACATAAAGAAGCCGACAATCACATAGGTCAACACAATAGAGGTGCCGGAAAGCGCGATGGTTTTGCCCGATCCCATAAATAAGCCAGTCCCAATGGCGCCGCCGATGGAAATCAGTTGAATATGGCGCTCGCTGAGTCCGCGTTGCAATGTTTGGGCGCAGTCAGGCCCCTCGGTTGAAGAAGCCTTCAACCGATGTTGCTTACTTTTTGTCATGGTGTTACCTGTCCGTCATTAAGGCGATTTAGCAGCGGACAGCCGCTGCTGCAGGAGTGAAACGCATTGCGCGTTGTACCGGCAAAAAAATTCAGGCAAAACGATACCGCCCCTTTGTTAAAGGGAAGTTAAAAAATGTACGCATCAGAAAACGGCTGTTCGAGCTGCGCGCTAGCCCACATTTAGCATGCGAAGCATGAGCGTGGAGGGTGATTCATTTATTATCAGTCGGTTATGATTATTTTTGTTCAAGAATAAAACGCTGACAACGTCGATTTAACATGAATTTAACTCTGGCGTCAGGAAACGGCATTGTCAACACGACACTTAAATAAAATGAAACTTTTTGATCACATTCAAGCTTCTGAAAAATAGATAAAAACGGGTTTTATGCATTTTTTATGCATAAACCATGAGTAGCTCCCGCAACCACCGTACAAAAGTAATTAACTATTCATTTTTACGCCGCCAAACCGGCTTGAAAGCGGCCTGTGGCCCGATGAGTGGGGGCTAACAAGCCGCGTTTTTAATGGTAAATTTAGCGTCGCAAAAGTGTTATGCACTTAGTAATCCACGGTTAAACAAAATAAATACCTATATATAAAAAGGTTGGTTATGGAAAAGCTATCCTACGCTTCAGAAAGCAGCACAACGGCCTGGGCCACCTATCTGCAACAAATCGACCGCGTTGCACCTTATCTCGGTGAGCTGTCGCGTTGGGTTGATACCCTGCGTCACCCTAAGCGTGCGCTGATCGTTGATATTCCTCTGCAGATGGACGACGGTTCAATCCGCCACTTCGAAGGTTTCCGCGTTCAGCACAACCTGTCGCGCGGCCCGGGTAAAGGCGGCATCCGTTACCACCCAGATGTTGATCTCGATGAGGTTATGGCGCTGTCAGCCTGGATGACCATCAAATGTGCGGCAGTCAACCTGCCTTACGGTGGCGCCAAGGGGGGGATCCGCGTCGATCCTTTCAAACTGTCTGAAGGCGAGCTGGAAAGATTGACCCGCCGCTACACCAGCGAAATCGGCTTTATCATCGGGCCACAGAAAGATATTCCCGCACCGGACGTCGGCACTAACTCCAAAGTGATGGCCTGGATGATGGATACCTATTCCATGAACCACGGCACTACCATCACCGGCGTCGTCACCGGCAAGCCTATCCACCTGGGCGGCTCTCTGGGCCGTGAAAAAGCGACCGGCCGTGGCGTGTTCGTGACCGGTTGTGAAGTGGCCAAACGTTTGGGCGTACAGCTCGAAGGTGCCAAAGTGGCGGTACAGGGCTTTGGTAACGTGGGCAGCGAAGCGGCTCGTCTGTTCGTCGGCATCGGCGCACGCGTAGTCGTGATCCAGGACCACTCAGCTACCCTGTCCAACCCAGACGGCATCGACCTGAACGCATTGACCGAATGGCAAGCCAAGAACAAGCAGATCGCTGGCTTCCCTGGCGCTAAAGAAATCGAAAGCGAAGCTTTCTGGTCCGTCGACATGGACATCCTGATCCCAGCAGCCCTGGAAGGTCAGATCACCCGTCAACGTGCAGAAATCCTCAGCGCCAAGCTGGTACTGGAAGGGGCTAACGGCCCAACCTACCCAGATGCGGACGACGTTCTGCGTTCACGCAACATCACCGTAGTGCCTGACGTTATCTGTAACGCCGGCGGCGTGACCGTCAGTTACTTCGAGTGGGTGCAGGACATGGCCAGCTACTTCTGGAGCGAAAGCGAAATCAACGAGCGTATGGACAAGATCATGACCGACGCTATGGTTCACGTTTGGAACAAGTCCGAAGAGAAGAAATGCAGCCTGCGCACCGCGGCCTATATCGTCGCCTGTGAGCGTATCCTGACCGCACGTAAAGAGCGTGGCATTTACCCAGGTTAATGCGTTATCCATCCCGGCTTGCACTGCAGGCCGGGATCATTTCAAAATATCCCCTTCTAACGCAGCAACCTTTTCAACACCTTTCCGGTGCTGGTCATCGGTAACCGCTCGACAAACTCCACGATACGCGGATATTTAAACGCCGCCAGTCTCTCTTTGGTCCAGGTAATCAAGGCTTCTTCCGTTACCGCCTCGTCCAGATCTTTCAACACAACTACCGCTTTAATTTCCTCTCCCAGCGACGGATGCGGCACCCCGATCACCGCCACAAACGAAACCGCCGGGTGGCGAATCATCAGTTCCTCCACTTCACGCGGATAAACGTTAAAGCCGCCCCGGATAATCACGTCTTTCGACCTGTCGACGATAAAATAAAACCCATCGGCGTCGCGCCGTGCCAGATCGCCGGTTCTAAACCAGCCGTTTTCCAGAACCTCGGCCGTGGCCTCCGGGCGATTAAGATAACCTTTCATCACGTTGTGACCGCGCACCGCTAACTCACCGACCTGATCGATCTCCGTTATCGTTTTGCCGGTGACATCAACCAGCCGGACTTCAACGCCCCAGATCGGTTGGCCGATAGACCCCACTTTGTTGACGCGTCCTGGGTGATTGAAGGTAGCGACCGGGCTGGTTTCCGACAGCCCGTACCCCTCCAGAATGTTAACGCCGAAACGACGGGCAAAATCTTCAATGATTTGCACCGGCAAACTGGCCCCGCCGGAGACCGCCATGCGTAAATTTTTGCGCAACAGCGCCAGATCTACACTGTTGTCCAACGCGTTCAGCAGTGCCCAATACATGGTAGGTACGCCGGCGAAAAAAGTGATGGCGTGCTTTTGCATCAGCGAGATAGCCAGCTTTGCATCAAAACGGGGCACCAGCACCAGCGTTGCTCCCAAGGCGAAGCCGGCATTCATCTGGACGGTTGAGCCGAAAGTATGGAACAGCGGCAGCGTTACCAAATGGCGATCGGGGCGTTCAACCGAGCTATTGAATAACTGTACCGAACCCAGCGCATTCAACACCAGGTTGGAATGGGTCAACTCCGCACCTTTGGCACGGCCGGTGGTTCCGCTGGTGTAGAGGATCACTGCGGTGTCGGACTCCAGGGTGCTGGCGCTGTCAAAATCGGTAGGTTGCTGGCGAATGGCCTGGCTGAAGCGGTCACCGCTCAGCGGCAGCCTGTCACCGATAATAATAAAGTCGCGGCACGGTTGCGTGGCATCGAACGCGATTTTTGCCTCTTCCCCCAAGGTTAATCCATGGCCCCCTTCAAAACAAAAGAAGGCCACCGCCTGCGAATCCTGCAGGTAGTATTCAAACTCCCCCGCCTTCAGCAAGGTATTTAACGGCACCACCACCGCACCCGCTTTGAGAATGCCGAAGTAAATCGCCGGAAACTCCCAACGGTTTGGGCAGGCCAACGCCACCCGCTCCCCCGGTTTCACGCCCCGAACCCTCAGCAGATGGGCAACCTGATTGGCGAGCTGATCGAGTTCGCCATAGCTAAGCTGGAATTCGTCCTGAACCAGCGCCAGACGATCGGGGAAAGTACGCGCACTCTCTTCAAGCAATGTGGCCAAATTAAGCATATGGGGGTCTCATGAACAGAAACCGGGAAGCCCGGTGAGTCGATAATTGAGATACTGCGCCACCTCACTGAGGTTGATCTCCCTGAACCGCCTCCGGCGGTAAAATTAGTATAGATGCACCTGCGCCAGAAGCAGGTTCGCGTTCCACACACCGGTAGGCTATATGTTAGGGATTATTCATCCCGGAGATCCCCGTATGAGCAAGAAAAAGATCCTGATGCTGGTTGGTGATTACGCTGAAGATTATGAAACCATGGTGCCCTTTCAGGCATTGCAGATGATTGGTCATCAGGTGGATGCCGTCTGCCCGGACAAGGCCAAGGGTGATTACATCATGACGGCAATCCATGATTTCGACGGCGCGCAGACCTACAGTGAAAAACCTGGCCACCGTTTCACCCTGAATGCCGACTTTGCCGCGGCAAAAGAAGAAGACTACGACGCGCTGTTGATCCCCGGCGGCAGAGCGCCCGAGTATCTGCGCCTGAACCCGCAGGTGATCAAGCTGGTGCAGGCTTTTGACGCCGCACGCAAACCCATCGCCGCGGTGTGTCACGGCCCGCAGCTGTTGGCCGCCGCCGGAGTGTTGAAAGGCAGAACCTGCAGCGCCTATCCGACCTGCGCCCCGGAAGTGCAACTGGCCGGTGGCCACTTTGCGGATATCGGTATCGATCAGGCCCATGTTGACGGCAATCTGGTGACCGCCCCTGCCTGGCCGGCGCATCCGCAATGGCTGGCGAAATTTGCCGAGCTACTGGCACAATAACTCCGTTAAAAGGCCCGCAATTTCTTTGCGGGCCTGAAACGGCATTCGGCGCGATGAGTTAACTCATCCAATATTGGGAATATCGCGATATCATTTTAATTGTTCAATCAGAAAGTGGATGTCGTAAAGCCAGCGTTTGGCCCGTGCGGATCGCACCAGCATATAAACATACAATGGCCGGATCCTTTCCATTTCAAGATCCCAGTGATTCGCGCGACGATTTGATGAGGAGAACAATAACGCCGACTTTGACTCCTGACGAAAATACAGCTCATGATTGTAATTGCTGCTGTCGATGAGAAAGGCGTCGAAATAGCCACGCATCAGCGTTTCCGACATTGGCAAGGAGAGGTGCAGCTCTTTGTTTATTTCCGTATTGAGAGTAACGGCAACTCCCTTTTTAAGCATGCTGGGTGAATTATAGCGATCAATCACTGAAATGACCTGTTGCTGAATATCACTTTCCATTTCAACCTCAATATATTTGGCCGCGGGGATGATGCGATATTATTCAGACCCTGCTGATTGTGGCGAGTTCTCCATCGTCTGGTCATTTTCCCTTTCTTTACACTTCCACCACAGAATAAATATAAAAAACGCAGCGCGCTATCATCACACTGCGTTATTTAATTATTGCCTGGGCTAAATCTTATTGGGTTAAAGATCTATTGTTGGCAACCACGCCATCGCCCTGCTTTTCTGCCGCGATGCCCCCACCCAGCACTTTATACAGAGTAATCAGGTTCTGATATTCGGTTTGGCGAGCAGCAATCAGCGACTGCTGGGCGGTATATAGCGTTCGCTGCGCGTCCAACATCACCAGATAGGTATCCACGCCATGGCGGTAACGCAGCTCCGCCAGGCGATAATATTCCTGCGAGGCCGCCACATAGCCGATTTGCGCCGCTAACTGTTCCTGAATTGTGCCCTTGCGTGCCAACGCATCGGCCGTTTCCTGGAATGCCGTCTGCACCGCTTTTTCATAGGTGGCGACGTAGAGGTCTTTCTGCGCCTTGGTGTAATTCAACTGCGCCGTATTATAGCCACCGGTAAAGATCGGCAGGCTGATGCTCGGTGCGAACGACCAAACGCCCGCCCCCTGACTAAACAGGGATGACAGTTCTCCACTGCCCACCCCGCCGCTGGCGGTCAGACTGATAGACGGGAAGAACGCCGCTCTGGCGGAACCGATATTGGCATTGGCAGCCTTCAGGTTATGCTCGGCCTCCAGCACGTCCGGACGGTTCAGCAGCACCTGCGACGACACATTGCCCGGTATATCTTTCATGATGCCAGACAACGCTTCGATCCCATCAGGCAACAGGCTCTCCGGCACGCTTTGCCCGACCACCAGATCCAGCGCATTTTTCGCCTGCGCCGCGCTGGTGGTGTAGCTGGCCACGTCCGAACGCGCCTGCTGATAGACCGTCTCCGCCGACGCCACGTCAACCATCGACAAAATACCGTTTTGCTGATTCTTGCGCGTTATCGCCAACGACTGTTTGGCACTTTCCATGGTGCCTTTGGCAGCGGCCAGATTGCTGCGTGCGGCCGCCACATTTACCCAGTCGGTCACGGTGTCGGCAATCAGCGCCAAACGGGTACTTTTCGCCGCTTCTGACTCCGCCAAATAGCTCTCGAATTTAGCGCGAGTCAGGCTGCGATTTTTGCCAAACAGATCCAGCTCGAAAGAACTGGTGCTTGCCGTCGCTTCATAACTTTGGCTGATCGCCGTGGCATTGCCATTACCGGTCAATGCCCGGCCACGACTGCCGTCCACTCCGGCATTGATGGTAGGAAACAGATCGGCACGTTGCTCACCGTAGAGCGCCCGGGCAGATTCGATGTTGGCAATGGCCTCGCGTAAATCGCGACTGCTGCTCAGCCCCATCTTCACCACCTGCCGTAACCGGCTATCGACCACATAGTCACGCCATGGGATGTCCGGATAGCTTAATGACAATTTACCCGAGGGCGCAGTATAAGCGGCCCCTTGCGGCAGCGTTGAGGGCACCGGCGCCTGCGGGCGTTGATAATCCGGATCCAGCGAGATACACCCCGCCAGCACCAGCGGAAAGGTCAAAGTGATTAAACGTTGCAGCACGTTATTCTCCTGCCTGCGGCGCAGTGTTTTCTGTTGGTTTGGCGGAGGTTGTTTGGCGGGAAAACATCCGGCGTACCAATACGTAGAACAAAGGAACGAAGAAGATTGCCAGTAATGTCGCCGTAATGGTGCCGCCGATGATCCCGGTACCTATGGCGATCCGGCTGTTGGCCCCGGCGCCGCTGGAAACCGCCAAGGGCAATACGCCGGCGCTGAATGCCAGAGAGGTCATCAGAATAGGACGCAGGCGCATACGGGAAGCCTCAACGGCGGCGGCGATCAAGGCTTCGCCGCGCTGGTAATTTTCTTCAGCGAATTCAACGATCAGAATGGCGTTCTTGGCCGACAGGCCGATGATGGTTAATAGCGCCACCTGGAAATAAATGTCGTTTTCCAGCCCGCGCAGCGTGATGGCCAGCAGGGATCCCACCACGCCCATCGGCACCACCATCATCACGGCAAACGGAATTGACCAGCTCTCATACAGCGCCGCCAGGCACAGGAACACCACCACCAACGAAATGGCATACAACGATGCCGCCTGCCCGCTGGTCAGACGTTCCTGATAAGACAACCCGCTCCAGGAGAAGCTGCTGGCGGAAGAGAACTGTGATGCCAGTTTTTCCATCTCGTCCATTGCCGTGCCTGAACTGGTACCGGGCGCGCCCTCGCCGGTGATTTCAAACGAGGACAGTCCGTTATAACGCGACAGGTTTTCCGGCCCGTAAATCCAATGTGAAGAGGCAAAGGCAGAGAACGGCGTCATGCTGGTCGTGCTGCTGGAGGTGCCGCGAACAAACCACTTATCGAGATCCTCCGGCTTTGACCGATACTCGACGTCACCCTGCATATAGACCTTTTTCACCCGGTTACGGTCGATAAAGTCGTTGATGTAGGTGCTGCCGAACGCGCTGGTGAGCGTGCTGCTGACGTCGCCGGCGCTCAGGCCCAGCGCCTGCAGTTTGTCGTTGTCGATGTCTACCTGCAGCTGTGGCGTATCCGGCAGGGTGTTGGCGCGCACCGCGCTCAGACTCGGGTTTTTCCCGGCGGCGGCGATGATCTGGTCACGCATCACTTGCAACTCCGCACGGGTGGTAGCCCCTTTAGCCTGCAGTTCGAAGGTGAAACCGTCGGACTGGCCGAAACCGTCGATCGCCGGTGGGCTCATCGAGAACACCTGGGCATCGCGGATAGTGGCAAAGTGCGCCATTGCGCGTTTGGCAATGGCATCGGCGGTGTTGGCACTGCCTGGCCGCTGGCTCCAGTCCTTGAGACTGACGAAGGCCATACCGGCGTTTTGCCCGCTGCCGCTGAAACCAAAACCGTTGATGGTGAAAATGGTGCTGACGTTGGCCTTCTCGTCGGTGAGGAAGTAATCTTTTACCGCGTCGCTGACCGCTGATGTCCTGGCATCGGTCGCGCCAGCAGGCAAGGTGTATTGCACCATTACCACGCCCTGATCTTCATTGGGCAAGAAGCCGGTCGGCAGCCGCATATACATCACGGCGGCGGCGATCAATAACAGACCATACAGCAGCAGATAGCGCATTGGGCTGTGTATCACCCGGGCGACCTTATCGGCGTATTTCTCCTGCAGACGGTTATAGCCACGGTTAAATTTACCCAGCAGGCCCTTATCGGTCAGATCGTCATGAGCTGGTTTGAGCAAAGTGGCACACAATGCCGGTGCCAGCGTCAGCGCCAGAATCACCGACAGCACCATCGACGCCACGATGGTAACGGAGAACTGACGGTAGATAACCCCGGTGGAGCCGCCAAAGAACGCCATCGGCAGGAACACCGCCGACAGCACCATGGCGATACCAACCAGAGCCCCGGTGATCTCCTTCATCGATTTTTCCGTCGCCTCACGCGGCGGCAGCTTCTCTTCCCGCATCACGCGCTCGACGTTTTCCACCACCACAATGGCGTCATCCACCAATAGGCCGATCGCCAGCACCATGCCAAACAGCGTCAGGGTATTGATCGAATAGCCGAAGGCGGCGAGCACGCCAAAGGTGCCCAACAGCACCACCGGCACGGTAATGGTCGGGATCAGCGTAGTACGCAGGTTTTGCAGGAACACAAACATCACGATCACCACCAACACCACCGCCTCTATCAGCGTTTTCACCACCTCTTCGATCGAGATATTAATAAAATCGGTGCTGTCTTTCGGGTAGGCCACCTTGTAACCGTTCGGCATTGAAGTCTGATATTCCGCCACTTTGGCTTTGACCAGCTTGGCGGTGTTGAGCGCATTGGCACCGGCGGCCAGCTTGACCGCAATCCCGGAGGCTGGATGGCCATTCAACCGGGCGCTGGAAGAGTAATCCTCGTTGCCCAACTCTACCCGCGCAACGTCGCCCAGGCGCACCAGTGCGCCGCTGCTGTCACTCTTGAGAATGATGTTGCGGAACTGCTCCGGCGTTTGCAAGCGCGACTGCGCTTTTACCGTGGCGGTTAGCTGCTGATCGGCACCGGACGGTAAATCGCCGACCTTACCGGCGGAAACCTGGGTATTTTGCGCTTCTATTGCCGTTGATACGTCGGAAGGCATCAGTGAAAAGGACGCCAGCTTGGTCGGGTCAAGCCAGATGCGCATGGCGTATTCCGATCCGAATACCTGCACATCGCCAACCCCTTCGATGCGCGACAGCGGATCCTGAATGTTGCTCACCAGATAGTCGGAAATGTCCGCCATGCTGGCCTTGTCGGTTTCATCATACAGACCGACGATCAGCAAGAAACTGCTCTGAGATTTTTTGACCGTAACCCCTTGCGCGGTGACCTCGGTAGGCAAGCGGCTTTCCGCCTGCTGCACCTTGTTTTGCACCTGCACCTGCGCGATATCCGGATCGGTGCCCTGGTCGAAAGTCACATTAATACTCACAGAACCGTCGGAGCTGCTGGTGGCTGAAAAGTAAAGCAGCCCGTCCAGCCCGGTAAGCTGCTGTTCGATGACCTGAGTAACGCTGTTTTCCAGCGTCTCGGCATCGGCACCCGGATAGGTGGCGGAGATGGAAATCTGCGGTGGGGAGACGTCCGGATATTGCGAAATGGGCAGCGAGTTGATCGACATCAGCCCACACAGCATGATGATGATCGCAATCACCCAGGCGAAAACCGGTCGCCGAATAAAGAACTGCGCCATGGTTACTGCTCCCCGCCGTTAGCCGTCGGTTGTTTCACATCAACCGCTTTGACCTCAACGCCTGCAGCCACCTTATTGGTGCCTTCAACGATCAGACGGTCACCGGCATTCAGGCCCTTGCTGACCAGCCAGTTGCTGCCGATAACCTGTTCGGTAATGACCGTGCGTTGCTCCACTTTGTTTTGCGCGTTAACAACCAGCGCAGTGGCTTCGCCCTTGGCGTTACGGGTGATCCCCTGCTGAGGCGCCAAAATCCCCTTGGGATCGACGCCGTTGTCTACCGTGGCGTGAACATACATGCCGGGCAGCAATTCGTGCTCGGGATTAGGGAACACCGCACGCAAGGTGACGGAGCCGGTCGACTCGTCTACCGCCACTTCCGTCAGCTCCAGTTTACCGGGGTGGGTATATGGCGTGCCGTCCTCGAGTTTGATGGCTACCGGCGTGACATCGTCACGTTGCAGCGATGCCTGCTGTTTACGCAGTTTGAGCAATTGACTGCTGGACTGAGTGAGATCGACATAAATCGGATCGAGCGCGCGAATGGTCGCCAGGGCGTCGGTCTGACTGGCGGTCACCAAAGCGCCCGGTGTCACAGAGGAAATGCCGATACGGCCGGAGATAGGCGCGCGCACCTGAGTGTACGCGAGATTGATTTTGGCCGACTCCAAAGAGGCCTGATACTGTGCGACGGCGGCAACCGCCTCCAGATAGGTCGCCATGGCATCATCCGCATCCTGTTTGGAAACGCCATTCTCTTTTACCAGTGCGGCGTAACGCTGCGCCTTCAGGCGGCTGGACTTCACGGTGGCCTCAGCGCTTTTCAACTGAGCGACAGCCTGATCGTAGCTGGCCTGATAGGTTGCGGGGTCGATCTGATACAACACCTGCCCGGCCTTGACCTCGGCACCTTCGGTAAACAGGCGCTTTTTGATAATGCCGTCCACCTGAGGACGAACGTCCGAGGTCATGGTGGCGTTCACGCGGCCGGTCAAATCGCTGCTCAGCGTTACCGGTTGAGCCTGCAGCGTCGCGACACCCACTTCTTGTACGCCACCGGCGCCGGCGGGTGCTCCACCGCTCTGGCCATCACAAGCGGCCAGCAATAACGACAGGCTGACAAGTAAAACCTTTTTCCTTTGCATCGACTATCTATCCTATTGAGAACGTTTATTCTCAATATATAGAAAGCGCCGTTTTTAGTCTGACAGGGTTGCGTAAGGATTGCGTAAAATTGCATCGCAGAGCATGAGGAGAACCGGTGCGCGCCTGCTTTACGCACCGGTTTTGGCGGTTTTACTTATGGCGAAGCGGCACGTCTTTCAGCAACCAGGTCAATGCAAAGGCCAGCGCCATGACCCCGGCGGCAATCTGATACACCGAGTGAATGGCCCCACCAAAGGCTTGCAAATAGTCGTTCTGCAACGTCAACGGCAGATGGTGCACCGCCGCCGCGCCCAAGGAACGCGGTAACGCCGTCCCTTCAGGCAGCAAGCTGGCCAACCGACTGTGCAGCACATTGGTAAAAATCGCGCCAAACACGGCTACCCCGATGGATCCGCCGATAGAGCGAAACAGCGTAGCGCTCGAAGTGGCAACGCCCATGTGTTTTGGCTCGACGCTGTTTTGCGCCGCCAGGATCATCACCTGCATCACCATACCCAATCCCAACCCCAGCAGGCTGATGTAGAGATACAGCAGATGTACCGGCGTCGAGTTTTTCAACGTCCCCAGCAGAATCATGCCTACCAGGGCGCAGCAGGTGCCTATAATCGGGAAAATACGGTATTTGCCGCGCTTACTGATTAACCGACCGCTAACGATGGAGCTGATCATGATCCCGCCCATCAGCGGCAGCAGCTGCATCCCGGCCTGGGTCGGCGTGGAATTCTTCACCACCTGCAAATACAGCGGCAGGAAAGTCACCGAACCAAACAGCGACATACCGACGATAAAGCCGACCAAGGCGCACAGCAAAAAGGTCCTGTTGCGGAATAAGTCGAGCGGAATGATAGGCTCGCTCGCCAGGCGTTCTTCGTAGATAAACCCGCCCAATGACACCAAACCAAAGGCCAAAATGCACCACAGCTGCCCGTCAGACCAGGCCATGACCGTACCGCCCTGACTGGTAAACAAAATAATGCAGGTCAGCGCGGCAGCCAGATAGCTGGCCCCCAGGAAATCGATTTCATGCTTGACCCGATTGACCCTGGATTGGAACACCCCCCCAATCACCAACAGCGCGAAAATCCCCAGCGGCAGGTTGATATAGAAAATCCAGCGCCATGAGAAATGCTGCACCAGCACCCCACCAATCAACGGGCCCACCACCGTCGCCAGGCCGAATACGCCGCCAAACAGGCCCTGATAGCGTCCGCGTTCGGCCGGCGGGATCACATCGCCCACCACCGCCATGGTGACGACCAGCAAACCGCCACCGCCCAGCCCCTGCAGGGCACGCATCAGGATAAGCTGGGTCATGTTTTGCGCCAATCCGCACAGCACCGAGCCGAGCAGGAAGACCACAATAGCAATCTGCAGCACGATTTTACGCCCGAACAGATCGCCGAACTTGCCATACAGCGGCACCACTATCGTCGATGCCAGCAAATAGGCGGTGACTACCCACGACAGATTTTCCAGGCCACCGAACTCGCCAACAATGGTCGGTAATGCAGTAGAGACAATGGTTTGATCGAGTGCCGCCAGCAACATGACCAGCAGCAATGCGGAGAACAACAGCCGGATCGAGGGCGCCTGCCCAGACGCCCTGCCGCTGTCTTCACTGCCTGCCAGATGACTGATCCCCATTTAGATGAGCTCACTTGTAATTAATTAATCGAGTAATTAATATATGAGTGATTCTTTTCTCCGGTCAATGGATCTCACCGCGATGACAGCACAAAACGTTCAAGCCCCGCGCCGCCCTGGTCGGCCGAGCGGCGGCACCAAGGGCACAGAAAAACGCGAGCACCTGCTGGACACGGCGCTTAATTTGTTTGCCCGCCAAGGCATTGCCGATACTTCGCTCAATGCCATTGCACGTGAAGCCGGCGTCACCCCCGCCATGCTCCACTACTATTTTCACAACCGCGAACAGCTGCTGGACGTGCTGATCGAAGAACGTTTCCTGCCGGTACGGCTGGCCGCCGGCAGCGTTTTCGACGCCAATGCGGACGATCCTATTGCCGCCTTCACCCAACTGGCCCAAAGGTTTATCGATATCTCCACCGCGCATCCCTGGTTCGCCCCGCTGTGGTTGCGAGAAGTGATGAGTGATAACGGCGTACTGAAGCAACGGATGGATGAGCGTTTTGGTGATGCGCAGCGCAAAGCGGCCCTGAAGTCGATTATGCGCTGGCAGGCAGAAGGCAAGCTGAGTGCCGATCTGGAACCCTCTTTGCTGTTTATCACCCTGTTTGGCATGACGCTGCTGCCACTGGCCACCGCGCCGAAATGGCACCGTGACAACAACAACAGCCACGGCCCGCAGAGCGCTGAAGTCATCGCGCGGCACGCCATTGCATTATTAAGCTACGGGCTGGGACCGCAGCGCTAAAACGAGATCCATTTTGGTGCGACTCGCTCCTCCAACGAGCGTCATTTCGCATCGGTATGGCTCCTTGTCCTCTGCTACCGCTAACTGTCTAACTGGCACCCTTTTTGCTTTGGCTACTCCTGCTAATTTGGCTTGTTAATCAGGGGTAGCTTATGTTTCAAACATTTAGAGTGGCATTGATCTGCTTCACCTTCAGCTTTGCCGGCGTGGCAAGCGCCGCCGGGGACTTACCGCACATCGTGATTTTAGCCACCGGCGGCACCATCGCCGGCTCTGCGGCCAGTAATACACAAACCACCGGTTATAAGGCTGGGGCACTGGGAGTGGAAACTCTGATTGCAGCGGTGCCGGAAATGCAGAAAGTCGCCCGCGTAGACGGCGAACAGATTGCCAATATCGGCAGCGAAAACATGACCAGCGATATCCTGCTCAAGCTGTCCAAGCGGGTCAATGAGCTGCTTTCACGCAGTGATGTGGATGGCGTGGTGATCACGCACGGTACCGATACGTTGGACGAATCGCCGTACTTTCTTAATCTGACGATCAAGAGCAACAAACCGGTGGTATTTACCGCCGCGATGCGCCCTGCCACGGCCATCAGCGCCGACGGCCCAATGAACCTGCTGGATGCGGTCACCGTAGCCGCCGACAAGCAGTCCGTGGGGCGTGGCGTTATGGTCGTTCTGAACGATCGCATTGGCTCGGCCCGTTTCAGCACCAAAACCAACGCCACCACGCTGGACACCTTCAAAGCCCCGGAAGAAGGCTATCTGGGCGTAATTGTCGGTGGCAAGCCCTACTTTGAAACCCGAGTCGACAAGATCCACACCACTCGCTCGGTATTTGACGTGCGTGATGTCAAGGTGTTGCCAAAAGTCGACATTATTTATGGTTATCAGGACGACCCTGAATACATGTACGATGCGGCCATTCAGCATAAAGTGGATGGCATTGTTTACGCTGGCACCGGTGCCGGCTCGGTTTCAGTGCGCAGCTCTGCCGGGATCAAAAAAGCGGAGAAAGCCGGTGTGCTGGTGGTTCGCGCCAGCCGCACCGGCAGCGGTATTGTCCCCGAGGACAGCGGACAACCTGGCCTGGTGTCCGATTCGCTCAACCCGGCCAAGGCGCGTATTCTGCTGATGCTGTCGCTGACCAAAACCCATAATCCTCGCGTCATTCAGGACTACTTCCACACGTATTGATCCACGTTCTCTCGACAGGGCCAAGGCTGGCCCTGTTGTAACAAGACTTAAACGGCCGGCAGCTGACTGGTCACGCAGTGGATGCCCCCACCACCGGCGGCGATAGCGTCGATATTCAACTGCACCACTTCACGCTGCGGATAAAGCGCCGTCAATAATGCCAAAGCTGCCGCATCCGCCTCGGCATCGCCAAACTCCGGGGCGATAATCGCGCCGTTGATGACAAAGTAATTGATGTAACCGGCGGCAAAATCCGCATTGCCCTTGCTGAAGCGGCTACGGCGTGGATCCAGCGGTGGCGACACCGTATGCACCTGTATCTTGCGGCCATCGGCATCCGTGGCCTGTTTGAGGATCGCCAAATGATCCAGTGTGACCTGATGGTCGTAGGACTCAGGATCGCTGTCCAGATTGGCGATCACCACACCTGGGCTGACGAAACGGGCGTAAAAATCGACGTGAGCGTCGGTAATGTCTTTGCCTTTAATCCCCGGCAGCCAGATGATTTTTCGCAGGCCCAGCATCGCTTTGAGCTCTTGCTCTACCCGCTCACGGCTCCAGCCAGGGTTGCGGTTGCGATTGACCCAACTGCTCTCGGTCATGATGCCGGTGCCATGACCATCCACCTCGATACCACCGCCTTCTCCTGTCAAAGCGCTGCGGCGCAGTGGGTTAACGCCGAAATGTCTGGCCTGGAAAGCGGCCAACTGAGCATCTTTTCCATGCCGTTGCTTATTACCCCAGCCGTTAAAGTTGAAGTCCACCGCCGCCAATTCACCCGCATTGTTGGTAACGAAATTGGCAGCGATATCGCGCATCCAAATATCATCGAGCTCGGTAATGACAAAGGTCACATTGTGGCTGCCGCATTTTATCTCCGCTAACTCTCGTTCACGTTCGCGACAAAATACCGTCAGCGGCTGGTAAACCGCGATAGCACGGGCAATGCGCCCCAGAGCATCTTGCACGTCCGCCGTGAACGCCCCCCAAATCGCCCGCTGTGCGCCAAAAGCGATAAAGGCGCATTGCTGAGGCTCACCCTCATCGGGCATGCGCCAGTTTCCGCCAGCCGTTTTCTGAGCCGCGTGGCTGGACAATGATGCCAGCCCCATCGAGGCCGTCAGGCTAATGCCGGCAATCAGGGAAGCCTGTTTGATAAATTCACGACGTGTTGACATGGTTTGCTCCTGTATTGTCGCCAAAACAATAAGCTAAACTATTCAGCAAAAGACGGCGTGATGTCGATAACAGCTATGTTAATCCCTTTAATCCGGGTAAAACAAAGGATACATTTAGCGGACACCTGATTAGATAGGCTTATCAATAATGTTAAAGCACTGGCCCCCGATGAACGCCCTGCGCGGTTTTGAAGCCGCCGCCCGGCTGGGCAGTTTCCACCAGGCCGCCGATGAGCTGCACCTCACTCAGTCGGCGATCAGCCAACAAATTCGCAGCCTGGAAGCCTTCCTGGAGCAACCGCTGTTTTTCCGTAGCGGCCGCAGCGTCAGCCTGACCGATGCCGGTCAGGATCTCTACAGCACCGCCCAGGTGATGCTGCAACAGTTGGCCGTTGGCATCCGCCGTCTGGAGCAATACCGCAAACCCAACCAGTTGATCGTCAACACCACGCCGGCGTTCGCCCGTCACTGGCTGGTTCCGCGCCTTAAAAGCTTCCACCGGCAGCACCCGGATATCGACCTTTGGCTGTTCACCACCTTCGACCCGCCGGATATGGCGACCGAAACCGTCGATCTGGCGATCCGTGACGATCTCAGTGCGCAAATTGAATGTAGCCTCAAAATGCTGCATCAGGATCGGCTCTATCCGGCTTGCCATCCTGAGCTGCTGAAACAGGACAAGGCACAACGCACCACCCTGCACGGCGAACGCGAGATGGACTGGAGCCATTGGGCCGTTCAGGGCGGCGCCAACGTTGGGCAAAGCAGCCACGGCCTGAACTTCTCCGATCCGGGCCTGCTGTTGGATGCGGCCTGCGACGGCCTGGGCATCGCTCTGGTCAGCGAACTGCTGGCGCAACAGGCTCGGGCGCGTGGGGTGTTGCAGCCGATGACGGAGCAAAGCGTGCGTGGCCCTCAGTGGGCCTGGCTTATTCATCGCGATAGCGAGAACAACCCGCTCGCCCGGCATTTTTGTGAGTGGTTACTAACACAATTACCGGCGGTGATTTAACGTTCTACCTCACGCTTCCAAACGCCGGATAAAGCGCGGCGGATTGAGCGGTGCTACTTTCAATCAAGCGCCAGAAAAAGCTTAAACAATGGTGCTAAGTGGTTGTTGAGATTGAATTCACCTGTCATCGTTCAATTCGAAAAGGAAAGGCTATGCATACTGGTTTATTGAAAACATTGGCACTCAGCGTGGCGCTGGCCACCCTCAGTCCTTCGGTATTCGCCGCTAATCTGAACGCCGGTGCCGTGGCGGCGCCGGATCAATACGGTGCCAAAGTGGCCGCACAAATTTTGCAGGCCGGCGGTAATGCCGTCGATGCTGCGGTCGCCACCGCCTTTACGCTGGCAGTGACCTATCCGGAGGCCGGCAACATCGGCGGCGGCGGTTTTATGACCCTGTACGTCGACGGCAAGCCCTACTTCCTCGACTACCGGGAAGTCGCCCCCAAAGCGGCCACCAAAACCATGTACCTCAACGAAAAAGGCGAAGTGATCGAGAACCTCAGCCTGGTGGGCACCAAGGCCGCCGGCGTACCCGGCACGGTACTCGGGCTGTGGGAAGCGCATAAACGCTTCGGCAAGTTACCCTGGGCAGAACTGCTGACCCCGGCTATCGGCTATGCGCAACAAGGCTTTAAGGTGGCCGGCCAGCAATACCAATACCGTGAGGATGCCAATAAGCTGTTCGCCGACAAAACCAACTTCGGCGATTACTTTGGCAGCATGAAACCCGGTGCGGTGTTTAAACAGCCGGAGCTGGCCAAAACGCTGGAACGCATCGCCAACAAAGGCGCTGACGACTTCTATCAGGGGGAAACGGCCAAGCTGCTGATCGCCCAGATGCAACGCGATGGCGGCCTGATCACCCAGGAGGATCTGACTGACTACCGGGTGAAATGGCGCGAACCGATGAAAATCGCCTGGCGCGGCAATACCCTTTATACCGCCCCGCTGCCGAGCTCCGGCGGCATCGCGCTGGCGCAGTTGCTGGGCATAAAGGAAGATCGTGCTGCCGATTTCAAAGGCGTTGAGCTGAACTCCGCCCGCTATATTCACTTACTGTCGGAAATCGAAAAGCGCGTCTTTGCCGATCGCGCCGATTACCTCGGCGATCCTGACTTTGCCAAAGTGCCGGTTGCTCAATTGGTCGCCCCGGATTATTTGCAAAAGCGGGCTGCGGAGATCAACCCGACCGCCATTTCACCGACCGAGAAGGTGCGGCCTGGGTTGGAACCCCATCAAACCACGCATTTCTCGATTGTTGACGCGCAGGGTAACGCGGTCAGCAATACCTATACGCTAAACTGGGACTTCGGCAGCGGCGTGGTAGTGAAAGGGGCAGGCTTCCTGTTGAATGACGAAATGGACGACTTCAGCGCCAAACCGGGCGTGGCCAATGCCTTTGGCGTGGTCGGTAGCGACGCCAACGCCATTGAACCGGGTAAACGCATGCTTTCGTCCATGAGCCCGACCATTATCACCCGCGACGGCAACGTTAGTCTGGTGATTGGTACCCCTGGCGGTTCTCGCATTTTCACCTCGATTTTCCAGGTGATAAACAATCTCTATGACTACCAGTTACCGCTGCAACAAGCGGTGGCCGCGCAGCGCGTCCATCACCAACTGTTGCCGAAAGACACTATCTTCTACGACGCTTTTGCTCCACTGACCGGCAAAGTGGCTGAACAGTTGAAAGCGATGGGTTACACACTGGAAGATCAGGGCTGGTACATGGGGGACATACAGGCGATCCGCGTCAAGGGTGACACGCCGGAAACCGCCTCCGATCCGCGTGGCCGCGGTGTGGGGCTGGTAGTGAAAAAATAACGATAAAACACCGGGCGGATCCGTTAGAGGTACGCCCGGTGTTTTTGTTTCTATTTAGTGACTACAGCAGAATTAACCCCGGCGTTCGCCAGCTCGCCATACACTACCTGGCCACGGAAGCCGCGCCGAACCTGCTGGAACAATGCGCGGAAGGCAGGATAATCCTGTGCCTGACAGAGCGCGTCCTTACCGCGAACGGCATTCAGCTGTAGCCGATGATTGACCACCACCTGTTGCCCTTCGAGCTGCCATTCAACCTGGTATTTTCCGGCCGCATTGCTGAACTGCTGGTTCTTGGGGATGGCGATAATCGGCACGTTGGCGGGCAGGTGCAGGCGATAGGTCTCGTCGTACTGCTGCGCGGTGCAGAAGAACGGCGTTTCGTTAGTCGGGGCGGACGTCGTCGAGTAAAGCGTACGGAAAGACTTGCCGCCGGGCGGCGTCGGTACGGCCATACCGCCCACCACGCTGAAATCGACATAATCCTCGGCTTTGAATTTATAACTGTAGGCAAACGGCTTTTTGAGATCGAACGCATCGCCGTGCATTGCGATAACCCCACGGCCATCAATGCCTGAGGACGCCATGATGTTCTCTTCGACTCGCGCCCGGTTCTGCTGATTGATTTGCGAGAAATAACCTCTCAGGTCGATCTCATCCACCTCACCCAGCTTGCGTTCAGTTTGGCCACGCATATTGCCCGCTTTATCGAAGTAGAAGTCCACGCTGAGCGACGTATTGTTGCGCTGTTCGTCATTGTCCGGGGTACGCGCCAATTTGGCTTCGCGCGTCAGCAGGACCGGAGCCCCAAGGTCAGCCCCCGGCAGTTGGCCAAAGCGCGCCCAGGGGCTGGTAGAATCCAGATACAGATTGAACTCCGGCACGTAGGTAATCGCGTGGTTAAAGCGCCCCAGCAGCGGCACCTTCGGCAATATCGGCCCTTGATCCATGCCGATCAGCACCGGTGAACTGACGATGCCCTTGGCGGCCAGCAACGCCTCGAGCATCACCACATGATCCTTGCAATCGCCATAGTGGTTATCCAGGATGCTCTGCGCCGAATTCGGCTCCAGCCCGCCGTTGCCCAAATAGACCGCCACATAACGAATATTCTGTGCCACCCAGCGATAAATCGCCGCCGTCTGCTCACGACGGTCGCTGATGCCGTCGGTAATTTTATCCGCCAATGCCTGGATCGCTGGGGTCACCTTGGCCGCCTGATTGGCTTTCTGTTGATAGGCTTTGGCCAGCTGTGGCCATTCGCGGTAGGTACTGGCCATGATGGTTGGGCTGAATGTCCAGCTGTTCGCCGACCAGTTTTGCGCTTCTAGCGGTTCACTGCGCCGGTAATGCCAGCGCCAGTGGGCCTGACCGTCGCGGATCTGCGGCTTATCTGCGCCCTCTACTCCTCGGGTAAAGACATGCATCGGCACATTGGTCGGCGCCTGTAAATTGACCTCGGCGTCATCAAACTGGTCAAAGACGCTGAAGGTCTCCCACAGGCCGAAGTAGTCCGGGAAGTACGGGGTATTTTGCGTGCGCAACACCTGATACACCACGCGAGAACCGGGTGCCAGGTTGGAGAAGACGATCACCTTTACCTTGCGATCGGCATACAGTGGCGCAGAGGCGCTGGAGTAGCTTTCCTGGGTATAAATGCGATCGGGCGCGACATCATGGCGCTGTCCATCGGCCGTCAGCGTATAGGCCGAAACCACCTTCAGCGTTTCCATTTTTTCGCTGTAGCTCAGGCGGATTTGGCTGAACTTCTCGACTGCCGCCTTGGTTTTGAGCAGCACCTCATAGCTCTCGGTCTTGGTGTTGCTGGCATTGGCATGGACTTGATAATCCGCGCGGTAACGCACAAAGCTGAAATCATTGCTAACGGCGGCATCCTTGGTGGCGACCGACGGCGCTTCCACGGCCAACAGCGTTGCCGGGTGCGTCGCCGCCAGTCCAGCGGCCAACACGAGAGAAGGGATGACAATTTTCATCTTCGTTCCTTGAAGTTTTTTAAACGATAACAGTGACATTGATAAGGTGCTGACCACTGACGCAAGAGCGGCACACTAATACAACTGAGAATCGTTTTCAATAAAATACCGATTCGGCCGGGTGTACCCGACCTAACCCTGCTCTATCAACATGACAGCCGTAGTATCGTTCTCCAAAGCGTCAAAAATATGCTCGCGGTCGGCGGAATAACTGATGTAATCCCCTGCGTTCAATTCTACCGGTTGGTCCGTCGGCCCGACTAGCGCCCTGCCACTGCTGATAATCACATGCTCAATGGTGCCCGGCATATGCGGCCGCGAAATGCGGGCTTCGCCCGGTTGAACCTGTAGACGGTAAATATCGCGCTGTGCCCCTGGCGGGCAGGTCGCCAACAGAGTGGCGGCGTAGTTGGCCTGTTCGGAAACCGTGGTCACCCCTTCATGGGCGCGGATCACCTGTACGTGCTGGCGTGGCTGAGAAATCAACCGGCTGACCGGCACATCCAACGCCATCGCCAACGCCCACAAGGTTTCCAGGCTGGGGTTGCCGCTGCCGGTTTCCAACTGAGAAAGCGTCGATTTTGCAATCCCGGCTCGGCGAGCCAATTCGGTAACCGAGAGGCCCAATCTTTCGCGTTCACGGCGAATGGCGGCCGAAAGCAGGCCGATGGGCGTAGCGTTATTGCTGACAAAGTCGCTCATTGTTCACCATATCGTTCGTTTGTTCGGCTTGACGAACAGTCATCGAGTGTTCATCATAATGTTCAATTGTTCATTTTAATGATAACCGCCAACGGCGGCAAGCGCACTAGCAGGGAGAAGGCAAATGAAGATAAGAACCGGCGGCGTATTACAGATGACCCTCGCCATGGTCATTTCCGGAACCGTGGGCTGGCCGGTAATGCTGCTGGGGCAACCGCCCGCTACGGTGGTTTTCTGGCGCTGCGCGTTTGGCGCGCTAGCGATGCTGATCGCCTGCGCCCTGCTTGGCCTGCTTAAAAAAGACATGTTAACCCGACGTCAGGCTGCCATTGCGGTGCTGGGCGGTGTCGCCCTGGTGTTGAACTGGGTAATGTTGTTCGGCGCTTACAGCCATGCCTCTATTGCGGTGGCGACCGTCACCTACCACGTCCAGCCCTTTATGCTGGTTGGGCTCGGGGTGCTGTTTTTCGGCGAAAAAATGACGGCGACCAAGTTTGGCTGGCTGGTACTGGCCTTCGTCGGCATGTTGCTGATCATTAGCGGTAAACAAGATGGCGGCGATACCAGTGCCGATTACTTCACTGGCGTGTTGCTGGCGCTGGGCGCTGCCTTTATGTATGCGGTAGCGGCGGCGATCGTCAAGCGTTTGAAAGGGGTGCCGCCGCACCTGATCGTGCTGATTCAGCTCACTCTGGGCGTCGTACTGCTGGCACCGTTCGCCGGCTGGGCCCAACTGCCGTCGACGGCTAACGGCTGGTTGCTGCTGGCGACCCTGGGTCTGGTTCACACCGGGCTGATGTCTTCCCTGCTGTACAGTGCCATCCAGAAAATCCCCACTGCCCTGGTAGGCGCGTTGTCTTTCATCTATCCCGTGGTGGCGATTATCGTCGACTGGGCGGTATTCGGACACCGCCTTAGCCTGATGCAGTTGTCGGGCGCCGCCGCCATCTTGCTTGCGGCAGCGGGCATGAACTTTGGCTGGCGACTGGTGCGGGCGAGAAAACCCGTGCGCGTGGTCGGTGATCAACAACCCTGAGCGCGATTTTTAAAACCGTTCGTTGCCGAATGATAAGCGAAACGCCTATCCCAAAAATATCAAAAGCTCAGCGAATTAACGTATTCGCCCTGGCCGGCAAGAGCTGTTATTTATTTAACCAGACACGGGAGGAGTTAACGATGGCACGCTACGTGTGGAATGACCGACTGAAGCAGAGCATCCGTTTCAGTTACTGGAATGAGCTGTGCGTTATTGACGATAACGGGGCCTTGGTGGCCCCGCTTCTCAAGCTAATGGATCTATTTTTCCGCCGTTTGATCGCGTAAGTGACTGACCTGCGCTTGCAGCTCGGGCCACGGCGCTTTCCCCGCATAGTTTTGCCGCAGATAGTTAAGCAATTCGGCGATCTGTCTGTCGTTCAGGTTATGGCGAAATGCCGGCATATAGCCCAGGTTGCTATTGGCCGGCCGTTGAATGCCGTCCAGCACCACCCGAATGGCATTGTCCGGCTTATCGGCATACAGGTTGGTGTTCAGCGCCAGTGAAGGTCGAACGCCGATCAGCTGAGCCCCCTTTTCCTGAGCATGGCATGCCATACAGGCACCGGAGAATATACGTGCACCTTCCGTGGTTAACGGCTCGGTCCGCGACTCGGCCCATTCATTCAAACGTTTGGCTTCTGTCACCTTAGACTCGCTCGGATGATAAGTGTGCAGATAGGTGGCTATGGCCTGCAAGTCTTGCTCCGGCAACCGCGAAAGCCCTTCTTCGATCACCGGCGCCATCGGCCCGGCTGCCACGCCGTGATTTGCCGAATACCCGGTGCGCATAAAGCTGAGCAAATCATCTTGTGTCCACTCCAGCGGTGCCAAAGAGCTGCCGGTTAGCGACGGAGCAGTCCAGTCTTCCGCCACGCCGCCGCTCAGGTGCTCAGCGCCGCCTTTCTCGCCAAACATCAGGTTGCGCGGCGAGTGGCAGGCGCTGCAGTGGCCAAGGCCTTCCGTCAGATAGGCCCCGCGATTCCATTCGGCGCTTTGTGTCGGATCGGCCTTCATGGCGCCAGGCTTGAGGAACAGCCAGTTCCAGGTGACGATGCCCTGGCGAATGTTAAACGGGAAACCCAATTCGGTGGCCGGTGGCTGATATTTCACGGCCGGTTGCGACATCAGGTAGGCGTACAAGGCCTGCAGATCTTCATCGCTGGTGCGGGTAAACGCCGTATAGGGAAAGGCCGGGTAGAGATAGTGCCCTTCGCGATCAACCCCATGACGCATCGCTCGTTCAAAGGCGGCATACGACCATTTCCCAATGCCGGTGTCGTTATCCGGAGTGATATTGGTGCTGTAAATGGTACCGAACGGAATCTCCATCGCCAATCCGCCGGTATTGCGCTCGCCGCCGGGCCGGGTATGGCACACCGCGCAGTCGCCGAGATCGGCCAGCACTTTCCCTTGGGCGATCTGTTGCTGACTAAAAACGTGATGATCCTTTTCCTCAAGCGGCGCTATTTCTGATTGCCAGCTGGCTATCGCCCCAATGACCACGGCGGCAACAACCGTCAGACTGCCCCAGCCGGCGATTTTCTTTATGCTGCTCATAGTGACTTATCCCTTTCTGCGCTGCCGGAAGCCTGCTGTTTTAACGCCTTTACCACTCGCTCAGGGGTAAAAGGCACCTCTCGCAGACGCACGCCCAGCGCGTCGAACAACGCATTGGCGATTGCCGCTGCGCTCGGCACCGAGGCGGATTCTCCTGCCCCCATAGAGGGTTCATCCGGATAGTCCAGCAGTTGGATATCAACCTGCGGTAACTCGTCAAACCGCAGGATCGGGTAACCGCCCCAATCCAGCGACGTTACGGACGCAGAGTCAAAGGTGACGAACTCTTTCAGCACCCGGCTGGCGGACTGAATGATATTGCCGTGCACCTGGTGACGAACCCCGGCCGGGTTGATGATGCGGCCGCAGTCATGGGCAACGAAGATTTTATCCAGCTTGATCTGCCCGCTGTGGCGATTAACGCTGAGATCGCACACCCAGGCCGCCCAGGCGGCACCAAACCCAGGGAATTTACTGTGGAAATAACGCGCATAGGCAAAGCCGCGTCCCGTCACCCATTCAGGATCGCCGGACACCGGGCTGCGGTAGGCCGGGCCATCCTGCCAATTGGCCTGCTTTTTCAACGCTTGAATCAGCGCCACGGCACGCGGGTCTTTCAGATATTGCAAGCGGAATGCGATCGGATCCTGCCCGGCTCGCCACGCCAGTTCATCAATCCAGGATTCGTGGGCGAACACATTGGGTAACGCCGAGACCCCACGCATCCACGAAGCCCGCACAATCGGCGCCGCGTCCTGGCACACTACCCGCATATTGGGATATTCATATTGGGGAATGGCGGTTCTGTCGCCCATCTGCTGCACGTCTGCCCGATTGGGCACTTTACCGGCCAGTACCAGTGACAACGTCACAGCGTTGTTTGAAGGGTAGCTGGTTTTCAGTTCGTAAGCCGCCACCTGATTGTGCTTATCCAACCCGCCGCGGACTCGCATCAGTTGCCCGGTGCCCTTGGGTTCCCAACCCGCCTCTTGTTCACGCATCAACTGCACCCTGACCGGCTTGCCGGTGGCCTGCGATAACAGCGCAGCGTCAGCGGAGACGTCATCGGCACAGTTGCGACCGTAGCAGCCGGAGGCTTCCATGCGATTGATATGGACCTGCTCTGGCCGCCAATCGAGCAAATGAGCGATGTCCTTACGCAAATCGTGAGGATTTTGCGTGCCAGACCAGATTTCTGCGCGATCGCGACCGACGTCGGCCACCGCACAGGACGGGCCGATCGACGCGTGTTGATGGTAAGGCCAGACGTAATCAGCACTGACCTCGGTATGCAACGAGGCCAAAGCGGCATCGACCCCGGCATCATCACGCAGCACGCGATCCGTTTTGGGGTTTTCCACCAGGGCCTTATGCAATCCTGTAAGCGAAAGATCGGGTAAACCGGACCAGGGACGCCAGACGGTTTTCAGTTGCCGCATGGCGGCAATCGCCTGCTCTTCGCGTTCGGCGACGATACCGATGAAATCGTTAATCACCACCAGTTTTACAATGCCAGGCAAATGGGCAATGGAATCATGGTCAACCGACAGCAGGCCGCTGCCCAACGGGGCGCTGCTGTCGGCGCCGATATAAGGCGGGCGCACCACTCTGCCATGCAGCATGCCCGGCAGGCGGAGGTCATGCACATAGGTCAGTTGGCCGGTCACCTTGGCCGGGATATCCACCCGCGGCACCGCCTTGCCCACGTAACGGCTCTCCGCCACGCTCTTCAGCCTGATGGTTTTATCCAGGGCCACCTGTAAATTTTGCCCGCGGGCCAGTTCACCATAGCTCAGACTGACGTTGGGTTTATCCCTCGCAAATACCCGGCCATTTTCAGCCTGCAGGCGTTCCACCGGTAACGCAAAGGCCTTTGCGGCCAGCGCCAGCAGTAATTGCCGCACCTGTGCGGCTGCCTGGCGCAGCGGTATAGCGGTCACCTGAATCGTGGCGCTGGCGATGGTCGGCCCCTGATCCGGCGTGCGCTGGGTGTCACCCAAAATCACCGTAACGTGCTCGAAAGGTACGCTGATTTCATCGGCAACAATCTGTGCCAATGCGGTGCGAATACCGGTGCCAAGATCCACATGGCCGTTAAATGCGGTGACACGGCCATCGGCGGTCAGGCCGATAAAGCTGTCCACGCGATCGAGCGGCAGATCGCCCCCTACCACTGGCGTCGTTGCCAGGGTATTAAGCGACACAGGCAACAGGCTGCTGACCATTACCAGGCCACCGGCCTGCAACAGGCGGCGGCGCGTGATTTCCAGGCGGCTCATGCTTGCCCCCTTTCCGCCAACAGCTGACGGGCTTTGGCGGCAGCACGCAGGATCTCAATATGGGTGCCACAGCGGCACAGGTTATAAGCCAGCTCATTTTTTATTTCTTGTTCATCTGCCTGCGGGTTTCGCTCAAACAGAGCAACCAGCGTCATGATCATGCCGTTGGTGCAATAACCGCACTGCGCGGCCTGCTCATCGATAAAGCCTTGTTGAACCGGGTGCAGTTGCCCCGCCTCGCTCAGGCCTTCCAGCGTGGTAACGGATTTGTTGAGGGCACCGCTCAGCGGCAGCGAGCAGGAACGGGCGGCGACGCCATCGATCAGTACCGTGCAAGCACCGCACTCCCCGAGGCCACAGCCGTATTTGGGGCCATTCAGGCCCAGATCGTTGCGTAACACGTAGAGTAGCGGCGTTTCGGGTGAAATGGCGCCCAGCGCGACCATCCGGCCGTTTATTTTTATTTCCATGGTGAATACATATCCTTAACCAAACGGATTTCTCCGTAATATCACTGCGGTGAATAATTCACAGCATGCTAATTATAATCATTTAAAAGACTTTCTAATGTTAAGGGTATGTAGTGCCAATTGCTTTAACGAAAAGTGGGTATTTATCATCAATTTCGAGTGGCATTAGAGCAGGGCGTATTGATTGCACACCAGTCGTTGACGGAAGGATCTACCGCGTACGTTCTGCTGGCGACCAACGTGGAAACCCGTGCCACGCATGAAACTGAGAGGAAGTAAGTGGCTGATTATTTATCTATTAATTCGACTAACTAAGCCATATTCGGCATTTCACACCCGAAAATATTTTGCTTATCATCATGATCTGTCTCTGAGGTTTGCTTCAGGGCCTGTCTACCGGAATTTTTGTCCTTGTTTTGTTCGTCGTGAACGCTCGGCCGCACTCAGGTGCGGCTTTTCTTTTTGTTGCCTCCCCCCGCTTGTTACATACCCATGTTACCCATCCGTTAAATGACCAAGATCTACGCACTCAGCCTGATTTTCGCTCGCAATACGGCAGTTTTTGCTGCTCTTCCCCGGTGACAGTCATCCTTTTCCTTCCGTCGATCACATTACGGGTAACACAGTTTTTTAACACTCTTCAGCGTGATATCTGTCGCAAAACCGCCTGCCGAAAACCGCTTTTATAGCAATACGAAGTAACGCTAATTATTGACAGGTGAAACCATGACGACCTCTACATCCAATGAAGTGCTGTTGATTGCCCCAGTAATGGATAACCTGCTGGCCCGCCTTGAGGCAGCCTTTGTGGTACATCGGTTATATGAACAAGAGGATGCGGCCGCTTTTCTGGCCGAAAAAGGTGCGGCCTTCCGTGCGGTCGTCACTCGGGGGGATATTGGGGTCGAGACGCCAGTGCTTGAACAATTACCCAACCTCGGGCTGATTGCGGTATTCGGCGTAGGCACTGACGCGATTGATCTGAATTACACCCGTAAACACGGCATTGCCGTCACCATCACCTCCGGCGCCTTGACGGAAGACGTGGCGGATATGGCTCTGGGATTGTTGCTGGCTACCGCTCGTCAGCTGTGCCACAACGATCGTTTTGTGCGTGAAGGTCGCTGGCTGAAAGAAGCGCCGGGCCTGTCGGTGCAGGTCAGCGGCAAACGGCTGGGCATTTTCGGCATGGGCAATATCGGCCGCGCCATCGCCCAACGCGCCGCCGGTTTCAATATGCGTATCCAATACGCCAGCCGCACGCAGGACAGTTCGCTGCCCTATCGCTATTTCCCAGTTCTGCTGGCTTTAGCGCGGGAAAGCGACTTCTTTATCATTGCTATTTCTGGCGGTAAAGACAGCGCCGACCTGGTGGACAAGGCGGTATTCGACGCCCTGCCGTCGCACGCGCTGGTGATTAACATTGCTCGCGGCAGCATCGTTAATGAACCCGACCTGATTAGCGCCCTGCAAAGTGGCGCCATCGCCGGTGCCGGGCTGGACGTTTATGCCCACGAACCCGAGGTTCCTGCAGAACTGATCGCCATGGAAAACGTGGTGCTGCAACCGCATATCGCCAGCGCCACCCAGGAAACCCGGCAAAAGATGAGCGATATTGTGTTTGCCAACGTTGAAGCCTTTTTCAACCGGGCGCCGCTGCCCCACGCCATCGAGTAACTGACGCGTTTTCTTTTCGATTTTATTACCGCCGAATCACAGAACCTCTTCATTGAGAGGTTCTCCCTGCGCCCTATAAAGAGAGATCGCCATGGATAATAAAATACCCAACACCCGCTGGCTGCGGGTTATTGCCCCGATCCTGATCGCCTGCATCATTTCCTTTATGGACCGGGTTAATATCAGTTTTGCGCTGCCCGGCGGTATGGAAAGCGACCTGGGCATTACCAGCCAGATGGCCGGGCTGGCCAGTGGCATCTTTTTTATCGGTTATCTGTTTTTGCAGGTTCCCGGCGGACGCATCGCGGTCAACGGCAGCGGCAAGCGCTTTATTGCCTGGTCCCTGTGTGCCTGGGCGGTGGTGTCAGTTGCGACCGGCTTTGTCACTAACCACTATCAGCTGCTGGTATTACGCTTCGTATTGGGCATCTCTGAAGGCGGTATGTTACCGGTAGTGTTAACCATGATCAGCAACTGGTTCCCGGAAAAAGAACTGGGCCGCGCCAACGCCTTTGTCATGATGTTCGCCCCATTGGGTGGCATGCTCACCGCCCCGATCTCTGGCGCAATCATTAACGCATTCGACTGGCGTTGGTTGTTTATCATCGAAGGCCTGTTGTCGCTGGTGGTATTGGCCGTGTGGTGGCTGCTGATCAGCGATCGCCCGCAGGAAGCGCGCTGGCTGCCGGCCCGTGAGCGCGACTATCTGATAACCGAACTAACGCGCGAACGGCAAGAACGCAGCAAACTGCAACCGGTCAGCAAAGCACCACTGAGAGATGTCTTCCGTAACAAGGGCTTGATGAAGCTGGTGCTGCTGAACTTTTTCTATCAAACCGGCGACTACGGCTACACCCTGTGGCTGCCCACCATTTTAAAAAACCTGACCGGCGGTAACATGGCCTCGGTCGGCTTCCTGGCAATCTTGCCATTCGTCGCGACGCTGTTGGGGATCTACCTGATTTCAGTGCTCACCGATAAAACCGGCAAACGCCGCCTGTGGGTGGTGGTTTCATTGTTCTGCTTTGCTGCGGCGCTACTGGCTTCGGTGGTGCTGCGTCATAACGTGGTGGCGGCCTACATTGCCCTGGTGGTGTGCGGCTTCTTCCTCAAAGCCGCTACCAGCCCGTTCTGGTCCATGCCTGGGCGCATCGCCTCCGCAGAAGTCGCCGGGGGCGCTCGCGGCGTGATTAACGGCCTCGGCAACCTGGGCGGCTTCTGCGGGCCTTATCTGGTAGGGGTGATGATCTACCTCTATGGCCAGAACGTGGCGGTATGCGGTCTGGCAGTCTCACTGATCATCGCCGGAATCATCGCCTGGCGTTTGCCGAAGGAATGTGACCTGACCGGCAGTGAACCGACACACGACAAACTGCTGGACAACGCCAAACGGGCCTGAATAACAACGAAAACCACGAGCGGGCTACGGCAAAATTTGCTATGTTAGCCCGCTGATTAAGGTCTGTTGTTACTCGCTGGATTAGGTCTATGTTTACCCATAAAGCAATCGCCGAACTCAATGCGCTGGAATTGTTGGTTTATAACTACATCACCAAAAACAAAAACCCGGTGATGTATATGACCATCCGCGAACTTGCCGAGGCCGCCGGGGTATCCACCACTACCGTACTGCGCTTTTGCAAGAAAATGGGCTGCGACGGCTACTCCGAATTTCGCATCCGCTTCAAGCTGTATCTTGAGCAGACCGAAGCACCGCCGATGGATTTTGGCACCAGCGAAATCATCAGCTTCTTTAAAAGCATTAATAACGACGAATTTAATCAACTGTTAGATCAGGCGGTGCAGCATATTGCCGCTGCTGAGCGTATTATTTTCGTTGGCGTCAGCACCTCCGGAGCATTGGGGAAATACGGCGCGCGTTTCTTTTCCAACGTTGGAAAATTCAGCACCCATATCGACGACCCTTATTATCCCATCAATAGCGACATGTATAAAAGCGCGGTCGCAATAATACTTTCGGTGTCTGGAGAGACCGAAGAAATTTTGCGCCTCGCCAGCCAGTTCAGCCTGCACCACTGCAAAATCATCAGCATCACCAACAACGAAACCTCCTCGCTGGCACGCATGGCGGACTTTAACCTCTCTTACCACGTTCCCCCGCAGTTGATCGCCGGGCAACACAATATCACTACCCAAATCCCGGTCATTTACATTATCGAAACCATCGGCAAGCGGCTGGGGCATATTAATTACGCAAAATAAAACAGCCTGTTTTTTTAATGTGACACGTCACCTGAGTGGTGATTTGTTATATCGTGACATTCGATTCCAGCTTGCTACTATATTCTCATTCCGGCAGTTCAGTGCTTTCTGATAATAATCCGATGAGAAACCTACGATGAAACAACAACAGTTACCGAAAGATTTTCTGTGGGGCGGTGCCGTGGCGGCGCACCAGGTTGAAGGCGGTTGGGATCAGGGCGGCAAAGGCCCAAGCATCGCCGACGTTCTGTCGGGCGGTTCTCACGGTGTGGATCGCGTTATGACCGACGGCGTGCAGGAAGGCTATCGTTACCCTAATCACCAAGCGGTGGACTTTTACGGCCGTTACAAGCAGGACGTGGCGTTATTCGCCGAAATGGGCTTTAAATGCTTCCGCACCTCTATCGCCTGGACGCGTATCTTCCCGAATGGCGATGAACATGAGCCAAACGAAGCCGGTCTGCAGTTTTACGACGATTTGTTTGATGAACTGCTGAAATACAATATCCAGCCGGTGATCACCCTGTCCCACTTTGAAATGCCTTATCACCTGGTGAAGGAATATGGCGGCTGGAAGAACCGGAAGGTGGTCGATTTCTTCGTACGCTTCAGCGAAGTGGTGCTGCGCCGTTATCAGCACAAAGTGAAATACTGGATGACCTTTAATGAGATCAACAACCAGAGCAACTACCAGTATCCGCTGTTTGGCTACTGCTGCTCCGGCGTGGTGTATACCCAGGAAGAGAACCCGGAGCAGACGCTTTATCAGGTCTTGCACCATCAGTTTGTTGCCAGCGCCCTGGTAGTGAAACTCGGTCACCAGATTAACCCGGAATTCCAAATTGGCTGCATGCTGGCCTGCGTCCCCTTCTACCCGTACTCCTGCAAACCGGACGACGTCATGTACAGCGTCGAAGCCATGCACTCGCGCTACCTGTACACCGACGTACAAGTGCGAGGCTACTATCCGTCGTACCTGCTGCGTGACTGGGAGCGCAAAGGCTTCAAGATTGAGATGAAACCGCAGGACGAACAAACCCTGCGCGAAGGTTGCGCAGACTACATCGGTTTCAGCTACTACATGAGCAACGCCCTGCAGGCCGATGCGGTGAGCAGCGACAACGAGATGTTCAGTTTCCCCGGTAACGTCCCGAACCCGCATGTCAAAGCCTCGGACTGGGGCTGGCAAATTGACCCGGTCGGGCTGCGTTACTCGCTGAACGTGCTGTACGAGCGTTACCAGAAACCGCTGTTTATCGTTGAGAACGGCTTTGGCGCATTCGACAAGGTAGAGGCTGACGGCCAGATCAACGATGATTACCGCATCGACTATTTGCGCGCGCACATCGAACAGATGAAAAAAGCGGTCATCGAAGACGGCGTGGACCTGATTGGTTATACCCCGTGGGGCTGCATTGACTGCGTGTCCTTCACCACCGGTGAATACGGCAAGCGTTACGGCTTTATCTACGTCGACAAACACGATGATGGCACCGGCACCCTCGAGCGTTCGCGCAAAAAGAGTTTCGACTGGTACCGCACCGTGATCGCCAGCAACGGCGAACAGCTTTAATCAGGGTGAATTTCTTCAGGGCGGTTTTACCGCCCTTTTTCATGCCTACGATATAACCTCATGCGGTATCGGTAAAACATTACCGTCACCGCATGACAGCAGCGTAGCCTGCACTGCAGTTACCGGCTAGGGGGTCATAAACTTCTCATAGTTCTGCGGGGTAACCAGTTGGAAAGGAATAAAGTTCACATCTTTGATAGCTTCCCCCTTTGCCGCTTGCTCCGCCATATCGACCGCGCCGTAGGCCTGCGATTTGGCATCCTGGAACACTGTGACCGTCAGCATGCCCTTTTTTATCGCCTGCAGGCCATTTGGTCCGCCATCGGTTCCACCAATCAGAATATCTTTACCGACGCTCTTGCCATTACTTTTAATCGCCATAGCTGCGCCAATCGCCATTTCATCAGCATTAGAGGAAAGAATATCGATTTTGTCGCCTGACAATATCCAGTTATTCATCAGATTCATGCCATCTTCACGCATCCACTTGGCCGTGTCTTCCAGAATGACGTGCATGTTGGGATTCTTGGCAATAATCTCTTTCGCCCCTTGGGTTCTAAAACGAGTGGCATCGTTACTCAATAGCCCTTTCATAATGGCGACGTTGACGCTTTTACGATCCTTGACCAGTTCAGCCAGGTATTGCATCTGTAACCTGCCGGCTTCAATCTCGTCGCTGCCGATATAACTGATGCCATTGCCCATGGTGGAGTCCGAGGGCATACGGTTAAGATAAATCAGCGGTATTTTGGCCTTTCTGGCGGCCTCGGTGATATTTTTGGTGCCCTGGGTGTCGACCGGATTAACAATAATCACGTCCACTTTCCCATTGATGAAACTCTGCACCTGACTCAGTTGCTTATCTACCGCCCCCTGGGCATCTTCAAACTGTAATTTTAGATCCGGGTGTGTTTTTGCTCTTTCGATAATGTAGCCACGTAACCTCGAGAGAAAAACATCATCCATTTGGGCAATGCTGACGCCAACCTGCACAGCAAATACCGAAGGGCTGAGCGAGAGCAATGAAAGACAGAGTAAGATAATTTTCTTCATAATCGTTTTCCCATTAATGGTGAATAGCGTGTAATTTCAGTACGAAGGGTTAATTATTTACTGCTATGACATTGCGTTGGCCTGTACGGCATAGCTAACGCAGGTGACGCCGCCCGTACGTCAGAACAACCCAAAAGGGGCTGCCATACGAACGGACTCGTCAGAGTGCGATCCAGCTTCGCTCCGCGGATGAGCGTACCGCAGCGTCCACCAGACGCTGTATTTCAACTGCCTCTTTAAAATCTGGCCCTTGTGAGTCTCCCTGCTGAATTGACTGAATGAACTCAAGCATTTCAATGGTTTTTAGATCGTTGAACCCCAGTTGGTGCCCCGGAGCCGGACAAAAAAGCCCGTAAGGCGCGTGCTCCGGCCCGGCAACCAGCGTTTTAAAGCCGTTCAGGCCGCTAGTGTCGTCATAACGGAAATACTGGATTTCGTTAAAACGTTCCTGATTGAAGCTCAGGGCCCCCTGGGTACCGGTGACTTCAAACCCCAGCTGCATTTTATGGCCCGTGGCGACCCAGTTGGCCTCGATATGGCCACCGCAACCGCGGGCAAACCTCAAGGTCAGACGCGCAATGTCGTCAACCTCTACCGGTTTCAGCACCCTCGAACCCGCGCTTTCCGGCCGAGCTTTAATCACCGTATCGAGATCGGCGAACACTTCGCTTACCGGGCCGAGCAAAAATCTGGCCATACCCAGAATATGGCTGCCCAAATCCGCCACCGCGCCGGCCCCTCCGGCCGGATCTAACCGCCACGACCAGGGGATTGCAGGATCCGCCATGAAATCCTCCGCGTGGATCCCCCTAAAGCCGGTAATCTCTCCTAAATCGCCGTTGGCTATCATCTGGCGAGCCAACTTCAGCAACGGGTTTTTAATGTAATTGAACCCCACCTGGGTGAAGACACCGGCTTTCTCTGCCGCAAGGCGCATTCGCTCAGCGGTCTCGCTGTCCGGTGCCAAGGGCTTTTCACAGTGCACATGTTTCCCCGCCGCGATGGCGGCAAGGGCCTGTTCGGCGTGAAACCTGTTTGGTGAGGTTATCGAAATAACATCAATATCCGGATCATCGATCAGATCTTGCCAGCGTTGGGTCCAGCGCATAAAACCAAACTGCTGCGCGGCGCTTTCAGCCGCAGCGGCGTCAATATCCGCCACGCTGATTAATACCGGCTGAATATCACCGGAAAGCGTGGCAGCGGCACGCCAGGCTCTGGCGTGCGATTTCCCCATAAAGCCGGTGCCAATAAGTCCAATACCGATTTTTTGCATCGCCATTCTCCTCAATCCAGCGCCACAGCCGCATGAGTGTCTGCGGAAAGCTGAGCGGCATCCGCCAACCTCAAGGCCATGCAACCGTCATGCACCGTGATCGGCATAGGTGTGCCCTGCTTAATTGCCGAGATAAAAGCGTCTATTTCCAGCCGGTAGGCATCGCAATAGCGCTCCATGAAGAAGTTAAGCAATGGCCCACGTGCTTCGGTTTCTTGCCTGCTATAACGTCTAACCGGAGTCGCCCGCAGGTTGTCATTCAACAACATCCCCCCGGAACCGAACACCTCCATACGTTGGTCATAGCCATAGATTGCCTGGCGACTGCAGTTGATCTGACACTGTTTGCCTGAGGCGGTGCGCAATTGCACCATTACAGTGTCATAATCGCCCAACGCCTCCAGTTCGGGGGCGAACAGACGGCTGCCGGTTGCAAACACCTCCACCGGCTCTTCGCCCAGGATCCAGCGGGCAAGGTCAAAATCGTGGATCACCATGTCACGGAAAATTCCTCCCGAGTTTTTCAAATAGCCCATGGGCGCCAATCCAGGATCTCGACTGGTAATGATCACCTGATGAAGGTCGCCAATATCGCCACTGCGGATACGTTGGTTAATCTCACTAAACCCCAGATCAAACCGGCGATTGAAGCCCAGCATGACCTGACTGGCATGCTCGCCCAGTGCCCTTTGCGCCGCATACGCCTTGTTGATATCCAAATCCACCGGCTTTTCGCACAGCACCGCCTTGCCGGCTTTAGCCGCGGCAAGCATCAGATCAATATGGGTATGCGTGGGTGTGCCTATGATGACGGCATCAATATCAGGGTTTTGAATGGCTTCAAGTGGGTCAGCTAACGCAACGCCCCCCCAGGCCGCGGTCAACGCTTTGGCATTTTCAATAACAGGGTCTGCAACAGCGGTAAGAAAAGCATCGTTATGACGAGCCACATTCGCCGCATGTACCTGACCGATACGCCCGGCGCCGAGAATCGCAATTCTGATCATGACAGTCTCCATAAGAAGTCAGTTATTTATGGCCATGAAGCTTCAGGGCCTGCTGATTAACCACCAGTCCGCTCTCGAGCTGACCATTGAAAAAATCGAGGATATTGGAAGCGGCCGACACTGACATTCGCATCGCCGCCTCTGCAGTGAGCCCGGCAGAGTGTGGCGTGAGGATCAGCCGTTCAGTTTGCGCTAACAGTGTCGAACCGAGGTTTGCTGGCTCCTGTTTCAGCACGTCTAAACCGGCGCCGCCGAGATGTCCGCTATGCAAGGCTTCCGCGAGCGCCTCTTCATCGACAATTCCCCCTCGTGCGGTGTTGATCAACAGTGCGCCCGGTTTCATCATCGCCAACTGCTGTCGGCCAATCAGCGGTTTCTCGTCACTGAGTGGAAGGTGAACAGTGACCGCATCGGCGGTCTTCAGCCCTGTGCTGATGTCACCCATTCGTTCAACGCCGAGCTGGGTAAACACCTCGTCTGGAAGATAAGGATCGTAGGCAGTAACCCGCATGCGGAAACTTTTAGCCAACCGGGCCACCTCCCTGCCAATACGGCCGAAACCCAGGATGAAAAGCGTCCTTCCGGCCATTTCCATCGCGGAAAACCCGTTGCGTCTGTTCCATTCACCTTCACGAATACTGCGGTCGAAGTAACAGAGACGCTTAGCCAAAGCCAACAGCAAGGAGAAGGTATGTTCAGCCACCGACAGTGAATTGACATCGCCGATAATGGTCAGTGGGATCTGTCGTTCGGTCAAAGCCGCCACGTCCACCGAGTCATAGCCCACGCCATGGCGCGAGACGATCCTGAGTCTCCGAGCCGTCTGGATTTCTTTCGCGCTCAAGGGTTGGGTGCGAATCAACAATGCATCGGCCTCGGCAAGATAAGGCGCGTAACTTTCCACGCTCACTTCCGCCACCAGCTGTACCGTAAAGCCAGGTGCGTTGCATAAGATGGCCAAACCGGCATCGTGGATTTTTCCGGCCACCAGTACATGCGGCATTTCAGTACCCTCCCCGAACGGCGTGCTCTGCGTCTTTGACTTCGCCATTCAACTGACGAAACTGCGCCACGCTGGCTGAAGCCGCGGACCGCAGCAGTTGTACGTCGTTGGATACCGTCACCAGGTCAAAGCCCCATTCAGCGGCTTGCGCGGCATAGGCGGCAGTGCCGTTATGCAACCCTGCCTTCTTGCCTGCACGATGCGCCGTGGCCAGTATATGCTTTATGGCTTCGATGATTTCGGGCTCGTCTCGGTCAAACCCGGTACGGTATTTTCGTCCGGTCAAGCCAAGCGTCAGATCCGCCGGGCCGATGTAAACGCCGTCCAGACCTGGCGTAGCCACAATGGATTCGATATTTTCAACGGCCTCGGCCGTCTCGATCATAGCCAGACAGACCACCTGCTCATCGGCGAATTGACCATAGTCAGCGCCGGCAGAAATCACCGCACGGGTCGGGCCGAAACTCCGGCTGCCAGTGGGGGGATAACGCACGCAGGAAACCAGGGTACGGGCCTGTTCGGCAGTGTTTACCATCGGGCAAATAATGCCCCAGGCCCCGGCATCCAGCGCCTTCATGATCATGCCCGGTTCGAGCCAGGGCACCCTGACCAGCGGGGCTATACCGCTGGCGCGCATCGCCTGCAGCATATGGGTTGCCTGTTCGTAACCGACAAACCCATGCTGGAGGTCTATCGTGAGCGCATCGTATCCCTGCTCAGCCATAATCTCGGCGGTAAAGGCGCTGGCAACGCTCAGCCAGCCGTTCAACACCGTTTGCCCCTCATCCCAACGCTTTTTGACGTTATTGCGTTTCATTGCGGCTCCTTAAACCACGATCTGTGCAAGTTTGGTGTTCATGTAGTCGTGGATACCTTCTGAACCCCCTTCACGTCCCATACCGCTGGCCTTGATTCCCCCGAACGGCACTTCAGCCGCTGCCAGCGCATAGCTGTTGATCCCCACCATGCCGGACTCGAAGCGAGAAACGGCTTCGCGGATCCGAGCCGGATCTCGCGTAAAGGCATAGGCCGAGAGCGCAAAATTGGAATTGTTAACCCTGTCCCATAAGGCTTCGCTGTCGCTAAAAGAAGTGATTGCCACAATGGGGCCGAAATTCTCCTCAGCCATTGCGAGCGCATCGTCGGGTAAATCGGCAATCACCGTGGGCGCATAAAAATAGCCCCCGCCAAGTTCAAGACGATGCCCGCCAGTCACCACTCTTCCGCCTTTGGCGCGCGCGTCGGTAACAATGTCTTCGATCGCGTGAAGCCGTTTCATGTTGATAAGCGGCCCCATGGTGGTGCCTTCATCGAGCCCATAACCCACATTCAGCTGGCTGGCTCGCCGAGCAAAGCCTTCCACAAAGGCCTGATAGCAGTGTTCATGAACATAAAAACGATCGCCGGTTACACACACCTGACCACTGTTGGCAAATTTCGTGGCAACTGAGAGATCTAGCGCTTTATCGATATCGGCGTCGTTAAAAATGACTACTGGCGCATTGCCGCCCAACTCCATGCTGAGCCGCTTGATGGTTGATGCAGAATCGCGGATCATCTGCCGACCGATTTGCGTAGAGCCAGTCAGGGAAACCTTCCTGACCGTTGGCGATGACATTAAAGGCCCATAGGTGGTTGCGGTCGGCCCCACCACCAGGTTGGCGACGCCGGCCGGCAGCCCAGCCTGACGCAAACATTCGAAGATCAGCATCGCGGAACCCGGTACTTCACTCGAAGGACGTAATACCACCGTACAGCCTGCGGCAAGTGCGGGGGCCAGTTTGCGGGCCACCAATACCACCGGGAAATTCCAGGCGGTGAACGCCGCCACCACGCCGATCGGCTCATGCAGGACTTCGCAGCGGCCTGCGGGAACGCGACTTTCGACAATTCGCCCATAGATGCGCCGCGCCTCTTCCGCATGCCAAATAAACTGATCGACAGACAGCTCCCATTCACGTTTTGCCTGCGCCAAGGGTTTGCCACTTTCTTTCGAAACCATCACTGCAGCTTCTTGCGTTATCGCCACCATGGCACGCGCTACCGCCTGAAGCAGATCCGCGCGTTGCCAGGCCGGTGTGTTTTTCCAGCCGGGAAATGCTCGATCGGCACAGTCCAACGCAACCAGCGTATCCACCGCAGACGCCGCCTTAATCTGACCCAACTCGCAGCCCTTGCCCGGGTCGATCACCGTTATCCTTTCGGTGCCACGGCCGGTACACCACTCACCGTTGATAAACTGTCCAAAATTGTCATACATGATGGGTTGTCCCTCAGCATTTTGCTTCGGCAGAGTGCCGCTAAAGCATCAATATTTGCAATACTAGACACACAGCAATAAAAGTTGCAACAACACCACCTTGGGCAAAAAATCATAATTAAAATCGATTTAAACTCAAATATATCAAGACATTAAAAATTATTTTGGTTTGAAAATTTCAATGCACACCCGTAATTGAAATAAATATTTTAGAGATGAATCACAAATCTCACGAAGAAATTTTCCCAGCCCAAGGCAAATGAGATAGAAATAATTGCATGTGAGTTTTACTTGCAATTTTTATTGCTGTAGCGTGCTGGAAAATGACTGGCTAATGCCTGGAAAGGAAATTCTGATGGTGAAAAAAACAGACCCAACTCTGGCCGCGCTTAAACCGCTACCTCATGACAATTACGAGCAGGTCGTCAACGAAATCACCCGACGCTATCCGCAGTTGTCGGAGCGCTATCAGCAGGCGGCACGCTACATAACCCAGAACCCCAATACGGTTGCTCTGGAGTCGATTAACGCCGTGGCGGCCAAATGCGGATTACATCCATCGGTGTTGGTGCGTTTTGCCCAGGCTTTTGGTTATAGCGGTTTTAAACAGATGCAGAGCGTTTTCCAGACACGGTTGGCTACGGCAGCGCCCGGTTACAACGAGCGGATCACCGCACTGGAAAATGATCTGCGAAAAAATGATGAAAAAGGCAGCTTGGGTTTCCTGCAAAGTCTGGTCATTCGTGATATCGCAACGCTGCAGGAGTTATTGAATAACATCACCGAACAGGATCTCGATGAGACCGCCCATCTGCTGAAGGAAGCTGAAACTGTCTATATTGCCGGCCAGCTGCGCTCGGAACCTGTCGCGTCGTTGATGCGGTATCTTTTAACCATGCTCAATCGTCGCGTGATACTGCTGGATGCTGCCGGAGGACTGGCACCGCAAATGGCCAACAATATGCGGGAAAATGATGTGCTTATTGCCATAGCATTTCGCCATTACGCGAAAGAAGTGATCGCCATTGCGGATGATGCCGGTGCGCGTGGCATCCCTATTGTGGCCATTACTGACAGTCAGCTTTCACCACTGGCGAAAAGTGCAAAAGTGCTGTTTACCATACCGGAAGAAGAATACAGTTTTTCGCGATCTCTGGCGGCGCCGGTGTGTCTGGCGCAGAGCATTGCGATGGCATTGGCTGCGGCATTACAGCCGGAAAAAGCCCAGCCCTGCATTGAAACCATTACCGAGCGTGAAAAACGCAGTGAGGGGAACCGCAAGCGTCATCGCAGTTGAATCACGTTTAAAACAGACTTCTGCCCTGTCGGGATGGGAGTCTTGTCGTTTGAATTTGCAATTTTTATTGCCAATTAAAATAAACAGCAATTTAAAATGCAAAAAAAAATAATCATGCTGCTTTCAGGCGTTCAATCCGAATGGGGGAAGATATGGCCAAGATTCGTTGTACAGCGGCTCAGGCAGTCGTTCGTTATCTGAGCAACCAGTTTACGGAAATCGAGGGTGAACGCGTCCCGCTTTTTCCCGGCGTGTATGGGATTTTTGGCCATGGCAACGTCACCTGTCTGGGTGAAGCGCTGGAAGCAGTACAGGATATTTTGCCAACCTGGCGCGGCCAAAATGAACAATCGATGGGTTTTGCGGCTATTGGTTTTGCCAAGGCGATGGTTCGCAGGCAGATCATGGTGGTTACCGCGTCGATCGGGCCGGGTACCGCCAACCTGCTAACCGCTGCCGGCGTCGCGCACACCAGTCGTTTGCCCATGCTGATGATTTGCGGCGACAGCTTTGCGCGGCGGCATCCGGATCCGGTAATGCAACAGATCGAGCATTTCAACGATCCGACACAAACCATCAACGATGCTTTCAAAACGGTAAGCCGCTATTGGGACCGCATCACCTATCCAGAACAAATCATGTCCTCGCTACCGCAGGCTGTGGCCACCATGCTAGATCCGGGCGACTGCGGCCCGGCCTTTATCGGCATGTGTCAGGACGTGCAGGAAATGGCCTGGGATTACCCGGAAGCCTTTTTCGCCCCGCAGTTGCATCTGATGCCTCGTCCACGGCCCGATCGCCTTCAGCTTGCTCACGCAGCACAATGCCTGATGAACGCCAAACGCCCATTGATTATCTCTGGTGGAGGCGTGCGCTACTCACAGGCGGAAGCTGAACTGGAGGCTTTCGCGGTTCGCCATGGCATACCCGTCGTGGAAACCATTGCCGGTAAAGGCGCTTTTACGCATGACCACCCTATCCATATGGGGCCGATTGGTATTCTTGGCTCCACCTCAGCCAATGAGTTGGCTTCCCGAGCCGATGTCGTGGTCGCCATAGGAACCCGGTTGATGGATTTCGTCACCGGCTCATGGACGGTATTCGATCAACAGGCACAGTTCATTTCACTCAATGCTGCGCGCTTTGATGCGCATAAACACCGCGCTATTCCGCTGGTGTGCGATGCCCGTGAAGGGATTATCGAGCTAAACCATGCACTGGGCGAATGGGTGGCCGCGCCCGCCTGGTTGGCTAAGGGACGAGCGGCTTTTGCTGACTGGAACGCACTGATTGCAAAAACCCAAGAACCTGGAGTGACCGCCGATGTCCCCAGCTACGCCCAGGTGATCGGCGTGGTGAATGCAGTGGCGGCGCCGGAAGATTACATCATCAGTGCCGCCGGCGGGCTGCCTGGCGAGTTGGTGAAAGGCTGGCGTGTCAAAGATCCCGGCACCTTCGATTGCGAGTTCGGTTTTTCCTGTATGGGTTATGAGCTCTCTGCAGGCTGGGGAGCCGCCATGGCGGGCAAAAAACAGGATGTCTTCGTCATGATTGGGGACGGCACCTACATGATGATGAACTCAGATATCTATTCGAGCGTACTGTCCGGTCATAAATTTATTTTACTGGTGTGCGACAACGGCGGTTATGCGGTGATCAACCGTTTGCAGAACGCCAAAGGCGGTGCTTCCTTCAATAACCTGCTGAAGGATTGCCGCGTGAAAGAGCCTTTCCCGGTGGATTTCGTCGCCAATGCCGAGTCGATGGGGGCTTATGCCCGCAAGGTGACCTCGCTCGAACAGCTTGAAGACGCCCTTAAATGGGCCAAAGGCAACGATCGTACCACGGTAATTTCCATTGCCACCGACGCCCACCACTGGACGCCCGGAGATGCATGGTGGGATGTCGGCGTGCCGGAAGTGAGCGAGCGCGAGAGCGTTAACCAGGCGCATCGCGAACATCTCGAAGGACGCAAAAATCAGCGTATCGGCATTTAAAGAAGGGGCAGAACATGGTTCTTAAAGCAAAGCTTGGCATCGCGCCTATCGCTTGGTCGAATGACGATCTCCCTCAGCTAGGGGGCGAAACCTCGTTGGCAACCTGCCTGTTTGAAAGCCACCTTGCGGGGTTTCAGGGCGTTGAAACGGGCGGCAAATTCCCAAAAACCAGTGAGGAGCTCAAACCTACCCTGAAATACTTCCAGCTTGAACTGGTCTCGGGATGGTATTCGGGCACGCTGCTTGATAACAGCCTGAACGAAGAAATCAGCCGCTCGCTGCCACAAATGCAACTTTTCCGCGACTGCGGTGCCGCCTGCCTGGTTTACGGAGAAACTGCCGGTACCATCCAGAACCGGCAGAACGTCCCCCTGGCTGAACGACGTCGGTTGTCCGACGCAGAAATCAGCGAGTACGGCGACAAACTGTCTCGATTCGCCGCCTTCTGCAAGGATTTCGGCGTGCCACTCGCCTTCCATCATCATATGGGCACGGCAATTGAAGATGAACAGGATATTGACCGCTTAATGGCGGCAACCAGTAAAGACGTTGGCCTGTTATTTGATACCGGACATTTGGTGTTCGCCGGCGTGGACCCTGTCAGGGTGCTGGAAAAACATGGCGATCGCATCATCCATGTGCATACCAAAGATGTCCGTTTGGACGTGTTAAACGGTATCGACCGCCATAAAGACTCTTTTCTGGATGCCGTATTGAAGGGGATTTATACCGTACCGGGTGATGGATCCATCGATTTCACCGCCGTCATTAATAAGCTTGCCGCTATAGGTTATCAGGGGTGGTTTGTGGTTGAAGCCGAACAGGATCCGGCCAAAGCGCCGCCCCTTGAGTATGCCCGTCTCGGCTATAACACCCTGTGCAAAGCGCTCAGCGCGGCAGGCTATCGCTATACAGAAGGAGATATATGATGGATCAGTTAGTCGGAAAAGTGGCCGTCATCACCGGTGGCACGCAGGGGCTGGGGGCCGCAATCGCGCGCCATTTTAGCCAGCAAGGGGCCGCCGGGGTGATTATTTGCGGAAGAAACCAGGCAAAAGGCGCAGAAATCGCTGAGAGGTTAAATGCAGAAACTGACACCCCAGTGATTTTTGTACGCGCCGATTTATCTTCCGTGGAAGACTGTCGCCGGGTTATCGCTAAAACAGATGAATTATTTGGCCGCGTCGATGTTCTGGTCAACGCCGGGGGCATGACCGATCGCGGCACCATCATCGATACGGCCCCCGAGCTGTTCGACAAGATGTTTGCCACCAATGTTCGCGGGCCGTTTTATCTGATGCAAGAGTCGATAAAAATTATGCGTCGTGAAAATACGGCGGGCAGCATTGTTAACATCTGTTCCATGTCAGCGTTGGCCGGGCAGCCTTTTATCTCCGCCTACTGTTCGTCGAAAGGCGCATTGGCTACGTTGACACGCAACACCGCCTACGCCCTGTTACGCAACCGGATCCGCGTCAATGGTCTGAACATCGGGTGGATGGCATCCGAAGGGGAAGACCGCATAATGAAGCAATATCATGGTGCCGAGGATAACTGGCTGGAAAAAGCCGCCGCCGAGCAGCCTTTTGGTCGTTTGATTCAGCCAGAAGAAGTGGCACGTACCGTCGCTTTCCTGGCCAGCGATGAATCCGGCCTGATGACCGGTTCTATCGTTAACTTCGATCAGTCAGTCTGGGGGGGTTACGATCAGACGCCCTCTCCCTCCGCCCCGCTCTGATTCCTGCTTGCCGCGCACATAAAAAGACACCCTGCACTACTCGCAGGGTGTCGGGTCAAAACTGTATTAGCGACTTCCAAGGCGACAACATTTGCCCAAAAAATCACCAAGCCATTTATTTTCCTTAGGCTGCATTCTATTAATGCAGGGTATTACTTCAGATTAAGCATCTTCCCAAGCAAAATGTCTGTGGGTTCGAGAATATCCGTATCAATCCCTGCAGAGGGGGTGAAGGTCAACTCACCAAAGATGACTTTGCCATTGGAGATATAGAAATCGACACGAACAAACTCGAAGGGCGCCGACAATTTTCTCGCGTATTCAAAAAGATCGTCGTAACCCTCGGGTTTAACAAAAGCGTCGATCTCTTCTGGGCTAAGGGCCAGGCAGTCTTGGCTGTAGCACAGGAACTTGAAGTCTTTGTCAAAAAAGTAATATTTCGGCATGCCTTTATCCCTACCGACACAGAGTAACGTGCAGTAAGGTACGCCATTGAAACAGTATATTTTATAGTCTTCCGGACCATGACCACCTGCAGACTCTATATACCTTTCACCTATTATCTTTTTATTTATCTTTTTATAGTTTAATTCTGCATAGACTTTCCAGTAGTCCTCTCGCATCCAGTTATCTATGATTTTAGAGGCTCGCCCAATGTCCAACTTACTTTTGTCCTGGCAAATCAGGTTGTAACCAGAACCATGGTTACCCTTGATCACAAACTTTTCGGGTAACGTATCCCATGGGATCTCATGTACAGAGTCGCAGGCGAAGTACAGCTCGTTTAGAATTTCTTCACATCCCTGCGCCTTCAAATACTCTCGCACTGCGTATTTATCGGCACACTGCGTAACCAGCGCGTTGTTACTGTAATCGTTAAGTTTTAGATAATTTATTTTCTCGTTCCACGTTACCGGTGGATTGAGATTCAATTTTTTCCCGAATGCCTTTTTGTAGATAAATTTTGTCTTGAAGGTCGGCGTAAATGTCGCCAGTTGATTCATGATAAATTTATTAATATTTCTTCTCATACACCCTGTCTCATCATTTGACGACAAAATTAAAACGGTGACTGAATGGCACCAAAGGAAGCTGAAGCTATAGGTTGTTGCTGCTCACTGCGCCATTGGATCATTGCTGGGGGCGTGCTCAGATCAAATTGGTCATGGCCTAATGCGCGATTGAGGATCCGGGCCGAACGCCAGGCCATCAGACTGAGTTGAGGATCGGCAATACCGTGGTGGTGCATGCTGGCGTTAACGGCAAACAAGCAGTTCTCAACTTCACCTTCGCGCTCAAAGGTGAAATCAGAGGCAATACGGTATTGCCCATCGGCGGTAGTTGATAGACCATGAGCCAGAGATTCAAGAAACGCCGGGCGCACCTGTTGGTAACCGGTAGCAAAAATCACCACGTCTGCATCAACGATTTCGTGGCCTTGATCAAGGTGATGCTGCGTCTCTAACCGATAGAAATTATCTTTGGCTGTAAGGGCGGTCACTGAACGGCTGGGCAACAGTTTCACCCATCGTTTCTCGCGAAGTACATCGAAGCGGTGATACATGGCACGATAGATAGCTAACAGAGACTCGCTGGTGATGCCATCAGATGTCATCTTTTGCTCGTGCAACATGTGTTGCTTGGCTGAGTTGTTTAGCGTGCAGAATTTCTCGACATATTCTGGCGTAAAATACTCGTTGGCAAATGCCGCTTCATCAAGCGCGTTGTAGTTATTGCGGCGGGAAATCCAACTCAGCTGTTCTGGTTGGCCCCATTGCCCCTGAAAAATATTCAGGAACAGATCGGCCCCGCTTTGCCCCCCACCCACGATCGCCACACGTTTTCCGGCCAGGTCAGGCTGGCGTAACATCATTTCGCTGGCGTGGAAGCATTGATCATTTTGCTGAGTCACACAGTCTGGCAGCTTAATTTGTTTGCCGATGCCTACACAAAGGTGTTTGGCGTAAAATACGTCGTTTTGAGTGGTAACGACAAACTGTCGCTGACGGTCATCAAACTCCACCCGCTGAACCTCTTGGTTGAACACCAGTGAGTCCAACCCCGTTGCAGCCCAGTTGAGATAATCGGCAAACTCTTCACGAGAGGCGGTACGCTGTTCGCTGGTCAGAAAACGGTAGAACTTTTTCCGCTTCACCAGATAGTTGAGAAAACTGTAAGGATTGGTGGGTGAAACCGCCGTCACCAGATCCTTCAAAAAGTGGGTCTGCATACTGCTATCTGCCAGGATCATGCCCGGATGCCAAGAAAAGTGCGGTTTGCGCTCGAGGAATTTGCAATTAAACCCTTCGATCTCGCTACCAAGCGCAGCAATACTTAGGTTGGACGGACCGATGCCAATACCGATAAAGTCCAAACGCTGGTTCATTGAGTGTGCTCCTGAGTGAATAAATCTTTTTCCAGAAATATAATATTGGTCTGGTAAAATAACGTAACGAAATTTGATCCCGGCATTGACGTTAAAATAAATCGTGCAGCAGTGACATCTATGTAATAACGCCAGACTTATTGCCATTGAGCTCTAACATCTCACAATGAATAGCTCTAAGATCAAAAGATTAAAACAACCGCATCAACCGCCATTATTATTCTCATGAAAACCCGAACATATCTCTTTTGGACAGTCGTTCTTCAGTTAAAATAAAACCATATTCTGCAGAGTTATAAAATGACATTGCTTTGAGAGAGATTTTCAAGACAATAACATCCACTGAATTAACAGAGTAATCCATAACATGTCCCTATGTTAACTTGCCTATTAAACATGACATCTTCCTTAATTAGACATTACGTAACAAGAGTAGCTTCAAAGCGGATGACTGGCATGTGAAAAAAAATAATATTAAAACCAAAATCGACGTTGTTAATGTAAAATTAAAAGTGAAATCGTAAAAAATCATAAAATTTCATCTTGGTTTAACCAGGGTTGGAGATCGTGTTTATCAAGTGAAACCCGCCGCCAAGCGGCTCTGAGCCTGATAACTGTCCTTACCCCGTACCTTTTCCCTGCAAATCAACTCTAGTTCTAACCTTAGACAGTCTTTTGGCAATGGAGGCTTTTCTATCTACAGAAAATTCAGATATTTCACCGATTATAGCGAGCTTAACCATGACGACTCAGCCCCGTTTTCCGCTTACGTAGGCACTTTGGCATAAATGGGCACGCTCTTAACATTGAGTCGCGTTAAAACCAACGCTGTTTTCTTTCGGATCTTTTCTTTCTTGATCAATGCCAAGGAAAGTTAATATTGAAATCAGGACCTATTGGCAGAGGAAAAGGAAAAAAACATCTGAGCAAATATCATCCTGTTATGGGTAGTTAATGTTCTTAGGCTATCTTAGGATTTTTATGTAAAAGGCCCCTGCTTTCGAAACAATCCGCTCACCATTAACTGCAGAGACGAAAAAAAATCAACACGATTTCATGGCATTCTTTCTCAGCACGTTTATTCCCTTCACCCTATTTTTTGAACTACCGCTTAAGCATTCAAAAACCCTAGTGAATAATTATTGCTCACGCCCCAGTATCGGCCTTTGTGTCATTATTATTACTGAGCATGCTGCATCGGCGTTTAGGATGACAATGTTCACAAAGCGATAACCTGCCAGATTGTATTACCAGCTGACCCCGGTTAATCTTAACCGGTGTCCTCCAAATTATAAGTGACTGATGTTTTGATGAATGATGAGATACCCGCAACCAAACGCAAAAATGACCCCGTTGGCCTGAAGCAACGTATTTTCGCTGCGGCATTAAGTGAGTTTGCCGAAGCCGGTCTTAAGGGTGGACGCATGGAGAACATTGCCGAGCATGCCGCCACCACCAAACGCATGGTGGTTTATCATTTCAAGAATAAAGAATCGCTCTACATAGAGGTATTGGAACACGTCTATCAGCATATTCGCGCTCATGAGTCGGGCTTGGATTTGCATGCTTTGCCCCCAGTAGAGGCCATGACCCGACTGGTAGAAGAAAGCTTTAACTACCATGCGGAACACCCCGACTTCATACGTGTGATCTGTATGGAAAACATGATGCGCGGCCAATACATCCGTCAGTCGTCACGCATCAAGGCGCTGAATCAAAGCGCCCTGACCTTGCTGGAGGATATTTTACAACGCGGTAAACAAGGGCAGCAATTCACTCCGGACGCCTGCGCCACGGACGTGCATCGCTTGATCAGCAGTTTGTGCTTCCACTATGTTGCCAACAGGTACACCTTTAATACATTGTTTGAAAGTCAGGAACCGCCGGAAGATCAGGTGATCCGCAACCGTCGGTTGGCCGTCGTGGCAACGCTGCGCTATGTGGCGCTTTAACTAACAACCTGAGAAAGCTGTGATGACCAAAACCTGGCTGAGAAGCGTTTACCACGCCTGATGTTTTACTGTCCGCCCCCGTGGTGACCTTTGCCAGGGGGCCTAAAGTTATGGCCTCGCTGGCCATATTGAGCCATTTACCCGGATACGCGTGACGACGCCCTGCAGCGCATTACTCTGGTTTTGCTACTGCCCGTTTAAAGCGCTTGTGACGCTTGAGCCAAATATTTCGCCATCTCCGCTTCCGGCACCATGCCGCCACCGGTTGCCCACACCAGGTGGGTAGCATGATTCATCTGCTCCTCATTCAACCCCTGGCTCGCCAACCACTCCGCATCGGCCGCTACGCGCCATGGCCCCGGCATGCCGGCTAATGCCGAAGGCTCAAGCTGAATATGTTCATGTCGATCCAACAACCCCAGCAAAGCAAACATCTCAGCATCGCTCAGGGTATAGAACCCCGCAAGCAGACGTTCCATCGCACGGCCGACAAAACCGGAGGCGCGCCCCACCGCCAATCCATCCGCGGCAGTCTGGTTGTCGATACCCAGATCCTGGACCGAGATACCGTCGTGTAGCCCGGTATGCACACCAAGCAGCATGCATGGCGAATGTGTCGGCTCGGCAAAGATACAGCGTACGTGGTCCCCGAAGGCCAGTTTCAAGCCAAATGCCACTCCGCCAGGACCGCCGCCGACGCCACAGGGCAGATAAACAAACAAAGGATGCTGAGCATCGACCCGAATGCCGCTCTCGGCAAACTGGCGCTTCAGCCGCCCACCGGCCACGGCATAGCCCAGGAACAGCGTTTGCGAATTTTCGTCATCGATGAAGAAGCAGCGTGGATCGCTCGCCGCCTGCAAACGACCCTGTTCAACGGCGACCCCATAATCTTGTTCATATTCCACCACGTTGACGCCGTTATCGCGCAGTTTTTGCTTTTTCCATTCGCGGGCATCCGCCGACATGTGCACGCTGACGCTAAAGCCGAGGCGAGCGCTGATAATGCCGATTGACATGCCAAGGTTGCCAGTCGACCCTACGGCAATGCGATAGCCGCCGAAAAACTCGCGGAACTCCGGCGAAAACAGCTTGGCGTAGTCATCCGTCAACTGCAGCAGCCCGGCTTCCACAGCCAGCTTTTCCGCATGCGCCAGCACCTCGTAAATACCGCCGCGAGCCTTGATCGAACCGGAGATCGGCAGATGGCTGTCTTTTTTAAGCAGTAACCGCCCGCCCAGCGTCAGGCCATAGCGTTGATTCAATGCCGTTTGCATCGCAGGCAGAGCGACAACCTCAGACTCGATTACCCCTTTAGTGGCTTGAGTTTCGGGGAAGGCTACGCTCAGGTAAGGCGCAAAACGCGCCAGCCGCTGTTCTGCCTCAGCTACGTCTTCAGCGCCCAGCCCGACGTGGGGCAGCCCGACCTGCAAAGTCGTCGCTTGCGGGTTGAACCAGGTCACCGGCTTAAGGTCGATCAGCTCCTGCACCAGCGGGAATTGCGTCACTAATTGCTGAATCTGTGTCTTTTCCATTGTTTTTCTCTGCGCTGCAAAAAGGTTAGCCCTAGAGTGCAGCGATTCGCCTGAGCTGACAAATGATAAAAAATCAACCTTAGATGAGCAGTATTGATGCAATAAGGTGATTTACGTCAATTTATAAACTTTTGGTAGGTTTTGAATGACAAGCAATCATCTAAAGCGCCCCGCAGGCGTACCTTCTGCGGGGCATTTGCCAAGGCCATATTACTCACGAGCCGCCGCTTCCAGCCCGGCGATATCCAGCTTGACCATCCGTAGCATCGCTTCGGTGACCCTTTTCACCTTCAGACTATCGGGGTCAGCCATCAGCTCCGTCAGCCGTTTGGGCACAATCTGCCAGCTCAATCCCCAGCGGTCGCGCAGCCAACCGCACTGTTCAACGCTGCCACCGTCGCTCAGGGCTTCCCACAGCCGATCCACTTCCGCCTGATCCGCACACTCGACCATGATGGAAAAGCTGTGATTGAACGGATCCAGGGGCCCGGCTTCAATCGCCGCATAGCGCTGGTCGCCGAGAACAAAAGTCGCCAGTTTTACGCTGCCAGCCGGGCCGCTGGGGGTATCTGCGGGCAAGGTAGAATGCCAGGTCAGGGAGGAGCCGGGGATTAAATCTATGTAGCACCGCAGCGCGGCATCCATATCTTTTTCAAACCATAAGTGTTGGGTGATTTTCACGATATCCCCCTCCGCTACTGATCCAGGATCGGTTCGAAACCGCCGAAAATCATGCGTTTGCCGTCAAAGGGCATTTGGTCACCCAAGGCTTTCATGCGCGGATCGGCCATCATCTTCTGGTTGGCATCGTCACGCACCGCCTTGGAGGGGTACTCAATCCAGCTGAACACCACCACTTCATCGGCTTCGGCCTTCACCGCACCGCGAAAATCGGTAAGTTTGCCGTCGGGGACATCATTGCCCCAACACTCAACAACGCGTGTGGCACCGAATTCCTTAAACAGAGGAGCTGCCGCAGCAGCCAGTTTTAGATACGCCTCCTTATTGGCGGCCGGCACCGCCACTACAAAGCCATCAACATATTTCATAGGAGATTCCTCTTGTCGATTCGACAGTCGGGGTGGCGCCGGCGGAGTTGCCGGTGCCCTCTACCATTTTAGACCCCATTAGTGGGGTCAACCATTCAGGCTGCTGGTGGCTTCAGAGGTCGGTATAAGCGCGGGAGAGTAATTCTGGCGTGGCGACCCGATTGCGGCCGCTGTTTTTAGCTTTGTAGACTGCCAGATCGGCGATTTTCAGCAGGTTGTCCAGGTTTTGGCCTGACCCACCAATGCAGGTGACCATGCCGATACTGACGGTAATTTGCAACGAGGTTCCGGCGGGCATGGTGATGGATTCGATTTCCACACGACGGCGCAGCCGCTCGGCCAGTGACAGTGCGTCCTGCTGCTGGGCTATCGGCGCAACAATGGCAAACTCTTCCCCACCCATGCGACCAAACAGATCCTGATCGCGCAGATCAGCGGTAATGGCCCGCGTGAAGGACAGCAGCGCCGCGTCACCGCCGGCGTGGCCAAAACGATCGTTGATCGACTTAAAATAGTCGATATCCAGCATCATGATGCAGACGTGTTCCCCTTTCTGGCTGACCAGCTTGGTACCGCGCTGCATAAACGCGCTGCGGGTTAATACGTGGGTCAATGCATCGTGATTCGCCACATGTTCCAGCCTGCGCAACAATGCATTGCGGGCATAGTTCATGCTGGCAACGGCGATCGGGCCCAACGCCAACAAAGCCACGCCAAGCCGCATCGACACCGTATTCTGCAACAGCTTCATGTCGAGATTGGTCGCAATCAGCCCCATGTCGATGGCGAAATGGCACCACAATACATAGGCCAGCACCGCGATCATGGTGCTGAACAAGGAGAAGGTCATTGCCAGCCACAACAGGATCGGCATCGGGAAAATCACCGCACCGGGGCCGCCGATCAGGACGCTGCAAATGCACGCCACCAGCAGCAGGATTAACACCGCCATTTTTCTACAGATGCTGTACCACTGGCTGCGGCGGAACACCGCCTGGTTAAGGCTATGCAGGTAGCCTTTCCAGTCGGTGGGGAAAGTCAGGATAAACGGCATCAGGGTAATGTAATGGGTAAACTCCGAAGATAGCCACAGCGCCATGGCGGGCAGGAATTGGCGGTCGAAAAGCAGCACCGAAGCCCCGGCACCGACTAACCCCGTGGCGGTCGCGCTCGTCAGGCAGATGGCGAACAGAAAAATGCTGGACGAGGTGCGTTCCAGCGTTCTGACCTGCGGCGACAAACGCATAAACAGGAAAAACCCGACCGCGACACCGGTAATGTTAGCGCCATTGAGCAATGCGGCTTTCACGACCGTGCTGCCGGTGATCAGATCCGCCGCCATATAGCCCAGAATCGCCATCAGCCAACCCCAGGGGCTGGCTAGCGCCGGATAACGCACCAGCAGCGCCAGCAGCACCGCATTGGCCGGCCAAAACGAGGACAGCAGCCCGGTGGGCCGGCTCACAATGCCAAACAGGCACAGGCCGAACACCAGCAGGAATACGATTAATGCGTGCTGTAATTTTGTGGCACCAGGTAACTCAGTGGTGTGCATCTTGCTTCCAGAAGCTTGCAAAAAATACGAAAAATCCTGTCTGCATGACGGCGTCCAACCCACTGGCCAGCATGCCTGACGTTGCACGCAAAATGTGCTGTCAGACAGATATTATTGCCAGTTTTCACCGGACTGGCATCAGCTAATTGAAAATTTAAAAATATTATTATGTTTCAAGCTGTCACGCGGTGATCTGGAGAGGAGAGTGGATTCAAATGCGGAGGGCTGGCAACGCTACGACCAATGACGGGCGTTTCTGAGGGATATCTCCCCGGATGCCGCCAACCGGCTCCGGGAAGGTCAATCAGGATTAAATACCTTCCGTTGCTTCTGCCTGCTGATAGATCCTGGCTTCATAAGGACGCAGCGTTAACCACTCGCCATTGTCCTGATAATTGCCCAGTAGCCACTGCCACGGACCGCCTGGCATGGCCTGCGGGTTGACCTGCTGTGGTTCACCACTCAAATTACAAAGCACCAACCTCTGCTGTGTACCCAGGGTGCGGCTATAAGCGTAAATATGCGGATGTTCCGCCAGTTGTAACTGATAGCGACCTTCGATCCACACTGGATCCTGCTTGCGCAGACGGATTAGCGCCCGATAGAAATTCAGTACTGAATCGGCTTCTTCGCGCTGACGCGCCACGTTGATCTGTGGATAGTTGGCATTGACCGCAAACCAGGACGCGGCTGAGCTGAAACCGGCGTTGGCGCTGTCGTCCCACTGCATTGGCGTGCGCGAATTATCGCGTCCGCTGCGGCCGAGAAACGCCAGGATCTGCGCCTCGTCCATGCCCTGCTCGCGCAGCTTGGCAAAACGGTTTCTGGCGGCAATATCGTTAAAATCGGCCAGGCTATCGAAGCGGGTATTGGTCATCCCCAGCTCCTGCCCCTGGTAGATAAACGGTGTTCCCTGCATCAGGAAATACATCGCGGCGATGGCAGTGGCGCTTTCGCGCCAATACTGCTTATCGTCGCCCCATTTCGACACCACGCGTGGGATATCGTGGTTTTCAACATACAGAGCATTCCACCCCTTGCCCTCCAGCAGCGTCTGCCAGCGGGTAAAGATGTCTTTCAGGCCCAGCACGTCTGCTCCGGCTTGCGGCGACTGCTGGTGGTTGTTTTCCCACAGCTTGACGTGCTCGAACTGGAAAATCATGTTCAAGCGGCCGTGCTGCTCGCCTACCCAGTCTTCACCCTGCTCCGCCGAAGCCCCATTCATTTCGCCCACCGTCATGATGTCATAGCGATTAAACACCTGTTCGCACAGGTCATCGACATACTCCAGCAGGCCCTCATAGTTCAGATGCCGCTCGAAAGACGGCACGTAACGCAACCCAAGCGGATTGGGCATGTCGGTCAGCCCCGGCTGCTTTTTCATATGGCAGATGGCGTCGATGCGGAAACCGTCAATGCCCTTATCCAGCCACCAGCGCATCATGTCGTACAGCGCCGCACGCACCTGCGGGTTTTCCCAGTTCAGGTCCGGTTGACGCTCCGAAAACAGATGAAGGAAGTATTGCTCGCTGCCGGGGTCATATTTCCAGGCCGAGCCGTTGAAAATACTCTCCCAGTTGTTGGGTTCCGCGCCATTTTTACCGTCACGCCAGATATACCAATCGCGTTTGGCGCTGGCTTGCGATGATCGGGACTCAATAAACCACGGATGTTCGTCAGACGTGTGGTTAACCACCAGATCGAGTATCAGCCGCATTCCCCGGGCGTGTACTTCGGCCAGCAGGCGGTCAAAGTCGTCCATGGTGCCAAATTCGGTCATTATGGCCTGATAATCACTGATATCGTAGCCATTGTCGTCGTTCGGCGAGCGGTACATCGGACAGATCCAAATCACGTCGATACCCAGCCACTGCAAGTAATCCAATTTGGCAGTAATACCATTCAGGTCACCTATACCGTCACCGTTGGAGTCCATAAAGCTGCGCGGGTAGATTTGATACACCACCGCCTGCTTCCACCACTGTAGTGTCTGCCCACCGCTCATGGCTGTGCTTCCTTAATAAATTAATGCGCCTGCGCCGAGGTCAAAATGCGCTGAAACGCCCGACCTTGACGGTCAAACAGATAACAACACTCTACCGGCAGCCGCACGCCGACGGTATCGCCGGCCTGGATGCTGGAGCGCTCGGGATTGCGCAGCACCCAGGGTTCACCGGCGTTGCCGTTGTCCAGATAGAGGTAGGTTTCATTCCCCATGTGTTCGACAAACATCACCTCGCCCTGAAACTCGCACTCAGCGCGTTCGCCCCCCCGAATATGCTCCGGGCGGATACCGACGTTGACGCTCTGGCCTTCCGCCTCGGGAGGCGTGGCGATCGGCAGTATCAGCGCCTTGCCGTTGTCCAGCTCGACCACGCTTTGCTGCTCACCGGCACGCCGGAGTATCGCCGGGATCAGGTTCATCTTCGGTGAACCGATAAACTGCGCGACAAATTCATTGGCCGGTTGGTCATAGAGTTCCAGCGGCGTGCCGACCTGCTCGACATTGCCTTGGTTCAGCACCACGATGCGATCCGCCAAGGTCATGGCTTCAACCTGATCGTGGGTAACATAAATGATGGTCGACCCCAGCCGCTTATGCAGCGACGCCACTTCCATACGCATTTGCACCCGCAGTGACGCATCGAGGTTGGACAGCGGTTCGTCGAATAAAAACAGCTTAGGCTCGCGCACGATGGCCCGACCAATCGCCACCCGTTGCCGCTGCCCGCCCGAAAGATCCTTCGGGCGGCGTTCCAATAGCGGCTCGAGCTGCAAAATGCGTGCGCTCTCGCGCACCCGGCTGTCGATTTCAGCCGCGGAATGGCCCGCCAGCTCCAGCGCAAACGCCATGTTTTTATAGACGCTCATATGCGGATAGAGCGCGTAAGACTGGAACACCATGCCAATACCGCGTTCAGCCGGGGTATCGTCGTTAACGTAGTTGCCATCGATATACATGCCGCCGCTGCTGATCTCCTCCAGCCCGGCGATCATCCGCAACAGGGTTGATTTACCGCAGCCGGAAGGTCCGACGATCACCACAAATTCCCCACTGTTGATGTGCAGATCCAGCGATTTAATCACCTCTGCGTTAGCGCCATAGCGTTTTTGCAGTTTTTCAAGCGTAAGTTGCGCCATATTCCCCCCCGTTCTCACCCCAGTTGGCAGTCTGCGGGGCGCTAATATGCGCCCCGCTATCCGGCTTATTTCAGATAATCAAGCCACGGACTCTGGCGTGAGATCATCACGTCGACCAGCTCAGGGATCGCACGGCATTTGTCGTTGACCGAATCCACCAGCAGCGCCTGGATCACCAGATCGCGCGAGCCTTCAATCACCGCATCGGCGGTTAAATCGTGAATGGCGATCTGGTTGCTGAGCAGCCCGCCGATACCGGCCGGCATATCCACTTTAATGCCGTGCACGCCTTTGCGATCGATAATCGCCGGCACCTCCACCGCAATAAAGTCCGGCAGCTGTTTGATAAAGCCCAGGTTCGGTATATTGACCGCCGACTCCTCATAGCCGGAATCGGTCAGGATCCCTTCCATGATCGGTACCACACGCTCTTTCAGCTTCAATTCGATTTTCGGCTGCGCGTGCCCAAGGTAATTGCGATAGAAGGTGTAAAAATCGAGAATGCCGCGATGATCGCTGACCTCGCTGGCCCAGCGGATATACTCGCCAAAGTGGCTGTCGCCGGTGATTGGCAGGTGGTGGAATTTCTCCAGAATCTCCTTGAACAGGGTACGGTCAGCCCAGGGATAAGCGCTGTCTTTGCCGCCCAACGCATCACGCTCAGTGCTGCCTTCGGTCTGCACCAGTTTACCGTGGGTGCGGGTATACGCCAGGATATCGCTGTAGCCCGGCAGGCGGGAGAAATAGTCCGGTGCCTTGGCGCGCACGTCGCCATAGGCATCCTTGCCGCTGTCTTTGTAACTGGCCTCCAACAACACGCTGAAGTGGTTAAGCCCGGCGGCGCGCAGGTTTAGATTCTCGAACGACGTGCCGAGCATTTCCGGTAAATAGCGCTCAAGTGAGGCGATTTCATGACACATGCCGACAAAATTGAGCTGCGGAAAGCGACGATGCACGGTGGTGCAAATGCGGCTCATCGGGTTGGAATAGTTAAATATCCAGGCGTTTGGACAGATGTCGGCAACGTCGGCACAAATGTCGAGGATCGGCGGAATAATCCGCAGCGAGTGGAACAGCCCGCCAGGCCCACCGTTTTCTCCGTATACCTGCTGGATGCCGTATTGCTGCGGGATCTGCCAGTCGAGATCCCACAGTGCGAAACGGTCACCCACTTCGATGGAGATAATCACGAACTCCGCCCCTTTCAGCGCAGTTTTACGATCGGTAGTGGCGCTGACGGTAAACGGCAGATCTTCAGCAGCCAGAAAGTCCCGGGCGGTTTTCTCGGTCACTGCCAGTGCAGACGGATTGATGTCGTGCAGCACAATCTCGCTGCCGTACAACGTTTTGCTTTGGAAGATATCCCCCAGCGTGCCATAGCCGAATTGCGCACTGCCCGCACCCACTAAAACGATTTTTGTAGCCATTACTTTTCTCCTGCTTCAGGGTTAATCGAAAATCAGCCTTTTACTGCGCCGTTGGTTAATCCGCTGACGATGCGACGCTGGAATATCAGGACCAGTGCGATGATCGGCAGTGTGACAATGACCGAGGCCGCCATGATGGTGCCCCAGGGAAGTTCGAACTGAGAGGCGCCCTGCAGCATGCCGATGGCGACCGGCACGGTGCGCTTGCCGCTGGAAATGACAAACGTCAGGGCGAACATGAATTCATTCCAGGCGCCGATAAAGGCCAGCAGCCCGGTGGTCACCAGTGAGGGCCCCATAATTGGCGCGAAGATGCGGGTGATGATGGTCCAGGTGCCGGCACCGTCGACGATCGCCGCCTCTTCCAGCTCCGCCGGGATCGCCTTCATAAAGGTGGTCAGCACCCAGACGGTAAACGGCAGCGAGAAGGTGGTATAGGACAGCACCAGAGCGCCCAGGGAGTCGTACAGCCCCATAAAACGCACCAACTCAAACATGCCGGACAACACCGCCACCTGCGGGAACATCGAGACGCAAAGAATGGTGAACAGCAGATACTTACGGCCGCGAAAACGGATACGCGCCAGAGCAAAAGCGGCGGTGATCGACACCAGCAGGCAAATGCCTACCGTCAGCGTCGCCACGAGAATGGAGTTCAGCAGGCTGCGAGCAATGCCATTTTCCATCAATGCGGTCAGATAATTGCCCCAGTGCAGATTGCCCGGCAGATAAGCAACCTGGAACAGATCCTGCCCGGAACGCAACGAGGTGATCAGCGCGTAGTAGAACGGAAACAGGCAGATCACACTGGCCAAGGCGGCCGCGGCGAAGATCAGCGTTTTATGGCCGTATTTCTGCTGTTGGCGGCTCAGTTTCATGCTTGTTTCTCCTTGTCGTTCAGGCGGCCCAGCGTAAGGAAGCAAGCGGCGATCCCCGCCACCATCATAAAGACCAGTACCGATGCGGCCGAGCCGGAGCCCATTTCCTGATAGCTGACCATGCGATCCCGGGCGTAACCGGACACCGATACCGTGGCTTCGCTGTTGGAAGTCAGCACGTAAATCAGATCAAATACCCGTAGCGCATCCATCACCCGGAAAATCAGCGCGACGATCATTGCCGGCATAATCAACGGCAAGGTGATGCGGCGGAACCGCTGCCAGGCATTGGCACCGTCGACGCGGGCGGCCTCATACAGATCGCTGGGGATCAGTTGCAGCGCCGCCAGCAACATCAAGGCCATAAACGGCGTGGTCTTCCACACGTCGGCAATCACCACCGCCCACATTGACAGACCCGGCTCCGCTACCCAGGCCAAGGGCGTGGCGATAATGCCGGTTTTAAGCAGCAGGTCGTTCACCACGCCGTACTGATCGTGGAACATCCAGCCCCACATTTTGGCGGACACGATGGTCGGAATGGCCCAGGGCACCAAAATTGCGGTGCGCACCAGCCCCTGGCCGCGGAATTTTTGATTCATCAGCAGCGCCAGCAGCATGCCGAACACCAGTTCCAGCGATACCGACAGCAAACTGAAGCGCAGCGTGTTGCCTACCGCCAGCCACCAAAGCGGATCCGCCAACACCCCGTAGTGGTGGCCGCCCTCGGTCAGATCCAGATAGTTGGCGAAGCCGACAAACCGATAATCGTCCGGCGCGTCCAGCATGGCGTCGGTAAAGCTGTAAAACAGGGTGCGCAGCAGCGGCCAGCCGGCTACCACCGCCAGCAGCAACATCGCCGGCGCCACCAGTAACCAGGCGATGCGGCTGCGCCGCTGCTGGTGATTAAGCTTGCTGCGCCTGGCCGGCAGCACCTGGGCTGACTCATCAGGGGTAGCCGTCAGGGATAAAGCGTGCGTATCGCGTTTCATGCATCAGACTCCGGCGGTTAATGGGGAGATGATTCAGCGCCATCCTCTGGCTTTGATCCGTTCCAGTCGCTGCTGTAAATCCGCCACGGCGGTGACACCGTCACTGTCACCGCGCAATACGTTAAAGGTGGCGTTGTAGATGGCTCGGGAAACCTGCGCGTATTGCCGTTTGGTTTGAGTGGCCGGGCGCGGCATGGCCTGCGCGAATATGCCCTTGAAGTCTGCCAAATAAGGGGCCTGCACCAATACTTGCGGATCGTCGTACAGCGCGGTGCGCGAAGGAGCCTGACCCAATAACGCCAGCGCCCTTTTTTGCGATTCGGCATCGCTGACGATTTTCAGCAGCGCGATGGCCGCCTCGGGGTGTTTGGTATAGCCGTTGATTGCCCACTGCCAACCGCCCAACGCGCTGACCGAATGGCCGTCAGCCCCTTTCGGCAACGGCATCACCCCCACTTTGCCGCGGATCGCGCTGCTACTGTCCTGCGCTAGCACGTAGGCGTAGGGCCAATTGCGCATAAACAGCGCATCGCCGTTTTGGAATACCGCCCGCGACTCTTCTTCCATGTAGCCAAGCGTGCCTTTCGGCGTGATTTTGCCAATCCAACCGGCGGCCATATTCAGCGCTTGCGCCGCCTGCGGGTTGTTAATGGTGATATTGCCCTGAGCATCAATAAAACTGCCGCCGTTTTGCGACGCTACCCACTCCAGGGCGTTGCAGGTCAGCCCCTCATAAGATTTTCCCTGAAACACCAGCCCCCAAAAGTTTTTGTGGCCGGCGGCACGCTCAGCTTGCTGAATGTGGGTTGCGACGCGGGTCAGGTCGGCCCAGGTCTCCGGCGGTTGTTCACCGTATTTCTCCAGCAGATCCTTGCGGTAGTAGAGCGCACCGCTGTCCAGATAGGCCGGCACCGCTTTAACGCGGCCATTAACCACGTTGTTTTGCCAGGCGGCGGGGAAGAAATCCTGTTTGATGTCGCTCACGCTGTCGGTCAGATCCAGCAGGTGTTTGTTCAATACGCCGATCCATACGGTGTCGGCCTGAAACAGATCGATGGCGCTGGCGTCTTTGGCGGCAAACAGTTGCTGGAACAGCGACAGCTTTTCATCGGAGGCAGGAGGCAGGTCGATAAATTCCAGGGTATGGCCAGTCTGAGCCTCAAAGCGCTGTTTGATCTCGTTGCAGTATTGGCGCCCTTCTTTGCTTGGCGCGCATTGCATACGCAACGTGTCGGCCAAAACTTGCCCGGACACCAACGCCAGTGCGGCGGCAACCATACTCGGTATCAATCTTCTCATTGCATCCTCTCTGGTGGCGGCTGGGAATACCGGCATAGGAGCAAGCTATCGAAGGCAGGTCATTGGCGGAAATCGTTTTTCACCGCTACGATATAGAAACTTTCTATACCACCAGTGGAAAATATGATCGTGGACAAAATTCTGCGGCAGTTTATCGAAGTGGCGATGTTCAAAAATGTGAGTCATGCAGCAAACAAACTTTGCCTGAGCCAGCCGACGCTGACCCACAACATGAAGAAACTGGAAGAGAACCTCGGGGTACAGCTGCTGGAGCGAACCTCAACCGGGGTGAAAACCACCGAGTACGGCGATCTGCTGTTGGAGCAGGCGCAGATGATGCAGCGTATCTACGACAACACGCTGATCAAACTGGCATTTATCAAAGCACGTCAGGAGCAGAGCCTGCGTATGGGCACGGGTCATGCCTGGTGGTATATGTTTGTACGCGACAGCTTCAATGCCTACCGCAAGCTGCATCCGCTGGTGAATATCCATATCGATCTGGGCAACCACCTGCGCCTGATGGACCTGTTATTGGGCGGGGATATCGACTTGTTTATCGGCCATGAAATTCAGGGGCTGAACCCTAAAGCAGGCATCAGCTTTCTGCCGCTGTTTGGCACCACCGACAGTATGTTCGTGCGGCGCGGACACCCGCTGCTGGGACAAACGGTGGGCCCGGATGCGCTACTGGACTACCCCTGCGTTGAGCTGACCCCGGATGAAAGTCGTTATCATCATATGGTGGAAGATATGCAGCCGAAAAAGCTGGCGCGAAACCGCCTGCATCTGGCGGAGCGGGTAATTTGTTCGACCAATTCCATGATGTCGGCTGTAGACATGATCAACGATTCCGATGCGGTACTGCTGAGCTATCCCTCCTGTATGGCGGGTTATTTTGCGGATTACGGCATTGAACCCCTGCAGCTGATCCAGCCGGGACCACGTTGCACCGTCGGTATCTATCTGATGCGCGAAAAGGCGGATGCCCCGCATGTGGTGCAGATGCAAACACTAATGCAGCAGCACCTGGAACAGATCCGCCCGCTGTTGTCGTAGTTATTTCTCGCCGGTCAGCGCCACCAGAGCCTGGTACAGCGGTCGGGCATTGCCCGGCCCCACCACCAGCTGATATTCGGTAGTCAGACGTGGAGTGTCGACCTCCAACAGCGCTTTAACACCGTTCAGGCCATCGATGCCCGGTCGATCCAGCCGCCCGGCATCGCGCAGTTCCACCCTGATACGGCTGGCGCAGTAGCGTATTTTGGTCAGGTTTTCCGCTCCGCCAAAGGCGGCCAGCACCGACGCCGCAAGCTGATGTGTTTCCATTGTGCCTCCAGAAAAAGATTGCCTATGCAACAACAGCATAGAGCCGGCGGCAGGCCGAAGTGAAATTGGTTTCACCCGGTGCAATATAGACCCTATCTATAACGCATCATTCGGCGCCCCCAATCTGTTACAAGGCATATACTTAACGGAGTGTACAGATAGGAGGTAATTGAGATGAAAGCGATAATTCCCCTGTTTTTGATGCTGATGCTTTCCGGCTGCCTTGGCCGGGGCGGCCCACAGGATGTGCCGCCACCGCCGGTGCATAATGATCCACAAACCTGCAATAATTCCTCCGCCAGCGCCAACAGCGACTGCTCTCAGTCCGTGGTACCGGCGATGCACTAACGCAAGCCATGCGGGCCGCGATCAGATCTCTATACGCAGGCCCGCCGCTTTCCAGTCAGGAAATCCGTCTTCCAGCCTGCGGGCCTCGCGACCTTTGGCGCGCAGCGCAGCAACGGCGTTAACCGAAAGCACGCAGTAAGGGCCGCGGCAATAGGCGACCACTTCACGGCCTTCGGGTAACTCGGCCAATCGACGCTCAAGCTCTTCCAACGGAATGTTCAATGCGCCCGGCAAATGCCCCAGCGCATACTCTTCATGCGGGCGTACGTCGAGCAGAATTACGCCGTTTTCCTCTATCCGCGACAGCAGCTCTTCACGCGAAATGGCCTCTAACGCCTCAGGTTCCTGCAGGCTGTCCGTTACCAGCGCGCGGATTTCCGCTCGGTTATGTTCCGCAAACTGACGCAGTGCCGCCAACAGGTTGAGCACCGGGCCGTCGCCGAGGCGATATAGCACCTGTTTGCCATCACGACGGCTCTGCACAAACCCGCTGCGTTTCAAGTGTTGCAGGTGCTGCGAAGCATTGGCGATCGTCAGCCCGGCAAGTGCCGCCAGCCGTTCCACCGCTCGCTCACCCTGGGCAATATGCTCCAACAACATCAGCCGATGCGCGTTCCCCAGGCTGCGTGCCAATTCCGCCAACTCGGCAAACAGCTGCGGTTGAGGATCGTTATCCTTGGTTGACATTCCATCCGCCCTCTTCCATCATTCAATAAATCAATTGAATGATAGTGTATCAAAAACCCCATGAATAATCGACCATCCCCAACAATAAGGAGAATGGGCAGTGAATAACGAAATGGAGTTTATCGTGGCATCGTTGACTCTCGGCACCGGAGCCACGCTGGTTATGGATCTTTGGGCTGGGTTACTCAAGCGAGTGTTTGGCATCCCCTCGCTAAACTACGCGATGGTGGGCCGCTGGATCGGACATTTTCCACGTGGCCGCTTTAGGCATGAAAACATCGGACAGGCAACCCAGGTACGCTTCGAAAAGCCGATCGGCTGGGGGGCCCATTACGCCATAGGGATAGTTTTCGCCGCCTTGCTGCTGGTTCTGGGCGGGCAAAACTGGCTGCGTCACCCTACGCTGTTACCGGCGCTGGCGTTTGGCGTGGTCAGCGTCTGCGCCCCGTTTTTACTGATGCAGCCCGGTATGGGTGCCGGTATCGCAGCCAGCAAAACACCTAATCCGCCGGTGGCACGGTTGCGCAGCCTGATGGCCCACGCCGTGTTCGGCGTAGGCCTTTATCTCAGCGCTGTCCTTTGCGCCGGGCTGTGGTAATCCCAGCTACGAAGATTGTTCTTCTTCGTTGGCCAGATTTTTCGCCTGCTGTTTCATAAACACCACTTCCTGCGGGCTCGACATGTTGACACGGTGTGCCCGCAGCAATTTGAGAATATTGAACAACAGTTCGCTCTTGGTTGAACCGACCATGCGCGGGCTGGCGACATAACCGGTCACGCTGAGGATAATGCCGTCCGGGCCGAGCTGGCTGAAGCGCACATAGGGCGCCGGGGCATCCAGAATGGCTTCATATTCCTGATAAGCGCTCAGCAGGATGTTGCGAACCTGCTCCGGATCGATATCCGTCGGGAAGGTCAGCGCAATAGTTACCACCCCCTGCGCATTGCCCATGGTGGCATTACGCACGTTTTGCGAGATAAGTTGAGAGTTAGGTACGATCATCGTCGAGCGGTCGCTAAGCTGGATCTCGGTGGCGCGCACATTGATACGACGCACGTCCCCCTCAACGCCGCCGATACCGATCATATCGCCGACTTTCACCGGGCGTTCGGTCAACAGAATCAAACCGGAAATAAAGTTCTTCACGATTTCCTGCAAACCAAAACCGATACCCACCGACAAGGCACTGACGATCCAGGCCAGGTTGTTCCACTGAATGCCCAGCGCCGCCAGGGTAATCAGGATCAACAGCACGTAGCCCACGTTGCTGAACAACGTCACCAGCGATGCACGAATACCGATGTCTGCAATGGTTTTTGGCAGCAGTTCCTGGCTTAACCAGCGCTGGGTAACTCGCAGAATATAGATGCCAATGGCCAGGCAAATCACCGCATTGATCAGGTTGCCGGGCACAATGTTCAGTTGTTTCAGCCCTTCGCCGCTAAGAATGGCGATGATCTTTTCCAACAGCGAGTTGGGCGTCGTGGTGCCAAACGAGCCGTTAAACAACGAGACAATCATCAACAACAGCAGCGAGCACTTGGCGATGGCGGTGAAGATGATCGCCATCTGCTCCAGGTGGCGATCCTTAAAATTAAGCGACTTCTTCAGCATCTTGCCGCTGGCGGTTTGCGGCGAGAAGATTGCCGCGCACAGGTCAGTGGCGAACAGCACCAGGAAATAGAACGTCATTAACACCAGCGCGATCCAAATCACCTGATAGGTCAGGAAACGGGCAAAAGCGATATACCCTATCAGCAGCGAAAGCAAGATCACGCTTGAACACACCAGGGTGCTCATATGCAAAAGCCCACTGATGGTGGAGCGCTTCTCTACGTGTTCGCCCTGCTGCTCCAACTGACGGCGGATACGCTGAGAACGCAGTGGCATCGCCAGCAACACCATGCCAATCAAGCCGGCAACCAGGCCGTTACCAAAAATGGTGGTACTCAAACTGGCGCTGACGGCATTATTAATAAGTTCTACCGTACCAAATGCCAATGCCAGCCCGGCCAACAGCGGCGAGAAATAGCGCAGACCTGAGGCAACGGCATTATCCAGGGTGCCAAGGCGCCACGAAGGGCGATTAAGTGACAGCGTTGCGCGCCCCAGTCCGGCAATCAGCGCGCAGAAAATCCCTAACTGATAAAAACTCCCGGCGAAATCCTCCAGCATCACCGGTAAGGGTTGTACGCGTGTGAAGGTGAGGAACAGCAGGTTCAACGCAATGCTGGTAGTAACAACCGTGACGGTGACGGTCATGATTGCCATAAAACTGCGGCGCAAACGCCCGTCCGGAAGATAACGGATGCTCACCCACGCCAGGAAACGCTCGGAAAAATAGCGCCCCCACGACCAGATAACCACCGCCAATACCAACAGACCCAGGGTGCCGTAACGTGAATCTTCCTGCCAACTGGCGTCCCAGGTTTGTTTCATTGCGGCGTTGAACTGATCCAGGCGCTGCACGTCGTCATCGGCAGGCTTTATCACCGGCGTCCAAAATTTGGTGCCCAACACGCTACCGGTGTTCAACGCCAACTGACTTTTGAACGCGACGCGACGTAAGTCACTGATTTGTTGCCCCAGATCGAGCACGCCAGCTCTCATCGCCTGTGCGCGTTGAACCGCTTCGTCGAGCTGCTTCTTGCTGTTATTCAAGGCATTGCGCTGTTGTACCACTGCCGCGTTTTCCGCCAACGCACCTGCCGCCGGTTGCGGCCCCAACACGTCCAGTTGCGCCTGCAGCTTCTCTTGCGCCGGTTGCAAGTCGGCCGCCAGCTTTTCCAGCTTGGCGGCCAGATCGTCAGTGGTCAATTTTAGCTTACTGAGCTGGGTATCGTTACTGGCTTTGGAAACCTGCTGTTTGATGCTGTCCAACTGCTTCTGGTAGTTTTTCAGGGCGGTCGCAGGGTCCGGCTGGCTTTCGGCTACCGGGCTGTCATCCTGTGCGGCAACGCTGGTCAGCGGCGCCAACTGCAAGCCAAACAGCAGGAACAGGAAAAGAATAATTTGACGGGGCTTTAACATAAATTCGGGGCTCAGCCTTTACATGATAGACAAACGAAACAGGCGGGCCGGTAGTCACCGACCCGCCTGGCTAATCATAAACTGAGATTATGATAACTGCTTAATCTCCGCTTAAATATCAGTATTACTCCCATTCAGCACGATTCTCATGGTGACAACGTCACTAAAAACAATGAAGATTCACCGCTTACCGCACTGATAACGCTGCGAATTTACACTAGCGCAACCTGCCAAAGCCCCCTATACTCAGCTCATTCATTAACCTACGTTATAAAAGGAGGATTACTATGCCGATGTGTGAATTGTTTTTTTACTCACACTTCTATAGTAATTGCCGCTGCTCAAGCATTACCGGTATCGTGCTGCGATAACCCAGGCTTGAGCGAAGCTTACTAACATTTGAGTCCCTTCCCTCCGGCTTACCGGGTTGTCGTCAGCGATGTTTGACGATAGGCATACGCATGCCTGTAACTCTTGAGTAAGCAATGAGCACATTACTTTCTGCATTATCTGTCGGCTACGACAACAATTTCGGCCCTCTGCTGGTTGAGGTTTCCTTTAGCCTGAAAAAAGGCGATCGCATCGGTTTAATCGGCCACAACGGCTGCGGTAAAAGCACCCTGCTTAAAATCCTCAGTGGCGATCTGCCCGCCAGCGCCGGCAGCGTAACCCCTGCCCACCAGTGCTTGATGGCGCGGGTGGAACAGCACCTGCCCGAAGCTCTGCACGACTGCAGCCTGCTGGATGCGGTCATGGCGCGACTACCGGAAAACCAACGCGTCAGTGAAAGCTGGCAAGGCGAAGTGCTGCTAAGCAGCCTGGGCTTTGCGCCAACGTCATGGACACTGACTGCGGGCACACTGAGCGGCGGCCAGCATACTCGCTTGCTGTTGGCGCGCGCGTTGATTCGCCAACCCGACCTGCTGCTGCTGGATGAGCCGAGCAATCACCTGGACCTGCCGACCCTGCTGTGGCTGGAGCAGTTTCTGCAAAACTGGTCCGGCAGCTTCGTGCTGGTATCTCACGATCGGCATTTGCTGGATCAGGTCACCAACTGCACCTGGATCCTGCGCGATAAAACTCTGCAGTTTTTCCGCCTGCCCTGTACCGCCGCACGCAAGGCACTGGAGGAACAGGATGAAGCAGACGCACACCGCCGTCAGGCGGAGCAGAAAGAGATCGACCGGGTGGCGAAAAGCGCCCAGCGGCTGGCCGTGTGGGGTCGGGTTTACGATAACGAAGACCTGGCTCGCAAGGCCAAGCAAATGGAAAAACGCGTTGATCGGCTGAAAGAAGAGCAAACCACGTTAAGCGCAGGCAGCCAATGGCGGCTCAGGTTAAAGGGCGAGGCGCTGGATGCCGATCGCCTGCTGGCCCTGCCGCAACTGGACGTGCGCCCGGCGGCGGAGGCTCCGGTTCTGTTCAGGCTTGCATCGTTGCGGGTTAAAAGCGGGGATCGCATCGCCATCGTCGGGCGTAACGGCTGCGGCAAATCTTCGTTGCTACATCATCTGTGGCGCGAATACCAAGACCCAAACCAACGGGAAGCCGTGTTCCACCCGCGAGTCCGTATCGGCTATTACGATCAGAGCCTGCAGCAACTGCGTGACGAGGATACGCTGAGCGAGGCGTTGTCGCATTTCGCGCCGCTGACCGAGGAACAGCGGAAAATGGCGCTGATTGGTGCCGGGTTCCCTTACCTGCGTCATCAGCAACGCATCAGCACCCTGAGCGGCGGCGAGCGTTCGCGCCTGCTGTTTGTTGGGCTGACGCTGGCCAACTACTCTCTGTTATTGCTCGACGAGCCGACCAACCACCTGGATATGGAAGGCAAAGAAGAGCTGGCCGAGACCCTGCGTCAGTTTGAAGGCGCAGTGATGCTTGTCACCCACGACCGAATGCTGATCGAAAATAGCTGTAACCGCTTCTGGTTGATTGACCAGCAAAGGCTGGAAGAGTGGCAGGTTCTGGAGCCGGTCTACCACCGATTGGCACAAGCGACGGAGGTTGCGCCAATGACCACCTCGTCCCAGCAGCCTGCCAGTCGCGAATTGCAGCATGCAGACGAGGAGCGACTGTTGGCCGCGCTGTTTGAACTGGAAAGCAAACTGCAAGAAGATCTGGCGCGTAAACCCAAGCATCAAAAAGTGCAGCTGCAGCAGCAATGGCGAAGTGAAATCGCGACCATTACCGCACAGTTAAATCTGGACTAACCTGTACAGGCCGCCTGCGGGCGGCCTTTTTCGTAGGGAGGTGGTATGAATATTCATCTCAGGTTGGCAACCCGTGAGGAGCAACCCTTGCTGGCGGCGATGCTGCCCAACTATTTGCGGGAGCTGGCTGCGGATACTGACTATCCACACCTGGCTCGCTATTGGCATGAAAACGGCAGGTACCCGTATCTGATAGTAAACCAGGCACAACCGGTGGGATTTGCCTTGGTCAGAACGCTGCTGCCAGCTACTACTATGGAGATGGCGGAGTTTTATGTCGCCAAACCCTGGCGAAAATACGGCATAGGTAAAAGTGCCGTGCAGGCACTGTTTGCCCTGCATCCCGGTCGTTGGCAGCTGTCGGTGCTGGCAGACAATCCGGGCGGCCTCGCCTTTTGGCTGTCGGTGGTACCAGCGACGGCTTACCGGGCCTGGGTTGAAAAACCGGGGATCCGACCTCACTGGGCGCTGTCATTTTCCGTCGGCAGCGCCCAGTGATAAGCACCAGAAACTAGATGCCGGGTTTAGGCTTAATCGGCTCCACGTGCCCTACTGCCCGCGATATGCTGGGATAAAGTGCGCGTAACTGGCGTTCGATGCTGTCTACCGCAGCATGCGCGGACACAATAGAGGCCGCCGGGGAAACCCGGCAGTGAAAGTTGACGATAATGCCGTTCGCGGTTTTGCGTGCGCGAATGTTATGCACGTCCTGCACCATTTCACCGTTCTCTACCGCCACATGCAGGATCTGACGAATGTGCGCCAGCTCTTCCGGTGCAACATCTTCACTGGCTATCCAGTGGTGCGTCTGCGGTTCAAGATGAGTTTCAATTTCAGTCTCCTCGCCAATCGCCTCGCGCAGCAAGGTTTCAATCTCACTGGCGATATCGTGAGCCTGGGCCACGCTGGCGCTGGCAGGTACGGCCAGATCCAGACTGATCGACATGCGTTCCGGCAGCTGTTGCAGGGCCAAATTTTGCACCACCGCCCCGTGGTTGGCGGCGATCACCCGGATACGGGTCGCCATGTCTTCGTCGCTGCGGGTTTGCGGGTTGGCAATCACCGTGGCCTCGGCATTGGCATATTGCCGTTCCAGACGTTCGGCAATCGACTTTTTCAGCGCGTTGATACGCTCCAGCGGCAAGGTGCGACACACGGCGACGGTGACCTCAATGAACAACATGGCACCGGCGTTGCGGATGCGAATATTCTCGGTGGCCAGTATTGCGGGGAAACTCTGGAGCAAGGCATCGATTTCTTCCTTGGCACCGGCAGGCGCGGTATCCATCAGCGAATCGAATGAACGTTTCCCCAGTTTCACCGCCGCGACCACAATAAAACAGGCTACGATCAACGCCGCGATGGCGTCTGCACGATTGAAGCCGAGCATGACGAACACCATGCCCAACAGCACCACGGCGGAAGCCAACATATCTGAGAAGAAATGCAGCGCATCGGCCTCCAACGCCGCACTGTCCGTGGCCTTTGCCACGCGATTCAGCGCCCTGACGCGGAAAAAATCGACCACAATCGAGATCAACAGCACCGCAATGACCACAGGGGCAGCGACAATTTCATGCGCCTCCCCGAGCAGGCTTTTGCCGGCCTCGTAAACAATCCAGCCGGCAGCCCCCAACAGCAACAGTACTTCAAACAGCGCGGCCAGATTTTCGACCTTGCCATGACCAAAATGATGGTCGTCATCAGCGGGTTTGTCGCTGATGCGCACCGCCAGCCAGGTAATACTGGTGGCAATAAAATCGGTGAAAGAGTGGATCCCTTCAGAAATAAGACCAATACTGCCGGTAAAAATGCCGGCAATAAATTTCCCGGTCGCCAATAGCCCGCTGGCTATCATCGAATTTCTGGCAACGGATTGTTTTTCATTTTGCATATTACGGCTCACATTCAAAGGGGCATTCATTTCTTTATTTTAGTCGAGTATTGCCAGGCAAAAGCAACCAGCAGCATACTACCCGAGAATGTCAGCATTAAACTAGACAGAAATTCTGATTTTCCGGTTGAATAAAAATAAATCTCATTCACACCCACGGCAATCATCAAAATGGCATAGAGCAGACCAAGAATAGAAATAATCATTATCGTTATACTCCACAAAGCCGCATCAGGCGGTCAGAGTTTAATCGCATCCTCCCCGTCGTAATAAAACACTTCGGGGAGGATGCATCCAGGCGGATCTTTAGCGTTCATTAATCATCCCATTTAGAGCTCATATAGGCGGCGAACAGGCCCAGTGAGCTGATGATGCTCAGGAATCCTACAAAGAAGATCATGTTTCCCATTATTTCGTCCTCGATTAATTATTGTCGATAAAAGCCTCTTTAATTAAAAAGTGGATAATCTCATTATTCATGAATATTTACGCACCTCCTGTTTGCTGAGAATTAATTTCCGCTCCGGCAACCACACGGAGCGGAAGCCCCTTTATATCCCCAGCACGTGCTGGGCGATTTTGAAGTAGATAATCAGCCCGGTACCATCAATAAAGGTGGCGATAAACGGCGCCGACACTACCGCCGGATCAATGCCCACACGCTTGAGCAGCATCGGGATAATGGATGAAACAATGGCGCTCCAGACGGTAATCGCCACCAGCGACAGGCTGACCACCATAGTAACGTCCATACCCACGCCCATGATCCAGGCGCGCGCCCAGGCTGCGATGCCGATGGTAGCGGCTATCAGCAGCGAGGTAGACACCTCTTTGCGGATCACCGCGCCCAGGTTACGCAGGCTGACCTCTCCCAGCGCCATGGCACGTACCAACGTAGAAGTGATTTGAGTACCGCTGTTACCGCCGGTACCGATCAGCAACGGAATGAAGAATGCCAGTGCTATCGCCGCTTCCAGCTGTTCTTCAAAGGCCTTTAACACATTGCCGGTATAGGCTTCGGCGACAAACAGCATCAGTAACCACACCGAACGCTTGCGCCACAATGCCCAGGGGCTGGTTTCGAGATAAGGCTTGTCCAGCGGCAGGCTGGCGCCCTGGCGTTGCGCATCCTCGGTATTTTCGTCTTCAATCAGCCGGGCGATTTCTTTTTCGCCCAGCACGCCCACCAGCGTTTTATTCACCACCACCGGTACTACGTCCAGCCCGCCCTTACCCAATAAATGGGCGACGTCATTACGGTCGTCATCGGGAGAAACCTGGAAATAGCTGTGATTGATCATCACGCCAACGGGTTTATCATCGTCTTCGCACTGCAATAATTTTTTTACCGACAGCGTACCGCGCAGATGATAATCATCAGCAGTGACAAACAGCTGAGCGGGAATTTCATCCGTTTTTAACTGAGAAAGAAAATATTCCTTGGCTTTGTTGACCGTCATATTGCCGGGAACGGTAATAAAATCGGCGTTCATATAGCTCGCAATCGAAGACTCGTCTTGAGTTTCAGCATGGGCCAGCACCGGTGAGAGGTAATTTTGATGTGACTTCATTATGTTAGTCCCTATTTCTGTTTAAACTTCAACAGCGAATCGCATAGGGGCGTTAACCACAGAGGGAGTGCAGAAAGCCTATCTCCGCGTCCAGGTTTTAGCACTATACAACGTATCTGATATGTTAATCAGAAGTTACTTTGGGCTGAACCTTAATCCGATAAAGCCTGTCTTAACCTTGGGCATCTCTCGATGTCGTCAGATCAGTAACCTGTGTTTGTATAGGAGCCTCGCCAAACGAGATACTGCATATAAACTACGGGGGGCAGTATAGGCAGGGTTTTTAATCGATGGGCAAAAATCTGACTTGCCGTTGATGAAACATTTAGAAAAAACATTTAGAAAAAACATTTTCGGTAAAAATAATAAAATGTGGGACGGAACAATCCTAACCCACATTATTTACCGTCAATGCGCGAGGATATACACGTTTTTGTCGTACAACGGCCCCTGGCGAGTAAAGTCGATGCCTTTCACATAGGGTTTGACCAGCGTGGCGTTAGCCTCGTAGTACACCGGGGCCACCGGCGTATCCACCGCCAACACATCTTCTGCCTGCTGGAAGGCCTGCTGCACCTGTTCCGGGCTTTGCGCCGCGGTAGCCTGGTGCAGTAGCCGATCGTAATGCTCATTGGCATATTTGGCCGAGTTCTCGCTGCTGGTAGAGCGGAATACATTCAGGAAAGTGGAAGGATCGTTGTAATCCGCCAACCAACGGCTGAACGCCGCACTGTATTGACCGTTGTTGATATTGTCCAATACCACCTTGCGCTCCTGATTTTTCAAAGTGACCTCTGCTCCCAGGTTCTTTTTCCACATCGCGCTAGCGGCGATCACAATTTTCTTGATGGTGGCGTCGTTGCTGTACAGCAGAGTGAAACGTAACGGATGCTGCGCGTTAAAACCGGCTTCCGCCAGCAGCTTTTTCGCTTGGGCAATGCGTTGCTCTTGCGACCACCCCGCCGCCACGCCAGGCTGTAAGGTAAAGCCACCGGCGCCGGTTGGGGTAAAGGTCCAGGCCGGCTGTTGACCATAGCCCAAGACCTTGCCGGCAATCACCTGTTTATCCAGCGCCAGATTCAGCGCCTGACGCACACGCACGTCGTTAAAGGGCGGCTGCCGGTTATTAAAGGCAAAGTAGCTGGTCGACAGCAGCGGATAAGTCACCAGTTGCTCATCGCCCAGGTTTTTTTTCAACTGTTGGTATAACTCTGGCGGTGCGCTGTAACCCAGTTCGATCTCACCGGCGCGAAAACGCGCCACTTCCGGGAACCCTTGCAGCGGCAGGAATGTCACCTTATTGAGCACCGTGTGGGCGTTATCCCAATACTGGGTATTTCGCTCTAGGACCACTTTTTCATTCACCACCCACTGCGCCAGTTTGAAAGCTCCGTTACCGACGAAGTTTTGCGGTTGGGTCCAGTTTTTGCCGTATTGCTCCACCACTTTCCGATTTACCGGCAGCACCGGAAAATGCACCAGCTGTTTAAGCAAATAGGAGTTAGGTTCAGCCAGCGTCACCTGCAGGGTATGGGCATCCAACGCTTTCACGCCCAGTTCGCTCGGCGGTTTGCCACCGGCGTTAATTTCCGCCGCATTCAATACATAGGCCGACGCCAGATAGCTGCCGTAGGGTGAAGCGGTTTTGGGATCGGTCAAGCGCCGCCAGCTAAAGACAAAATCATCGGCGGTCACCGGATCGCCATTTGACCATTTCGCTTCTGGCCGCAGATGGAAGGTCCAGACAGTCCCCTTAGTTTCCCACTTGGTGGCCAATGCGGGGATCACCTCGCCATTTTTTCCCACCCGCAGCAGCCCTTCAAACAGGTCATTGAAGATATAAAATTCCACGTTGCTTTCCGCCAGGTTCGGATCCAGCGTAGCCGGCTCGTAACCATTGGCCCGCACCAGCTCCTGTTTGGCGGCCAGTTGAACGCCCGCAGGCACCTCGGCGGCCTGCACCGCCACGCCAGCCTGCAAAGACAAGATGATTAGACCAGCCAATCCCTTAAGCTTGAATGAATATGTCACGTCGCTATCCCTTATTGGTGTTTTGTCGACGCCTATATTCATCGAAGCAGTTGAATAAATTAAATCATTAAACGCTATGACTCATAACCAAAATAACTGGAGTGGAACAACATGAATTTCTTTCATTATCAAACTCCTACTCGCCATCCTGATGAGTCTGTTTTTCACCAGGGCTGAAGCAATGTTAACGGCTACCCGGCCAACACTTAATGGCGATGGTTGAATGCATTAAACTGCGTCACTCGTGGTTCTGAGGGCAGTTGCACCGACCGCGGAGATGACAGGCCAAACAGCGGGGTTATTGGTTTCATTGCACTGCCAATCGATTAACGCATTATAAATACTGATGAATTAGCGAATAAAAGAATCAATAATACTCAAGCTTAATTTTTCCTTAAGACAAGATAATTAGTGAGCAATTTATAAAAATAAATTAATACGAATCGTTTTCACTATCATTATTAATGTTCTTATATACAATCAGGGCTGCCCGGCATTCGTCAGGCCTTATTCATTCGCTTTTCTTCTCTGCACTCTCTCAATAAAAAGGATGACTGTATGAAGCTGCGTTTCACTTCTCTCGGCCCCATTGCCCTGTTGGCGTCGTCCATGATGCTGGCGTTTTCCGCCAATGCCGCATCTCAGGATGAAGGTATCGTTATTTATAACGCCCAGCATGAAAACCTGGTGAAATCCTGGGTGGACGGTTTTACTAAAGACACCGGCATTAAAGTGACCCTGCGTAATGGCGGCGACAGTGAGTTGGGTAATCAACTGGTGCAAGAAGGGAGTGCATCCCCTGCCGACGTTTTTCTGACGGAAAACTCCCCGGCGATGGTGTTGGTGGATAACGCCAAACTGTTTGCGCCCCTGGACGCCACTACCCTGGCCCAGGTTGAACCGCAGTACCGTCCACAGCATGGCCGTTGGATAGGCATTGCTGCCCGCTCAACGGTGTTCGTCTACAACCCGGCTAAGTTGACCGAAGCGCAATTGCCGAAATCACTGCTGGATCTGGCCAAGCAGGAATGGAAAGGCCGCTGGGCTGCCTCACCTTCAGGTGCGGATTTCCAGGCGATCGTCAGCGCCTTGCTGGAGCTAAAAGGCGAGAAAGCCACCCTGGAATGGCTGAAAGCGATGAAAACCAACTTCACCGCTTACAAAGGCAACAGCACCGTGATGAAAGCGGTGAATGCCGGCCAAATCGACAGCGGTGTCATCTATCACTATTATCCCTTTGTCGACGGTGCCAAGACCGGCGAGAACAGTAAAAATATCAAGCTCTACTACTTCAAACACCAGGATCCGGGGGCTTTTGTCAGCATCTCCGGTGGTGGCGTGTTGGCCTCAAGCAAACACCAGCAGCAGGCTCAGGCGTTCGTGAAGTGGATCACCGGTAAAAACGGCCAGGAGATCCTGCGTACCAACAATGCGTTCGAATATGCCGTGGGCGTTAACGCAGCCTCCAACCCGAAACTGGTACCGCTGAAAGAGCTGGACGCGCCTAAAGTCGACGCCTCCGCGCTGAACGGCAAAAAAGTCGTCGAATTGATGACCGAAGCCGGTTTGTTGTAAGCCAGTCTTGTCCGTAAAGAGAGCTTTTAACCCTATGTCGAATATAGGTTTCAACGCTGCCGGTGCAGCGCCACGTTACGCTTCAGCCCGACGCCATCAGCGGCCGGGGTTGTTTATCGTGGCGGTCGCCATTTTACTCTCCCTGCTGGCCCTGTTGCCGTTGGGGTTTGTCATTAGCGTGGCGTTTGAAACCGGTTGGCCGACGGTGAAAGCTCTGGTTTTTCGCCCCCGGGTGGCCGAACTGCTGCTTAATACTCTGTTGCTGGTGGTCTTCACACTGCCTATTTGTGCCGTTCTTGGGGTGGCGTTGGCCTGGTTGACCGAGCGTACCACCTTGCCCGGACGGCGTATCTGGTCACTGTTAGCAACCGCACCGCTGGCGGTGCCCGCCTTTGTGCAAAGCTACGCCTGGATAAGCCTGGTACCTTCGATGCATGGCTTGGGCGCAGGGGTCTTTATTTCGGTCATTGCCTACTTCCCGTTTATTTACTTGCCGGCGGCCGCAGTACTGCGCCGGCTTGATCCCGGTATTGAAGACGTCGCCACTTCGCTGGGCACCCGCCCGCTGGCGGTGTTTTTCCGCGTGGTATTGCCCCAGCTGAAATTGGCGATTTGGGGCGGTTCACTGTTGATCGCTTTGCATTTGCTGGCGGAATACGGCCTGTATGCGATGATCCGCTTTGATACCTTCACCACCGCCATTTTCGATCAGTTCCAGTCCACTTTTAACGGCCCGGCGGCCAATATGCTGGCCGGGGTACTGGTGCTTTGCTGCCTGGTGCTGTTGCTGCTGGAAGCCGGCAGTCGAGGTCGGGCACGCTATGCTCGCGTCGGTTCCGGCAGCGCCCGCAGCCAGAACGCTTACCGTCTTGGGCCTGCCGCTACCCTGTTCGGCCTGCTACTGCCCTTGGTACTCACCGCGCTGGCGCTGGGGGTGCCCTTTATCACGCTGGCCCGCTGGCTGACCTTGGGTGGATTTGAGGTCTGGCGCAATGCCGAACTACTGCCAGCCCTGCTGCAAACGCTGTCGCTGGCGGCCGGCGGAGCGCTGTTGATCACCTTATGCGCCATCCCAATGGCCTGGCTTTCGGTACGCTATCCGGCACGACTGTATCGGATTTTGGAAGGCTGCAATTATGTCACCAGCTCGCTGCCCGGTATCGTCGTGGCGTTGGCGTTGGTCACCATCACCATTCACAGCTTCCGCCCAATTTATCAAACCGAAATTACCCTGCTGCTGGCCTATTTACTGATGTTTATGCCGCGAGCCTTGATCAACCTGCGTGCGGGCATCGCTCAGGCACCGGTAGAGTTGGAAAATGTAGCGCGCAGCCTCGGCCGATCCCCGGCGCAGGCGCTGTGGAGTACCACGCTGCGACTGGCGGCTCCCGGCGCGGCCGCCGGTGCGGCACTGGTGTTTCTGGCCATCTCCAACGAATTGACTGCCACCCTGCTGCTGGCCCCCAACGGTACCCGCACGTTAGCTACCGCTTTCTGGGCGCTGACCAGCGAGATCGACTATGTGGCGGCGGCCCCTTACGCGCTGATTATGGTGGTGTTGTCGCTGCCACTGACCTGGCTTCTTTATTCTCAATCCAAACGCACGGCGGGATTATGAGCACGCTTGAACTACAAGGCATCGGTAAGTCCTATAACGCGATCAAGGTGCTGGAGCATGTTGATTTGCAGGTTGCCCCGGGCAGCCGCACCGCGATTGTCGGCCCTTCCGGCTCGGGGAAAACCACCCTGCTGCGCATCATCGCCGGCTTCGAAATACCGGACAGCGGTCGGGTGATGTTGCAGGGCCATTCGATGGACAATGGCAGCGGCTGGGTGCCAGCGCACCTGCGGGGCATTGGTTTTGTCCCGCAAGATGGCGCGCTGTTTCCGCACTTCACCGTGGCCGGCAATATCGGTTTTGGCCTGAAGGGCAGCAAGCGCGACAAGCAGCTGCGTATAGATGCGCTGATGGACATGGTGGCGCTGGATCGTCGCCTGGGTGCACTGTGGCCCCACGAACTTTCTGGTGGGCAACAGCAACGCGTGGCGTTGGCCCGGGCACTCTCCCAGCAGCCGAAATTGATGTTGCTGGATGAACCCTTCTCCGCGCTGGATACCGGCTTGCGTGCCGCGACCCGCAAAGCGGTGGCAGAGCTGCTGGCCGAAGCCAAAGTGGCGTCTATTTTGGTGACCCACGATCAGACTGAAGCGTTGTCGTTTGCCGATCAGGTGGCGGTGATGCGCAATGGCCGTCTGGCACAGGTTGGGCCGCCGCAGGATCTTTATCTACGGCCGGTCGACGAACCCACCGCCACATTTTTAGGTGAGACGCTGGTGCTCTCCGCCGATCTGGAACAGGGTTGGGCCCAGTGCGCGTTGGGGCGGATTGCCGTGGACGACGGTAGCCGCCGTGGGCCTGCCCGCATCATGCTGCGGCCGGAGCAAATCCAAATCAGTCAGTCCGAGTCGCAACACTCCAGCCAGGCGGTAGTGACCCACATCGATTTCGCCGGTTTTGTCTCCACCCTGAATTTGCGTATGGCCAACAACGACGCCACGATTGAGCTTAAAACCGTCAGCCGCGAAGGCCTTCGCGCCGGTACTCTGGTCAATCTGAATATCATCGGTCAGGCACATATTTTTGCCGGGTAATACCTGCATCTCAGTCAAACCGGTGCCTGCAGAACAGGCATCGGTATCCCCCGAACCTGGCCTTCGCGTTGCAGTACCCTGGCGTCTCACTCAACTCGCTTAACGATAAAACCTATCGCAGCCATCGTTGAGTAAAAACCCTTTCATCAACTACGATTAGTTTGTGACCGGTGCAAGCATTCACCCGTCCGGAGATAACCCACAGAGGATTATCATAATTATTCATGCTGCTTAAAGCCGCCCTTCTTTGATGCGGCTAAGAAAGGTTAATTATGTCACGTACTACCCCCCTCGAACGCTACCGCAATATCGGCATCTCGGCGCATATCGATGCCGGCAAAACCACCACCACCGAGCGGATTCTGTTTTACACCGGGGTCAGTCACAAGCTGGGCGAAGTGCACGACGGCGCCGCCACCATGGACTGGATGGCGCAGGAGCAGGAACGCGGCATTACCATTACTTCGGCGGCGACGACCTGTTTCTGGAACGGCATGCAGCATAATTATCCGCAGCACCGCATCAATATTATCGACACCCCCGGGCACGTAGACTTTACCATTGAGGTCGAACGTTCGATGCGCGTGCTCGATGGCGCGGTCATGGTCTACGACTCGGTGGGTGGCGTACAGCCGCAGTCGGAAACCGTCTGGCGCCAGGCCAATAAATACAAGGTGCCGCGGCTGGCGTTCGTCAACAAAATGGACCGCGTGGGCGCTGACTTTTTCCGCGTGCGCAAAATGATGATCGAGCGCCTTAAGGCCAATCCGGTACCGATCGTCATACCCATTGGTGCTGAAGACCACTTCACCGGCGTGGTGGACTTGGTAACCATGAAAGCAATCCTGTGGGACGAAGCGACCCAGGGGATGAGTTTCAGCTTTGAAGAGATCCCGGCGGATCTGCGTGAATCGGCACAGGAATGGCGGGATAAAATGGTCGAAGCTGCCGCCGAAGGCTCGGAAGAGCTGATGGACAAGTACCTTAATCAGGTACCGCTAAGCGAAGAAGAGATCGTTCGCGGCCTGCGCCTGCGCACCGTGGCCGGCGAAATTCAGCCGATGCTGTGCGGTTCCGCATTCCGCAACAAAGGGGTGCAACGCATGCTGGACGCGGTGATTGAGCTGATGCCCTCGCCGCTTGACGTTCCACCGATGGAAGGCCACGACGAGCGCGACAATATCGTGATCCGCCGCGCGTCTGACGATGAAAAGTTCTCGGCGCTGGCATTCAAGCTGATGACCGATCCCTTCGTCGGCCAATTGACCTTTGTGCGAGTGTATTCCGGCGTATTGGCCAAAGGCAGCAGCGTATACAACCCGGTGAAGGGGAAGAAAGAACGTATTGGCCGCATCGTGCAAATGCACGCCAACGATCGTAAAGATGTCGAAGAGCTGCACGCCGGTGACATCGCCGCCTGCGTGGGGCTAAAAGATGTTACCACCGGCGACACCCTGTGCGATCCCAACGCGATTATCACGCTGGAGAAAATGGTGTTCCCGGAACCGGTCATCGCTCAGGCGATAGAGCCGAAAACCAAAGCCGATCAGGAGAAGATGGGCATCGCGCTGCAACGCCTTTCCTCAGAGGATCCATCATTTCGCGTGCGTACCGACGAAGAGTCGGGCCAGACCATTATTTACGGCATGGGCGAACTGCATTTGGAAATTATCGTCGACCGCATGCGGCGTGAATTTGGCGTGGCGACCACCACCGGCAAACCGCAGGTGTCCTACCGCGAAACTATCCGCAAGCGCGTGACCGACGTGGAAGGCAAGTTCGTGCGCCAGTCCGGCGGTAAAGGCCAGTACGGCCACGTGGTATTGACGGTGGAACCCAATGAGCCGGGCAAGGGCTTTGAATTTTTCGATGAAATCAAAGGCGGCGTGATCCCGGGCGAATTTATCCCGGCAGTGAGAAAAGGCGTGCTGGAAGCCTTGAATAACGGCGTGCTGGCTGGCTATCAGGTGGTCGATGTCAAAGTGCACCTGACCTTTGGCTCTTACCACGACGTCGACTCCTCGGAGCAGGCGTTCCGTATGGCGGCCATCTTCGGTTTTAAAGAGGCCTGCCGTCAGGCGGATCCGGTGATCCTCGAACCCATTATGTCGGTAGAGGTAGAAACGCCGGAAGATTACGCCGGCAGCGTGATGGGCGATCTGTCGTCACGCCGCGGACTGGTGCAAGGGATGGAAGATATTCCGGGCGGCGGCGGCAAGGAGATTCATGCCAAGGTGCCGCTGTCGGAGATGTTTGGCTATTCCACCACCTTGCGCTCGATGTCGCAGGGGCGCGCCACCTACACCATGGAGTTCAGCCACTACGCCGAAGCGCCGCGCAACGTGGCCGAAGAGATCATTCACCACAGCAAAAAGTAAACTTACCGCCTGCCGCGCTCTGCGGCAGGCGTTACTCCTTGGCCCCAATACTGACCACCACCGGTTGTGGCTTAATCCGCATCGCAGACACGACTCCCACGATCAGGCAGGCAATACCGCCCAACGTCAGCAGCGGTGGCCAGGCCTGGCGCAGCATAAAGGTGTAAGCCAACCCCGCCAGAATTTCGAAGACGATCAGCGGCCCGACCAACACCGTCGGCAGGCGCTGACTCGCCTCATTCCAGCACAATGCGCCAATCCACGAACACAACATGCCAATGGCAATCATCAACGGGACAAATACTTCAGGCCTGGGTCCGAAAGGCAACGCAAACTCCGGCTGGGTAAAAGCCAATTGACCGCAAACCACCACGTAACCGATCAGTGCCAGCGGCAGCGTCACCAGCCCCTGAGCCGTTGCCCAGGTTGCGGACCTTTGGCCCGGGTTCTCCCGCAGCCAGCGGGCATTACGCAATGGGAACCAGGTCCAGCACGCCACCGCCAACACCGCCAGGCCCAAGCCGCTGGTATAACGCCAGACGTCAACCGGGGCCGTATTGCCCTGCAGTTCGGCAACGTTGACCAATGCCAGACCGCAGGCAATCAGCACCAGCGCCGGTGTCAGTTTACGCCAGGAAAGTCGGCCATCGTGCTGGCTGTAAAACAGGTTGGCGGTCACCGAAATGACCACCGGCAGCGTACCGATAATCATGGTAGAAACCGGCGCGCCAGTACGTTGAATGGCACTCGCCAGGCACAGGTAATACAGCAGGTTGCCAATCGCCGTCAGCTTTAACGCCTCCAGCCAATCGTGACGATGTAACTTTTTCAGACGATGACGATCAAACCACGCCAACGGCAAGGCAATCAGCCCAAAGGCCAGATAACGCCCGGTCGACTGCAGTGCCGCCGGGTATTCAGGGATTAACACCGGGCCGACAAAAATCAGCCCCCACATCAGTCCGGCAGACAAGGCAAATAACACGCCGACAAACATAATGACTCCATCAACAACCGGGAACAGCAATGCGAACCCGTGATTAATTCTTGGGGGTCAGCCTAACGAACTCGGGCGGGAAAATATTGTAGCAGGTTGCTGTTTTAGCGGTTGGTGACCTGTTTCTGGTAGCGCACTGGCGTGACACCGTAACGATTGGCAAAGGCGCGCGTCAAATGCGCCTGATCGGTCAACCCCGCCGCTGCCGCCACCTGGGCCGCGGGCATACCGCGCCCCAGCATCAGTTTGGCCTGTGACAGACGGATCGCCATCAGCATCTGTTGGGGGGATACGTGATATTGGGCTTTGAATTTACGCAGAAAATGATATGGGCTGAGCGAAACCAGCGCCGCTAACTGCTCCAGCGTAATGACAGAGGCAAAGTTATCGTGCAGGTAGCTTTTGACGATATCGAAACGGTGCGCCGCCTCTGCCTTCAACGGGCGTGCCGCCTGAATGTGTGGGCGGAAAATGCCGATGACCTGCATCAGCAAGTCGTCGATGGTCAAGGGATCTTTGGCTTGCCACAGCGCGGCCAGGGTGGCGGACAATCGCTGCGCCGCCAATGGATCCTCGCGTACCGCTTCGGTAAACCAGAACCCCTGCTCACCCGACAGCAATTCCAGCGTGTCCGGCTCCAGATACAGCATCCGATAATTCCAGCCGCCGGCGGTTTCCGCCTCGCCGGTGTGCAACTCGTCCGGGTTCATCAATACCAACGAACCCGGCGCCGCCAAATGTTGCGCGCCACGGTAGCGGAAACGTTCAGCGCCAAAATCGACGGTGCCAATGGCGAAGGCATTGTGCGTGTGCGGCTCAAAAACATAGCGCTCTATATGGGCGTGATAAAGCTCAACGCCCGGCACCTGCGGCAAATGCCGAAACTGCGCGCTGTCTTTTTCAAAGGGAAACTGTTGTGGAACACCCTGCACCTTGCCACCCTGCTTCTATTTCGCTGGTGCCGATATGATAGTCAACGCGGCAGGTTTTGAGTAGTGCGTAACGCGGTTCTCTGGACGCTGGTACTCATTCAGCGTAGGGTATTTTACTCAGCGCCCGGCGTCAGCAAGCCGGCACCGGCGTCTTGATTATCCCGCCGCAGAACGGGAAACCCGTTTTTAACCCCTTGAAAGTAAGAGGCAACAATGTATCCAGATACTCAACTCTATATCGACGGACAATGGCGTAACGCAGTCGCCGGCAAAACCACGCCGGTCACCAACCCCGCGACCGATGAGGTGATTGGCAGCGTGGCGCATGCCGCCGCAGCCGATCTTGATCTGGCACTGGACGCAACCGAACGCGGTTTTAAAGTCTGGCGCGACACCTCCGCCTATCAGCGTGCAAACCTGATGCGCAAGGCCGCAGCATTGTTGCGTGAGCGCGCCGAGAAGATCGCCGCCATCATGAGTCAGGAACAAGGCAAACCGGTGGCGCAGGCCAAGGTTGAAATTCTCAATTCGGCGGACGTGATCGACTGGTTTGCCGGCGAAGCCAGCCGCACCTACGGCCAGATTATCCCGTCCCGCAGTCGCGATGTGCAGCAGCAGACCCTCAAGCTGCCGGTTGGGCCGGTTGCCGCCTTTACTCCGTGGAACTTCCCGATTAATCAGATCGTACGCAAACTGTCCGCCGCGCTGGCAGCAGGCTGTTCGATCATCGTCAAAGGCCCGGAAGAAACTCCGGCCTCACCGGCGGAGCTGATCAGAGCCTTTGCCGACGCAGGCGTGCCGGCGGGCGTTATCGCGCTGGTATATGGGACTCCGTCGGAGATCTCCGAGTACCTGATCCCGCATCCGACCATTCGCAAAATCTCGTTCACCGGCTCCACCCGCGTGGGTAAACATTTGGCGGCACTGGCCGGCCAGCACATGAAAAAAGCCACCATGGAGTTGGGTGGCCACGCGCCGGTGTTGATTTTTGACGATGCCGATCTCGACGCTGCCGCCAAAGAGCTGGCGTTGGCCAAATTCCGCAACGCCGGCCAGGTCTGCATCGCCCCGACCCGTTTCCTGATCCAGCAAGGCGTTTATGAAGCCTTCGTTGAAAAATTCACCGCTGCGGTGCGTGATATCAAGCTGGGCAATGGTCTGGAGGAAGGCGTCACCATGGGCCCGATGGTTCTGCAACGCAGCGTAGAAGCCATTGATGCCTTTGTGAAGGATGCGATTGCCCAGGGTGCTAAAGCCACGACCGGCGGTCACCGGGTGGCGGGCGTCGGCAATTTCTTCGAACCGACGGTATTACGTGACGTGCCGTTGAGTGCGCGCGCGATGTCTGAAGAACCTTTTGGTCCGGTAGCCCTGCTGCGTCCGTTCACCACTTATGAGGAAGCCATTGCCGAGGCTAACCGCCTGCCATACGGTCTGGCGGCTTACGCCTACAGCCGCAGCATCGCCACGGTGACGGCGCTGGGACGCGATGTGGAAAGCGGCATGCTCAGCATTAACCATATCGGTTTTGGCCTGCCGGAAACGCCGTTTGGCGGGGTGAAAGACTCCGGCCACGGTACCGAAGGCGGCAGCGAAGCGATCGAATCCTATCTGGAAACCCGCTTCGTCACCGTCGCCGGCCGTTAAGCCACTCAGGCCGGTACATATGCCCCGTATCATTCATACGGGGCATTTTTTATCAGCCAACCTTGTCGAACAACACCCGCGCCGCCGGGGTCAAGCCCAGCATGTGAATGCAGGCATGCACCATGCCCGGCAGCCGCTCGCAACGCACCGCTACGCCCGCCTCCTGTAACCGCTTGGCATAAAGCTCGGCTTCATCACGCAACGGATCGTATTCGCAGCTGAGAATGGTCGCCGGGGGTAACCGCTGTAACCTTGGGGCATGCAGTGGCTCTGCGTAAGGATCCTGCGGCTTGTCCGCTTCGCCCAGATAGGTGTTCCAACAAAACGCCATCACTTCCCGCGTCAAATAATACCCTTGCGCGTACTCCTCATAGCTTGCGGTATCCATAGCACGACTCAATGCCGGATACAGCAACAGCTGATGCTCAATCTGCGGCCCCTTGCGGTCTCGGGCCAATAACGCCACCGCCGCGGCCAGGTTGCCGCCTGCGCTGTCGCCGCCTACCGCCATGCGGGCAACGTCAACGCCCCACTCATCGGCCCTTTCCACCACGCCGCACAGGGCCTGATACACGTCCTCAAGCGGCCGTGGATAGGGATACTCAGGCGCCAACCGGTAATCAACCGACAGGATCACTCGCCCGGTGGCATTGGCCAGTGCCTGACAAGGCCGGTCATACAGCGCCAGCGATCCCAGACACCAGCCGCCGCCGTGGGCATACAGCATAGCAGGCAGAGGCTCACCCGGCGTCGCTCCTCCCGGCGTATAGGCACGAATGGCGATAGCACGCCCGTCGTCAGCGGTCACCCAACCATCACGGACGCCACCACTGGCTTCGGCTTCACCCTGCAGCGCCAACAAGCCGGCCTGGGCGATATCCCGCATCTCACTGAGCGATGCAGGCGCCGGTGCCTGCGCAGCCTCCGCCAGAAAACGAGCAATCTGAGGATCAAGCGGCATGGTTCTGGCTCCCTGACAGGAAGGGGATCACCAACGCGATAAATTCCTCGTGACACTCTTCGGTGATGAAATGGCCACAGCCGGCCACGGTTTCTCCTCGCAGATCCACCGCGTTGTCACGCAGCGTGACGAATGGCGCCTCGCCAGTAGCATGTTCTGCACCAATGGTCATCACCGGCATGGTTAGCCGAGTCTCTGCCCGCCGCTGGTTTTGGCGGATGGTTTCCGGAATGGCGCGGTAGTAGTCAAAACCGGCCCGCAGGCTTCCCGGTGCTGAATAGGCGGCAATATAGGTTTCTGCCGCCACCCGATCCCGGCGATAGGACCAGCGGTTAAAGATATAGCTGAGATACTCTCTCTCACGGCCCAGCGTCAACGTCTCCGGCAGATCCGCCAGTTGGTTGAACATGAAGTGCCACAGGAAAATATTTTGATCTGCCGGGACAAAAATCGGTGGCGCCGGTGCCAGGCCGGGAATAACCGCTTCCGTCAGCACCAGCCCCGTCACCGCCTGCGGGAAGTCGCTCGCCATTGCATAGCCAACCCACATGCCGATGTCATGGCCGATCAGTTGGTAACGTTCATGCCCCAGTTGCAGCATGGTCTGGTGCAGCGTCGCGGCAACGCTGCCGGTGTCATATCCCCCGATCGGCTTGTCCGAATCGCCGATGCCCGGCGGGTCTACCGCTATCGCTTTAAAACCGGCCGCCGCCAGCGCTTGCATGACATGACGCCAGGTAAACCAGGTCTGCGGCCAGCCAGGGATAAGCAATACCGGCTGCCCTTCGCCCAGCGTGACGCAGTGGATGCGGTTACCCTTTACCCGCGCATAGACGTGTTCCGGCTCAGGTCCATTGGTCATGGACCCGTTATTTTGCAGTGTCATTGATGTTCTCCGTCGTGGAATTGCGGGCTCAGCGCAGGCCGAGCAAGGTATTGATTTGCTGTTGATCAACCGGCGCACCGGCGAAGTCATCAAACACCTTGTCGGTCACGTTGATGATGTGTTCACGAATAAAGGCGGCACCTTCGCGGGCCCCATCCTGTGGATGCTTCAGGCAGCACTCCCACTCCAGCGTGGCCCAACCCTCGTAACCGTGCTGCGTCAGCCGGGAGAAGATGCCCTTGAAATCCACCTGGCCGTCACCCAATGAGCGGAAACGTCCGGCGCGCTCGGTCCATGACTGATAACCCCCGTAAATGCCCTGCCGCCCGGTCGGATTGAATTCGGCATCCTTGACGTGGAACATGCGAATGAAATCCTTATAAATATCGATGTAATCCAGATAGTTCAGCTGTTGCAGCACGAAGTGGCTCGGATCGAACAGTATTTGGCAGCGCGGATGTCCGCCAACACGCTGATGGAACATTTCAAAGGTCACGCCGTCGTGCAGGTCTTCACTGGGGTGGATTTCATAACACAGGTTCACCCCCTGTTCATCGCAGGCGTTGAGCACCGGCAGCCAGCGTTTGGCCAACTCATCGAACGCGGTTTCGATAAGCCCCGCCGGGCGCTGCGGGAACGGGAATAGATAAGGCCAGGCCAGCGAACCGGAAAAGGTGCCCATTTCGGTCAGGCCCATTCGCGCTGAGGCTTTGGCCGCCAGCAGCAGTTGCTGGTGCGCCCACTCGCTGCGCGCCTGCGGGTTGCCATGCAATGCCGGTGGCGCAAAGCTGTCGCACAATGCGTCATAAGCCGGATGCACCGCCATCAGCTGACCGAAAATGTGGGTGGTCAGTTCGCTGACTACCAGTCCCTGCTCCGCCAGCATGCCGATCAGTTCGTCGCAATAAGTCTGGCTTTCCGCCGCGGTGGCCAGATCAAACAGTCGGCTGTCCCAGGCGGGGATCTGCAGGGCGTTAAAACCGGTTTCTGCCGCCCATTGAGCGATAGCCGGCAAGCTGTTGAATGGGGCTGCGTCGTCACTGAATTGGGCGAGATGCAGGCTTGGACCTTTCAGGGTTTTCATCGTAAACTCCTATTGTTTGTCGATTGACAAACAATAGGCTTAAATGAATCTCTCAGCAAGCGAATTTTAAAAACTCGTTGGTATTACAATAGATTTAAGCGATCCTGTTTCGCTGAGGGACAGGCAACCAGGAATTGATTAATGGCAGGCAGACCGCGCGAATTCGACCGTGAGCAGGCGTTACTGAAAGCACGAGATTTATTTTGGCGTCAGGGGTACGAAGGCACCTCGATGTCGGATTTGGTGACCGAACTGGGCATCGCTTCCGCCCGTATCTACAAGGCGTTCGGCTCGAAAGAGTTGCTGTTTCGTGAAGCCATCGAAAGTTACGAAAGCCATGAAGGCGGATTTGCCGATCGCGCATTCAGTGAAGAAAGCAGCGTGCGCCTGGCGATAAAACGCATGCTGGACGATGCAGTGGCGCTCTACAGCCGCGCAGACCTGCCGCAAGGGTGTATGGTGGTTTCCTCTGCCGCCAGCGTCAGCGACGAAAACAGCGGGATCAAAGCCTGGCTGGCGGAACATCGTCTGCTTCGCACCCAAGGCATTATTGATCGCCTGCACGCCGCCGTCGCCTGCGGTGAACTGCCGCCCGATACCGATGCCGATGCTCTTGGCGACTATTTTGCCGCCTTCCTGCACGGGTTGTCGATTCAGGCGCGCGATGGCGTCAGCCGGGCAAGATTGGAAGCGGCGGTCAAAATTGCGCTCGCCACGCTGGATTGATCACTCCGGCAAATCAAAAATCACCAGGGTGCCCTGGCTGCCCGCCAGCACCCGATGCGGCACGCCAGCGGCGGCCTGATACAGTTGCCCGGCGTTAATCGTGATTTCCTCACCCTGCACTTCAAGCCGCAGTTGCCCGGCGATCACCAGCAATCCTTCATGATAATCGTGGACCTCTTCGGCAATCTCACGCTGATCCATCCGCAACACTTTGATATTGGCCGCGCCTACCTGCCCAAGTACGCTGGAGCGCCATGCCTGCGGCAAATCGGCGGCCAGCGCGGTAAGATCGAATAATGACATAAGCCCTTCATCAGCAAGCAGCGCCCTTCGCTGCCACGGCAATTTACTCCCTCGCGCTCCGACGGCTAAATAACCTTTGCTTTTAACCTATAGCCAGACGGCTCAAACCGGCACCCGACGGCTGATCTCCACCACCTGATCGCTGGGCAAATAATAATAATCCGTCACGTGCATGCCGTTACGCACCATCAGCGCAAAAATGTTGCGCTGCCAGGCCGGCAATCGGTCACGGGTTTCACGGCGCACCACGCTTTCATGGCCCAGGTAATAGGTAGCATCGTCAAAGTTCAGCCCGGTTTTCTGCGCCTCCGCATGCTGTAATAAACGCGGAATATTGGGCCGTTCCATAAAGCCATAGCTGGCTACCGCGCACCAGAAACCCGGCGACTGTTGCCGCATCACCAAACGTTCGGCGTTTGCCACCCGCGGTTCGTTAACAATCATGATGTGCAGCGCCAGCACATTGGCGTGCAGCGAACCGTTGCGTTTAACCTGCCATCTCATCACCGGCGGCGTACCATTTAACGTTCGGGTCAGAAAAATGGCCGTGCCTGGCACCCTTGGGATGTTACGTTCTTCAAGATGCGCCAGAAAATCCGCCAGCGGCAGGTTCTTTTCCCCCAGCGTGCGAGAAGCCGCCAGCACTCCGCGGTGCCAGATTAACATCACGCCATAGACCAGCGTGGCCATCAGCAATGGGACATAACCGCCCTGCATGACTTTGCTGAGGTTAGCCAACAGGAAGCTGAGATCGACGATAAAAAAGCCACCGGCAACCAACAGGCTGGCGAGCGTTCCCCAACGCCATACTTCGCGCATGGCCACAAACAAAAGCCCGGTGGTCATGATCATGGTGAGAGAAACCGCAATGCCGTAAGCCGCGGCCAGATTGTCGGAAGACTTGAAAAACACCGTCAGAAAAACCGTCACCGCCATCAGCAACCAGTTGATGGCACCGATATAGATTTGCCCGTAGCTCTCCTCAGTGGTCTGTTTCACCCGCAAACGCGGCAACCAACCCAGTTGGATTGCCTGACGGGTCATGGAAAAGGCGCCGCTGATGATCGCCTGACTGGCGATAATGGTGGCCAAGGTCGCCAGGATCACCAGAGGGATCTGCAGCATCGGCGGGCACAGGCGGAAAAAGATGTTTTGGGTGACGTCGGCGCCGGAGAGGATCAACGCGGCCTGGCCGGCATAGTTCAGCAGCAGACTGGGGAAGACGATACCAAACCAGGCCAGCCAAATCGGCTTTTTGCCAAAGTGCCCCATGTCGGCATACAGCGCCTCTGCGCCGGTGACGCAGAGAAACACCCCACCCAGCACTAAAAAGCTGGTCAGCCCGTTGGAAAACAGAAAGTGGATGCCGTACAGCGGATTCAATGCCATCAGCACCGCCGGATGCTGAACGATGCCCCAAATACCCAGCACCGCGATAGAGAAAAACCACAGCGCCATGATAGGCCCAAAGACTTTACCGATACGCGCGGTCCCTAACGGCTGAATGGCAAACAAGCTCACCAGGATCAGCACCGCCGCAGGCAAAATATAGGGTTTCGACTCGGGCAGTACGATGTTCAGCCCTTCCAACGCCGACAGCACCGAAATCGCCGGGGTAATAGCCCCGTCGCCGTAGATCAGCGCCGCACCGAACAGGCCGGCAAACAACACCATCGGCCGGGCCTTTTTCTTGCTGACCAGTAACGACATCAACGCCATAATGCCGCCTTCACCGCGGTTATCGATGCGCATGGCAAACATGGCGTATTTCAGCGAGGTGACGATCACCAGCGTCCAGAAAATCAGCGACAGCAGGCCCAGGATCACCGGCGCGGACGGCGCATCCCCCGAGAGATAGAGCACGGTTTTCAGGGTGTATAACGGGCTGGTGCCGATATCACCAAACACCACCCCCAGTGCGCCGCCGGCCAACAGCGGCATGCTTATTTTCGGCGTCTGTTCCTGTTCATTCCCTGTGCTCATCGAAGTTTCCTGAATAAGCCATTACGATTTATTCAGGATAGTCAATTCAGGCGGTTAGCGCGTGCCGATATTGGGTGAGAACCTTCAGTTCCCCGCCTCTTTCAGCAGCCAGCGCTGCAAGTTCAACCCTTCTGGTGACAGTTCATTGTCTTGCCGCACGCACAGGTAGTAATCGCGCCCATCGTCAATCGCCAGATCGAACAACTTAACCAGCTCGCCGCTGTTGAGATAGGGTTCGATCAGGGGTTCACGCATCAGCGCACAGCCCAGGCCCGCCTGCACCGCCGCCAACGTTAGCAGACCGTCTTCAAACATCGGGCCGGTACTGCGCAGCGGTCGTTTGACACCGGCTGACTGAAACCACTGCATCCAGGTAGCGCGCTCTTCGTCGTGCAGCAACGGCAAAGGTGCAAGTTGCTCCGGCGTGTCCAACAGCCCGTGCAGCTTGATAAAGCTGCGGCTGCATACCGGCACCATTTTGCCGGACATCAGTTTTTCACTGCGATAGCCGCTCCATTGCCCCGCACCAAAGCGGATCGAGATATCTGCGGCATCGCTGAGGTAATTGCGATGATTGGCATACACCACGTTGATATCTATCTCGGGATTTTCGCGCAGAAAGCCGCGCAGTCGCGGAATGAACCAGCCCATGCCGAACAACGGGATCAGGCTGATGGTGACCTGCCGGGAAGCCGACTGCTCGCGCACCTGCTCGGTTGCCTGACGCAATACGTTAAATGCCGAGCGGATAGAACGGTAATAGTCCCGTCCTTCGCTGCGCAATATTAACCGGCGCCCCTGGCGTTCGGTCAGCGGCATTTGCAGAAAGGCCTCCAGCGTTTTGAGCTGATGGCTCACCGCCGAAGGCGATATTTCCAGCTCAAGCGCCGCGGCGCTGATGCTCCCCAAACGCGCGATAGCCTCAAATGCCCGCACGGCGCGCAGCGGTGGATCATTGGGTAACGACGCATTGTATTGTTCTGTTTTTTTCATATGTTGACTATTTTGCTGAAAAATCGCCGCTAATTAAAAATTAATATACAAATAAATCAAACAATTAAAAACACACATTTTCTGTATAAGAAATTATTTTTCCGTATTTTACAATTTTTTTTAATTCTCTACTGTGAGCTTCCTGAATCATTATTTTTCGGGACTCCTTCCTATGGATACGCTGGTACAGCAGACCGTCAACGGACTGATGCTTGGCAGTATTTATGCATTGATTGCCCTGGGTTACACCATGGTGTACGGCATTCTGCGCATCATCAATTTTGCCCACGGCGATGTGCTGATGGTCGGCGCGCTGAGCGCGTTGTCCGCCATCGGTGTGTTACAACATCATTTCCCGACGCTATCACCTTACGTCACGCTGTTGCTGGCGGCGCTGATCGCCATGGCGGTCTGCTCGCTAGTATCGATGAGTATTGAGCGTCTGGCCTATCGCCGTCTGCGCAATGCCCCGCGCCTGGCGCCGCTGATCAGCGGGATTGGCGTTTCTCTGCTGCTGCAAACGCTGGCGATGCTGATCTGGTCACGCAATCCCTTAATGTTCCCGCAACTGTTGCCCATGGAACCCATCGCCCTGACGTCTGGCAGCGCCAACCACGCGCCGGCAGTGATCACCGGTACCGGTATTGCCACGCTGGCTATCGCGCTGCTGGTGATGGCCGGGCTGCTGCTATTGGTCGAACACTCGCGCTTTGGCCGCGCCATGCGCGCCACGGCGGAAAACCCGCAGGTTGCCGGCCTGATGGGCATAGACCCCAACCGCATCATCGTTCTGACGTTCGCCCTCGGCGGTGCTTTAGCGGCCGTGGCGGGCATCATGATGGCCAGCAACTACGGCAATGCCGGTTTCTCCATGGGGTTCCTGCCGGGCATCAAAGCCTTCACCGCCGCCGTATTGGGCGGTATCGGCAACCTGCGCGGCGCCATGCTCGGCGGCCTGTTGCTGGGGTTGTTCGAGTCGCTGGGCACCGGTTATCTCGGCGAACTGACCGGGGGCACCTTCGGCAGTAATTATCAGGACGTTTTCGCCTTCCTGATATTGATCTCCGTGTTGGTATTTCGCCCATCCGGCCTGCTGGGCGAACGCGTCGCCACCCGCGCCTGAGGATACAAGATGACTATTTTGACTCACCTACAGCAAACCGATTCCCCTGGCCGCGCCAGACTCGGCGTGGCGCTGTTTATGCTCGGCCTGCTGCTTGCCCCCTGGGTGGCCGGTGCCGCCGGTGGTAACTACTGGGTGCGGGTGATTGATTTTGCCTTGCTCTACCTGATGCTGGCGTTAGGGCTGAACATCGTGGTTGGCCTAACCGGTTTGCTGGACATGGGGTTTATCGCTTTTTACGCGGTAGGCGCCTACCTAACCGCTCTGCTGTCGTCACCCCACCTGACCGAGCAGTTTCCAATCCTGTTGCAGTGGTTCCCCGATGGGCTGCATTTGTCTATTCTGCTGCTGATCCCGCTGGCGGCAATATTGGCGGCGTTGTGCGGCATTCTGCTGGGCGCACCGACGCTGCGACTGCGTGGAGACTATTTGGCGATCGTCACCTTGGGCTTCGGCGAGATCGTCCGCATTCTGATGCGCAATCTGGACCGGCCGCTGAACATCACCAACGGCCCCAAAGGGATCTCCGGCATCGATCCGGTTTCACTGTTTGGCCTGAAGTTTTCGGGTATGCATCAGTGGTTCGGTTTCCGCTTTTCGTCACTGTACCTCTATTACTACCTGTTCGCCGCCCTGCTGCTGCTGATCCTGTTTATCTGTCTTCGCCTGCAACATTCACGGGTGGGTCGGGCCTGGACCGCCATCCGCGAAGATGAAGACGCGGCACGGGCGATGGGCATCAATACCCGTAATTTCAAGCTGTTGGCATTCGCCATCGGCGCCACTTTTGGCGGCATCGCTGGCGCTTTATTCGCAGCATTTCAAGGATTTGTCTCACCGGAGTCCTTTACGCTGCAAGAATCCATCGCGGTACTGGCGATGGTGGTATTGGGCGGCATGGGCCATATCCCCGGAGTGATCCTCGGCGCCTTGTTGCTGGCCGCCTTGCCTGAACTGCTGCGCAGCACCATGGGGCCGCTGCAACAGGCCCTGTTCGGTCAGGTGTGGATCGATCCGGAGATCATCCGTCAGTTGTTCTACGGGCTGGCGTTGATTCTGGTGATGCTGTATCGCCCGGCAGGCCTGTGGCCCGCACGTCATCCACAGGGGGTCACTTTATGACGCCGCTTCTCACGCTCAGTCACGTCAGTAAACGCTTTGGCGGATTAACCGCGGTGGACAATGTCAGTATCAGCATCCGTCAGGGAGAGATTTACGGCCTGATTGGCCCCAACGGTGCCGGCAAAACCACCTGCTTTAACCTGATCACCGGTCTGTACCGCGCCGACAGCGGCGAATTCCGCCTGCATGATCAACGCTACAAGCCGCAGGCTATCGATAAGGTGGCACAGGCCGGTATCGCCCGCACCTTCCAGAACCTGCGCCTGTTCAATGAGATGAGCGTGCTGGAAAACGTGATGGTCGGCTGCCACTTGCGCACCCGCAACGGCCTGTGGGCAGCGATTTCACGCCATCGGCGCGCCCGACAGGAAGAACAGGCCACGCGCGAAAAATCCCACGCGCTGCTCGACTACGTCGGCATCAGTCAGTTCGCGCATTATCGCGCCGGCGATCTTTCCTATGGCCACCAGCGCCGGCTGGAAATCGCCCGGGCATTGGCGACCGAGCCCAAATTGTTGGCGTTGGATGAACCCGCCGCCGGGATGAACGCGGCCGAAAAAGTGGCACTGCGCGATCTGCTGCTACGCATTCGAGACAGTGGCAAAACGCTGTTGCTGATCGAGCATGACGTCAAGCTGGTGATGGGGCTGTGCGACCGCATGACGGTGCTCGACTACGGCAAAGTCATCGCCGAAGGCGAACCGGCACAGGTAAGGCGTGAGCCTGCGGTGATCCACGCTTATCTGGGAGGCGCTGCCCATGTCTGAGCCCTTACTCAGCGTTAAAAATTTAAAAGTGTCTTACGGCGGGATTCATGCGGTGAAAGGCATCGATTTTACGGTGAACAGCGGCGAACAGGTGACGTTAATCGGCGCCAACGGCGCGGGCAAGACCTCCAGCCTGCGCGCTCTGACCGGCCTGCAGCCGTTTGAAGGAGAAATCCTGTTCGACGGCCTTTCCATTCGCGGCGTACCCCCGCATCGCTTGCTGCAGCAGGGGCTGGTGATGGTGCCTGAAGGCCGCGGGATTTTCGCTCGCATGACGGTATTGGAGAATCTGCAGCTTGGCGCTTATTCACGCTCTGACAAACCGGCGGTTCGACAGGATTTGGAGCTGGTTTGCGCGCTTTTCCCTCGCTTGCGCGAACGGCTGCGCCAACAGGCCGGATTACTTTCCGGGGGTGAGCAGCAGATGGTGGCGATCGGTCGTGCGCTGCTGAGCCGCCCGCGCCTGCTCATACTGGATGAGCCTTCTATGGGCTTGGCGCCTATCGTGGTTGAGGCCATTTTTGAGGTTATCAAACGCCTGTCGCGTGACGGTGTCACGCTACTGTTGGTTGAACAAAACGCCAGGCTGGCGCTGGCGTCGACCGATCGCGCTTATGTGCTGGACAGCGGCAATCTGAACCATAGCGGCCGCTCTGCCGACCTGCTGGACGATGAAAAAATCAAACAAGCCTATTTGGGCGAATAAACGTTTTTACTTTTAACCACACCGGGAGTTTTACATGCACAACATAACTCGCTTCAAGCCGCTGGCGTTGGCCGCCGCTATTCTGGTCAGCCTGGGTGCCGCCTCGTCGGCGCTGGCCGATGAAACCATTCTGATCGGTCTGGCCGGTCCTTTAACCGGCCCTTCCGCCCGTATTGGCAAAGATTTGGAAAACGGCGCTCAGTTGGCGATCGCCGATGCCAACGCCCAGGAACCCACGCTGAACGGTAAAGCGGTCACCTTTAAATTGTTGTCCGAAGACGATCAATCCGATCCGCGCACCGCCGTCGCCGTGGCACAACGTCTGGTCGACGAAGGCGTGGTCGGTGTGGTCGGCCATTGGAACACCGGCACCAGCATTCCTGCGGCGCGTATTTACCACGACGCCGGTATTGCCCAGGTTGCGCCGGTCGCCACCGGCCATGGCTATACTCAACAAGGGTTTGATACCAGCTTCCGCGTCATGGGCCATGACGACGATGGTGGCAATTACGCCGGGATCTATGCCGTCACACAGCTAAAAGCCAAGCGCATTGCGGTGATTGACGACCGCACCGCGTTCGGGCAAGGACTGGCGGATGAATTCATCAAGTCGTTGGCGGCTCAGGGTATCCAGCCGGTGGCGCGTGAATATGTCGACGACAAGACCGTCGACTTCAGCGCGGTGCTGACCACCGTGCGCAGCAAGAACGCCGATTTGATCTTCTTCGGCGGCGTCGACTCACAGGCAGCGCCGCTGGCGCGCCGTATCAAACAGTTGGGCATGAACACCCCGCTGATGGGGGCCGGTGGCTTCGTTAGCCAGACCTTCCTGACGCTGGCACAGAAAGAAGGCGAAGGCGTTGTGGCCCTGGAGCCTGGCTTACCGCTGGAGCAAATGCCCGGCGGCAAAGCCTTTGAGCAGGCCTATCGCGACCGCTATAAAACCCATATCGAACTGCATGCGCCGTTCGCCTACGACGCCACCCGGGTACTGATTGCCGCCATCGAGCAGGCGGGATCCGCCGATCCGGCCGATTATCTGCCGAAGCTGCGAGCCATTCATTATCAAGGCGTCACCGGCACCATTGCATTCGATTCGCAGGGCAACCTGCAACAGCCGAGCTTCACCCTGTATCGGGTGGTTGACGGCAAATGGCAGCCGCAGACCGTATTGGGCGGCGCAAAAAAACAATAAAAATCCGCAAGCAATGAGGAGCAAGGCGATGAGCGATGCAAAAAACGAGTTGGGTATTCTGGCACGGCGCCGCATAGAAGCGGAAATCATCAAACCGATCTACCAGATCCTGGTGCGCGAGATCGGCAAAGAGCGCGCACAGGCGGTGATTGGCGAGGCAATTGAAAATGCCGCCATTGAAGCCGGCAAAAACTTCGCCGCGCAGGAGCCAAATGGCGCGGATTTGCAAAGTTTCGCCGCCTTGCAGTACCTGTGGGAAAAAGACGATGCGCTGCAGGTGAAGGTGATCTACCAGGACGAACAGCATTTTGACTATGACGTCACCCGCTGTCGCTATGCCGAGATGTACCATCAGATGGGGCTGGGTGAGATCGGCCATCTGCTGTCCTGCGCGCGCGACAGCCAGTTTATCGTCGGCTACGCGCCCGAGGTCGAACTGCAGCGCACCCAGACCATCATGTCCGGCGCTCCCTGTTGCGATTTTCGCTATGCCGCCAAAGCGCAGGGAGAAGAAAAGTGACGCATCGAGTAAACGGAGAACGCCTGTGGCAAAGCCTGCTCGACATGGCGCAGTTCGGGGCTATCCCGAAAGACGGCGTGACCCGGCTGGCCCTGAGCGAAGAAGACCGCATGGCGCGCAACCAGCTGCGCGAGTGGGCCCTAGAGGCCGGTTGCAGTCTACGCATCGACCGCATGGGCAATATGTTCCTGCGCCGTGAAGGCACTCGCCCGGATCTGGCCCCGGTGGTCACCGGCTCCCACGTTGACTCCCAGCCCAACGGCGGCCGTTTCGACGGCATTTACGGCGTGCTGGCCGGGCTGGAGGTGATCCGCACCCTGAACGATCGACAAATCGCAACCGAACGTGCGGTGGAAGTCATTAACTGGACGAATGAAGAAGGCGCACGCTTTGCGCCGGCAATGATCTCTTCTGGGGTATTTGCCGGCGTGTTCGAGCTTGAATACGGCCTGTCACGCCAGGATGCACAGGGCACCAGCATCGGCGAAGCCTTGCAGCAAATCGGCTACGCCGGCGAGCATCCGGTGGGCAACACGCCGATTCACGCCGCCTTTGAGCTGCACATTGAGCAAGGACCGATCCTCGAAGCGGAAAACATTGAGATTGGCGTGGTGACCGCCGCACAGGGGCAGCGCTGGTATGAACTGGAAATCACCGGGTTCAGCGCCCATGCGGGTACGACGCCGATGGATAGACGGCGCGACGCCCTGCTCGGCTTCGCCGCCATGGTCAAGGCGGTCAATGATATCGGTAACGACTTTATGCCGGATGCCCGTGCCACGGTAGGTATGGCGCAAATCACACCCAACTCCCGCAACGTGGTGCCGGGCAAGGTGTTTTTCAGCGTCGAGTTCCGCCACCCGCAAGAGGCCGTATTGGCGCAGATGGAACAACGTTTGCTGGCTGCGGTGGCCGAAGTGGGCGTCGATGGGCTAAATGCCCATGCCGAGCGTATATTCCAATATCAGCCGATACGTTTTGATCCAGCTTGTATCAACAGCGTGCGGCAGGCCGCCAAGGCCCTGGGCTATTCGCACCGGGATATGGTTTCCGGTGCCGGTCATGACGCCTGTTACCTGAACCGGGTAGCCCCTACGGCGATGATATTTATCCCCTGCGTGGACGGCATCAGCCACAACGAACTGGAAAACATCTCCCCGGCGTGGTCGACCGCCGGTGCCAACGTGTTGCTCAATGCCATATTGGCGCAAACTCACGCCTGATCCCCTGGCTCCGGCCTGTTTGTCGGAGCCAGAAAAAATATTCAACAAACTGGTTGAATATTAACCCGCCTGTTCTATATTCAACCATATGGTTAAATTATCTTCCTCACAGCTGGACGCCATTTTCCATGCGCTCTCCGATCCGACACGCCGCGCAATATTGCGGTCGTTGGCCGGTGGCGAGCACAGCATTGGCGAACTGGCCGCGCCGTTGCAGATGTCGTTTGCCGGCGCTTCCAAGCATATCAAAGCACTGGAGCTTGCTGGGCTGGTGCAGCGTACCGTGCAGGGAAGAAACCATATCTGCCGGCTTGAACCCGAGCCTATGGCGCAGGCCATGCAATGGCTGCAAACCTACGAGCATTTCTGGACTGAGCGGCTGGACGCGCTGGAAATAGCGCTGCTGCAACCGGAACCGAATCCTCCCAAGGAGTGAACCATGAACGACTACGGCATGATTATTGAAACCGGCACGCTGCGTATTCAGCGGCTGCTGCCCGGCCCTATCGAACGGGTCTGGGCCTATCTGACGGAATCCGACAAACGCGCCACCTGGCTGGCCGCCGGCGAAATGAAGCTGGAAAACGGCGCCCAGGTAGAGCTGGTGTTTCGCAATTCCGAGCTGACCGGCGAACACGAGCAAACGCCGGCCAAATATAAGCACCTCAGCTGCAGCGTCAGCAACGTCGGCCATATCACCTGCCTTTTCCCACCGCGGCTGCTGAGTTTTACCTGGGCTGAACAGGGGCAAAGCCGCCCTTCCGAGGTGACCTTCGAACTGACCGAACAGGGCAAAGCCGTGCTGCTGACGGTCACCCACCGTCGCCTGGCCAACCGTGATGAAATGCTCAGCGTGGCCGGGGGCTGGCATACCCACCTGGATATCCTGGTCGATCGTCTGCACAATCGTCAGCCGCAGCCGTTCTGGAGCACTCACACTCGCCTGGAAGAAGAGTACCGGGCCAGACTGTGATCAGCCTTCATCCCGGCGTCTGAAAGCCAGATAGCCGGTAACCAGCGTAAAGCCGCCGACCAGCAACACCAGCAAAACAAAGCCGTGGTGGTTGCTGGCCAGCGGGATCCCCCCCACGTTCATGCCAAAGAAGCCGGCGACGATATTGATTGGCAGTGCCAACACGGTGATCACCGTCAGGGTGTAGAGCGTGCGGTTGTTCTGTTCCATCTGCTTGGCGCCTATCTCTTCCTGTAACAAGCGAATGCGTTCGGTCAAGCTGGCGAGATCGTTTAGCACCACCGTGAACTCTTCGGTAAATTGCCGCAGATCCTGTACCACGTCCCGGCTCAGCCAGGTCGGTGGCCGGTTCAGCAAACGAAACAGCGCCGCGGGCTCCGGCGCCAGCAGACGCTGAAAACGCAGCAGCATGCGGCGCATTCTGCCCAGTTCGGTACGGTTGCGTTTCACATGGTTGCTCAGCAGGCGATCTTCAATGGTATCGACGTACTGGTTGGCCTGCCGCACCACCTGCTCCAGCACCTCTTCCTGCTCTTCCAGCAAATGCGCCAGCAATTCGGTAGAAGACGCCAACTGCAGCGGCCCCAGTCGCCCCAGCAGCCGCTCAATCAAACGCAGCGGTTTGTGCCGCACCGTGACCACCAGGCCGCTACGGCAATACAGCCATAGCGTCGCAATCTCCGGGTTGTTCTCTTTCGGGTGGAAGATTACGTCGTTGAGCACCGCGAACAGATCTTCTCCCTGACGCTCTATGCGCGTGGTATGAGAACCGTGGCGGATCTCGTCAAAGAAAAACTCAGAAATCTCGAAGTGGTTTTTTAGCCATTTTTCCGCCGCGGCATGATTCAGGTTGAGATGCAGCCAGATAAATCCCTCCCCCGGCGACAGCGTCTGATAGGCCTGGCAGGCCTGCTGCGAAGAGACCCGCTGCGGTGGCTCTGACGTACGAAAAACGTGGCCGTAAATCAGCCCGGTGACCTCATCGTCAAAATCAAGTTTGTGTAATTTTTCCGCAACCGTTTGAGCCATAAACCTTTGTCCCGAATAACCGCACGCATGAATTAATCAATCTCAGTCTTTATATCAACCTTTAAATGCCAACGTTAATTATTTTCACTGTTCCCGATGATTAATATTAACGTCATAAAAAAGTCACATTATTTCCCAATACTTTGATGGCAACACCGTACAGCACCGTCAGAAATCTAATGAAGCCTATCGGGAAGGTCCTTTATGAGCGATAACAGCGCCGTTCAAGCGGGTGCGCCATCTGCGTCAAGCCTGCCAAAAATCTACCAAAAGAACAGTCGACTCACTGTTCTTTTTTTTATTTTATTATTAGTGCTGGGGATAGCTTTTGCTGGCGTAAATCTATTTAACGACGTCAGCGATGCCGGCGCGGTTTATACCAGTTACGTTCCGTTTCTTTTATTAGGAATGGCGTTATTGATCGCGCTCGGCTTTGAATTCGTTAATGGTTTCCACGATACCGCCAATGCGGTAGCCACCGTGATTTATACCCATTCCTTGTCGCCGATGGTGGCCGTGGTTTGGTCGGGGTTCTTTAATTTTCTCGGCGTTTTGCTCTCCAGCGGCGTGGTGGCCTTCGGCATCATTTCGCTGCTGCCGGTTGAACTGATCTTGCAGGCCGGTACCGGCAACGGGTTCGCCATGGTCTACGCCCTGCTGTTCTCGGCGATTATCTGGAACCTCGGCACCTGGTGGCTGGGGCTGCCTGCGTCATCATCGCATACCTTGATAGGCTCGATCATCGGCGTAGGGGTGGCTAATGCCCTGATCCACGGCCGCACCGGCACCAGCGGCGTCGACTGGGGGCAAGCCATTAAAGTGGGGTATGCCCTGCTGCTTTCACCGGTGATCGGCTTCGTATTTGCCGCCTTGCTGCTGCTGGCGCTGAAGGTCTTTGTTAAAAACCGTCAGTTGTATACCGCCCCCAAAAATGACTCGCCGCCGCCGTTGTGGATCCGCAGCCTGCTGATCCTCACCTGTACCGGCGTTTCCTTTGCTCACGGCTCCAATGACGGGCAAAAAGGCATGGGCCTGATCATGCTGATCCTGGTCGGTACCATGCCGATTGCCTATGCGCTGAACCGTTCGATGCCGCCGGAGCAAATCCCCCGCGTAGCGGCATTGGCGGAAGTGACAAAAAACCAACTGCTGCAACAGTTCCCAGCGGTCAGCCAGGTTCCTGCGCGTGAAGTCCTCACCGGCTATGTTCGCACCAGCGAGTTGACGCCGGAGGTGGTGCCTGCCCTGGCCCAACTGACCGGCGCCATCGGCGATCAAATTCGCCAGTACGGTTCGGTCGACAAAATCCCTGCGCAGGCGGTATCCAACACCCGAAATGATATGTACCTGACGTCGGAGGTCATTAAGCACCTGAAGACGGAAAAGCAACTTCAGATCCCCGCTGACTCGCAACGCAATCTGGACGCGCTGAAAGGCGAACTGGACAGCGCCACCCGCTTTATTCCGTTCTGGGTCAAGGTGGTGGTGGCGATAGCGCTTGGGCTGGGCACCATGGTCGGCTGGCGACGCATCGTGGTCACCGTGGGAGAGAAAATCGGGAAAAGCCACCTTACCTATGCGCAGGGCGCCAGCGCCGAGCTGGTGGCGATGACCACTATCGGGGCGGCGGACGCCTTCGGCCTGCCGGTTTCCACCACCCACGTTCTTTCATCCGGCATTGCCGGGACCATGGCGGCCAACCGCTCCGGCCTGCAAATGTCCACCCTACGCAATCTGCTGATGGCCTGGGTGTTGACGTTGCCGGCCTCGGTGCTGCTTTCCGCCGGGCTCTACTGGATCTTCACCCATTTTTAAAACCGGGCTAACACGGAGAATCAACTATGGCTATGCATGAATTTAATCACGACGACACCTTCAACCATCGCCTGCTGCAGGAATTCTACGACAGCTATGACGAAGAGCTGGAAATGGAACTGGACGACCTGCGCTTTGACGACGCCGAGGTGGACAGCGACCAGAAAAAAGCCTGGCGCAAACAGTATTTTCGCGAATTGCTGCGACTGCAGGGTGAATTGGTCAAACTGCAGGACTGGGTGATGCGTACCGGCCACCGTCTGGTGATCATCTTTGAAGGCCGCGATGCCGCCGGCAAGGGCGGTGTGATCAAACGCATCACCCAACGTTTGAACCCGCGTACCTGCCGTGTGGCCGCGCTGCCCGCCCCCAACGATCGCGAACGTACCCAGTGGTACTTCCAGCGCTATATCGCCCACCTGCCGGCCGCCGGCGAAATGGTGTTGTTCGATCGCAGCTGGTACAACCGTGCCGGAGTGGAAAAAGTGATGGGCTTTTGCAACGACGAGGAATACGAAGAGTTTTTCCGCAGCGTACCGGAGTTCGAAAAGATGCTGACGCGCAGCGGCATTCAAATCGTCAAGTATTGGTTCTCGATCACCGACGATGAGCAGGAACTGCGTTTCCTCAGTCGCATTCACGATCCGCTCAAGCAGTGGAAGCTCAGCCCAATGGATTTGGAGAGCCGCCGCCGCTGGGAGGATTACACCGAGGCCAAAGAAGTCATGTTAGCGCGCACTAACATTCCTGAGGCGCCATGGTGGGTGGTTCAGGGTGTCGACAAGAAAAAGGCCCGGCTGAACTGTATCAGCCATCTGCTTAAGCAAGTGCCCTACGAAGAAGCCGAAGGCAACGTGATCACCTTGCCACCACGCAAACGCAGCCCGGACTACAGTCGCAGCCCGGTGCCGGATAATATGGTCGTGCCAGAAGTGTATTGATGCCCTGCCAGGGAGGCGCTTGGCCGCCTCCCTGCCTTCTCCTCACGCCAGAACGCCACCGCTGAGTTTTCAGATCCGGAAGGGTCACCTTATTTTCTCCACATTTGCTGTGCAGACTCTTGCTGATATTTTTTCATCAGTCAGGAACGTAGTCACGGTTGCCATGCATTTATTGAATTCCCTTTTTCGCTTTTCCACCTCAGGCTTCGGCGTCATTTTGATTCTCACGCTGCTGTTGTTTCAGCCCTCTGCGCAGGCTGCTGCACCGCTGGCGCTTCACTCTGCTTCGGTATTGGTGGTCAATCAGCGTACCGGCAAAACGCTGTATCAGAAACAAGCCAACCGCGTGTTGCCGATAGCTTCGCTGAGCAAATTGATGACCGCCATGGTGGTATTAGACAGCAAACGCCCGCTGGGCAACCCGATAAAAGTCACTCCTGCCGACCGCGATCTGCTCAAGAAGACCCATTCTCGCCTAACCCTGGGCTCCATTCTCAGCCGGCGCGATATGCTGCACATCGCCCTGATGTCATCGGAAAATCGTGCGGCGGCCGCGTTGAGCCGCGGCTATCCAGGGGGACGAAAAGCCTTTGTGGCGAAAATGAATCAGAAAGCACGCAGCCTCGGCATGAAACACGCCCGCTTTTACGATCCGACCGGCCTGACGCCGCGCAACGTTGCCAGCGCCAGGGATCTGCTGAAAATGGTGAATCATGCCTACCGTTATCAGACCATTCGCCGTTTCAGCACCGACAAGCAACAAATCGTCCGTCCTGGTCGGGGCCAGTTGGTTTATCGCAGTTCCAATGGGCTGATCAACAATCCGGCCTGGAAAATCCAGCTGCAAAAGACCGGTTTCACCAACGAAGCCGGCCACTGTCTGGTGATGCGAACCCTGATCAAGGGGCAGCCGGTGGTGATCATCCTCCTCGGGTCAAAGCAGCGCTACGGCCACTACAGCGACGCTATTCGCCTGAAGGCCTGGCTGGAGTCCTGATGTGAATCGGGCGCGTCAACCACGCGCCCCTTTACCACCTCGTGCATATCTAAATCCGTTTTTTATCAATGGAATATCCTATCTCCAATCAATATTACGCCGCTGGTGTTCTGCATGGTATTTGTCATCAATCATCGATGATAAAGGAACAGGAAAATGGCTTATGCCCTGAGCGTGTTGGAAAAAAGTCCGATTGCCGAAGGAGAAAGCGCCGCCGAGGCGCTCAAACGCACGCTGCATCTGGTACAGCAGGCGGAAGTTTGGGGGTACCGCCGTTTTTGGCTGGCGGAGCATCACAATACCCCGCAGCTGGCTTGCCCTTCCCCTGAAGTGCTGATTGCTTACTTGCTCGGACAAACCTCACGGATCCGTATCGGCTCCGGCGGCGTCATGCTGCAGCATTACAGCGCTTATAAGGTGGCGGAAAACTTCAATCTGCTGGCCACGCTGGCACCGGGCCGGGTTGATTTGGGCGTGGGAAAAGCGCCTGGCGGGCTACCGCTCTCGACTCAGGCGCTGCAGGCCGCGCACGATCAGCAGAATAAGCCTGACTTCCCTAAACAGCTCGCGCAGCTAAATGCCTATCTGAACGATGATGCACAGCCCGGCCTGAGCGCAACGCCACAGCCGGTTCAGCCGGCGCAACGCTTTCTGCTGGGCGCCAGCAACGAAAGCGCACAACTGGCCGCCGAACACGGCTGGGCCTTCGTGTTTGCCGCTCATCTCAATGGCAACCCGGAGGATATCCGACGGGCGCTGGCCCATTACAGTGAGCAAAGCGGTGGCCGAAAAGCCCTGTTGGCGGTGGCAGCGATCGTCGCCGACAGCGAAAGCCAGGCCAAGGATCTGGCAGCCGGGATCCAGCAGTATCGTGTCCACGTGACCGGCGGGCAAAGCGTGACCGTCGGCAGTCTTGAGCAGGCGGAAAGCTTTGTGCAACAGGCCGGCGCTACCGATTACCGTATCGAACCGCGCGAAAGCCACATACTGCTGGGGACCGCCCGGCAGGTGCGTCAACAGCTGGATCAGTTACACCAACAGTACGGCGTAGAAGAGTTTGTGATTGATACCCCCATCAGCCAGCCTGCCGCCCGCCTCGCCTCTCTGCAATTGCTGGCGCTAGCGGGTGATGCTGTTTGATTCAGTTAACCACGGTGCCGGCACCGATGGCGACGGCCAGATCCTGAGCCAACGTTTCCAGCTGCGCCGGCTCAAGGTTAGCCAGGCTGATGCGGATCGCCGGGCCGCTTTTCAGGCGGAAGGGCTCGCCGCTCTGCACCAGCCAGCCACGCTGCGCCATCATTTGGCTGGCGGCGGCTTCTGAACGCACCGGCAACCAGATATGCACTCCCTCTCCCGGCGATACCGGCACGCCGGTCAATGTGCGCAGCCGCTCGGACAAATCGTCACGCCGCTGCTGATAAGTTTGCTGCGCCCGTGCAAACAGCCCCTCTTGCTGGGCCTGCGTCCACAGTTTAACGGCAATCTGCTGCAGGATATGGCTGACCCAGCGCTCGCGAATGTATTGATCCGCCCGCATGGTCTGCAGCAGCTGCGGCTTGCCGCAGGCCAGCGCAATACGCAGATCTGGGCTGAGGAACTTGCTCAGCGATAACACATACAGGCCATTGTCTGCGGTAAAGGGCAAATGCAGCGGCCGCTGCGACAGCGGTCCCCAGAAGTCATCGACGATCGCCAGACAGCCCGGGTTTTGCGACAGGAATTCCCGCCAACTCGCGGCCCGGCCCGCGCTTAATGACATGCCGGTCGGGTTCTGTGCCCGAGGCGTCAGGATCACCGCGGCTCCCAGAGGTGCGGCCTCTTTTTCCGGCAAGCGGCACCCTTGTTCATCAACCGGTAACGGCAAAGGCTTCAGCCGCAGATGCCGCAACAGCGTCAGTAACGGTGGCCAGCAGGGATCTTCCACCCACACCGCGGCTCCCGGCGCCGCGTGGATACGCAACGCCTTTTCGATAGCGTCCAGCGCGCCGGAAAACACCGCCGGTTCCCCCAACTCTGCGCCCTGCTGGCCCAGCCAGTCGCCGGCAAGCCGACATAACGCCGGTAAATCCCCGCTGACGTCATATCCGGTTTGCTGCGGGAAAACGTCTTCGGCGCCCAGCGACAGAGCCGGCAGCAGCGTGGCATCCAGATTACCACTCGCCAAATCCCCCATCCCCTCAGGCACTTGCCGAACATTGCGCACCGTCATTAAAGGTTGCTCAAGTACCTGAGTACCGGCACGCCCGCGGGTAGCCACCAAACCGGCATCACGCAGCTTGGCATAGGCGCTGGCGACGGTATTGGGGTTGACCCCCAACTCGCCGGCCAATTGACGCACCGGCGGCAGCAGGTCACCCGGCTGCAGATCACCCTGCTTTATCTGCGTGCTGATCTGTTCAGCAATCTGGACAGCGCTGCCGCCTTTTGCATACAATGAGCCCATACATAAAACCTTTTTGTATTAGTTCAAAATAGATTACCTGTTTCGAACGGAAAAGTTAAGGGGTAAAGATGGAAAAACATTACGTACTGGATATTAAACAGGGCGGGAAAGCCTTTGGTCGCTTGCAGATGTTCACGCCATGGGCTGCCGATCAGCTTCAGCAGGCTCAGGCGCTGTTCCCTGCCGATCAGGGCTACCAGTTGAGTATCAGCCAGGTCAAAGAGCGCCGGATAATTTATCAAAGCGGCATTGGCGGCATCACCATCCTGGGCGATACGCTGGAACTGGAACCTTACCCTCATAGCCAAGAGGTACCACAATAATGAAAAAAGTTGTCGCGATCCGACATGTAAATTTTGAAAACCTCGGCATTCTGGGCTCACTGCTGTCATTGCGTGGCTATCAGATTGATTATTTCGACGCGGGCCGTGACGACATCCGCACCATCGTTAACGAGGATACCGACCTGCTGGTGGTGCTGGGCGGGCCAATCAGCGCCGCTCAACACTTCGCCGGCCAACAACACTATGCGTTTCTTAACGATGAGTTAGCACTGGTTACCCAGCGTCTCCAGCAAAAACGGCCTACGATCGGTGTCTGTCTCGGCGCGCAGGTGATTGCCCAGGCGCTGGGCGCCGAGGTCGTTTCGCTTGGCGTGAAAGAGATCGGTTACGCTCCCTTAACCTTAACGGACAATGAAGACTCGGTACTGGCGCCACTGGCATCCACGCCGGTGCTTCACTGGCACGGCGATATGTTTATGATCCCTGAAGGCGCGACCCGCCTGGCGGGTACCGAAATCTGCCCTAATCAGGCATTTGAGTATCAGGATTTCGCCCTTGGGCTACAGTTCCATCTGGAAGCCGATCACCGCGATCTGGAACGGTGGCTGGTGGGACATGCCTGTGAACTTGAGCTGGCCGGCATCGTGCCGCAGCTTTTGCGCCAACAGGCTGCGCGTTACGGCACAGAATTGGAGCAACGCGCCCGCCAGGTATTTACGCGCTGGTTGGATAAAATCGAACCAAGGAAGTGATAGATGCAACAAATTTCTCAATTACAGCCGCCGCAGATTGATGTCATCAGTATTCAATCTCAGGTGGTGTATGGCAGCGTCGGCAACGGGATAGCCTACCGCACGCTGTTGAAAAAGGGGCTGGAAGTGCTGCAGGTACCCAGCGTGCTGTTCGGTTGCCCCCCTTATTACGGTACGCCCAGCGGCGGCGTAATCTCCGCCGAGTGGTTCGGCGGTTTTCTGGCGGATTTGCTGGCCCGCGGCGTGATGAATCGCACCCGGGCGGTGATTGTCGGTTATCTGGGCAATGTCGACCAATGCCATATTCTGGATACCTGGTTACAGCGCGTGCGCGCGATCAATCCGCAGATAAAGATTTATATCGATCCGGTGATGGGCGATTACGGCGAAGGGGTTTATGTCGATAAGCGCATTGTCGATTGCTACCGCTCCCCCTTCCTGCAATTGGCCAATGGCCTGACCCCTAACGGCTTCGAACTGGAGCAGCTTTGCGGTCACCCTCTGACCACTCAGGAACAGACGCGGCAGGCCGCACAGGCGTTGCTCAATGACACCACCGAGTGGGTGTTGGTGACCAGCGCACCGGGCGTGGCGGAAAACGACGATCAACTGGGGTTACTGCTGGTCAAGCACGACGAAGTGCAAAGCTATACCCACCCCAGAATTCAATCAAAGGTCAAAGGCACCGGGGATATGTTTGCCGCGTTGCTGGTCAGCCATCTGCTGCATGGCAAAAGTCTCGATGAGGCGATCGTGACCGCCGGGGGGGAAGTTTGTGATGTTCTGGCGGAAGCGGAGCATTTCGGCCTGGAGGAAATTGGCAGTCTGCGCGCCTTGAAATAGGCCGGGAGTGACGGGGCAGCCAGCTGCCCCTCGCGTCTTGGTTAGCGTTTTTTCTTTTTGTTGAAGTCCAATTCAAACGCAAACACTGCACTCTGAATTTTTCTTTCCATGGCCAAACCCAGTTTCATAAAGCGGCACGACAGGCGTGAAAAATGCACCATGTTGTCGTCGTCATCCAGCTCATGATCGTCGTTGATCACCACCAGCTCCATATTGACCTTGAAACTGCCGTAGCTGCCAAGATCCAACAACGCTTTTTTGAACTGGAAGCCGGGCTGTAGGTTTGGCGGTAACGGACCGTCAACGCGCAGCCCAACACCACCGGCGGACAGATCGTGGATCCTCAGCTGATATTCACTGCCATCGGCGTATTCACCACTGCACAAAAACTGGCGCCAGTGAGGGGTAGTGACACGGAACTGACGGCGGCGCTGGATGTAAACCAGCTGCTTCGGCAATTGGGTTGAACAGACATTGACGCCCTGCTGCTCGATGAATTCTGCCCGACCTACGGAGAACTCGATCTTCGCATCATGGCTTTCAATCACGATGGTGTATTCGCCATCAACCGTCGCATCCACCTCATCGCCGCTAAACACGATGTTGTCCGGCCCGACGCTCAATAACAAACTCTGAAACTGCTGCTTCTCATTTACGACCCGTAGCGGCGTGCGTTGTTTACAAATCTCACGCAGAATCGCCAGTACTTCAAAGCGCTCCTGCTTGATAAACAATCCGTTATCATTCTGCTCCACTTGACGCTCCTGGCACTTCCCAATGACGTTGACACTTTCCTTACAGTTATCATCACTGGGAATATTCCTAAAGTCAAATTTGCCAGCGATGCCAGGCTTGCGGTAACAGTCTGGCGAAGCGTTCTGCCCAGGCCTGTTGACCTTGTTGATCGGCAAGCAGATCCTGGCGGATCTCGATACCGACATAGGGCAATTGCCGGCGCTCAGCATGCACCGGCAGGGTGTAGTCCGTCGCGTCGGTCATGGCATAGGGCTCGTTGATGCCCACCTGCAAATCCCCTTCTTCACGCAGCAGCTCAGCCAGCAACAACGCGAACTCCGGCTGACGGTTGAACAACAGTCCGACCTGCCACGGGCGCGCGTTGCCTTTAAACACCGGCGTAAAGCTGTGCATGGCAACGATCGCCGTCGGCAAGCCGCTACGCTGGCGCGCATCCAGGCTGTCGGTTATCGCCTGATGGTAAGGCAGAAAAATCTCATGCTCGCGCGCCAGCGCCTGTTCGGCCGCAATGCCCACGTTGCCGGGGATCGGCGTCAACTCGGACAGTTCTGGTATGGAACTGGGGATGCCGGGTGTCCGATTACAGTCAATAACCAAACGCGAATAGCGCTGATGAATCAGCGGAGCGTCCAGCTGGCGACTAAGGTGACGTGAAACGTTCAGTGCGCCGATGTCCCAGCCAATATGACGGTCTATTTCGCCGGGCGGCAGCCCAAGATCGCCCAATTGCTGCGGTATCGCCTGCCCGGCGTGATCGCATAGCAATAAGAAGGGCGCGAGGCCTTTTGGCGTTTCAATCGCGACTGCGGCGGGATCTTCGTCGGACAACAAAAACGGGGCGAACGGCTGTGGCATGAAAAACTCCGGCGGAGGAACAAAGCCTTATCTTAGGCTATTTTCCCCCGCCGGTGCCAAGCTTCGGATTAGATCAAAAACGCATGAGCGCCACGCCAATTACTCTATGCACGCCTCGTGCGGCTGATGCACTGCGATGTAACGTTGGAAACGCGCAGGTTTAAGCCGAGTGAGATCGACCAGCACCAGCCCATCAATACAGTTATTGAAGGCCGGATCGGTGCCAAAATCGATGAACTGCACCCCGCCCGGTTCACACAGCTCGGTATATTGTTTATACAGCGTGGGGATCGAACAGCCGATATTGCTCAACAGGCTTTTCAGTCGCACCAGATCTTCCTGATAGTTATCGCCGGCAAACTGCGCCAGCACCTGAGGTAACGAGGCGGGATACGGCTGCCGCGACTGCGCCAGCGCGCTGTCCGGCGAGAAATACAGCCGGTAGAAGGCGATCAGCAGATCGCGCGCCGTTACCGGCATGCCTCCGGATATAGACACCGGGCCAAAAAGATAGCGGTACTGCGGGTACTTCGCCAGGTAGGCGCCAATGCCCAACCACAGATAATCCAGCCCGCGTTTGCCCCAGTAGGCCGGCTGAATGAAACTGCGGCCCAGCTCAATGCCCTGCGCCAGAATAGGTGCCATATCGCGGTCATAATGGAACAGGCTGTTGCTGTAAATGCCTTCCAGGCCCTTGCGTTCCAACTGCTCGGCGGTTGGGATAAAACGGTAAGCGCCGACAATTTCCAACTCGTCCGCGTCCCACAGCACCAGGTGGTAATAGTCGTCGTCGTAGCTGTCCAGATCGCGGCGGCGACCGGAGCCTTCCCCCACCGCACGGAAAGCGATTTCGCGCAGGCGTCCTAGCTCACGCAGGATAGGCGTACGCGCTTCATCCTGACGGCGATACAGGAAGATGATTTTGCCGTCCGGGGTAACCCCCAGCCGCTCACAGTTTGCCAACGCTTTCTTCAGTTCCAGTCGGTCTTCCGGCAAGGCGATCGGAGATTCGCTGGCAAACAATCCTTCTTTACCCTGCCCCAGGCGATAAACGTGACGGCGGAAACGCTCCGCCAGATCTTTCGCGCTGGTATGGCCGTCGTGCCAGTTGGCAAAGGGAATACGGCCACCCACGCGGATTTTAATGCGCCCGCCCTGCTGCTGGAACATTTCGCGCACCAGTAATAGCGTGGACAGAGGTCGATAAACCAGGGAGGTGAAGTAGAATAAATTGCTGTTACGGGCGCTGATGTGGATCGGCACAATCGGTGCGCGCGCCTTGGCCGCCAGACGCAAGAAACCAGTATGCCAATGCCCGTCGCGAATGCCTTTCGGGCTCATGCGCGACACTTCGCCAGCGGGGAACAGGATCAGCGCACCCTGCTTGTCCAATTGCGCCTGCATGCCTTCAATTTGCTTGCGGCTGGTCTTATAGGCGACGTTGTCCACCGGTACGAACAGGCTGCGCAGCGGTTCGATGTAGGTCAGCAGTTGGCTGGCCACCACTTTGACATCCGGCCGCACCGCCGCGACCGCACGCAGCAGCACCAGTCCGTCAAGTGACCCTATCGGGTGATTAGCCACCAGCACCACCGGTCCCTGGCTCGGGATATTTTCCAGATCGCCATCCACCAGTTCACAACTGAGGTTGAAGTAGTCCACCACCTGCTCGATCAGATCCAGGCCTTTCAGATGGGGATAATCGGCGGCAAACTGTTTGAATTCTTTTTCGAAGAGTAAAGTTCTCAGCAGGCTACGCTGCCAGGCAGGGGTATTGCGGTGTGGAAATGCATCATGCAACAGAGAGTCCAAGCTAAACATCGCGTTATCTCCTGGCTTAGTCGCTGCAAAATTAAGCCAGCGCTATGACCCTAACATGTCAGTAACATGACAAAAAAATGAAATCCCTCGACCTATCAGGTATAGCAAATTATTGAAAACTTGGTGGCGACACTCTGCTTGTCGCCCCCTCGCCGCATTTTATGCCAATTAAATCAGCGCTTCGATCCGCTGATTCACCGCTTCACGCAGCCGCAGCAGCGGTGCTGCCTGATGCGGATAACGTTTAAAAGTGATACGCATCCCCAGTTCCTGTTCAATCAATGCCTCTACCGTGTTGCGATCCGTCAGGCTTTCCAACAGCTGCAGCGCACGCATGTCCTGCAAGCCCTGATGCAGCACCCGTAACCGCAGCGACTCCACCGGCGTCAGGTTTTCGCCGGGGTAAACCACAAAGGCGTCGCCGGAAGGAAACGCATTTCGGCAATCGGTCACCGCGTAGGGGTTAAGTTTTTCTCGCGAATGGCCGCTGTTATAGAAGTTGAACCCCCAGTGCAGAAAACCGCTGATGTTGTACAGGTAAAGCTGGATGCCCAGAATACGATTACGCGCCGAAGGTTGAGCAAAGAAACGGTTGGCCACCTCGGTCTTTTGCACGCAGCAGTAATAGGCCCACAGGCCCGGAACCTGATGCTCAAGGAAAGCGTCTATATGGTCGGTAGCGGCCACTGGCGTTTCCACCAGGCCTTGCCGGTAAAACGCGTAGTCTGACAGCGCGTCAAAAGTGCGAAATCCTGCCAGCAGCGGGCGCAAGGCGGCAACGGCACGCTGATAAACGGCGATGTTCTCCAGCGTCGGCTCATCCGAGATATGGAACCAGACCTGCTGTTGCAACTGGCGATCGCGGAACCAGGCGGTCAACGCCGGCAACAGCGCCTGCAAAAACTGTTGATACTCCTGCGCGTGGGCGTCAGTGTGCCAACCGAATAGCGGGCAAAGTGCGCCGTCGATCTCCACCAGAATTTTTGGCGCATGCGCCGCCCCCCACTGGGTGAACAACGGGGCAATCTCAAAATGTTCAATCCCCTCTTCCTGCGCCATATCCACCCACTGGGCCAGCCGCTGGAAATCAAACCGATAACCCTGCGCGGAACGCTGTACGCCAATCAACTGTACCGTGGTGCGCTCGCCGCCGACGGCGGTATCCAGCGGTGGCGTGAAGATCGGCGTCAGCAGCATGTTGACTCCACTGTTGACCGCACAGCGAACAAAGTTACGTACCGCCAGCCAGTATTCGGGACTGAACACCGGCACGCGGTAATAATCCGCCAGACAATCGGTATGCACCCATTCGGTGTGCAACAGGGTTTGCGGCGGCAGTTCAACCGGGACGATATGCAGCGTCAGGGCGGCGCTGGCCAAGGCTTCGCCGCTGATAACATCAAACAAGGTCAGGTTCAGCGGGTAATCCCCGCCTGGCACAGGCGTCGACGGCGGTGTATAGGTCAGCCAAAGGCAGCCGTAATAATTGTTGGCGACAAAGAAACGCTGCTCGGCCAGCGGCATCAACGGATCGGGAAATAACCCCGGCTCGGTACGCAGATAGTTCTCATCGGTCTGGGCATAACAGGGAAAGTGGCTGGGTACCGATTGCACCTGCCGCACGCTGATATACTCCGCCAGTGATCCCTCAAGACGGTAGCTTAATTCACGCCGAGTTTCGTTATCTGCCCGGTGAAGGCAATAAACCCCCTGCCAGGAAATCATTTCATTGCTCAGGCCACTCAACTTATTTATTTGATCAATCTGTGGTGCATTGTGGCTGTGAAATATCTTTTCCAGACTGTGAGTAAAAGTCAATGAAAGGCGCATAGCAATAATCTCGCTCTAATGGGGAAATACCGATGAGTCATTTTCAGGCTAAACCCTTTTATCGATTCAAACAATAGTGGTCATTCAAAAAACGGCGTTTACGTCGAGGCAAAGCCTGCCGATACAATTTTTTTGTTTATTTGCATCACAAAAATGAAAGATACCCAGACATGCACAATAAAAATGTTTTTAATCCCCATTCTGGTGCAAGGGTTATCACTTATTCCTATGACCCCAGCGGCCAGTCATTGCCCTACGGCAGGGCCAAAACCGCCGCAAAAGGTTAACGAATTGTGAACAACTTACGCTTTCGGTTTACGCCCCAAACCTTTCAGTCTTAACAACATCGAAACATTAGTGCCCCATTTTTGGGCAGATCGGGGTGTATTGACACATTGAAAGTTAAGGGATAGAAAGAATTCACGTTACGAAAATATTTATTCGTCGTCCACCGAGGGGAAAGCAATGTCACCGATAAAAAATACCGGCCGTCTTCTGGCGCATTCTGCCATTGCGACGGCATTATTATTGCCGACCATGTTATATGCCGCCGATCAAATAACTTTGCGTTATGCCGTATGGGACAGAAATCAATTACCGGCCGAGCAGGAAATCGCCAAGCGATTTGAAAAAGAAAACCCAAACATTAAAATAGCCATAGAATTAACGCCGTCGGCACAATACTTCGTTAAATTGGATTCCGCCGCAGCTGGCGGCGTAGCACCAGATATATTCTGGATAAATATGCCTTATTTTGTTCAATATGCCAAAAACGGCATTATGCAACCTTTAACACCTTATATTAGCGGCAGCAGCGTCAAGCTAAATGACGTGGTCGCCAGTTCGGTAAAAGCCTATCAGTATGACGGCCAACAGATGGCTATCCCGCGCGACGTGGACTCTATTGCGGTGTGGTACAACAAAAAGCTGTTCGATCAGGCCGGTGTCAGCTACCCCACCAGCGACTGGAACTGGGACGACCTGAAAACCAAAGCCGCAGCCTTGAAAACCGGCTTGAAAGGCAGTGCCTTCCCGTTGGTAATGGACCTTAGCATCGACGGCCAGGACAGCTACATGAACCTGCTGTTCCAGAACGGCAACCACATCGTCCCGAAAGACGGCCAGCCGACCGACATCGCCAACGACAAGTCCATCTGGGTATATCAGCAGCTGCAGTCAATGATGAAAGACGGGCTGATGCCCAGCGCCCAGCAAATGAGCGAAGTCAAAACCGAGAACATCTTCCAGTCCAACCGCGCGGCCATGGTGTATGCCGGCTCGTGGTTAGCGGCCCCGTTCGCCAACAACCCGCTGATTAACGACCATATCGGCGTGGTAATGATGCCGAAAATCGAACGTCAATCCGGCGTGGCGCACAGCCTGGCGTTCGCCATGTCCGCCAACAGCGCCCACAAACAAGAAGCCTGGAAATACATCGAGTTTATGAGCACCGAAGCTTCGCAAACCGAGTTGGCGAAAGTGGTGATCCCGGCCAATAAAGTGGCGGCGAAAGCCTGGGCGGCGGAAATCAAGAAGGTCGATGTTACGTCTTATATCGACACCCTCAACGTGACCGAGGCCTACCCGACCGCCGGGACCAACACGCCAAAATGGCAGAACATGTGGATAGCCAGTCTGAAGAAAATCTTTATGGGCGCGGATGCCAAACCGGAGATGGATAAGTCGGTCAAGAAGATCGAACGCATCATGGAGCAGTAATCGCCCCGTGCCGGCTGCGCCTGCCCGAAGGCGCGGCCTGCAACGGAACACCGCAAAGCCGTTACTGGTGAGGAATGGCAACATGTCGCTGGCAGATACCTACGGTGCCCTAAAACAACAAAAAAGCACCCCACGTCCCGCGCTCAGCCGCCTGGAGCGCGCCGAGCGTTTTTGGGGTTGGGTGATGATTTTACCGCTGTTGATTGGGTTGACGGTGTTTTACTTCATCCCTTTTTTGCAGAACATCTTTTACAGCTTTACCGACCTCAATCAGTTTATGCGCTGGAGCACCCTCAGCGTCGATAACTACGTCAATCTGTTTGAAGACGACGATTTCTACACCGCCGCCGGCAACACCCTGTTCTATGTGGTGGTGTGTGTACCGGTCAGCCTGAGCCTGTCGCTACTGCTGGCCATTGGCCTCAACCAAAATATCCGTGGCAAGGCGCTGTTGCGCACCCTGCTGTTCCTGCCGGCGGTCACCATGCCCGCCGCGGTGGCGATGGTGTGGCAATGGCTGTTCAACAAGGACTTCGGCCTGATTAACCAGGCGATTGGCCAACTGGGTATTTCACCGGTGGCCTGGCTATCCGATCCGGACGTGGTGCGCATCAGCGTTTCTATCATCATTATCTGGTCGTCGCTGGCGCTGAAAATCATCATTTTACTGGCCGGTTTGCAGAGCATTCCACGCCAGCTGTATGAGGCCGCCGACATCGATGGCATCAGCACCCTGCGTCGCTTCTTCTGTATTACCCTGCCGATGATGGTCCCGACGCTGTTCTTCGTTTCGGTAATGAGTTTTATCGAGATCCTGCAAATCTTTGACGTGGTGTTTTTGATGTTTGACCGCGCGCTGGTGGAAAGCGACGTGATGACCGTCACCAACCTGTTCTACAAATACGCCTTTTACCTGCAGGAGAAAGGTTACGCCTCCGCCATCACCGTGGTGCTGTTCGCCGTCACCCTGCTGATCACCCTGATTCAAATGATGATTGGCAAACGCCTGAAAGTGAGCTGAGGAGCCGCGACGATGAGCATAAGTAAAAGAACGCTGGTGTATCTGTTTATGGTGTTGGCGGCGTTGGCTTCGGTCGTGCCGTTTATCTGGATGCTGGTCACCTCGCTGAAAACTCAGGCCGAGAGTATCCAGATCCCGCTGACGCTGCTGCCGGCCCACCCCAGCCTGCAGGCCTACGGTAAGATCATGCGCGAAATCCCCTTCGCCGATTTTTACCTGAACTCGCTGTTGGCCACTTTTTTCACCGTCACCCTGCAAATGGTGATCGCCACCATGGCCGCCTACGGTTTCTCGCGCCTGCATTTTCGCGGCCGTGATGCGGTGTTTCTGGTGTGTATTTCCATCCTGATGGTGCCCGGGCAAGCCTTTTTGATCCCGCAATTTCTGGTGGTGCAAAAGTTGGGGCTGGTGAACAGCATCACCGGGCTGGTGTTGCCGGGCATCTTCAGTATTTATGCCACTTTCCTGCTGCGCCAGTTCTTCCTCGCGGTACCGAAGGAGATGGAGGAAGCCGCACTGATTGACGGTTACAGCTACTTCGCCATCTTCTGGCGCATCATGCTGCCGCTGATCCGGCCTGGCATTATCGCCTGCATCATCATCAACGGCCTGTGGAGCTGGAACAACCTGATGTGGCCGCTGATCGTCAACACCACCACCGAGAAGCTGACGCTGCCGGTCGGGCTGGCGTCGCTGTCGAGCCGCGCCGGGGTGGAGTATCCGCTACTGATGGCCGGGGCGCTGATGGCAGTGATCCCCATGCTGATGCTGTTCATTCTTTTCCAACGTTACTTCATCCAGGGCATCGCCAGCGCTGGGGTAAAAGGCTAACCGCGAACACAAGGTAAATAACATGGCCGGTATTCAGTTAAACAATGTGAAGAAGGTATACCCCAACGGTTTCAATGCGCTGCACGGGGTCGATCTGGACATTAAAGACGGCGAGTTTATGGTCTTCGTCGGGCCGTCCGGCTGCGCCAAATCTACCCTGCTGCGCATAATCGCCGGGCTGGAGAGCGTCAGCGAAGGCCAGATCCTGATCCACGATCGCTGCGTCAACGACACCATGCCAAAAGATCGCGGCATCGCCATGGTGTTCCAGAACTATGCGCTTTACCCGCACATGACGGTCTACAAGAACATGGCGTTCGGCCTGATCGGCAAGGAAAGCAAAGCCGAAATTGACCGTCGGGTGCGTGATGCCGCCGAAAAGCTGGAGATCACCAACCTGCTGCAGCGCAAACCGGGTCAGCTGTCCGGCGGACAGTGCCAGCGCGTGGCGGTCGGCCGCGCCATCGTGCGCAAACCCAAGGTGTTTCTGTTCGACGAGCCGCTTTCCAATCTGGACGCCAAGCTGCGCGTCTCAATGCGCGTCCAACTGATCGAACTTCATAACCAACTGAAACAGGAAGGCGCCGCCGCCACCATGGTGTACGTCACCCACGATCAGGTGGAGGCGATGACCATGGGCGACCGCATCTGCGTGATGAACCGTGGCGCCATTATGCAGGTGGATAAACCCATTAACCTGTACCACCAGCCCGCTAACCGCTTCGTCGCCGAGTTTATCGGCAGCCCGTCGATGAACCTGCACGACATGGCGGTGACTCGTAGCGCACAGGGCATTGGGCTGCGCATCGGCAATGAATATCCGCTCGAACTGCCGCCGGCGCTGCAACAACAGCTGGAAAGTTATCCGCACCCGCGTGTGTGTCTGGGCATCCGTCCGGAGTCTCTTCGGCTGTGTGCGCCCGGCAGCAGCAACTGCTTCCCGGCGAAGATTGTCACCATCGAACGCATGGGCAACGAAGAGCTGCTGCACTGCGAACTGGCTGAACTGCGCTTTGTGCTGCGTATGGCGTCGCAACCAGACTGGGAGCCACGTCTGGGAGAACAGATCCATCTGGCTTTCGATCTGACCCGTGCGCACCTGTTTGATGAAATCAGCGGCCAAAACCTCAAATAACAAGATCGGAGAACGAGCAATGTCGTCAGCTAAACAAAATGGTTTTGCCGGTCGTCCGGTTCAGGTTCTGGTGATTGGCGCCGGGGCACGCGGTGAAATTTACTCGCGCTACGCGTTGGCGCATCCGGATTTAATGCAGGTAGTTGCGGTAGCCGAACCGCGTGATATTTATCGGCAGCAGTTCGTCGAACAGCACGGTATTTCGGCGGATAAGGTGTTCACCGACTGGCAACAGGCCGCCGACGCCGGAAAACTGGCCGACGCGGTGCTGATCTGCACCCAGGACACCCTGCACCTGGAACCGGCGCTGGCCTTTGCCAAGCAGGGTTATGCCATGCTGTTGGAAAAACCGCTTTCGCCGGTAGCCAGCGAGTGTCGCACCATCGTTGAAGAGGTGGTACGTCAGAAGCTGATTTTCTCGGTCGGCCACGTACTGCGCTACACACGCTACACCCAAAAACTCAAGCAACTGCTGCGCGATAACGTGATTGGCGACATCGTCAGCCTGCAGCATCTGGAACCGGTAGGCTACTGGCATCAGGCACACTCCTTTGTTCGCGGCAACTGGCGCAACGACAATGAAGCCGCCTTTATGCTGCTGCAGAAGTCCTGTCACGACATTGACTGGATCCGTTACATCATGGAACTGCCCTGCGAACAGATCAGTTCGTTCGGCGGTTTACGCCATTTTCGCCAGGAGAACCAGCCTGCCGGTGCGGCTGACAACTGCCTTGACTGCGCCGTGGAAGCCAGCTGTCCTTACTCCGCCAAGCGTATTTACCTTGGCGACGATCACAAGGCCACGCCGGGCTTCCTGCGCGTATTAACGCCCGAGGTCAGCCAATCACACCTGCAGGCGGCGCTGCGCGACGGTCAGTATGGCCGCTGCGTCTACCGCTGCGACAATAACGTGGTCGATCACCAGGTGGTCAATATGCAGTTTGCCGGTGGCCGCACAGCCTCCTTCACCATGACCGCCTTTACCCGACTGGAAGATCGCAAAACCCGTATTTTCGGCAGCCACGGTTGCCTCGAGGGCGACGGTCGCTATATCCGTATCACTTCGTTCGTTGACGACACTGAAAAAGTGTACGACGTCGAAGAAGCCGACGATCTGCATGCCATGTCCGGCCACGGCGGCGGCGACTACTACCTGATGCAGCATTTCATTGACGCGATCCGCACTAACGATCCATCGCAGGTGCTGTCCGGACCGGCGGAAACGCTGGAAAGCCATTTGATGGTCTTCGCTGCGGAACGCGCGCGCCGCGAATCTGCGGTAATTACCCTGAGTGGAGCCTGAAACGTGGAAATATCACAGATGCGTTACGGTTTCGACATCGGCGGCACCAAGATTGAAATGGCGGCCTACGATCGCCAATTGCGGCAGGTGCTGTGCCAACGGGTGAGCACGCCTACCGGCGATTACCGCGCATTTTTGTCCTGTATCCAGCAATTGGTCGATCATGCCGATCGCGAACTGCACACCCAGGGCAGCATCGGCATCGGCTTGCCGGGCGTGACCGACCCCCGCAGCCGTAAGCAGTTGGCGGTTAACGTCCCCTGCCTCACCGGGCACTGCCTGGCGGACGATTTGGCCCATGAACTGGCGCGGCCGGTTGAAATTGAAAACGACTGTCGCTGCTTCGCCCTTTCCGAGGCCAGCACGCCGCAAACTGAGCATCTGGCGCTGGTCTTCGGCGCCATTATCGGGACCGGTGCCGGTGGCGGGCTGGTGATGAACAAGCAATTGCACAAGGGCCGTAACGGGCTGGCCGGTGAATGGGGCCATACGCCGATCTCTGCTCAGTTGGCGCAGCGTTACGATTTACCGTTGTTTACCTGCAACTGCGGCCTGACCAGTTGTTTTGAACGCTACGTTTCCGGCAGCGGTCTGCTGGCGCTAAGCCGTCATTTCGGCCACCGCGCCGACAGCGTACCGGCGCTGATCGCCCATTACCGGCATGGAGATCCGCTGGCACAGCGGCTGATAGCGATGTACGTCGATATTCTGGCCAGCGCCCTGGCAGGGCTGCAATTGTTGCTGGACGTTGACGCCTTCGTGCTCGGCGGCGGACTGTCGAACGTCGGGGAGCTGTACGCCCTGCTACCGCCGGCCATGAGCGCCTGGCTGTTGCCGGGCACCGAACCGGCGACAGTCTATCCGCCAGTGCACGGTGACAGCAGCGGCGTACGAGGGGCGGCATTATTACGCCAAAGCTGGCAATAAAAAACAGTGAAACGCCAGACGGGAATAAATGAATGTCGTGGCTTTCATCCTGCTTTCGACAAATTACCTCAGGCGGTGAGTTGCCGCCTGATAAATAACGAATTACCGCTTTTCACTTTATTTTTCGGCCGCTTTCGGTTGATCACCAATCGAAAGCAAAAACGAATATAACCAGTTGATACATATAGATTTTTATAAATTTATCGGTTGCATTTCATTGTTTCGTTTGCTGTAATTTGCCACGAACAACTGAAAGCACTCCTGTCAGATTAGCTGCGACGCATTGCGCCGCGGCGGGGTATGACTACAGCTAAATCGGGAGTCACGCGTTAATGATAAATACCGTAAAACGACGGGAATTAATTATCGACCAGCTTTGTCGCGAAGGCTCGGTGCGCGTCGAGCAACTCAGCGCCCAGTTTTCTGTTTCCAGCGTCACCATCCGCAGCGATTTGCGCCAGCTGGAAAAAAGCGGCTGTGCGGTGCGCGCTTACGGCGGCGCAATGCTCAATAAACAGTTTGCCTTCGACCGCCCGCTGCAAGACAAGGGCCGCATCAATCGCGACGTGAAATACGCTATTGCCTGCGCCGCGGCGGAATTGGTTAACGACGGCGATGCCATCATTCTCGACTCCGGCTCCACCACCAGCCAGATGGCGCAGCAACTGGTCGGCAAGAAAGACCTGGTGGTGATGACCAATGCGCTAAACATCGCGTTCGAACTGGCCAACAACGAACAGGTTGATCTGATGGTGGTGGGCGGCAGCGTACGGCGCAAATCCTGGTCACTGTATGGCCCGGCGGCGGAGCAGCATATGCGACAATTTCGTTTCGACAAGCTGTTTCTCGGCGTCGACGGTTTTGACCTGCTCAGCGGCATCACCACGCCAGATCCTGGTGAAGCGCAGCTCAACCGCGCGATGTGCGATGTAGCGCGCGAAGTGATCGCCGTTGCAGACGCCAGCAAATTCGGTCGCACCAGCTTTTGCATGATCCGTGAAATTGGCCAAATCCAGCGTTTGGTCACCGACAGCCGCATCCCGGAAAACTACCTGCATGCGCTGAACCATTTAGGTGTCGACGTGATTATCGCCGACCGTTAACCGAGGCTTTTCAAGGAGTTTTCAACATGAACGGTTATTTTGCTTACGATGCGGGCTGGCTGGAACAACGGCATGCGCTGCATACCGCACGTGAGATCTGGCAACAGCCTGATTTATGGGACGCCCTGCACCGACAGCTGCAGGAGCAACAAGCCTTGTGGCAACCTTTTCTGGCACCGCTGTTGGCCAATCCTCGCCTGCAGATTGTGCTGTGCGGTGCGGGCAGCTCGGCCTTCGCCGGCCGCGCGTTAGCACCCTGGCTGCGTGAAAAAACCGGTCGTGACGTGGTGGCCTATGGCACCACCGATATCGTCGCCAACCCACACCAATATCTGGATCTGACGCGCCCAACGCTGCTGGTTTCTTTTGCCCGTTCCGGCAACAGCCCGGAAAGTGTCGCGACCGTCGAACTGGCCGACCAACTGCTGCCGGAAAGTTATCACCTGATGCTGGTTTGTAACCCGGACAGCCAATTGGCGCACTATGCCCATCAGCGCGAGAACGTCTGTTCGTTAGTGATGCCGCAAGGCTCCAACGATCAAAGCTTCGCCATGACTTCCAGTTTCAGCTGCATGATGCTGTCCGCCGCGCTGTTGCTCGGGCCGCACTCCCTTACCGAGGCCCAACGGCCACTCGAGACGATGGTGGCGCGCTGCCGCGAACTGCGTGAAACGCTGCAACCGCAGGTAAAAGCGTTCGCAGCCAGCGGTTTTCGACGCTACATCACGCTGGGCGGCAGTTGTTTCACCGGGTTGGCGGAAGAGGCTTCGTTGAAGATGCTGGAACTGACCGCCGGGCAGATTGTCACCCGCTACGACTCTCCGCTTGGCCTGCGCCATGGGCCCAAATTTATGGTCGATGACCAAACGCTGGTGCTGCTGATGTTCTCCAGCGGTGACTACGCCCGCCAATACGATCGCGATTTGTGGAACGAACTGCATCGCGATGGTCTGGCGATGCAGATGGTCGGCTTGACCGGCAGTGCGCAGCCGGTATCGGACATGATGCTGAACCTGCACCACGCCGAAGACGACGTCTGGCTGCTGTTCCCTTACCTGTTATTCACCCAAATGCTGGCCTTTGAAAGCTCGCTGGCGCTTGGCATGACGCCGGACAACCCATGCCCGACCGGTGAGGTTAACCGGGTGGTTAAAGGCGTCACCATTTACCGTTATCCGTCTTCTGTGGCGTAAGGAATCTCTATGTACCTGATATCCAACCGGGAAATGCTGCAAAAAGCACAACGCCAGGGTTATGCCGTGCCGGCGTTCAACGTCCATAATCTGGAAACCGTGCAGGTGGTGGCGGAGACCGCCGCCGAATTGCGCTCACCGGTGATCATGGCCGGCACGCCCGGCACCTTCAGCTATGCCGGCACCGACTATTTGATCGGTATCTGCCAGGCGGCCGCACGCCGTTACGATCTGCCGTTGGCGCTGCATCTGGACCATCACGAAGAGATGGACGATATCGAATACAAGGTCAAAAGCGGCATTCGTTCGGTGATGATCGATGGCTCACATCTGCCGTTCGAACAGAACATCGCCAAAGTGGCTGAGGCCGTCGCATTGTGCCACCGCTACGGCGCCAGCGTTGAGGCAGAGTTGGGCCGCCTCGGGGGCCAGGAGGATGACCTGATTGTCGACTCCACCGACAGCTTCCTCACCGATCCGGCCGCCGCGCGCGAGTTTGTCACCGCTACTGGCATCGATTCGCTGGCGGTAGCCATCGGATCGGCTCACGGGCTGTACCACGGCGAACCCAAGCTGGACTTCGACCGCCTGGCGCTAATCCGCGAGCAGGTCGACATTCCTCTGGTACTGCACGGCGCATCCGGTATTCCAGAAGCCATGGTGAAACGCGCCATTTCTCTAGGGGTGTGCAAGGTCAACGTCGCCACTGAGCTAAAAATCGCTTTTGCCGACGCGGTGAAAAGCTATTTTTCACAACATCCCGATGCCAACGATCCGCGTAAATACATCGTGCCCGGCAAGCTGGCGATGAAAGAAGTGGTGGCAGAGAAAATCCGTATCTGCGGCAGCAGCGGCATGCTGTAACTCAGCATAAATCACCACGCTTGGCCGTAGTTTCAGTTTCAACTGCGGCCACTCCCCAGTTTTTAACGTGATGCGCTTCACAGTAAAACCGCCACACTCCCTCGTCATTCATTAAGCCGACTTCACTATGATCTAAATCATGGTTTTGCCAGCCCCCCCTCCCTATTATCAAATTCATCAAGAATAAACATTAAGAATAGTATATAAACCATTCTACAAGGAGGGCGCGACTAATTCGATTTTTGGCGATCATCAACTTGCCTGATTGATTTTTGTTTAATTGGACTGTTTTATTTTCCTGTTTCATTTTTAAAAAGGAATTAATAATGAACCATTCACTCATGGCATTGATGCTATTGGCCCTGCTACCCGCAACCCTGCAGGCGGCTCAACGAACCAGCCACCACGTGGCTTCCGGTACTATACGCTTTATCGGCGAGATCACCTCACCGGCCTGTACTATCCAACATAGAAATGAAGAAATCATTTCTCGCTGTTCAGGTTTGGTATCGGCTCAGGGTCAACGCCCTATCACTACCTCATTGAACAATATGCCACCAGAATTAGTTTCCAACGTGACCACCGAGATAATCAATAATAACGACCGGTTGAAAAATATCACCATCAGCTATAAATAATGGAGGCATTTTATTGTTAACCCTGCTTGGGGTGATAAACATTATTGATATATTATAAATTTATTTTATAAATAAGCCTATTTGAACCCCACTCATTTTTCAGTCGTCAGTATGGGCAACCTGAGGTTGCCCATCTTCATGTCCGGAATCCGCCATCGTCCCGCCTGGTTTCGTGCAATAATCTGCCCATCAAACGAGAGGAGTGATCATAATGCAGACTTTTTTTATTGATCGTATGGCGACGCCGGTGGGTGAACTGGTGTTGATTGCCGATGAGCAGGACCGCTTGCGCGCTATCGATTGGACGGAACACGAAACCCGCCTGATGAAGCTGCTGAATACCCATTACCGAGCCGATCGTTTTCAACTGGTGGACAAAGCTAACCCCGGTGGTCTTACCGATGCCATGCAGCGCTATTTTTCCGGTGAACTGGATGTGATCAACGATCTGCCGGTCATGACGGCCGGCACTGAGTTCCAGCGCAGTGTCTGGCAGCAACTGCGCCAGATCCCGTGCGGCGAGATCATCACCTACGGTGAACTGGCTAAGCGTATTGGACGCCCAACGGCGTCCCGTGCGGTGGGGATGGCCAACGGCTCCAATCCCATCAGCATCGTAGTGCCCTGCCATCGGGTGATTGGCTCACAGGGCGCATTGACCGGCTATGCCGGTGGCGTTCAGCGTAAACAGTGGCTGTTGAAACACGAAGGCTACCTGCAAAACGATCTGCTTTAATTCAACCCACCGGAATAGCGCAGCTCACTATGGGCTATTCCGGTGGCTTATTAATGAGGAACGTAGTCCGGCGATAAAGTTGATGCAGGCTGTACATCCTCAGAGGTGTAACCGTAACAATGTGTATAAAAATTGATCTCAACCCGCAAAAAGGCGCTCAAAAGGCAGGGTTAAATGCTGCTTACTGAAAAATACGCTGCGCTACCCCTCATTTCTTGCGGATAGGGAGAACCAACCGCGTCGACCGTCCCTTGGCGTAACTAGCAAATAAATCGAAATATTTCAGCCAGCTACAGAACAATCGGCTGCAAGCCTGCTTAATATTCGCACAGAATGCCCCCGTTCTTATTAATGCTACCCTTATCACCTGCCGGAAAAGATGTTAAAATTGACGCATATCAATTATTGAATGAGCGTAATCTATGATCCCGGAAAAACGCGTGATTCGTCGTATCCAGTCTGGTGGTTGTGCGATCCATTGTCAGGATTGCAGTATCAGCCAGCTGTGTATTCCTTTTACTCTTAATGCGCACGAGTTGGACCAGCTCGACAACATTATCGAAAGGAAAAAGCCTATCCAGAAGGGCCAGACCCTGTTCAAGGCCGGCGATGAACTGAAATCGCTGTACGCTATCCGCTCCGGGACCATCAAGAGTTACACCATTACCGAACAGGGTGACGAGCAAATCACCGGCTTCCATCTGGCGGGCGATCTGGTCGGTTTTGATGCTATCGGCGGTCTGAAGCACCCAAGCTTTGCTCAGGCGTTGGAAACCTCGATGGTATGCGAAATCCCATTCGAAACGCTGGATGACCTTTCCGGTAAAATGCCTAATCTGCGCCAACAGATCATGCGTCTGATGAGCGGCGAGATTAAAGGTGACCAGGACATGATCCTGCTGTTGTCGAAGAAAAATGCCGAAGAGCGTCTGGCGGCATTCGTCTACAACCTGTCGCGCCGCTTTGCGGAGCGGGGTTTCTCACCGCGCGAGTTCCGCCTGACCATGACCCGCGGCGATATCGGCAACTACCTCGGCCTGACGGTTGAAACCATCAGTCGCCTGCTGGGCCGCTTCCAGAAAAGCGAAATTCTCAGCGTTAAAGGCAAATACATCACCATCGAAAACGTCGATGCCCTGTCTGTGCTGGCCGGCACGCCACGCATTAACGTCACCGTAAACGCCTGATCCCTATGCTGGGTTAATCATTCGACAGAATTATTGACCCAGCACACCTCTGCCGCTGTTCTGTTTTTCAATGTTGGGTTACTCTGTAAATTGACAGACTGTTGATTTTCAGCTGTAAGGAGGCCCTATGGCGAAGTATCAGAATCTTCTGGTGGCTATTGACCCCAATCAGGACGACCAGCCGGCGCTGCGCCGGGCGGTATACCTGATAAAACGCAATGGCGGGCGCATTAAGGCCTTCCTGCCTATTTATGACTTCTCTTACGAGATGACGACCCTGCTCTCGCCGGACGAAAGAACGGCAATGCGGCAAGGCGTTATCAGTCAACGCGCCGCTTGGATCACCGAGCAATGTCGTTTTTATCTTGACGAAGGCGTGCCCATTGAAATCAAAGTGGTCTGGCATAACCGCCCTTATGAGGCGATTATTCAGGAAGTGATCGCCGGTAAGCACGATCTGCTGCTAAAAATGGCGCACCAACACGACCGTCTTGAATCCGTCATTTTCACCCCAACCGATTGGCATCTGTTACGCAAATGCCCGTGCCCGGTGTGGATGGTCAAAGATCAGCCCTGGCCTGAAGGCAGTAAAGCGGTGGTTGCGGTCAACCTGGCCAGTGAAGAACCCTATCACGATCCCTTGAACATCAAACTGGTGCAGGAGACCGTTGAGTTGGCGCATAACGTCAACCAAACGGAAGTGCATCTGGTCGGCGCTTACCCCGTCACCCCCATCAATATCGCCATCGAGCTGCCTGATTTTGACCCCAGCGTATATAACGATGCCATCCGCGGACAGCATCTGATTGCCATGAAGGCGTTAAGACAGAAATTCGGCATTAACGAAGAGTTCACCCACGTCGAAAAAGGCCTGCCGGAAGAGGTAATCCCCGATCTGGCCGAGCACCTGCAAGCGGGCGTCGTGGTATTGGGTACCTTGGGCCGTACCGGCATCTCGGCGGCGTTTATCGGCAATACCGCCGAACATGTGATCGACCATCTGAAATGTGACCTGCTGGTGATCAAGCCAGAAAACTTCAACTGTCCGATCGAAGTTGACGAAGATGATGAGCACGATGACGAAGACTGATATTTGACGCATAAAAAAACGGGCCCAAGGGCCCGTTTTTATTTGCCTGCGCGTTACGCCTGTAGCGCTCGCAGAATCGCTTCCACACTCTCTTTGGCGTCACCAAACAGCATCTGGGTGTTCTCTTTGAAGAACAGCGGGTTCTGGACGCCGGCGTAACCGGTGTTCATCGAACGCTTGAAGGCGATCACATTCTGCGCCTTCCACACTTCCAGTACCGGCATGCCGGCGATCGGGCTACGCGGATCTTCCAGCGCGGCCGGGTTCACCGTATCGTTAGCGCCAATCACCAGCACGGTGTCGGTATCAGGGAAATCTTCGTTGATTTCATCCATTTCCAACACCACGTCGTAAGGCACCTTGGCTTCAGCCAGCAGTACGTTCATGTGGCCAGGCAAACGCCCGGCAACCGGGTGAATACCGAAACGTACTTTGATGCCACGCGCGCGCAGTTTCTCGGTGATTTCCGCCACCGGATACTGCGCCTGAGCGACCGCCATGCCATAGCCTGGGGTGATGATCACCGAAGTGGAGTTCTTCAACTGCTCGGCAACTTCTTCCGCGGTCGTTTCGCGATACTCACCCATTTCTTCCGCATTACCGGTCGAAGAACCGTCGGTACCGAAGCCGCCGGCGATTACGCTGATAAACGAACGGTTCATCGCCTTACACATAATGTAAGACAAGATGGCACCCGAAGAGCCTACCAATGCCCCGGTCACGATCAGCAGATCGTTACTCAGCATGAAGCCCGCCGCTGCCGCTGCCCAGCCCGAATAGGAGTTGAGCATCGACACCACCACCGGCATATCTGCACCGCCGATGGAAGCCACCAGATGCCAGCCAAACGCCAACGCGATAGCAGTCATCAGCACCAATGCCACTGCCTGCCAGCCCACGCTATCGGCACGAACAAACACCACCAGCAGCAGGAAGGAGACGACCAGGGCCGCCAGATTCATTTTGTGGCGATTTGGCAGCGCCAAAGGTTTGGACGAGATGATACCGCGCAGTTTACCAAAGGCGACAATCGAACCTGTAAAGGTCACCGCACCGATAAAGATACCGAGGAACACTTCGGTCAGATGGATGTTTTCCATCACCGGCTCCATCGGTGCACCGTGATCCAGATAGCTGTTTAAGCCCACCAGTACCGCCGCCAGACCGACAAAGCTGTGCAGTACCGCCACCAGCTCTGGCATTTCGGTCATTTCGACCTTCTTCGCCAGATAGACCCCAATAGAACCGCCGATAATCATCGCGATGATGATCCAGCCCACGTTGCCGGAATCCGGCCCGAGAATGGTGGCGATCAGCGCAATCGCCATCCCTGCGATACCAAATAGATTGCCCCGCTTGGACGTTTCATGGCGCGATAAACCCGCCAGGCTGCAGATAAACAAAATAGCGGCAACAATGTATGCAGCTGTAACTAATCCTCCAGACATGTGCTACCCCTTAGTTCTTGCGGAACATCTTCAGCATGCGCTGAGTGACGGTGAATCCACCAAAAATGTTGATGCTGGCGATCAGCACGGCGATGAAGGAGAGGAAACTCACCCAACCGCCGTGGCCAATCTGCAATAACGCACCGACCACGATAATCCCTGAGATCGCATTGGTGACCGACATCAACGGGGTATGCAATGCATGGCTGACGTTCCACACCACGTAGTAACCCACCACGCAGGCCAGCGCAAACACGGTAAAGTGAGACAGGAACTCTTTCGGCGCGGCGTCGGCCAACCAGCCAAACAGAATAATCGCCAACGCCATCAGGCCATATTTCAGCCAAGGTGATACCGGTTTTGCCTCCGGCTTGGCGACCGGGGCCGCCGCCTGCACCTGTTTCGGCTGGGCAGAAACCTGGATTGGCGGTGCCGGCCAGGTGACTTCGCCACTGCGCACCACGGTCACGCCGCGGATCACGGTGTCTTCGAAGTCGACGTCAATTTCGCCATTTTTTTCTTTCGACAGCAGCTTCAGCAGGTTAACCAGGTTGGTACCGTAAAGCTGCGAGGATTGAGTCGGCAAACGGCTTGGCAGATCGGTATAGCCAATGATTTTCACGCCGTTATCGGTAACGGTCACGCGGTCGGCCACGGTTAGCTCGCAGTTACCCCCGTTTTGTGCGGCCAGATCGACGATCACGCTGCCCGGTTTCATCGAAGCCACCATTTCTTTGGTAATCAGCTTCGGTGCCGGTTTGCCCGGGATCAGCGCCGTGGTGACGATAATGTCAACCTCCGCCGCCTGAGCAGCGAACAGCGCCATCTCTGCTTTGATAAAGGCTTCAGACATCACTTTGGCGTAGCCGTCGCCGCTGCCCGCTTCTTCCTCGAAATCCAACTCGAGGAATTCCGCGCCCATGCTCTGCACCTGCTCTTTGACTTCAGGGCGAGTGTCGAAGGCGCGAACAATGGCTCCCAGGCTGCCGGCAGCACCGATGGCCGCCAACCCGGCGACGCCGGCACCGATGATCATCACCTTGGCCGGTGGAACCTTGCCCGCAGCGGTGATCTGACCGGTAAAGAAGCGGCCAAACTCATGCGCGGCTTCAACAATTGCCCGGTAGCCGGCGATATTCGCCATAGAACTCAGCGCGTCCATAGACTGTGCGCGTGAGATGCGCGGCACCGAGTCCATTGCCATCGCGGTGACGTTGCGTTCGGCCAGCTTCGCAATCAGTTCAGGGTTTTGCGCCGGCCAGATAAAGCTGACCAGGGTGCTGCCCTCACGCATTAACGCGATCTCGTCCTCAAGCGGCGCGTTAACTTTCAAAATCAGATCCGACTGCCAGACATCGGCAGTGTCGGCGATCTCAGCCCCAGCGGCTTGATACGCGCCATCGTCAAAACTTGCCAGTTTACCCGCCCCGCTTTCAATCGCGACGGTAAAGCCCAGCTTCAGCAGTTGTTCCACCGTTTTCGGCGTTGCTGCGACCCGGGCTTCATTGGCCAACCGTTCTCTTGGTACACCAATACGCATAATGTTCCCTTCTCACCTGTCTTTGATGATGTTTATTATCGTCCTGCCCATAGCGATGGCGCCGGCTGACAGGCCTTTGCTTACGCTTGTCGGCATCGAATTAAGGCACCATCTATAACCTACTGAAAATATGATCGATGATCCATAATTGCTTACGCATTCAGGTCTGTTTTTACATAAAAACCCAGCTAACGACATGACAAATCGCAATTTAAAGTTAAAAAGCCCGTTGGAATGGCGCTTTAGCGGCCAGATTGCGATAGCACCCGGTGCGCGGATATCTGGCGCGACGCGGCTGGCACGCATAAAAGTTATAAAATTGTGAATAATTAACACTTATGACATCAAAGGCTTTATTATTGAAACTTATGGTGATGCTGCGCAGAATGACGGACATCATTCTTCCGGGAATTTGTCTCATGAGATGACATAAAATGCTGAGACACTGCTCGAGATTACATGTAATAATCGGCGGCTGAATTACACCTAAACAGTTCAGCACGTTATAAACGTTAATGCGCTAGGCGAAAGGATTTTTTATGAAGCTGAAGAACACGATCATCGCGTCAGCCTTGTTATCACTCACTGCGCTGTCCGCTCATGCGGCGCAAGAGTTAACTCCTGAAAAAGCAGCGGCGCTGAAGCCGTTTGATCGCATCACGATTACCGGCCGCTTTAATGCCATCAATGAAGCTGCTGATGCCATTTCCCGCCGTGCAGACAAGCTGGGTGCAGACGCCTTCTACATCCAGGACAGCAACAACAGCAACAATGGCGGCAACTGGCGCGTTACCGCCGATCTTTACCACAAAGATGCGCCGGAAGTGAGCAAAGAACCGAAATACCGCGTGATTAACGGCGTTACCGAGCTGCCGAAAGAACAAGCCTTCCTGCTGGAGCCTTACGATACCGTAAGCGTCAGCGGTTTCTACCGCAGCCAGCCGGACATCAACGATGCCATCACCAAAGAAGCGAAAAAGAAAGGCGCAGCCTCCTTCTTTATCGTACGTCAGGTTGATGCCAACCAGGGCGGCAACCAGTTCATTACCGCCTACATCTATAAAGCCGATGCACCTAAACGTACCGTTCAGAACCCGGATGCCATCCCGGCCGACTCTGAAGCCGGTAAGGCCGCTCTGGCTGCCGGTGGCGCTGCTGCTGCCAATGTGGAAATCCCTGGCGTAGCCTCTTCAGGCTCACCAAGCCGTGACGTAGGTCGTTTCTTCGAAACCCAGTCTTCAACCGGTAAGCGTTATACTGTCACGTTGCCTAACGGCACCAAGATTCAAGAAGTAAACAACGTGACCGCCGCACAGATGGTGCCGTTTGACTCAGTGACCTTTACCGGCCACTTCAACAGCATGACCGACGTTTCTACCGAAGTGGCGAAACGCGCGGCTGAGAAAGGCGCCAAGTACTATCACGTAACCCGTCAGTGGCAGAACAAGAGCGGCGGCAACCTGACCGTCAGCGCTGATCTGTTCAAATAAGTTTCACTTTGCGGTTTACCATCGGGCAGCCATTGAGCTGCCCGTTTTTTTCCCCGCCTGTCGCCCGCCAGTTGAATAATTTTTTGCAAAAATCGCATATTCAATCATTGCATCCGCAGAGATCCATCCGTAGAATTTGCGCGAATTTTTAGGGCTATTGTCTATTTGTTCAGTAATTGCCATTACGTTGTTACTGCCGAGCAGTTCCCTCCCAGTTGTTTATTCTGTGTTCAGGATCCGTCATTGGAAAAGAAACTAGGTCTTACCGCGTTAACCGCATTGGTGCTCAGCTCAATGCTGGGCGCTGGGGTTTTCAGCCTGCCGCAAAACATGGCGCAAGTCGCCAGTCCGGCCGCCCTGCTATTGGGTTGGGCGATTACCGGCGTCGGCATCCTGTTTCTGGCTTTTGCCATGCTGTTGCTCACCCGCCTGAGGCCCGATCTGGACGGCGGTATTTTCACCTATGCGAAAGAAGGCTTCGGCGAACTGGTGGGTTTCTGCTCCGCCTGGGGGTATTGGCTGTGCGCCGTTATCGCCAATGTTTCTTACCTGGTGATCGTGTTTGCCGCGCTAAGTTTGTTCACCGATCGCGGCGGCGAGGTCATTTTAGGTGACGGCAATACCTGGCAGGCGCTGCTGGCTGAGTCGCTGCTGCTGTGGATTGTGCATGCGCTGGTACTGCGCGGCGTGCAAACTGCGGCCAGCATTAATTTGGTCGCCACCCTGGCCAAACTGTTGCCGCTAGGGATGTTTGCCGTCTTGGCGGCGGTTGCCTTCAAAATGGACGTATTCACGCTGGACTTCCACGGCGTCGCGCTTGGCAAACCGGTGTGGGAACAGGTTAAAAATACCATGCTGATCACCCTGTGGGTGTTTATCGGTGTGGAAGGCGCAGTGGTGGTTTCGGCCCGTGCACGCCATAAAAAAGATGTGGGCCGCGCCACTATGCTGGCCGTGGTTTCCGCACTGGCGGTTTATCTACTGGTAACGCTGCTCTCCTTGGGCGTGGTACCGCGCAGCGAATTGGCGGAGATGCGCAATCCGTCAATGGCAGTGTTGATGGTCGATCTTATTGGGCCATGGGGTGATGTGATTATCGCCGCCGGACTGATCGTCTCGGTCTGCGGCGCTTACCTGAGCTGGACGATCATGGCTGCCGAAGTGCCGCTGCTGGCGGCGCAACACGGCGCGTTTCCCAAAATATTCAGCAAGCAGAACAAGAACCACGCGCCTTCGGCTTCGCTGTGGCTGACCAACCTCGCGGTACAGTTCGCTCTGGTGCTGATCTGGCTGACCGGCAGCAACTACAACTCGCTGCTGACTATCGCTTCGGAAATGATCCTGGTGCCCTATTTCCTGGTCGGCGCCTTCCTGTTTAAGGTGGCGATCCGTCGTCAGGACAAGCGGCTGATGTTTGCCGCGACGGGCGCTTGCCTGTATGGCATTTGGCTGCTCTATGCGTCAGGCTTGATGCATCTGCTGATGTCGGTGCTGCTGTATGCGCCAGGGCTGTTGGTGTTTATCTATGCAAGGCGCGGACATGGTGATGTCAAATTGCTGAATCAGCTGGAGAAAGGCAGTATTTTTCTGTTGCTGGTGGCCACGGTACCGGCCGGCTGGTTTATGTTGCAGTAGTGAAAAACGACCGGGTGGAAACACCCGGTCAGTTAGATTGGGACAGGCCCAGGCTGATGCTCATGCGTTCACCCACCTGAGAGATAATCACTCCCTCAACGCACTCTTGTTGGATGGCTGCCAACTGCTGCTTATCGAGCGCATACGGTAGTTTAATGTCGAACACTGCCAGCCCCTGCTGCTGCGCCAGATCGATCAGACGCACAATGTTGGTTTCGTCGCTGACCTGGGTGGAAACCACCTGCAGCGCCAACGCCTTCAACTGCTCTTTCCGCGTTTGTGATGCGGAAGCCTGCGATTTCAATACCATGCCAAAAAACGGCATCACACCATAGATTGCATCTACAAAGCGCCAGTGCTTCTTGCACGATGCGGACAGAAAATCCATGTAATCAAAACAGATTTTCTCACTGCGGGCGACGGGTGCAAGGTGACTACTGTTCATCCCTTCCTCTCATTGCCAGTGTATTACATCCTGAAATGGATAATCGATGCGAAGCTTTAACGAATTTCCGCCGTATAATGGCATAATTCCCCTATTGTTTGCCAGTCTGTCCAGGAGCTTTAATCAATGGAACTTCACAACTCTGCGCCGGTCCTGATCACCGGCGGCGCACGTCGGATTGGGCTGGCCCTGGCCAGGTCATTCTTACAGCGCGATATCCCGGTGATCATTGCCTATCGCAGCACTTATCCGGCGCTGAGCGAGCTAAAAAGACTGGGCACTACCTGTATTCAAGGGGATTTTTCCACCCATGAGGGCATTTACAGTTTTGCCGAACAGGTGCGCCAAACAGCCCCAAAACTGCGCGCGGTGATCCACAACGCCAGCGCCTGGCAAGCCGAATCCCCAGAGGTGCCGCCAGAGCAGGTGATGGCGGCGATGCTGCAAATTCACGTTTATACCCCCTACTTGCTGAATCAGCTGCTGGAACCCTGCCTGCTGGGCCAGGGTCAAGCCGGGGCTGATATCATTCACCTGACAGATTATGTGGTGGAAAAAGGCAGCGACAAACACATTGCCTATGCCGCCAGTAAAGCCGCCCTGGACAATATGACCCGCTCGTTTGCCCGCAAGCTGGCACCGGAGGTCAAGGTCAACGCCATCGCGCCTGCGCTGATTATCTTTAACCCGGGCGACGACGAACATTATCGTCAGCAGGCGTTGGCAAAATCGCTGATGAAAATCGCCCCCGGCGAAAGTGAAGTGGTCAACCTGGTGAACTACTTGATGGACAGTCGTTACGTCACCGGCCGAACCCATGGCGTGGATGGCGGAAGACCCCTGCGTTAGCGCATGATCTGCATGGCTTATCGCGGTGCCCCGCGCTATGCTGAATTTCGTTATTCTGATAAAACCGCTGAATATGCATAAAATTGTTTTTGTTGAAGACGATCCGGAAGTCGGCAAACTGATTGCCGCCTATCTGGGCAAGCACGATATTGAGGTTCTGATCGAGCCGCGTGGCGACAGCGCACAGGCTCGCATCGAGCTGGAGCAACCTGATCTGGTGCTGCTCGACATTATGTTGCCCGGTAAGGACGGTATGACTTTATGCCGCGATTTGCGTCCGACCTTCGCAGGCCCGATCGTGCTGCTGACCTCGCTGGACAGCGACATGAACCATATCCTTTCGCTGGAAATGGGTGCCAACGATTACATCCTGAAAACCACGCCCCCGGCGGTGTTGTTGGCGCGGCTACGCCTGCATCTGCGCCAGCACGGACATCAGCCAAAGGAAGAGTTGACTCAACCAATCACCCAGCACAACGCCTTGCACTTTGGCTTGTTGTGCATCGACCCGGTCAACCGCCAGGTCACGTTGGGCGAAGAGATCATCACCCTTTCCACCTCGGATTTCGATCTGCTGTGGGAGCTGGCCACCCATGCCGGTCAAATCATGGATCGCGAAGCCCTACTGCAAAACCTGCGCGGCGTGAGCTATGACGGCCTGGACCGCAGTATCGACGTCGCGATTTCCCGCCTGCGCCGCAAGTTGTACGACAACGCACTGGAGCCTTTTCGCGTCAAAACCGTGCGCAATAAAGGTTACCTGTTCGCCCCGAACGCCTGGGAGTTCGTGCAGCAATGAGAAAGCTCTTTGTGCAGTTTTTCCTGCTGCTTTTCGTTTGCTTCCTGGTGATGGCGATGCTGGTTGGCCTGGTGTACAAAGTCACCGCTGAACGCGCCGGCCGCCAGTCGATGGACGACCTGATGAAAAGTTCGCTGTACCTGATGCGCAGCGAACTGCGGGAAATCCCGCTGAAAGACTGGAACAAGACCATCGCCACGCTGGATTTGAACCTGTCGTTCAAGCTGCACATTGAACCGCTGGGTAAACAGGATCTGAGTGAAGACCTGAAAAAGCGCCTGCGCCTTGGCGAAATTATCGCGCTCGACGATCAATACACCTTTATGCAGCGTATTCCCCGTAGCCACTATGTGTTGGTGGTGGGTCCGATCCCTTATCTGTTCTATCTGCATCAAATGCGGCTGCTGGATTTGGCGCTGCTGGTGTTTATCGGCATGTCGCTGGCGCTGCCGGTGTTTCTGTGGATGCGCCCGCACTGGCAGGATTTGTTGAAGTTGGAAAATGCGGCCCAGCGCCTGGGGGCCGGGCACCTGGATGAACGTACCCATTTCGATCCTACCTCCAGTCTGAACCGGCTTGGGGTGGCCTTTAACCAGATGGCGGATAACGTCAATACGCTGATCGCCAGCAAGAAACAGCTCATCGACGGCATCGCCCACGAGCTGCGTACGCCACTGGTACGGCTGCGTTATCGGCTGGCGATGAGCGATAATCTGTCCGATAGCGAGCAACAGGCATTGAATCGCGATATCGGCCAGTTGGAGTCACTTATCGATGAACTGCTTACCTACGCGCGGTTGGATCGTCCCCAGGTGGCGCTCAATATAGAGCCGCTCGACTTGCCCAAATGGTTGGAAGACAAGGCGGATGACCTGCGGCTTATCCATCCGGAACGAGAAATTCAACTGGATATCCCCCACGTCGGCGATTTTGGCGGCGTTGATTTGCGTCTGATGGAGCGGGTGCTGGATAACCTGGTAAACAACGCATTGCGTTACTCCGAACAGCGCCTGCGAATCGGCCTGTGGTTTGACGGCGACAATGCCTGCTTACAGGTAGAAGACGATGGCCCCGGCATTCCGCCGGAAGAGCGTGAACGGGTATTCGAACCCTTTGTCCGCCTCGATCCGAGCCGCGATCGTGCCACCGGCGGTTGCGGCCTGGGCCTGGCCATTGTGCATTCGATTGCCGTGGCCTATCAGGGCCAGGTTTATGTAGACGCCAGTTCGCTCGGCGGTGCCAGCTTCCGTTTCTGTTGGCCAATCAAGCCCACTTTCGATTTAAAAGCAGACCCGGTGTAACCCTGTTCACGCGCAGCATGACTACGCGAAAGAGTGATCCGGATTAAAATAATATGGAGCTAAACGATGACATCTGCACATACCCCATCCTCATACGACGAGCTGCGCGCCCTGTTCACCCGCCTGTCGCGCTTCGGCCACCTTTCCGCTATTGCCGGTTGGGACATGCAAACCATGATGCCACCGGGCGGCAGCAAAGCACGTTCGGAAGCGCTGGCTGAACTGAGCGTACTGCAACACCAAATTTTGACCGCAGAAAAAACCGGCCGCCTGTTTGAACGTGCACAGCAGGAAACCCTGGATGACATTGATCGCGCCAACCTGCTGGAAATGCGTCGCCAATATGACAATGCGGTGCTGGTACCGGAGTCGCTGGTCGAAGCCAAGTCGCTGGCCGGCGCGCGTTGTGAACATGCCTGGCGCGCTCAGCGTCCAGCCAACGACTGGGAAGGTTTCGCGGAGAACCTGCGTGAAGTGGTCAAGCTTAGCCGACAGGAAGCGCAGATCCGTGCCGAAGCAGCAGGCACCAGCCGCTATGATGCTCTACTGAATCTGTATGAACCGGGCATGCGCAGCAGCGATATCGACCGCATTTTTGGCGATCTGAAAACCTGGTTGCCTGACCTGCTGCAGAAAGTGGTGACCAAACAGGCTCAGGAACCTTGCCTGATCCCACAGGGGCCGTTCAATGTGGAGACCCAGCGTCAACTGAGTTTGAGCGTAATGAAACTGCTCGGTTTTAACTTTGATGGCGGCCGCGTGGACGTCAGTGCACACCCATTCTGCGGTGGCGTACCTGAAGACGTGCGCATCACCACTCGCTATAACGATAAAGAATTCCTGACGGCACTGCTCGGTATCGTGCATGAAACCGGCCATGCCCGTTACGAGCAAAACCTGCCGCGTGACTGGCTGGGCCAACCTGTAGCTCAGGCGCGCTCAACGGCCATCCACGAATCGCAAAGCCTGCTGTTTGAAATGCAGTTGGCGCGCGGCAGCGACTTTCTGAAGATCCTGCGCCCGTTGGTGACCCAGCAATTTGGCGAGCAGCCGGCGCTGGAAGAAGCTAACTTTATCCGTCTGAATCAGCGTGTAAAACCCGGCCTGATCCGTGTAGATGCTGACGAAGTGAGCTACCCGGCGCACGTAATCTTGCGTTATGAGATCGAGAAAGCCCTGGTTGAAGGCGAGATCGAGGTGGAGGACATTCCGGCACTGTGGAATGAGAAAATGAAGGGTTATCTCGGCCTGGATACCGTCGGCAACTACCGTAATGGCTGCATGCAGGACATTCACTGGACTGACGGTGCCTTCGGTTACTTCCCGACTTACACTCTGGGCGCCATGTATGCCGCGCAGCTGTTCCACAGCGCACGTGAAGCAATGCCATCGTTGAGCAGCGACATTGCCGAAGGCAACCTGAATCCGCTGTTCCACTGGCTGAAACAGAATATCTGGCGCCACGGCAGCCGCTTCCCTACCGATACGCTGATCGCTAACGCGACCGGCGAAGCGCTTAACCCGGCCTATTTCCGCAAGCATTTGGAAAACCGCTACCTGTAATCCTGTCCCCAGGCACAATGTCCCGTGCCTGGGCATTTTCCCCTGCTTTGCCAGCATGATTCCATAGCGCACTTCCCCCTCCTACGACACCTTGGCCGCAGAGAGTGGGTCGGTAACTCTCCATATGTATGTTGTAACTAAAATGGCAAAATTCAGTGCCTATTGGGCATCCGCTCTAACCACGGTTGTCGCTCGCCGGCGCTTTCATCTCCCTTTTCTGTGGGTTCGTACATTAGGTTACACGCCGAAACCAATCACTCACGGAAAGCATTCTGGCGTTTGCCTACTATCTTTACACCGGCCCCGCAGTGGGCTCGATACATGATGAGTCATTTGAGGAATCTACAATGAAAAAAGTATTAGCTCTGGTTGTTGCCGCTGCAATGGGTCTGTCTTCTGTTGCCTTCGCTGCTGACGCTGCCACCACCACGGCAACCCCTGCTGCGACAGCGACTACCACCAGCGCAGCTCCGGCTAAAACCACTCACGTGAAGAAACATCACGCGAAGAAAGCGCCAGTACAAAAAGCGCAGGCGGCTAAAAAGCACCACAAAGCTACTGCCAAAAAAGCGCCGGCTCAGAAAGCCCAGGCCGCCAAGAAACACCACAAAAAAGCCAGCCACAAAAAAGCCACCAGCACGCCAGCGGCATAATCGCAATCTGAAGTGAGGCTCCCCTCACCAGTCCAGGCTTGAGTTGTCCAACACCCGGTTCGCCGGGTGTTTTTTCATCGGGGGTTCTCATCATGCTGCGTCGCTACCTATTTGAAATCATTTTGGCCAGCCTGATCCTTTGCGGGCTCATTGCCGCCTTTTTTTATCTGTAGCCGCTCAGCCCCTCGGGATAAGAAATTATTGAAAAATCAATCACTGCCCATCCACACTGCGACTAAATCAGTCTATAGTTACCATTCAGTGTGTTTATGGATGACCCGTCATTTCCAGGCAAGAAACCTATGCGCATAACCGTTTTGCTGTTGCTGTGCTCATTCCCGCTCGCACTTTCCCTCTCAGCAAGGGCCGATAGCCCTTCCGATGCATCGATCGCTGAGCAAACACGCCTGTTTTTTGGCAAAGATGAACGCATCAAGGTCACCGAAACCGACGGCTGGCCGTGGCAGGCGATTGGTCAGGTAGAAACCGCCAGCGGTAATTTGTGCACCGCCACGCTGATCTCTCCTCATCTGGCACTCACCGCCGGTCACTGCGTGCTGGCACCGCCGGGCCAATTGGACAAGGCGATCGCACTGCGCTTTGTGGCCGGCAACAAGAGTTGGCAATACCAGACCGACAATATCGAGACGCTGGTTGACCGCAAGCTGGGCAAAAAGCTCAAGGCCGACGGCGACGGCTGGATCGTACCGCCCGCAGCCGCGGCGTATGACTTTGCCCTGATCCGCCTGAAGGATAAAAAGCCGCTGCCGATTAAGCCGTTGCCGCTGTGGCAAGGCGACAGCAAGGCTCTGACTCAGGCGCTGAAACAGGCCAAACGCCTGATTACCCAGGCCGGGTATCCGGGAGATCACCTCGACGATCTCTACAGTCACCAAAACTGTAAAGTGACGGGTTGGGCGCAACAAGGCGTACTGTCGCATCAATGCGATACCCTGCCCGGCGACAGCGGCTCGCCGTTATTGCTGAAAACCACCGCTGGCTGGAAGCTCATCGCCATTCAAAGCTCCGCACCGGCAGCCAAAGATCGTTACCGTGCCGATAACCGCGCACTGGCGGTGACCGGTATCCGCGATGCGCTGGACGCACTGGCCGCGGGGAAATAAGCGTTATAAGCTGGCGTGGGCTTCTGCGCCGGTTTCCCTTGAGACGTTTCCCGCCATAAAGCCCTTGGGCGTGGTGCCGGTGAACTGCCGGAAGAACGCGATAAAAGCGCTGTCGCTGGAAAAGCCCAAATGCTGTGCCACGGTGCTGACCCTGGGGATTTCCGCCAGCAGTTCAATCGCCCGCATCAACCGCCATTGTTGGCTCCACTGCTGATAGCTCAACCCGCTCTCGCGCTGAAAAATGCGCGTCAGCGTTTTGGCATGCAAATTCAATTCCTGTGCCAGTACGCTCAACCCCGGCAGTTCATCCCGCTTGTCGAGGTTCCCCAGCCAGCGAGCCAAACGAGCATCCCTGGGCAGTATCAGTCCGGTGCTCTCTAGCCGTGCCGCATTCAGTTCGTTGATCAGCACCTGCACCAGATCGCGCGCCGCCAGGCATTCGATCGCCTGATTAAACGGCCAATAAGCGATACGTTCAATCACCGCTGCCAGCAAGGGATTGACCGCCAATACCGCGCACTCTTGCAGCCTGGCAGGCGCCAATTCAGGCTCCAGATAGATTGAGCGATAGGCCACCTGGCCGTGCAGCTGTACCCGATGCCGGATCTCACCGGGGATCCACAAACAGCGCGTTGGCGGTAAAATCAGCCAACGATCGCTGAGCGTCACCGTCATGCATCCACGGGACGAATAGAGCAACTGAGCACGCCGATGACAGTGCTCTTTAGAGTCATGATTGGCTAGCTCGGCGGCAATCCCCAGCACCGGTGCAGGCCAGCTATCCGGTTCGAAGGCATCCCGTTGGGCAATCAAGGCCATTAATTGTCCTTTTCTCGTTATTTTTTGTCCTGATGATTGTAATTGAACATTTTGGCTTTCCCTATACTGGCGCGATTATTCATTGTTAAAGGTCAATTCCCATGTCGCGCCTTCCTCTGCCATTGATGGTCGCCAGCATAATGGCGCCACAGGTGCTCGAAACCCTTTATAGCCCGGCGCTCACCGCGATCCGCGCCGATTTCAACGTCAGTGCCGCCCAGGCCAGCCAGACGCTGTCGATCTATTTCTTCGCTTTTGCCTTCGGCGTCGCTTTCTGGGGGGTAATGTGCGATCGGTTTGGCCGCAGAGTGACCATGTTGGCAGGGCTGACACTGTATCTGGGCGGCGCGGTGGTGGCGTTGCTGAGCTCGCATTTCACGCTGTTGTTGACCGCTCGCGCCACCATCGCCTTCGGTGCTGCGGTCGGCTCTATCGTCACGCAAACCATGCTGCGTGACGTGTATCAGGGGCATGCTCTGGGGAAAGTCTTCGCCACCCTCGGCATTGCCCTGTCGATCAGCCCGGTTCTGGGTATGTTGGCGGGGGGAATTTTGGTCAGTTGGGGCGGCAGTATGGCGATATTCATTGCCCAGGGGATGCTGGCATGGGCCCTGCTGGTTTGGTGCTGGTACGCTCTGCCGGAAACGCAGCCACCGGGCGGCGCATTACAAGCCTCTGCGGCAAGCAGTGGCTGGATTATCCTGCGCGACCGGCATATCTGGTGTAGTGCCTTATTGGTGGCAGGTTTTAATATTATGGTGTTCAGCTACTTCAGCCTGGCACCGTTCATGTTTGAACGACTGGGGCTGAGCAGCCGACAGTTTGGCTACTCTGGCATCGCCCTGGCGCTGGGCAGCCTGCTTGGCGCATTAGCGAATCGCCATTTGTTGGCCAGGGATATCGGCGCAGAGCGTCAAATCCTGCTGGGTAGCCTGCTGGCGTGTGGCGCGGCGCTGGCATTAGGTTACTGGCAGCACAGCATAATGATGTTGCTGCCCTGCATGCTGATCAGCCTGGCCTTCGGCCTGGCGATCCCCAATGTATTGAGTCAGGCCCTGAATCGCTACCGGCAGCAACTGGGCACCGCCGGCGCGATTTTTGGACTGCTTTACTACCTGCTGATTGGCGCCGGGCTGTCCCTGGCCGCCGTTGGGCAAAACCTGCCCGCAACGCTGCTGGTGTGCAGCCTGCTGTGCCTGGTTTGCACAGGCTGCCTGTTCGCGTTGCTCAGCCCGAAAGCTGCTCGATAGTCTGCAAGATACGCTTGTCAGAGATCGGGTAAGGCGTGCCGAGTTGCTGAGCGAACAGACTGACGCGCAGTTCTTCGATCATCCAACGCACCTCTTTCACCTCTTCATCCTGCTGCCGCTTCGGCGGCAGTTTGTTCAGCCACTGTTGCCAGGCCTGTTGCACCTGTTCCACCCGCAGCATCTGCGCACGATCGCGATGCGGATCGGTCGCCAGCTTCTCCAGACGGCGCTCAATTGCCTGCAGATAGCGCAACGTATCCGACAGGCGCTTCCAGCCGTTGTTGGTCACAAAACCGCGATAAACCAGGCCGCCGAGCTGGTTTTTGATATCCGACAGCGCCAGCGCCAGGGAGATGTCCACCCGGCCTTTCAGCCGTTTATTGATGTTGAATACCGCAGTCAGGATCTGCTCGACCTGTTTGGCTACTGCTACCACCGTTTCATTCAGCTCGGCGCGCACTTTTTCCTGCAGGCGGGCAAAATCCTCTTCCTGCCAAACCGGCCCGCCGTGCTCGGCAATCAGCTTATCGATGCCGCACGAGATGCAGTCGTCAATCAAATCCAGCACCCTGCCATAAGGGTTAAAGTACAGCCCCAGCTTGGCTTTGTTAGGCAGTTTTTCATGCAGGTACTTGATGGGCGATGGAATGTTCAGCAACAGCAGGCGGCGCGTTCCCTGCCACATCGCCTGTTGCTGTTCCTGCTCGCTGTCGAACAAACGGATCGCCACGCTGTCTTTTTCATCCACCAGCGCCGGATAGGCCTTCATCGAATAGCCACCGCGTTTCTGCTCATAAAACTCCGGCAGTTTGCCGAAGCTCCAGATATGCAGATTGCTTTGCTCCAGCCCATCGTCTGCCACCGCAGACAGGGTTTCCTGCACCTTGTCTTTCAGTTGCAGCTTCAGCTCGGTCAGATTTTTGCCTTCCAGCAGGGTTTTGTGTTTTTCCCCCACCACCCGGAAAGTCATTTTAAGGTGATCGGGCACCTGTTCCCACTGCCAGTCATCTCGTGACACCGTCACGCCAGTCATACGACGCAGCTCGCGCTCCAGCGCATCCAACAGCGGCAATTCCAGCGCGGTGACCCGTCCCAGAAAAGCCTCGGCATAGTTCGGTGCCGGTACAAAGTTGCGACGAACCGGCTTGGGCAGCGACTTAATCAGGGCGATCACCAATTCACGGCGAATGCCTGGAATTTGCCACTCAAAACCCTGATCCTCAACCTGATTAAGGATCGGCAGAGGAATATGCACCGTCACGCCGTCGGCGTCGGTACCTGGCTCAAACTGATAGGTCAGGCGCAGCTTAAGGTTGCCCTGATGCCAGGTATTCGGATAGTCCAGCGCACTGACCTTATTGGCGCCGTCCTTGATCAGCATCTCTTTTTCAAAGCTGAGCAAATCCGCGTTCTGTTTTGCGGCGTTTTTCCACCAGTTGTCAAAATGACGCCCGGAGATCACCTCGCCAGGGATGCGCTGATCGTAGAAACTGAACAGGGTTTCATCATCAACCAAAATGTCACGACGGCGCGACTTATGCTCCAGTTCCTCCACTTCCGCACGCAGCTTCAGGTTGGCACTGAAGAATGCATGGCGCGTCTGCCAGTCGCCTTCCACCAGCGCATGGCGGATAAACAGTTCCCGGCACAGCAGCGGATCTATGGTGCTGTAATTAACCTGTCGCGCAGCGACGATGGGCAACCCAAACAGCGTCACTTTTTCGGTGGCCATCACCGCACCCTGGGATTTCGACCAATGGGGTTCGCTGTAGCTGTGCTTCACCAGGTGCTGGGCTAACGGCTCAATCCACTCCGGTTCGATACGTGCGGCGATACGCCCCCACAGGCGGCTGGTCTCAACCAGTTCGGCCACCATGGTCCATTTCGGCGGCTTCTTGAACAGACCTGAACCTGGGAAGATAGAAAATCTTGCGTTGCGAGCGCCCGTGTACTCTTGCTTATCAGCATCTTTCTGGCCGATATGCGATAGCAAACCGGTCAATAACGCGGTGTGTACGCTGCGGTAATCGGAAGGTTCGCTGTTGACCGGCAGCCCCAGCTCTTTCACCACCTGACGCAGCTGGGTATAAATATCCTGCCATTCACGCACCCGCAAATAGTTAAGGAAATCATTGCGGCACAGCCGACGGAACTGACTGGATGAGTGCTCTTTCTGCTGCTCTTTCAGCCAGTCCCACAGGTTGACGTAAGCCAGGAAATCCGAATCTTTGTCGGCAAAGCGTCGGTGTTTCTCGTCCGAGGCCTGCTGCTTGTCCATTGGCCGTTCGCGCGGATCCTGTATCGACAGCGCAGCGGTGATGATCATCACTTCACGCACGCTGCCGCTTTTCTGCGCCTCCAGTACCATGCGCGCTAAACGCGGGTCGATCGGCAACTGCGCTAATTGACGCCCCTGAGGCGTGAGCTGGTAGTGGCCATTGTCGGCCGTTTTAATTGCGCCCAGCTCTTCGAGCAGGCGTACGCCATCGAGAATATTGCGCTTGTCCGGCGCCTCAACGAACGGGAAAGCGGCGATATCCCCTAACCCAAGCGACGTCATCTGCAAGATAACCGACGCCAGGTTGGTGCGCAGGATCTCCGGATCGGTAAACTCCGGACGCGACAGGAAGTCCTGTTCCGAGTACAGACGAATGCAAATACCGTCGGAGACGCGCCCGCAGCGGCCCTTGCGCTGATTGGCGGAAGCCTGCGAAACCGGTTCGATCGGCAGACGCTGCACCTTGGTGCGGAAACTGTAACGACTGATACGCGCGGTACCGGGATCAATCACGTACTTGATGCCGGGCACGGTCAGTGAGGTTTCCGCCACGTTGGTCGCCAGCACGATGCGCCGTCCGTGATGCGACTGGAATACCCGGTTCTGTTCGCTGTTCGACAGACGGGCATACAGCGGCAGGACCTCGGTATGCGGCAAATTAAGACGGTTCAGGGCGTCGGCGGTGTCGCGAATTTCGCGCTCGCCGCTCATGAAGATCAGGATATCCCCCGGCCCTTCGCGGCCCAGCTCATCTACCGCATCGAAAATCGCCTGCAGTTGATCGCGGTCGGTATCGTCGGCATCGTCCACTACCGGACGATAACGCACTTCGACCGGATAAGTACGACCAGAGACTTCGATAATTGGCGCGTTATTGAAATGGCGCGAAAAACGCTGCGGATCGATAGTCGCCGAAGTGATGATGACTTTGAGATCCGGGCGCTTTGGCAGCAGTTCACGCAGGTAACCCAGGATGAAATCAATGTTCAGGCTGCGTTCGTGCGCTTCATCGATAATCAACGTGTCGTACTGCATCAGCAGCCGGTCCTGCTGGATTTCCGCCAACAGGATCCCGTCGGTCATCAGCTTGACCAGCGTGTTTTCGCCGACCTGATCGTTAAAGCGCACCTTATAACCGACGCTGCCGCCCAACGGCGTTTCCAGCTCGTCGGCAATGCGGTTGGCTACGGTACGCGCCGCCAGGCGTCGAGGTTGGGTATGGCCGATCAGCCCTTTTACCCCGCGCCCCAGCTCCAGACAGATCTTCGGCAACTGGGTGGTTTTCCCCGAACCGGTTTCACCGGCAACAATCACCACCTGATGGTCGCGGATGGCCTGCAGAATATCCTGTTTTTTCTGACTGACCGGCAGGTTTTCCGGGTAGGTGACTTTCGGACAGGATGCGGCGCGCGATTGCACTTTTTGCAACGCTGTCGTTATGTCACTTTCCAGCTCGGCGGCGACGGCCAACTGAGCATCGGGATTTTTGATTTTTCGTGCGCCCTGCAGCCGACGTTGCAGACGTTGTTGGTCACGGAGCATCAGCTCGCCCAGTTGGGCAGACAGTGCCGCGAGCGGAGATTTCACGTTCGGTATTCCTTGTTTCATCGCTGCTGTATCAAGCTTTAGCAGCGGTTTGGTAATGGGTTAGCGAGTTTTCAGCTTTAAGTGCGCAGAATAACATAAGCCCCTTTTTCCCCATAATCTCGCCGCTTATGTCCCGGCAGCTTATTCAATAAAATCGAACAAAGGTCTCGAAATATTGCGCTATCACTGCTGAAAAAATGTGAATAGAGTGTACTGCATGCAAAGGACGCGTTGTCCTGATGTCACTGTCATAACGTAAGGAATTACCGATGAGCAAAGTATTGGTTCTTAAATCAAGCATCCTGGCGGGCTACTCGCAGTCTAACCAACTGGCAGATTTCTTCGTTGAGCAGTGGGCAAAGGCTCATGGCAACGACACCATCACCGTGCGTGACCTGGCTGCACAGCCAATCCCGGTACTGGACGGTGAACTGGTTGGCGCCCTGCGTCCTTCCGACACGCCGCTGACCCCGCGTCAAACCGAAGCCCTGGCGTTGTCCGACGAGTTGATCGCCGAACTGCAAGCCAATGACACCATCGTTATGGCAGCCCCGATGTATAACTTCAACATTCCGACCCAGTTGAAGAACTATTTCGACCTGATTGCCCGTGCCGGCGTCACCTTCCGCTACACCGAAAACGGTCCGGAAGGCCTGGTGAAAGGTAAGCGTGCCATCATTCTGACCAGCCGCGGTGGCATTCACAAAGGCACCCCGACTGACCTGGTCGAACCTTACCTGCGTCTGTTCCTGGGCTTTATCGGTATCACCGACGTCGAGTTTGTGTTCGCTGAAGGTATCGCCTACGGGCCGGATGTTGCCACCAAAGCGCAGGCCGATGCCAAAGCCACGCTGGCACAGGTTGTTGCCGCCTGATGCCCGTTGCAGGGGTTTGATGCCCCTGCAAAGCTACAACAGAACAAGCCAAATCCTGTCAAACCCGCTCTACCCTCATAAAAATCCAATGTTATATCGCTATTGCGCGCCTCAGGGCGCGCTTTTTTTTATTTCTTCAACCATTGGCCGTTTATGCCGCGTACGTATTCCCCCACGGGGGCACGTGCGACCAGTTTTTGCCCGGCCATGCGCGCCACATCGTCGATGGCGATATGGTTGCTGTCCGCCACCTGTTGGTATTTCTCGGTGCGTCCGGCATTAATATTTTTCACCAGGGTCAAGGTTTCGGCGTCCTGCTTCACCGGCGCAATATAGCCGTTGAGCGTTTCACCGACGCGCCCCTGTTGCTTGGCCTCATCCAGCGTCAATGCCATTGCCATGCTGCTGAACAGCCAGGCGGCGCCAATCAAGCCTAAATAACGTTTTTTCATGTTGGCTCCTAGAACAGACCGCTTTTGTCTTTCAGCAGATTCTCGACGTCTTTATCCACTTTGATGTGAATTTCATGTTCAATCTTGACGTTCATATTGATGGTGATCGGATCTTTAGGCGTGGCGACCTCGATGCGTGGCACGCAGCCGCTCAGCATTGAGGTGCCGAGCACGGCGGCCAGTAATGGCCCGCTGATGATTTTCATGGTTGTTCCCCAGGTTTGGTGAGGGCCTGTTCCAGCCACTCCTGTAAATTGTCGCCAAAGCGCAGGCTGCGCCAAAGCTGAAACACGTTTTCCTGATGGCTATAGTTCAGGATAACCTCTCTTTTAGCGCTTTTTTGCGGGTTAACCCCGTCAATGCGCGCCTTCAGCGTCAGTTCACCGAGGTTGTCGAGATCGACTCTGGCCTTGGAGCGGTTAATCTCCATATAGCGCAGCCAATCTATCGCGGCGCCGGTCGCCATATTATTACTGCCGATGGCATCGGCCATGTCCTTGTCCAGGCGCAGCGTCAACATGCCAGCGTTGGCAATCCAACCGTTGCGCACCAGCCATTTAGGATGATTCAGGAATAGCGGCAATTCGCCGTCTACCCGTCCTGACATGGCAAACTGTTTTGGCTTCAACGCGGTAAACAAGGCACTGAGATCCACCTTATCCAGCTTCAATACGGCGGCGTCATGCTGCGGCATGCGCAGCGCAGACAGGCTGATGTGGCCGTTCAACGCGTCCATACCGACGTTGCTCAGCGTCAGCGGTGCCTGCTCGCTGTAAGGATAAGCGCCCTGAAGATCGGCGGTAATATTCTGCATTTCGAACAAGTTGCGGAAAGACTTGATGCGCAGCATCATCGGTTGCTTGGCGCCGAGCTGCCAAATGTGATTTTTCAGGCGGTAGGACATGACGAAATCCAGCCCGCTCATCTCACCGTCTTTCAGCCACATGCCGCCCTGCTTCACCACCCAATGGCCACCGGCCTCAAAACCCTGCACCCGTGCGGCAGAGAAGGCCGATTGCGCATAGAATTCACCGTCGCGCAGTTTGAAATTGAGATCCGGCGAGATGAGCGGTTGGAACACCTTCAGCGACTGCTTCGGCCACCAGCCCTCTCCGCGTAAACGATCACCGTCCCAGCGGCCACGTAGCGCTATAGGGCCAATCTGTTCCGCCTGCAGTTTGCCCTGCAGCTGGAAATTATCCGGCGTTGTGCCCTTCATCTGAAGCGCCAACACCGGTGCCGGCAGGTAACCGCCGTTAGTAAAGCTGACCTTGCCCGAAACCAGTTGCAGTTCGCCATTAAACGCCGGGGCTTTCTCGTCCCGCTGCCAACGCAGCGGCTGGCTGAGGCTAAGGCGCGGCGCATCCACCGTTACCATGCTGTACTTCAAACGATCAAAACCAGTGGAAAGCCGATCGAGGATCAGCGTGCTGTCCTGCCAACTGCCGCTGCCGGCAACGTCCCAGGCAGCCTGCAACGGCGGTAATTGTCCGTTGCCCCAGTAGCGCCATTGCCAGTTGCCGTGGTCCGGCCAAAAATCTTGCGCCTTGCCGTCCAGATGCAGTTTAAAACGTCCCCAGTAGCTGTCACTGGCGTTAATAATGGCCTGCAACCGACCGGTGATGCCGGCGGCAGTCACTTTCACCCCGGCCAATGGCAAACGCGCCTCTTCCAATTTCATTTCCGGCGTGGCGTTGCCCCACAGTCGCAGCAGTGAACCGGACTGCAAGACCAGCGTCGGGTTGAGGATGGTGCCGCTGACAATACCGGGGATCGAGGCAGTCATTGAAAAGTCAGACAGATTCGCCTGGCCGGTCAGTTGGAAACGCAGATCGCTGTCGGTCAGGCCGACTTTACCCGGCCCCAGCGTCAATACCGCGTTGCCTTTGCCGTTATGGCCGTCGGTGATGACATTCAAACGGGCGCTGATCTGCGTCTCATCAAAACCTTTACTCCAGTCGTGCAGCGCAATGTTCACCCCGCCGTTTAGCGGTTGCTGGCTGTATGGCCAGCGCCATTCGCCCTGTTTAATGCTGACCTGTTGGGCGTTGATCTCCCAGGGTAGCGTCGCCAGGGGTTTGTTTTCCCCCTTTTCCGTCAGCGTCAGCACGCCCTGCTGCTGTTGCCAGCGCATGTCCAACAGTAAGGGTTTGTCCAGATAGCCGGTCTGCATTTCACCCTGCAGCGCCCCTTGTGCCGGAATACTGTCCAAATCGAGCGGAATGGCTATTTTGCCGGTCAGGTGCAGCGGTTGTGGGCTGTCTGGCGCAGTGATCGTCAGGCCGTTGAGCGTCAATTGCTGCTGCGGATCCAACAGCGCATCGACCTGAATATTCGGCCCCTGATAATGCAGGCGCTGGCCCTCTGCAGAGGAATGTATCTGTAATTTACCGGCGTAGTACTGCCACGGCACCACCGCGAAATCCTTGATGGTAACGTCCAGCAGCGGCAGTTGTTTTTGCAATTGGTCCAGCGCCAGTGGTGCACTGCTGGCGTCAGCGGCGGGTAACTTTGATAAGCAGGCAGTATTAACATTCAGCTTATCGCTGATGAGCTCCCACCGCCCCTGCTGATAGGCCAATCGGGTCGGTCCGACGGCGGCAAGCAAACAGTCTTGTGCCAGAAAACGCGCGCCATCCAGCTGCAATGCCCCCTGACGCCAATGCGGTTTGCCTTGCAAAACCAACTGGCTGCCCTGTGGCAGCCAGTGAGAGATCACACGCGGCAACCAGCGCGGCAGAGTTTGCCACAGCACCAGCAGCAAGATCGCCGTACTGACCACAATCCCTATGAATACTTTCAATCGCTTAGTCATTAAATGATTGCTTCATTCCTGAGTTAGGCCGCTTACCCTGGCCAGAGGGCGTTTTAAGTAAGTCTATGCCTGAATTGGCAATAATGATGGCATGAATTTGACATAGGGTGAAGCCAACGCCGACGAAGATGCCCCGTTTCGGCGCTTTTGCAGCCGTTGATAGGGATACTGTAAATTTTAGTTACATATTCATCACATGAATGCGAACTGTTTCGGACTTTTGTTATTGTCGTTACCTTTGATAATTAATAGTCTTGCAAGCATTCTAACAAAAGTCAGCTGCTAGCTAACTATACTAGAGAAGCCATTCCCCACACCCCCGTGGGGATTTTTTTGCCTGGAACCAACCTCTCTCTCATCTCTCGCGCTTCGCTTTTCAGCCACTCCGCGCCGAATATTCACCCTGTTGTGACGTTGCCAGCTACCCTTAATCAATACCCTTTGCGGCAACGATAACTGCTGCCATTCAAGGCGCATCAAACAGGCTAACCAATTGTAGAATTTACTAAAATCTGTTAAATTGATCACAAAATCACGCGGGAGAAACCACGATGAAATTGGCGATATACAGCACCAAACAGTATGACCGTAAATATCTCGAACTGGTGAATCAGCAGTTTGGTTACGAGCTGGAGTTCTTCGACTTCCTGCTCAGTAAAAAAACCGCCAAAAACGCCGCCGGCTGCAAAGCCATCTGCATCTTCGTCAACGACGACGGCAGCCGTGAAGTGCTTGAAGAACTGGCGGCGTTGGGGGTCGAAATTTTGGCTCTGCGCTGCGCCGGCTTCAATAATGTCGATTTGGACGCCGCCAAAGAACTGGGCATCAAGGTGGTGCGCGTACCGGCCTACTCGCCGGAAGCGGTCGCTGAACATGCCGTGGGCATGATGATGTGCCTGAATCGTCGTATTCACCGTGCCTATCAACGCACCCGCGATGCCAATTTCTCGCTCGAGGGATTGATCGGTTTCAATATGCATAACCGTACTGCCGGGGTGATTGGCACCGGTAAGATCGGCGTCGCCACCATGCGCATCCTGAAAGGCTTCGGCATGAAACTTCTGGCTTATGACCCGTACCCAAGCGAACAGGCATTGGAGCTGGGCGCGGAATATGTCGATCTGCAAACGCTGTACGCGCAATCTGACGTCATTACCCTGCACTGCCCGCTGACGCCGGAAAATCACCACCTGTTGAACACCGACGCTTTTGCGGCGATGAAAGACGGCGTAATGATCATCAACACCAGCCGCGGCGGTCTGATTGACTCATCAGCCGCAATTGATGCCCTGAAGCAACAGAAGATTGGCGCTCTGGGGATGGACGTGTATGAGAATGAACGCGACCTGTTCTTCGAAGATAAATCCAATGACGTGATCCAGGACGATATTTTCCGTCGTCTGTCTGCTTGCCACAACGTGTTGTTCACCGGTCATCAGGCTTTCCTGACCGAAGAGGCGCTGACCAGCATCTCGGAAACCACGTTGCAGAACGTGAGCCAATTGGATCGTGGTGAGCCTTGCCCTAATCAGCTCAATGCCTGATTTGTCCTAAGGAGAGCCGATGAAAAAGTTTATGTTGGTGGCGTTAATACCGCTGCTGTTAGCCGGGTGTGGAATGAGTCAAAACGGAAACACGGTAAAGGAAAGCGACCTGTTGCATCATAACTTTATTTTGCAAAGCGTCGACGGCGTAGCGGTGAAAGCGGGCCAGGGCAAGCAGCCCAACATCGAGTTCGGTGAAACCCTGCACGTTTCCGGTGCCATGTGTAACCGTTTCTTTGGCAATGGCCAATTGCAAAATGGCGTGCTGACGGTAAAAGGTCTGGCTTCAACACGCATGCTGTGCGCAGACCCGCAACTCAATCAGTGGGATCGGGTGATCGGCGACGTGCTGGGCAAAGGAGCAAAAGTCACCCTCAGCGCTCAGCAATTAACGCTGAGCGGCGGCGACCATACCCTGGTTTATACACTGCGCGATTGGGTGCAGTGATCCCTGTGCACCAGGCTGCTCTGCGGCCTGGTGTTATTAACCGTTAGCCGGCGCTCGCGCAGGCACCCCGCCCCAGCGTCGACTCTTCGCACTGTTTACCATTCGGCATTTGGCACATTCTGATCGCTTCGCCGTTTAAATTGTGGGTCACGGTCGTGACGCCGCCAACAATGGCACAGTTAGCACTGGTCTGTAAGTTATTGATTCTTGCACTGTTAGCCTGCTGCACTGGTTCTTCGTTGTTGCTGCTGCAGGCGGCCAAAAGCAGTACGGTGCCGGCCAGCAACCCTTTTAATATTGTCATTAATCCACTCCTGAACCCGAAACTGCGCTGTGTAAAATCGCCATTGCCGATAACTCGCATCACTTTATTGCGGACACGTTAGGTTATCTTTGATGCAAACCTGTTTAATCTAGCCTGATATATAAATAATGAAAATATATTCCTGCAATTATTTGCCGTTTATTTGAACAGCGACGAAATTATTATGGTTACTGGATTTTTCCGCTCTGTCCGCGGAGCAAACGTCGAACATCCCTGCCCGACCTGAACAAGGGTCAGTCACAGCCGGGTTAAACAGGCATTTTAGGAGAGGTTAACGCTTTGAGGCGGGGCGAACAGCACCAAAATGCGGTGTCAAAATGGCGCATTTTTTGCCGGTAAAAGGAAGATCCAAGTTTGGGGGTAATCTATTATTTTCCGTTATTTATTAATAAGGTTTTCTGCCAGCGCCACTGAATTTCGCGCTGGCGATTGTTTCGGTTTAAATAAGGATCAGTGCGCTGCGGTTTTCGACAGTAAATTAATCACCAACACGCCGGCAATAATTAATCCCATCCCCAGCACGGCTGGCCAATCCAGCTTTTGTTGATAAACAAATACCGCGGCAATTGACACCAGAACAATGCCCATGCCTGACCAGATGGCGTAAACAATGCCCAGCGGCATGGTTTTCACCACCATCGACAGCCCCCAGAAAGCTACGCCATAGCCGACCACGACCACCAGCGACGGCCACAAGCGAGTGAATCCCTCAGAGGCTTTCAGCATGGTGGTGGCGATCACTTCTGCGACTATCGCCATGGTCAAATACATAAATCCGCTCATCGTTTTTTCTTCTGTAAGTTTACCTATTCACCAGTATGACGCGCCGGAAATAAATTGTCGTTAAACAACGATGACAATTTTTCTTCAGGGCCATTTAAAGTCGTGAAATATCTCTTTGTCGCATTTTTTGTCGATTTATCATCCGCCACACAAACGCGATAAAGGGCCAATATATCCCTCTGCTAGACTTTGTTAATTACTGCGAGAGGTGACTTTCGCAGCTTTTTGAGCAATGAAAGGTAAAGTTGATGATTACTACAGATGGTAATAATGCAGTCGCTTCCGTCGCCTACCGCGCCAGCGAAGTGATTGCCATCTACCCAATCACCCCCAGTTCGACCATGGCGGAACAGGCGGATGCCTGGTCCGGCGACGGCCGTCAAAATATCTGGGGCGACGTGCCGCGAGTGGTGGAAATGCAGTCGGAAGGCGGTGCGATCGCCACGGTACATGGCGCATTGCAAACCGGCGCGCTGTCGACCTCGTTTACCTCATCGCAGGGCCTGCTGCTGATGATCCCGACGTTGTACAAACTGGCCGGTGAACTGACGCCGTTTGTGCTGCATGTTGCTGCGCGCACCATCGCCACCCATGCGCTGTCGATTTTTGGCGACCATTCCGACGTGATGGCGGTACGCCAAACCGGCTGCGCCATGCTGTGTGCCAGCAACGTCCAGGAAGCACAGGATTTTGCGCTGATTTCCCAAACGGCCAGTCTCAACAGCCGCCTGCCGTTTATTCACTTTTTTGATGGTTTCCGCACCTCGCATGAAATCAACAAAATCGTGCCGCTGAGCGACGATACCCTGCGCCAGATGCTGCCTCAGGACGCGATTGACGCGCACCGCAGCCGCGCACTGTCGCCTGATCATCCCGTGGTGCGGGGCACCTCTGCCAACCCGGACACCTATTTCCAATCGCGCGAAGCCACCAACCCCTGGTATAACGCGACCTGCCAGCATGTGATTGACGCGATGGACAAGTTCGCCGAGATCACCGGCCGGGCGTATCAGCCCTTCGAATATTACGGCCATCCGCAGGCCGAGCGCGTGGTGATCCTGATGGGGTCCGCCATCGGCACCTGCGAAGAAGCGATCGACGCCCTGTTGACCCGTGGTGAAAAAGTCGGCGTGCTGAAAGTGCGGCTGTTTCGGCCGTTTTCCGCGCAGCACCTGCTCAGCGTGTTGCCGGAAAGCGCGAAGAAAATCGCCGTACTGGACCGTACTAAGGAGCCCGGCGCGCTGGCGGAGCCCCTGTATCTGGACGTGATGACCGCACTGGCTGAAGCGTTCAGCCGGGGTGAGCGCGCCCATATGCCGATGGTGATCGGCGGCCGTTATGGGCTCTCCTCGAAAGAGTTTGGCCCTGACTGCGCGTTAGCCGTGTTTAACGAGCTGGCTCTGGATCGCCCGCGTCCACGCTTTACCGTCGGTATTTTCGACGATGTGACCGGTCTTTCCCTGCCACTCAGTGAAGAAACCCTGCCGCAGCGCGCGTCGCTGGAGGCCCTGTTCTACGGTCTTGGCAGTGACGGCTCCGTTTCCGCTACCAAGAACAACATCAAAATCATCGGCAACAGTACGTCCATGTATGCCCAGGGCTATTTCGTTTATGACTCGAAAAAGGCCGGAGGCCTGACGGTATCCCACCTGCGCGTCAGCGAACAGCCCATCAACTCGGCCTATCTGGTCAGTCGCGCCGACTTTGTCGGCTGCCACCAACTTCAGTTTATCGATACTTACCAGATGGCGGAGCGCCTGAAACCCGGCGGCATTTTCCTGCTCAATACTCCCTATGGTGCCGAAGAGGCCTGGTCGCGGCTGCCGCAGGAAGTGCAAGCCGTCTTGCAGCAACGTCAGGCACGCTTCTATATCATCAACGCGGCGAAACTGGCGCGTGAATGCCGGCTCGGTGCACGTATCAACACCGTAATGCAGATGGCGTTTTTCCATCTGACCCAAATTCTGCCGGGCGACGTAGCACTCCAGCAATTGCGGGATGCTATCGAACGCAGCTACAGCAACAAAGGCCAGGATATTGTTGAGCGCAACTGGCAGGCGCTGGCCGCCACGCTTGACGCGCTGATTGAAATCCCCCTGCAGCCGGTTAACGAAAGCAGCCCAATGCGACCGCCGATTGTCTCGGATGCGGCGCCTGACTTTGTCAAAACCGTGACCGCCGCGATGCTGGCCGGACTGGGGGATGCGTTGCCGGTGTCAGCCTTCCCGCCGGACGGTACCTGGCCGGTGGGGACCACTCAGTGGGAAAAGCGCAATATCGCCGAGGATATCCCCATTTGGCAGCCGGATCTGTGCACCCAGTGCAACCACTGCGTTGCCGCCTGCCCGCACTCCGCCATCCGCGCCAAAGTGGTTCAGCCGGAGGCCATGGAGCACGCCCCTGCCTCGCTACAATCGCTGGATGTGAAAGCGCGCGACATGCGCGGCCAGAAATACGTACTGCAGGTCGCGCCGGAAGACTGTACCGGCTGCAATCTGTGCGTTGAAGTCTGCCCGGCAAAAGATCGCCAGAACCCGGACATCAAGGCCATCAACATGGCATCGCGCCTTGAGCATCTGACTGAAGAAAAAGCGCATTACGACTTCTTCCTGCAGTTGCCGGAAATTGATCCCTCGCAGATCGAGCGGATCGACATCCGTACCTCGCAGTTGATTTCGCCGCTGTTCGAATACTCCGGTGCCTGTTCCGGCTGTGGGGAAACACCGTACATCAAGCTGCTGACCCAGCTTTATGGCGACAGGTTGCTGATTGCCAACGCCACCGGCTGTTCGTCCATTTACGGCGGCAACCTGCCGACTACACCTTATACCACCAATGCCGAAGGCCGCGGTCCAGCCTGGGCCAACTCGTTGTTCGAGGATAATGCGGAGTTCGGTCTGGGCTTCCGCTTAACGGTCGATCAGCACCGCAGCCGCGTACTGCGTTTGCTGAACACCTTGGCGCCGCAGCTGCCGGCACAGTTGGTCAACGCTCTGCAGATGACGGATATCGCACCAGAGCCGCGTCGCCAACAGATTAAGGAACTGCGCGGCTTGCTGGCGCAGATTGAAGGTCACGACGCGCGCCAACTGGCGACCGACGCCGATTATCTGGTGGATAAATCCATCTGGCTGATTGGCGGCGACGGCTGGGCCTACGATATCGGGTTCGGCGGGTTGGATCACGTCCTCAGCCTGACCGAAAACGTCAACGTGCTAGTGTTGGACACTCAGTGTTACTCCAACACTGGCGGCCAGCAATCGAAGGCCACCCCGCTCGGGGCGGTGACCAAGTTCGGCGAACACGGCAAGCGCAAGGCACGTAAGGATCTGGGCGTCAGCATGATGATGTACGGCCATGTTTACGTGGCGCAAATCTCGCTGGGTGCGCAGCTTAATCAGACGGTGAAAGCCATTCAGGAAGCCGAAGCTTATCCGGGGCCATCCCTGATCATTGCCTACAGCCCCTGTGAAGAACACGGTTACGATCTGGCACTCAGTCACGACCAGATGAAACAGCTGACCGCGACCGGATTCTGGCCGCTATATCGCTTCGATCCACGTCGCGCCGATGAGGGCAAACCGGCGCTGGCGCTGGATTCCCGGCCGCCAAACAGCAATTTGACCGATACGTTGTTGAAAGAACAGCGCTTCCGCCGCCTGAACTCACAGCAGCCGGAAGTCGCCAGCGCGCTGTATCAGGCCGCAGAAAAAGAGCTGAAGGAGAAGTACGACTTCCTCAGCCTGCTGGCCGGCAAGGGGGAAACCTCCTCCGCCGAGTAAACCCACGGGGCGCGACCGATTCGCGCCCCGCTTTTCTTTTTTACCACTGCGTAATTCTCTCCACGCCAGACGCCCTTGCGCAACACAGTATCGAATAGCCTGAATCAGCCCTCAAAAACAGCTTGACCTTCCAAACGTGGTAAGTCCGATAAGTGCAATCAGAACCGCTTCGGTTCAATAAATTCCACTGTCGACTTCAGTCGCGAAAGGTCAAATGATGAAAGCCAAACGTGTCACTATAATCACTGCGGCGATAAGCGTCGCATTCGCTGTCGCCGGTTGCAAAGAGACGGTGTCCGCAGCTGCTCCCGCCAAGCCTCCGAGCGTACCAGTAGCCGAAGTGGTCGTTCGCCCGGTCACGCCTTTTGTCGAGTTCACCGGTTCGCTAACCGCTGTCAAACAGGTTGAACTGCGCCCAAGAGTAGCCGGATATCTGCAAGATGTCAGCGTGCCGGAAGGTCGCTGGGTTGAGAAAGGCCAACGGCTGTTTCTCATTGACTCTCGGGTGTACGAAGCCGCGCTGAGTGCCGCCAAAGCTCGCTTGCGCGAGGCTGAAGCAGCAGCGCGGCTCGCTCAAACGGAATATGCCCGTGCCACACAGCTGTTTGCTCAAAAGGTTTTTGCGCGTGCTCAGCTCGATACGGCAACAGCTTCGTTGAATGCAGGCAAAGCGCAGGTCGATGCCGCGAAAGCCGCCCTGGCTGCGGCAGAGCTGGATATGGAGTTCACGCACGTCACGGCGCCCATCAGCGGGCGCGTCGGCCAGGTGCTGGTCACCGAGGGCAACTACGTTACCAATGGCGTAACGCCGCTCACGACGATTGTCTCGACCAACCCGCTCCAGGTTTATTTCGACGTCGACGAGCGCACCTATTTGCGTTCGCTCGCCGCAGACCGCACTCATGCCACCCCGCCGGCAACCAAGGTGATGGTCGCGCTGATCACCGACAAAACCTATACCCGAACTGGCCGTGTCGATTTTCTTGCCAACTCCGCCGACCGTGGGACGGGCACCGTGCGTATTCGCGCCGTTGTCGATAATGCCGATGGACAATTGACCCCTGGCCTGTTTGCCAAGGTCAAACTGGAAACCGGTGCACCGCGCGCCCGCGTACTGGTGTCCGATCAATCAATTGGCACCGATCAGGGCCACCGCTATGTGTTGGTCGTCGGCAAAGGTGACAAAACCGAATATCGGCCAGTCGAGCTGGGCCCGATGGTCGAAGGCATGCGGGTGATCGAACAGGGTCTGCAGCCGGGTGAGCGTATCGTGGTCAAGGGCCTGGTACGCCCCGGTATGCAGATCACGCCGCAAACAACCGCCATTGATGGTGCTCCCATGACGGCGCCGACAACCACGGGAGCCGCGTAATGACTTTCCCTCGTTTCTTCATCGCTCGCCCGATATTTGCCATCGTCCTGTCAATTTTGATGGTGCTCGCCGGCGGCGTGGCCTTCTTCCAACTGCCGCTTAGCGAGTATCCGGCAGTCACTCCGCCAACGGTGCAAGTGACCGCATCTTACCCCGGAGCCAACCCCAAGGTGATCGCTGAAACGGTAGCGGCTCCGCTCGAACAGGCAATCACCGGGGTTGAGGGCATGTTGTACATGTCGTCGCAGTCGGCAACCGATGGCCGAATGATCCTGACCGTCACTTTCGCCCAGGGCACCAATGCCGATATGGCGCAGGTTCAGGTGCAAAACCGGGTTTCGCGCGCGCTGCCGCGGTTACCTGAAGAGGTTCAACGCCAGGGCGTCGTCACGCAAAAAACCTCGCCGGATATCCTGATGGTCGTTCACCTGCTGTCGCCCGATCAGCGTTACGATCCTCTCTACATTTCAAATTACGCTTACCTCCAGGTACGCGATGAGCTGTCCCGCATCCCCGGAGTCAGTGACGTTTTGGTATGGGGTGCCGGCGAGTACAGCATGCGGCTTTGGCTCGATCCTGATTTGATCGCTGCGCGAGGGTTGACGGCCGGTGACGTTATCGCCGCCGTACGTGAACAGAACGTTCAGGTGGCGGCCGGCTCGGTTGGCCAGACGCCCAACTCCAACGCCGCATTCCAGGTGACGGTCAATACCCTCGGCCGCCTGACCGACGAGGAACAGTTTGGCGATATCATTATTCGCACCGGTAGCGACGGCCAAATCACTCGCCTGCGCGATGTCGCCCGCATCGAAATGGGAGCTGATGCCTACGCGTTGCGCAGCCTGCTCGATGGTGAGCCGGCCGTCGCGCTGCAAATTATTCAAAGCCCGGGAGCTAACGCGCTAGACGTTTCTAAGGCCGTGAGGGCCACCATGCAACGGCTCGAAACTCACTTTCCGGCAGGACTCACTTCGCGCATAGCTTATGACCCAACGGTCTTCGTCAGTGCTTCGCTGGAGTCGGTAGCCACCACCCTGCTGGAGGCGATCCTGTTGGTGGTGATCGTGGTAGTGCTGTTCCTGCACAACTGGCGCGCGTCGCTGATCCCATTGATGGCGGTGCCGGTATCGCTGATAGGGACCTTTGCCGTCATGCATCTGATGGGTTTTTCGCTCAATACCTTGTCGCTGTTTGGCCTGGTGTTGTCGATCGGGATAGTAGTCGACGACGCGATCGTCGTGGTCGAAAATGTCGAACGACATATCGAAAATGGCGAGGAGCCTCCCCAAGCCGCAAGGCGCGCCATGGATGAAGTGACCGGCCCCATCATCGCCATTACCTCGGTGCTTGCCGCCGTATTCATCCCCACTGCCTTCCTGAGCGGCCTGCAGGGGGAGTTTTATCAACAATTTGCGCTCACCATCGCCATTTCAACCATTCTGTCGGCCATCAACTCCCTGACACTCAGCCCGGCGCTGGCCGGACTTTTGCTGCGTCCGCGCAAGGCTGCAATCGCCCGAGATCCGCGTACCCTGCGCGGTCGAGCCGATCGGTTGTTCCGTGCGTTTGGCCGGCCTTTCCGACACGCGCCTAGCGCTTATGGCAATACGGTCCGCAAAGTGGTCCGGGTTAGCGGTCTGGCGCTTTTGGTCTACGGTGGCTTACTGGCACTGACCTTCTTCGGCTTTAAGGCGGTTCCGCCCGGCTTCGTACCGATGCAGGACAAATACTACCTGGTTGGTATTGCCCAACTGCCCAATTCGGCCTCGCTGGAACGCACCGATGCGGTCGTCAAACAGATGTCGAAAATCGCGCTGGCGGAACCCGGTGTCGAGAGCGTCGTAGCCTTCCCAGGGCTGTCGATCAACGGCTTCGTCAACGTACCGAATGCCGCCGTCATGTTCGTTATGCTTGACCCGTTTGAAGCTCGTACGACAGACGATCTCAGCGCAACCGCGATTGCCGGCCGCCTGCAAGCAAAATTCGCCGGCATTCCCGACGGCTTCCTCGGCGTATTCCCACCGCCACCGGTACCGGGACTGGGCGCCACCGGCGGTTTTAAAATGCAAATTGAGGATCGCAGCGGCGCCGGATTGGATGCTCTGGTTCAGCAGACCCAGATCCTGATGACCAAAGCCACCGAGTCGGGACAGGTGGCCGGACTGATGACCAGCTTTGACGTCAATGCCCCACAACTCGACGTTGCCATCGATCGTACCAAAGCCATGAGTCAGGGCGTCCGTCTGGCGGATATCTTCGAATCGCTGCAGGTCTATCTCGGTTCTCTCTATGTCAACGATTTCAACCGTTTTGGCCGCACCTACAAAGTGACCGCCCAGGCCGATGCAGACCATCGCATGCAGGCAGAAGCCATCGGTCGCCTGCAAGTACGCAATGCTGCCGGGAAAATGCTGCCTTTATCTTCATTTGTTACCGTCACACCGAGCTCAGGCCCAGACCGAGTGATCCACTACAACGGCTATCCTTCCGCCGACATCTCCGGCGGCGCGATGGCCGGCATCAGTTCGGGTCAGGCGGTAGCCGTGATGGAGCGTCTGGCGAAAGAAGTGCTGCCGGAAGGCATGACTTTTGAATGGACCGACCTTACCTACCAGCAAAAGCTGGCCGGGGATTCGGCGTTGTTCATCTTCCCGCTGTGTGTGCTTCTGGCCTATCTCATCCTTGCCGCTCAGTACAACAGCTGGTTGTTGCCGCTGGCCGTCCTGTTGATCGTGCCGATGTGTCTGCTGAGCGCCATTATTGGCGTGTGGATGACCGACGGTGACAACAACGTCTTTGTGCAAATCGGGCTGATCGTGCTGGTCGGTTTGGCCGCCAAAAATGCCATTCTTATCGTCGAGTTCGCCCGCACTCTCGAGGCCGAGGGCGCAAGCGCGCTGGATGCGGTTATCGAGGCTTGTCGGCTGCGACTGCGGCCAATCCTGATGACCTCCCTGGCCTTTATCGCCGGTGTGGTTCCTCTGGTCTTTGCCGGCGGTGCCGGGGCGGAGATGCGCCATGCAATGGGTATCGCCGTCTTCGCCGGCATGCTAGGCGTGACGCTGTTCGGTCTGTTCCTGACGCCGGTGTTTTATGTGGTGATGCGTAACCTGGCCGTTCGTATCGAACGCCGCCGGGCAGAATCGAAGCTGCGCAAACAGCGCATTAAGGAGATCACCTCATGAAAAGCCTCTATCAATCGCTGTGGTTCCCCCTGAGTGCGCTTACCCTGTTAACCGGGTGTTCATCTGTAGGGCCAGACTATTCACCGCCTTCGTTGTCTTCGGCACGGCTTCCCGCCAGCTTTGGTGAAGCTTCGCCAGGCATTAATTACGCTGCCGTGGAGGTTGAGTGGTGGCGTGCCTTCGACGATCCGATATTGAGCGGACTGATCCGGCAGGCGCTTTCGGTTAATCATGATATCGGCATTGCCGCCATGCGGCTCGAAGAAGCAAAAGCCCTGCTGCGCGAGGATCGTCAGAGCTTTCTGCCAAGCGGCGGCCCTGCTTTCAGCTATGAAAACCGTCGCAAGAGCGAGATAGAGACATCGCCTGATCAGTCTCGTCAGCAGGAAACCTATCGCGGTGCCGTAGACACCGCCTGGGAAATCGATCTGTTCGGTCGCGTGCGCCGTTCGGTTGAGGAAGCCCAGGCGCAGGCAGGTTCGCGTGAAGCCCTGCTGCGCGATGTGCAAGCCGGCGTTGCAGCAGCGGTGGCCGCCACCTGGTTTGAACTGCGCGGTATCGAGGCCGAGCTTGCTGTCGTTGAAGATATCACCCGAAGCCAGCGCGAGAGCCTGGCTCAGGTTGAACGTCTGGCGAATGCCGGTTCAGCCAGTGAGTTTGACCGACTGCGCGCCGAGGCGTTATTGCGCAATGTTGAGGTTGTCGCCCCCGAGCTCGAGCGCCGTCGCGCGGTTTCCGTCAATGCGCTGGCGGTATTGCTTGGCGAAACGCCGCAAAGGTTTAGCCCTCCAGTCGCCATACCTGGGCGTGATGAACTGAAGGTTACCTCCCTCGCCGTCGGCAACCCCGAGGCGCTCCTGGCACGACGTGCCGATATTGCGGCGGCCGAACGCACTCTGGCGGCAGCAACCGCGCGGATTGGGATAGAAACGGCAGATCTCTACCCCGAGATCCAGATACAAGGCTCGATCGGATTCATTGCTGGGAACCTCGATGCAGTGAACGGTGCCGAAGCTTTGTCCGGTTTTATCCTTCCGGTCATTCGCTGGTCTCTGCTCGATAACGGTCGCGTCCGAGCGCGGATTGCCGCCAGTGAAGCTCGTGCCCAAGAAGCCCTGCTCCTCTACGATCAAACCCTATTGCGCGCGCTGCAAGAAACCGACGACGCCTTCAAAGCCTATAAAGCAACAGGCAGCACGCTCGAACTGCGCCTGCTTGAATCAGCAGCCAATCGTGAGGCCGCTCGTCTCGCCCGGTTGCAGTTTTCCCAGGGGCAAGGCCTCTATCTGGAGGTCCTTGACGCTGAGCGTTCCGACTTTAACAGCCGGCGAGCACTGGCGGTCGCACGCACCGAACAACAACTCGCCGTGGTCAGCATCTATAAGGCTTTGGGAGGTGGTTGGCAGGTGTGTACTGGTGAGACGACGCTCTGCGGCGGTGCCAAAACGAGGCCGAATCTGCCCCTGGCAAAACAAATCCCTGACAGGTCTTGACCTTCCCACAGTGGGAAGCTTTAAGCTTTTCGATATCCGAATCAGTAAAGGGGTAGTTCAATGACTTCCGTCTCTGTGCAACAAGGTTCTAATTCAGCCCTGCGCACCACTCGTTTGAGTCTGCCGGTCGAAGGTATGACCTGTGCTTCCTGCGTTGGCCGCGTCGAACGTGCGCTAAAAGCCGTTCCCGGCGTGCAAACGGCAACGGTCAATCTGGCCACCGAGCGCGCCGATATCACTTTCGGCGATCGCGCCGATCCGCAGGCAGCCGTTGGTGCCATCGAGAGCGCCGGTTACGCCGTTCGTGAAGAAACCACTGAACTCGGCATCGAAGATATGACCTGCGCGTCCTGTGTCGGTCGGGTTGAGAAAGCGCTCAGGCAAATTCCGGGCGTGATCGAAGCGAATGTCAACCTGGCGACCGAGCGTGCCCGGGTGCGCCATAGTGCCGGGCTCGTCACCACGGCCATGCTTGAAGCCGCGGTCGAACAGGCCGGTTATAAGGCCCGCCGCTTGTCTGCCGCCACGGCAAGTTCGGACGATCAAGACAGTGAAAGGCGCGAGAACGAAGCACGTGGGCTACGCCGATCTTTACTGATTGCCGCCCTCCTGACCTTGCCAGTATTCGTCCTCGAAATGGGCTCGCACCTGATTCCCGCGATGCATCATTGGGTGTTAGGGGTTCTGGGTGAACAGCGCAATGGGTATCTGCAGTTCGTGCTTACCACGCTGGTGCTGTTTGGGCCCGGCCTGCGCTTCTTCCGCAAGGGCGTGCCGGCGTTGCTGCGCGGTGCCCCTGACATGAACTCGCTGGTGTCGGTGGGTACCGCGGCGGCTTATGGCTATTCGGTGGTGGCCACTTTCATTCCGCAAGTGCTGCCGCAAGGTACCGCCAACATCTATTTCGAAGCCGCCGCGGTGATCGTTACGCTGATTTTGCTTGGGCGCACGCTGGAGGCTCGCGCCAAGGGGCGAACCTCTCAGGCGATAAAACGGTTGGTTGGGCTGCAGGCCAAAACGGCGCGCGTCGAGCGTAACGGTGAAACCCTGGAAATCCCGCTCGACCAGGTGACCACCGGTGATGTCGTGTTCGTTCGCCCGGGCGAGAAGATCCCGGTCGACGGTCAGGTCGTCGAAGGTGCCTCTTATGTAGATGAAAGCATGATCACCGGCGAACCGGTGCCGGTGTCCAAGGGGGTCGATGCCGAAGTGGTCGGCGGCACCATCAACAAAACCGGGGCATTCAGCTTCCGCGTCACCAAAGTCGGTGCCAATACGGTACTCGCGCAAATTATCCGCTTGGTTGAGGAAGCCCAGGGTTCCAAGCTGCCGATCCAGGCGTTGGTCGACAAGGTGACCCTGTGGTTCGTCCCGGCGGTGATGGCGGCGGCAGCGCTGACGTTCCTGATCTGGTTGATCTTCGGACCGACGCCGGCACTGACTTTCGCGCTGGTGAATGCGGTGGCCGTGCTGATTATTGCCTGCCCTTGCGCCATGGGGCTGGCCACCCCCACCTCGATAATGGTCGGCACTGGCCGCGCCGCCGAGCTCGGCGTGCTGTTCCGTAAAGGCGAAGCCTTACAGGCACTACGAGATGTCAGCGTTATCGCGCTGGACAAAACTGGCACCCTAACCAAAGGTCGCCCTGAGTTGACCGACTTGGTACCGGCCGAGGGCTTCGATTACGACGAGGTTCTGGCGTTGGTTGCCGCCGTGGAGACCCGTTCGGAGCACCCTATCGCCGAAGCCATCGTCGCCGCCGCAAAACAGCGCGACCTCAAGATCGCCGCTATTGAAGCCTTCGATGCCACACCGGGCTTCGGTGTATCAGCCAAGGTCAGCGGCCGAACCGTCTCCGTTGGAGCCGACCGCTTCATGACGCAGCTCGGTCTGGACGTGGCCAGTTTCCTGCCGACCGCCCAGCGTCTCGGTGAGCAAGGCAAGAGCCCGCTTTATGCTGCGATAGACGGTCGTTTGGCGGCGGTGATCGCCGTTGCCGACCCGATTAAAGAGACCACGCCAGAGGCAATCAAGGCGCTGCACGCATTGGGGCTCAAGGTCGCGATGATCACCGGTGATAATGCAGCAACCGCCTCGGCAATCGCCCGACAGCTCGGTATCGATGAGGTCGCGGCTGAGGTTTTACCCGACGGTAAGGTTGCGGCGCTGAAGCAGTTCCGCAGCCATGGTGCACGCGTCGCTTTCGTGGGGGATGGCATCAACGACGCTCCGGCGCTGGCCGAAGCAGATGTTGGGTTGGCCATCGGTACGGGAACCGATGTAGCTATCGAAGCGGCAGACGTGGTGTTGATGTCCGGTGACCTGCGTGGTGTGGCAAATGCCATTGCGCTCAGCCAGGCGACGATCCGCAACATCAAGCAGAACCTGTTCTGGGCCTTTGCCTACAACGCAGTGCTGATCCCGGTTGCAGCAGGCATGCTTTACCCGATAAACGGCACCTTGCTTTCGCCGATCTTCGCCGCTGCAGCGATGGCGCTCTCCAGCGTCTTCGTGCTCGGCAACGCGCTCCGTCTAAAGCGTTTCCAGGCACCGATGGGTATCGAATCCCGCCCTGTCGGGCCGGAAAACGTAAAGGTTTAGGCGGCAACACTACAACAGGTTTGAGGAGGCCAGCATGGCCGGTGAATTTCATCCTCAGGTCGTCATCTACACCATGCCGACGTGCTCAGACTGCCAAACGTTGAAATCCTGGCTCGAAAATGAAGGGATCGCTTTCGAAGAACGCGATCTCTCCAACCCCGAGATCAGCGAGGAGGCCAAGGCGCGTGGCGGTGTATGTATCGCGCCAACCACTCAGGTGAACGCGAAAGTGTTCTATCGCACCTATCACCTGGATTGGTTGTGGTACTCGATGTGTCCAATCGCGCCAGCGAGTGCCAGCGATAACGCTACCTGTCGATCCATAGCCGATCCCCCGCTTTAGGGGGATTTAATGAATCCCCCAGAAGGAGTGAATAATGAACATCGGTCAAGCAGCCAAGTCCTCTGGCGTTTCGGCAAAGATGATCCGCTATTACGAACAAATTGGCCTGATCCCGAAAGCCCTTCGTTCTGATGCCGGTTACCGGCATTACAGCCCACAGGACGTACACAGTCTGCGATTTATTCGTCGTGCACGCGATCTGGGGTTTTCTGTCGAGCAGATCTCGGCCCTGCTGGTCTTGTGGAACGACCGCGATCGTGCCAGCGCCGACGTTAAAGAGATGGCGCTTTCCCATGTTGCCAGGTTGAAAGCCAAGATCGCCGAACTGCAAGAGATGGCGCAAACGCTCGAATACCTTGCCGATCACTGCCATGGCAACGATCGCCCGGACTGCCCGATCCTGGCGGATTTGGCTGAGCCTGCCACAACCACGGAGCCCAGCCTGCAAACCCCTCGTGAGGCGCCACGCTTTGGCGCTTATACACCGGTATCGTCATTGAATTCAAAGCAAAAATTTTCACTGAAAAGCATTTGACCTTGCCACGTTGTCAACCCGCATAGTGGCCAGACACCCTAAAGAACCAGGAGATTGATATGCACAGTTTCTACATTCCCAATATGACCTGCGGCGGTTGCGCGAAATCCGTAACCAAGGCACTGCACAGTGTCGATCCGCAGGCCCAGATTGAAACCGACCCGGCCGCGCGTCAGGTTCAGGTCGATAGCACTCAGGACGAAAGTGATTTTCTCGCGGTGCTGCGTGAAGCAGGCTATCCGGCGCGAGAAGACCAATAACCAACCACATTGGTCTGAAAAACTCACACTGAGCGAATCAACGTCGTCGCCAGTCTTAATCGATACAGGCCACAGAAAAGGAAATCACAGCATGAAAAACGTCAATCTGGCCCTCACTGCCCTCGCGCTGGCCACCCTGTCGTTCACGACCGTCGCCGCTACCCTGGTTGACTCAGCACCCGCCGATCGGCAAAAAGCCGGGATCATTAGCGCCTGCGCAGCAAGCAATAATCTTTCTAGTCTACAGCGGGAACTGGAAGCCAAGGCGGCCGAAGCCGGCGCCGAGGTTTATCGCATCATCGGCGCCTCCGGCAATAACCGTCTGTGTGGCACAGCTGAAATTTATAAGTAAGATTGAGTCGGTAAGACATGAGGCCCAAATGCGGCCTCATGTGGGTTTGGCACCCATTATTTTCCGTTTTCCATCCCCACCACGCAAAACACGCTGGTATTCGTTCTCACAATCCGTACCATACACGCCACATTGATGCATGTTGGGTGCGTTTATCCCCAGACAACCAGGCATGACAGCACGCCAAGGTTCTTCACGGCCCCGAGAGCGAAATGAATAATGACCCAATCAGCCTGTTGAATGCTAAACTTGCTGCCTAAAACGTCATGCCCATAGTGCCCCCAATTGAGAACGAGCACGATTTAAATGTCAGAAAAACAAACCGTTAGTCAAAAAGAGCAATACAACCTCAACAAATTGCACAAGCGTCTGCGCCGCAACGTGGGCGAAGCGATTGCCGACTTCAACATGATTGAAGAAGGCGACCGCATCATGGTCTGCCTGTCCGGCGGTAAAGACAGCTACACCATGCTGGAAATTCTGCGCAACCTGCAGCAAAGTGCACCGGTCAATTTCTCACTGATTGCCGTTAACCTCGATCAGAAACAGCCTGGCTTCCCTGAGCATATCCTGCCAGCCTATCTGGAAAGTTTGGGGGTGGAATACAAGATCGTTGAGGAGAACACCTACAGCATCGTCAAGGACAAGATCCCCGAGGGCAAAACCACCTGTTCCCTGTGTTCGCGTCTGCGCCGCGGTATCCTTTACCGCACCGCCACCGAGCTGGGTGCCACCAAGATTGCGCTCGGCCATCACCGTGATGACATTCTGCAGACCCTGTTCCTCAATATGTTCTACGGCGGCAAACTGAAAGGCATGCCACCTAAACTAATGAGCGACGACGGTAAGCACGTGGTGATCCGTCCGCTGGCCTACTGCCGTGAAAAAGATATTGAGCGTTTCTCGGTGGCGAAAGCATTCCCGATTATTCCGTGCAACCTGTGCGGTTCGCAGCCTAACCTGCAGCGTCAGGTAATTGGCGACATGCTGCGCGACTGGGATAAACGCTATCCAGGCCGCCTGGAAACCATGTTCAGCGCAATGCAAAACGTGGTGCCTTCGCACCTGAGCGACTTTAACCTGTTTGATTTCAAAGGCATTCACCACGGCAGTGAAGTCGTTGACGGTGGCGATTTGGCCTTCGATCGCGAAGACATTCCGATGCAGCCGGTGGGTTGGCAACCGGAAGAGACGGATGAACTTGCCCCGGCACGTTTAGACGTGCTCGAAATCAAGTAAGCCGTTGTTCCGCCCGCACACTGCGGGCGGCTCTTTACCCCCTTCAGTTGGCGATCCCGCTCGCATTTTCAGCAGAATTCACCAGACAGTGCGGTTTTTATCCTATACTGTGTTTTTATACAGTCACCAGGAGATTACCGATGAACATCACGCCCTGCTTGTCTCACGTTTCTCTCGGCAGCAATAATTTTGACGCCGCAGCTGATTTTTACGATCGCACCCTCGCCGCCTTAGGTTGCCACCGGGTTTTGGAACATCCAGGGGCCATAGGCTATGGCCGCGATTATCCGGAGTTTTGGTTGCAGCTGCCGATCGACGGCAAACCGGCGACCACCGGCAACGGCATTCATGTGGGTTTTTTCGCCACCAGCAAGCAGCAGGTTGATGATTTTTACCGGCAGGCGCTGCTGGCAGGGGCGACGGATGAAGGTGCCCCCGGTTCACGGCCGCACTATGGTGAAGCCTATTACGGCTGCTTTGTGCGTGACCTGGACGGGCACAAGATTGAAGCCAGTTTCTGGGATGAGAGTGCGGCCTGAGGGCAAATTGCGGACAAAAAAATGCCGGTGATTAAACCGGCATCGTATGAATCAATGTGCTATGCAGTAATTCTAAATATAAGAAAGTAAGACAATTATGGAGCGCAACGCCCATCGCTTGACGTTGCATTCACCTGCGAGATAGATCATGCCTCATTTCCCCCCGACAAAAGTTGATATCGCTCAATGTTAACCGGGGTTTTACCTCTTTTTGGCTACAACCAACGACGTCGCTTCAGCCACCAGCCCACGCCGAACACCAATCCGGCCAGCATCAGGCAAAATGCCGCAAAGCCGAATGGATTACCGCCCCCAGGGATCCCGCCCAGGTTGACGCCGAACAAACCAGTCAAAAAGGTCGTAGGCAAAAACACCATCGCCAGTAGCGACATGGTGTAAGTACGGCGGTTCATGGCATCGGCCATTACCGTGGTGATTTCGTCAGAAAGGATCGCGGTACGTGCAATGCTACCGTCCAGGTCATCCAGCCCGCGCCCCAGCCGATCGGCAATATCCTGCATGCGGCGACGATCGTCGTCATTCATCCAGGGCAAACGATCGCTGGCTAAACGCGAGAACACGTCGCGTTGCGGTGCCATATAACGACGCAGCACAATCAACTGCTTGCGGATCAGCGCCAATTGCCCCCGTTCGGGGACCTGCTGCTCCAGTAACGAATCTTCCAAATCGATGATTTTATCGTGCAGATCTTCGATAAACTCGCTGGCGTGGTCGGTCAATGCGTCCGATATCTCCACCAGCCAGTTACCACTGTTGGTTGGCCCACTGCCGCTTTGCAGATCGTTCACCACCTGGTCAATGGAATAGACCTTGCGATGGCGGGTAGAAACGATGAGTTTATCGGTCATGTAAACGCGGATAGTGACCAGCTGATCCGGCCGCGAGTTGGCGTTAAAGTTAATGCTGCGCAGCGTGATCATGGTGCCTTCGCCCACCTTGCTGACGCGCGGCCGGGAACTCTCCCCGGATAAGGCCTCTCTTACCGCATCCGGCAAAAGCGGTGTGGTAGCCAGCCACTCGGCGCTGGCTGGGTGCGCATAATCGAGATGCAGCCAGCAAGGCTCATCGCAGGTGACTTTATCATCGTAATCAATCGATGTTACACCGCCCTTACCATCGAGTTGGTAGGCATAGACTGCGTCAGGAACCTGTAACTCGCGCCCCTCAATGACTTCCATTCCTCATCCTCTTTGCTTTTCAGTTACCTCAGAGTCTAGCGTTAATGTCAGGCGGATCAAAGATGAAGCCGTGCGAATGCTACGCTCGAAATAGCCTTATAGGCTAACATGGAGGAATAATGCGCAAACCCTACAGTTGGTGCTTAATGCCCCCCACTCGAACATTGGTATTGGCCTCAGTAGCGGCAGTTATCGCAACCCCGTTTCATCTACTGTTTGCCGCAGATAGCACACTCGACACCCTTGCCGACGCATACCGGGTGAAACTGGGACCAACAGCAGGAAATTTGCCCTACTTTGTCGCACGCCCCCAGGTAATCACACCAGATAGCGCGTTAATCGTGCTGCACGGACATCCCAGAGATGCGGGGAAAACCCTGGCCGCCGCGGTAAAAGCGGCTCAACTTGCAGGCAAAACCGGCCAGGCGCTGTTGGTCGCCCCGCTGTTCCCGGTCAGTAATGCTCAGTCCACACGCTGCCATTCTCCCGGCGTTCCACAAGCGCAGGCCGGGGACGCGCTGTGGAGTTGCAGTTCCTGGATCGAAGGCGGTTTGGACAACCAGGGAAGAACCAGCTCGTTTGCCGCGCTTGATCGCCTGGTTGCCGAATTGAAAGTAAAATGGCCGCAGATACGCTGGGTCACCGTTGCAGGGTTTTCCGCCGGCGCACAGTTTGTACAGCACTATGTCGGTTTCGCCAATCCGCCGCCCGGCGTAAAACTGCGCTTTGTGATATCCGACCCCGGCAGTTGGCTCTATTTTGACAGTCACCGACCGCTGCCGGTAAACAACGAGCGCCCTGTCGATTGGCGCGATTGTGATTCAACAGGGGGCTGCACCTTCGATTGGGTTGAGGTTAACAGTGACGCCTGCCCGAGCGTCAATCGTTGGAAATACGGCATTGAGGCTATTCCGAGCTACCTCGACCAACAGACTGAATCAGTACGCCAACGCTATGCCACGGCGAATATCACCTACATGGTTGGCGCAAAGGACAGCGGCGACGCGCCAGGAAGCTTCTACAAAATACTCGACAAATCTTGTGCGGCACAGGCGCAAGGCCCCGATCGTCTACAACGCGGCATCGCCTATGCGGCTTACGATCGACGTTTTATTGCCCCGCGCGCCAAACGTGATTTAGCGATCGTTCCCGACTGTGCACATGACGTGTCCTGCGTATTTCCCTCACCCATTGGGCGTCAGGTATTATTTAACAAAAATGCAGACTAATAATAACGGAGATGAAATAAAACCCGACCGATAAATGCGGATATCGTGGAATAAAGCGCTGGCTATCGCGCCATTATTATGACTTAACATATTCACAGCAATCTTAATTCATAATGACAATAAAAAATTAACAAAAAGCTGTTCCAGCTCAAATTTGAGAGGCATATACTTCCCTCACTACGAGGAGGTAGTTATGTTACGCGACCATTTAAAATTAAACGACAGCGATACGCTGGAGAAAATCCGCAGCGTTAATTTTCAAAACCAGGGCCAGGAAGAGATCAGCGAGTTTATCGTTAAGAATGCCAGCGGTGCGCAGGTTGGCAAGGTATCGGTACACGATCACCTCAGCACCCGACGCTCATACCCAACCAGCTATCGCATTACCCAAACGGACATGAGCGGACGCATCCTGGTTGATGCCATGCGGGACAGCTTATAAAGCATAAATAACGACCTGTTTTACCCACTATTCATTGCCGAATATAAAGGGCTCTCCGGTTATTTCAACGGACAGCATCGCCCTGGCTGAAATAAGCTATTGGGGTTTGTTTTATTATTCGACAAATATTCATAACCAGGCCCCGAATTAACGGAGCCTGGTTAAATGCAGTTATTAATGCTTGATAATATACATCGTCTGGCTGTAAGCCACGTCTTCCGGATTGGTGATCGGGTAACCTTTTACCCAAGGCTTGATCAGACGGCCATTGGTGTATTGGTAAATCGGCGCGATCGGCGCCTGTTCCGCGATGATCTGTTCCAGTTTGTTGTAATCCGCCGTCAGGGCCGCGGCGCTGGTTTCACGGCTGGCCTGCGCCAACAGCTTGTCGTAATCCGCGCTCTTGAATTTGGCGATGTTGCCGCTGTGGGTGGAGCTCAACAACGACAGGAAGGTCGAAGCTTCATTGTAATCGCCCACCCAGGAAGCGCGCACCACGTCGAAATTGCCGGTGTTACGGCTGTCGATATAAGTTTTCCATTCCTGATTCTGCAACTTAACGTCGATCCCAAGGGTTTTCTTCCACATTGAGGCCACGGCTATGGCTATTTTCTGGTGGCTTTCTGAAGTGTTATACAACAGCGTCAGCTTCAAAGGGTTATTAGGGCCATAACCGGCCGCCTGCATCAGCGCCTTGGCCTGGGCATCCAGTTCGGCCTGCGGCTGCTGTTGCAACAGACTCACTTCCGGTTTAAACCCTGCGGTCACATCCGGCGTAAAGTGATAAGCCGGTTTCTCACCGGTGCCTAACACTTTTTCGGCGATAATTTTGCGATCGATCGCGTAAGACAGCGCCTTGCGCACCCGCACATCGTTGGTCGGCGCCCGTTGGGTGTTGAAAGCATAATAATAGGTGCCGAGTTGGTCCGGGGTATACACCTGATCCGGAATGTCTTTCAGCAGTTTTTGGTACATGTTTTTAGGGAAGGATTCGGTGATATCGATATCGCCGGCCAGGTAGCGTTTAGTGGCGTTAGACTCCTGGTTGATTGGCACAAAGGTCACTTTGGTCAAAACGGTATGCGCATGATCCCAATAGTGTTCGTTGGGCGTCAGCACCAGTTTCTCGTTGACCACCCGCTCCTGTAGCTTATACGCACCGTTGCCCACCAGATTGCCGACTTTTGTCCAGTCATTGCCAAATTTCTCCACCACCGCCTTGTTCGCCGGGAACAGGCTGAAGTTGGCCGTCAGGCTGACAAAATAGGGTACCGGCTTATTCAACTGTACTTTTAAGGTGTAATCATCCAGCGCCGTTACGCCCAGCTTGTCCGCTGGCAATTTACCGGTAATGATCTCATCGGCATTCTGGATACCTGCCAGTTGAGCAAACCAGGCAAAGGGAGACAGACTTTTTGGTTCGACCAGGCGTTGCCAGCTATAGACAAAGTCTTTTGCCGTGACAGGGTCACCGTTAGACCAGCGTGCGTCCTTACGCAGTGTGAAAATATAGGTTTGGTTATCCGTGGTTTGCCAACGGGTGGCAACGCCAGGGATCACTTTGCCGTTGGCATCCTGATTCACCAAACCTTCAAACAGATCGCGCGCCAATTGTGCTTCCGGCAGCCCGACCGCCTTGATGGGATCGAGCGAAGCAGGCTCATCTTTGATATGGCGAACAATTTCCTGCTTTTCCGCCAGAGTGGTACCCGGGGGAACCTGCGCCGCCATTGCGCTGCTCAATCCTGCGCCGATCGCTACCGCACACAGCGCCAAACGAAAACCCTGTTGAATTATTTTTCTCGTCATTCTGATTCATCCCCGTTAACCATCTGAATTTTTTATCTTATAGCACAAGATTAGTCTCACCTAGAGTTCCAGGCGGACAAGATGTAAAAACTGGGGGCCAGGCAATAAAAAATGCCCGTACGACGAAGTCGACACGGGCATTTTGATCTCGACGAGGATTATTCGTAAAGATGGATGCTGTTGATACGGTAGCTGAATTCTTCGCCCTCTTCTTCATCGAAGATAGTGAAGAAGCCTTTCTCCACCAGCGGCTTGGCATGGATATCGGTCTTTTGCATCTGACGTGACTCGGCATCGTCATAGCCATAGTCCAGATAGAAGCTGTTTTTTTGATAGTCGACGTGCAGGGTAAACGGATAGTTGGACTCATCGCCGCGCCCGTCGTCGTTTTTCACCACGCCGAACCATTCACCCTGGCGGATTTGGTTTTCCTCGTCCACGCCGCACAGCAGCGTGATGGTATCTTTTTCATTTTCGCTATAGCTGGCAATAATTCTGGCTACTGGCATGTTAAATCCCCTGTTTGGTTATTGGGTTAGCTTTGCCGATAGTATAACAACAGCGAATTGACCGGCGGGGTTTTATTGTTACCTGCGCTAACGCACAGTTCACATAACGCGCGATAGCTGAACAATAGCTCTGGGAAAGTGCAGCTAAAGCGTAATACACTGAATAAAATGATAATCACTCTCGACCTTTAAATCAGGGAACGCATCATGATCCAGCATCGACCGCGCAGTGAACGTGGCCAATTGGCCGTTGCAGGAGAGAATTACGGCAGTTCGCTGCTGGGCGCACCGCTGCTCTATTTCCCGGCGGCCATCAGTAGCCCGGATACCGGGCTGATCATCGCCGGTACGCACGGTGACGAAGGTGCCGCTATTGTCACGCTGTCCTGTGCGCTGCGCAGCATCGCCCCCAATCAGTTGCGTCACCATGTGGTGCTGGCCGTCAACCCGGATGGCTGCCAACTCGGGCTGCGCGCCAATGCCAACGGGGTCGACCTGAATCGCAATTTCCCGGCGGCCAACTGGCGCTCTGGCGACACGGTTTATCGCTGGAACAGCGCGGCGGAGGCTCGGGACGTTAAGCTTTCGACCGGTGGCCGTCCGGGTTCCGAGCCGGAGACCCAGGCGCTGTGCCACCTGATCCATCGGCTGAAACCTCGCTGGGTAGTCTCCTTCCACGAACCCTTGGCCTGTATTGAAGACCCTGCCAGCTCTCAGCTTGGCGTCTGGCTTTCGCACAAATTTGCCCTGCCGCTGGTCACCAGCGTCGGTTACGAGACGCCGGGATCGTTCGGCAGTTGGTGCGCCGATCTTTCGCTGCCCTGCATTACCGCAGAGTTCCCACCAATCTCTGCCGATGCCGCCAGCGAAAGCTACCTCGACGCCATGGTGGAATTACTGACCTACCCGGACTGAGTCGGTTACGGGGCGAGGTTGATCGCCCCACATTCGAAATCCAGACCCGGTTCAACGTCCTTCGCCAGCCAGGTTGGCCCGTCCAAATCGACGAATCGCGCCCCCGGAGCCAAGGGTAATGCCGCGCCGATCGCTCGAGAAGTGCAGAGCATGCAGCCCAGCATGATGGCGAACCCTTGCTCTCGCGCCAATGCCGCCAACGCCAACCCCTCCGTCAGACCGCCGGTCTTGTCCAGCTTGATATTGACCATCTGATAGCGTCCGGCCAACCGCGGTAGATCGCTACGCGTGTGGCAGCTCTCATCGGCGCAAATCGGTAACGGGTGGATAAAGTTTTCCAGCGCGCTGTCGTCCTTCGCCGGCAGCGGTTGCTCCAGCATCGCCACGTCCAGATCCGCCAACAGCTGACAACGTGACGCCAACCCCTCCGCCTGCCAGGACTCATTGGCGTCGACGATCAAGGTGGCCGTCGGCACTGCCGCACGGATCGCCACCAGTCGTTCACTGATCAGGTGGTTATCCAGCTTGATTTTCAACAGCCGGGCCCCCTGTTGCTCAAGCTCACGCGCGGCGAACGCCATCGCCTCCGGCGAGCCGATGCTGACGGTTTGCGCCATCACAATGCGTTCCGGCTCTACGACTGCGCTGCGTTGCCACAGGCTCTGGCCGTTCAGGCGACATTCCAGATCCCACAGTGCAGAATCCACCGCATTACGCGCTGCACCTGCCGGCATTAGCCGCTGCAGTTGCTCCCGTGTCACGCCCTGTTCCACAGCCGTTGCCACTTCAGCCAGCTGCGCCATCACCGAGGCTTCACTTTCGCCGTAACGCGCATATGGCGTACATTCGCCGCTGGCACGCACGCCCTGCAGTTCAATTTCGACCACCACGACTTTGGCTTCGGTACGGCTACCGCGAGCTATCACAAAGGCAGTATGCAGCGGCCAGGCTTCTGGGTAAAAACGCATGCTTCTCATAACGGCTCCTGAGGCGAAAATTGCGCATAAACAAGGGCGACCAGAAGGATAAATTCTGGACACAACCTAATATATACAACTATTTAGCAAACTTTATATATCCAACCCGCAATTGTTGACATAAACTGATGCCAGGGTGTGAACCTAATGTTAAGCGCGGCGTAAAGTCCCTTTTCATTAGGCTCATGCCCTTTGTATAAACACCTGTAAAAGGAATCAAGCTAATGACTCAGACAGTACATTTTCAAGGCAACCCGGTTAGCGTTGCAGGCCATCTGCCACAGTCCGGCGAACAAGCCAAAGCCTTCTCTCTGGTTGCCAAAGACCTGTCAGATGTGGCGCTGAGCAGCTTCGCGGGTCAACGCAAAGTTCTGAACATTTTCCCAAGCATCGATACCGGCGTTTGTGCGACTTCAGTGCGTAAATTCAACCAGTTGGCCAGCGGCCTGGATAACACCGTAGTGTTGTGCATTTCATCCGACCTACCGTTTGCACAGTCACGTTTCTGTGGCGCGGAAGGCCTGAGCAACGTGGTGACCCTGTCCACTCTGCGCGGTGCAGAATTCAAACAAGCCTACGGCGTTGAAATCGCCGAGGGCCCACTGGCCGGTCTGACTGCACGTGCGGTCGTGGTGCTGGATGGCCAGGATAACGTGTTGTACAGCGAGCTGGTGAATGAAATCACCAACGAACCAGACTATGACGCGGCGCTGGCTGCATTGAAGTAATGTCATAAGGCCCGCGAATGCCGGGCTCTGATAGCCAAGTATTAAAATGGGCGCCTAAGGCGCCCATTCTTTTTACTCTTCGCTTTCCCCAGCCGGCTTGCGGCTGCTAAGACCATACTCGCGCAGCTTGTTGGCGATCGCGGTATGTGAAACCCCCAGGCGTTTCGCCAGCTTTCGCGTGCTTGGGTAAGTGCGGTACAGCCGCGTCAACACCGAGCGTTCAAAACGCTTGCTGATGTCGTCAAGCGAGCCGTCCAACACTTCATCGCCCAGTGACATTTCAACTTCAAATTCCGGCAGAACGATATCTTGTGGACGAAGTTCGAAACCTTCCGTTTGCGTCAGCGCGCGATATATGGCGTTCTTCAACTGCCGCACGTTGCCCGGCCAGCCGTATTTGCTGAGGAAGCTGCCCAGATCGTTGGACAATTTCGGCCGCGCAACGCCCTGCTCATCGGCAAAGCGCGCCACGAACAGTTCGGTCAGCGGCATGATGTCCTGCGGACGTTCGCGCAGCGGCGGAAGGGTAATGGTCAGTACGTTAAGGCGATAATACAAGTCCTCACGGAACTCACCGCGTTGCACCAGTTCGGTCAGGTTTTTCTGCGTCGCGCAGATCACGCGTACATCGACATGCACTTCGTGTTCTTCGCCAACCCGGCGGAAAGTGCCGTCGTTAATAAAGCGCAGCAGTTTGGTCTGCATGCGCGGCGACATTTCACCGATTTCATCGAGCAATACCGAACCGCCGTGTGCCTGCTCAAAGAAGCCCTTCTTGCCTTCCAGCGCATTGGGGTAAGCGCCCGGCGCATGGCCGAACAGCTCGCTTTCCGCTACGTCGTCCGGCAAAGCGGCACAGTTTAGCGCCAGGAACGGCTGCTTGCCGCGCGGACTGCGCAGGTGACAGGCCCGGGCCAGGATATCTTTACCGGTACCGGTATCCCCGACAATCAACAGTGGCGCATCCAACATCGCCAGCTTGCGCGCCTGATCCAGCACCTGGCGCATTTTCGGGCTGGCGGCGACGATGTGATCAAATTCGGTATCGTCGTTCACCGACAAGTTCTGTAGCTGACGGCCCATGCGCGCCGTGGACTTCAGCATCACAACCGCGCCGACGGTATCTTTCTGCTGGTTTTCGTCTTCCAGATAGATGGGGGTGATATCCATCAGGAAATCCTGACTGCGGATCACCACCCGCTCAGATTGCGGAGTCGCCTGTTCGCTCTCCAGCCAGCGGCTGAAGTTATAACCGCCAATCAACGCAGTGGCGGTCTGGTTGCGGATTTTGTCTTCGCTGAAACCGAACAGCGCCTGAGCCGCCGGGTTAGCCAGCTCGACCTTGCCCTTCATATCTATCGAGAAGACCGGTTCCGGCATCGACTCCAGCAGCGCCCGCAGGGCGCGGTGCTCACGCTCGGACGGCATGAAATTCACTGTGCGTACGTCGGTCACGCCGGCGATGCGGCGGATCTCTGCCATCAAGGCACGGAAGGTGTCAAAATCCAGCTGGGAAAAATTGAGGTAAATGCGGCCGATGGGATCGATTTCGATGCCACGTAAATCTATGCTGCGCAATACCAAAAGATCGAGTAACTCTCGAGTCAGACCGATTCGGTCTTCGCAAAAAACTTCCAAACGCATCAGTATTGGCCTTATCTCTGCAGGTGCGGGGATGACTGGCAATGATGATACTCTCTCACCCCGAACGGTAGAAGCAATCTGTCAGCAAAAGTTGACAGAACTCTGATTTATCGCTGTTGTTGATGTTTTTAAACGCAAGTGAATAACACCATCGGCGTCATTTTAGCTGATCGGCAGAGAGTTATCACAACCGCCAATAAATTTGCAGATAAATATAATGTATTTGCAGGGGGATCGTCTTTCGTCAAGTGAAGGTTACGTATTGGCTTTGCACGGCGTGACAGAGGCAGAAAGGAAGCACGGCGTCCAAATGGACGCCGTGAGGAGATTATTTGGCTTTGCTGTCGCCTTTCTTCATGGTTTCTTTCAGTTGGCCGACCAATTGGCTGCGGAAATCACCCAGTTTGGGTTTCTCACCTTCCAGCCAAGGCAGTGGACGGCACAGCTCCATCGCCTTGATGCCTAGCCGCGCGGTCAGCAAACCGGCACCGATCCCCTGTGCTGCACGGGCAGACAAACGAGCCGCCAGATCTTGCGACATCCAGTCCATCCCCACTTCGCGCACCAGTTCGGACGCACCGGCAAAGGCAATGTTCAACAACACCAGGCGGAATAGCCGCAGACGACTAAAGTAGCCCAGTTCGATGCCATACAGCGCCGCGATGCGGTTGATAAGACGAATATTGCGCCAGGCGATAAACGCCATATCCACCAGCGCCAACGGACTGACGGCAATCATTAACGTAGATTCCGCGGCCGAACGGCTGATTTCACGCCGGGCCTGGTTGTCCAGCACCGGCTGCACCAGTTTGGCGTACAGCGCCACCACTTCACGGTCGTTTTGGGTTTCATGCAGCGAGGCCTGCCAGCGCTGCAACGCCGGATGCCCTTGATCCAGACCGGCCTGGCGTGCCAACTTCTCGCAGAACTCCCGCCCTTTGCCCAAACCGTGGCTGTGCAGTAGTTCTCGAGCCACATCTCGCTCTTCAGCACGCTGGCGCAGACGGTATAACCGGCGCCATTCGGTCACCACCGACCCCACACCGGCAAAGACGATCAAGCCACCCGCTACGCCACCGCCCATGGCAATCCAATCCTGCTGGCCCCAGGCGGTATGTACCCACTGTACGCCCTGCGCCACCACGCTGACGCCAAACAGCGCCAGCCCGGCAGTGACCATTTTGCGCCACAGGCTGCGTTTGGGTTTCAGGGCCGCATTGATGATGCCTTCGGCGCGCCCCTCTTCGTCTTCCTGCTGCAGCTCCGGCGCCGCCGGGAAAAAGCTTTCCGCCTGCTGTTCGTCGAAAGCGACGTTAGCACGCAGCACGGGCTCCTGCGGCGGTTGCAGCGGTTGTTCAAAATCGATACGCGGTTTTATTGGCTCGCTCATCGCAATTTATCTCCCAGTAGAAACTCCATCACCGCGTCCAGGCGAATATGTGGCAACGGGCTGTCCACGCTCATCGCGCGTGGACGAAACTCATCGAAATGGAAGCCCTGGTTTTGCCAAAACGCCGGCCCAGGCAGGCGCGCCGGCACTTCGCCGGGGAAAACCGTCAGCGGCGCTCCGTCGTTCAGACGATTGCCTTTTAACGCCGGGATGCGCTGCCCCTGATGATCAACGATACCGCTCTCGGTAGCCTGTACTGAGGCCAGCCCAACGCAGTCCATGCTGATGCCTTCAAATGCGGCGTTCTGCCACGCTTCCTGCACCAACTGCTGCAGCAGCGACACCAGATTGGCGTGCTGATCGGCGGTAATATGGTCGGCTTTGGTGGCGGCGAACATCAGCTTGTCGATGGTCGGCGAAAACAACCGGCGAAACAGCGTGCGCTTGCCATAGTGGAAACTCTGCATCAACTGGGTCAGCGCCAGACGCATGTCGTTAAACGCCTGCGGGCCGCTATTGAGCGGCTGCAAGCAGTCCACCAACACGATTTGGCGGTCGAAACGGACAAAATGCTCTTTATAAAAGTTTTTGACGATCGACTGGCAGTAATAATTAAAACGCGCACGCAGCATGCCGATGTTGCTGTGTTTATCCGCCTGCGCCAGCTTCGATTCCCCCTGAGCGTCCACATTCGGCCACGGGAAAAACTGCAACGCCGGCGCACCGGCCAGATCCCCCGGCAGGACAAAGCGCCCCGGCTGAATAAAGTGCAGCCCTTCACTTTTGCAACGCAGGAGATAATCGGTGTAAGCCTGTGCGATAGCCGCCAGTTTGTTTTCATCCGCCGGAGCCAGTGGATCGCAGCTTTTGCACAGCGCCAGCCAAGGCTTGGCCCACTCGGCGCGCTCGCCCTGCAGCAGGCCGGCCATTTGCCGCGACCAGGCCAGATAGTCCTGTTCCAGCATCGGCAGGTCCAGCAACCACTCGCCGGGATAATCGACGATTTCCAGGTACAGGGTCGACGTGTCTTTGAAATGACGCAGCAGTGAATCGTTGGAGCGGTAACGCAGCGCCAGGCGAATTTCGCTGACGCCACGCGTCGGGGTCGGCCAGCTCGGCGGTGTGCCATACAGCTGCGCCAACCCTTCATCATAGGTAAAACGTTGAATGCCGAGATCGCGCTGCGGAATGCGCTTCACGCCCAGCAGGCGCTCTTCACGCACCGGCGAGAACAGCGGCATGCGCGCACCGCTGTGAACGTGCAGCAATTGGTTGACGAAAGCGGTGATAAAGGCGGTTTTGCCGCTACGGCTCAGACCGGTCACCGCCAGGCGCAGATGGCGATCCATTCCGCGGTTGACCAGCGACGTTAACTCATTTTGCAGTCGTTTCATTGTTCTCCTTGGCATAGGCCCTAAATAATTGGAGTTGCATCGCGGCGGCCAGTTTGTAAGTCCTGGAAGCATAGCGCACTATGTGACCAGGGCGGGCAAGCGCAGCCAACAAAGAGGCAGCTTCAAGTATGACGGGTATAACGCCCAAACACCTTGTTCAGGCCTTTGCGGAACAAAGGTTCCAGCACCAGCGCCAATACAAAGCGAATCGGTTTGCGACCCACGGTCCGCAGCAGCCAGCCGGCCGCCCCTGCCGGGCCGTAATTCAGTAACGCTATGATGATGACTTTAGACACTGTCTTCAACATTGCACCTGCTCCTCGTTTAAATCCACCGGTTTTAGCGGCGCTTGCGGCATAGGTTTTGTTCATTATCAATGCCCTCCGGCACAGTTCGGGTCAATAAAGGATGATGACGGGTGCAATGCCTGACCTGCGCACGGCGCAGGCCATAGCATGCGGGGCGGGTTACAGCTTGCGGAAACGGCTCTGTACGCCGAAAGTGTCCGACGTGACGTAACGCTCAACCTGTCGCAGCTGTTGTTCGCCGCTGCCCAGTTGATATTCAAGTTGGTCGAGCAACTGACGCGGCGTTTTTTGCTGTTCGCCGTCAAAACGGCTGGCCGGCGCTTCATCCAACACGAACACCAGCGCGAAATAAGCAATCAGGGTGAAGAAAAACAGCCCGAAGAACATCGATAACACCACGATCACCCGGATCAGGCGTACCGGCACGTCGAAATAATGGGCCAGACCGGCGCAGACGCCCTTCACCATCCCTTCTTCAGGTACGCGATAAAGCTTTTTACTGCCCAGAGTGTTGTTCATCAAGACTGTCTCCAGTTCGGGTGTTCTGCATCGAGGATCTCTTCCAGCGCCTGAATGCGTTCACGCATACGCTTGGCATCTTCTGCCAGCTGTGCCAGACGCTGCATTTCCTGATGGCTCAGTTGAATGCCGTTTTGTTGCCGATTGCTGTAATGCAGCCAAAGCCAAATCGGTGCGACAAACAACACAAAGATTGTCAACGGAATGGCAAGTAATAGAGCACTCATTTCTTTTCCTTCTTAATGCGTCTTTGGTGGGCTGCCACCCTACCGTGGCCGCCCAGGTTATTGACAAAAGGGGATAAAAGCGTGGTTTTTCCCCCTTTGTGTTATCAGCCGAAAATCAATAAATTGATTTTCCTGATTTATTTTCAAAACCTTTATTGCCTTACTCGGAACGATTCATTTTTGCTTTCAGCGCCGCTAACTGCTCGCTGATGGCGTCGTCGGCTTTCAGCTCGGCAAACTCTTGATCCAGAGACTTCTTTTTACCGATGCTGACGCTTTCCGCTTCGGCTTCCATATGGTCAATGCGACGTTCGAACTGCTCGAAACGCGCCATTGCCTCATCGAGTTTGCCGCTGTCGAGCTGACGACGCACTTCGCGGGAAGACGACGCCGCCTGATGACGCAATGTCAGTGCTTGTTGGCGTGCGCGTGTTTCGGTCAGCTTGTTTTCCAGCTCGCCGATTTCGCTTTTCATGCGGGCCAGGGTTTCTTCTACGGTCGAGACTTCATGAGTCAGCGTAGAGATCAGGTCGGCCACTTTTTGTTTTTCGATCAGCGCCGCACGGGCCAGATCTTCTTTATCTTTACGCAGCGCCAGTTCGGCTTTGTCCTGCCAGTCGCTCAGTTGGTTTTCACCCTGCTCGATACGCCGTAACAGCTGCTTTTTCTCCGCCAGCGCACGCGCTGAGGTAGAACGGACTTCGACCAGCGTGTCTTCCATCTCTTGGATCATCAACCGCACCAGTTTTTGCGGATCTTCTGCCTTATCCAGCAACGTATTGATGTTGGCGTTCACGATGTCGGCAAAACGAGAAAAAATACCCATAATTCACTTCCTCTTGGTTCTGATGGCGTCTGAAGCGCCGCGTTAAATCATGCAGATTGCCCAAAGACTTAATCAAAACCCGTGCCAATTTTTATTTCATTGAATGATAACGACTATTTATTTTTGACTCTCTGAAAACATCCTGTAGAGTGATTATTTTCACCAAACATTGGCGAATTTCATCATGAGCGAACAGTTAGAAAACCTGCTGGGCGAAGCAAACGCCTTTGTCGAAGTATTGGAGCAAGTCTCGCAACTGGCAAAGTTGAACAAGCCGGTGTTGGTTATTGGTGAGCGCGGAACCGGTAAGGAGTTGATTGCCCACCGTTTACATTACCTCTCCAACCGTTGGCAAGGGCCATTTATCTCGCTTAACTGCGCGGCCCTGAATGAGAACCTGCTTGATTCGGAACTGTTCGGCCACGAGGCCGGAGCTTTTACCGGTGCGCAGAAGCGCCACCTGGGTCGCTTTGAACGTGCCGACGGCGGCACTTTGTTTCTCGATGAACTGGCGACCGCGCCGATGCTGGTACAGGAAAAATTGCTGCGGGTGATTGAATACGGCCATCTGGAACGCGTCGGCGGTAGCCAACCGCTGCAGGTCGATGTCCGGCTGGTGTGTGCCACTAACGACGACTTGCCCGCGCTGGCGGCGGCAGGAAAATTCCGCGCCGACCTGCTGGACCGCCTGGCGTTCGACGTGGTGCAGTTGCCGCCGCTGCGCCGGCGCCAGCAAGACATCATGTTGCTGGCCGAACACTTTGCGATCCAGATGTGTCGTGAGCTGTCGTTGCCGCTGTTTCCTGGCTTTACCGAGCGCGCCAGAGATACCCTGCTCGGCTATCACTGGCCAGGTAACGTACGCGAATTGAAAAACGTGGTGGAGCGTTCGGTCTACCGCCACGGCACCAGCGCGTAAGCGCTGGATAACATCGTCATCAACCCGTTCTCCCAGAGGGAAAGTGTGCCATTGCCTGTAGAGGCCGAAGCGCATGATGGCCTGCCGGTACTGCCGCTGGATTTAAAAGCCTGGCAATTGGCGCAGGAGAAGTCTCTGATCGAAGCGGCACTGCAACAGGGAAGGTTTAACCAACGTAAAGCGGCGGAGTTGCTGGGGCTGACCTACCACCAGCTACGCGGCATGCTGAAAAAACATGCGTTACTGCAAAATGGCGAGGCGGACGACGAATAGCGGGCAAAAAAAAGCCAGCACCCGAGCTGGCTTAAAAAACACTGGAAGCAATGTGAGCAATGTCGTGCCTTTCACAGCAGAACCACAGGGAGTGGCCTTCCGTGAACTGCCAAACGATGATAATAGTTATCAGTATCATCTGTAAAGTACTTTGTTGAGAATTTTTCTCATTACCACACTGTCATTGTGCAATTACCACTCAGGGAAGGGGTCGGCCATCTCGTGCCAGTAATCCACCCCGGCGGCCATTTCCTCATCGTTTAGCAGGCAAGCGTCCAGCAAACGCGTTATTTTGGCCTGCTGCAAATGCTGGCCGATGAACACCAACTCCTGGCGCATGTCACCGAAGGGCTCCACCCATTTCTCCATAATCTGCGCCCTCGTCTCTTCATCTTCCGGCCATCTATCTTGCGCTATTGCGCGCCAGAAGGTGCCTGCCAACCCATAATGAGCAATCCCTCCCGCCTGGCTCCACTGCCCGGCCTGACGCGGGCGCGTCGCCAGCCAAAAGAACCCTTTGGAACGCAGTAGCTTGCCACCGCCCCAGTCACCGTTGATCACCCGGTAGAATTTGTCCGGTGCAAAGGGACGGCGCGCCTGATAAACAAAGCTGCTGATCCCGTAGTTTTCAGTTTCGGGCAGGTGCTCGCCGCGTAGCTCCTTCAACCAGCCCGGCGCCTGCTGCGCTTTGTCGAAGCTGAAACTGTTGGTGTTCAATACCGCCTCCAGCGGCAATTTGCCTGGCGATACGGGCAGAATACGGGCATCCGGATTCAAACTGGTCAGCAGCGCCATCACTTCTCCCTGCTGTTCTGGCGTCAGCAGGTCGGTTTTGCTTACCAGCATCACGTCACAGAACTCAATCTGTTCGATCAACAGATCCGCAACGCTGCGCAGATCGTCTTCTCCCAGGCTTTGACCGGCCTCCTGCAGCGTCTGCGCCTGCTGGTACTGCTGGATAAAATTAACCCCGTCCACCACGGTGACCAAGGTATCCAGCCTTGCAAATTGCGACAGGCTTTCCCCCTGTTCGTCCTCAAAGGTAAAGGTTTCCGCCACCGGCAAAGGTTCGGAAATGCCGCTGGATTCGATCAGCAGGTAATCGAAGCGCCCGGCCTGCGCCAGTTCGCGTACCGAAATCAGCAGATCTTCGCGCAGCGTGCAGCAGATGCAGCCATTGCTCATTTCCACCAATTTTTCCTGCTGGCGATCGAGCTGGACTTCGTTCTCGACCAGCGCAGCGTCAATGTTGACTTCGCTCATGTCGTTGACGATAACCGCCACGCGCATGCCCTGACGATTGTTCAAAATATGGTTCAATACCGTCGTTTTACCGGCGCCGAGAAAGCCGGAAAGCACGGTTACGGGTAATGGATTCATGGAATTCCTCACTCAAAACTCATTGCGTAATGCCTGGTAACCGCGCACCAGTTCAACGTTGGTGGCGGTGACTTCTTCAGAAAATTGCAGTGCGCCGCGATCGACCTGCCGGTAAAGCGACAGATCGCTGTCGGCGCCGACCCGCTCGGTTGACGGGATATACAGGTTCTGCGGCAACGTCACGCCATCCACCACCGCGTTGTAGCGCACCACGCAGCCGGAACCGATGTGACAGTTGAACAACACGCTGTTGAAACCGATAAACACCCGGTCTTCGATGCAGCACGGCCCATGGACAATGGCGCGATGGGCGATGGAGCTGAAGCGGCCGATGGTAACCGCCGCGCCGCTTTTCGAGTGGATCACCACGCCATCCTGAATATTGGAATGAGAGCCGATCACGATCGGTTCCATGTCTCCGGCCGCATTGAGTTCGTCGGCACGGATCACCGCGTACGGCCCAACGTAGACAAAATCCTCGATAATCACCCGGCCGCAGATTATCGCGGTAGGATCGATATAGGCCTGCGGTGAGACCTGCGGCAGGTGTCCACTGGGGTTTTTACGCAGCATCCTGATCCTCCCGCCAGCTCAACTCCGCCACGGCATTGTGGGCATGCAGGCTTTCCTGATGTTCGACCCGCAGTGAAAAGGCGCGGTGGCTGCACTGGCTGCGCAGCATTCGGTACAGGCGGCGAGCGGCATCTTCGCAGAACATCAGGTTCTGGCCGTTAGCCAGGGCAAACGCCTGCTCGTCACTGCGTTTCACCAGCGTCTGCAACGGCGTGCCGAGCGCGTGTTCGATGCGATCTATCAGGTTGACCACCGGCAATGCCGTTTCGCGCTCATTGAGCGTCACCGTCACCCAGGCCCAGCTACGCTGACTGTGAGGCGTCCCCGGCATGCCGTGATCGCCCAGCCAGTCGATGACCTGCTGCTGGTCGACCTTTTGCGCCGAATGTTCGAAATCAAACTGAAACTGCTGCTGCGCCAGTTGACGACTGAGCGCCGCCGAACTCGGACAAGTGGACGAATAGGGCACGCCCACCGTCAGCGTCAGGGTGAGTGCGCTTGCCAGCGAGGCACTAATTTCCAGCGGGTAGGCTTTCCAGCCCCGGTGTGGCGAAAGCAGCGCCGGACGCGACAACAGCAGCTCACCGCTGATGTGCAGGCTGGCGCGGTCGCTGTTTTCCGGCTGCGATGCCAAAAAAGCGTGCAGTTGATCGGCAATGCGTTGCGGCGTCAGTTCGCCCTGGGTTAACTCATCCAGCGCCAGATACAGCCGCGACATGTGTATACCCCGCGCACCTTGGCTGCCGGCGCGCAAATTGATCCCGGCGTTGACCCTTGCGATCAACGGCTTTCCAGCCAACTCCAGCGGCAACGCTATCCCTTGCATCCCGACCCAATCGAGCCCGACATCACTCATTGCGCCCTGCCAGGCCTGCGCGTCCGGCAGCGGCTGGCGTGGTGGAAGTGCAACCTTGTTCATACATCCCCTTGCTGTTATCAGTACATTGCCAGGGAACGGTAACATGATTTTGTTATGTTATAACATATCAATTGTAACTTTTTTGTCTGAAGTGCCGAATTGTTCAATCAAGTAGCAGAAAACTCAGCCATTTTGCTCAATGGATTGGGCTGTTCGCCAGAGTGCGATACACTAATGCTATTGCTTATTAACCCATGAAGCCTCTATGCGTGGTTTACCCCTTTGGATATTGTCACTGAGCTGCCTTGCCGGCAGCGCTCTGGCCTCCACACCCCCTGCGCCCACCGCGGCATCGCCATTGCCGGACATCCGCCAAAGCGGCTTTGTCTATTGCGTCAGCGGCATACTGAACACCTTCAACCCGCAGATGGCCAGCAGCGGCCTGACGGTCGATACCCTGGCCGCACAGCTTTATGACCGCTTGCTGGACGTCGATCCGTACACCTACCGGCTGATCCCCGAATTGGCGCAAAGCTGGGAAGTGCTGGATAACGGGGCCACTTACCGGTTTCACCTGCGCAAAGACGTGCCGTTCCAGACTACCGACTGGTTCAAACCGACCCGCAAGCTGAATGCCGACGACGTGGTCTTCAGCTTCGAGCGCGTGTTTAACCAGAAGCACCCCTACCATGACGTCAACGGCGGCGAGTACCCTTATTTCGACAGTTTGCAATTTGGCGACTCGGTGCAAAGCGTGAAGAAGCTGGACGAGTACACGGTGGAAATCCGCCTGCAGGCGCCGGACGCCTCATTCTTGTGGCACATCGCCACCCACTATGCGCCGGTATTGTCGGCAGAATACGCAGACGATCTGACGCGTGAAGGCCGTCAGGAGATGATTGACCGCGAACCGGTCGGTACCGGGCCGTTCATGCTCAATGAATATCGCTCAGGGCAATATATCCGCCTGGCGCGCAACGATGTTTACTGGAAAGGTAAACCGCGTATGCCGCAGGTGGTGATCGATCTGGGCGCCGGCGGTACCGGACGGCTATCGAAATTGCTGACCGGTGAGTGCGACGTGCTGGCCTATCCCGCCGCCAGCCAGCTTTCAATTCTGCGCGATGACCCGCGCCTGCGGCTGACGCTGCGCCCTGGCATGAACATCGCCTATCTGGCGTTTAACACCCGCAAACCGCCGCTGGACGATTTGAACGTCCGTCAGGCGATTTCGCTGGCGATCAACAACCAGCGTCTGATGCAGTCGATTTACTATGGCACCGCGGAAACCGCCGCCTCCATCTTGCCGCGCGCCTCCTGGGCCTACGACAATGAAGCGCACGTTACCGAATTCAATCCGGCCAAATCGCGCGAAATGCTCAAGCAAGCGGGTATTGAGTCGCTGAACCTGCGCCTGTGGGTACCGACCGCCTCGCAATCCTACAACCCCAGTCCGTTAAAAACCGCCGAGCTGATCCAGGCCGATTTGGCTCAGGTCGGCATTAACGTGACCATAGTGCCGGTCGAAGGCCGTTTCCAGGAGGCGCGGCTGATGGAGATGAATCACGATCTGACCCTCACCGGCTGGGCCACCGACAGTAACGACCCGGACAGCTTCTTCCGGCCCCTGCTGAGCTGCGCGGCAATCCGTTCGCAAACCAACTATGCTCACTGGTGTGACCCGGCGTTTGACGAAGTGCTGCAAAATGCCCTGCTGTCACAACAGCTGGCGCAGCGCATCGAAAACTATCAGAAGGCGCAGAAAATTCTTGAGCAGCAGTTGCCGGTGTTGCCGCTGGCGTCGTCATTGCGCCTGCAGGCCTATCGTTACGACATCAAAGGACTGGTACTGAGCCCGTTCGGCAATGCGTCCTTTGCCGGGGTGTACCGTGAGTCTGCGGAGGGGCCGAAAAAGTGATTATCTTTACCTTACGCCGTTTCTTGCTGCTGCTGATCACCTTGTTCTTCCTGACATTGGTCAGCTTTAGCCTCAGCTATTTCACACCGCGGGCACCGCTGAACGGCGCTGCCCTGCTGGATGCCTACCAGTTTTACTTTGTCAGCCTGCTGCACTGGGATTTTGGCGTCTCCAGCATTAATGGCCAGGCAATCAGCGAACAGCTGCGCGAAGTGTTTCCTGCCACTATGGAGCTGTGCCTGCTCGCCTTCACTCTGGCGCTGTTTATCGGCATTCCTCTGGGCATTATTGCCGGCGTGATGCGAGGCAAATGGCAGGACACCGCTATCAGCACCTTTGCGCTGTTGGGCTTTTCGATGCCGGTTTTCTGGCTGGCGCTGCTGCTGATGCTGTTTTTCTCGCTGCACCTTGGCTGGCTGCCGGTCTCTGGACGTTTCGATCTGCTGTATCAGGTCAAGCCCATCACCGGCTTTGCCCTGATTGACGCCTGGTTGTCCGATTCACCCTACCGCACGGAAATGATCGGCAGCGCGCTGCGCCATATGATTTTGCCGATTACCGCACTGGCGGTAGCGCCCACCACCGAGGTGGTGCGTTTGATGCGTATCAGCACCGACGACGTGCTCAATCAGAACTACATCAAAGCCGCCGCAACCCGCGGCTTATCCCGTTTCACCATTATCCGCCGCCACGTGCTGCACAATGCGTTGCCGCCTATCGTGCCCAAGCTGGGGTTGCAGTTTTCCACCATGCTGACGCTGGCGATGATCACCGAAGTGGTGTTCAGTTGGCCGGGCCTCGGGCGTTGGATGATCAATGCCATTCGCCAACAGGATTATGCGGCGATCTCCGCCGGCGTTATGGTGGTCGGCACGCTGGTGATCACCATTAACGTCCTGGCCGATATTTTAGGCGCTGCCACCAACCCACTGAAACATAAGGAATGGTATGCCCTTAGATAACGTATACCGCGAAAAGAAAATGCCGAGCCCGCTGCTGTATACCTGGCGGATTTTTTACGGCGATGCGCTGGCGATGATCGGCTTCTACGGCGTGATAGCGCTGCTGCTGCTTTCCGTGTTCGGCAGCCTGCTGGCCCCTTATGCGCTCGATCAACAGTTCCTGGGTTATCAACTGTTGCCGCCTTCCTGGTCACGTTACGGCAACGTTTCCTTCTTCCTGGGCACCGACGATCTCGGCCGCGACATTCTCAGCCGCCTGCTGACCGGCACCGCCGCCACCTTCGGTTCCGCATTGCTGGTTACCGTTGCCGCCGCCTTTGTCGGGGTGATCCTCGGGGTGTTTGCCGGGGTAACCCGCGGCCTGCGCTCGGCGGTGCTCAATCACATTCTCGACACCCTGCTCTCCATCCCTTCGCTGCTGCTGGCGATCGTGGTGGTGGCGTTCCTTGGGCCAAAACTCGAGCACGCCATGCTGGCCGTCTGGCTGGCGCTGCTGCCTCGCATGGTGCGCACTATCTACAGCGCAGTGCATGACGAGTTGGAAAAAGAATATGTGGTGGCGGTGCGTCTCGATGGCGCGTCAACCTTGCAAATACTGTGGTACGCCGTGATGCCCAACATTGTGGCGGTGCTGGTGACGGAGTTCACCCGAGCGCTGTCGATGGCGATCCTGGACATTGCCGCCCTCGGCTTCCTCGATCTTGGCGCACAGCTGCCGTCCCCTGAATGGGGCGCTATGCTCGGCGATTCGCTGGAGCTGGTGTATGTCGCCCCCTGGACGGTGATGCTGCCCGGCGCGGCAATCCTGGTCAGCGTGTTGCTGGTTAACCTGTTGGGCGACGGTATGCGCCGCGCAATCAATACGGGGGTGGAATAATGCCATTACTTGATATCCGCAACCTGACGATTGAATTTATGACCGCCGAAGGCCCGGTAAAGGCAGTCGATCGCGTCAGCATGACCCTGAGTGAGGGGGAAGTCCGCGGCCTGGTGGGCGAGTCCGGTTCCGGTAAAAGCCTGATCGCCAAAGCGATCTGTGGCGTCACCAAAGACAACTGGCGCGTCACCGCCGACCGTTTCCGTTTCGATGATATCGACCTGTTGCAGCTAACACCGCGTGAACGACGCAAGCTGGTCGGGCATAACGTGTCGATGATTTTCCAGGAGCCACAATCCTGTCTGGATCCTTCCGAAAGCATCGGCCGTCAGCTGGTGCAGGCCATTCCGGGTTGGACCTACAAAGGCCGCTGGTGGCAGCGCTTTAACTGGCGCAAACGCCGCGCCATAGAGCTGCTGCACCGGGTGGGCATCAAGGATCACAAAGACATCATGGGCAGCTTTCCTTATGAGCTGACCGACGGTGAGTGCCAGAAAGTGATGATCGCCATCGCCCTGGCCAATCAGCCGCGCCTGCTGATCGCCGATGAACCGACCAACGCCATGGAACCGACCACTCAGGCGCAGATTTTCCGTCTGCTGGCGCGTTTGAATCAAAACAACAACACCACCATTTTGCTGATCAGCCACGATCTGCAAATGATGAGCAAATGGGCCGATCGGGTCAACGTGTTGTACTGCGGGCAGACGGTAGAAAGCGCTCAGTGCGAAGACCTGCTGGCCGCACCGCACCACCCTTACACTCAGGCGCTGATCCGCGCAATGCCGGACTTTGGCCGCGCATTGCCGCATAAAAGCCGCCTCAATACCCTGCCGGGAGCCATTCCGTCGCTGGAGCATTTGCCGATAGGTTGTCGGCTGGGGCCGCGCTGCCCCTATGCGCAGAAGAAATGCATTGAGACACCTCGCCTGCGTCCGGTGAAAAACCACCTGTTCGCCTGTCACTTCCCGCTGAACATGGAGGAGCAATAACATGGAAACGCTGTTGGAAGTGCGCAATCTGAGCAAAACCTACCGTTACCGCACCGGGCTGTTTCGCCGCCAGCATGTGGAAGCGGTCAAATCGGTCAGCTTTACCCTGCGTGAACGGCAAACGCTGGCGATCATCGGTGAAAACGGCTCTGGCAAGTCCACCCTGGCCAAGATGCTGTCCGGCATGGTCGAGCCCTCAGCCGGAGAACTGCTGATTGACGACCATCGGCTTAACTATGGCGATTATCGTTACCGCAGCCAGCGTATCCGCATGATATTTCAGGATCCGAGCACCTCGCTCAATCCTCGTCAGCGTATCGGCCAGCTATTGGACGCCCCGCTGCGGCTCAATACCGAAATGGCCGCCCCTGAACGTGAGCAACAGATCAACCGAACCCTGCGTCAGGTGGGGATGCTGCCGGATCACGCCAATTATTACCCGCATATGCTGGCGTCCGGCCAGAAACAGCGGGTGGCTTTGGCCCGCGCCTTGATCCTGCAACCGAAGGTGATCGTAGCCGATGAGGCGCTGGCCTCGCTGGATATGTCGATGCGTTCGCAAATCATCAACCTGATGCTGGAACTGCAGGAGAAACACGGTATTTCCTATATTTATGTGACTCAACACCTGGGCATGATGAAACACATCAGCGATCAGGTGATGGTGATGCATGAAGGGGAAATCGTCGAACGCGGCAGTACGGCCGAGGTATTGGCTTCACCGCTGCATGAGCTGACCAAACGCCTGATTGCCAGCCACTTTGGCGAGGCGCTTACCGCAGACGCCTGGCGACGTGACGGCGGCAGATTCTGATCGTCAAATCATAAAGAGAACCCGCCTTAAAGCGGGTTCAGACTGCAGATATCCGTGAAAGGCTGAACCGGTAGGGGTCGAACATGTTCGACCCGATTTAACTCATTGATTATGCCATTGGGCGCAGCTTGCAGCGCCCCTACAGAAAAACAACAGAGCACTTCGTCAACGGTCTCAACCCGCCTTAAAGCGGGTTTTTTATCGCCCCGATTCAGTGAGCGCTTAGCCAAAAACCGCAAATACAAATTACAATCTTGCTATATATCATTATATTTTATTCCATTCAGTTATTGATTAGTCCTTAACATTATTTTATCTCGCCAATCGAATCGGTGAGGATATCCCCTACGTTGAGCTTATTAAACGACAGGATATCGCACTGATGAACAGCCATCGCAATCGCCGACTCTCGCAGTTTCTACTCGCTTTAGCCGCAGGTTTCTCTGTTTATGGTCACGCGCTGTGTTGTGATGACCAAGGCTGATCCTGTCATTCCGTGTCCCTCTGCGGGCATGTTGCCATTTTGTCTTGCCGCCGTTGCCTGCCGCACCGGGGGCTGTTGCTCATGATTAAGGATCATCCCCTATGGAACTACTACGTCGACAACATAATGCCCAGTGGTATCACGAAACCCAAAGCAGCGTGCGCGGTGAGCAGCCGTTGGAGCCGCAGGCGGCCGGCATCCGCGATCGATTTTTGCTGGGGCTGGGCGCTTTTGCCGACGAAGCGCTGAACACCGCGCTGACTGCACGCGCCGGGGTATTTAACGCCTCCCTGGCCGGATATCACGTGCTGTTTCCCGATCGGGTCGAATTGTCACGCACAGTGACATTGTCACCTTATGATCGCCTCAGCACCGCATTAACCGTGGCACAGGTGACCGGCGTTCAGTCTCTTTGTAGCCACTACGCCGCCCGCCTCGCCCCCTTGTACAGCCCCGACGCCTCACGTGAAAGTAATATCCGCCTGGCCCAAATCACCCAGTATGCCCGCCAGCTCGCCAGTCAACCGACGTTGATTTGCAGCAAGGCGTTGCAGCAGCTGAGCGACGTCGGGTTAAGCCCATCGGATATCGTGACCTTTTCGCAGATTATCGGTTTTGTTAGCTACCAGGCACGCGTGGTCGCCGGCGTGGCTGCCTTGGCCGGGCGGCCAACGGGAGTGGTGCCCGGTTTCCCGAACATCGCTGACGCCGAAGGCATTGTGTTCACCGAGGAAGAACTGGCATGGCAAGCGCGTCTTCCCGTGGTGGTGCCGGAAGAGGCCCGTGCCGAACAGCTCGACGTGCTGGATCAAAGCCATCCCGACGCTCGCAGCGAATCCTATTATCTGTTGCTGGCCCACGATGCGCCCGCGCTGCGTGAACGCAATGGCGTGTTCAACAGTATCAATGCCGACGGTTATGGCCTGTCGGCGCGGCTCAAAGCGCTGGCGACGCTGGCAGTTTCCCGCATTAACGGCAGCCGCTACTGCGCAGCGACCGTCGCACAGGATATTCAACAGGAAGAACTGGTCGGCGCCCTGTTCAATAGCATTGAACAGGGGCTGGAGAGTACCAATGACCCGGTTAACCAGGCTGTGATCCGCGTAGCAACCGACCTGACCCGCACGCCTGAAAAGTTCACGCCGCGCAGCGTGCAGCCGCTGTTTATCAGTGGGTTGAATCAGGCTCAGGCGCTGGACGTGATCCTCACCGGCGCGCTGTATGCCTGGGAGAACCGCCTGCGTCAAACGCTCGGCGACACCCAACTTCTCAGTGAAAACCTGGCGTAATCGCTAGCGCAGCAACCAACCTCGCGCGGCATCAAAGAAATGCTGCGCCAACGGCGATGCGCGTCCCGGCTCGGCGACCACGACCGCAGCATGACGTGACATCGCCGCAATCGCTATCGGTCGGTGTTGCAACTCCGGCATCATTGCCGGTAACAGGTTGCCATGCGGGAAAAGCCCACAGCCCAGACCGACGAAAATGCCCTGCAACAGTTGGAATATTGAGGTGGTTTCCATTCGAACGTGCAGCGTCAGTCCGGCTTCACGGAAGTTTTGATCAAGATAACGGCGGAAGTAACGCGTAGGCTCAGCCAGGCACAGCGGCAGCGTGGCTACATCCTCCAGCGTCAGGGGGGTATCTCCTACCAAATCAGGAAAATGCTGCGGGTGGAAAACCAGCTCGACCCCGGCGTCCGCCAATGGCTGGGACTGAAAGTGCAGCTCTTGCAGCGTGGAAAGCTCGAAGAAACCAATGCCGACATCTACGGTATGTGCCGTCAACGCCTCCAGCAACTGATCGGCACTCAGCACCGCTACCCGATAATCCAACTGAGGGTAACGCTCACTGACGTCCTTTAACATTTGCGCCAGCGAGATGCTGCATTGCGGTACCACACCGATGCGCAACGTGCCGTTAAGCCCGTGTTTAAGCGACTCGACCTCCAGCTTCAGCCCCTGATAAACCGACACGATCTCACGCGCCCACGACAGCACCCGCTCGCCTTCGGCAGTAAAACCTTCGAAGTTGTTACCGCGGTTGATTAAGGATACGCCCAGCTCTTTTTCCAAATTTTTCAGCCGCATAGACAATGTCGGCTGACTGACAAAGCTGGCCTCAGCCGCACGGCCGAAGTGGCGCTCGCGTTCGAGATTACACAGGTAGATCAGTTGCTTAATATCCATAAAACGGCTCAATAAGTCATGACTGACCTGAGTATACCATCGCTGTAGGGTTTCGGGCGCAGCTGGCTACGCCCGGAGGGGTCAAATCTTCAGTTTTACGTAGTCCATCAATCGTGAGAACGCGCCGCCTTGCTGGACCGGTTGCAATGCCACCAGCGGCAAGGTTTTGAGCAGCTTGCCGTTATCGCTGATACGGATTTCGCCAATCGTCTGCCCTTGGGTCAACGGGGCATCCAGGCGCGGAACGCTGACCACATACTGCGCCTTCAGTTTGTCGGCTTCACTTTTCGGCAGGCTGAGATATTCCTCTTTTGCACTGCCCACCGCGACCTCATGACGGTCGCCATACCACACTTTTTCCTGCCCCAGATTTTGCCCGGCGCTGAACAGATGCACGGTGGTGAAATCACGCAGGCCCCAGGTCAGCAATTTGCGCGCCTGCTCTTCACGCCCTTTCGAACTTTTACCGCCCATCACCACCGCAATCAGCCGCCGGTCTCCTTCGGTAGCAGAGGCAATAATGTTAAAGCCGGCCGAGGCGGTATGGCCGGTTTTCAACCCGTCGACGTGCAGGTTTTTATCCCACAGCAGCCCATTGCGATTTTGCTGGGTGATGCCGTTCCAGGTCAGCGATTTCTCGCTGTACATGTGATACTCCGCCGGTTCGCTCATGATGATAGCGCGTGAAATCACTGCCAAATCGCCTGCCGTAGTGAATTGCCCCGGCGCATCCAGCCCATGCACGGTTTCGAAATGGGTATTCTGCAGGCCAAGCTGGGCACTCTTTTCATTCATCAACTTAACGAATGCCGCCTGGCTACCTGCCACATAATCCGCCATCGCGACACAGGCATCGTTGCCCGAATCAATGATGATACCGCGGCTGAGATCGCGAACCGTGACCCTGTCACCTGGCTTTAAGAACATCAATGATGATCCCTTAAACACCGGGTTGCCCTGCGCCCAGGCGTCATTGCCCACCGTCACCACGTCATCCAGGCCAATTTTGTGCTGATCGAGCGCGTGATCAATCACCAATCCGGTCATCAGCTTCGTCAGGCTGGCTGGGTTGCGGCGCTGATCTGCGTTTGCCTGCGCCAACACCTGTCCGGTGGTGTAATCCATCAATACGTAAGAGGCGGCGTCTATCGCCGGCGGTGTGTTTTGCGCAATACTGGAGGAAACATCTGCTGCCTGTACCGCCAGCGGCACTAACATGCCGGCGATCATCACCCATACTGAACGCTTCAATCACTGTTCCTCAGGCCCTGCGGGCTAAATAAAATGCCAATATAATCCGTGATATAGACTGCATTAATTATCGGGAAAGCGGAATCGTTACTCTTTTTCAGCAGGTGTCATAATGCAACGATTTGTTTGCCCGGTACCGCTACGCGATAAATCTGCTCTATGCCGCCATTGTCCCATTCGATTAGACGCTCACACCGCCCCAACCTAAACTTGTGACATAAACACTGAAAGCGCTTAAAAAAGCGTTCACTTATTAGCTACATCACCTGCGAAGAACAATATGAAATTTAAACCGTCAATAAAGCCGTATACCGGCGCGGCGGGCGGCTGGGGTTCACTCGAAGCCACTACCCGCTATGTGCTCGACAGTAAACAGACGCTGCAAAACCTGCGTAACCTGATGCGCGTGAACAAGGCTCGCGGCTTCGACTGCCCAGGTTGTGCCTGGGGCGACGACAACCACAGCACCTTCAGTTTCTGCGAAAACGGCGCCAAGGCGGTCAGTTGGGAAGCCACGCGTAACGCGGTCGAGCCGGAGTTTTTCGCGGCTCACAGCGTCAGCACCCTGCTGCAGCAAAGTGATTATTTCCTGGAATACCAGGGCCGTCTCACCCACCCCATGCGCTATAACGCCGAAACAGACCACTACCAGCCGATCAGTTGGCCGGACGCGCTGGCGTTAATCGCCCAGCATATTAACCAGATGGATAACCCGAACCAGATCGAGTTGTATACTTCGGGCCGCGCCAGCAATGAAGCTTCTTATCTGTATCAATTGTTTGGTCGTATGCTCGGCACCAGCAATTTCCCTGACTGCTCCAATATGTGCCACGAAGCCAGCGGCGTGGGCCTGAAACAAAGTATCGGCGTAGGGAAAGGCACCATTCGCATGGACGACTTTGAAAAAGCCGATGCCATCTTCGTGTTTGGTCAGAATCCCGGCACCAACCACCCGCGCATGCTGCATAGCCTGAAAAATGCCGCCAACCGCGGTGCGCGCATCGTCAGTTTTAACACCCTGCGCGAACGTGGCCTCGAGCGTTTTGCCGATCCGCAAAGCCCGATTCAAATGCTGACGCCCAAGTCGTCGCCGATCAGTTCATCCTATTACCAACCCAATCTCGGCGGGGATATGGCGGCCGTGCGCGGCATGGTGAAAGCGCTGCTGGAAAGTCATCGTGAGCGCCTGGCGGCCGGTGAACCCGGCCTGTTCGATCAGGCATTCATCAGTCAACACAGCGTCGGCGTCGAGGCGTATCTTGCGCAGGTCGATGCTACGACCTGGCAACAAATCACCCAGCAGTCCGGCCTCAGCGAGGAACAATTGCGTCAGGCGGCGGCGATTTATCAGGGTGCCGAACGCGTGATCTGCACCTGGGCGATGGGCGTCACCCAGCATAAGCATTCTGTGCCAACGGTACGTGAGATCACCAACCTGCAGCTGCTGTTCGGTCAGTTGGGTAAACCGGGCGCCGGCCTGTGTCCGGTACGCGGCCACAGCAACGTGCAAGGCAACCGTACCATGGGCATTGATGAGAAGTCCCCCAAGGCACTGCTCGACAGCCTGGAGCAGCACTTTAACTTCTCGCCGCGACGCGAACCGGGCCATAACACCGTAGAGGCCATTGAGGCGATGCTGCGCGGTGAGGTTAAGGTCTTGCTGGCTTTGGGCGGCAATCTGGCCGCGGCTGCGCCGGACACCGAACGCACTGCCCGCGCCCTGCGCCGTTGTGATCTGACGGTGCATATCAGCACCAAGCTCAACCGCAGTCATCTGGTCACCGGCAAAGACGCGCTGATCCTGCCGACCCTGGGCCGTACCGAACAGGATATGCAGGCCAGCGGCCCACAGTACATTACGGTTGAAGACTCCTTCAGCATGGTGCATGCGTCGGAAGGCGTCGGTAAACCACTGGCGGAGACCCAGCGTTCTGAAACCGCCATCGTGTGCGGCATCGCCGATGCGGTGTTGGGCAACCAGCAGCTCGACTGGCTGGAGCTGGCAGACGATTATTCGTTGATCCGCGACCATATCGCCGCCACCATTCCCGGTTTCGAAGATTTCAACCGGCGCTGCGACCAGCCCGGTGGTTTCTACCTGGGTAACGCCGCCGCAGAACTGCGCTTTGACACCCCAAGCGGCAAGGCCGAATTTAGCGCTGCGCCTCTGCCAACCAGCCTGTTCCCGCAGTTGGATGGCCGACAGGCGCCCTTCACGCTGCAAACACTGCGTTCGCACGATCAGTACAACACCACTATCTACGGACTGGATGACCGTTACCGCGGCGTCTACGGCCAACGAGAGGTGCTGTTTATACATCCTGAAGATCTGGCGGCGTTGGATATGCAAGACGGTGAGCTGGTAGAGATTGAAACGCTGTGGAATGACGGCATTACACGTAAGGTCAGTGGCTTCAAACTGGTAAGCTACGATATCCCACGCGGTAATCTGGCGGCTTACTACCCAGAGACTAACCCGTTGGTTCCGTTGGCCAGCTTTGGTGACGGCACCGGCACGCCAACGTCGAAGTCGATACCGGTGGCGATCCGCCGTTGTGTGGCGCAACCGACGCTGCGTATTGCCTGAATGGATGCGCCCGGTTCACGCCGGGTGCATTAACAGATCGAGCGCCGTCTGCAACTCGTCAGAGAGCTGATGGCGGCGCCACACGAAGTACAAATTGCTGACCCCTTCCGCCCCCATTTCCACCACTTTTAACGCATGCTCAGGCAAGATCATCGGCAGCAAAGACCCCGGAACACAGGCGACGCCACAACCCGCTTTTACGCAGGCTGCCATCGCCGTGTACGACTCCATCTCCAGCGTCATCCGCGGCTTTAGCTGGCGTGAGGCCAACCAGCGATCGATTTTCAGGCGGAAAGAGCACTCGCGGCTGAAGGTATAAAACTCTAACTGCGCAAGGGTTGTGGCGTCCAACTGCGGCACCGAGGCCGGCATCAACAGCACCAGGCGCTCATCAAACGCCGCGCGACTGGCCAGCAGCGGGTGCTCTATCGGCCCGTCGGTCAACGCCAGATCGATCTCGCTGTCAATCAGCATTCGCTCCAGCACCAGCGAGTCTCGGCTCAGCACGTTGACCTGCATGTGGGGTTGGCTGCGGCGCAAGTGAGCGATGCGTGACGGCAGATGACTGATCAGAGAAAAATCCAGCGCCCCCAGATTCAGCAGGCCCTGCGGTTGCCGACCGACGAACAATTGTTGGCTGCGGTCTGCCAGCGTCAGGATGTCGACGGCCTGTTGATAGAACAGTCGGCCTTTCGGCGTGACATAGAGTCGGTTTTTATCGCGAAAAAACAACTCGCCGCCAAGTGAGTCTTCTAACTCTTTGATGCGCAACGTGACGTTGGAGGGGACACAGTGCAATTCCCGCGCGGCGGCGGCAATGGTTTTATACTCCACCACGGCGCAGAAAAATCTAAGCTGACTCAGCTTCATGATTCATTCACTTTTAGTTAGTGTTTTGGTTAGAAACAATCACTTTAGATTAGCATTTATTTGCCCTAAAGTCGTATCGACAACCTAAGAGGGATCCCTATGCCACTGAATGATTTACTGAACCTGCCGGGCGTAACCGCGCAGCCGGAAACCGTCACCGACGGCTACGTGTTCAATCACACCATGATCCGCGTGAAGGACTTAACCCAAGCGCTGGACTTTTATACCCGCGTGCTGGGCTTTACCCCGGTGTATCTGGAAACCTTCAATGAAGCCGCGTTTACCATTTGCTACCTGACCCGCAGCCCGCGCGACCAGATCCCACAGGATGACGATGCCCGTAAACGCTGGGTCCTGAGTCAACCGGGTATTTTGGAGCTCACCCATAACCACGGCACCGAGCAGCAGGCCGATTTTCATTACCACAACGGCAACAGTGAGCCGCGTGGCTTTGGCCACCTCTGTGTGACGGTGCCTGACGTGCACGCTGCCTGCGAGCGTTTTGAGCGCCTTGGCGTGAACTTCCAGAAACGTCTGCATGAAGGTCGCATGAATTACGTGGCCTTTATCAAGGATCCCGACGACTACTGGATTGAAATCCTGCAGCCTACGCCGCTACAGAACTGATTTACTCCCCGTTTCCCCCCGGCGTTTCGAGCCGGGGTTTTCTTCCCGCCTTTTGAACGCCCAATATTCCATAAAATCGCGCCCAAACGCGGGAAAACCGTGACGTTTGGCTTGCCCGCAGCGGGTGATTCGCGTAAAACTGTCAGCCGCAAATCTTGCCACTCACAACCCATTCACTGGACGATATGTTTCAAGATAACCCGCTGCTGGCGCAGCTTAAACAGCAACTTCACTCTCAGACCCCGCGCGTTGAAGGCGTAGTAAAAGGGACTGAGAAAGGCTTTGGCTTTCTTGAGGTCGACGGTCAAAAAAGCTATTTCATTCCGCCACCGTACATGAAGAAAGTCATGCACGGGGACCGAGTGACCGCAACCCTGCATACCGAGAAAGAACGTGAAATCGCCGAGCCGGAAACCCTGATCGAGCCCTTCCTGTCGCGCTTTGTCGGCCGTGTGCAAAAGCGTGATGACCGTCTGTCCATCGTACCCGATCATCCGTTGCTGAAAGACGCGATCCCTTGCCGTCCGGTGCGTGAACTGAAACATAACTTCCAGGCCGGTGACTGGGCGGTAGCGGAAATGTGCCGCCACCCGCTGAAAGGCGATCGTGGCTTCAATGCCGACCTGACCCAATTTATTACCGACGGCGAAGATCACCTGGCGCCGTGGTGGGTCACGCTGGCCCGTCACAGCCTGGAAAAAGAAGCGCCGGAGATGATCGCGATCGATGAGCCGGATGCTTCCGTGCCGCGTGAAGATCTGACCGCTCTGAATTTTGTCACCATCGACAGCGCCAGCACCGAAGATATGGACGATGCGCTGTTTGTGCAGGACAACGGCGACGGCTCGCTGCAATTGACCATCGCCATTGCCGATCCGACCGCCTACGTCGCGCAAGGCAGCGCGCTGGATGAAATCGCCCGCAAGCGCGCCTTTACCAACTACCTGCCAGGTTTCAACATCCCTATGTTGCCGCGCGATCTGTCAGACAACCTGTGTTCACTACGTCCGAACCAACGCCGTCCGGTGCTGGCTTGCCGCGTGACCATCGGTGCAGACGGCGCATTGGGTGACGATATTCGCTTCTTCGGCGCCGAGATCGAATCAAAAGCCAAACTGGTTTATGACGAAGTCTCCGACTGGCTGGAAGGCATTGCCGGCTGGCAGCCGCCGAGCGATGAAATCGCACAGCAAATCACCCTGCTCAAGCGCGTGTGCGATGCACGTAACGCCTGGCGCCACCAGCATGCTCTGGTATTCAAAGATCGCCCAGACTACCGCTTTGTGCTGGGTGAAAAAGGCGAAGTGCTAGAGATCATCACCGAGCAGCGCCGCACCGCCAACCGCATCGTTGAAGAGTGCATGATTGCTTCCAACGTCTGCGCCGCCATTGTGCTGCGCGACCGTCTGGGCTTTGGCATTTACAACGTGCACACCGGTTTCGATCCACTGTTGGTTGAGCAAGCCGTAACCGTGCTGCAAGCCAACGGCGTTGAGGCCGAAGCCGAGAAGCTGCTGACGCTGGAAGGTTTCTGCGAACTGCGTCGTCACCTGGATTCGCAACCGACCCAGTTCCTCGACAGCCGTATTCGCCGTTCTCAGACGTATGCCGAAATCAGCACTACGCCGGGGCCACACTTCGGTCTGGGCCTGGAGGCTTACGCCACCTGGACCTCTCCGATCCGTAAATACGGTGATATGGTCAACCACCGCTTGCTGAAAGCCGTTATCACCGGGCAGTCCGCAGAGAAACCGCTGGACGAAGTGACAATCCAACTGGCCGAACGTCGTCGTCTGAACCGGATGGCGGAACGTGACGTCGGCGATTGGCTCTACGCGCGTTACCTCAAGGATAAAGCAGGCACTGATGAACGCTTCAACGCGGAAATCATCGACGTAACCCGCGGCGGCCTGCGCGTTCGTCTGCTGGACAATGGCGCAGTGGCCTTTATCCCGGCGCCCTTCATTCACGCGGTACGTGATGAAATGGTATGCAGCCAGGATACCGGCACGGTGCAGATCAAAGGCGAAGTCGTTTATCGCCAGGGGGATACCCTGCAGGTCACCATCGCCGAAGTGCGTATGGAAACCCGCAGCGTGATCGCCAGACCGGCGGCTTAACCCGCAACATAAACGTTATGCCAGACAAACACCGGACGGGTCTCCCTCCGGTGTTTTTTTATTCCCAGCAACATCCTCATCACTTTGTTTTTACGCTATTACTCAACCGGCTTCACATTTCTCATCCGACCTGCTTCTCTTCGCCTGCAAAACTCCTACTTTTAATTTGTAGCCATTCTCCCTAAGAACACTTCTTTCTTTTTTTCTGCACACCAAGGAGTTGTTGAACATGAAAAACGTCAAGTCCGGGATCATCTGGCTGGTGGTGGCGTTGGTCGGTGCATTCGCCTTCGCCATGCTGGCGCTAAGCCGCGGTGAACACGTCAATGCGGTTTGGCTGGTGGTAGCGGCGGTCGCCTGTTACAGCATCGCTTACCGCTTCTACAGCCTGTTTATCGCCAAAAAAGTCTTTGAGCTCGACGACCGCCGCATGACCCCGGCCGAACGTCGCAACGACGGGTTGGACTATGTCCCCACCAACAAATGGGTGTTGTTTGGCCACCACTTTGCCGCCATCGCCGGGGCCGGGCCGCTGGTTGGCCCTATTCTGGCAGCGCAAATGGGCTTTCTGCCCGGCACTATCTGGATCCTGGTCGGGGTAATGCTGGCCGGCGCCGTGCAGGACTTCCTGATCCTGTTCATCTCTACCCGTCGTGACGGTCGTTCGCTGGGTGAAATGGCCAAGCAGGAACTGGGTGCCTTCGCCGGTGTGATCACCATGCTGGGCGCGCTGGGGGTGATGATTATCATTCTGTCCGCGCTGGCGCTGGTGGTGGTTAAAGCCCTGGCCGACAGCCCCTGGGGCTTGTTCACCATCGCTGCAACCATCCCAATCGCCCTGTTTATGGGCGTGTATATGCGTTTTATCCGGCCGGGTAAAATCGCTGAAATCTCGGTGATCGGTTTCGCGCTGATGCTGCTGGCGATCATCTACGGCGGCAACGTGGCACAAGACCCCTACTGGGGCCCGTTCTTTACGCTGCACGGCACCACGCTGACCTGGGTGTTGGTGATTTACGGCTTTGTCGCTTCGGTGTTGCCGGTGTGGCTGCTGTTGGCACCGCGTGACTATTTGTCCACCTTTATGAAGATTGGCGTCATTATCGGTTTGGCTGTAGGTATCGTCTTCGCCATGCCGGAAATGAAAATGCCGGCGGTATCGCGCTTTATCGACGGCAGCGGCCCGGTGTTCGCCGGCTCGCTGTTCCCGTTCCTGTTTATCACCATCGCCTGTGGTTCGATTTCCGGTTTCCATGCGCTGGTCTCCAGCGGTACCACGCCAAAGCTGGTGGAGCGCGAGAGCCATATTCGCTTTATCGGCTACGGCGCCATGTTGATGGAGTCCTTCGTGGCTATCATGGCGTTGATTTGTGCGTCGGTGATCGACCCAGGCGTTTACTTCGCCATGAACTCGCCGGCGGCGCTGATCGGCACCACGGTGGAAAATGCCTCTCAGGTGATTAACAGCTGGGGCTTTATGATCACCCCGGAAACCCTGACAATGATTGCCAAGGACGTCGGGGAGCACTCCATCCTGTCGCGCGCCGGCGGCGCCCCGACCTTCGCCGTGGGCATGGCACACATCATTACCGAGGTGTTTAACAGCCGCGCAATGATGGCCTTCTGGTACCACTTCGCCATTCTGTTCGAGGCGCTGTTTATTCTGACCGCCGTCGATGCCGGGACCCGTGCCTGTCGCTTTATGGTGCAGGATCTGGTCGGTGTGGCGATCCCAAGGTTAGCTAACAACCGTTCTTGGTTCGGTAATCTGGCGGGAACCACCGTGGCCGTCGCTGGCTGGGGCTTCTTTGTCTATCAGGGGGTGGTCGATCCGCTCGGCGGCATCAATACGCTGTGGCCGCTGTTCGGTATCGGCAACCAGATGCTGGCTTCGATGGCGCTGATCCTCGGTACCGTGGTGCTGTTCAAAATGAAAAAACAGCGCTATGCCTGGGTGACCATTTTGCCGACCGTCTGGTTGTTTATTACCTCAATGACCGCCGGCTGGCAGAAAATATTCCACGAGAAACCGAGCATCGGCTTCCTGGCGCAGGCGAAGAAATTCTCTGCCGGTATTGAACAAGGCACGCTGATCGCACCGGCCAAGACGCTGAAGGATATGGAGACCATCGTTTTCAGTAACCAGATTAACGCCGCACTGTGCGCTTTCTTTATGCTGGTGGCGGTAACCATGCTGGTCTCCGCCTTCTTTGTGATCCGTCGTGCGCTGAATGCCAGCCAGCCCACGGCGCAGGAGTCGCCGATCGTCCTGCGTGAAAATGTATAAATTCAGTTGGTTATAATCAGGGCGCTGCGGCGCCCTCAGACTGCTGACAAACCTGCGTAAAGGCTAAACCGGTAGGGGTCGAACATGTTCGACCCGATTTAACCATTGATTATGCTATTGGGCACAGCATGCAGCGCCCCTACCATTAAACAACAGAGCACTTTGTCAACGGGCGCCCTTTTCTTTGCTTATGCGGTTCTCAGTTCAGCAGATTAGTGCCGAACGCCCCCTGCCAATCTTGCTCGAATTTCTCTACCGCGGCCTGAACCGCCGGTGCCGCGAGGAACTGCTCAGCCACGTCGACCGGCAGAGTGATGGCCTGACAACCCGCCAGCAAGCATTCCAGCGCCTGACGCGGCGTTTTGAAACTGGCCGCCAGCACCCGGGCTCCCGGCGCGTGCAGCGTCAGCAATTGCTGCAGCTCGTGAACCATTTCAATGCCGTCACCGCCCTGCGCGTCCAGGCGGTTCACGTATGGGGCCACATACTCAGCTCCCGCCAGCGCCGCCAGCAGTCCCTGACCCGCACCATAAACCGCCGTCCCCAGCGTAGGAATCGACATCGACTTCAGTTTTTTAATCGCTGCCAGGCCTTCTGTGGTCGCCGGTACCTTAACCACCAGCCCAGGCACTCGCTGATGAAGCAACGCCGCTTCCGCCACCATGCGCTCGGCGTCGTTAGCCATCACCTGAGCAAAGAGTTTGCCGGTGCCCCCCAGCGCATCGCGCAGCGCCGGTAACACTTCCCAAATCGGTTTTCCCTCTTTGGCAACAATGCTCGGATTGGTGGTCACACCGTGCAAAGGCAGGATGCGCGCCAGTCGTTTTACTGCGTTCACATCGGCGGTATCGAGATAAAGCTCCATTACGGACTCCTGAATCTTTTGTGGACGAATTCAAACTCTCATCATAGTAGGAACATGCAACGCATTTATATTTGATCGAAATCAAATCAACTTTCATTCGAAACAACTTTAATGAAAAAAGAAAAGCAACCGAATGACAGGTGACTCGTGATCTTCAATCTGCAGCGCTATTCCACCCATGATGGTCCAGGCATCCGCAGCGTAGTGTTCCTGAAGGGCTGCTCGTTGGGCTGTCTCTGGTGCCAGAATCCGGAAAGCCGCTCGCGAAAAGCGGATTTGCTGTTCGATCCGCGTTTATGCCTCAGCGGCTGTACCCTGTGCGCCGAAGGCCATCCTCAGGCGATTCAACGAATCGACGACAACCTGCTGATCCATCGCGAGTTACTCAGCCACGAAGAGTATGCCGCATTAGCCGCCCGTTGCCCAACCGACGCACTCAGCCTGTGCGGCAGCGCAGTAAATATCGACGATATCATGACCGAGGTGCTGCGCGATCGGCCTTTTTATCTGCGCACCGGTGGCGGCCTGACACTCTCCGGCGGTGAATCCTTTATGCAGCCTGCCGTGGCGGCAGAACTGCTGAAGCGCGGCCGTGAGGCCGGCATTCATACCGCGGTAGAGTCTTGCCTGCATACGCCCTGGTCACACATAGCACCTTCGCTGCCTTGGCTCGATCTGATGCTGGCGGATTTGAAACACGTCGATGAAAAACGTTTCAAGCAGTGGACCGGCGGCTCCGCCAAACGGGTAATGGAAAACTTCCGCCGCCTGGCCGCGCACGGTACCCGAACGACCGTGCGCGTCCCGCTGATCCCCGACTTTAACGCCGATCGCCGCTCAATTCGCGCGATTGTCGATTTCGCCGCCGATGAGGCCGGCGTTACAGAGATTCATTTCTTGCCGTACCACACGTTGGGTATCAACAAATATAACCTGCTCGGCGAGCCTTATCACGCGGCCCGCACCCCACTAGATGCCCCTGAACTGCTGGCCTATGCCGAACAGTACGCCGAGGCCAAAGGGCTGACTGCCATTTTGCGAGGATAACACCATGACTAAGCTGGATCTGACCACCCTGTCCGAACGCACCCAGGCTCACAAGAACGCGCTGATCCATATCGTCAAACCGCCGGTTTGCACCGAACGCGCCCAGCACTACACCGAAGCCTATCAGCAGCATCAGGACAAACCCTTGCCGGTTCGTCGGGCACTGGCATTGGCTAACCATTTGGCTAAGCGAACTTTGCGAATCGATAACGACGAGTTGATTATCGGCAACCAGGCCAGCGAATTACGCGCTGCGCCGATTTTCCCCGAATATACCGTCAGTTGGATCGAAGACGAGATTGACCAACTGGCCGACCGTCCGGGCGCCGGTTTCTCAGTCAGCGAAGAGAACAAGGCCATTTTGCATCGGCTATGCCCGTGGTGGCGCGGCCAGACGGTGCAAGATCGCTGCTACGGCATGTTTACCGACGAACAAAAGGCCCTGCTAGCCACCGGTATCATCAAGGCTGAAGGCAATATGACCTCAGGGGATGCCCATCTCGCGGTGAATTTCCCATTACTGTTGGAAAAAGGCCTCGACGGGCTGCGCGAGAAAGTCGATGAACGTCGCAGTCGTATCCGGCTTACCGACTGGGAAGAGTTACATCAGGAGCAATTCCTTAAGGCAATCGATCTGACCCTGGAAGCGCTGAGCGCGCATATCTTGCGCTTTGCCCAGTTGGCGCGCGACATGGCGCAGACGGAAAACCGTTTGTGGCGGCGTGAAGAGCTGCTGGCCATCGCGGAAAACTGTGAGCTGATTGCCCATCGGCCACCACAAACCTTCTGGCAGGCCCTGCAACTGTGCTACTTCATTCAACTGACGCTACAGATTGAATCCAACGGCCATTCGGTGTCCTTTGGCCGCCTCGACCAATATCTCTACCCCTGGTACCGTCGTGACGTAGAGTTGGAACAGACGTTGCCACGCGAGCGTGCGATTGAAATGCTGCACAGTTGTTGGTTGAAGCTGTTGGAGATCAACAAGATCCGTTCCGGTTCTCACTCCAAAGCCTCGGCAGGTAGTCCGCTGTATCAGAACGTCACTATTGGCGGACAGCAACTGATCAACGGCAAACCCTGCGATGCGGTTAACCCCTTGTCCTATGCCATTTTGGAGTCCTGCGGGCGCTTACGCTCCACCCAGCCTAATCTCAGCGTGCGTTACCATGCAGAAATGAGTAACGACTTCCTCGACGCCTGCGTGCAAGTGATCCGCTGTGGGTTCGGCATGCCGGCCTTCAACAACGATGAAATCGTTATCCCTGAGTTTATCAAACTGGGCGTGGAGCCGCAGGATGCCTATGACTACGCGGCGATCGGCTGTATCGAAACCGCCGTGGGCGGGAAATGGGGTTACCGCTGCACCGGCATGAGCTTTATCAACTTCGCTCGTGTCATGCTGGCGGCACTGGAACAAGGGCGCGATGCGACCTCCGGCAAAGTTTTCCTGCCACAAGCAGAGGCGCTCTCGAAGGAAAACTTCGCCGACTTTGAGCAGGTGCTGGGTGCCTGGGACAACCAGATCCGCTATTACACGCGTAAGTCGATTGAAATTGAATGCGTGGTCGATACCGTATTAGAAGAGAACGCTCACGATATCCTCTGCTCAGCGCTGGTGGATGACTGCATCGAACGCGGCAAAAGTATCAAGCAAGGTGGCGCAAAATACGATTGGGTTTCTGGTCTGCAGGTCGGCATAGCCAACCTGGGCAACAGCCTGGCGGCGGTGCGCAAGCTGGTCTTCGAACAAGGGGTTATTGGCCAACGGCAATTGGCGGCAGCGCTGGAAAATGACTTCGACGGATTGAGCGGCGAACAATTACGCCAGCGTCTGCTCAACGCCGCTCCAAAATACGGTAACGACGAGGATGAGGTCGATCAACTGCTGGTGCGTGCTTATCAGACTTATATCGACGAACTGAAGCAGTACCATAACACCCGCTTTGGTCGTGGCCCGATAGGCGGCACCTACTACGCCGGAACGTCGTCTATTTCGGCTAATGTGCCGTTTGGCGCGGCTACCCTGGCCACGCCAGACGGCCGTAAAGCGCATACGCCGTTGGCGGAGGGAGCCAGCCCGGCCTCCGGTACCGATCATCTGGGACCGACCGCCGTGTTCAATTCGCTGTCCAAACTGCCCACCGCTTCTATCCTCGGCGGCGTGTTGCTGAATCAGAAACTGAACCCGGCGACGTTGGAGGATCCGCGGGACCGAGAAAAACTGATGTTAATGCTGCGCACCTTCTTTGAGGACTATCAGGGTTGGCACGTGCAATACAACATCGTGTCGCGGGAAACGCTGCTGAAAGCGAAGCAACATCCTGACCAATATCGTGATTTAGTGGTCCGCGTTGCTGGATATTCCGCTTTCTTTACCGCATTATCCCCTGACGCGCAGGATGATATTATTGCGCGAACAGAACATACTATTTAAACAATAAATATTAGCGGCCGCACATTGGTGGCCGCACATCAGGTTGATATGAATTCAAGACAACAGACAATACTTCAATTGGTAAACGATCGCCGGCGTATCAGCGTCAGCGATTTGGCCGCGGCCACCGGCGTTTCAGAGGTGACGATCCGCCAGGATTTGAACCTGCTGGAGAAACGCAGCTACCTGAAACGGGTGCACGGTTCCGCGCTGGCATTAGAAAGCGACGACGTCGATGCGCGCATGATGTCCAACTTCACCCTCAAGCAAAAGCTGGCGCAGTATGCCGCCTCGCTGGTTAACGACGATGAAACCATTTTTATCGAAAGCGGCAGCGCCAACGCGCTGCTGGCGCGTTATATCGCCGAGCGCAAACGCATCACGCTGATCACCGTCAGCCACTATATCGCCCATCTGCTAAAAGAGACGGATTGCGAAGTGATCGTGCTGGGCGGCATGTACCAGAAAAAGAGCGAGACCGTGGTCGGGCCATTAACCCGCCAATGCATTCAGCAAGTGCATTTCAGCAAGGCGTTTATTGGCGTCGATGGCTATCATGCGGATACTGGCTTCACCGGCCGCGATATGATGCGCGCCGACGTGGTCAACGCCGTGCTGGCGAAGGGCGTAGAAAATATTGTCCTGACCGACTCGTCAAAATTCGGTCAAATTCAGCCTAATCCGCTGGCCCAGCAGGGCAAGGTTCAGAGGGTAATCACCGATTCGCGGCTGTCGTTGGAGTATCAACACCTGTTGAAGCGCCAGGGAATACAGTTGGATATGGTGAGCGACTAGCCTTCCGACGAAACAACGGGAGAGCCGCCGACAGGCGGACCTCCTGATGCTCACTGGCCGTAGTAGGCGTTTTTACCGTGCTTGCGCAGGTAATGTTTGTCCAGCAGGGTTTGCTGCATATTCGCCAGACCCGGCGACAATTGGCGCGAAAAAATCCCCATATAGGCAATTTCTTCCAGTACCACCGCATTATGAACCGCGGTTTCTGCGTTTTCCCCCCAGGTAAAGGGGCCATGAGAATGCACCAGCACGCCCGGCACCGCCGCCGGATTTAACCGGCGCTGGCCAAAGGTTTCGACAATCACTCTGCCGGTCTCCCATTCATAGCGGCCATTAATTTCCTCATCCTGCATCCGCCGGGTACAGGGAATGTCGCCGTAGAAATAGTCGGCGTGCGTTGTGCCCCAGGCAGGAATATCCAACCCGGCCTGCGCCCAAATGGTGGCATGCCGCGAATGGGTGTGCACTATGCCCCCGGCATCGCCAAATTCCAGGTACAGCACGCGGTGGGTATCGCTGTCTGAAGAGGGCTTTTTGTCCCCCTCCACCACCTTGCCGCTTTCCAGTTCCAGCACCACCATATCGTCACGGGTCATCACCCCGTATTCCACCCCCGAGGGTTTGATCACCATCAATCCCTCACGCCGATCGACAGCGCTGACATTCCCCCAGGTGAAGGTCACCAGACGATGGCGTGGCAGCGCCAGATTGGCCTCCAATACCTGCTGCTTGAGATCGTTAAGCATGTTTCTTTCCCGGTTAACCCTGTTGGGAATATTGTCGGCAGGCAGGCTTGGGGGCGGTATGGCGTAAATCGCTAAAGACCGCGTAGTCTTCTGCTGGAAACGGCAATTTGCGCGCTGGGGATTAAATAGCGCGCAATGGACTTTAAGACTATTTACCTGTTTATCGTTCAGCAGAAGCTTATAGTGAATATTGGCGGAGGGAGCGCTCTGGGCGTTTCAATTATTCTGCCTTTAACAAAAAATGCCATTTTTTATAGCGATACTTACTGGGAGCGACTAGCAGGCCGAAATTCGGGTTCATGCCTATACTTAATAGGCACTCCCAGATAGCCAATGCTAAGGAGAATTCATTATGATGATTATCAATAAACGTTTTGCCACCGCCGCTCTGGCGCTTACTCTGGCGTTTTCACTCAGCGCTTGTTCAAACATGTCCAAACGTGACCGTAACACCGCCATTGGTGCCGGTGCAGGGGCCGTAGGCGGCGCGGTGTTGACCGATGGTAGCGCACTGGGTACGCTCGGCGGGGCTGCGGTAGGGGGCATCATTGGTCATCAGGTAGGTAAATAACCTGTTCGGCCAGTATTCAGATACCTCTGCCGACAGGCTGGCAAAAGCGATATCGCTTTGACGTATTACGCATAATAAAGATTATTTCAGGTCTGTTTTACCTTTCATCGATGGCGGGTTGCCATCAACGGGTTAACGCCCGGCAGCAGTATCCCAGCCATGCCGCAGTATTGCACCGCGGCATGGCCATTCGCTCAGGCGATTCGATTAGCCGCCCGCCAGCTTGACCTTCATCCCTTTGGCTTCTAACAGCTGTTTAAGCAGATCCCGCTTATCGCCCTGGATCTCGATCACGCCCTCTTTCACCGAACCGCCGCAGCCGCATTTTTTCTTGAGCTCTGCCGCCAGCTTGTCCAATGCGGCATCATCCAGATCAACGCCGGTGATCAGGCAAACGCCCTTTCCCTTGCGCCCGCTGGTCTGGCGCTGAATACGCACGATACCGTCGCCCTTTTCACGCGGCGGTTTGACGTCTTCCTGCTTGATACGCCCGCTATCGGTGGAATACACCAGCCGGCTGTTATCGTTGTTCATTGTCATCTCCTTAAGCCAGAGAAGCGCGGATCGCACTTAGCGTAGCAGCGGGATCGGCGGATTGGGTGATCGGGCGCCCAATCACCATGTAGTCAACACCAGCCGCTTGCGCCTGTACCGGCGTCATGATGCGTCGCTGATCGCCGGCGTCGCTACCTTCAGGACGGATGCCCGGCGTCACCAGTTGGAATTGTTGGCCACAGGCTGCTTTGAGACGCTCGGCTTCGTGCGCTGAACAAACTACGCCATCCAACCCACAATCGCGGGTCAGACGTGCCAAGCGCTCCGCATGCTCGGCCGGAGAAAGCTCGATACCGATACCACGCAGATCTTCTGCTTCCATGCTGGTCAGCACGGTGACGGCGATCAGCAACGGGGCCTGAGCGCCATAGGGCTGCAATGCTTCTTTCGCTGCGGTCATCATGCGTGCACCACCGCTGGCATGCACATTCACCATCCATACACCCAACTCGGCCGCAGCAGCAACGGCACGGGCGGTGGTGTTGGGAATGTCATGGAATTTCAAATCCAGGAACACGTCGAAACCACGCGAGTGTAAATCGCGCACCAGCTGCGGCCCAAACAGGGTGAACATTTCCTTGCCCACTTTTAACCGGCAGTCCTGCGGATCAATACGATCGGCAAATGCCAGTGCCGCGCCAATATCTGCGTAATCCAGCGCAACGATGATCGGAGATGATTTTAAGTCATTGTTATTGATGTTATTTTCAGACTTCATTTCTTCTACCTTCTGTAAAATGGACATAAATAGGTAATAACCCGCCAAACTGACCGCCGCATTCTACATGCCGGCCGACAGAAATCCCAGCCGCACGCGCTCTGCGCTTAAGTAATGTTATCCCCTCGTACGTCATCAAGCGTCAATAACCCCTGACCGCCCTTAACCCAGCCTGCGTAAACCGCCGTAAAGATGCGTAAATTATGAATCAAATAATTTGAACAACATACTCAGCATTATCAGATTTTAAATCCCTGCGGATGCTTTATTATTCAACACATCGGAAGCATACGCCTTCCAACCTAAACAAACAGACTGGAGTCCCTCATGAAAAGCATCAAATATTTTGCAGCAGCAGCCGTTATCGCCATGACCTCTTTCGCTACCTTCGCCGCTGAACCGGTGGATCAGCAACAGGCCAGCAGCCTGACCGCTTCAGGCGTCGTTTCCGCCGGACATGCCACTACCCTGAGTGGCCTGGAAGCCAAACTGGCCGCTAAAGCCGACGCCCAAGGCGCCAGCAGCTACCGCATCATTTCTGCCGGTGGTAACAACATGCTGAGTGGTACCGCAGTTATCTACAAATAAGCTATTAGGTATAGGGCCCGGCACGCCGGGCTTTACTTTATTTCCCCCGCCAGATCGTTCGCTATTCCCGCACTGCAATGTTACAAAAATATTAAATTTTTATTACACACTAGACTCTCTCCCCATAGTGGCTTAGCTTGAAGGCAATCCTCCCGCAGAAAGGCTTCAAAATGAGCGAGATATCTACATTAACCATTAAAATTCCTCTGGAACTCAAAGAAAAAATTCGTGCCATTGCTGCCGATAATCAACGCTCTCTGAGTGCCGAGGTTTGCCAGCGTCTAGAAAGCAGCTTCGATCTTCCGACCAAAGCGGAAAAAACCGCTAAAAAAGCAGCCGAGTTGCATCATGGCGAAATCGATAATCAGGGGATTGAAGAAGAAGTTGAGCAACCGCTGAATCAGAAAGAGTTGAAGAAGCTGCGTCAGCTGTTGAAAGGTAGCGCGAAGACCGGCAAGAAAAAATAAGTCGGTTTAGTGATCATAAGAAAACGGGGCCTGATTAGGCCCCGTTTTTTATTGTCGTTATTGTCCGTCCAACCCGCGGATCGGCTTAACCGATGACCAGGCCCGACATGACGGGCAATGCCAATACAGCGAGTGAGCGGTAAAACCGCATTTATGACAGCGGTAGCGCGGTTTGGTCCGAATTTGCTCACCGACCATATCGCGCAGCAGTAACAGACTCTCTTTGGCACGACCATCTTCCGCATCCGCCAGGTGATAATCCATCAGGCGGTAAAATACTCGCATGGTCGGGTGGCGCTGTAGCTGGCGGTTGATATACACCTGCACCACGTCACGCCCTTCATGCTGTTCAATTATTTCCGCCAGCATCAGTTCCGCAGTAGCACCGGTATTCTCTTCCACGCAGCGCTTGAGAAAGTCAGCCCAACCCTGCTGCTGTTCCAGATGCTGGTAACACTCTTGCAGCATCGGGAGGGTTTCGCTCACCAGTTCTTTATCCTGATTCAGCACGCGCTGTAGCGACTCAACCGCCTTGGCATACTCACCCTGGGCCATATAAATACGTCCCACCATGATAGAGACACGCGCACACTGATTGTCGGCGGAAGCCGCGCGTTTCAACAATCCCATCGCTTTATCGAGATCGTCGCTGCCCATCGCCTGCAAGGCCAGTTCGCAATAGAAATGTGCGATCTCGACGCGCTGTTTGTCTTTGCCTAATTTGACCAGTTTTTCCGCCACGTCGATGGCTTTCAACCAGTCGCTGGTGGCCTGATGGATAGCCAACAGCTGCTGTAGCGCAGAAAGACGGAAATCCTCTTCGCCAACCAGTTGGCCAAACATGTCTTCGGCACGATCGTACATGCCAGCGGCCATGTAGTCGCGGCCCAGCTGTTGCACGGCCAGCAAACGTTGTTCGAAGGTCAGGGAAGCGCTTTCCATCAGCGCCTGGTGGATGCGGATAGCGCGGTCGACTTCACCACGCGAACGGAACAGGTTACCCAGCGTCAGGTGGGCTTCAACGGTGTTGCTGTCCTCTTTCAACATATCAAGGAACAGATCGACCGCTTTATCCTGCTGGTTGGAGAGCAGGAAGTTAACCCCGGCCACGTACTCGCGCGACAGACGGTTGGCTTCCTGTTGTTTATCCTGTTGAGCACTTCTGCGCCCCATGTACCATCCGTACGCGGCAGCCACGGGCAGCAACAGAAACAGCAGCTCTAACATAGAAGATTATTCCTTGCTGACAACGGACTGAGCTGCCGGCTCAGCAGGTTGTTCAAGCTGCAGTTCCAGCCTTTTGATTTTGCGTTCGGCACGCCCCAGCGCAATGCGGGTACGCAGATAAAACAGGCCGCAAATGACCCAACCGAGAACAAAACCGGCGCCAAACAACGCCGCCAACAGAGTCGATACGCGATAGTCGCCCTGCGCAACCAGATAGTTAAAACTCACCACCTGATCGTTATGCGCGCCCAACGTGACAGAAATCACGAAGATCACCAGAACCAACAAAAAAATCAGCAAATATTTCACATTCTTTCCCGCGATGCCGAGTTAATCGGATGAACTATGCCAATACGTGGCGTCCCTAACTAATAAGTTAGCATTTCCCGTCGTAGCAGGGAAACCCTGCGGCACGATAAAACCATATATGCTGGCATATTCGACAGTAAACGGCACTCCCGAACAAATTAATGAGAAAGCTTCTCAAAATAATGGATTAATAAAGATATGGGGGCGTTAATGCGAATTGCAATGAAGTGCTATGTAAGTGGTTAATACGGCGCCATGCTGACGCCGTAAAAGTGACACAGTCACCTAGTTTTTGTCAGACAGAGTTCTTTCTGCGATTTCCTGTTGCTCTTGCGGTGGTGGCGTCAACGGCCCGAACCAGCGTTGCACCAGCCAACAGGCCAAGGTGACCAGCAACCAGCTAATCAAGGTCGCCACCGCCAGATCACGTGGCCAATGCATCCCCAGCAACAAACGGCTCCCCATCACCCCTACTGCCCAAACCATCAGTATCGCCACGGTCTTGTAGTGCCTACGCGGCCACAGCAACCCCACGCCCAGCAGCGCCCAACTGGCGGCAAACATGGTATGGCCCGAAGGAAACGCAAAACCGGTCTCAAACTGCCAATGTTCGCGCAACCATACGGGCACCAGCGGCTGGTCCTGCAGTTGCTCTTTGACCAACGCCCCCCGCTCTTTGCGCTTGAGTGAGTAGAAGTACTTTTCATCAATCTGATGGGCTGATTCCAGCCACAGCACGAAAGGCCGTGGCTCTTGTACCCGGTCCTTGATAAAGGACTTCACGCCCTGGCCAATCATTATCGACGCGCTGAGCAGCACCAGCAGGCCAATGGCCGGCTTGATGCGAAAGCGCAGGCACCACAGGAACCAGGCGCAGAGAATGATGTTGGTGATAATGCCCCATGGCGAAGTGACCGTTTCGGTCAACCAATACAGGCCTTTCAGAAGGCGTCCGTCGCCCCCCGGTTGCCATTGCCAGCCGGAAAGCCACACCGCCAAAGGCATCAGCAACAGAACTATGGCACCTGCCGCCGTGCGTTTTGCTATCTCAAACATTCCTATCGTCCTTTGCTTAAGCCAATTTGCAGTGTAACAATCTTGTAATATCGATAACACTCTAAAAATTAAACAGATAAAAAACCTATCGCAATAATAGTTGGCTGAAAACGCCGGATGCTGGTTTGCTGAGCACCGCAGGGCAAGAAGTTATGGCAAAATAGCCGATAATTAACGAAATGCCGATCGTCGTTGCGCATTTTAATACTGGTCAGTTCACCGTACCGGAAGTAGGATGCGCAACCATGATTGAATCGGATGTATTTGTGGAGAGCAACATGCAGCTTAAACGGGTGGCAGAGGCCAAATTGCCAACACCTTGGGGCGATTTCCTGATGGTAGGATTCGAAGAACTGGCTACCGGACACGACCATTTGGCGCTGGTGTTCGGTGATATTTCTGGCGCGACGCCGGTACTCTCACGCGTACATTCTGAGTGTCTGACCGGTGATGCATTATTCAGCCTGCGCTGCGACTGCGGTTTTCAGTTGGAAGCTGCGCTGGAGCATATCGCAGAGGAAGGTCGCGGTATCCTGCTCTACCATCGTCAGGAAGGTCGCAATATCGGTTTGCTGAATAAAATCCGCGCTTATGCTTTGCAGGACAAAGGCGCGGATACGGTAGAGGCCAACCATCAGCTAGGTTTCGCCGCCGATGAGCGCGACTTCACCCTGTGCGCCGACATGTTCAAGCTATTGGGCGTCGATGCGGTACGCTTGCTGACCAACAACCCGAAAAAGGTTGAGATCCTGACGGAAGCCGGCATCAACATCACCGAGCGCGTGCCGCTGATCGTTGGCCGCAATCCGAAGAACGAACGTTACCTGGCCACCAAGGCAGCTAAAATGGGCCATTTGCTGGACCAGAAATAATTTTCCTGCGGGAAAAAATCAGGGCGCCGAATAAGGCGCCCTTTTTTATTACAGCATTTTCCTGATTACATAGTGCAGGATACCGTCGTTTTCATAGTAAGTGAGCTCGTTGCCAGTATCGATACGACAACGGGTATTCACCACTTCCTTGCGCCCGTCGGCATAGGTGATATGTACCGGCACCGTCTGCCCCGGCTGCAGCGTTTGCAGCCCGCTGACGCTGATCTGCTCGTCACCGCTCAACCCCAGCGTTTTGCGCGTCACGCCTGCCGGGAATTCCAGCGGCAGAATGCCCATCCCAATCAGGTTAGAACGGTGAATACGCTCAAAGGACTCGGCAATCACCACCCGAACACCCAGCAACCGCGGCCCCTTCGCCGCCCAGTCACGGCTGGAGCCTGAACCGTATTCTTTACCGGCAATCACCGCCAACGGCACGCTTTCTTGTTGATACTGCATGGCGGCGTCATAGATCGACAACTGATTCTGCGACGGAATATGGCGCGTGTAGCCCCCCTCGACACCAGGTACCATTTCGTTACGAATACGAATATTGGCAAAGGTGCCGCGCATCATCACTTCATGGTTACCACGGCGAGAGCCGTAGGAGTTAAAGTCCTGCGCCGCAACGCCATGATCGCTCAGATAACGTCCCGCCGGGCTGTCACGCTTGATATTCCCCGCTGGAGAGATATGGTCGGTGGTCACCGAGTCGGCCAGGATCGCCAGAATGCGCGCATCCTTGATATCCTGCACCGGATCCGGCTTCACCTTCATGGTGCTGAAGAATGGCGGATGCCGGATATAGGTAGAATCGCCCTGCCATTGGTAGGTGGCCGAGCCGGCAACCTGAATCGACTGCCAGTTGGCGTCACCGTCAAATACCGCGCCGTATTCCTTATGGAACATCTCAGTGCGAACTTCTTCCACCGCCTGGGCAATATCTTTGCTGCTCGGCCAGATATCCTTCAGATAGACCGGCTGCCCGTCGTGACCTTCGCCCAGTGGCTCTTTGGTCAGATCAATCTTCATGCTGCCGGCCAGCGCATAAGCGACCACCAGCGGCGGTGAAGCCAACCAGTTGGTTTTAACCAGTGGATGGATACGGCCTTCAAAGTTACGGTTGCCGGATAGCACCGCCCCTACGGTCAAATCACCCTCTTTAATCGCCTGCTCGATCGGATCAGGCAATGGCCCGGAGTTACCGATACAGGTGGTACAGCCGTAACCGACCAGATTAAAACCGAGTTCCTCCAGGTAGGCGGTCAGTTTGGCGCTGTCAAAATAGTCAGTCACCACTTTGGACCCCGGTGCCAACGAGGTTTTCACCCAAGGCTTGGTTCGCAAACCTTTGTTAACCGCGTTCTTCGCCAACAGGCCGGCTGCCATCATTACGCTGGGGTTCGAGGTGTTGGTGCAAGAAGTAATGGCCGCGATAACCACCGCGCCGTTATGCAGCTCATGCTGCTGTTGGTTCAAAGTGAAGGTTTTGAATTCGGACTTGCGATGCTGATTGCCGATCTCGAGTTCTGTCGCGGCGTTGAACGCCTTAGGCACGTCCGGCAGCGCCACGCGATCCTGAGGGCGCTTCGGCCCTGCCAGGCTGGCGACCACCGTCGACATATCCAACGCCAACGTGCTGGTAAACACCGGTTCATCGCCCGGGTTACGCCACATGCCTTGCGCTTTGGCATAGGCTTCTACCAGTGCGATTTGCTCGTCGCTACGGCCACTGAGTTTCATGTAACCCAGCGTCACTTCGTCCACCGGGAAGAAGCCGCAGGTTGCGCCAAACTCTGGCGACATGTTGGCAATGGTTGCCCGGTCGGCCAACGGCAGGTCTGCCAGGCCGTCACCGTAAAACTCGACAAATTTCCCCACCACGCCGTGTTTGCGCAGCATTTGGGTCACGGTCAACACCAGATCGGTGGCGGTAATGCCTTCGCTCAGCTTACCGGTCAGTTTAAAGCCTACCACGTCAGGGATCAGCATAGACACCGGTTGACCCAACATCGCCGCTTCGGCTTCAATACCGCCCACACCCCAGCCCAGAATGCCCAGGCCGTTGATCATGGTGGTGTGAGAATCGGTACCGACCAAGGTATCCGGGTAAGCGATACGCTGCCCGCTCTCGTCCGTATGCCATACGGTTTGGCCGAGATACTCCAGGTTGACCTGGTGGCAGATACCGGTGCCCGGCGGCACAACGCGGAAGCGGTTAAAGGCTTTTTGCCCCCAACGCAGGAAGGTGTAACGCTCGTGGTTGCGCTCCATTTCAATGCGCACGTTTTCTTCAAAAGCGTCGTCATCGCCGAACTCATCAACGGTGACCGAGTGGTCAATCACCAAATCGACCGGTGACAACGGGTTGACCTGGTCAACGTTCCCGCCTAACCGCTGCACCGCTTCACGCATCGCAGCCAAATCCACGACCGCAGGCACTCCGGTAAAATCCTGCATCAGCACGCGGGCCGGGCGGTAGGCAATCTCACGATCGGCATGGCCCGTTTGCAACCAGCCAACAATAGCTTTCAGATCGTCAACCTGCACGGTGTCGCCATCCACATGGCGCAGCAAGTTTTCCAACAGTACTTTCATTGATTTTGGCAGTCGGTCGATGTTGCCCAACTGTTTTGCCGCCAATGGCAGGCTGTAATAGCCGTACTCAGTATTGAGCGCCACCAGCTTATCCATACTCGTTTCACGAAGATCGGACGACATAGCTCCTCCATTTCTTATTATGTCTAAAACAGGGTAATCACTGAGGTCTTATTTAAAGATAACACAAAGATGACGTAACGTTTTGATAACAACACGTTTTGATCATAACGATAGGCAATAACAATCAATGAAGGTAAGTGCTTGTTAGGTCTGCGGATTAGTCTAAAAATGGCAGCTAACTGGTCGGACAGGCGTCGATGGCAGTGCAAAAGCAAAGGTTTCATCATCACACTAGTGGGAACATAGCGCGCAATGCCAGTATAGTATCGTTCGACAATGCCCCCGCGTCCCGACCTCCGTTGGCGCGGCGACGGATGGCTAACAACTTGAGCTTAAGGAGCGCGCAGTGGCATTTTTGGGGTTCGTCAGTGAACGGCAGTGTCCTGGCTGGCAAGATGCATCAGTTTACCTTCCCGCGTTCAGTTTTTATGAAAAACACCAGTCAGAACCTATCGACGCTGCACCCGAAGCCATTATTCAAGCGGTGTTATCACTGGATATGGCGGAAGACCCGATCATCCGCAGGCTGCTGATGCTACGCCAACTGCCGGGTACGGTGCGCCAAAGGCTCTTCAAAACCGAGCTTACTACGCCGCCAGCGGCCTTTGGCTTCGACACCTTTACCCTGCTCCATCAGGACAGCCATGAAGTCTCGCTGGGGCTGGCCGGGCGTTTTTGGCGGCCTATGTTGGGCGTCAATAAACTGGCAACTGCAGAGGATTTTCACCAATTTAACGACCAGAAAGCCGCAAAACTGGTGCTGCGTTTTAAGGTTATCCCGGAGGCTTCCGGGCTCTCTATGCTGCGTACTGAAACCTTTATCTGGTGCCCGACATCGCAGGTTAAAGCGCGGCTTGCCGGCTATTGGGCGATGATCCGTCCTGCCAGCGGGTGGATCCGACGGCGCACCCTGCTTTCAGTACAGCGTAAACTGGCAAAAGGCGGTTAACAGAGGAACTAAAGCCTGAATGAAGGAAGTCAGTAAGAGGGGAAAGCAGGAGAGAACGTGCCTCTCCTGCTGAATAAATCTTTTTACTAGTCGTTAGATTACCGGCTTATTTTTCCGGCAGCTTGATGTCCTTGAACATCGCTTCGATTTCTTCGTTGGAACGCAGTGCAACCGCGTTGTCGACCACGTCACGCGTCAGGTGTGGCGCAAAACGCTGGATAAAATCGTACATATAGCTGCGCAGGAAGGTACTGCGACGGAAGCCGATTTTGGTGGTGCTGTAGGTGAAGATATCGCGGGCATCTACCGTCACCAGATCCGGATCTTGTATCGGGTCCACCGCCATGCTGGCGATCACACCCACCCCAAGGCCCAGACGCACGTATGTTTTAATCACGTCGGCATCGGTAGCCGTAAATACGATGCGCGGTGTCAGTCCGGCACGGTTGAATGCCGTATCCAACTCAGAGCGGCCGGTGAAGCCGAAGGTATAGGTCACGATAGGATAAGCCGCCAGTTCTTCGATGGTAATGTGGCTTTTACCGGCTAAAGGATGATCGGGCTTCACCACTACCGCGCGGTTCCAGTGATAGCACGGCAGCATGATTAAATCGTCGTAGAGGTGCAGCGCTTCAGTGGCAATGGCGAAATCTGCCGTGCCTTTAGAGACGGCTTCCGCAATTTGCGTCGGCGATCCCTGATGCATGTGCAGAGAGACTCGCGGATAGCGCTCAATAAAGCCTTTAATGACGTTAGGCAGCGCGTAGCGCGCCTGGGTGTGGGTGGTCGCTACGTACAACGAGCCTTTGTCCGGGTAGGTATGCTCGCCGGCGACGGCTTTGATAGCATCCACTTTGGACAAAACTTCACGCGCAATACGGATGATTTCCAATCCTGCCGGCGTGACCTGAGTCAGGTGCTTGCCACTGCGGGCGAAAATCTGGATACCCAGCTCATCTTCCAGCATCCGTACCTGCTTACTGATGCCGGGCTGCGAGGTGTAAAGCCCTTCTGCCGTCGAGGAGACATTCAGGTTGTGGTTAACCACTTCCACGATGTAACGAAGCTGCTGCAATTTCATATCTTATACCATCCTAGGTTAAACACTGCGTTGAGCCGCAGCCAGGTATATCGGTGTCGCCCCGGTATGCTGAAAACGAATAAGCCATGAACACAGTGTTTCACTCAGAGGCTGAAGAAACCGCCGTTGCTAATAAGCTTTAATCATAAAAAAACTTTTTATATAACCACTATATCACGCTACAGCTTCAAGTATAGATCCGCGTCACACTATGGTAACGATTATTTTGCATTGCGATCAACGTGAAACCCGGGGGCCAGGATGGAAAAAGGAGCAAAGAATAGATCTGTTCGCCAGCTTTAGCCAATAAAAAACCAGCCACGGGGGCTGGTTTTTTTATGTTGCATTCAGGCTGCAAATTTACTTTTTGCCTTCAACCCATTTGCCATCGATGTAGAAAGCGGACCAGCCGGTGGCTTTGCCGTCTTTCTCCGAAGAGACATACTGCTGTTTGGTTTTACGGCTGAAACGCACCATGGTTTTGTTGCCTTCCGCATCCGTTACCGGCGCATCTGCCAGATAACGCAGCTTTTCAGGCAGGCGATCCTTGAAGCGAGCCAGTTCTTCCACCAATGGCGCACGGGTTTCGCGCGATTTAGGGAAGGTATTGGCCGCCAGGAACACCCCGGCTGCGCCGTCACGCAGAACAAAGTAAGCATCCGACTTTTCGCACGGCAGTTCCGGCAATGGAACCGGATCTTCCTTCGGCGGTGCAACATCACCGTTACGCAGGATCTTGCGGGTGTTTTTACAGTTCTCGTTGGTGCATCCCATGTACTTGCCGAAGCGCCCCATTTTCAGGTGCATTTCGGAACCACATTTATCGCACTCAACCACCGGGCCGTCATAGCCTTTCAGGCGGAATTCGCCCTCTTCGATCTCGTAGCCGTCACACGCCGGGTTATTACCGCACACGTGCAGCTTGCGCTGGTTATCGATCAGGTAGCTGTCCATCGCCGTGCCGCATTTCTGGCAACGACGGCGTGCACGCAATGCGTTGGTTTCCGCATCATCCCCTTCGAGAACGTTCAGCACTTCCGTTTCCGGCACCAGGTTAATGGTGGTTTTGCAGCGTTCTTTCGGCGTCAGCGCATAGCCGGAACAGCCCAGAAAGACGCCGGTGCTGGCGGTACGAATGCCCATCTTGCGACCGCAGGTCGGGCAGTCGATGCTGGTCATCACCATCTGATTCGGGCGCATACCGCCTTCTTCAGGATCTTTTTCCGCCGTTTCCAGCTGTTCGCTGAATTCGGCAAAGAATTCATCCAGCACCGCTTTCCACTCGGCGTGGTTGTTCGCTACCTGGTCCAGGCCATCTTCCATGCGGGCGGTGAAGTCATAGTTCATCAGCTCGCGGAAGTTTTCTTCCAGACGGTCAGTAACGATCTCGCCCATTTTTTCGGCGTAGAAACGGCGGCTTTCAACCCGCACATAGCCACGATCCTGAATGGTTGAGATAATCGAAGCGTAGGTAGATGGACGGCCGATACCGCGTTTTTCCAGCTCTTTGACCAACGAGGCTTCACTGTAACGTGCAGGCGGTTTGGTAAAGTGCTGGCTTGGGATCAGCTTTTGCAGTTCCAGCTCGCTGCCCACTTCTACATACGGCAAGGTGCGGTCTTCATCGCCCTTGCGCAGCGCAGGCATCACTTTGGTCCAGCCATCGAAACGCAGCGTACGGCCTTTGGCGCGCAACAGGTAATCAGCGGCTTTAACCGACAGCGTGGTGGAGTCGTACTGCGCTGGCGTCATCTGGCAGGCGACGAACTGGCGCCAAATCAGCTGATACAGTTTCTGCGCATCCGCTTCCATGTCTTTCAACTGTTCGGCCAGCACGTTCACATCCGAAGGTCGGATAGCTTCATGCGCTTCCTGCGAGTTTTCTTTGCTGCTGTAATGGTTCGGCGCTTTCGGCAGGTACTTATCACCGAAGTTTTCGCCGATGTAACCACGCACCATGTTGAGCGCATCCTGGCTCAGGTTGGTGGAGTCGGTACGCATGTAGGTGATGTGACCGGCTTCATACAGACGCTGGGCCATCATCATGGTTTTCTTCACGCCAAAGCTCAGACGGGTACTGGCTGCCTGCTGCAACGTAGAAGTAATGTAAGGCGCACCCGGCTTGCTGCTGGTCGGTTTGTCTTCGCGATCCAGTACCGTATAGCGGGCTTTTTCCAGCAGTTTAAGCGCGGCGTGAGTCTGCTCGCGGTTAACCGGCTTGAAAGGTTTGTCGTGGGCATGCGTAACTTCCATTTGCAGCGCGGTATCGCCCTTCGCTAACAAATCGGCGTGCAATTCCCAATATTCTTCCGGCACGAAGGCTTTGATATCGCGTTCACGCTCTACCACCAGCCGTACCGCAACGGATTGCACACGCCCAGCAGACAGGCCACGGGCAATTTTCTTCCACAGCAGTGGCGAAACCATGTAACCCACAACGCGGTCCATAAAACGACGCGCCTGCTGTGCGTTAACACGATCGATATTCAGCTCACCCGGCTGTTTGAACGCATTTTGGATCGCGTTCTTGGTAATTTCGTTAAACACCACGCGGCTAAAGCGTTTGTCGTCACCCCCGATCACTTCCCGCAGGTGCCAGGCAATGGCTTCCCCTTCGCGGTCAAGGTCGGTTGCGAGATAAATGTGGTCAGCGTTTTCCGCTAACGACTTTAACTCGGCGACAACTTTTTCTTTACCCGGCAGAATTTCATATTGCGCTTCCCAGCCATGGTAAGGATCGACGCCCATCCGATTTACCAGCGCCGTCTTCTCATCTTTTTTAACTTTCTTCTTGGCTTTGTTTTCGGTTGAGTCAGCGCTCTTTTTGCTGGCTGAGCCACTGGTCGGCAAATCACGGATATGACCGACGCTGGACTTCACCACGTAGTCATTACCTAAGTATTTATTAATAGTTTTGGCTTTTGCCGGGGACTCAACTATTACGAGAGCTTTACCCATATTTACCTTTACCTAATTTTATTTCTTCTAAAAAGAAGTCTTTTATCTCGCCGTGCCGCAGCGATTCATATCTCTTTTTTATATTGCGGCAGTCTGGCAAGAGATCAACATGTTTTTTTCTGTTGGCTGCTTAACTGCTCAACCTGAACGCAAGTTGTTGATCCTGCCTGCTATTCACCCATGCCCCAGAAGTATGGCTGTGTGAGACTCATTTATGGCGTAAACAAAACCTTCCACCCGACGCCGCAAAATCCCACACTGTACCTGATAAAAAGCGTCACGCAACCTAATTAGCACGGAAAGGCAGATTTCGCCAATCGGCAGATACCGCTAGCCATCCAGACGGCAAATAAACCTTAGTCTGTTTGCGGATAAATGCGAACTGACGTTAGAATATGAGCAGAATTTATGTTTGGAGTGTAATAAATGCGCGCTAATACCTTACCCATTGATCGTGAAACCTTACTGCAAGAAGCAAATAACCTGATTCGCCAGCACGATGATTATCTGCATGGCATGGTTGCTACCGATGTTGAACAAAAAGGCAGCGTTTTAGTTTTTCGCGGAGAATTCTTTTTAGATCCTGATGGATTGCCAACGGCAAAAACTACCGAAGTATTTAATATGTTTAAACACCTGGCTCACGTGTTTTCTGAGAAATACCATTTGGTCGATTAAGCATAAAAAAAGGGGGGCCAAGCCCCCCTGCTATTTAATCGCTACGCTTAAAGCAGCGGTTTTTCCCCGCGCTGCCACCAACGTAACAGCAGACGATCGACACTTTCGGCCGCGCTGCCGGTAAAACGGTCCATCAGGCGTTTACGACGTGCATAGCGCACCCCCACCACCTCGTGATTTTCCATTTCAGCAATCAGCAGATCGTCACTGGTGCCAATTGCATCAACCAACCCTTTTTCTTTCGCCTGGGTACCGAACCAGTGTTCACCGGTCGCCACGCTGTCGATATCCAGCGATGGGCGCTGCTGATGCACAAACTCTTTAAACAGTTCGTGGGTTTCGTTCAGATCTTCACGGAACTTCTCACGCCCCTGCTCAGTGTTTTCGCCAAACAGCGTCAATGTGCGTTTGAACTCGCCGGCGGTGTGCAACTCCACATCAATATCATTCTTTTTCAGCAAGCGGTGGAAGTTCGGGATTTGCGCCACGACGCCGATCGAACCAATGATGGCAAAGGGCGCGGCGACAATGCGATCCGCCACGCAGGCCATCATGTAACCGCCGCTGGCGGCGACTTTGTCTACCGCGACCGTCAGGCGAATGCCGCCGGCACGCAAACGGGCTAACTGCGATGAGGCCAACCCGTAGCCATGAACCACCCCGCCCGGGCTTTCCAACCGCAGAAGAACTTCATCTTGCGGCGTCGCCACGGCCAGCACCGCGGAGACTTCCTCGCGCAGTGAAGTCACTTCATGGGCATCCATGCTGCCTTTGAAATCCAGCACGTAAAGACAAGGTTTGGTGGCTTCCACCGCCCCGGCTTTGGCACGTTGCTTCTTCAGTTTATCGTCGGCTTTGGTCTGCTTTTTAAACTGCTTGCTCCAGGCCTTTTGTTCCGCTTCGCCCATCCGCGCCAAACGCATATCGCGCTGCATGTCCCGGTATTGTTCTCCGAGATCGGTAAGCTGCAGTTCCCCTTTGTGTCGGGCTTTGCGTTGCCCAAGGCTGACCGCCAGCAACGCCAGCGCGGCGATGGCAATCACAACCGTCGCGACTTTGGCCAGAAACAGGCCGTAAACAGATATAAACTCCACAGATTCCGCCTTTATTAACAGGTTGTTAGTACTATCTCATTCATTCTAGCCAACCGAAGCGGTGGCTGTCGCGACTAAATAAAAATTCCTTGTGCGGCCTCTTTACTATGTGGGCGGGTTTTGGCTTAACCAAGCTGGCCCCCTGCCATTTTTGTTACAAAAGAATGCCGTTTCTGCCGCCTAATCATTGAAAATACGATCCATTTAAGGCATATAACACGGATTATTCATCAAGATGATGATCCAAATTCGCTGCGGGGCCTGCATGCGGTCGAGCCTTTGCTCCTGTCATGGCCCCTCAATCCACCCCCTCCCCGATGCAAGCGGGAGACCAGCCACCAAGGCGCGAGGAATTATTGTGCATTACCAACCCAAGCAGGATCTGTTGCAACAACGTATTATTCTGGTCACCGGCGCCGGTGACGGCATCGGCCGCGAAGCCGCCCTCACCTATGCTAAATTTGGCGCGCAATTGGTGTTGCTGGGCCGTACCGAAAGCAAACTAAAGGCGGTACAGGCCGAAATCGCCAAACTCAGTGACGCCCCCACTTACACCATCACGCTGGACCTGCTGCATACTACGCAAGAGCAGTGCCAACAGGTGGCGAATGAGCTGGCAACCCGCGTCCCGCGTCTCGACGGCGTGTTGCACAATGCCGGCCTGCTGGGTGACATCGCCCCGATGGCCGAGCTGTCAATGACGATGTGGAACGAGGTGATGCAAGTGAACGTCAATGCGACCTTTATGCTCACCCAGGCGCTACTGCCTCTGCTGTTGAAATCCCCCGCCGGATCGCTGGTGTTTACCAGTTCCAGCGTTGGCCGCACCGGGCGTGCCAACTGGGGCGCCTACGCCGTGTCAAAATTCGCCACCGAAGGCATGATGCAGGTGCTGGCCGATGAATACAAAAATCGCAATCTTCGGGTTAATTGCATCAATCCGGGCGGAACTCGCACCCAAATGCGCGCATCTGCGTTTCCTGACGAAGACAAAAGCAAGCTCAAAACCCCGGCTGACATCATGCCGCTTTACCTCTATTTGATGGGGGATGACAGCCGCCGTAAAACCGGTATGAGTTTCGATGCTCAACCTAACCGTAAACCCGGCGCGGCCGAATAAAAGGGGCTTTATCATGGCTGAAGATCGCCACCAACAACGACAACAGCGCCTTAAAGAGCAGGTGGATGCGCGCATTACTGCTGCTCAGGAAGTTCGGGGGCTGCTGCTGGTATTCACCGGCAACGGTAAAGGTAAAACCACTGCGGCGTTTGGCACCGTGACCCGGGCCGTTGGCCACGGGATGAAAGCTGGCGTCATTCAGTTCATCAAGGGTGAATGGCCGAACGGTGAGAAAAATCTGCTGCAACAGCACGGCGTCGAGTTTCAGGTAATGGCGACCGGCTTTACCTGGGAAACACAGGATAAGGCCAGCGATACCGCCGCCTGTCAGGCCGTATGGCAACACGGCAAGCGCATGCTGGCAGACAGCAGCCTGGATCTGGTGCTACTGGACGAACTGACCTATATGGTCAGCTACGGCTACCTTGAACTGGATGAGCTACTGGAAGCGCTACGACACCGTCCTGCGCACCAGACGGTGATCATCACCGGGCGTGGCTGCCATCGTGATTTGTTGGAGCTGGCGGATACGGTGACCGAGATGCGGCCGGTGAAGCACGCGTTTGACGCGGGTATCAAGGCACAACAGGGAATTGACTGGTAACGAAAAGAAAAACGCCGCAGCCTGAATGGGCTACGGCGTGATAATCAGCTGCGTTTGCTCGGTTTACCCGGCTTGCTGCCTGCAGCACTGCGGCGACCGCTGCCGGCTACCTGGGTGTGACGCTTAACAGCACGACGGATCTGGTTAGCCTTCACACGGCGACGCTCGCGCTCAACAGGCATCTTGCTGACGGTTTCAGGCTTGAGGTCAACCAGTTCGCGCAGGTAGTTAATCGCCGGCAGTTCAAGCTCGGTCCAACCGCCACGAGGAATGCCTTTTGGCAGGTCGATATCGCCGTAACGCACGCGGATCAGGCGGCTAACCTGAACGCCAACGGCTTCCCACAGACGACGAACCTCGCGGTTACGCCCTTCGGTCAGGGTTACGTTGTACCACTGGTTTATGCCTTCGCCACCCTGGAAAGTGATGGTGCGGAAAGCCGCCGGGCCATCTTCCAGTTGAACGCCTTTGCTTAGCTGCTTCACTTTTTCGTCGTCAATCTGGCCAAATACGCGCACGGCATATTCACGCTCAACTTCACGGCTTGGGTGCATCAGGCGGTTAGCCAGTTCACCGTCGGTGGTGAACAACAGCAGGCCTGAGGTGTTGACGTCCAGGCGCCCTACCGCTACCCAGCGCGAACCACGCAGCTTGGGCAAGCGATCGAAGACCGTCGGGCGACCTTCTGGGTCGCTGCGAGTACACAATTCGCCTTCCGGCTTGTAATAAGCCAGCACGCGGCAAACCGCTTCTTCAGATTCTTTAACCGAAACGACGTGACCATCCAGACGGATTTTCATTGAAGGGGTTACTTCAACGCGATCACCCAGTTTGGCAATTTTACCGTCGACGCTGACGCGCCCGGCCTCAATAATGGTTTCGATTTCACGACGCGAGCCATGACCGGCGCGCGCTAAAACTTTCTGTAACTTTTCGCTCATTGAGCAACCTCTAGTGTCGCCTTCACAGGCGTCGGGGGGATGACCATCGCGGCGTCAGGCGCCACAGCGGTAACAATACGTTTACTTGGATCGAACCGCGCATTATACAGGCTTTCAATAGGGTTGAAACCCACTTTGTTGTCTGGTCGATTATCGAAAGCTATCGATTGCGTGAGAACTCGCTGAAAAGCGGGTCTGCCCCCGCTTTATAACCTACTCGGAAAGCGGATTAATCATCGAGGAAATCGACTACCGCCCGATACACTGCCGCTGGCTGCTCGAGAATACCAAGGTGAGTACGGGCATTCTCCAGCCGCACGACCGAGAAAAATGGATGGTTGGCGGCAAAGCTCTGCTGTTGCCGCAAATAGTCTTCGCCACGATCCAGTGAGTAAATATGCCGGCAAGCAGGCGGTGAGGTTAATTCCCCCAGCCGGTTTAGCGGCGAACCGTATTGCCTGTAGGCTTGCTCAATCGCCACGCCGGCGGCCTGCCAAACGCGATAATCCTCCTGCGCCATTTCAACGGTCAAATGCTGTTTTACCTGTGGGTGTTCAATACCGCCCTGCCAGAATGTGAATAAATCATCCCGCGCCGCCAGCCAGTGTTCAGGCCGCTGCATTTGCTGAACGGAATAGAAAAATGCAGGCTCAGGCTGGGTCATGATCCAATCGAGAAACACCATTCCCTGCATCTGCTGCGGCATGTTCTCGGCCAACGCCACCGCTATCCAACTGGCGTGCGCTACCGACAGCGTCACAAACCGCTCCACTTGCAACTCAAGCAGCAATTGCTGGAGATCTGCCAGCAGATCCTGTGCGCCAAGGGAGAGTCCGGCATCGCGATCAGACAGGGCGTGCCCCCGCCAGTCGAGGCTGATCACCCGATACTTTTGCGACGCCAGTGCGGTAAAGGGGGCAAATACGGTTTTTGGTTCACACCAACCGGGCAGCAGGACCAACGTCTGCGGGCCTGAACCGGAATCATGATAATCGAGAGAAAGGGTGCCATGGCGAAACGCTGTCATTTTGTCTCCTAAACGTCATATCCCCCACGATAAGGGGATTTGTGCATTAGCAGTAAAATGACAGCCTTCGTCAGTTTCATCTATTGGAATAGATGCTAAATAAGGGGCTTCGCACCTAATGAAAATATACGCACTAAATAAACGCGATTAATGCCGTTCACAGGGATAAGCGGCGGTTAATGCCAGCATAATCACCGAAGGCGCGGAATAGTGAAGCTGTTCCGGGTGTTCATTTAAATACTGCATCACCGCGTCCGCCGCCATCCCCACGCTCATCCCGGCATCCGGACAAATGCTACGATTGCCCTGCATTGAGAAGGTATCGAATACGCCGGCCACATAGCCCATAAACATCCCGCCATCGAGCGCTTCGGCGACGGTAGCCGCTCCGTTCTTATTTTTCACATAGCCGCTGGTTTCCGACAGCAAGGCGCTGCCGGAATAAAAACCCGCGCTGGCCGCAGAGGAAAACAATATGGCCACCAAAAGAGAAATCCGCTTAATCATTGCTACGCATCCTGCCTATTATCAGTTTTTGATATTGTAGAATAGCGGCTTTACCGGCAAATGACGCCGTTACCGCCACTTTTCAGAAAATGAGCAAAAGCGGCAGCGTAATTATGCATCAACGGAAAGGCGTTGCGTCGCCTGCCCCTTCACGCACCACTTCCGGCGCGGACTCGGTCAGATCAATCACCGTGGTCGGTTGCTGGCCCAGGAAGCCGCCGTGGATCACCAGATCCACCTGCTTGCCCAGATGATCGTTGATCTCTTCCGGATCGGATTCGGCAAAATCATTGCCTGGCAGCATCAACGTGGTCGACATCATCGGCTCATTCAGCACTTCCAGCAGCGCCAACGCAATCGGGTTAGACGGCACGCGCAGACCGATGGTTTTACGCTTGTCGTTCATCAGGCGACGCGGGACTTCTTTGGTCGCTTTCAGAATGAACGTGTAGTTGCCGGGGGTGTTGTTCTTGATCAGTCGAAACGCGGTATTGTCGACATAAGCGTAAGTAGACAGCTCGGACAGATCGCGGCACATCAAGGTAAAATTATGATTGCTGTCCAATTGACGGATACGGCAGATGCGTTCCATAGCCGTCTTGTCTTCCAGTTTGCAACCCAACGCGTAGCCGGAATCGGTAGGATAGACGATCACCCCACCTTTACGCAGCACATCCACCGCTTGGTTGATCAGGCGCGGTTGTGGGTTATCTGGATGGATATAAAAAAGCTGACTCATGACTTGCTCCTAAAAATGATGCACGCGGGCGGCATCGCCCACGTTAAATCAACTGACCTTGCCCTGCTGCGGTTGTGGCCAGTCACGCCACACGGGTTCAACCCCGCCGGGTAACCACAGTTTGCGGCCCAGTTCGATCCACGAGCAGGGCTGATGAAAGTCAGAGCCCTGCGACGCCAATAATTGATATTCCTGCGCATACTTTGCCAGTTGCGAACGCTCATGCGGTGCCTGCTGACACTGGGCAACCTCCATCGCATCCCCCCCTTGTTCGGCAAAGTGCGCCAACAACCGTTTCAGCCATTTGGCCGTCAGGTCGTAACGGCCCGGGTGCGCTATCACCGCCTGACCGCCGGATTGATGAATCACATCAATGGCTTGTTTTATTGTACACCACTGTGGCGGAACGTAGCCGGTTTTGCCTTTGGCCAGGTATTTCTTGAACACCTGAGCCATATTGTCTGCGATGCCAATCTGCACCAGATAACGGGCGAAGTGACCACGCGTCACCGCCCCACCGTCCGCCAACTTTTGCGCGCCTTCAAATGCACCGTCAATACGCGCTTTCGCCAGCCGGACGCCAATTTCCTGTGCGCGCAGGTTGCGGCGCTCAGTCTGCTCGGCCAACAATTGCACCATCGCCGGATGTGCAGTTTCAATCCCCAGACCCACGATATGAATCTCATGATTTTCCCACAGCGTGGAGATCTCCACCCCGTTCACCAACTGCAGCGGTAACGACAGCTCGGCAATGGTTGCGGCTGCGGCGGCTAAACCTTCGGTGGTGTCGTGGTCGGTAATCGCCAATACGCCTACCCGCATCTCGACGGCCCGCTGCACCAACTGCGCCGGCGTCAAATAGCCGTCAGAGGCGGTGGTATGGCTGTGGAGATCGTACAGGGTAAAGGCGGAAGGCTGGGGGCTGCTGTCTGTCAAAAGAAATATCCGTCAAAGGTTTGGCCTTCTATCATACCCGCGTTCGCCCGCAGGACGGAAATCTATTCTGGCCGACGGCCTGTTCCTCTCGATGAAAATTATTCACGCTTGCGGCTAAAACATTGTGTGAAAAGAGGGTTGACTTTATTCTCGCGAACCAGTTAACTAGTACACAAGTTCAGGGCGATACCCTGGTTGGATGATAAACAAGAGAGCACAGAAATGAATAAGCAAACTTCTCTTCTTCGTTGGTGGCGTACCTCCCTTTCGCGGGCGGTGTAATCACGCATACCTGTCATCTGACACTGCAGATTCCCTAAGCCCGCTGGTAACGCGGGCTTTTTTATGGACAAATTTTAACTGGAAGACCCAAGATGAACATCAAACCACAGCTTAAATTACTGAAGGCGGAGGCCAGTTACCGGGGCGATCCGACCACTATTTTCCACCAGTTGTGTGGCGCGCGTCCGGCGACCTTGCTGTTGGAATCCGCTGAAATCAACAGCAAGCAAAACCTGCAAAGCCTGCTGGTGATCGACAGTGCCCTGCGTATCACCGCACTGGGTCGTATCGTCACCCTGCAGGCGCTGACCGCCAACGGTGCGGCAATGCTGCCGCTGCTGGATGAGGCGCTGCCGCCTGAAGTACAGATTCAGGTGCGTCCTAACGGCCGGGAACTGACTTTCCCGCCGATTGACGCTATCCAGGATGAAGACGCTCGCCTGCGGTCGCTGTCGGTATTTGACGCGCTGCGCACCCTGCTAACATTGGTGGATTCTCCCGCCGACGAACGTGAAGCCGTCATGCTTGGTGGCCTGTTTGCTTACGATTTGGTCGCCGGCTTCGAAGACCTGCCGGCACTGCGTCAGGATCAGCGCTGCCCGGACTTCTGCTTCTATTTGGCGGAAACCCTGTTGGTGCTGGATCACCAACGCGGCGTCGCCCGTCTGCAGGCCAGCGTATTCACGGCCGACCCGACCGAGGAGCAACGCTTGCAACTGCGCCTGGAACAGCTGCAGGTTCAATTGAAACAGACGCCGCAACCCATCCCTCACCAGAAGCTGGAAAACATGCAGCTGAGCTGCAACCAGACCGATGAAGAATACGGTGCCGTGGTCAGCGAGCTGCAACAAGCCATTCGTCAGGGTGAAATTTTCCAGGTGGTGCCGTCGCGTCGTTTCTCACTGCCCTGCCCGGCCCCGCTGGCCGCGTATCAGACGCTGAAAGACAACAACCCAAGCCCCTATATGTTCTTTATGCAGGATGACGAGTTCACCCTGTTCGGCGCGTCGCCGGAAAGTGCCTTGAAATACGACGCCAACACCCGCCAGATTGAAATCTACCCGATTGCCGGTACCCGCCCACGCGGTCGTCGTGCCGACGGTTCACTGGACCTGGATCTGGACAGCCGTATCGAGCTGGAAATGCGTACTGACCATAAAGAACTGGCTGAGCACCTGATGCTGGTCGATCTGGCGCGAAACGATCTGGCGCGCATCTGCCAGGCCGGCAGCCGCTACGTGGCCGATCTGACCAAAGTGGACCGCTACTCTTTCGTAATGCACCTGGTTTCCCGTGTGATCGGCACCTTGCGCGCCGACCTTGACGTGCTGCACGCCTATCAGGCCTGTATGAACATGGGCACGTTGAGCGGAGCACCTAAAGTGCGCGCCATGCAGCTGATCGCCGCTTCCGAAGGCACCCGTCGTGGCAGCTACGGCGGCGCAGTGGGTTACTTCACCGCCACCGGTGATTTGGATACCTGTATTGTCATCCGTTCCGCGTATGTTGAAGACGGCATTGCCACCGTGCAAGCCGGTGCCGGCGTAGTGCTGGATTCTGTACCACAGGCGGAAGCCGATGAAACCCGTAATAAGGCACGTGCCGTGCTGCGCGCCATTGCCAGTGCGCACCAGGCCAAGGAGGTGTTCTGATGGCCGATATCTTACTGCTCGATAACGTTGATTCCTTTACCTACAACCTGGTCGATCAGCTGCGCGCCAGCGGCCACCAGGTGGTGATTTATCGCAACCAAATTTCTGCCGAGGTGATTATCGAGCGCCTTCAGCAGCTGACCCAGCCGGTGCTGATGCTGTCTCCTGGCCCGGGCACACCGGCCGAAGCCGGCTGCATGCCGGAGCTGTTGCAGCGCCTGCGCGGCCAGTTACCCATTATCGGCATCTGTCTGGGCCATCAGGCAATCGTCGAAGCCTATGGCGGGCACGTCGGCCAGGCCGGGGAAATCCTGCATGGCAAGGCGTCGGCCATCAGCCACGATGGCGAAGGGATGTTTGCCGGTATGGTGAACCCACTGCCGGTAGCCCGTTATCATTCCCTGGTCGGCAGCAATATCCCGGCCGAACTCACCGTTAACGCCCACTTCGGCGACATGGTGATGGCAGTTCGTCATGACAAGCATCGCGTATGCGGTTTCCAGTTCCATCCGGAATCTATCCTGACCACTCACGGCGCGCGTTTGCTTGAGCAAACTCTGGCCTGGGCGCTGGCGAAATAACGAGAGGAAACGACGATGCAAACTATTCTTGAAAAACTGTACCGCTCAGAGTCGATGAACCAGCAGGAAAGCCAGCAGTTGTTCAGCGCCATTGTTCGCGGTGAGCTGGAGCCAAGCCAGTTGGCCGCGGCGCTGATCAGCATGAAAATTCGCGGCGAACGTCCGGAAGAGATCGCCGGCGCGGCTAAAGCGCTGCTGGCCGATGCCCTGCCGTTCCCGCGCCCGGACTACCCATTTGCCGATATCGTCGGCACCGGCGGGGACGGCACCAACAGCATTAATATTTCCACCGCCAGCGCCTTTGTGGCGGCCGCGTGCGGCGCCAAAGTGGCAAAACACGGTAACCGCAGCGTTTCCAGTCGGTCAGGATCATCCGATCTGCTGGCGGCGTTCGGCATTCGTCTGGATCTGCCAGCGGAACAGGCGCGCCAAGCGCTGGATGACCTGGGCGTCTGCTTCCTGTTTGCGCCGCAGTATCACACCGGTTTCCGCCATGCGATGCCGGTACGTCAGCAGTTGAAAACCCGTACGGTATTCAACGTACTTGGCCCGCTGATCAACCCGGCGCGTCCGCCGCTGGCGCTGATCGGCGTTTATAGCCCGGAGTTGGTGCTGCCGATTGCCGAAACCCTGCGCGTGCTGGGTTACCAACGAGCCGCTGTTGTGCACGGCGGTGGCATGGATGAAGTGGCGATCCACACCGCGACCCACGTGGCCGAGCTGAACAACGGCGAAATTGAAAGCTATCAGCTGACGCCAGAATCCTTCGGGCTGCAACGCTACCCGCTGGAGGCCCTGCTGGGCGGTTCGCCGGAAGAAAATCGTGACATTCTGGCAAGGTTGTTACAAGGTAAAGGTGACCCGGCGCACGCCGCTGCGGTGGCCGCTAACGTGGCGCTGCTGCTGAAGTTATTCGGGCATGAAGACCTGCGCCAAAACGCGCAGCAGGCACTGGACATGATTCACAGCGGGAAAGCTTACGAGCGCGTAACCGCACTGGCAGCAAGAGGATAAATGATGCAGGAAACCGTGCTCAACAAGATTGTTCGTGATAAAGCGCAATGGGTCGCAGCACGACAGCAACAACAGCCACTGGCCAGTTTTCAAAATGAAATCGTCCCCAGCGAGCGTGGCTTTTATCACGCGCTGCAGGGTGCCAGAACGGCGTTTATTCTTGAATGTAAAAAGGCATCCCCTTCCAAAGGACTAATCCGCGAGAATTTCGATCCCGTGGAAATTGCTTCGGTCTACAAAGATTTCGCCTCGGCGATCTCGGTGTTGACCGATGAAAAATACTTCCAGGGCAGCTTCGACTTCCTGCCGCTGGTCAGCAAGACGGTGACACAGCCGGTGCTGTGCAAAGACTTTATTATCGACCCGTATCAGATCTATCTGGCGCGCTTCTATCAGGCCGACGCCATTCTGCTGATGCTGTCCGTGCTGAACGACGATCAGTACCGTCAATTGGCTGCGGTAGCGCACAGCCTGAACATGGGCGTGCTGACCGAAGTGATCAGCGAAGAAGAGCTGCAACGGGCCATTGCTTTGGAAGCGCGCGTGGTCGGTATCAATAACCGCGATCTGCGTGACCTGAGTATCGATCTGGATCGCACTCGCCAGTTGGCGCCTCGCGCCCCACACGGGGTGACGGTGATCAGCGAATCCGGCATCAACAATTACGGTCAGATCCGCGAACTGAGCCACTTTGCCAACGGTTTCCTGATTGGCAGCGCATTAATGTCGGAAACCGATCTCCGTGCCGCCGTACGCCGGGTGATCCTGGGCGACAACAAAGTCTGCGGGCTGACCCGTCCGCAGGATGCCAGCGCGGCCTATCAGGCAGGTGCGGTGTATGGCGGACTGATTTTCGTCGGGCGTTCACCGCGCTATGTTGATATCAACCGCGCCCGTGAAGTTATCTCGGGTGCCCCCCTGAAATATGTCGGCGTATTCTGCGACGCGCAGGTAGAGACCCTGGTTAAAACCGTCGAACGCCTGGGGCTGAAAGCGGTGCAACTGCACGGTTCGGAAGATCAGGCCTATATCAGCGCCCTGCGCGCCGAACTGCCTGCCGAGTGCCAGATTTGGAAAGCCTTGAGCGTAAAAGACCATTTACCGCAGCGCGATTTGCAGCACGTTGACCGTTATCTGCTGGATAACGGCGCGGGTGGCACCGGCCAGCGTTTCGACTGGTCGGTACTGCACGGCGAAAACCTGGAAAACGTGATGCTGGCCGGTGGCCTGAGCGCAGACAACTGCGTTGATGCAGCCAAACTCGGCTGTGCCGGGTTGGACTTTAACTCCGGCGTAGAGAGCCAGCCCGGCATTAAGGATCCTGCCCGCCTGGCGGCGGTGTTCCAGACCCTGCGCGCTTACTAATTATGATTAACGGATAATAACGGGAACTAAAATGACGCTGCTTAACCCCTACTTCGGCGAATTTGGTGGCCAATATGTGCCGCAGATTCTGATGCCGGCCTTAAAACAACTGGAAGAAGCCTTTGTCAGCGCCCAGCGCGATCCAGAATTCCAGGCTGAATTTATCGACCTGTTGAAAAACTACGCCGGTCGCCCGACGGCTTTGACGCTGTGCAAAAACCTCACTGCCGGTACCAAAACCAAGCTATATCTGAAGCGTGAAGATCTGCTGCACGGTGGCGCGCACAAAACTAACCAGGTATTGGGTCAGGCGCTGTTGGCCAAGCGCATGGGCAAAACCGAAATCATCGCCGAGACCGGTGCCGGTCAACACGGCGTTGCCTCCGCACTGGCCTGTGCTCTGCTCGGCCTGAAGTGCCGCATTTATATGGGCGCCAAAGATATCGAGCGCCAGTCACCCAACGTCTTCCGCATGCGCCTGATGGGAGCAGAAGTGATCCCGGTGCACAGCGGTTCCTCCACGCTGAAAGATGCCTGTAACGAAGCGCTGCGCGACTGGTCCGGCAGCTACAAAACCGCCCACTATATGCTGGGTACCGCTGCAGGTCCGCACCCGTATCCGACGATTGTGCGTGAATTCCAGCGCATGATCGGCGAAGAAACCAAAGCACAAATGCTGGAACGTGAAGGCCGTCTGCCGGATGCCGTACTGGCCTGCGTTGGCGGTGGCTCGAACGCCATCGGTATGTTTGCCGACTTTATCGACGATACCAGCGTTGGGTTGATCGGCGTTGAACCTGCAGGTTTAGGGATTGAAACCGGCCAGCACGGCGCACCGCTCAAACACGGTCACGTGGGCATCTATTTCGGCATGAAGGCGCCGATGATGCAGACTTCCGAAGGCCAGATCGAAGAGTCCTACTCGATTTCCGCCGGCTTGGACTTCCCTTCAGTCGGGCCGCAACACGCCTATCTGAACAGCATCGGTCGGGCTGAATACGTGTCTATTACCGATGACGAAGCGCTGGACGCTTTCAAAGCGCTGTCGCGTAGCGAAGGGATTATCCCGGCGCTGGAGTCTTCCCATGCTCTGGCGCACGCACTGAAAATGATCCGTGAAACGCCGCAAAAAGAACAGATTCTGGTGGTTAACCTGTCCGGCCGCGGCGACAAAGACATATTTACCGTTCACGACATTCTGAAAGCTCGGGGAGAAATCTGATGGAACGTTACCAACAACTGTTCAACCGTCTGGCAGATAAGAAAGAAGGCGCGTTCGTCCCGTTCGTTACCCTCGGCGATCCGAACCCGGCGCTTTCGTTGCAGATCGTCGATACCCTGGTGGAAGCCGGTGCCGACGCGCTGGAACTGGGCATTCCGTTCTCCGATCCGCTGGCCGATGGCCCAACGATTCAAAGTGCTGCGCTGCGCGCCTTCGCCTCAGGCGTGACGCCAACCCAGTGCTTCGAAATGCTGGCGGCGATCCGCCAGAAACACCCGAGCATTCCTATCGGTCTGCTGATGTACGCCAACCTGGTGTTCCATAAAGGCATCGATGCATTTTACCAACGCTGTGCCGAAGTCGGCGTTGATTCGGTACTGATTGCCGACGTGCCATATGAAGAGTCCGCGCCATTCCGTGCTGCAGCAACGCGCCATGGCATTGCACCTATCTTTATCTGCCCACCCAATGCAGACGACGATTTACTGCGTGAAATATCCTCACACGGCCGCGGCTACACCTACCTGTTGTCTCGTGCGGGCGTCACCGGCACCGAAAGTCGCGCTGAATTGCCACTTCATCACCTGGTGAATAAATTGCGCGAATACCATGCGGCACCGCCGCTGCAAGGGTTTGGCATTTCCGAACCGGCGCAGGTTCGCGATGCGCTGCAGGCCGGTGCTGCCGGGGCGATATCCGGTTCGGCTATCGTTAAAATTATCGAGCAGAATCAAGCTAATCCGACAGAAATGCTGACGAAACTGGCGAGTTTTACGCGTGAAATGAAAGCGGCTACCCGGGCATAAGGCTTCAACGGCGGGTGCAGAAGATTGCGCCCGCCGATAACATCTTGTTTACCCTCAAAGTTGTGCGATTTTTTTTACATCTAAAGTTTGAACAAACCCAATTCTTGTCTCACACTTAGCGTTGCGCGTCGGGCATTTCTTTATTTTTAGGGGTGCACTACGTCTTCAGGTGAAAACCCGAATGTAGTTTCAACAATAACATTGCATGGAGAGTAATTTATGAAGCTATTTAAAACCCTTTCAGTCTTATGCATGGCTGCCGTTGTGGCATTCGCAGTGAGTGCCTGCGCGCCAACAGCGAAATCTGAAGGGACTGGCGGTTATATTGATGACACGGTAGTGACGACCAAGGTGAAGTCAGCGCTGCTGGCGGATAAAACCATCAAATCTACCGAAATCAGCGTCGAGACCTTTAAAGGTCGTGTGCAATTGAGTGGCTTTGTCACTTCGAGCGCCGATGCCAACCGTGCGGTGCAGGTAACTCGTGGCGTAGCGGGTGTGAAATCCGTCGAGAACGTCATGCAGATCAAGTAAAAATAAAACGGAGGCGCTGTATGCGCCTCCCTGTTCCACCGCTATCAGAAACGATAACCTGCCCCGAACATAAATACCCACGGATCCAAACGCGTATCTATGCTGTGATGATTACCGGCCGCATCGTCAAAGCGTGTTTTGGTTTCGATGTTCATCCACCAGACTGACATGTTCAGCATCCAGTGCTCATCCAGGTTGTAATCCAGGCCCGCCTGCGCGGCCACACCCCAGGAGTCTTTCAAACTCAGGTTGCTCAACCCGGCATCTTTGCCGTTGTCGTTGAATTTTTCATCGAAGAAGGTGGTGTAGTTCACGCCCACGCCCAGATACGGACGCAGTTTGTCCTGCTTGTCGCCAAAGTAATACTGCGCCATCAGGCTCGGCGGCAAGTCGTGCACCGTAGCGATATCACCGTTCACGGCGGAACCGTTCAAGCCCACCTTGTGGCGAAACGGCGTTGCGGCCAGCAGTTCGACACCAATATTGTCCGTAACCATATAGCCGAAGGTCAGGCCAAGCTGGGTGTTATTATTGGCGCTGAATGAGCCCTGCCCAAGTACATCATCCGATCCGGCATTTGGTCGTACGGTCGCAGAACCTGCACGGAAAAGAAAATCGCCTGCCTGATGCGCACTTACCAACATAGGGGCCATCATCGCCGCCAATACAACCAGAGTTGTCTTTTTCATTATCCATTCCATTTGTGTGGTTATCATCCAAGGGGAATATACCTACTTACGGGTATTTATGATCCCATCGAGATCACATCTTATGTGTAAAAATTTTAATTCCTACTAAAAACAAGGTTACCTAAGAGACTAATAAATCGAGAATTGATCTGAATCAAAAAACGCTTTTTGTTGCAAATTATTTACATGTTCAAATATCAGTTGCTAAAAAAAATGCCGCTGCGTAATTTCATCTTCCGTGTTGGTTTTGGTTGGTGTCGTAAGGAGTCGGCGGGCAATCAAGATGAGCGAAATTCAAAATCCCTGTGTCAGTTGCGGCGCGTGCTGCGGCTATTTTCGAGTGTCATTCTATTGGGCCGAAGCGGAAGATGGCGGCGGCGTGGTTCCTTTATCCCTAACAGAGCCGTTAACCCCCTTCCTGCGCTGTATGCAGGGGACCAACAGCAAGTCCCCACGCTGCACCGCACTCGACGGCGAAATCGGCAAAGCGGTTTCCTGTTCTATTTATCTTAATCGCCCCAGCCCCTGCCGTGAGTTCGATCAGTCGGGAGAGAATGGCCTGCGTAACGAAGCGTGCGACCGCGCTCGCGAACGTTATGGCCTGCCGCCATTGCCGGTTCCGTTGCCACTTTCTTTACCGATCGCCAAGATCGACGAAGAAATAGCCGTAGTGCAATTCGCGGGGTGCCACAGCGACGTGGAACAGGGTACAATCGCCCACTGATTTTGATTTATCTCTGTTTCTCGATGCCAAGGAGTCTGCATGCCTATCACGGCCAACACGTTGTACCGTGACAGTTTTAATTTTTTCCGTAACCAACTGGCCAGTATTCTGATACTGGCGCTGTTGACCGCGTTCATCTCTGTGATGCTCAATCAGGTTTTCAGCCCTGACATCGAGCAGTTGAAGATTCTGAGCGCAACGGAAGGTGACTTTGCTGCGTCCGCCGGTATGGGGATCCAGGAAATCATTCAACAAATGACGCCTGAGCAGCAGATGGTGTTATTGAAGGTCTCAGCCGCCGCCACTTTCTCTGCGTTAGTGGGTAACGTGCTGCTGGTAGGCGGGATGTTGACGCTGGTTCGCCTGGTTTCTCAGGGGCAACGCCTGAGCGCCCTGCGCGCTATCGGGGCTTCCGCGCCGGAACTGCCGCGTTTGCTGCTGCTGCTGTTTATTTGCACGCTGCTGATCCAACTGGGGCTGACGCTGTTTGTCGTGCCGGGTGTGATTATGGCGATCGCCTTCTCGCTGGCCCCGGTAATCACCACCGCCGACAAGAAAGGCGTGTTCGCGTCGATCAAACTGAGCTGCAGGCTGGCTTTCGCCAATGCGCGCGTGATTGTTCCGGCAATGATGCTGTGGCTGGCAGCCAAACTGCTGGTGCTGTTTATGGTGAGCCACCTGTCGGTGCTGACCCCGAACGTCGCTAGCGTGGTACTGACGGCTCTGAGCAACCTGGTTTCCGCCCTGTTGCTGATTTACCTGTTCCGCCTGTATATGCTGCTGCGCAGCTGATCTTGCGACAGGATGCATAAAAGGCACGCTTCTGCGTGCCTTTTTGTTTATGGGGCCGCGGCTGGTTCCGCCTGCTCCTTGCTTTGAATCAGCTTCAGTGCCAGGTACAAATCCGGTACCAGTATTAATTCCCGATCGCGTCCTACCCGGTTGATGCGGAACCAGCGCGTCAATTCGGTGCGTCGCCCTGCCAACACCAATTTAACGTTACGCTGTAACAAATCACGTTTCAACTCATCAATTGCCGCCAGCACGCTGATATCGGCATGGGTAAAGCTGGCCACGGCGTCCACCACCACCCAACGCGGTTGAAACGGCGTGCTATCCACCAGGTTCAGGATCCGTCGTTTGAAATACGCCACGTTGAAATAGGTCAACGGCGAGTTGAAGCGATACATCATCACCCCAGGCACCGGCTTAATGCCGTTATTGTTGCCCATCGAGTGGATCATGCCTTCGTCATTGACGCCCAACAGCTGCTCCGTCGGGCGGAATACCGTGCGCAAGAACTGCATCAACCCCAGTAATACCGCCAGGCCAATACCGCTGATTACCCCCACCAGCAGTACACAAAGGAAGGTAAACATCGCCAACCTGAAGGCCTGCGCATTGCGGCGCCGCATAATCCAGATACCGCGAATATCCAACAGCGACCAGGCGGCATACATCAGTACCACCCCCAGTCCTGCCACCGGAATAAACTGCAGCGGAGCCATCAGAAACAGCAACACGAAGGCAATCACCCCTGCCGCAATGATCGACACCAGTTGGCTCTTGCCACCGTTGGCGTCATTGACAGCCGTGCGCGAATCCGCCCCGCTGATGGCGAAACCCTGCGATAACGCCGAGACGATGTTCACCAGCCCCAGTGCGCGAAACTCCGCGTCCGCATTGACCTCATAGCCGTTCTTGGCCGCAAAGCTGCGGGCGGTCAGCATCATGCTGACGAAGCTCACGACCGCCAGGTTAAGCGCCGGGATCACCATATCGCGCAGCAAGCCTGGCTGAAAATCCGGCCACTGCACGATCGGCAATACGTCGCTAAAACCGCCTACCGTCACTACGCCGTGCTGCTGCAGCCCACCGGCCCAGGTAACAAAGGCCGCCAAAACGATGGCAAACAGCGGAGCTGGCCAGTTAGGCCGCCATTTTTTGAACCCGATCAGCGTAACCAGGGTCAGCAGCGAAACCGCCATGGTCAATACATCGCTGTGCATCAGATTGCCCGGTAAAGCGTAGATTCGTTCGATCAACTGCGCCGGATGCACGCCGAAACCCAGTACCTTGCCAATCTGATCGACCATGATGGTAATAGCCACCCCGTTGAGCAGCCCGCTGAGTATCGGTCTGGAGAGCAAGTCAGCAAGCGCGCCCAGCTTGAAACGGCTGGCTAACAGACACCAGGCGCCCATCATCGCCGTCATCATGATGGTAAGCTGCCAGTGACGTTCCATGTTGCCCGCCGCCAGCGGCGTCACCACCGCGGCAATGACCGCACAGGTTGCAGCATCCGGCCCGATAATGAGCTGGCGTGAGGAACCGAAGAAGGCATAGGCAACCATCGGGAAAATACAGGAATAAAGCCCCACCACCGGACTAACCCCGGCCAATTCGGCATAGGCAATTGCCACCGGCAAGGCAACGGCGGCAACGGAAAGGCCGGCACGAATGTCCGTTTTAAGCCAACTGCGTTGATACCCTAATAAATGCGTCAAACCGGGCGTTAGCGCCTGGAGAGATTTCCACTGCATAACCTGTTTTCCGTTATAAATTATCCGGCTATTATTGGGCGTATCATGCGATGCCAATGCCGCGCTGGCAATCCACACGCCGCGAACTCGCGACTTCAATCGTAAGTTTATGCAAATTCCTGCTTTCATGGCGGAAATCCGTTGGCCAAACGCCGATAATCAGCGCTTCCCAGCGGTACACAGAACCCGCCAAATCCGGTATAGTCGGCCGATGAACAGATGATGGATTGATTTATGAAGCAGTTTCTTGATTTCCTCCCGCTAATTGTCTTTTTCGCCTTTTATAAGCTCTACGATATTTACGTGGCCTCTGGCGCGCTGATTGTCGCCACCGCCCTGGCACTGGTGTTCACCTGGTTCAAGTACCGCAAAATCGAGAAGATGACGCTGATCACCTTCCTGATGGTGCTGGTGTTCGGCACCCTGACGTTGGTGTTCCATAATGATTTGTTTATCAAATGGAAAGTGACCATCATCTACACGCTGTTCGCGCTGGCACTACTGATCAGCCAACTGGTGCTCAAGAAGCCGTTGGTGCAGCGCATGCTGGGGAAAGAGCTGACGCTGCCGGATAAAGTCTGGAACAACCTCAATCTGGCCTGGGCGGTGTTCTTCCTGGTCTGCGGCCTGGCGAACATCTACGTCGCTTTCTGGCTGCCTCAAAGCGTTTGGGTCAATTTTAAGGTGTTCGGCCTGACCGCGCTGACGCTGGTATTTACCCTGCTAAGCGGTATTTATATTTATCGGCACATGCCGGAAGAACAGAAAAAATAGTTACAAAATTGTTAATGCCCGTAGTCCTTGCTACGGGCAGTATAGTGAAATCCCTTCTTTGATAAGCAGACAGCTATGACTCAACAACGACCTTTACCCAGTGGCGAAATGGTACTGCGCACGCTGGCGATGCCGGCAGATACCAATGCCAACGGTGATATTTTTGGCGGCTGGCTGATGTCGCAGATGGACATCGGCGGCGCTATTCAGGCAAAAGAAATTGCCGAGGGACGCGTAGTAACAGTACGCGTCGATGGTATGACCTTCCTGAAACCTGTCGCCGTGGGTGATGTGGTATGTTGCTATGCGCACTGTATCCGTACCGGGCGCAGTTCTATCACCATCAATATCGAAGTGTGGGTCAAAAAAGTGTCCTCCGCCCCGATAGGCCAGCGTTATCGCGCAACCGAGGCAGTATTTACCTATGTCGCGGTGGACGATGAGGGCAATTCACGGGCCCTGCCCGACGGAAAAATGAATTTCCGTGTAGGTTTCGATGAATAAGCCGTAGCGACAAAATTCGTTTTCAATCAGCCCGATGCATCCCATCGGGCTTTTTTATTGCTGCTGATTAATCAACGCGTTTCAATAACGCCTTTTGGCGGTTAAAGGCCTGTATCTTGATTTTGCTTGTGTATAATCAACCGGGTACCCTCACGACGTGGGACGCCAGAGTCGGCCTATCGCTATCTTGGTCAGTGCTCCGCCTATCAATTCATCTTGTGGCATAAAACTGAGGTTATAAGTAGAGAATGGCTACCCTTAAAGACGTTGCACGCCATGCCGGTGTCTCTGTAACAACCGTATCTAACTTTATTAATAATAAAAAAAAGCTAAAAGATGATACCCGGCAGAGCATTCTGGAAGCCATTCAGGCTACCGGCTACCGACACAATGCCTTGGCCGCCTCACTCAAGAAAAACTCTGCCAGTTTAAAAAGCATTGGCATCATTTCGATCGTCGACCAAAACCCCTTTTTCTCCGAGCTGTTTTTCAAGCTGGAAAATGAATGCTTCAAGCAGGACTTTACCGTTATCTCCTGCTTCCGCCATGCCGATAAAGAGGATTTGCATACCTACATTAATTTAATGTCGGGCCGCGTGGACGGCATCATCCTCATATCGTTGAAGCGCGACAAAATTGATACCGTAATCAAACAGATCCATGCGGTGCCGGTGGTGGCTATCGCTTTCGATATCGGTGATGTGATGAGTTTGTGCGGGGGGACAGAGTTCAATTTACATAACGAGACTGGCGGCTATATAGCAGGACGGTTCTTGCTGTCCAAAGGGCACAAAAAAATTGCCTGTGTGACCGGGCCCAAAGCGTTAAAGACCACAACAAACCGTATCGCGGGTCTGAAAAAAGCACTGGGGGAATTTAACCTGCCTGAAGACTCCGTCGACTATATCGAAGGAAACTACACCTATCAGAGCGGCGTTGACGCCATGTATCAACTTTTCTCCTCCGCAGCGTTACCAACGGCCATTATCTGTCATAACGATTTAATGGCCATTGGCGTACAGAATGCGGCGAATGAACTGGGCTTGAAGATCCCCAGGGAGCTTTCAGTCATGGGTTACGATGATATAGAAATGTCCAAATTGTCTTTCCCGTCACTCTCCACGGTTAGAATTCCTTTGGACGACATTGCTTACCAAGCCCTGGAAGGCCTGACCATGAAAATGTCTCATTCAGGGAGTAAAGCCATAATATCAATAACACCTAGTCTGGTCGTCCGGGGATCGGTCAGTGAACCCGTCGATTTCGGAAAATGACGTTCAGAAACTAAACCGTCGCCTTCTCCACCATGGTCGCCATATAGAGGTCAAGCACCCCCTGGTGATCAACCTGAACGCAAACACGTTGCTTCGGTTTCCCGCTCCACTCATCAATCGGGTAACGTTTCCCCCCCTCTTTAAGCAGGGTATGCCCGATGGCCGGCCCTTCAGTAATCACCCGTATAGCGCCGACTTTGACGTCGAACAGCTCAGGGGCAATCGCATAGGCAATGGCCGAAGAGTCGTGCACATAAAACCCTTCCATACCCACTTCCCGTTGATGAAAGTCCGCATAAAAGCGCGTTATGCGATAAATGAACTCACCGTATCGGGCTGAATCCAGACGTAGTCGATCAATATATTCGCCAGTCATTACCGTTTGCTGAGTAACGTCCAGCCCAACGACAGTCACCGGCCAGTCAGTGGTCATCACCCTGTCGGCCGCATGCGGGTCGCCGATGATGTTGGCTTCCGCGAAGGGAGTCACATTACCCGTATGGCCGTTATGGCCAAATGCTCCGCCCATCACAATCACCTCTTTGACCAGGCCGGCAATGCTGGGATCCTTTTCAACCGCCAAAGCCAGATTGGTTAACCTGCCGACGGCGATTAAGGTAATCTCGCCCGGATGGGCTTTTACGCTATCGATAATGTAGTCATGAGCCGCTCGCTTATCGATGCCGTGATACTCCCCCGCAGGAATATCTATATCCCCCAATCCATTTAACCCATGGACAAAAGTGGTTGGCTCACCCGCCGCGACGACCAGCGGAGTATCTGCACCCATCGCAACATCTGCAGTCAGACCAAACCGCTGCTTTAGATACAGCGCATTTCTGGTGGCATTCTCGATAGTCGCATTGCCAAAAACGGTGGTAATCCCCATCAGCTCTATCTCTGAACTGGCATGTGCCAGCAGCATCGCCATGCTGTCGTCAATACCGGGATCCGTATCAAAAATGACTTTTCTCTTCATGAATATATTTCCTTTGTGGATTTGGTGTTTTCAATCTTCTCGAGTATCAGACAGGCAACAATGGCGATACAGACGGCGGTAAAGCCTAGGACGGTCATGACCATCGCGCTGGCCACCCCGAACCGATCAACGATGGCGGCAGACAAAGCCGGAGAAATCGTGCTGCCCACGGTTCCGCACGTCAGTAAAAAGGTAACCAGCACGGCCGGAGAATTTTTCACCTGTTGAGAGCCAACGGAAATGCCTAGTTTATAGACGCACGAGGTCAGGAAACCGAAGCCGAGTGTGAGGCTCAGGAAAACTTTCGGATTGGGGGTCATGCTTAAGTAAAAGGTCAGCACAATGGCGATGATAGAGACTGCCACCAGCATTTTTCGCGCCGGGATCCTGTTAACCAAGACGGCCGCGGTGATCAAACCAAACACGGATGGCCCCCAATAGTTGCCCACTGCCGCACCCGATTCCACCGCGGATAAACCAAACGTCTGCTGCAAGTAACTGGGCGACCAGGTCAGGAAAGTACTCTGAGCAAACAGGTAAACACCGAGCGCAAACCCCATTAAAACCACTCTGGGGGTCATCACCTCTTTCCAGTTAAACCTGGCGCCTGGGGTGTTTGCTTTATCGGCTTCGGCCAAATCCCCTTTCGGATATTTCAATATAAAGGTGCTGATAAACACCAGTGCGGCAATCACGCCCGCCAGTCCGTAGGCGGTAGTCCATTGCATATTGGCCGCAATGATCATTGTCGCCATCGAGGGAAAGATAAAACCGGAAGCGCTAAAGGCACAATCAGTGGCGATAAAGGCAGAAGCACGTTTGTTTTCGTTGAAAACTTTGGAGATAAGCACTGCGCCGCCCGACAAACCGGTGCCGCAACAGGTGCCCAAAACAAAAAGATAGAACGAAACAACAAACGGATTTCTGACATCCAGAAACACCAATGCGGCCAGAACAACCAGGAAAATGGCATAGGTGACGCGCAGGATGTGACGGATCTCAAATCGGGAATACACCGCCATCGAGATGAACGTTCCCAAAAGCGTGCCACCGGTCAGGTAAGAAAACATCGCCGCGGCGTCCGTGATGCCCATACCCAGATAAACAGACATCGGTTTAATAACAATGCCTATCTGAGTGAGGAGACCCGCCATCACCATATAGGTCATAAATGAGACAGACAGTAAGCTGGCTTGGTAAGAACTCATAGTTTTCCCCGAAAAGGTTTAACGTTACACCATTTCATTTTGTTTTATGTGCCGAGAAGTTGAAGTGATCGGGTTCACAATTAAGTTAAATGAGCGTTAATGTTGCGTGAAGTGAGAGAGCGATCGGCTTTTGTTCAATAAATCAGGTTTAGATGCCTATTTTACAGTCAGGCGCAGTGAGGCAGGTTTTCTCTAGCAGGACTTATAAAAGTTTATCGTTACACCTTTTAGTTTTAATAAGGCGAATTGCAGGATTAAGGCAACGCATAGCGAATTTCAGGCAGCAAAAAGGGCCGCCGAAGCGACCCTTGTCTTTAATTAACCCTAACCTGTCGGTCAGTTCATTTCCGTGGTGCCGTTAATTTTAAAGCGAATATTCACGGTACGATCTTTCGCTTCTTTGGCTTCATAACGCCACTTACGCATTGCCTGCTTCACTTCACGCTCGAACATATTGCGCGGTTCCGCAGACAGAATACGCACGTTGCTCACCCGGCCGTCGCTGTCGATATCGAACTGTACCCGTACATTGCCTTCAATCTGCAATGCTCTGGCACGCGGCGGATAAATCGGATCGACACGGCTGAGCGCCCTCGGTGCCACATCACGCGAATTACCCGCCACCGGGGCTGACGGTGCCTGCTTAACTGGCGCTTTGTCGATAGGCTTGGCCGGCTGGTTATTTTCAAACGGCGAAGGCTCACGCGGCTCAGTTTTCTGCGGTTCACGCTTGACCGTTTTTTCGACCTTCGGCTTAGGTTTTGGCTTCGGTTTGGGTTTTACCGGCTCAGGCTTCAATATCGCCTTCGGCGGCGGCTCCGGGATCGGTTCTGGTTCCGGCTCGGGTTCAGGCTCCACCTGCGGTTCTGGCTCCGGCTCGGCCGGCGCAGGAGGTGGCGGCTCCGCCATCGCGGCGGTATTGACCATCATGACGCTGATTGGCGCATCTTCAGGTTTCGGCAACTCCATCACTTCTTTGACAGAAGCATAGAGCAGACCCGCCACCAGGGCGCTATGTAAGCCAACGGACAGGACAATCGGCACGGACAAACGGCGATTAAGGAACATCTTTTTTAGCGGCATAATGATTCTGTTTCCTCTGGTTCGCCAAGTTTAAATGCAAATAGCAATCATATTCAATAACGAATGGCAAACTATCGCTCTAATCGTCGTTATTCATCGCTAAAACCTGCAAACTCATGGGGATATTAACCTTTCATTTGCCTTTTCACCGAGGCTTTTACACGCTTCATTAACCTGATTTACCGCCGCCAAGAAGCAAAAAACCCGCCGTAGCGGGTTATTCGTTATCAATGTGGCGTTATTCTTCATCGCCGTAATACAGCACGCCCAGTTTGATCAACGGCCGGCCCTGTGCTTTGCGGTGCAGGTTGGTGTCACGAAGTGAATAAACGCAACCGCAATACTCCTGTTGATAGAAGCGCTCGCGCTTGCTGATGTCGATCATCCGCGAAGCACCGCCTTTTTTACGCCAGTTGTAATCCCAGTACTCAAGATCCGGGTACTTTTCTGCCGCACGCACGCCGCAGTCGGTGATTTGCTGCATGTTCTTCCAGCGGGAGATGCCCAGCGAACTGGAAATGGTATCGTAGCCATTTTCGTGCGCATACAGCGCGGTACGTTCGAAACGCATGTCGAAGCACATGGTGCAACGGATGCCGCGCTCGGGTTCATGCTCCATCCCTTTGGCGCGAGCAAACCAGTTATCGGTATCGTAATCGGCGTCAATAATGGGTACACCATGCTGCTCGGCAAAACGGATGTTCTCGTCTTTACGCAGCAGGTATTCCTTTTGCGGATGGATGTTCGGGTTATAGAAGAAAATGGCGTACTCGATGCCGGAGGCCTGAATGGCTTCCATCACCTCACCGGAACAGGGAGCACAGCAGGAGTGCAGCAGCAGCTTGCTTTTGCCCTCAGGCAAGTTGAGTTTCTCTCTAACCAGTTCCGTCATTTCTCTACCTCACAAACCTTGTCCGATGAATCGCGCGGCCGCACTATACGAATAAACACTAGCGGCTTCAAGGCATAAGCGCCAGCCATGGCTAAATTCCAGCGGGCGGGCATTCCCTTGTCTCGTCTTTTGCGCTACTTTAAATTTACCGTTCTATAGCAATGATTTTAAAGGTGAAACATGCTTTATCTGATCTACGCGCAAGACGTCCCCAACTCCTTGGAAAACCGCCTGTCGGTACGCCCCGCGCACCTGGCGCGCCTGCAGGCACTGCGTGATGCGGGCCGTTTGGTGGTTGCCGGCCCCAACCCCGCCATCGACAGTAACGATCCGGGTAGCGCAGGTTTCAGCGGCTCCACCGTTATTGCGGAGTTCGCCTCGCTGGCAGACGCACAAGCCTGGGCTGAACAAGATCCCTACGTCGCCGCTGGCGTTTATGGTGACGTAACGGTCAAACCGTTCAAACAGGTGTTTTAGCGCGAAGACAACCCACTGAACTCCCGCTCAGTGGGTTGTGACCACAAAGCATGGCCGGCTACGCCGACGATTGGCCTTACGTATATATCTCCTTCTTGGTTTAGCCTTGACTGGCACAACGACCTTCACCTTTCACGCTATTGTGCATGATGCGATGCGCTCATAGACTCTGAGTGCTGTATATAAATACAGTAACTCCAATTTTCCCTATGAGGATCAAATGATGAACACCTGCCCTGATATTGCCACATTGAGAAGCACCGTACCTACCCTTGCCGGTGAGCTGATCGCAGTAACCGCCTATGATTCAAGCTGGAGCAGCAGTAACGGCCAACCTGCAGGCGGTGGCATCTTTGTCGCTAAAGCACAATCGACACCGGCAGACGACGGTGGCATGTTTATTCGCCCTAACTCGTCGTGGGTTTGGCTGCGTATATTGGAGGTGGCAGGTACAGTTTCACCTTATCTGTACGGTGCTAAAGGCGATGGTCTTGCTGACGATACGGATGCGATCCAAAAAGCGCATGACTATGCCAGTTCGTTGGCCAGTGCCAGTGGCTCCCGCGTGTTGAAAAACGGCAACCTAATTTTTGGCAATGGCCGTTTCAAGTGTACAAAGAAACTGATCTTTGACACCAAAACCGTCGATTATGATTTTTCCGGCGCATTGCTGGATTTCTCGGATATGGCTCGCGGCAGCCAAGATAAGCGTAATACCGCCATCGGATGGCAAAATGATGCCGGCTATGCTCAAGGCAATCTTAGTGTTAAAAATCTGCGTATGCTGGGTCCTGGGGCTGACACTTTTGTCGATGGGATGACATTTTCCACTTCGCTTTCGAAAAGTTACCCACGTAATTCTCTAACGTTCACCGGTGGTGGTCTTGAGGGGTTCGCCCATGGCCTGACAGGCACCACTAATTTCTATTTCCTACGCATGTATGCTTTTACCTTCAATCATTGTGACATCTGTTACTTCTTCCCAAACAACACTACAGACTCCGGTGAAGAGATGAACTTTCACAGCTGTGTCTTCGCGCAAAGTAACTGCGGCGTGAATCTTCAGGGAGGGTATAGCTATTTCTTCAACTGTTCCTTTGATTATATCTACGGAAAAAATGGGCAGCAGACATCGACGGACAGCCTGGGGAAATATATTCATATTGAAGGCGGACAGCACATTTTCCGCGATTGCCACGTTGAAGGCTATGGCCCACAGAATTACATCGTCAACATTCCGGATAATAAAAGCTGCAAGGTTAACTTTATTGGCGGTCTGTTCACCTTTAAAGCAGGAGGTAGCCCATCTACCTATCCCACCACGAGTAATCCATTTTATTTTGGCAACCTGGCCCGTGTCGTGTTTGAGAAGGTCAATATTGGACAGATGCAGCAGGGTGGGGATGCGAACGTCAGCGGTTGGATTGATGGCGGCGGCTCGGCATCATTACATGATACTCAATTGCCTATTGCCTGGCCCTATTTGCTGACACAGGTTCGTACCGATAGCGGTATTCAGGACAACTGGCTCGACAGCACAACCTATACCAGTGGCACTGGCAATGAGAAATGGACCGAGGAGGTTTGGGTTCTTCCGCCAGGAGGGATTAACAGCGTGCGCAAATCTCGTTACGGCTGGGGAACCGCAAACAGCACCAATTTTAGCCTCATCCGGCAGCCCGACTTTGTCTCACTGGGGCGTAACGTCTCCGCAGGCAGCGGCGTGTTTCAAGCCGTGTTAGGGACAATAAAGCTAAAAGGCTACGGCAGCGTCATTCATCATCTTCGCGCCAATACTTTCGCTGGTGATGGACAAAGCTGCCAGGTAAAAATTGTATGGGCAAAACTGAACGAATTTGGTGCACAGCAAGATAGAGAGCCCCAAATACTGCTGCAGCAGACAGGTCACTCGTACACCTTTAATTTCAGTGGCGTTGAATCTGAACTGAAAACCGTGACTATACCTGGCCAAATGCAAGGTTACACCACTCAGCCGCCCAACTTTGAACGCGCTCCTGACTGGGCAACTCATGCTTTTCTACTGATTGATGTGTCAAAAATGAAAAGTAACTTCGACCTGCGTATTACCGATGTTTATATGCGTCAGGTATAAAAACTTAACACCGACAACAGCCGCGGAGGATCGCGGCTTTTCGTTGCGGACAAAAAAAAGCCAGCACGGAGTGGCTGGCTAAAGGGTTCTTCGAGGGAATATCTTGTTCGATAAACATACTCCCTTCCCCGCTGAATTCGCCATCTATCGGTGCGATAGGCACCGCCTGTACCGCTTATTTTTACCACTGCATGGAAAACCTACAGCTGCGACCTACACTTAAGCCGTAGTCATGTTCGAACTTATCCATTCGTTCTCTACGTAATAGGAATAGTGATGAAAGCAACTAAATATCTGTTGGCTGTACTGGCATTCGCCTCCTTCTCTTCCATGGCCGCCATTGAAATCACCAAGGAAGAAGCCGCAAAACACACCGAAATTGGTCCGGTGACCATCTCACAAGATGGTGATGATACCGTGGGCATCGATCACGCAAGATTGTCTAAAGCGGTCGATGAAAAAGGCGGGAAATACTATGTGATTATCGGTCGCGAAGGGAAAACCTCCTTCGAAACCATCAATGCCGTGGCCTACAAATAACGCCTGAAGACTCAAATGGCGTATTAACGCGGCGGTGACTCGGGCCGCGTTAATCCTGATCCACTAATAATCTTCAGCGACTCTGCACATTTTGCAAAATCAATGTCTGCATATCCGCAAACATGGCATCCCACTCCGCCGGATCAATCTCCATCAAGCCAAAGTAGCGCAGCATAAATGCTCCTTCGGTGGCCAAAAACGCCAGCCGCGCACGCTTGCCTTCCTCAGTGGCTAAATCCAGTCCGGCAATCCGGCTGCGGTACCATTCACGCGTGCTGTCCAGATGCTCCGGCGTTTGGATCAGGGTCGCCATCAGCCCGGCAGCCTTGGCGCTGGAGGCCTGATCGGAGCTTCGGGTCGCCTGCAGATGCGCTTGCACACTCGTCGTGGCCGTGGGGTTTTCGCCGGCAATCTCATCGAATACTCGTTCATAGGCCTTACCCCAGCGATCGAACATCGCATCGATCATCGCGTCTTTGCTGCCGAAGCAATATTGCACGCCACCTTTTGAAATCCCCATCGCTCTGGCAACAGAATCAATGGTCAGCCCGGCGGCACCCTGCGTGGCGACAATCTCTTCCGCCACGTCCAGAACCTTGTCACGATCGATGCTGCGTTGACGTCCCATTGAGAAACCCCCTTTTCAATACATACGTATGGATATATATTACGCCAGTATACCACCCGGCAATCCTGAGTGGTGACGATCTTATAGCTACGCCCCCGCGTAGCTTGTTTTTTTGGAATAATATTATGCACGTAAACAACCGCTGGTTGATCCTGGCAATGATTTCCAGCGCGCTATTTTTGATTATTATCGACATGACGGTACTTTACACCGCTTTGCCACGGCTGACCCTGGCGCTGGATGCCAGCGCTTCGCAAAAATTATGGATCGTAAATGCCTATCCACTGGTGGTAGCGGGTTTACTGCCTGGTGCAGGCATGTTGAGCGATCGTATTGGTCATAAGCGATTGTTTATAGCCGGGTTGCCGGTGTTTGCCGTCGCCTCGCTTTGCGCGGCCTTTTCCCCGTCGGCCGAATGGCTGATCGCTGCCCGGGTATTCCTTGCGGTAGGTGCCGCGATGATGATGCCGGCTACCCTTTCCATTGTCCGTCATGTCTTTACTGATGAGCGTGAACGCGCCTTGGCCATAGGCATCTGGGCAGCGGTGGCCTCTGGCGGGGCGGCTATTGGACCGGTGGTTGGCGGCGTGCTGCTGGAATATTTCTGGTGGGGCTCGGTGTTTTTGATCAACGTCCCTGTGGTGTTGGCAGTACTGCCGTTTGCATGGCGTTTGATTCCACACTGCGGCGGCGAAAACAAAAGCCCTTACGATATCATCGGCTCGGTACAGATCATGGCCGGTCTAGTTGGTTGTATCTATGCGTTAAAGGAACTAAGCAAAGCGGCACCCTCCTTTACCGCGTTGGCGATTGCCGCCACGATCGGCGTTGTTTCGCTCTGGCTGTTCGTTCGCCGCCAACGGCGGGCACGCTATCCGATGATCGACTTCTCGTTGTTCCAGAATCGGCTGTTTGCCGGTGGCGTCGGGGTAGCGTTAGTGTCGATGATTGCGTTAGTCGGCGTAGAGCTGGTACTGACTCAACGGCTGCAGCTGGTGCTTGAACTCAGCCCTTTGCAGGCCGCGCTGTTTATTCTGCCGATCCCGCTGGCGTCAGCGCTGGCAGGCCCGTTAACCGGCTTACTGCTGCCGCGCTTCGGTGAGCGCAGCATGATACTCGGCGGATTTACTCTGACCGGCTTGGGTATCGCAGGCCTGGCTCTGCTTTACCAAAGTAGCCTGGTGTTGCAGCTGATTTGCCTGTTCATCGCCGGTTTTGGTCTTGGCGCCGTGATCACAGCAGCCTCCACCGCCATCATGCTTAACGCGCCGGAAGAGAAGTCAGGTATGGCAGCGTCGATCGAAGACGTTTCCTATGAACTGGGCGGGGTTCTGGGCATCACCTTGCTTGGCGGATTGATGACCGCCATCTATAGCCACAGCCTGGCTCTGCCTGACAGCCTGCCGGTAAGTGATATCGCCTACGACAGCATCGATGAGGCGTTGAGGCTGGCCGCCAATCTGGCAGCCGATCAGGCTGAACAGCTAAAACAGCTGGCGCGCCTGGCATTCGACCGCGCATTTATCATCGTGCTGATTGCAGCTGCTACGCTGATGGCACTGGGCGCCGGCGTGGCAAAAATGGCATTGCGCAAGTAATGGTCGAAAGCTGCTGTTGTTGTTAACGCATTCTGCTTAAACTGATTTGGCAATTTGCTTCGCGGATTTATCGATATTGGTTTTGACGATTGCATTGATGCTTTTGAACGTCTTTAACCCTGCGATAAATCCGGTTACTGTGTTTGTTATGGATATTGTGTAAATCATCGAATCAAATAATCAGGAGAAGATTATTATGGCAACGACGAAGAAAACAGCAAAAAACCATATCGGCCTGGACAGCAAACAATCGGCAAAACTCTCGGAAGCCTTGAATGCGCTGCTGGCGAATTATCAGGTGCTGTATATGAACGTACGCGGCTACCACTGGAACATTTCAGGCCCGCACTTCTTCGAGCTGCACGTCAAATTTGAAGAAACCTATAACGACCTGCTGACCAAAGTCGATGAATTGGCAGAGCGTATTTTGACCCTGGGTTCACAACCGCGTCATGCTTTTAGCGATTACCTGAAAACTTCCGACATCAAGGAAGACACCAACGTCACCGACGATAAAGGCACGCTAAGCGGTTTGTTGCACGGCTATTCGGTGCTGCTGCAACAACAGCGTGAACTGCTGACGCTGGCTGCCGATGCCGGTGATGAAGGGACTGCTTCCCTGATGAGCGACTACATCAAAGAGCAGGAAAAACAGGTGTGGATGCTTAACGCCTATCTGGGTAAATAACCCCCAGTCTCCGCTAACAAAACAGTCCCCTCAGGGACTGTTTTCGTTTTACCACTCGTATGACACCACAAACAGCAACGAACGTCGGTGCTGATCGTCCAGGCGACGCCGCACCCGAATGATATGCCGATTGCTGCATGACTGGCGTTCCAACCAGCGATGCCTGCGGCGCTGGCTCTGCCGCAACATCCGCCAGCGGCCCACTTCGTTTCTACTGCGTCTCATCGTTTCGTTACTCATTCGTCAAAAGCCAACGGCGGGCATTATAGCCCTTTCGCTGTGCGATCCAAGCCACAGTTTTTCGTATTTTACTCTGCCCCGACAACGCGGCAGTTAGCCCAAAATGTCCTTTTCGTTTACAGCAAGTGCCTTAAGACAATCATATTTTTGCAACATAAGCGCGGAGAAAAGGTTTCCCCTTTACCATTCTGTGCGTACACTCATCGTTGGTGGTTTGCGAACGGGATTTTTCGCCTTTATGACAACATTTTATACCGTAATCAGTTGGCTCATGGTGTTTGGTTACTGGCTGCTTATCGCCGGTGTGACCCTGCGTATTCTGATGAAACGCCGTGCCGTACCGTCAGCGATGGCCTGGCTGCTGGTTATCTACATTCTGCCGCTGTTTGGTATTGTGGCTTATTTATCTTTTGGCGAATTGCACCTGGGCAAACGCCGGGCCGAACGCGCCAAGGCCATGTGGCCCTCTACCGCACGCTGGCTGAGCGAATTAAAAGAGAGCCAGCGGATCTTCGCTACGGAGTACAGCGAGGTAGCCAGACCTCTGTTCCAACTTTGCGATCGCCGTCAGGGGATTGATGGTGTCAAAGGCAACCAACTTCAGCTGCTGACCACGACGGATTCAACGCTGGAAGCGCTTATCCGCGATATTGAGCTGGCTCGCCATAATATAGAGATGGTGTTTTATATCTGGCAGCCCGGCGGACTGGTGGATCAGGTCGCCGAGTCGCTGATGGCGGCCGCGCGCCGGGGCGTACACTGCCGCCTGATGCTGGATTCTGCCGGTAGCCTGCAATTCTTCCGTAGTCCCTATCCCGGCATGATGCGTAATGCCGGTATCGAAGTCGTGGAAGCACTCAAGGTCAACCTGTTCCGTGTATTCCTTCGTCGAATGGATTTGCGCCAACACCGTAAAGTGGTACTGATCGACAACTATATTGCCTACACCGGTAGCATGAACATGGTGGACCCACGCTATTTCAAACAGGACGCCGGCGTCGGCCAATGGATCGATTTGATGGCACGCATGGAGGGCCCGGTCGCCAGCACCATGGGGATCGTTTATGCCTGCGATTGGGAAATTGAAACCGGTAAACGCATCCTGCCGCCGCCGCCGGACGTCAATATCATGCCGTTCGAACAGGAAAGCGGCCACACGATCCAGGTTATCGCCTCCGGCCCCGGCTTCCCTGAAGAGATGATCCACCAGGCGCTGCTGACGGCCGTTTACTCTGCGCGCGAACAGCTGATCATGACCACGCCTTACTTTGTGCCAAGCGACGACCTGCTGCATGCTATCTGCACCGCTGCCCTGCGCGGGGTGGAGGTCAGCATTATTGTCCCACGCGACAACGACTCGACGATGGTACGCTGGGCCAGCCGCTCCTTCTTCTCCGAACTGCTGGAAGCGGGCGTGCGGATTTATCAGTTCGAAGGCGGTCTGCTGCATACCAAGAGCGTGTTGGTCGACGGTCAGCTCAGCCTTGTGGGTACGGTGAACCTGGACATGCGCAGCCTGTGGCTGAACTTCGAAATCACGCTGGTGATCGACGATGACGGTTTCGGCAGCGATCTGGCCTGTGTGCAGGATGATTATATTGCCCGATCGCAGTTGCTGAACGCCCAGGAGTGGCAGAAACGGCCGTTCTGGCATCGGATTGTCGAGCGCCTGTTCTACTTTTTCAGCCCGCTGCTATAAATGCCGTAGCGGGCATGGTTTAATAACGCCAAATCATTTGTGATCGGGATTTAATTATGGATTTGAATAACCGCCTTACTGAAGACGAAACGCTGGAACAGGCTTACGACATCTTTCTGGAACTGGCCGGCGACAATCTGGATCCGGCGGATATTCTGCTGTTCAATCTGCAGTTTGAGGAGCGCGGTGGCGCAGAACTGTATGACCCTGCGGAAGACTGGTCGGAACATGTGGATTTTGACCTGAACCCGGATTTCTTTGCCGAGGTAGTGATTGGTCTGGCAGACAGCGATGGCGAGCCAATCAACGACGTTTTTGCCCGCGTGCTGCTGTGCCGCGAGAAAGACCACAAGCTTTGCCACATCCTGTGGAAAGAGTAACCTTCTGATACTCATATAACCCTGTCGGTCATCGTGACCGGCAGGGTTGCTTACCCTCCTCAGGCCACAATCACCTGAAGATTCGCCGGGAAAACCAAGTTCTTCAGTTTCTTCTCCGGATCGCTGGTCACCAACCACGAGATATCTTTTAACTCTGCCACCAGCCCTGTCGCATGGTTATTCAACTTGTGCCCATCGGCAAGGACAATGGTTTTGTTGCTGTTTTTGATCATCTGACGGGCAATGGCGGCCTCGTTCAAATCCTGATCCATCACCCCTGCCTTTGGGCTCACCGCCCCGGCACCGATGACCGCGTAATCCGCATAGAAAGCGCTGATCCCCTGCAATGCCACCGGGCCAATGCACTCCATTTTCGACAGGCCAAACTGGCCACCAATCAGGATCAGGTTAATCGTTGAATTGTCATGGAACAGATTGGCGATCACCGGAGAATTGGTGATGACGGTAAGCTGATTAATACCGGCAATCTGCTTGGCAAACTCCAGCGTCGTAGTCCCGAAGTCGATAAACAGCGAGTCCCCGGGCTTGATCAATTCGGCCGCCTTAATGGCAATGGCCTTTTTGTCGTCTTCAGCCAATTTGGCCCGCTGATTAAATTCCAGCTCAAACCCAAACTGAGCGATAACCGCCCCACCATGGATTTTCTTGATGTGTTTCAGCTCTTCAAGCTTATTCAGATCTCTGCGAATGGTTTCCTGAGAAACATTAAAGTCATCAGCCAATTCATTGACGAACACCTGCCCACTATTTTTCAACTTATCGAGAATGATGTTCCTTCGTTCTAATGCGTTTGAGTAATCCATCTTCTGATCCATTATGCTGTTTTTAACATTATAAAAAGTGTGGGTTTGCAGGGCGTTTTATTGCTTGGTCGACAATTGTTTACCAACTCCTCACGTGAAGCAACTGCCCATTTCACTTTTCACAGGGCTAAAACCACAGCATAACCACACTGCCAGAAGCCAAAACCAAGATGTTGGTCACAATTAAATCGAAAATTGTGAGTTTGATGTTGATTTAATGTGTAGCGATGATACTAAATAATATAAACGGGCACAATGACAACATATAAACCACAAAATAGACCTGAGGGCTTTATGCTGAACCAACGCTATGCAGCCATTGACCAAGGAACAACAGGAACACGCGCCGTGGTGTTCGGCGAGGACGGAAAACATTTTTCCCCCGCCGCCATCGCGCACAAACAATTAACGCCCAATCCTGGTTGGGTTGAACATGATCCCATGGAGATCCTGCGCAATATTCGCACCTGTCTTAGCCAGTGTGGGGTGGTGGATGCCATTGGCCTGGCGCATCAGGGCGAAAGCGTCGTCGCCTGGGATGCCCAGAGCGGCCTGCCGCTCTATAACGCCATTATTTGGCAAGACCAGCGTACCGAATCCGTTATCCGTCAACTGCGCAATGAAGGTTTTGAAGAGACCATCAGGGCGAAGACCGGCTTGCCACTGGATACGTATTTTTCCGGAAGCAAGCTGGGATGGATCATGCGCAATGTGCCCGGTGCCCGTGAGCTTTCACGCCGCGGCCATTTGCGACTCGGTACGATGGACAGTTTTTTCATGTTCCACCTGTGCGGGACACACATCACCGATTACAACTCGGCTTCCCGAACCTCGTTATTCAATATTCATACCCTGCAATGGGACGAAGAACTGTGTCGGTTATTTGGCGTTCCAATCGAAGCATTGCCAAACATTCGCGACAATACCGGCCATTTTGGCGACGTGACCTATGCCGGCAATACCACGCCGCTGACAGCCTGCATTGTCGATCAGTTTGCCGGCACTTATGGTCATGGCTGCCTGCAGCCCGGTCAGATGAAAATCACTTTCGGCACCGGCGCGTTCTTGCAATCGATTACCGGTCCCAAGGTTCCCGACGCGCAAGGCTCAGGGCTGCTCCCGACATTATGCTGGAAATTACCGGGCGAGCCTCCGCTCTACGGCCTGGATGGCGGCGTCTATAACGCGGCATCAGCCATTAACTGGGCCAAAAAGATCGGCTTGTACAGCGATATCGAGGAGTTCTCCGATTTCCCGGATGAACCGGCCATCGCTCGCGGCTTGGCTTTTATCCCTGCACTCTCCGGCTTGGGTTGCCCCTATTGGGATCGCTCGGCAGCCGGATTATGGGCTGGACTGTCGCTGGAAACCGAGCGCAAAGACATGCTGCAGTCCATTCTTGAAGGGATCGCCATGCGCTCGGCCGAGGTGATCTACGCCATGGACAAAGTTCGGCCCATTGGCGACACCATTTCGGTGGACGGTGGCTTATCGGCCAACCTCTACTTTAAGCAGTTCCTTGCCAGCCTGATCCAAAAACGCATCGTTACCCCTGCCAACCGGGAAATTACCGCGCAGGGTGTCGCTTTGCTGGCTCGCAAGGGCTTAGGCAACACCCACCCGATGAACGTCAGAACACAACACGTCACCACTGAGCCTGCAGAACGCGATCTGTCTCCTTATTTTGCAAAATATAAGGACATTATTTCCCGTTCCCGCAACCTGCGCGGCGAATAAATAATAAGAAAACGGAGGCAATTATGTCTGAGATTGGCAACATCATTATCTATATCATTATGGCCGGGACCCTGCTCGGCGCCATGGCTTCGGTGATCAAACCCGAAAGCGGATTGGGCAAAGAATTCGTCAATGGTATTCATTCCATTGGCCCGGTATTTCTGGCCCAGGCCGGTATTATGGCGGCGATCCCGATTCTTTCTTACGCTATTACCTACACCGTCGGCCCTCTGTTCCAATCAATGGGATCGGATGCGTCCATTGCCGCCCTGTCGATTATCGCCGTTGATATGGGCGGCTATCAGTTGGCAGACGCGATCGCGGCTAACCGTGATCAATGGATCACAGCCATGTTGGTTGGCTACACCTCCGGTGCCAGTATCGTTTATTTAATTCCGGTCGGCCTGGTCATGCTGCAGCAAAAAGACCACAAATATCTGGCGCTGGGCGCCATGGCGGGGTTAATCAGCATTCCGTTTGGCGTGCTGATTTCATTGATGATCATCACGCTTAATAATATTCCGGTACGGGATATCATCTCCACGGCATCCCCCGCCAACCACTATTTAAGCATCGACTTCTTCAATGCCTTGCAACTGCTTTCTCCCCTGTTCGTTTTTTGCATCCTGCTGGCGTTAGGGCTGAAATACCGAACCCTATGGATGGTCAAATGCTTTCTGTTCTTTGGCAAGATTATGGATGCCTTTATCAAAATGGTGCTGGCCGCCTGTATTATTCAGCACTTCACCGGGGTCTTTAGCAAAGTCTTTGGCGGTTGGGTGTTCGATCCTCTTTTCGCCGACGAAAAAGAACTTTACCGGGCGATTGAGATTGCCGGCTATATCGGCATCATGCTGGCGGGTACCTTCCCGATTTGCTACCTGTTCCAGAAGTACTGCCAGCGCCCGATGAAGTTTATCGGCCGACAACTTCGGCTCACGGATGCCGGGGCCATTGGCATGGTCATGGTGCTGGCCAACATCATTGCCGTTTATCACCTGTTCAAAGATATGCGCGCCCGTGACAAAGTGCTGTGCGTGGCGTTTGGCATCTGTGCCCAAGCGACCTTAGGCGACCATTTGGCCTTTACCGCCAACTTCCAGCCCACCCTGGTCCTGCCGATTATGGTCGGTAAATTCCTTGCCGGTGCCATTGCCGTGACCATCGCAATCTTTATTTCCGTCCCAGAGGCGCAACGGATGGAGCAGCGCGACGCACGCGAAGAAGCGGCAGCGCAAAACGATCGGCCTACCGTTCCCCTGGCCGTTTAATTTCCCGCTTAATTCCCCAGCAGTGCCTGGTAACCAGGCACTGCTTTCTTTATGTAATCCTATGAGGTTCACCATGCGTAAGATATTCCTTGCCTGCCCCTACAGCCATGCCGATGAGAACGTGGTGCAGGAGCGATTTCTCGCCTGCAATAAAGTGGCAGCCAACATCATCGAGGCCGGTCATGCGGTTTTCAGCCAGGTCACCATGTCGCACCCAATTAATTTGCAGTTGCAAAACACCGATAAAGCAGAAATTGGCAAAATGTGGGCGCCGGTGGATGCGCTGTTTTTAGCCATGATGGAAGAGTTGATTATTTTGGACCTTCCCGGTTGGGATCAAAGCGCAGGCATTAAACGAGAGATTGAGTTCTATCAATCGCGCAATCAACGCGTAAGTCTGTGGTCAGAGGTTGAACACGAATTCAAATAGCTTTCTGGGCATCAGAATAAACTAAGCCTGCATATGCAGGCTTTTTCATTGTGCTAAGTGGGAAAAACCCCTATCGGGCGATAACGGTCAAGTGACTGTTCGGTGTGAGACCGGAAATATCGATATTTTTAAGAAGAATGCGACGTTCAGGCAAGCAGCGGTGCTTTCCGCGGTAAAGCTCTTTTTCACCGTCGCGTACGATGATTTCGCCTTTATGGTAACGGTTAACACGGACATTGAGCGTGACGCGATCGGCGGCCGGTGCTGATACGGAAACCCGATTTGGCGCAGCAAGACGGAATACCTCGTCCAGTTGAATAGGAATCTCAAATCGCACGGCGTCATCCTGTTGCAGAGATCGGGCAACTTGCCGACCTACGCACAACCCTTCCTGGTAACACTGATCGCCCATATCGGCGGGGTGCGTCATATTACCTGCAACATAATAGGCCGGATCGGAACAGCGACCGTGCTGGTCGAACCATGGGCGGCCAGTCTCAGGCTCATAGGCCAAATGGCTGTTACGGATCAGCGTATACTCGCCGGTAAAGCGGCCGGTAAAAATAATGCTGTCGCAGGCCAATTGTTGTGAGCTGCCGTCCGCGGCGGTAAATTCGATACTTTCCACCCGCTCGCCGCCATTGATTTGAGTGATATGCGCACCCAGATAGAGCTTAACGCCCATAAGGCGGGCATATAACGCAGCCACGCGAAACGCCGTTGGCCGGGGGTTTTCATCAATCAGAGCCAGCGCCTTGATGCCCGCATTGCGCAGCGTCCAGATAGTGGAAAAGCTGACCAGCTCAGACCCGACGATCACCGGCTTAATGCCCGGCTTGAGTTTTTTCAGATAGATAAACTGCTGTAACGCCCCTGCGGTCAGAACACCCTGCGGCCTTACGCCGCTGACCAGCCTGGCATGGCGTGGCGTTTCGCGCACGCCCGTGGCAATAATCACGCGTTTGGCACGCAGGGTTTCAAGGCCCCGATCGTCAGAGATGATTACCTCGCCCCCGGGCTTGATATTTATCACCGTGGTGCCGGTTCTGATTTCACAATTGTTTTGCACCAGATTCAAAATGCGCTTGGCCCAGAGGTGCCCTTTCATCGGCCGGTAGAACGTCTGCATGCCGAACGTAGGGTGACGGCAATGGCGCGGTACGCCACCCGCCTGTTTTTCTCTTTCCAACAGCAGAACGCGGTTTACGCCTTCATCCCATAAAGCGCGGGCGGCGGCCAAACCGGCCGGCCCGGCGCCAATAATAATCACGTCATATGACTGACTCATTCCACCCTCCCAACGACCAGCGTGTTGTCCAGACGATCGCCCACGATTTCGGCAACCTGATTACTGCAGAAAAAGCCGTTGCAGCGTCCCATCATGACGCGGGTACGGCGACGCAAACCACCGATACATTCAGGCGGCACCGCCGAGTGGAATGCCGCCTCCAGCTCACGCCGCGTGACCAATTCGCAGTGACAGACAATGCCGCCATTGCCCGAACAGGCATAATCACGCGGCTGATAATCAGACAGCATCGGCATCACCGGCCACTGGAGTTCAGCAGGCGGTTGATCGGTAAAGAGCGGATTAAAATGGTCGCGATAAAGTGTTTCTACATGAGCGGCAATCCCCAACGCAGCCGTCAGCCCGGTGGAACGGATCCCGCCCACGCTGATCCAATTTTCCTGCGGATAGTGATAAATTCGGTACTCTTTCTTTTCCGTTGCCGGCCGTAGCCCGGCGTAGGTGGCGGTCACGCCGTATTGCGTCAAAGTCGGCAACATCCGGCTGCCTTTTTCAATCAGCCCTTTGAGCACCGATTCATCGACATCGGCCCGGTTACGGTCGGTTTGCTCTTCAGCCGTCGGCCCCAGGATCATATTGCCGAAAATGGTTCGACACAGCAGAACGCCTTTGGTGGTGGGTGTCGGAACCGGCAGGATGATGGCATTGATATCCGCCGCGGCGGCTTTGTCATAGACCAGAAACTGCCCTTTCCTTGGGCGGATTTCATAATCTGGTTTCCGCCACAGGCCATCGATTAAATCGCCATGGTTACCCGCACAGTTGATCACCAACTTAGTACGCACGCTGCCTTGGCTAGTCTGCAATAACCAACCATGCTCATCGCGCGTCGCCTTGGTCACTTCACAGTTAAAACGGTAAGCCCCACCGTGCATCACGGCCTGCGTAACGTAAGCGAGCGGCGCACTCCAGGGATCGATGACATATTCACCGGGGACTAATACCCCACCCAGCACGCCCTCCGCTAATTTTGGCTCTCTCTGGTAAACTTCGGCGGCAGAAATCTGCGCCACGTCTGTCACCCCATTTTCATGTGCCTGTTTCACTATGCCAGGCAGCGCCGCGAGTTGTTCTTCGTTCCAGGCCACCACGATGGCCGTGGTCTGCAATAGCGGAAGGTTCATCTTTTCTCTGATCGCCAAATACTCGTCGTAACCCGCCTGCATGCATTGCAGCTCCAGGCTTCCCGTTGGCGCATCAAAACCGGTATGGAGGATCGCGCTGTTGGCCTTGCTGGCGCCGGACAAGATATCGCCGCCACGCTCCAGCAATAACGTTTTCGCGCCCATCAGGGTGAAACGTCGGAAAACGGCACATCCCACTACGCCGCCTCCGATAACTACCACATCAACATTTTCATTTAGCTGTGTCATACGCGTTTTCTCACCACGAAACATGTGATAATAAAACCACACAAACCACACCATTACAACATAAAAGCCACACTTTAAAATCGCAAAGGGGACAGCGAAAATCATAGAAAAATAGAATTACCCATTGAATTTTATTTATTATTTTAAATAAATACGATGAACTTCATTTTTAGCCGCGTGAGTTATTTGTGGTTTTTGTTGGTTTTACCTTGTGGCGGAAATGCCATAAAAAAAGGGTTCATGCAAACATGAACCCTTCAGGCAACAAAATGGAATGAAATGGCCGTTTACAGCGGATCGACCTTCAGACAGGACACGGCATGGCGGAAGCTGCCTTCCAGCAGCGGACGCGTCTTGGCACATTCCGGCCCGGCGATCGGGCAGCGGGTGCGGAACACGCAGCCAGATGGCGGGTTGATCGGCGAAGGCAGTTCCCCTTCCAGTAACTGGATCTGCTTTTCCTTCTCCTTGTCCGGATCTGGGATCGGCACCGCCGACATCAACGCTTTGGTGTAAGGATGCTGTGGATTGTGGTACACCTCATCATACGTACCCAGCTCCACCGCATGGCCCAGATACATCACCAACACACGGTCGGAGATGTGTTTGACCACCGCCAGATCGTGGGCGATAAAGATCAGCGACAGGCCCATTTCACGCTGCAGTTGCTGCAGCAGGTTCACCACCTGCGCCTGAATCGACACGTCTAACGCCGAGACCGGCTCATCGCAGATCACCAACTTAGGTTCGAGGATCAAGGCGCGTGCAATCCCGATACGTTGGCACTGACCGCCAGAGAACTCGTGCGGATAGCGGTTGATCAGGTTAGGCAACAGACCAACCTTCAGCATCATCGCCTTTACCTTGTCTTTCACTTCCTGACGCGGCATTTTTGGGTAATAGGTACGCAGCGGTTCCGCGATAATTTCACCGATGGTCATGCGTGGGTTCAGCGAAGCCAGTGGATCCTGGAAGATCATCTGGATATCACTGCGGGTTTTGCGCCAGTCGACGTCACTCATGCCAAGCAGGTCTTTACCCAACCAGGCCACGCGGCCGCTGGTAGCCTTCACCAGGCCGATAATGGCGCGGGCGAACGTCGATTTTCCACAGCCGGACTCGCCCACCACGCCCAGGGTTTCCCCTTCGAACAGGCGCAGCGTCACACCGTCAACGGCCTTGAGCGTTTTTGGCGGCTGCCAGAACCACTGTTTGTCATCATGAATGTCGAAGTGCACTTTCAAATCGGCCACTTCGAGCAGCACTTTCTTGTCGGTTACCGCAGTCATACCAACGCCTCCACCGGTTTAAAGCAGGCGCGCAGGCGCCCTTCACCAAACTGCTCCAATGGCGGAGCGCTCGAACATTGCGCCATCGCGTACGCACAACGCGGTTGGAACGGACAGCCCTTCGGCAGGCGCAGCAGGTTCGGCGGGTTGCCGGGGATGGTCATCAGCGCCTCGCCTTCGGCGTCCAGACGCGGTACCGCATTCAGCAAACCAATGGAATAAGGATGGCTCGGGTGATAGAACACATCCCGTGCGCTACCGTATTCCATGGTACGCCCGGCATACATCACCAAGACCTTATTACAGATACCGGCCACAACGCCCAGGTCGTGGGTGATCATGATGATCGCGGTATTGAACTCGCGCTTCAGCTCGTTCAGCAACGTCATGATCTGTGCCTGCACCGTCACATCCAATGCGGTGGTCGGCTCATCGGCAATCAGCAGCTTGGGCCGGCACAGCAGTGCCATGGCGATCATCACGCGCTGGCGCATGCCGCCGGAAAACTCATGCGGGTACATGCGCATGCGCTTGCGCGCTTCCGGCATTTTGACCGCATCTAACATGCGAACCGACTCTTCGAAAGCTTCGCTTTTGCTCATGTTTTTATGCAGCATCAGCACTTCCATCAGCTGCTCACCAACGCGCATATAAGGGTTGAGCGAGGTCATCGGGTCCTGGAAAATCATCGAAATTTCTTCTGCCCGCAGCTTGTTGAGCTGTTTTTCCGGCAGGTTGAGGATTTCACGACCGTTAAATTTGGCCGAACCGCCAATGCGGCCATTGCTGGCCAGCAGTCCCATCAACGCGAAGGCGGTCTGGGATTTGCCGGAACCGGATTCGCCCACGATACCCAGCGTTTCACCGGCGCGCAGATCAAAATTCAGATCGTTCACTGCCGTCACGTCACCGTCCGGGGTGCCGAAGGTCACGCGCAGATCTTTTACATCCAGCAACAGCGACGACTTCACGCTGCCGGCGGTTTGCAACTGCGGATTTTCAATGGTGCTCATGATTGCACTCCTTAACGATCTTTCGGGTCGAGGGCGTCACGCAGGCCATCGCCGATAAAGTTGAAACAAAACAGAGTGACAACCAGGAAACCCGCCGGGAACAGCAGCAACCACGGTGAAACTTCCATCGAGTTGGCGCCATCGCTCAGCAATGCACCCCAGCTGCTTAACGGCTCTTGCGTACCCAGCCCCAGGAAGCTGAGGAAAGATTCGAACAAGATCATGCTCGGTACCAGCAGTGAGGCGTAAACCACCACCACACCCAGCACGTTCGGCACGATATGGCGCAGCACGATGTTGCGGCTCGAAACCCCACACACCAACGCCGCTTCGATAAATTCTTTACGCTTCAGGCTCAGAGTTTGGCCACGCACGATACGCGCCATATCCAGCCACGACACCATGCCGATAGCGACAAAGATCAGCAGGATATTCTGCCCGAAGAAGGTCACCAGCAGGATCACGAAGAACATGAACGGGAAGGAGTTGAGGATCTCCAGCAGACGCATCATCACCGAGTCGATTTTACCGCCCAGGTAACCCGACATTGCGCCATACAGGGTGCCAACAATCACCGCCACCAGCGCAGCCGACACGCCAACCATCAGCGAGATACGCCCGCCAATTGCCACGCGCACCAGCAGATCGCGCCCCGATGAGTCCGTGCCGAAGTAGTGCGCAGATTCGAGACTTGGTGCGGCCGACATCATCGCCCAATCGGTATCGTCATAGGCAAACTGCGACAGCCACGGCGCCGCAATCACAAACAGAGTAATCAAAGCCAATACGAACAGGCTGCTGAGCGCCGCCCGGTTGTGCACAAAGCGGCGACGGGCATCCTGCCACAGGCTGCGTCCTTCCACTTCGAGCTTCTCGCTGAAGTTCTCCAGAGCCTCGCTGTTCTTTTTCGTCAACATCATTTGCGTGCTCCAGCTTAATAACGAATTTTTGGATCGATAACGGCGTACAGCACGTCCACGATCGCGTTAAACAGGATAGTCAGAGCGCCAACCAGAATGGTCAGACTCAATACCAAAGAGTAGTCGCGGTTAAGCGCGCCGTTAACAAACAGCTGGCCGATACCCGGCAGGCCGTAAATGGTTTCGATAACCATTGACCCCGTGATGATGCCGACAAACGCCGGGCCCATATAGGAAAGCACGGGCAATAACGCAGGCTTCAACGCATGGCGCAATATAATGCGGCGCATAGGCAAACCCTTGGCGCGCGCGGTACGGATAAAGTTTGAATGCAGCACTTCAATCATCGAGCCACGCGTGATACGGGCGATACTGGCGATATAGGCCAACGACAGCGCCACCATTGGCAAGATGATAAATTTCGGCGCCCCGCCGTTCCAGCCCCCACCCGGCAGCCATTTCAGCGTGATGGCAAAGATCAGTACCAGTAACGGCGCCACCACGAAACTGGGGATCACCACCCCGGTCATGGCAAAACCCATCACCGTATAGTCCCATTTGGTATTTTGATTCAGCGCAGCCACCACACCGGCGCTAACCCCCAGGATCACCGCCAGCAAAAATGCGGCCAGACCCAGTTTGGCAGAGACCGGGAATGAAGCAGCCACCAGATCGTTGACCGAATAATCTTTATATTTGAATGAAGGGCCAAAATCGCCCTGCGACAGCTGGGCCAGATAATGGCCGTACTGTTTCCAGATAGGATCGTTCAAATGATATTTGGCTTCGATGTTGGCCATCACTTCCGGCGGCAACGCGCGTTCGCCGGTAAATGGACTGCCGGGCGCCAGGCGCATCATAAAGAAGGAGATGGTGATCAGAATAAATAGCGTCGGGATCGCTTCCAATAAGCGACGAAATATAAATTTAAGCATTGCCCTAACCCTGTGTTGCAGCCTGATAACGGCTTATTATTCACAACATGGGCCGGCGGTTAACACCGCCGGCACTTACCGTATCAATGCTTGATGATGTACAGGTTTTTATCGTACACGTTATCAAGCGGGTCTTTACCGGTATAACCCCCAACATAAGGTTTCACCAGACGGGCATTCACGTAGTAATAAACCGGAACGATGGCAGAATCTTTATCCAGCTGAACTTCGGCTTTCTGATACAGCTCGGCACGTTCTTCTTTGGTTTTCGCCGTCAGCACATTGGCCATCAGCTTATCGAACTCGGCGCTCTTATAGTGCGGGGTGTTACTGCTGCTGTCAGACAGCATCATGTTCAGGAACGAGCTAGGTTCGTTGTAGTCTGCACACCAGCCGGCACGCGCAACGTCGTAGGTCCCCTGATGGCGGGTATCCAGGAAGGTTTTCCACTCCTGGTTCACCAACTTCACATCCACACCCAGGTTTTTCTTCCAGATGGAGGCTGCGGCAATCGCCAGCTTCTTATGCAGATCTGAAGTGTTGTACAACAGGGAGAAAGTCAGCGGTTTGCCTGGACCATAGCCTGCATCGGCCAGCAGCTTTTTCGCCACTTCATTGCGTTTTTCTTGCGTCCAGCTGAACCACTCAGGCGGAGTCAGTTTGGCGCCGTCGGTGTATGGTGGTGTGAAGCTGTAAGCCGGCAGATCACCCTGGTTTTTCACTTTATTGGTGATGATGTCGCGATCCAGACCCAATTTCAGCGCTTCACGCACGCGTGCGTCAGTAAATGGCGCTTTCTGGTTGTTGATTTCGTAGTAGTAGGTACACAGATAAGGATCTACGTGAACCTCTTTCGGGATCTCTTTTTTCAACTTCTGGAACAGTTCGATCGGCATGTTGTTATAGGTCATGTCGATTTCGCCAGTGCGGTAACGGTTAACGTCGGTCACTTCCGAAGAAATTGGCAGGAAGGTCACTTTGTTGATGATGGTTTTCGCGTTATCCCAATATTCCGGGTTACGTTCCAGCACAATACGTTCGTTAACCACCCAATCTTTCAGTTTGTAAGCGCCGTTGCTGACGTAGTTGGCCGGTAAGGTCCACTTCTCGCCAAACTTCTCGACGGCTTCTTTATATACGGGCTTCATCGCATAGTGCGGCGTCATTTCAACCAGGTATGGCACCGGCTCGGTCAGGGTCACCTGGAAGGTGTGGTCATCAATGGCTTTCACGCCCAGGGTAGACTTATCTTTCTTGCCGGCGATGACGTCATCCACGTTTTCTACGTGGGCATATTGCAGGTAGCTGGCATAAGGTGATGCGGTTTTCGGATCCACCACGCGCTGCCAGCTATACACGAAATCTTGCGCCGTGACCGGCTTGCCGTTCGACCATTTTGCGTCTTTACGCAGATGGAAGGTCCAGACTTTAAAATCTTTGTTATCCCAGCTTTCCGCTACGCCCGGGACAATGGAACCATCCAGGCCGTTGTTGGCCAGGCCTTCCATCAGATCGCGCGTTACGTTGTTTTCAGGCACGCCTTCGATTTTATGCGGGTCGAGCGATTGCACTTCCGAACCGTTGTTCTTAACGATCTCTTGTTTGTCCGCCAGTTGCACGCCCGCCGGCACGTCGGCCGCAAAAGCACTTCCGGTTGCTGTGATACCCAGCGCGGCAATAATGCCGGCCGCAAGGATGGTTTTTTTCGTGATGTTGGTCATGTGTATACTCCAGTTTTTATTATCACAGGCTCATCGTGGAGCCTGCGTTGCCCGTGAGCGGACCTTGTTATACCGGCTGCCGCTGAACGAATACGGCAGGCGGCCTTCCCTGTATTACTCCACCGCTGATGGCGTGGCGTAATACCCCTCGTTACTGCTTGATGATGTACAGATTTTTCACATCGGTGTAGTCCAGCGGATCTTTACCGGTAAAGCCCCCCACCGACGGTCTGATCAGGCGGGCGCTGACGCGGTAATACACCGGAATCAACGCCGAATCTTTATCTAACTGAGCTTCTGCCTGCTGATAAAGGGCGGCGCGTGCAGCCTCGTCCGGCGCTTTTAGCGTGCTGGCCATCAGGGCGTCAAACGCCGGGCTCTTGTAAAAAATGGTGTTGATGCTGCTGTTGGAAAGCACCAGATTGAGGAATGCGCTCGGCTCGTTATAGTCACCGCACCAGGTGGCACGCGCTATGTCATACTGCCCCTGATGGCGGCTTTCAAGCGAGGTTTTCCATTCTTGATTGCGCAGTGTCACCTCAGCGCCGAGGTTTTTCTTCCACATCGAAGCGGCGGCGATGGCCTGCTGCTTATTTTGGTCGGAGGTGTTGTACAGCAGCGTGAACTTAAGCGGTTTGGCGGCGCTGAAACCGGCTTGCTCCAGCAGCTTCCTGGCCTCGGCATTGCGCTGTTCCTGGCTCCAACTCGCCCACGCCGGCGCGGTGAATTTGGCGCCCTCAGTAAAGGTTGGGGTGAAACTGAACGCCGGGATCTGACCCTGGCCCATGATTTTGTTGGCGATAATGTCGCGGTCCAGCGTAAGTTTCACGGCAGTGCGCACTCGCGGATCGGTAAAGGGCGCACGCTGGTTGTTAATTTCGTAATAAAAGGTGCACAGATAAGGGTTAACGTGCAGTTGTTCAGGGATCTCTTTCTTCATCTTCGCGAATAGGTTCGGCGGGATGGCGCTGTTGGTGATATCAATTTCACCACTGCGGAAGCGGTTAACGTCACTGACCTCGGAGGCGATCGGCAAGAACGTCGCCTTATCGATCACCGTTTTCTTGTTGTTCCAATAGCTCGGGCTGCGTTCAAGCACAATACGCTCATTTACCACCCACTCTTTCAAGCGATAGGCTCCATTGCCGACATAGTTCGCCGGTAGCGTCCATTTCTCTCCAAACTTCTCGATCACCGAACGTTTTACCGGCTTCAGCGAGGTGTGGCTCAGCATGCTAATGAAGTAAGGTACCGGTTCGCTCAGCGTGACCTGCAGCGTTTTATCATCGATGGCTTTAATACCCAGGCTTTGCGGCGTTTTCTTGCCGGTCAGGATGTCGTCGATATTTTCAATTTTGGCGTACTGCAGATAGCTGGCGTAAGGCGAGCCGGTTTTCGGATCGGCCAGGCGCTGCCAGCTATAAACGAAGTCCTGTGCGGTAACCGGGGAGCCGTCGCTCCACACCGCGTCCGGACGCAGGTGGAAAGTCCAGGTTTTGAAATCCTGATTTTCCCACTGGGCTGCCGCCGCCGGTACCACATGCCCATTAGCATCGGTGCTGACCAGCCCTTCCAACAGGTTAAGAATAATATTACTTTCCGGTATCCCCTCGACCTTATGCGGATCCAACGAAGCCACTTCCGTGCCGTTGTTAATTACGATGTTCTGCTGCTGAGCCAATTGCACTCCGGCCGGAACGTCGGCCGCCTGAGCAGAATATACGGCGCTGATACTCAGCAAGCCGGCAATGAACATAGCCAATGGAGTGCGCTTTCGGGTTTGCTGCATGGTCGAGGCTCCTTTTCACCAACAAGCATTGCTTATCGATATTCGTGAAGTATTTATAAGAATTCTAAATAAACAGACACCAGCAAAAATCATTCCCACTTTGACGACGCAATCGCGTTAATTGCGCGTAGAAAGTTGCTCGGAAATTAGCAGAAGGCAAATTCCATAGCCAATAATTTTTACAGAAATGTTAAGCAATTCTCTTTTATTGCATCAAGCCCGATCTGTACCCCCCGGACGAGGGTGACAGTCACATAACATAACTAATTGATTTTAATTAGATAAAATAAAGCAAGCCCTATCCTGACGGCACGAAGCAAACTGGCAAAACAGACAAAGAAACATTCAGTTAACAAACCGACCGTTCAAAGAACAAACACCTGCTTATGTGCGGTTAATCACTAATAACACCTGGATGAAAGCGAGACAAGCCCTACAGAATGATGTGATTAAATTAACAGCGGATTTGATGTTAGGAGGCAGAAAAAGGGCAAAAACTGGGGAGGATAAGGGGTAAAAACAACGCTTAGCGTTTTTATTGAGCAACAAATTGAGATTTATGCCACATCCTGGTGCAAGTGAATAAAATTCATTCATATTGCGCACTATATTAATGCGAACCAATAATTGATTTTAATTTTTAAAATTAATTTGAGTCGCGAATCACCCTATTCACGACTCCGTCGCCTGATTACAACAGTCCCGGGAATATGGCCTTAATACCGGTAACGATAAATTCGATACCCAAAGCCATCAGCAATAAACCCATGATTCGGGTGATGACGTTAATGCCGGTTTGCCCCAATAAACGCACCAACAAAGGCGCCGCCCGGAACAACAGCCAACAACAAAAGGCAAACAACGCGATAGCCAGAGTAAAGCCCAACAGGTTCTGCCAGCTATGGTAGCGGGAACTCCAAACGATGGTGGAGCTGATCGCACCCGGCCCGGCCATAAGCGGTAATGCCAGCGGCACGACGCCAATGCTTTCGCGGATCGCGCTTTCTGATTTTTCCTGTTTGTTCTGTTTGTCTTCCCCCAGTTTGCCGCTGATCATCGACATCGCAATGGTAACCACCAGGATGCCGCCGGCAATGCGGAAGGAATCGATTGAGATGCCGAACATGCGCAAAATCCCCTCCCCCAAAAATAGCGAGGTCCACAGGATAATGGCGACCGACAGATTGGCGGTCAGGTTGGTTTTGTTGCGCCCGGCAGCTGCCTGGTAGCTGGTCATGCTGATAAATACCGGCAAAATGCCCACCGGGTTCACCAGCGCAAACAGGCCGACAAAAAATTTTATGTAGCCGGAAAAATCCAACAGAGATTGGCCCACAAATGACTCCGCTTTAATAGCTTTAAAAGTGACACTGCCTACGCGCGCTAATGTAATGGAATTGCCACGGGTTATCCATTGGTCATCAGCAGGATTTTTATCTATTAATGCGTGTATTGATAAAGTAAATCACCATTGTTAACGTAATGTACGGTTTATGATTTTTTATGTTGAAAAAAGTGCCTGACATCGCGGTTATTAAGAATGACTCTCAAAACCCATGGCTGAATGGTGTCAGCATGCGATTTTTTTGATTTAAATCACATAATCACTACCCAAGAGTAGTTAAGCTCTTAGTCGTAGTCAGGGAGTAGAACAGGTTAAGGAAAAAGTGGCATCTCTGTTCGGCCCGCTGTCTTCTCCTGCTGAGGCATCGGGTAAAGCTCTTTAAGCAAATCAGCAACATGCAGCACAAAAAGATGGGAAACCTTTGTTTTTAAAACAGCATTTTCCACCGATCTGTCTATACTAGTTGCTCGCACGGCTGATTTACTGAAAGAGTTTAACATTATCAGGAGAGCATTATGGCTGTAACAAATGTCGCTGAACTGAACGAGCTAGTTGCACGTGTCAAAAAAGCCCAGCGCGAATATGCCAACTTCACTCAAGAGCAAGTTGATAAAATTTTCCGCGCTGCTGCCCTCGCCGCTGCCGATGCCCGTATTCCTCTGGCTAAAATGGCCGTTGAAGAATCCGGTATGGGTATCGTTGAAGATAAAGTGATCAAGAACCACTTCGCATCAGAGTTTATCTATAACGCCTATAAAGATGAAAAAACCTGCGGTATCCTGTCTGAAGACGATACTTTCGGTACCATCACCATCGCCGAGCCTATCGGCCTGATTTGCGGTATCGTACCCACCACCAACCCAACTTCCACGGCCATTTTCAAAGCGTTAATCAGCCTGAAAACCCGTAACGGCATCATCTTCTCTCCGCACCCACGTGCGAAAAACGCCACCAACAAAGCGGCTGATATCGTGCTGCAGGCAGCGATTGCCGCCGGTGCGCCAAAAGACATCGTCGGCTGGATCGATCAACCTACCGTTGAACTCTCCAACCAGCTGATGCACCACCCTGACATCAACCTGATCCTGGCCACCGGTGGCCCAGGCATGGTGAAAGCGGCCTACAGCTCCGGCAAACCGGCCATCGGCGTGGGTGCGGGTAATACACCGGTAGTGGTTGACGAAACGGCGGATATCAAACGCGTCGTGGCCTCTATTCTGATGTCTAAAACCTTCGACAGCGGTGTGATTTGCGCCTCTGAGCAATCCGTCATCGTGGTTGACTCCATCTATGACGCAGTGCGCGAACGTTTCGCTTCCCATGGCGGCTACATGCTGCAGGGTAAAGAGCTGAAAGCCGTACAGGACATCATCCTGAAAAACGGTGGCCTCAATGCGGCTATCGTCGGTCAGTCAGCACCGAAAATCGCTGAAATGGCAGGCATCAAAGTCCCGGCAAGCACTAAAGTGCTGATCGGTGAAGTGAAGCTGGTCGATGAGTCAGAACCTTTCGCTCACGAAAAACTGTCGCCAACGCTGGCTATGTATCGCGCCAAAGACTTTGAAGACGCCGTCAGCAAAGCGGAAAAACTGGTCGCGATGGGCGGTATCGGTCACACCTCTTGTCTGTACACCGACCAGGATAACCAGCCGGAACGCGTAGCCTTCTTCGGCGACAAGATGAAAACCGCGCGTATCCTGATCAACACCCCTGCTTCTCAGGGTGGGATCGGTGACCTGTACAACTTCAAACTCGCTCCGTCTCTGACGCTGGGCTGCGGTTCCTGGGGCGGTAACTCCATCTCTGAAAACGTCGGTCCAAAACACCTGATCAACAAGAAAACTGTAGCGAAGCGAGCAGAAAACATGTTGTGGCATAAACTTCCGAAATCAATCTACTTCCGCCGTGGCTCACTGCCAATCGCGCTGGAAGAAGTAGCGACCGACGGGGCAAAACGCGCCTTCATTGTGACCGACCGCTACCTGTTCAACAACGGCTATGCAGACCAGATCACCTCCGTTCTGAAATCGCACGGCATTGAAACAGAAGTATTCTTTGAAGTTGAAGCGGATCCAACACTGTCCATCGTGCGTAAAGGCGCTGAACAGATGAACTCCTTCAAGCCAGACGTGATCATCGCGCTGGGCGGCGGTTCACCGATGGATGCTGCGAAGATCATGTGGGTGCTGTACGAACACCCTGAAACCCACTTCGAAGACCTGGCGCTGCGCTTTATGGATATCCGTAAACGCATCTACAAGTTCCCGAAAATGGGCGTGAAGGCCAAAATGATTGCCGTCACCACCACCTCAGGCACCGGTTCAGAAGTTACGCCGTTTGCGGTAGTGACCGACGACGTAACCGGCCAGAAATACCCACTGGCAGATTACGCATTGACACCAGACATGGCGATCGTTGACGCCAACCTGGTCATGAACATGCCGAAATCCCTGTGCGCCTTCGGTGGCCTGGATGCGGTAACTCACGCGCTGGAAGCTTATGTTTCAGTCCTGGCGAACGAATACTCCGACGGTCAGGCGCTGCAAGCGTTGAAACTGCTGAAAGAGTATCTGCCGACCAGCTATAAAGAAGGTGCCAAGAACCCGGTAGCCCGTGAGCGCGTGCACAATGCTGCGACCATCGCCGGTATCGCTTTCGCCAACGCCTTCCTCGGGGTTTGCCACTCAATGGCCCACAAACTGGGCTCCGAGTTCCATATCCCACACGGTTTGGCCAACGCCATGCTGATTTCCAACGTCATTCGCTATAACGCGAACGACAACCCGACCAAGCAAACGGCTTTCAGCCAGTACGACCGCCCACAAGCGCGTCGCCGCTACGCTGAAATCGCTGACCATCTCGGCCTGAGCGCACCGGGCGACCGTACCGCACAGAAAATCGAGAAGCTGCTGACCTGGCTGGATGAGATCAAGGCCGAACTAGGCATCCCTGCTTCAATCCGCGAAGCCGGCGTGCTGGAAGCCGATTTCCTGGCGAAAGTAGACAAGCTGTCTGAAGACGCCTTTGACGACCAATGTACCGGTGCTAACCCACGTTATCCGCTGATTGCTGAACTCAAGCAAATCATGCTGGATACCTTCTACGGCCGTAAATTCAGCGAAGCGGTTGATGAAGAGGTTCTGGCCGCACCGGTTGTCGCCAAGACGGTAAAGAAGACCAAAAAATAACGGTTCATTGAATGAGCCAACAAAAAACCGCCGAAAGGCGGTTTTTTTATGCGGCGAAATCATTGGTCAAGCCGCCATGTCTGTTCAATAGCCCCCAAACGCGCCAGAAGGCGCTCTGTAGCGCTCAGGCAATCATTCCAAGGCCTGTATAGCCTCTTTGTAATGCTTACGGCAGACGGAGACGTAGCTTTCGTTCCCGCCAATCACCACCTGTTCGCCAGCATGCATCGCCTGCCCGTTCTCATCGAGCCGCAGCACCATATTCGCCTTACGCCCGCAATGACAAATGGTTTTCAACTCCACCAGTTTGTCCGCCCAAGCCAGCAAATATTGACTGCCAATGAACAGTTCCCCCAGGAAATCAGTACGCAAACCGTAGCACAACACCGGAATATCCAACTGATCGACAACATCGCACAATTGCTCAACCTGCTGTTTGGTCAGGAACTGGCTTTCATCGAGCAGAACGCAATGTACAGGCTGCTGCTGATGTTCCTGGGCAATCATCGCAAATAGCATAGAGTCATTATTGTAGAGCTGTGCCTGGGAAGACAGGCCGATCCGCGAACTCACCTTACCCACGCCAAAACGGTGATCTATTTCGGCGGTAAACACCAGCGTACGCATACCACGTTCTTGATAATTATATGAAGATTGCAACAACGCAGTAGATTTCCCTGCATTCATAGCAGAGTAATAAAAATAAAGTTGAGCCATGGGCCAGCAACTCCAATGGTATAAGAAATATTCAGCGGTTGATTCAGAAGCCAAGTGTAACATAAGGCGCCCGTCGGCTCACACCTTCGGATTAATCAATACCGCGGACAAAGCAATACCAGACTTTCAAATGAAACTTTTCGGTCTGCTCCCGTTAAGCTTTTGCATCTATTTACAAGATGCTTTCTGCCTGCCGTCACATTTAATTACTACTAATGATTAGCGTCCGGCATTAATGGTTATGCCAATGAAGTGAAGCGCCCCACAACAGCGGGCTGACGCAAGATTATATCTATTAACACCACTTGGCCTCCATACCAGAGTATTTAATGACATAAAGCAGCCAAGGGTACAGTTCTTGACGTTACCTTTACTGATATACCCCTATTGTTTACAGTGTTGGCAGACAAATCGCGTGATTTAACCCACAGAATTCGGCGTAATATTGATATAAAACACAATTATAACTTAGCCATGAATGCCATTCTGGCATAGTAAACATACCGCCGCTGTTGAAAATTTGACTTAAAAATGGAGGTTGTAATACTTATCTCCCCCGCCTATATTAACCAGAGAGTTCCGATTAGGTCTTTTAAAGGTAAATTTGAGTGTTCCTTTCAATTTGGCTATTGCAGAAAAGAAAAGAGCACTCTATTATTATCCAGACGCCCCCCACCAATATAATTTGAGACTAGGACAATGAGCGAAGCATTAAAGATTTTGAACAACATCCGTACTCTACGCGCTCAGGCCAGAGAATGCAGCCTGGAAACGCTGGAAGAGATGCTTGAAAAACTGGAAGTTGTTGTGAACGAACGTCGCGAAGAAGACAGCCAGGCTCAAGCAGAAGTTGAAGAACGCACTCGTAAACTGCAACAATATCGTGAAATGCTGATTGCTGACGGTATTGATCCAAATGAACTGCTGCAAACTATGGCTGCAACTAAAGCCGCAGGTAAAGCTAAACGTGCAGCACGTCCGGCTAAATACCAATATAAAGACGAAAACGGTGAACTAAAAACCTGGACTGGCCAGGGCCGTACCCCAGCAGTGATTAAGAAAGCTATCGAAGAGCAAGGTAAATCTCTGGACGATTTCCTGCTGTAATAGCATTCCATTGCATGTTAAAAAGGCTCCTTTAGGAGCCTTTTTGTTATGCTTATTTTTCAGATTTTTTACAGCACCAATCAGCCTTTACGTAATAATCCTAATGGATGACCCGGTTTATCCGTTGGCGAGCGACCACGCCCCTCTCTTTTACAAGGCATTAAAAAAGGGGCCGGAGCCCCTTATAGCATTACCGCATCGTTCAATTACTGAGCTTTATAAAACGACTTATACCATTCAACAAAGCGTTTCACACCTTCTTCAACGCTGGTTTCCGGTTTAAATCCAATCACGCGATAAAGCTCGGCAGTATCGGCACTGGTATCCAACACGTCGCCTGGTTGCATAGGCAACATATTTTTACGCGCCTCAATCCCCAACGCCTGTTCCAGTGCACTGATATATTTCATCAGCTTCACCGGGCTGCTATTGCCGATATTATAAACATGGTATGGAGCAGAACTGGTCGCCGGCGATCCCTGCTCTACCGTCCAGTCCGCATTTGGCTGAGGAATAACCGCCTGCAAGCGGACAATAGACTCGGCAATATCGTCGATGTAGGTAAAGTCACGGTGCATCTCGCCGTGGTTATATACATCGATACTGTCACCCGCCAATATGGCCTTGGTGAATTTGAACAGCGCCATATCTGGACGCCCCCACGGACCATAGACGGTAAAGAAACGCAGGCCGGTGGTTGGGAGACCATACAGATGAGAATAGCTGTGCGACATCAACTCATTGGCTTTCTTGGTTGCCGCATACAATGATACAGGGTGATCGACCGAATCTTCAGTCGCAAACGGCAACTTACGATTCAGGCCATATACCGAGCTGGACGAAGCATATAACAGATGTTCGACCTTATTGTGTCGGCAGCCTTCCAGCACGTTTAAATGCCCGATAAGATTTGCGTCCGCATACGCCAGCGGATTTTCCAGCGAATAGCGCACCCCGGCTTGCGCGCCCAGATGGATCACTCGTTGGAATTGGTGCTCAGTGAATAGCTGCGCCATCCCTTCTCGATCGGCCAAGTCCAGCTTAATAAACTGGAATGCGGGTTTATCCGCCAGCAGCTCAAGACGGGCCAATTTCAGCCCCACATCGTAATAATCATTCAGGTTGTCGATACCGACAACCTGATGCCCCGCTGCTAATAGCCGATCAGCAACGTGAAAACCAATAAAACCTGCTGCGCCTGTAACCAGGAATTTCATAGGTATCCCTTAAATAACCGGCTGAATGGACGCACCGCGTCCAATCGCATAATAAGTAAAGCCGCGGCTTTCCAGACGCTCTGGATCAAACAGGTTACGACCATCAAAGATCACCGGCTGCTTCAGCGCGCCCTTAATCACATCGAAGTCCGGCGCACGGAAGTTCTGCCACTCAGTACAGATAACCAACGCATCAGCCCCATGCAGCGCCGCTTCTTTGGTCCCTACCAGCTTCAGATCGTCACGTTGACCGTAAATACGTTGCACTTCATTCATCGCTTCCGGATCGTAAGCCTGAACGATAGCGCCCGCTTCCCACAGTTGCTCCATCAGCACCCGGCTGGAGGCTTCGCGCATATCGTCAGTATTCGGTTTGAATGCCAAGCCCCATAGCGCAAAGGTTTTGCCTTTCAGGTCATCACCGAAATGCTGCTTGATAAATTTGGTCAGCTTATACTTCTGCTGGTAGTTAACCTGCTCTACGGCCTGCAACAGTTTTGGCTGGTAGCCAATATGTTCCGCAGTGCGGATCAGCGCCTGAACGTCTTTCGGGAAACAGGAGCCGCCGTAGCCGCAGCCTGGATAGATAAAGTGATAACCGATACGGGAGTCTGAACCGATACCCTGGCGTACTTTCTCAATATCCGCCCCCAGCATTTCGGCCAGGTTGGACATTTCGTTCATAAAGCTGATTTTGGTCGCCAGCATGCAGTTGGCGGCATATTTAGTCAACTCGGCACTGCGAATATCCATCATGATCATGCGATCGTGATTGCGGTTAAACGGCTCGTACAGTTCACGGATAGGTTCGATCACATCTTTGTTATCGGTACCGATTACGATGCGCTCAGGGCGCATGCAGTCTGCTACCGCCGCCCCTTCCTTCAGGAACTCTGGGTTGGAAACCACATCGAAAGGCACTTTACTGCCACGTTTTTGCAGGGTTTCTTCCATCACCTGACGGACTTTATCTGCGGTACCGACCGGCACGGTAGATTTGTCGATCACCACTTTGTGTTCGGTCATGTGCTCCGCGATTGTGCGCGCAACGGCAGTCACATATTTCAAATCGGCAGAACCGTCTTCGTCCGGCGGTGTTCCCACCGCGATAAATTGAATGGCACCATGCGCCACCCCAGCCTTGGCATCGGTGGTAAAATGCAGGCGGCCAGCTTCATAGTTCTGCTGAACCAATGGCGTTAAGCCTGGCTCAAAAATAGGGATATTCCCTTTCTTCAGGTTTTCGACTTTGCGTTCGTCTATATCAATACACATAACGTCATGGCCAACTTCAGCCAACACCGCAGCCTGCACCAGGCCAACATAGCCAATACCAAAAACTGTTACTTTCATGGGAAAATCCTAGTTTTTCAAATTAAGACGAAAGATAAATAAATTATTTCTTATCAGCGGCCAGCAACTGATTCAACCACTGCGAAAAATCTTTGCCGAGTGCCGGATGGCGCATGCCGTATTCGACAAACGCCTGCATATAGCCCAGCTTGTTGCCGCAGTCATGGCTGATCCCTTTCAGGTGATAGGCTTCAACCGTTTCTTGCTGCATCAGCATTTCGATGCTGTCGGTAAGCTGGATTTCATTGCCGGCGCCCGGAGGGGTTTTCGACAGCAGCGGCCAAATATCCGCAGAAAGCACATAGCGTCCTACAATCGCCAGATTGGAAGGCGCTTCGTCCGGTGATGGCTTCTCGACGACGCTGACCATCGGAGCACTTTCACCCGGCTGCAGTGCATAGCCTTTGCAGTCGGCTACGCCGTAATTACCGACATCTTTATGCGGTACGGGTTCAACCATGATCTGGCTGATGCCGGTTTGCTCAAACCGCTGCAGCATTTCGTGCAAGTTGTCTTTTTTAAGATCGGAGCTGTACTCATCAAGGATTACGTCAGGCAAAATCACGGCCACCGGCTCGTCACCCACCAGCGGATAGGCACACATAATGGCGTGCCCAAGCCCTTTGGCAACGCCCTGACGTACCTGCATCACGGTCACGCCCTTCGGACAGATGGACTGCACTTCGTCCAGCAACTGGCGCTTAACGCGCTTTTCCAGCATCGCTTCCAACTCAAAGCTGGTATCGAAATGGTTTTCGATCGAATTCTTGGAGGAATGGGTAACCAGCACAATCTCGTTAATCCCCGCGGCAATACATTCATTAACCACGTATTGGATCAGGGGTTTGTCGACCAGCGGCAGCATTTCTTTTGGAATGGCTTTTGTCGCCGGTAACATCCGTGTTCCCAAGCCTGCAACCGGGATCACAGCCTTTCTGACTTTACGATTTACAGCAGGCATTATTTCCTCTCTTAATAGCGCTCACTTTATGAGCTTTTTCGCCATATAAAAACCTTCGGAGTATACCAGCTTATGACTGTCTGGCATTAACCGCAGTACAAATAGAAAGAATTTAGGACAATTACCCAAGGGGTTAACTGAGGTAAAAATAAGCATCTCAAATATCTGGATTTCAAATACTATTTTAGCCGTTTGGATTATTCGGCACTGAGCATCAACCGCAGTCGCCCGCCAGAACCCCAAACCTGACACTGCCAGGCAGCACAGTGCTGGCTGATTTGATTCATGTACGTCGCGCCCAGCGTGCCGAGCGGCACGCCGTTGCTCAATTGAATTTGATTGTCGCCGGTATTCACATTGGCATGCAGGCCGGCGGAGACCAGAATCAGGTTTTTATATTCGGCGTGGTAATAACCCACCAACAGTGGGAATTGCCCTTCCAACTTGCCTTGGCGTAATAATTGATTAACTTGCTTTAACAATGCGCTCATTTGCGGCAGCCTTTGACGCTGATTCGCTAAATGATCTTGCAGTAACCCATTAAATAAAGCTCGCAACAGTAGCGCCGCCAAAACGCCATTATCACCTGCACGCGTCACATCCAGACAATAGAAGGCCAGATCCTTATCCGACAGCGCCGCAATATCCAGTACCAGTCCGGGATTTTCACCGGTGGTTAATTGCCGATAATTGATCCGGCAATGGGCAACGGTCTGCTGCACCGGAGGCTGCAACTGTTTGAGTAGCTTCACCGCTTCGGAGGGGTTTTTACTCAGCGCGTCCCAGTCCTGTAACAGCTCCACTTCTTCAATCGCCGGGGACGTGAACATATTGGGATACAGGCAACCCAGCACCGCTTCACGCAGACGATTAAGATCGGTCACCGGTTTTAACAACACGTCCTGTACGCCTAACCGCAGCATTTTGGCGATATCGGCCATTTTATCGGTTGCCGATATCACCAACACCGGAATTTGCACGCCCTGCAGGCGCAGATGTTCGACAAACTCTATCCCGTCCATTTCCGGCATCGCCAGATCGCACAGGATTAAATCCGGATGAACGTCATCCACCAGACTCAAGGCCAGCAAACCATTGGGCGCCTCACTGGTTTCTGCTCCCAACGATTTCAAATAGCCAACAAGCACCGAACGAAAAACCAGTTCGTCCTCAACCACCAAAATGCGCTTGTGAGTCAATGGTAATGCCATCAGCCGTGCCTCTTCCCTTTCCATAGTGTAATAGTGGCTCAAAAAGGCCATTTATGCTTGCCGGAAATTTTTCCAACGGTGGAGTATTTTCCCGCAAACCGGTAGTTATTTGTTTTTTATCAACGGCAACAGCATATCGATCTGTTTTTCCACCGCCAGTTTTCCAGCGGCAATCGCCTCCTCGGCGCGATGGAAATCCAGCGTCGAAATCTGAGGGCAATAAGGCTGAATCAACACATCTGGCGGGTCGCCGGCCATGCGGTTACGTTTCAGGCGATTTTCCAGAACCTGGATCGACGTCCCCATGATTTCCATCGCAGTTGGGGTGAAATTAGGCTTTCTGGTCGTCATTTTGCTGATTCGTTCTCTTAAACGCCCTCGCCAGTTGCGCGCAGGAAGATCTTGCGGCGCCTCTACATCGTGATTGCGCACCGAGAATAGGTCCTGCTGCATTAAATGAGCATCATGCTGCAAATCGACGGCAATGACGATGTCGGCGCCCAATGCACGGGTCAATGAAATAGGCACAGGATTCACCACTGCGCCATCCACCAGCCAATAGCCATCAAACCAGACCGGTGCCAACAGGCCCGGCATGCTGCACGACGCACGCACCGCCTGATGAATATCGCCTTCCGTCAACCACAGCTCACGCCCGGTACTGAGATTGGTTGCCACGGCGCCGAATTTGAGTGAGCACTCGGCGATATCATCGATCTTCAGCAATTGTCCCACCGCGTTGAAAACCCGTTCACCGCGTAGCAGCCCACCCCGTTGCCAGGACAAGTCCATCAATCGGATCACGTCCCAATAGCTGAACGAACGCACCCAGGTTTCCATGGCAGGTAAACGATGGCTGGCAAAAGCGGCCCCCACCAGGGCACCCACCGAGCAGCCGGCTACTATATCGACCTCAACGCCCAACTTCTTTAGCGCATTGATCACGCCGATATGCGCCCACCCCTTCGCCGAACCCGCGCCCAATGCCAATCCAATCTTTATTTTTCGCATAGTTTCCGCCCTTTGCCCGGTGAATTGTATCAATGACGCTGTCAGCGTAGATTGTCACGATCGAATAATGTTAGGTAACATATGCGCTAAATTTCTTTCGGCATCGGCCCGTTCCTCAGGTTCCGGCCATTTTAGGAGTCACCTTGTCCGAATTATGCCCCTGCGGCGGCGGAGTGGAGTATAGCGCATGCTGCGAGCCCTACATCAACGGTAGCCAAACGCCATCGACCCCCGGACAGTTAATGCGTTCGCGCTTTAGCGCTTACGTAACACACAACGTGGATTATCTGATTGCTACCTGGCACCCCGACTGCCACGCGGCAGAATGGCGCAATGGCATCGTCGACAGCTTCAAAGACACCGAATGGCTCGGCCTGACGGTGGTGGAAGAAAAACCCGGCCATGAGGCCAGTGAAGGTTTTGTCGAGTTCATTGCCCGCTTCATCGACGGCAGCACCGGTGAGCAAAGGGCGATGCACGAACGCTCGCGCTTCCTTCAGCTTGGCCAACGCTGGTATTATATTGACGGAACCAAACCTCAGCCTGGCAGAAATGCCATTTGCCCATGCGGCTCAGGAAAAAAATATAAAAAGTGCTGCGGGCGTTAGCCGGCAGTCACCGTGCTCAAGAGATTTCAGGCGATGGCCTGAAAATGAAAGCGATAAAATTCTCGCCTGCGCAGACAGGACATACCGTATCAGACAGGATCCTCATCCCCATGCCACACCAAAATGTACAAAGAAAAGTTTTGCGCACCATTTGCCCGGATGCCAAAGGCCTGATCGCCAAGATCACCAATATTTGCTATAAGCATGAGCTCAACATTGTTCAGAACAACGAGTTCGTCGATCACCGCACCGGTCGCTTCTTTATGCGTACCGAGTTGGAAGGCATTTTCAATGACACCACGTTGCTGGCGGATCTCGACAGCGCGCTGCCGGCAGGCTCGGTTCGTGAACTGCATAACTCCGGCCGCCGCCGCATTGTCGTGCTGGTGACCAAAGAAGCACATTGCCTGGGCGACCTGCTGATGAAAAGCGCCTACGGTGGCCTGGACGTGGAGATCGCGGCAGTTATCGGCAACCACGATACGCTGCAAACGCTGGTAGAACGTTTCGACATCCCATTCCATCTGGTCAGCCATGAAGGCCTGACTCGCGATCAGCACGATCAGAAAATGATGGCCCAGATCGACCAATACCAACCGGACTACGTGGTACTGGCCAAATATATGCGCGTATTGACGCCAGCATTCGTACAGCACTACCCGAACCAGGTGATCAATATTCACCACTCCTTCCTGCCGGCCTTTATCGGCGCAAGGCCTTATCATCAGGCTTACGAGCGCGGCGTTAAAATCATCGGCGCCACGGCGCACTACGTTAACGATAATCTGGATGAAGGCCCGATCATCATGCAGGACGTGATCCACGTCGATCACACCTATTCTGCCGAAGATATGATGCGCGCCGGACGTGACGTTGAGAAAAACGCGCTTAGCCGTGCGCTTTATCACGTGTTGGCGCAGCGCGTATTTGTATACGGCAACCGGACGGTTATTTTGTAATTGCTCAATAAAGCGGTGCCTTTCGTTCAGGGATGCACCGCCAAGGGTAAAAAATCGGCAAACGATTCATTTTCTGCATTTCAATACTTTACACGCGCGCTTCATTTGATATGATGCGCCCCGCTTACCGAGACAGACGTTTCGCAAGCAAGGCCAGTGGTGGGGTTCCCGAGCGGCCAAAGGGAGCAGACTGTAAATCTGCCGTCACAGACTTCGAAGGTTCGAATCCTTCCCCCACCACCATCTTCTCTCTGCCAAGAGCGAAGACGCAGTAAGGAAACCGGCCAGGTTTCTTCCGGATAAAACCGGAACTACAATTTGTAAAGCCATGAATACCATGGTGGGGTTCCCGAGCGGCCAAAGGGAGCAGACTGTAAATCTGCCGTCACAGACTTCGAAGGTTCGAATCCTTCCCCCACCACCATCCTTGTATATTCCCCATAATAAAATCAAACCTGTAAATCCCAATATCACTCCTTTGCGGGAAGGATAAGAAGCTTCGACAAGGTTCGAGTCTCACGCAGTGAGACAACGCGCTTTAGCGCGGCCCGCAGGGTGAGTCGCCCAGCGACGAATAATCCTTCCCCAACCACCATCCTTATATGCTCCCCTGAATCAAATCAAACCTGTAAATCCCAATATCACTCCTTTACGGGAAGGATGAGAAGCTTCGACAAGGTTCGAGTCTCACGCAGTGAGACAACGCGCTTTAGCGCGGCCCGCAGGGTGAGTCGCCCAGCGACGAATAATCCTTCCCCCACCACCATCCTTATATGCTCCCCTGAATAAAATCAATCCTTGGCACTCCGATATCTCATTTATCAATTCCCCTAACCCTTCAGCACATCCTCAACTTGAACTCCGGCCAACAATTCGCTATACCACTGGCTTCTTTAATGCAGTAAGGAAAAAAGTGCATGCGTAACAATATCTGCGTTTTTTGCGGAGCAAGCGAAGGTGTTAACCCTGCATATGCCGAAAATGCACGGCAACTGGGCCAAACTCTCGCGGCCCAGGGTCGACGTTTAATCTACGGTGGCGGTAAAAAAGGGCTAATGGGCATTGTCGCGGATGCCGTGTTAGCCGCCGGTGGCGAAGCCGTTGGCATCATTCCTGAGCGATTGGTCGAAGCAGAAACCGCGCATCGTGGCCTGACCGAGCTGGAAGTGGTCCCTGACATGCATACCCGCAAGGCGCGTATGGCGGCGCTGGCAGACGGTTTTATCGCCCTGCCCGGCGGCATAGGAACGCTGGAGGAACTGTTTGAAATCTGGACCTGGGGCCAGATTGGCTATCACAGCAAACCGGTGGGCCTGCTCGACGTGAACGGTTTCTACCGCCCGCTAAACAATTTCCTGCAGCACGTGGCCGATCAGGGCTTTATGCGCCATGACTACCTCGGCACCATGCACATCAGCGAATCCGCACAAACCTTGCTGCAACAATTCGACGACTATCAGCCCAAAAATTACGACCGCTGGGCGAAATAATCCGGCTTGCCAGCGGCGGCCATTGCCGCTGGCCCGCGTTACATTTCCGGCCAAACTCTGCTACTATCTCAACACATTTTTCTCGCATAAACGGCACCGCTCATGAAGTTTGTCTCTTTTAATATCAATGGACTGCGCGCGCGTCCGCACCAACTGGCCGCAATTATCGAGCAGCACCAACCCGACGTGATCGGTCTGCAAGAAACCAAAGTTCACGATGATATGTTTCCATTGGAAGACGTCAGCCAGTACGGCTATCACGTGTTCTATCACGGGCAAAAAGGCCATTACGGCGTAGCGCTGCTGACCAAAGAAAAGCCGCTGGCCGTGCGTCGCGGTTTCCCTACCGATGAGGAAGACGCACAACGCCGCATCATCATGGCCGACCTGGCTACGCCGCAGGGCACTTTGACGGTGATCAACGGCTACTTCCCACAGGGTGAAAGCCGTGACCACCCGATCAAATTCCCTGCCAAAACGCGCTTCTATCAGGATCTGCAAAACTACCTGGAGCAGCAGATGTCAGTAGACTCACCGGTACTGGTGATGGGTGACGTCAATATCAGCCCAAGCGATTATGATATCGGTATCGGTGAAGAGAACCGCAAGCGCTGGCTGCGCACCGGTAAATGCTCTTTCCTGCCGGAAGAACGTGAATGGATGGATCGTCTGCTGAATTGGGGCCTGGTGGATACCTATCGCCACGCCAATCCAGAACGCAACGATCAGTTCTCATGGTTCGACTACCGTTCGCGCGGCTTTGATGAAAACCGCGGCCTGCGCATTGATCTGCTGTTAGCCAGCACGCCACTGGCCGCGCGTTGTATCGCCACCGGCATCGATTATGATATCCGCGGGATGGAAAAACCTTCGGATCACGCGCCGGTTTGGGCGGAGTTCTCGCTGTAATTCACCCAACCCCGGCCCCGGCCGGGGTTTCTCTCTGTGGTAAAGATGAAAATTATCGATGTCGTCGCCGCCATTATCGAAAAGAATGGCAAAATTTTACTGGCGCAACGCGATGCCGACAGCGATCAAGCCGGCCTGTGGGAGTTCCCCGGCGGAAAAGTTGAAGTGGGCGAAAGTCAGCCTCAAGCCCTGGCGCGTGAACTGGACGAAGAGTTGGGGATTGTGGCCAGCGTCGGCAATTACGTCGCCAGTAATACGTGGCAGCAAACTGAGCGGGTGATTAGGTTACATGCGTGGCGTGTCGAGGCATTCAGTGGCGAATTAGAGAACCGCTGCCATGCCGACTTTGTTTGGATCACGCCGGAGCAGGCGTTTGACTATCCGCTGGCTCCGGCCGACGTACCGCTGCTGACGGCGTATATTGCCAGTTTAACCTCAAAAGCCTGAGTCGCTGACGTTACCGCGTCACTTCTTCAGACGGATCCAGATCAGCGGATTGGTTCCCACCACGTTGGGATCGCGCACGCACTGCAGCACTTCCCCTTCCACCTTCAGTACCGCCCCTTCAGAATAGTTTTGGTCCTGATAAATACAGCAGCGGCTGCAAGGTTGCACGACAGGTTGAGCCGCCGCGCTTTTCGCCGCACCCCAAATTTCCGGTGACACCGGCACCACCACGTCCACATCGCCACGGTTGGCCATGACTGCCGACGAAAATAGCAGTACGCCAGTGGTCAGCATCAGTAAGGCGTAATTCATTCACTCTTCTCCCGCGCCTTGCCGGCGCTTTTCTTGCGTTTTTTTGCCCCGGAGGAAGGTGGCGGCGGCAACCCGCGAAACGCCATACTCGCCCGGCTCTGCTTGGCCTGATAAATCAGCTCCTGCAAAGTCCCCACCAGAGGTTGCATAAAGTCCTGATAGCGACAGGATTTCTCACTGATTTGCGTCAGCGTAGCCTCCCAGTTCGCCGTCATATCCGGACGGGCTGCAATATCCGGCAGCGAATGGATCAACGCCCGACCGGTTTCGCTGGAATGAATATAACGCCCTTTCTTATACAAAAACGCCCGCTTGAACAGCAACTCAATAATGCCTGCGCGCGTGGCCTCGGTCCCTAAACCATCGGTCGCTCGCAGGATTTTCTTTAGCGCTTTATCCTGAACAAAACGTGCAATACCGGTCATGGCGGAAAGCAGACTGGCATCGGTGAACGGACGCGGCGGCTGCGTCTGACGCTCAACCACTTCACCGCGTTCGCACAGCAGTTCGTCATCCTTCGCCACAACCGGTAACGGTGCGCCTTCGTTTTCTTCATCGCGCTCTTTGCTGCCCAATAGCGTGCGCCACCCTGCTTCAGCCAGAAAGCGTGCCTTGGCGATAAACTTGCCTCCGGCGATATCCAGCTCAATGACGCATTTGCGGAACATCGCATCCGGGCAAAACTGCATCAGGTACTGTCGGGCAACCAGCCCATAAACGTTCAGTTCGTCCTGACTCAGGCTGACTTTGCTGGCACGGGCTGTCGGAATAATAGCGTGGTGGGCATCCACCTTCTTGTCATCCCAGCAACGGTTACGACGATCGCTGTCGATCACCGGCTGCGGATAAAGATCCGGTTGATGAACACTGATGGCGTTCAACACCGAATGACGCCCGGCGAAATGTTCTTCCGGAAGGTAGCGGCAATCAGAACGCGGGTAAGTGATTAACTTATGGGTTTCGTACAGGCGCTGACAGACATCCAGCACCTGCTGGGCACTCAGGTTAAAACGTTTGGAAGCTTCGATTTGCAAGGTCGACAATGAAAACGGCAGCGGAGCGGTATCTGATTCCCGTTTATCATTATAGGAAGTGACCAGCGCCGGTTGGCCCTCGATGCGCTTAAGCACGTGCTCCGCCAAAGGCCGATGCAGCAGACGCCCTTCCTCATCCTGATAGGGTTCGCAGGAGTCGCTGGGTTGCCACAGGGCGACGAATCGCTCCTCTTTCGGCGTCACGATGTGCGCTTTCACTTCGAAAAAGTCTTTCGACACGAAGTTTTCGATATCTTCGTCCCGCCGTACCACCAGCCCCAATACTGGCGTTTGCACCCGTCCAACGGACAACACGCCGTCATAACCGGCATTGCGCCCCAAAATGGTGTAGGCACGGGTCATGTTGATGCCATACAACCAATCAGCGCGGGAACGCGCCAGGGCAGATACACACAAAGGGATAAAATCGCGGTTATCACGCAGCCGCTCTATGGCACGTTCCACCGCCTGCGGGTTGAGATCGTTGATCAGGCAACGGCGTACGCTGTGCCGTTTTTCCGGCGTCAGCGCCAGATAGTCGAGCACTTCGTCCACCAGCAGTTGGCCTTCGCGATCCGGGTCACCTGCGTGCACCACCTCATCGGCTTCATGCAACAGTTTTTTGATCGCATTAAGCTGCTTGCTCACCGACGGGCGCGGCTGCAACTGCCACTTCTCTGGGATGATTGGCAAGTCCGCCAGCGACCAGCGCGCATAGCGGCTGTCGTAGGCATCAGGCTGCGCCTGCTCTAATAAGTGGCCCACACACCAGGTCACCACATCATTGTTACCGCAGGCGATAAATCCGTCGCCGCGGCGATGCGGTTTGGGAAGTACGTCGGCAATGGCGCGCGCCAAACTCGGTTTCTCGGCAATAAACAGTCGCATTATTCACCGTTATTCTGGCTGTACGTCATCAGGAATTCTCTTACTTCAGCATAATTCCCGCGGAATACGATCCGCTGGGATTTCTTTTCCAATTGATAGTGATACATCGGATCATAGTAGTGCTGCAACAACGGCACCAGCCACTCCTGATGCGCGTCACTATTACCGCTGACATAGTGGCGCTGTAACGCCGATTCCAGGCTCTTCGTCAGCTGCTGAAAACGCTCCAGACCCAAACGACGGCGAATGGCGAACAGCCCATGGTGCAGATACTCATCGTATTTTTGCCAACCCGGCTCCGCCCCCAGAGCCTGTTCAAACTCCAGGCGCATGCGATCGATATATTCATGCTGCAGCCGTGCCAGACGCACCTCGAACGGATCGTCGATAACGGCCACCGGCGCTTGCTGCATGCGGTTGAAGATGGGTAACGGCAGATTGTTGCTGCCGATAATGCGCCCTTCATCCTCCAACACCCAGCGGCGGCAGCCACCATGCTGTTTTTTCAGCAATAACACAGCCAGACGATTCTCAAAATCAATCTGGCCGCTTTGTGCCACCAGCGTTCGGCCAAAAGATGAACCGCGATGCCGGGCCGCGCCCTCCAGATCGATACCTTCGGCCAGCTCATTCACCAACACCGTTTTGCCGCTGCCGGTATTGCCGCCGATCAGCACCATCGGCAGTTCGGCACTTTGTTCCAACGTGGTCAGCAAGAACTGACGCAGCGCCTTGTAGCCGCCAATAATGCGCGGATAGGTCACTCCAGCCTCACGTAGCCATTGCTGTACCAGTTGCGAACGCAAACCGCCGCGAAAACAGTAGAGGTAACCTTCTGGCCATTGCGCGCATTGCGCCAGCCACACCGCCGTGCGCTGCTCGCGCAATCGGCCGTTAACCAGGCTGTGGCCCAGGGCAATCGCCGCCTGCTGCCCCTGCTGTTTGTAACAGGTGCCAACCGCCTGCCGTTCATCGTCGTTCATCAACGGCAGGTTTACCGCATTGGCAAAAGCGCCCTGCTGAAACTCAACCGGCGCGCGCACGTCAATCAGCGGGATGTCCTGCAAAAAAATACGGCGATAATCCTGGGTATCTACCCGCTCCAGCGTAGTAGACACTACACAACCTCGATCAGCGGCTTGCCCGCAACGGCCGTATGCAGTTCACCGATGGCCTGTAGCTGAATGCCGTGACGTTCGGCAATCGCCTGAACCTGCTGTTCCGCTTCCGGCAACACAGCCAGCAGCAAGCCACCGGAGGTTTGCGGATCGCATAGCAATTGCCGCTGCAGGCTGGTCATTTCACCCACCAGATGGCCGTAACTTTCAAAGTTGCGCCCGGTGCCGCCCGGCACGCAGCCTTCGGCAATATAGCGCTCGATGTCCGGCAGTTTTGGCACTTGCTCAAACCAGACCGTCGCCTGCAATCCTGACCCCTGGCAAACCTCACTCAGGTGGCCCAGCAGACCGAAACCGGTCACGTCGGTCATCGCCGTTACGCCTTCGACATCGGCAAAGTCCGCGCCCGGTTTGTTCAGTTGGCACATGACCTCGGTCGCCAGACCTTCATGTTCAGGCCGCAGCTTACTTTTCTTCTCGGCGGTGGTCAGCACGCCAATGCCCAGAGGTTTGGTCAGGAATAACCGCGATCCGGCCTGGGCCGCGCTGTTTTTCTTCACCCGCTCGGTGCCGACGATGCCGGTAACCGCCAGGCCAAAAATAGGCTCAGGCGCATCGATAGAATGGCCGCCGGCCAACGCGATCCCCGCCTGTTGGCAGGCATAGCGCCCGCCGTCGATCACCTGTTGCGCGACTTCCGGCGGCAGCTTGGCTATCGGCCAACCCAGAATGGCAATCGCCATGATCGGTTTACCGCCCATGGCATAAACGTCGCTGATGGCATTGGTTGCCGCGATGCGGCCGAAGTCGAACGGGTTGTCAACGATAGGCATAAAGAAATCGGTAGTGCTGATAATGCCAACGCCGTTGCCGATGTCATACACCGCAGCATCGTCACGGGTTTCATTGCCCACCAGCAAATGCGGATCGACAAACTTCTCCCGCTCGCTGTGCAGAATAGTTTCGAGAACTTTCGGTGAGATTTTACAACCGCAGCCTGCGCCATGGCTGTACTGGGTTAAACGGATCGCTGGCGATGTCATATACCACTCCCTTCGGTTAACGGCATTCAAGATATCATAGGGTAGCGCTTGCCGAGGGGAATGGTAAGAGCGGGCTGTCGATAACCGAACAGCCTGCTCAGAAACAACACAGAATGGCGGGATTTAACGCATTTTTGCGGCAACCCTGCGCCGGAGTTTATTAGAAGTAGCTGACGAACGGCGTGCTGTCCGGTGCGACAACTTTGGTTGCGGCTTTCAATTGAGGAGTCCCCAAATACAGGAAGCCAACAATTTCGTCCTGCTCACGGCAGCCAAAGGCTTCGCGAACCAGAGGATGCTCGGTCCAGGCCCCGGTACGCCAGATGCCGTTGAAGCCTTGCGCCAGCGCGGCCATCTGCATCGCCTGCACCGCACAACCGGCAGAAACTACCTGCTCCCAGCGCGGCACCTTGGTTTCTTCGGTGCAATGCGCCACTACGGTGATGATCAGCGGTGCGCGGAACGGCGCTTTTGTCGCCTTCTCAATAGCCGCTTCGTCCATTTCATCCTGCTTTGCAGCAGCTTGTAACAATTGGCTGAAGCGCTCCAGGCCCTGGTTTTCAATCATCACGAAACGCCATGGCTGCAATGCGCCATGGTCAGGTGCCCGCAGGCCCGCGTTGATGATATTTTGACGAGCCTCATTAGTGGGCGCAGGCTCGGCGAGGCGTGAGGCCGAACGGCGGTTCAGTAAAAGATCCAGTGCATCCATCGTAAACTCCTGATAACAATTTTCATTACGATCACGTTAACATAGCTAAACGGCGAGTGACAGCGTCGGTAATACCCTCTGTGACACACGATTTAAAGCTGACATTTCCTCGGCCGCTCATTAGGATAGCGGAACATTCTCGACTCTTGCTGGAGAGCACATGCGCACATTGTGGCAAATCATTGCCGGCGTTTTCAGGTGGACATGGCGTCTGCTGAACTTTATCAGGGAACTTATCCTTAATCTGTTCCTGGTGTTGCTGATCCTGGTTGGGGTTGGCATCTATCTTTCATTCCAGAGCGCAACCACCCCTGCCGTGCCTACTCGCGGTGCGTTACTGGTGGACTTGAGCGGCGTGGTCGTTGACCAACCCTCGATGAACAACAAAGTGCGCCAATGGGGCCGTGAACTGCTGGGTGCGTCCAGTAACCGTTTGCAGGAAAACTCCCTGTTTGACGTGGTTGACAGCATCCGCAAAGCCAAAGACGACAAAAACATTACCGGCATGGTATTGCAGTTAAATGATTTTGCCGGCGCCGATCAACCTTCGCTGCAATACATGGGCAAGGCGCTGCGGGAATTCCGCGACAGCGGGAAACCGATTTTCGCCATTGGCGACAGCTATAACCAGACGCAATACTATCTGGCCAGCTACGCCAACAAGGTTTATCTGTCGCCACAGGGCGCCGTCGATCTGCACGGTTTCGCCACCAACAATCTTTACTACAAATCCCTGTTGGAGAAACTCAAGGTCACCACCAATATCTTCCGCGTGGGCACCTATAAATCTGCGGTAGAACCGCTGATCCGTGACGATATGTCACCGGCCGCCCGTGAGGCCGACAGCCGCTGGATTGGCGGGCTGTGGCAGCACTACCTGGATACGGTAGCCGCCAACCGTCAGATCACCGCGCAGCAACTGTTCCCCGGTGCGGCGGGCGTATTGACCGGCTTGCAGGCCGCCGGTGGCGATACCGCCAAGTACGCGCTGGACAATAAACTGGTGGATGAGCTGGCTTCCCGCACCGTCATTGAGAACCAACTGATCAAGACTTTCGGTTGGGACAAGCAGGCGAACGATTTCAACGCCACCAGCATCTATGACTATCAGCCAAAAGCGGCGCCAGATCAGGGAGGCAAAATTGCCGTGATCTTCGCCAACGGCGCGATCATGGACGGCCCGCAGACGCCAGGCACCGTTGGGGGTGACACCACCGCCGCGGAACTGCGTCAGGCACGACTGGATCCGGCGATCAAAGCGGTTATCTTCCGGGTTAACAGCCCTGGGGGCAGCGTCAGCGCCTCTGAAGTGATCCGCTCCGAACTGGCCGCAGTACGCGCCGCCGGAAAACCAGTGGTGGTTTCCATGGGCGGTATGGCGGCATCGGGCGGTTATTGGGTCTCTACGCCGGCGGACTACATCATCGCCAGCCCGAGCACCCTTACCGGCTCTATCGGCATCTTCGGGGTGATCAACACCTATGAGCAGACGCTGGACAGCATTGGCGTCCATACCGACGGTGTGGCCACCTCGCCGCTGGCGGATCTGGCGGTGACCAAGGCGCTGCCACCAGAGTTCTCGCAGATGATGCAGTTGAACATCGAGAAAGGTTATCAAAACTTTATCGATCTGGTCGCCAAGGCCCGCAAAATGACGCCGCAGCAGGTTGACCAAATTGCTCAGGGGCACGTGTGGTTGGGCAGCGATGCCAAAACCAACGGTCTGGTCGATCAGTTGGGCGATTTTGACGACGCGGTGAAAAAAGCGGCCGAACTGGCGCAGTTGAAACAATGGCAGCTTAACTGGTTTGTCGATACGCCAAGCCTGACCGACATGGTACTCAGCCAGTTTGGCGTGTCTATTCACGCCATGCTGCCGGCAGCCATTCAGTCAATGCTGCCTGCGCCGCTGGCGTCGGTAGCCATGGCGGTGAAAGAACAGCCGGGTTTGTTCAACAACCTGAACGATCCGCAAAACCGCTATGCCATATGTTTGACCTGCGGAGAAGTCCGCTAACAAATTAATCCTCAGCCCGGCACCCGCCGGGCTTTTTTTCTGCGCTTATCCCCCTATAATTCAGCCCATCATATTTCTGTTAAAACAATGACCATGCAAAAGAAATCGATTTACGTCGCTTATACCGGCGGTACCATCGGCATGCAACGCTCCGATCACGGCTACATCCCGGTGTCCGGTCACCTGCAGCGCCAACTGGCCTTGATGCCTGAGTTTCACCGGCCGGAGATGCCGGACTTCACCATTCATGAATATGCGCCGCTGATCGATTCCTCCGATATGACGCCGGAAGACTGGCAGCATATCGCCGACGACATCAAAAAGAATTACCACCTCTATGATGGCTTCGTGATCCTGCACGGTACCGACACCATGGCCTTCACCGCTTCGGCCCTGTCGTTCATGCTGGAAAACCTGGCCAAGCCGGTGATCGTCACCGGTTCGCAAATCCCTCTGGCTGAACTGCGTTCCGACGGTCAAACCAACCTGCTGAACGCGCTGTACCTGGCCGCCAACCATCCGGTGAATGAAGTCAGTCTGTTCTTCAACAACAAACTGTTCCGCGGCAACCGTACCACCAAGGCGCACGCTGACGGTTTCGACGCCTTTGCCTCGCCTAACCTGCCGCCGCTGCTGGAAGCGGGGATCCATATCCGTCGCCAGAACGGTATCGACAGCCCGGTCTGCAACGGTGAGCTGAAAGTGCATGACATTACCCCGCAGCCGATCGGTGTGGTGACAATTTACCCAGGGATCTCCGGCGCGGTAGTCCGCAACTTTTTGCTGCAACCGGTGAAAGCCTTGATCCTGCGCTCTTACGGCGTGGGCAACGCACCGCAGAAAGCGGAGCTGGTTGATGAATTGCGCGACGCTTCCGAACGCGGCATTGTGGTCGTGAACCTGACCCAGTGCATCTCCGGTCGGGTGAATATGGAAGGCTACGCCACCGGTAACGCGCTGGCCCATGCCGGGGTCATCAGCGGTTTCGACATGACGGTGGAAGCCGCCTTGACCAAGCTGCATTATTTGCTGAGCCAACCGCTGACGCCGGAGCAAATCCGCAGCCAGATGCAGCAAGACTTGCGCGGTGAACTAAGCATCAGTGGTTAACCCTAACCCCAAGACGGAGTCGCGATGAAAACAGCCCTGCTGCTAATCGATTTGCAAAACGATTTTTGCCCCGGCGGCGCACTGGCGGTGACAGACGGCGATGCCGTGATCGCCGTAGCCAATCGGGCAATAGAGGCCTGCAACGAGCGGGGCGAGCCTGTGGTCGCCAGCCAGGACTGGCATCCTGCCAATCACCGTAGCTTTGCGGTCAACGCCAACGCGCAGGCGGGTACGCTGGGCGAACTGGAGGGGTTGCCGCAGGTGTGGTGGCCGGTGCACTGCGTACAGGAAAGCCCAGGTGCCGAGCTTCATCCGCAATTAAACCACCGGGATATCGTCGCCGTATTCCGTAAAGGTCAAAATACGGATATCGACAGCTACAGCGCCTTCTTCGACAACGGGCATCGCTCACGCACCGAGTTGGACCGCTGGTTGAAAGCTCATGACGTGAGCCATTTGGCCGTGATGGGGCTGGCAACCGACTACTGCGTCAAATTCAGCGTCCTGGATGCTCTCGCGCTGGGGTACCAGACCTCGGTAATTACCGACGGCTGTCGCGGCGTTAATTTGCAACCTGGTGACAGTCAGGAAGCCCTTCAGGCCATGCAGCAGGCTGGTGCAAAACTCGTTACCCTGTCACAATTCATCGAACGATAATGCGTCGGGTGCTGATGGCACCCGCCCATTCCCCCACCGACAAATCTCGACATCGCTCACATTCCGACCATTCTCCTGTGATGACATCTTGTTCGCGTGCAGCACATTTGCTGTTATGACCGCTGATGCCTTGGCATCAATCAGTTATACGCATCCGGGGCCCATTGAGCCCGGCTTTATGTTACCGCCTGAGGCGGTTTCGGGTCGGCCTTGCCGACCAAAGGAGATAACATGGTTTTCACCCGTAAACTGCTGCCTTTGCTGGTCGCGGTTCAGTTTGGTATGGCTGGTGCCGGCATGGCGCATGCCGCCTCTTACCTCTCCGTCGGTTATTTCAACGGCGGGGGTGACGTTACCGCCGGTCCAGGCGGTGACATCAACAAGCTGGACGTCACGCAAATTACCCACCTCAATTACTCCTTCGGCCTGATCTACAACGATGAGAAAGACGAATCCAATCCTGCGCTGAAAGACCCGGCTCGCCTGCACCAGATTTATCTGTCACCTAAAGTGATGGCCGATCTGAAGCTGCTGCCGGTATTGCGTAAACAGAATCCGGAGTTGAAAGTGCTGCTGTCCGTCGGCGGTTGGGGTGCTCGCGGTTTTTCTGGTGCGGCGGCAACGCCAGAGAGCCGGACTGTATTTATCCGTTCGGTGCTGGACGTCATCCAGCAGTACCAACTGGACGGCATCGATCTCGACTGGGAGTACCCGGTTAACGGCGCCTGGGGGCTGGTCGAAAGCCAACCGGCGGACCGGGCCAACTTCACCGTGCTGCTGAAAGAACTGCATAGCGCCCTGAATAAAAATAAATTGCTGACCATCGCCGTGGGTGCCAACGTCAAAAGTCCGCAGGAATGGGTGGACGTCAAAGGTATTGCGCCCTACCTCGATTACATCAACCTGATGACCTACGACATGGCGTACGGCACTCAGTATTTCAACTCCAATCTGTATGATTCCAAACAGTGGCCGACCGTCGCGGCGGCCGATCGCTACAGCGCCAATTTTGTCGTGGATAACTATTTGGCCGCTGGACTTAAACCGGCGCAGTTAAATCTGGGCATCGGTTTTTATGGTCGGGTACCCAAACGCGCCACTGAGCCCGGCATCGACTGGGACAAAGCCGACGCAGAGAAAAAACCTGTCACCCAACCCTATTTCACCGCGCGCGAAACCGCCGTCTTCAAATCACTGGGGTTGGATCTGACCAAGGACAGCTACTTCAAATATAACGATATCGTCAGCAAGCTGTTAAACGATCCACAGCGGCGCTTCAGCGCCCATTGGGACAGCGATGCCCAGGTTCCCTATCTGACGATGAAATCCGCCGAGGGCAAACCTTTATTCGCCATTTCGTACGAGAACCCGCGCTCGGTTGAGCTGAAGGCTGATTACATCAAAAGTAAGGGATTAGGGGGCGCGATGTTCTGGGAATATGGCGCAGACGACAATAACCGGCTCGCGCATCAACTGGCGGAATCGCTGGGGATCAACGGCGGGAAAGGCTAAACCCACGGGGCGATGTCACTATCGCCCCGTTATTCGATTTACTGCGGTTTCAGCTTAGCCAAGGGTTCAGCGATAAACTGCTGTTTCAGCTCTTGCTTGCTCTTCATCACAATCTGACCGTCGGTGCCGATACTCATGTGTTGCGGATCGGCATTGTGCAACGACTGCCACAGCATGACCGCCTGCAGGCTGTTTTCTTTCTGTTCCGGAGTCAGGGCTACGCCATCCGGCCACTTGCCCAGCTCAACGGCTAATACCAGCCGTTGATAGATTTCCGGCGTCATGGCGGCAATCAGGTCTTTCACATCCATCAGGGCCTTTCCTTACTCGTGCAAGAATAATTTGCTGAATCGATTTTTCTAACAACGCACTAGCTCTAGCCAGCCGTTTTCTCACCGTTCTCACCGTCGGTAAAACTGAGCGACGCCGAATTAACGCAAAAACGTTCGCCGGTTGGCTGCGGGCCGTCGGGGAAGACGTGGCCCAAATGCGCGTCACAGTGACCACAGCGGATCTCAACGCGATGCATATTATGTGAATTATCATCAAGATAACGAATAGCATCGTCGGATACCGGCTGATAGAAGCTCGGCCAACCGCAGCCGGAGTCGTACTTGCTGTCTGAGTAGAACAGCGGGTGGTTGCAGCACAGGCAATGGTACACGCCCTCGCGTTTGTTGTGCAGCAATTTGCCGGAATACGGCGCCTCGGTACCACGTTCCTGAGTCACATAACGTTGGATTTCATTCAGTTCCGTGGCCGGATGGTCAGGGGTTGTCTCTTTAGCCATTTGTGCGTTTCTCTGAATGTGGATAATGTCAACGAAAACAATGAGTAATAATAACAAAAAATTAACAACACTGCAGCGCTTTTTAGCCTAAACTGTAGCCCATAAAGGTCACGTCGCGGCAATATGTGATACCGATCACATATCTTATATGGACTGACTTTATACTTGGCGGTTTGACCCCATATTACGGATGAGGCCGAACGCAAACGGAACGTGCAATAAGCGCTCAAACCAGGCTGCGAGGTTTGATTTGCAGCAAGTATTGACACGATTCCGCTTGACGCTTGGTAAGGTTTTTGTAATTTTACAGGCAACCTTTTATTCACTAACAAATAGCTGGTGGAATATATGACTATCAAAGTAGGTATCAACGGTTTTGGCCGTATCGGTCGCATTGTTTTTCGTGCTGCTCAAGAACGTTCTGACATCGAAATCGTTGCAATCAACGACCTGTTAGACGCAGAGTACATGGCTTACATGCTGAAATATGACTCTACTCACGGCCGCTTCAACGGCACTGTAGAAGTTAAAGACGGCCACCTGGTTGTTAACGGCAAAACCATCCGTTGTACCTCAGAAAGAGATCCGGCTAACCTGAAGTGGAACGAAGTCAACGTTGACGTCGTTGCAGAAGCAACTGGCCTGTTCCTGACTGACGAAACTGCACGTAAACACATCGCTGCAGGCGCTAAGAAAGTTGTTCTGACTGGCCCATCCAAAGACGACACCCCAATGTTCGTTATGGGTGTGAACCACAAATCTTACGCTGGTCAGGAAATCGTTTCTAACGCTTCTTGTACCACCAACTGCCTGGCACCACTGGCTAAAGTTATCAACGACAAGTTCGGCATCGTTGAAGCGCTGATGACCACCGTGCATGCAACTACCGCAACTCAGAAAACCGTTGATGGCCCGTCTCACAAAGACTGGCGCGGCGGCCGCGGCGCATCTCAGAACATCATCCCTTCTTCTACCGGTGCTGCTAAAGCAGTAGGTAAAGTTATCCCAGAACTGAACGGCAAACTGACCGGTATGGCGTTCCGCGTTCCTACCCCGAACGTTTCTGTGGTTGACCTGACTGCTCGTCTGGCTAAACCTGCTTCTTACAAAGAAATCTGTGCTGCTATCAAAGCTGCATCTGAAGGCGAGCTGAAAGGCGTGCTGGGCTACACCGAAGACGAAGTGGTTTCTACCGATTTCAACGGCGAAACTCTGACTTCCGTATTCGATGCCAAAGCCGGTATCGCTCTGAGCGACACCTTCGTGAAACTGGTTTCTTGGTACGATAACGAAACTGGTTACTCCAACAAGGTTCTGGATCTGATCGCTCACATCTCCAAATAATGGATTGATGCCAAGCTGATGATGAGGGCGACATTTTTGTCGCCCTTTTTTTGTTTCTACGGCGAACAAAAGGCCAACCGATGAACGAAAAAATTTTCACCCTACCCGTTACTCAGCAAATTTCTCCTTATATCAGCCAACGGCAACTCGACGAACTGCCCGTGGTGGTGGTTTCCCACCCGAAAGTGCGTGCGGCTATCACGCTGCAAGGCGCGCATCTATTGGCCTGGCAACCCAGCGGTGAAAAGCCGGTCATTTGGCTGAGCAACAACACGCCATTTAAAAAAGGCAATGCTATCCGCGGCGGCGTCCCCATTTGCTGGCCCTGGTTTGGTCCGGTGGCAAAACCTTCACACGGTTTCGCCCGCAATCAGCCCTGGAGTCTGACGGCGCATGATGAAGATGACAACGGCGTCATTCTGACCTTCACGCTGAAAGATAATGAGCAAACCCGTAGCCTGTGGCCACACGCCTTTACGCTGATTGCCCGCTTCAAGCTAGGCGAAGAGTGTGAGATAGAGCTGGAGTCTCACGGTGATTATCAGGCCACTGCGGCGCTGCATAGCTACTTCCAGATCGGGGACATTGAACAGGTTAAGGTAGCCGGCCTCGGCGTGCCTTATATCGATAAAGTCGCTGGAGGCGCAGAGGCCAAACAGACCGGTGACGTGACCTTCATCGGCCAGACCGATCGGGTTTATACCCAGCCGGAGGCCTTTAGCCTGATCAAAGATGCGGCGCTCCAACGCACCATTGAGGTTCATCACCATCACATGAGTGATGTGATTGCCTGGAACCCTGGCGTAGAGCTTTCTTGCAGCATGGCGGACATGCCTAACGACGGGTATAAAACCATGGTTTGCGTGGAAACCGGCCGCGTCAGCAAACCGCTGATCGCAGCAGGGGAACAACCCGCACGGCTGGCAGTGACCTTCCGCACCCGCAAGAACGCGTGATCGCAGCAGGGGCGGTGAAAACTGCCGCCCTGCATCATTGCACTACAGATGTGCAAAAGGGGCGCCAGCGCCCCTTTATGATGCCTACATTGCACTTTTTTTGTGCATTCGCTTTTTAGAAGCTGTAGCTCACACCCGTCATTAACACCCCGGTGTAAGATTTATCCACCATCGGGCTGTCTTTCACTTCATCAGACAGTTTGATGTAACGCCCCATAAAGAAGGCATTCCAGTCTTTGTTGATCTTGTAGTTGGCGCTCAGCTCAACGTAAGGTGCCCAGCTGTCGCTTGGCGTGTAGCTGTCCAGACCGCTGCGGCGAGATTCGTTATCGCTAACGCCGTAGTAGTATTTGTTCTGGTTTTTGCTGCTCCACGTCACACCCACACCCGGCACCAAGGTGAAGGCGTCCAGCTCAAACTTGTACAGATAGGCGAAGTCACCAATCATACCGTTGCTGTAATCCAGGGTATCACCGGTAAAGGTGGTACGCAGGATGCCCCAATCAGCATTATGCGTATAAGCCAGACCGGCCATCAACGTGCCGCGACGCTTGTCCAACTTCTTCATGCGATCGTCGTCACTGTCACCCGGACGGTAGCCCAACGGTGAGTAGTAACCCATCAGACTCAGTTGGTTTTCCTGATCTTTCCACAGGTAATAACCGGCGGTCAGGGTACGGAAGTAGAAGTCATCCCCTTCATAGTTGATGACGGGTACCGGATACACGCGGTCCTGATAGCCACGATACGGATCCGGGCTAACCAGCGCGGAAGCACCGAGTGACCAGGTCCCAGCCTGAGCACTTTGCGCACAAACCATTGCGGAAGCGATAATTGCTAGCGTTTTGAGTTGAAAAATCTTCACTGGTTCTTTTTCCATAAATAACAGAGTTAATAGCTGGCTTAGTTTATGTGAAATTGTCGTTACGCGCCTAATCTTTACAATAGAAAACAACCAAGATCGAATAACTTAGAATAGAAATATGAATTAATCATGGCGGAACAGTGACGTTTTTTGCCGCAGGCCGCGCCAGACAAGGCATTTGGCTATCCCTGTCATAACTGAGTCATTGATATGACTTAAAAAAAGCTTTTTACCACGCAGGAAATTTTCTGGTATGCAAACTAAGCTTAAATCAGAAGGTGAATGAATCCTGAGCCCAGTGGCAATACAGCGCAACTCGCGATAATAAGCGCACCAAGTTGGCATACGGGTTGCTGTACTCAAGGATAACTTCTTCTTTCGGGGGCCAAAACACAATCATCAGCTCCCTTTAACCTGTGCTAATAACGAAAGGACGGGCATCGCCATGAACATATTTGACCACTATCGCCAGCGCTACGAAGCTGCCAAGGACGAAGAGTTCACACTGCAGGAATTTCTTACCATCTGCCGGCAAGATCGCAGTGCATATGCCAATGCGGCAGAACGTCTACTCATGGCTATCGGTGAACCAGTTATGGTGGATACCGCGCTTGAGTCGCGTATGTCTCGCCTGTTCTCCAACCGCGTGATCGCACGCTATCCGGCATTCGAAGAGTTCTACGGTATGGAAGAAGCTATCGAACAGATAGTCTCTTACCTGAAACATGCCGCCCAGGGCCTCGAAGAGAAGAAACAAATTCTTTATCTGTTGGGCCCCGTCGGCGGCGGTAAATCATCGCTGGCAGAACGCCTGAAAGCGCTGATGCAACGCGTGCCCATTTATACCCTGAGCGCCAACGGCGAACGCAGCCCGGTAAACGACCACCCGCTGTGCCTGTTCAATCCGCAGGAAGATGCCACTATTCTGGAAAAAGAATATAACATCCCAAATCGTTACCTCGGCACCATCATGTCCCCTTGGGCGGCAAAACGCCTGCATGAATTTGGCGGCGACATCACCAAATTCAAAGTGGTCAAGGTGCGTCCTTCCATCCTGGAACAGATCGCCATCGCAAAAACGGAACCGGGTGACGAGAACAACCAGGATATCTCCGCGCTGGTCGGCAAGGTCGACATTCGCAAGCTGGAAAACCACGCGCAAAACGATCCGGATGCCTATGGTTATTCCGGCGCCCTGTGCCGTGCCAACCAGGGGATTATGGAGTTCGTGGAGATGTTCAAAGCGCCGATCAAGGTGCTGCATCCTCTGCTGACCGCCACCCAGGAAGGTAACTACAACGGTACCGAAGGGATCTCTGCCCTGCCGTTCAGCGGCATTATTCTGGCGCACTCCAACGAATCCGAATGGGTGACCTTCCGTAATAACAAAAACAACGAAGCCTTCCTCGACCGCGTTTACATCGTCAAGGTGCCTTACTGCCTGCGAGTTTCGGAAGAGATCAAAATCTACGACAAACTCCTGGATCACAGCGAACTGACCCATGCGCCGTGCGCCCCTGGCACGCTGGAAACCTTGGCGCGCTTTACCGTGCTCTCACGCATGAAAGAACCGGAAAACTCCAGCATCTACTCGAAGATGCGCGTCTATGACGGCGAAAGCCTGAAGGATACCGATCCGAAAGCCAAGTCGTACCAGGAATACCGCGACTACGCCGGGGTCGATGAAGGCATGAACGGCCTGTCTACCCGCTTCGCGTTTAAAATTCTGTCGCGGGTGTTCAACTTTGATCACGCAGAGGTCGCCGCTAACCCGGTTCACCTGTTCTATGTGTTGGAACAGCAGATCGAACGTGAGCAATTCCCGCAAGATCTGGCAGAGAAATACCTGGAGCACCTGAAAGGCTATCTGATCCCGAAATACGCCGAATTTATCGGCAAAGAGATCCAGACGGCTTATCTGGAATCTTACTCGGAATACGGTCAGAACATTTTTGACCGCTACGTGACCTATGCAGACTTCTGGATCCAGGATCAAGAGTACCGTGATCCGGATACCGGCCAGCTGTTCGATCGCGAGTCCCTGAACGCTGAACTGGAGAAAATCGAGAAACCGGCCGGCATCAGCAACCCGAAAGATTTCCGCAACGAAATAGTCAACTTCGTGCTGCGCGCCCGTGCTAACAATAGTGGCCGTAACCCTAACTGGACCAGCTATGAGAAGCTGCGTACCGTGATCGAGAAGAAAATGTTCTCGAACACCGAAGAGTTACTGCCGGTGATTTCCTTTAACGCAAAAACCTCAACGGATGAGCAGAAAAAACACGACGACTTCGTCGACCGTATGATGGAGAAAGGCTACACCCGCAAACAGGTTCGTCTGCTGTGTGAATGGTATCTGCGGGTCAGAAAGTCTTCGTAACGTCTAATGAGAATTAGCGTCATGGAGATGGCGTATACCCAAAATAATTGGCGTTGCATCAAGGCGGCAAGAGCGCTTATCCCGATGAGCTTACTCTGGTAAGTGATTCGGGTAAGTGACCGCAACCAACACAGAGGCAACGGCAAGTATAACGAGTATAGAAAGTTGGCAACGTCGTTTGGGGGAAGTATGGCCTATTTCATTGACCGACGGCTTAACGGCAAAAACAAGAGCATGGTTAACCGCCAACGCTTCTTGCGCCGCTACAAGTCGCAAATCAAACAGTCGATTGCCGAAGCCATCAACAAGCGTTCGGTCACCGACGTAGACAGTGGGGAGTCCGTCTCGATCCCCGCTGGCGATATCAACGAACCTATGTTTCATCAGGGTCGCGGTGGCACACGCCACCGCGTTCATCCGGGCAATGACCACTTTGTGCAAAATGACCGCGTCGAACGCCCTCAGGGTGGCGGCGGTGGCGGCGGCGGTCAGGGTAACGCCAGCCAGGATGGTGAAGGCGAAGACGAGTTTGTTTTCCAGATATCCAAGGACGAGTATCTCGACCTGCTGTTTGAAGATCTGGCGCTGCCGAACCTGAAAAAGAATCAGTATAAGCAGCTCACCGAGTACAAAACCCATCGGGCCGGTTACACCGCCAACGGCGTACCGGCCAATATCAGCGTGGTGCGTTCGTTGCAAAACTCGCTGGCGCGCCGCACTGCCATGACCGCAGGGAAACGCCGCGCTTTGCATGAGTTGGAAGACGAACTCACCCAGATGGAAAACACAGAGCCGGTGCAACTGCTGGAAGAGGAACGACTGCGCAAGGAAATTGCCGAACTGAGAAAGAAAATCGAAAGCGTGCCATTTATCGACACCTTTGATTTACGCTATAAGAACTATGAGCGCCGACCGGAACCCTCCAGCCAGGCGGTAATGTTCTGCCTGATGGACGTGTCCGGCTCCATGGATCAGGCCACCAAGGACATGGCCAAGCGTTTCTATATTCTGCTCTATCTGTTCCTGAGCCGAACCTATAAAAACGTCGAGGTGGTGTATATACGCCACCATACCCAAGCGAAGGAAGTGGATGAGCAGGAGTTCTTCTACTCGCAGGAGACTGGGGGCACCATTGTGTCCAGCGCGCTGAAACTGATGAATGAAGTGGTTGAGGAACGTTACGATCCGGCGCAATGGAACATCTACGCCGCGCAGGCGTCGGATGGCGACAACTGGGCCGATGACTCACCGTTGTGCCACGAACTGCTGGCGAAAAAGCTGCTGCCGATGGTTCGCTACTACAGCTACATTGAAATCACCCGCCGCGCCCACCAGACGCTGTGGCGCGAATACGAGGACCTGCAGGTAAAATTCGAAAACTTTGCCATGCAGCACATCCGCGAACCGGACGATATTTACCCGGTATTCCGCGAACTTTTCCACAAGCAGACTGTTTAATTACACATAAATTCATTTTAAATCAGCCGGTTAACTCTGTTTTCCGGCTGTTTTTTTACCGGTAAAAAGAAAACCACTTCATGATCCTGCTCATCAAGGTTATCAATACGGCCACTCTCAATAAATCCGGCCTTCGACAGTAGCTTTATCATCGGTAAATTCGAGCTATTGGTTGAGGTAAAAAGTTTTGGACGCATGCAGATCGATTTAAAATATTCGATAAATTTTAACCCCACCTTTTTACGCCTCATCAGGTTACCAACCATAAGAATTTCTATAAATCCACTGTCGTAAAAGTGATAGTGCAATACGCCGTAAGCCACGACCATGCCCTCAATTTCGGCTACGTGGCAGACACCAGCCTCGCACCACTCGCCGATCTGAGCATAGCGACGTGGGTCCTGTGATGCCAAGGTATCAATGTCAATCAATAGGTTAGCATCCGTTACTGTTGCCAGGCGAAAAATCAATTTCGGCTCCCCGTTATTTTTGTGGTTAGTGAGCATCATCCGCTGAGGTAATTCCTAATTACGTTTTTACCCATTGCGCGAATTAGGAATATTCCTATTTAATGAATAGCCAAATTGCCATCTCAGGTGAATGCTATGGAATTACTTCCCTTCGCAATCATCGTCGTTTTGATCGCAGTTGTCGTATTTTCCTTTGTCATGTATTTGCGACAAAGACGAATAAGTACTTTCAACGCCAAGCGGAAACGACGTTAGGACGCCCTCACACAAGGAAGTGGTTCAACAATCCCCTATTAGCCACAGCCTCACCCTATCCCCTCCGGCTGGCTTTATCATCGAACCGATACCCAGCGTTTTTTCTGAGGATATTCTGATACCTGCATCATTACAGATTTTCTGCTTGTCGCTGAAATTCAGGTGCGCTACTGTCGCCATCTGGAGACACACACCATCACATAACCAGAACAACATCCAGTTTGTCGCTATCATCCCTTAATCCCGCCGCTGCGCGGGATTTTTTTATGCCGTAAAGAACCTCTCAACGATATGAGGCACCGATATCCCTGCTGCCAGAAACTGACAGTGGCTGCCATTACACTCGCCATGCCTGCAGGACGAAACCTTCCTGCCCTTTATCAGCCACACAAGGAAATCGCCGCCAATGACGCGCATTGTGACCATTCTTACCGATAATTTCTCTGATTGGGAAACTGCCCTGATCAACTCTACTTGCCGCGGCTATTACGGTTTCGATACTCTCTTTGCCTCCCCCAATGGCACCCCTGTCATTTCCTCCGGCGGCATGCATGTGACCCCCAATATGGCGCTCGAGGCTATCCAACTGAGCGAGACAGATCTGTTGATCCTATGCGGAGGCACGGTATGGCGAACCGATCAGGCCCCAGATATCGCTGGGATGGTAGCGGAGGCCCATAGCAAAAACATCGTCATCGCCGGCATTTGCGATGGAACCCGCGTTTTGGCGCAGGCGGGCATACTTGATCATCTTCGCCACACCTCCAATTCGGCTGAGAATTTATCGCAGCTTAACTACGGTGGAGCTGAACATTATCAGGATGTGCCCTACGCCGTAGCCGACCAGCGCGTGGTAACCGCCCCCGGTAGCGCACCGGTCAGTTTTATGGCGGAGATCCTGGATATGTTAGGGGTTAGCGATAACAACCTTAAAACCTACCTGGCCATGCACGCCGCTGAACACAGCAAACCAATTTAGTCCCATTGGTTGCAGCCGAGTCAAACACGGCCCCCGCCCCCACTTTTCAGCATAAAAAAGCCCCGCAAGTTGGACGGGGCTCCATCTAATAGAAATGCCTTATAAGCCGTTAGCAGCTTCATCTATCAAAGCGGCGATTTCTTTCGGATGCGAAGCAAGAGAAGCGTGGCTGGCGTCCAGCGTAATCACCTTTTTGGCCTTCAAACGCGCAGACATTCGCTGCTGGTTTTCGGGGGCTATCATCCGGTCATTGCTGGAGATTTGGTACCAGGAAGGTTTGTGTTTCCACGCTGGCTCAGCGATCGTATTGCCGAAGGTGCTGGCCAACGGCGCCTTTTGCGTTACCGCCATCACCAATGCCTCATCAGCAGGCAGATCCTGACAGAAGCTTTCGTGGAATTTGTCTGTCTTAATCCATAAATAGCCGTCGCTGTCCGGCGCCAGGTTCGCCGCCGCAATTGGCGGATGTTGCTGGGTAATGCCTCCGGGGCTTTCGCCGGCGTCCGGTACGAAGGCGGCGATATACACCAATCCCACCACGTTGGGTTGATTGCCCATTTCACTGAGCACCGCGCCACCATAAGAATGGCCGACCAACAGCACCGGTCCCTGCTGCTGCGCCACCATCTTGCGGGTGCGTTCAGCATCGTCTGCCAGCGATGTCAGCGGCATTTCAACCGCGTGAATCGAGTGATATCCCTTGTGCGATAATTCGGTAATGACTTTGCTCCAGTGCGCTGCACCGCCCCAAAATCCGTGGACCAGGACTACGGTAGGTTTTGCCTTCATTACAAGATTCCTTCTTTCGCGTGGAGACGCTACACCAAACTTGAGCGTCCGCACTGTTCACTTCCAGCACCCTCTGGCTCAAGCCCAAACGTCTTTATATACCCCCTTGTATATAGTTCACATCAAGAGTTTCCAGCAATAGCTACGAATAGTTAATCGAGATCGGAGCTCTTCTGATTCGCCCACCAGCTCACGCCATTCTCCAAATGTCAGTCGCCATAGGAGTAGCGCTCGGCAGTGCAACAAGATTAAAACTAGGATTTATACCTATTACGATCTAAAATCCCATGAAAAAACAAAGAGAAGTATTTTCAACAATATCAATAGGGAATTTTTACGTGAAGGAAATGATCTCCATTCTTTTTATCGTAAGCCTGCTAGCGACGCTTTTTTCGTGGTTATTCGTTTATAGCCTCAATATTCATTAACGCCGTGCGAGAATAAAAAAACCCCGGCATGCACTGATGCCAGGGTTATCAAAGCCACACTATAGCCGTCCAGGTTTTACAACCACGGTGACTACTGTTTCGTCTGGATCCAGAATGCGTGGATCAGCCCCGGGAAGTAGCCAAACAAGGTGAGGATAATATTGAGGATAAACGCGCCGCCTATACCTTTATCCAGCAGTACGCCCAGCGGTGGCAGGATGATGGTAAATACGATTCTCCAAAAACTCATAATAGCGCCTCATTTTGTTCCATAAGCCACCAACATATTATATCTGCTTAACATTTTCAAATCTCACCCAGCAAATCGGCCTTCAACGTGGCATGAAAAATGCGTATAGCCACAGCAATTGTGTTGATACCTGCCTAAATTGAAGAAACAATTAATAAGCATTGATTATGTGGGGTTAAGCCCTTAAAATTTGTAACTTAACAATACAACTAGGTAAGGTTTCATGTCGTCGCTGTGGGTTGCAACACAATACTTTTATTTGATTGGCTTGGTAGTTTCTATGATTTTCACCTACCTGGTCAGCCGGGATACCATAAAAATTCGTTTTCTCAGTGCCTTAACGATTGGTTTAACCTGGCCCCTGAGCCTACCGGTAGTGTTGATGTTCTCCTTGTTCTGACGCTGCAGAAACCACCCCGTCAAACGCTGACGGGGCGATAGCACCGCCTCTTACATCAAAAATCGTACCCAACCGTCGCCACCACGGAGCGTTCTGCGCCCCAGTAGCAATAGCCGGTCCCATAGCAGGCCGCGACATATTTCCGGTCGGTCAGGTTATTCACATTCAGTTGCACATAGGCACCTTTCAACGACGGATTCACCCTGTCCAAATTCATCCGCACCGAGGCATCCAACAGCGTAACGGAAGGGATCCTCAACGTATTTTCGTTATCGGCCCATTGCTTGCCGATGTAACGCGCCCCAGCACCAAGATCCACACCGTATGCGGTGGCATATTTGCCCCACAGTGAAGCCATTTGGTTCGGTGCGAGATACGGTGTGTTGCCGTCGTTGCCATCAATGGCATCTTTGAATTTCACTTTATTGTAGGTATAGCCTGCGATCAGATCGAAGCGTTCGGTGATCTTGCTGCGGGCCTCCAGCTCAACCCCCTGAGAATGCACCTTGCCGGCCGGCAGGTAATAGCTTTGCTGCACCACGCGGTTAGCCACGTCTTTCTGCGTCAGGTCATACAGCGCCACGCTGTATATCGAGGAACTGCCTGGTGGCTGGTACTTCAGGCCTACCTCATACTGCTCGCTGGTGCTGGGTTTCAGCATATGGCCGTTTTGATCGGGCAATGCCTCCGGGGTGACTGCGGTGCTATAACTGACGTAAGGCGAGAAACCGTTATCGAAGCGGTACAACAGTGAGCCACGGCCACTGAAATTGTCGTCGGTGCGGGCATCGCTGGTGCCGGTGTTGAGCACCGTATTTTTAGATTCGATACGGTCGAAGCGCCCTGACAGATTCAGATACCAATTCTGTAAGCTGATTTCATCCTGCAGATAAACGCCGGTCTGCTCATAACGACGTCGGGAATCGGTATGCGTCAGGTTGGTTAATGCGTCACCGCCGGACACGCCGGTGTAAGGATTAAGCTGTGAAGCTCCCGCCGACTCATCCCACAAATTATTACGCAGGCGCTGGTAATCCAAACCCAGCATCACCTTATGATCCAGCAACCCGGTCGCAAAATCGGCTTCCAACTGGTTATCAACGGCGAAGGCATCCAGCGAAGTGGCTGAACCGCTGTAATAGCGATTCAATAGGCTGTGATCGTCATTCCAGCCAATCTGGTACACCTGCTGTAATTCAACATTGGAGTGGGTGTAACTGGCGTTCTGGCGGAATGACCAAACGTCGTTAAAGCTGTGCGAGAAAGCGTAGCTGTAAATCTGTTCCCAACGTTTGAACACATTGCGGCTGCTCTCGCCATCAAAGAAGCCACGCCCCAGCTTGTCACCGGAACTGGAATAGAGGCTGCCATCTGCCGGTACCGCACTGTGATAACCGCCTGAGGGATCTTTTTGCAGGTAAGCTTTCAGCAGCAGCGAAGTATTTTCATCCGGCTGCCACAGTAATGACGGTGAAATGGCATAGCGTTCCTCACGTTGATGGTCATACATGGTTTCGCTGCTGCGCGTCATCCCGGTCAGCCGATAAGCCCACTGTTCCGACAGCGCGCCGGTCACATCGAAAGCGCCACCCTGGGTGTTGTTATTGCCTGCCATCAGGTTAACATGCCCTTCCGTGGCAAACTGGGGGCGCTTGGAGGTCAAAGCGACCAACCCGCCCGGAATGCTTTGCCCGTACATGACCGATGAAGGCCCTTTGATAACGTCGATGCGTTCCAGGAACCAGGGGTCAACCTGCAAGGCATTATAGGTGCCGCCGTCACTCAATAACCGCAGACCATCAAGGAAGGTGTTATTAACGTCGCCACCGTGAAAACCACGTAACGCAATGGTGTCATAGCGCGTTGCACCACCGGCGAAGTTAGTGAAAACACCAGGTGTATATTTCAGGGCATCATTAACCGTTTGAGTATTCTGGTCGGTCATTTGTTGGCGCGTCACCACCGAAACGGACTGTGCAGTCAGGATCAAGGGTTTATCGGTTTTTGTCGCCCCCTGGCTGGTCGTGGCTTGATAGCCGTGCGTCGCAGCTTCCGCCGTATCCGCGGGTTTAGCAGTGACAACCAGAGTATCTTCAGCGAAAGACACCAGCGGCAGGAACATCGCAAACGCACACAAAACCCGTGACCGTTTGACAGGAAAAATCGTCGGCATACCTGTAATCCCCAGTAAAAAACATTAAATGACACCCAAAGGCCCTGTCATCAACGCGGATTAACCACGCTGTGCAGAGGTTATATCGGTGTGTTGTATGTAAATTAAGTGAAATATTAATGATAATTATTATCTTTATCGATAAAAATTTTCAAGCCTCTATGCCTTTTTATAAGCAAGCAAAGCAATCTGCACGGCAAATAAACCATGGGCTGAATAGGGAATTAGTCAATTGAAAGATAACAATAAAAAAGCCAGCACTAGGCTGGCAAGTAAACAGGAATAGATGTAAGCAATGTCGTGCCAGTTCGGAAGAGCGCATAAGGAGACAAACCTTTTCCTCTCGACTGGTACTCATAAATGATAACGACTATCATTATCCTTTAGTGCAGAGTTTCAATCCACCTCTTTTTGCTCATCCAGCGGCAACAACGCTCAGCGTGGTCGTTTAATAAACCATTTATGCAAACGGCTCACCACCAGCAGGATAGCGCCAAGCAAAATATTCGCTGCCCCCCATAAAATGAGTATGTATATAAAGGTTTGATAAAGGGGTATTCCTCGTTCGGCAGAAAAGGGATTAATATGCCAAAAACGAATGACATTAAAGGGATTGAGATTGAACCACTGACAAAATAAAGCGACCACCATAGGTGGCAGAAAGAAATAAAACCCCAGCGTGGCAATCAGCAGATACATGGTGAAACGTTCGTTTTTATACTCTTTCATATCAATAAGTTGCCATTATTTTTCGATGGGGAAACACCCTAAATCTTATGGTTTCAACAGACCTGACAGGCCCTGATTAGTTCCCGACAGAGGGTAAAATAAAGCCTGTTTAGCGTTTAAATTCCATTTAGTTTTTGAATGTTATAACGCTAGTCAGCTCAGGAGGCTCCAATGATACCGGAATATTGCCCAATCTCGCCAACCCCCAAAAAACTGAAGGTTATCTATGGCTGGTATATATATACCGTGTATGCCCTACTGATCTTTAATATCTACCTGGCGGTATACAACGTCTGCGTCAGACACCCTTTCGAAGCTCCACTGATCTCCGCATGCCACAGCCTGTTCATCGGGTTCATGCTTTTCCACCTGCTCAAAAAACGCGCTAATTTTGCCTGGATGATGCTGGCCTATTATATTCTGATGCGGATTTATTACGCCAACGTGATGCATAGCGAGTTCAATATCTGGAGCCGAGGGTTGGTTTTTATTCTTCTGACTGTATTGCTCACCGGCCCCATCGTACTGGGTCAACTTGCAACGCCACCTCTTCGTCAAGATTGGTTTGCGCGCTTAGGGTGGCGACAATGGGCTACGTTAGCCGTTCTGTCGGGGGTGCTGACACCGTTAATTACCGCAGATTATTTAGGCTGACGGCCGAGATTTAGCGTGGGATATGGGGTTCCGAGATATCGACAAGACGGCAGACCTTGGTATAGTTTTCTGATTTTTCACATATTTTATCAGTGACAAACACGCCAAGGTAGCTCAACACCAGCAGATAACCGGCCATGCACAAAATGAAAATAAGCGTTCTCACCGATAGGACCAACCTGCCAACAAAACCCTGAGTATTATACCTTGGTTAACCCACTTTAGCCTATTTCAAAGTATTTCATTAATCCGCTGGTCATTTCAGAGGCTTGAATGTTATGTTATTACATATCACAACAAGCCAACACAGATGCATTAATGGAAAGCCAAACCCCGCCGTTACTTACCGTAGAACACCTGACGCTCTCACTGAACGCAGAGGTCAAGATCCACGATCTGAGCTTCACTTTGCATGCAGGTGAACGTTTATGCCTGCTGGGCGCATCGGGTTCCGGCAAATCACTGACCGCCGCCGCCATTCTTGGCACGCTGCCGGTCGGAGCAACGGTTAGCGGTTCGATTCGACTGCAAGGGCGAGAAGTTAATGGTCTGCGTTTGCAACGGCGTAAAAACACTGAATTGGCAGCCATTTTTCAGGATCCTTTTACCAGCCTCAATCCCCTGACCACCGTGGGCCAGCAATTGACCCTGGCGCTACGCAGCCAAAATCCCCTGATGAAATGCCAGGCCCAGAACTGCGCTGCGGAATTACTGACAGCGTTGGGAATGTCGGCGGACAACGTTATGACGCGTTACCCCAATCAACTGTCCGGGGGCCAATGTCAGCGAATATGCGCAGCACTGGCCTTGCTCGGTGAGAAAAGCCTGCTTATTGCCGATGAACCCACCACCGCTCTGGACATGGTCAGCCAGCATCAGCTGATTGATATCCTGAAAAGCTACACCGAACGCCCCAGCGCGCCGGCGTTACTGTTTATTACTCACGATCTCGCCGTTGCCGCCGGTCTTTGTCAACGTGCCATCGTGCTGGTGAACGGGGAAATAGCCGAACAGGGCTCCTTCGCCCGATTGTTACAGCACCCCCAGCATCCATACACCCAACAGCTGGTCGCCAGTGCTCAACGCCCGGCATTTAACCGGCCCCCATCACTGAGCCTGGCAGGGTAACGGCATGAACAATATGCCCATGAGCGGGGAAATGCCCTTTATCAGCCTGCAGCAGGTCTGCCGACAATATTCATCAGGGGCCGGTGGGCTACAACCCACCGATCTGAATCTGTACTCCGCACAACGCGTTGGATTAGTGGGCTGCTCCGGAGCCGGGAAATCAACGCTGCTTAAGCTGTTGCTGGCGCTAGAAGCGGCGGACGCCGGCCATATTCTGTGCCAGGGCGAGGAAATTCGCCCCGCCCCGGTTCATAGATTGCGCTGGTACCGGCGGTTAGTGCAGTACGTACCTCAGGACGCCCATGCTTCGCTCAACCCTCGCCACAGAGTAGTCGAACTAATTACCGCGCCCTTGCGCCAACTTGGTCCACGTCAGGATTGGGGTATCGCTGCCGAACGGGCTTTGCGACAGGTCGAATTGGATGAAAGCCTGCTGTATGTGCGCGCCGGGCAACTTTCCGGCGGGCAGGCGCAACGGGTAGCCCTGGCGCGTGCTATTGCGCTGAAACCCCGTTTTTTACTGGCCGATGAACCGGTCAGCGGCCTGGATTTGCCGCTGCGTCAGCAGATCATCGCCCTGCTCGACCAGATTGCTCGTCAGCAAAATATGGGCATGTTGCTTGTCTCCCACGATATTTCACTGGTTGCCGCCTTATGTCAGCGCACGCTGGTGATGGCGTCTGGCGTCATTGTGGAAGACCGCCCCACCCATGAACTGCTTCACGCCCCGAGGCATTCCGCTACCCGCCGTTTGATCGACGCCATTCCGCTGTTGCCGTCCTTTTTCCAGCACTAAAATTTTGAGGAGTTTTGCATGTTCAACCCGCGCTTTATTGGCCCAACCGGCTGCCTGCTCGCCGGCAGTTTGCTGCTCGTCGGCTGCTTTGACCCTGTTGACCCCAAAGAAAGCACCGGCGACGAACGGCGCATCCGACTGGCGATGCTTCAGCCCCCACGCTCTGGGCTCACGCCGTTGAGCGATGACGCGTTTAAACTTTCGCGCTGGAGCACCGCCGAAACGCTGGTGGTGCTGAACGCCGACGGCGACGCTGAACCGGCGCTGGCAACCGAATGGCAACAGCTGGATCAACACCGCTGGCGCTTCGTACTACGATCGGGAGTCAATTTCCATGATGGTAGCGCGATGACCCCGGACAGCGTGGTGCGTTCGCTTTCAGCGGCGATGAACGCGGCCCCCAAACCGCGCATTCTTGACGGCGTCGAATTGGCTATCGTCCCAGAAGGTGATCATGCTGTCGTGATCACAACCGCCGTGCCCGATCCGCTCCTCCCGCAGCGGTTGTCCAGCCCACAATTGGCGATCCTCGCCGAACGGGCCTATGGCGCCAACGGGGTGGTTAATCCCTTGCAGGCCGGAACCGGCGCCTTCGTGCTAACAGAGATCAACGGCACCAGTAGTGCACGTTTAAACCGCTTCGACGGCTATTGGGGCGAGAAAGCGGCCGCCCCAGGAATCGACGTCAACTTTGTCCCGGATAGCGCCGCCCGTGCTGCTGCCCTGCGCACCGGCAGCGCCGATTTGGTAGAGGCGCTGCCAGTCTCGCAGTTACCGTTAATTGCGGCAGAATTGATCCACGAAGTGCCCATGCCACGCACCAATACGCTGTATCTGAACACCCGAATCGGTGTTTTCCGCGATCCGGCCATGCGCGCCGCCGCCGCCGCGGCGATCCAGCGTCGCCCGTTGGTGGACAACGTTTACGAAGGCCGCGCCGATATTGCCTCCGGGCTGCTGGGGCCCGCCCTGCGTTGGGCCGCGCCCTTGCGCCAGCCGCAACCGACTCTGCCGCCAACCACGGTTGAAGGCAAAACCATCATCCTGGCCACTTTCAGCGATCGCGCCGAGCTACCCGAAGTGGCGGTGTATCTGGCGCAGCAGCTCAGCGCCGCCGGTTTTGTGGTAACGCAGGAAGTGCGGGAATATGCGCACATTGAAGCCGATGCGCTGGCGGGTAAATTCGACGCCTTTATCTTGTCGCGAGCCACGGTGCTGGACTCTGGCGATCCTCTGGCCTACATGTACAGTGACTTCGCCTGCCGGGGTTCCTTCAATATTGCTCAACTGTGCGATCCGCAGGTGGACGAAGCATTGACTCAGGCCGCAGCCATTCCTGCCGGGCCACAACGACGCCAGGCCATCATCGCGGCAGAAAGTCGCATTCTGGCAACCCATGCAGCGATACCCTTGCTGCATGAACGCGTGATCCAGGGGGAAGCTGCCGTAATGAGGAGCGCAGAGCGCGATCCGCGTGAACGCTTGTTGGTGACGCCTCGCAGCTTCATCGCCCCAGAGCAACCTTGATGGAAAAAGCGCAACGACTATTGCCACTCGCCTCACGCCTGTTCTCGCTGCTGGGGATGATCGTATTGATTGGCCTAATGCCTTGGCTGTCCGGGCGCGATCCTGCGCTCAGCTTGCTGCGGGCGCGTTCGGGTGAACAAGAGGCTACCCCGGAAGCCCTGAATGCCATTCGTCAGCAATATGGCCTGGACGACGGGCCCTTGCTGCTGCTTGGCCGCTGGTTTCACGGCGTGCTGCGGGGTGATGCCGGCAACTCGTGGATTTCCGGTCGCCCGGTGCTGGAAGGCATGTTGCAGGCCACAGGGGTTTCTCTGACGCTGATGGGCTACGCGCTGGCCGTCGCAGTAGTGGTGGCGATACTGCTGGCGTTGCCAACCCTGTGGCGCGGCCTGCATGGCGAGAACTACCGTCCCGCAGGCGTGTTGGCGGTATCCCTGACCGCACTGCCCGAATTTTTGCTGGCAGCGCTGCTGTTGATCGTTGGCGCCGTCTGGCTGCAGTGGTTTCCTCCCTACGGCTGGCAAAGCCTGCAACATGCCATTCTGCCGGCACTGGCTCTGGGCTTACCGGCCGGCGGCCTGCTGGCGCTGTTGCTCAATGACGGCCTGGCCGCAACCTTCTCCGAACGCTGGTTGCTGACCTGGAGCCTTGCCGGTATCGCCCGGCGGCATTGCCTGTTGGCCGTTCTGCGCCGCACGCTGCCTGCACTGCTGCCTCAGGTCGGTTTAGTGCTGATTGGACTGACCGGCGGCGCGATCGCCGTCGAGAAAGTGTTCGCCATACCGGGACTGGGCCGGGCAACATTGGGGGCCGCCATCGCTCAGGATCTGCCCGCCTTGCAATGCGGGATCCTGATCCTGTTGCTGCTGGCCTTCGGCACCGGTTTCCTGATGCAGGGAGCCCATTACCTGTTGCTGGGCCGAATAGCCGCCGCATTACCCAATTCAACGCCGCCACAGCACAGCAGCCGGGCGAGTTATATTTTTGCCGCCGTCGCGGCGCTGTTGCTGTGTCTGTTAGTGCTGAGCGGGATCATCCGCGATCCCTTTTCGTCACTGCATATCCGTCTGCAGCCACCCAGCCTGGATCTGCCCTTTGGCGCAGACGCCACCGGCCGGGACATTCTGGCACGTGTCGCCTACGGTGCACTGAATACCAGCCTGTTGGCGCTGGCAGTCAGCTTCGCTTCGCTGTTCCTGGGGATAGCGTTCGGGTTGATGCCTCGCCTGATGTGCGGGGTTATTGAGTTGGCCAACGCCACACCACCGATAGTCGCAGGGCTGTTGGTCACCGCTGTCACCGGGCCTTCCCCCTTCGGTGCTGCCTGCGCGGTAATGCTGGTCAGTTGGGCGCCGCTGTCCGCTCATTGCGCTTCGCTGTTGGCTGAAGCCCGCACTCAGCCCTATATCCGCATGTTGCCAGTGTTGGGGATCGGCCGCTGGCGTACCCTGACGCACTACCTTTTGCCGGCGCTGTGGGTTCCCCTGCTGCGCCACGCCATGCTGCGCCTGCCGGGTATTGCGCTGGCGCTGGCGGCACTGGGTTTTCTTGGCCTGGGGCCACAGCCACCCAGCGCGGAATGGGGGCTGGTACTGGCCGAGGGCATGCCCTATATCGAACGGGCGCCGTGGGGCGTTTTGGCGCCAGCGGTAGCTCTGGTGCTGTTGGCCGTGCTGGCTGTCACGCTGGCAAATACCGCCGGCAATCGCCGACGCTGACGGCGCATCCTGATCCGGTTTGTAGTAACATTATTTTTATCTCTACCAGCCGGGAGTCCCCCATGCACCATCTGATGTTAGACATAGAAACGCTGGACATAAAACCGAGCGCGGTGATCCTGGTGGTGGCCGCCGTGTTTTTCGATCCCCAAACCGGCCAGCTCGGTGCCGAATTTGAAAATGCCGTCAGCAGCCAAAAAGATCAGCCAGGCAGAACCATCAGCCTGGATACCGTCGCCTGGTGGGCCAAGCAGTCGGACGAAGCGCGCAAGCTGGCGTTCGGCGGCACGGAGAGCCTCAAGCGCACGCTGACCAACCTGAGTCGCTTTATCCATATGAACAGCACTGACCAGGTTAAAGTCTGGGGCAATGGCAAGGAGTTCGACTGCACTATCCTCGAGCATGCCTTTCAGCAACTGGACATGCCCTGCCCGTGGAAGTTTTGGGACACACAGGACGTGCGTACGGTGATCACTCTGGCCGAATTGCTGGGCTTTAATCCGAAAAAAGAACGGGCATTCGAAGGCACACCGCATCGTGCGCTGGACGACGCCAAACATCAGGCCCGCTACGTGGCGGATACCATCTCCGCACTTTACTATCGCAAAGCCGCGTCGCTATGATTCCAGTAAGTTAGGCATGCCGAAGGTCGGCCGATGTTTTGCCCCTTTCCATTTATCGCCAGAGTCTCTACTCTAGCCCTCTTTGTCACTCGGATGTGCTGTTTTTGTTATGCAAAAATTTCTGTTTCTGCTCCTTAGCCTGGTGCTGCTCGGCCCGCTGGGTATCGATCTTTATCTGCCAACTATCCCGGCCATCGCTCTTGGCCTTAACAGCAGTGAAGCGCTGATCCAGTCCACCATTTCACTGTTCATTTTGGTGCTGGGTCTTGGGCAGATTATTGCCGGGCCACTGGTGGACAACTACGGCCGCAAACCCGTGGCGCTGGCCGGTATCATCATCTACATGATTGGTGCCACCATGGCCGCGCTGGCCACCACACCGACGGTGTTCGTCGCTTCACGTTTGCTGCAGGGCGTAGCGGTCTGCTGTACCGCCGTTGTGGCTTTTAGCGGCGTGCGCGATCGGATGAACGGCGACGACGCGGCTCGCGCCTTCGGCTTCCTCAACGGCACGCTTAACATTATTCCCGCACTGGCCCCGCTGCTGGGTGGGTTACTGGCGGAAGCCTTAGGCTGGCGCGCGCCTTTCTGGTTCCTGGTATGTTATGCCCTGGCCGTGCTGGTGTTGATCGCTCTGCGCCTGCCGGAAACCCGCCCGGCAGACACGGTGCGTGTTAAAGGTTTACCGGTACGCCAATATGCTCGCATCCTCAAAGATCGCCGTTTTCTGTCCTTCGCCGTGGTCAACTCCGGCGCGATGGGTATGGCATTGACCTACGTCTCGCTGGCACCCAACGTGCTGATGGGCACCGCCGGCCTGACGCCATTGCAATTCTCTCTGGTGTTTGGTGCCAACGGTTTTTGGATCATGCTGGTGAGTTTCTTTGCCAACCGCATCATTCACAAGGTGGGACGCCCGGTGTGTCTGGCAACCGGGGGAATTCTGATGGGTATCGGGTGTGTAGGCCTGCTGCTCGGGGTTACCTGGCTTTCCGGCTCGGCGCAAACTCACTGGCTGGCCTATATGCTGCCCGTCGCCAGCGCCTGCGCGGGCTTAGCCTTCGTGATGGGCCCGGCGACCAGTTATGCGCTTGAGCCCTACTCCAACGAGGCCGGTGTCGCTTCTGCGCTGGTAGGTTTTGTGCAGATGGCCGGCGGCGCAGGCCTGGGTCTGTTGGCGATGGCGCTGCCGTTGCAGCCCAAGCTGTCGCTGGCGCTGGTGATGCTGGTAGGTTGCCTGCTGGCGCTGCACGCACGGCAGCGCAGCAAGCAAATCAAGGGGCAACTGAAGAAAATTGCCTGAGGCTCAGGCCTCGGTAACGATAGGCACTCTGGCAGCCAACGCCGTCAGCAATTCATAGCCCAGCGTGCCTGCCGCGGCAGCGACATCGTCAACCGGCAGGCGCCGCCCCCACAACTCCACTTCAGCACCAATATTGGCATGCGGGCAAGGCGTCAGATCGACCGCCAGCATGTCCATCGACACCGTACCCAGCGTTCGCGTCAGCACGCCATCCACCCAGACCGGCGTGCCCGTTTGCGCATGGCGCGGGTAGCCGTCTGCATAGCCGCAGGCTACCACCCCGATGCGTTGTGCACCTTCGGCGCGATAACGCCAGCCATAGCCAACCTGATCGTTCTGTTTTAGCGTTTGAACACCAATAATTTCGCTGCTCAAGGTCATCGTAGGCTGCAGCCCGCTGTCGGCAATATCCTGCGATTGGCCGCTCGGCGAAGCGCCATAGAGAACTATGCCCGGCCGCACCCAACTGCAATGGGTTTCCGGATGCCACAAGGTGGCGGCAGAGTTGGCCAGACAGCGCGGCGCAGTAATGCCCGCCGCCGCTGTCTTAATGGTCGCCATCTGCGCTTCGACGCCCTGTGGACCGTCGGCGGTGGCGAAATGGCTCATTAGCGTCAGGCTGGCAATATTGCTTATCTGCTGAGCTTTCAGCCAAACGGCGTGCAACCGCTCTGGGGCAAACCCCAGACGGTTCATACCGCTGTTCACTTTCAGGTAAACATCCAGCGGTGCCGATAGTTTGGCTTCAGCTATCGCCGCCAGTTGCCAATCGCTGTGCACCGAGGTCGTTAAACGGTAGCGATCCAGCAGGGCTAAATCCTGCGCTTTGAAAAAACCTTCCAACAGCAAAATCGGCCCTTGCCAACCTGACTCGCGCAGCATAATCGCTTCGGCGAGATCCAACAGGGCAAAACCATCCGTTTGCGCCATGCTACGCCAAACATGTTTAATGCCATGACCATAAGCATTGGCCTTGACCACTGACCAGACTTTGGCACTTGGAGCACAGCGACGGACCACTTGCAGGTTATTTTCAAAGGCGCCAAGGTGCAGCGTGGCGGTAATCGGGCGAGGCATGGGAACTCCTACGGACCTGCGAATGCGGTCACGGACCTACGCCCGCGACCGCAACATTGTCTAATTAAGGTTTTTAACGCGCGTGATGCACATCATTCAAGGGCGCAGTGTAAGCGCTGCGAAATCCGGCGCTGTAGCGCGCTACCGCCAGGTCATCTGACGGAATAGCCGGCGTGATGCCGGAAATCAGATCGGAAAGCAGCTGGCCAGAACCACAGGCCATTGTCCAACCCAGCGTGCCATGCCCGGTATTCAGGAACAGGTTTTTCAGCGAAGTCTTGCCGACAATCGGCGTGCCGTCCGGCGTCATCGGACGTAAACCGGTCCAGAAAGTAGCTTCCTCCACCCGCCCACCGTTAGGGTAAAGATCGCGTACCACCATCTCTAGCGTCTCGCGGCGTTTTTGTTCGAGCTGGGTATTAAAACCGACAATTTCCGCCATGCCACCGACGCGAATACGCTGGTCGAAACGGGTGATGGCGATTTTGTAAGTTTCATCCAAAACGGTCGAGAATGGTGCCGCGGCCTCATCCGTAATGGGAATGGTCAGTGAGTAGCCTTTCAAAGGATACACAGGGATCGAGACCAGATCGCGCAGCAGCGCGGTGGAATACGAACCAAAGGCCACCACGTAGCTGTCGGCCTTGAAGATCTCCCCACCACATTGCACGCCGCTGATTTTATCCCCTTCCACCAGCAGGCGATCGACGCTGCGGTTATACAGGAAAGTCACGCCCGCTTGCTGGGCCAGTTTGGCTAACTGCTGGGTGAAGAGTTGGCAATCGCCGGTTTCATCATTTGGCAGTTGCAGACCGCCGGTCAGCTTATGCGCCACCTGCGCCAGCGCAGGTTCGACGGTGGCCAGTTGACTGGCTTCCAACAGTTTGTAAGGCACGCCGGCGTCTTCCAGCACCGCGATGTCCTTGGAGGCGCTTTCAAACTGTTGCTGGGTGCGAAACAGCTGCAGGGTGCCGCCCTGACGGCCTTCGTACTGAATGCCGGTTTCCTGGCGCAACGCTTTGATGCAATCGCGGCTGTATTCCGCCAACCGCACCATGCGACCTTTGTTGGTCATGTAGTGTTCGGTGTTACAGTTTTTCAGCATCTGCCACATCCAGCTCAGTTGGAAACGGCTGCCGTCCAAACGAACCGCCAGCGGCGCATGGCGCTGGAACATCCATTTGATCGCCTTCAACGGTACGCCAGGCGCAGCCCACGGCGCCGCATAGCCCGGCGAGATTTGCCCGGCGTTTGCCGCGCTGGTTTCCATGGCCGGACCAGGCTGACGGTCGATTACCGTCACCTCATGCCCCGCCTTCGCCAAATACCAGGCACTGGCAACGCCCACCACCCCACTACCTAAAATTACCACTCGCATCGCTGACTCCAGCTCAAGGCTTCACAAAGCATAATCTTCTGCTCACAGGAAATTAACTCAGTGGAAAAATCCGTCCAACATCTTCATCATCAAACGTGACAACATTCACAATTAATTTATCGTTCATGGCCGGTTCTTTTGCAATAGCTACCTATAAATAGCGATAAGATGTTGTCAAAGGCAGATTAATGAGCGAAATGGCCCCTATTATGCTGTCATTGACAGCATTGAGAGCACTAAGAAAAGCTACGACGCGCAACAAGGTTTTAACAGAACATAAAAATGAAACAGGCCCACAGAAACAGAATAAAAAACCACTAAAAAGCCATTTCATCGAGATAACATTTCATACATATCCGCAGCCGCTTCAGCAGAAAAAACTCGCCGTAAAATGCCCCTGTCGTCTCCTGAAGCGGGAAGGCGACGTCAGATCGTTGAATTTTTAAGCTTTATATCATTATTACCTCTGCCCAGATTGAGCTACGATTGATCTAGGGTCTGCCGTTCGAGCAAGGTCCGTAATAACGAGGGTGCGCTGATGACTACTTCAACACATGAAAAGGTCAAGGAAGATAAACGTCTGAGCGATGGACCGGACTGGACGTTCGAGCTGCTGCAGGTGTATCTGGAGCACATCGATCGCGTAGCCAAACATTACAAGCTCGATACCTACCCGCATCAGATCGAGGTGATTACCTCAGAACAGATGATGGACGCCTATTCGAGCGTCGGCATGCCGATTAACTATACCCATTGGTCATTCGGTAAAAAATTCATTGAGACCGAGCAGCGCTACAAACATGGGCAGCAGGGGCTGGCCTATGAAATCGTCATCAACTCCAACCCTTGCATCGCCTACCTGATGGAAGAAAATACCATCACCATGCAAGCGCTGGTCATGGCGCACGCCTGCTACGGCCACAACTCGTTTTTCAAAAATAATTACCTGTTCCGCAGTTGGACCGACGCCAGTTCGATCGTCGATTATCTGTTGTTCGCCCGCCACTACATCAGTCAGTGCGAAGAACGCTACGGCGTTGAAGAAGTGGAGAAGCTGCTCGATTCCTGCCACGCGCTGATGAACTACGGCGTGGACCGCTATAAACGCCCGCAGAAGATCTCCCTGGTCGAAGAAAAAGCCCGCCAGAAGAGCCGCGAAGAGTACCTGCAGAGTCAGGTCAATACGCTGTGGAAGACCCTGCCGCGGGTAGAACGCGAAGAGGCGCCTGAACAAGCGCGTCGCTATCCAAGCGAGCCGCAGGAGAACATCCTCTACTTTATGGAGAAAAATGCGCCGCTGCTGGAACCCTGGCAGCGTGAGGTGCTGCGCATCGTGCGCAAAGTGAGCCAGTATTTTTATCCGCAAAAACAAACGCAGGTGATGAACGAAGGCTGGGCGACATTCTGGCACTACACCATCCTCAACCATCTTTACGATGAAGGCCGGGTGACCGAACGCTTTATGCTGGAGTTTTTGCACAGCCACACCAACGTGGTGTACCAGCCGCCTTACAATAGTCCTTATTACAACGGGATTAACCCTTACGCGTTGGGCTTTGCCATGTTCCAGGACATCAAGCGCATCTGTCAGTCGCCGACCGAAGAAGATCGCTACTGGTTCCCGGACATTGCCGGTAAAGACTGGCTGGAAACGCTGCACTTCGCCATGCGTGATTTTAAGGACGAAAGTTTTATCAGCCAGTTCCTGTCCCCGAAAATCATGCGTGACTTCCGGCTGTTCACCGTGCTCGATGACGATCGCAATAACTACCTGGAGATTGCGGCGATCCATAATGAGGCGGGCTATCGGGCGATCCGTCAGGAGCTGTCTGCGCAATATAACCTGAGCGACCACGAGCCGAACATTCAGATCTGGAATGTGGATTTGCGCGGCGATCGCTCATTGACGTTGCGTTATATTCCACAAGACCGGGCGCCGCTGGACAAAAGTCGGCGTGAGGTGATGAAACACCTGCACCGCCTGTGGGGCTTCGACATTATTCTGGAACAGCTCAACGAGGATGGCAGCGTCGAGCTGCTGGAACGTTGTCCGCCGCGGCCGACTCCGCTGTAGGATTAGTGACCATGACAAAGGGGCGCCACTGGCGCCCCTTTTGCGTAATGCGAGAGGTGAAACTAACGGCGGGCTTCGGTCAGATCGCTCGGCATGGTGCCTTGCATGCTCTGCCAGATGGCCCCGCTGTCTTTACCGTAGTTACGCACGCAATCCATCACCTGATCGTACGACTTTTCATGGCACAGCGTCGACAGCTTGCTGTAGAAAGTCAGCGCCAGCTTGCGGGACTCCGGATTTGAGAAGTAGTAACGACCGACACGGGTGTACAGGCCTTTGAGGCCGTTGAAGATCAGACCGTAAATCGGGTTGCCGGAAGCGAATGCGAGACCGCGGAAAATTTCGTAGTCCAACAGGTTGAAAGCGTCCGCCTGATCTTCCACCTGAGTCGCTTTCGCCAAGACTTCCTGAGCAGCCTCAGGATGATTACGCACCGCTGCGCGAATAAAGATTGCGGCAATATTGGTACGAACCGACAGCAAGTTGTCGATCAACTGTGGAACACTTTTGTGATCGAGGCGTGCCACCGTCTCAAGAATATTGAGGCCGGATGTTTCCCAGAAATTATTTACTTTGGTCGGTTTGCCATGCTGAATGGTCAGCCAGCCATCACGGGCCAGGCGTTGTAAAACTTCGCGTAACGTGGTGCGCGTAACACCAATCAATTCTGAAAGCTCACGCTCCGCGGGCAAAATAGAGCCAGGAGGGAAGCGATTATTCCAGATACTCTCGATAATGTATTCTTCCGCGAAACCGGCAGGACTCTGCGCCTTTATGACCATGTGTTTGACGTTCCGTAGCAACGATAATCAGTAATAGTAGTCGGCTGATCATACCAGATCGCCTTGGCATGACATAGCGTGAGCGAAAAACATTAAACGAAAGTGTGCATAAAGTGGCAAAAAACGTGCAAAAACACCGCGTCAGAGAAATTTCACGTCGTAAAGCAAGCCCGTATTGCTTCTGCCCCTGCGGCATTGTTAGGGTAATATGTGACAACTTATTTTCAGGACGTGTAACGCATAATGGAAACGACTTTACGCAGTGCCCTGGTGAAAAACTTCCTCGGGCAATCACCTGACTGGTACAAACTGGCCATCCTCATCTTCTTGTTGGTCAATCCGCTGGTTTTCTTCCTGGTCGACCCCTTCATCGCGGGTTGGCTGCTGGTCATCGAATTTATCTTCACGCTGGCGATGGCGCTGAAGTGCTATCCCCTGCTGCCGGGCGGCCTGCTGGCCATTGAGGCGGTATTGTTCGGCATGACCAGCCCCGACCGGGTGGGCGAAGAGATTGCCCATAATCTGGAAGTCCTGCTGTTGCTGATCTTTATGGTGGCCGGCATCTACTTTATGAAGCAGCTACTGCTGTTCGTCTTCACCAAGCTGCTGCTCAATATTCGCTCTAAAATACTGCTGTCTTTAGCCTTCTGTTTTGCGGCGGCATTTTTGTCCGCCTTCCTCGATGCGCTGACGGTGGTTGCGGTAGTCATCAGCGTCGCAACCGGTTTTTATTCGATTTACCACAACGTGGTGTCGAACCCTTCCGGCGGCGCTGCCGACGTCAACGACGACAGCAACCTGGTAAGCGACGATAACAAACAGACGCTGGAGCAGTTCCGCGCCTTTTTGCGCAGTCTGCTGATGCATGCTGGTGTCGGTACAGCCTTGGGCGGTGTGATGACCATGGTGGGCGAACCGCAGAACCTGATTATCGCCAAAAGCGCCGACTGGGGCTTTGTCGACTTCTTCCTGCGCATGGCGCCCGTCACTTTACCGGTATTGATCTGTGGTCTGCTGGTCTGCCTGCTGCTTGAGCGCTTCGGCGTCTTCGGCTACGGAGCAAAACTCCCGGAGCGCGTGCGCGAAGTGCTGACAGAGTTTGACCGCCAGGCGACTGCCGGGCGCAGTAAGCAAGAGCAGGTCAAATTAGTGGTTCAGGCACTTATCGGCGTTTGGCTGATTGTCGCCCTGGCCTTCCATCTGGCGGAGGTTGGCCTGATTGGCCTGTCGGTGATTATCCTCGCCACTTCCCTGTGTGGCGTAACCGATGAGCACGCCATCGGCAAAGCCTTCCAGGAGGCCTTGCCCTTCACCGCCCTGCTGACGGTATTTTTCACCGTGGTGGCGGTGATCATTGAGCAACACCTGTTTACCCCGGTGATTCAATTCGTTTTGCAGGCGGAACCCTCTTCCCAACTTTCGCTGTTTTATCTGTTCAATGGCTTGCTGTCTTCAGTATCCGACAATGTGTTCGTCGGTACGGTTTACATTAATGAAGCGCGCGCCGCATTTGAAAATGGCGCCATTTCCCTGAAGCAGTTTGAAATGTTAGCGGTCGCCATTAATACCGGGACCAATTTGCCGTCGGTCGCCACGCCGAATGGCCAGGCCGCCTTCCTGTTCTTGCTGACCTCCGCACTGGCCCCCCTGGTACGCTTATCCTATGGGCGAATGGTATGGATGGCATTGCCTTATACTGTGGTATTAACCCTGGTTGGTCTGTTGTGCGTACAATTTACCCTGGCGCCCGTGACCGACCTGCTGACCCAGTGGCATTGGCTGACGCTGCCGTCGCTCGAAGCCGCTGCACACTAACCCTGTAAACCCGCTCCGCTGTCAGCGACTATTTTTGTGCTGAATCCGGCTCAGGTGGCTGGCAGCGGGGTTGAATTGGTTTACACTGCCAGTTCAATTGCTTACTGCATGGAAGAATAAATATATGTTGCAATTCTTTAACCGCTGCTCACAGGGGCGCGGTGCTTGGCTGTTGATGGCCCTGACTGCGCTGGCGCTGGAATTAGTCGCACTCTACTTTCAGCACGTAATGCTGCTGCAACCCTGTGTCATGTGCATTTACGAACGCTGCGCGCTGTTTGGCATTCTCGGTGCCTCGCTGCTGGGTGCCATCGCGCCGAAAACGCCGCTGCGTTATGCCGCTATTCTGTTGTGGATTTACAGTGCCTGGGAAGGCCTGCAGCTGGCGTGGAAACACACCATGATCCAACTGCACCCTTCGCCGTTTAATACCTGCGATTTCTTCGTCAGCTTCCCATCCTGGCTGCCGCTGGACAAATGGCTGCCTGCGGTGTTCCACGCCTCAGGTGACTGTTCGGTACGCCAATGGGAATTTTTGACGCTGGAAATGCCGCAGTGGCTGGTTGGCATCTTTGCAGCTTATTTGTTGATTGCTATCGTTGTGCTGCTGGCACAATTTGTCCGCCCACGCCGCCGCGATCTGTTTGGTCGCTGAGCATGACAGCATGAAAAACGGCGCCTCAGGGCGCCGTTTTTCATCGAGTGACTGATGATCTTCAGAGGTAATGCGAGATTAGGTATGTGTAAGGTAATAAACGAGCACTATTAGTGCTCCAGCTATGGCAAACAGGCGTATCATTTTCATTATTTTACTCTCGAAACTTAGCGTGAGAGCGCTCAAACTACCTAACATCAGGTTTAAAAAGAAGCATCTGGGCAGGATTTGACGCGTAATTTACATAACATTAAGTTAGAAGAGTAAAATGTCTTATCTACGAAAGCCTCGCTTCACTTTTCGGTCTTACCTCACAAAAATTCTGGCGCAACGATTTTCCTCGCCACTCACTTCATACAAAAAAATTCATCATAGCGATGCATTATTGCATCGATATTTTGATGAAGTTTTATCAGAGAATCCCTATAATATCCGCAAGTTAATATTTAACGATTTCCCTGGTGTTGTTGTGTGTCTTGCCCCTCATCTTTGCAGGGGCTTTTTTCCTTATCTCGCCCAGCTCGGTTTGTTCAAGATGTGATCCTGCCAGTCCACCACTTCACTTTCCCGCACCGCAATATGTCGTACCGTAATACGCTCACCGTGCATCGCAGCTTTAGAACCGCTGACCAGCGGGTGCCACGCAAACAGCGGCTTGCCTTCACCAATCAAACGGTATGCGCAGGTCGGTGGTAGCCAATCGAAGGTGGTAAGGTTTTCACGCGTCAGTTTGATGCAGTCCTCTTCCAGCTCAAAGCGGCGCTCATAGTTGCGGCACTGGCACGACTTAATATTCAGCTGGTTACAGGCTACGTTGGTGAAATAAATCTCGTCGGTATCTTCGTCGATCAGCTTATTCAGACAGCATTGCCCACAACCGTCGCACAGCGATTCCCACTCTTGTTCTGACATTTCCGCCAGCGTTTTTTGTTGCCAAAAAGGGGTTTGTGACATGTTCGCGTCCGGTATAGGTAAATGAATAGATAACCTGCAAGCAGGTTTTGAGGGTGCACTATATAGATATCCCAGCCAAATGGAAAGGCTGAAAACACAATATAATCATAGCGATAACAATATGTTCGCTTAAAAAAAACGCTATTTAAAACAACGGTATTCAACATTTTCGGCCAGTATTATCAGGCCGTTACCCTTGATGCTTAAAGGGATAAAACACACCAGGCATATCGTCTAATTATACGTACAAAACTCAGGTCTATCATCCTTTCGTTTCCCCCTCATCCATATCCCTGTTCATCATTATTCACGGGTAAGATTCATCTCATAAAGCACATTTTGCCGCCAAGAAGCGCATATCCCTGCTATGTTTAATGTTCGCCTTTTGAATGAAGATAAGGAACCAAGTATGTTTGGGAAAGCAGAAGACAAAGTAAATGAAGCTGCCGGCGCCGTTGAAGAAGCTTTTGGTAAAGCAACGGACTCACCGGATCATCAAGTCAAAGGCGCAGCCCGCAAATATGCCTCTCAGGCCAGTTACGCGGCTCGAGATGCTGCCGATACGGTGCGGACTCAGGTTGAATCTAACCCGCTGGCCGGCGTAGCCATCGCCGCCGCCGTCGGGATTGTTTTCGGTTTCTTACTGGGCCGTAAATAAGCATTTTGACCTATCGTCACCGAAAAAAAAGGCCCTGCGGGGCCTTTTTTATTGCGTTTTACCCAGGTTTCAAATCACGCGTGTGGTCAGTGATTTACCGTTGAGGGTGACTTTCAGCATGTCGCCAGAGCTCATCGGGCCGACGCCCTGCGGCGTGCCGGTAAGGATAATGTCGCCTGCGCGCAACGTGAAAAAGCGGCTCATATAGCTGATCAGCGGCAGGATCGGCGTGATCATGTCGCGAGTATTGCCTTGTTGTCGCACCTGGTCATTGACCGTCAGGGACAGCTCCGCATTTTGCGGATCGCCAAACTCCGCTACCGGTATAAACCCGGATATCGGGCAAGAACCGTCGAAACCCTTGGCTTTTTCCCAAGGCTGCCCCGCCTTCTTGAAGCCCGCCTGCAGTTCCCGCAGCGTCAGATCAAGCGCAACACCGTATCCGGCGATGGCACGCGCCACGCGATCTTCATTAGCCTGCTTTAGCGGCGTACCGATCAGCACAGCCAGCTCCACTTCATGATGTACCGAACCAAACTCTTTGGGGATCGCCACCGGCTGGCGAATATCGCACAGCGCCGTTTCAGGCTTGATAAACACTACCGGCTCTGCCGAGGTTGCACTGCCCATTTCCTTGATGTGATCGGCGTAATTACTGCCGACGCAAACCACTTTATTTACCGGAAAATCAAGTAATGAACCCTGCCAGTCTCTATGTTGATACATACCGCCTCTCCCTACAATCATGTAGGGGCTTAGCATGCTAAGCCCGTTATTCCACGCGCTGGTGGAGGCACCGCAGCCTTTTTCTATTGCCCGATACCGTCAGCCATCATACCCACACCGATCGCAAAATAGTAAGAGCGATTCCAGTGCATAATCGTGCGGAAATTATCATAAACCAGGAATGCACGGCCCTGCATGTCATCCGGTGTGATCAGCCAACTGCGCAGGCTGGAATGCGGCAGCGCTGAACCATCCGGACGCCGCACCCCGCGTTTTTGCCATTCATTGACGCTGTGCGCCTGGCTATCCTTTAGCCCCACAGCCTCGGTGCTGAACCCGGCAGGCAACCTGACCTCTCTGCCCCAACCCACACCACGCTGCCAGCCTTCGCTCGACAGATAGCGGGCCGTAGAGGCAAAGACATCGTCAACGTTGTTCCAGATATCAATGCGGCCATCACCGTCGCCGTCCGCAGCATAGTTAAGGAACGACGTCGGCATAAATTGGCATTGCCCCATGGCACCGGCCCAGGAGCCTTTCAACTGCTCGCGGCTGACATGACCCTGCTCGAGGATTTGCAGCGCCGCCATCAGCTGTTGACTGAAGAACGCCTCGCGTCGCCCTTCAAAAGCCAAGGTGGCGAGCGCAGATATCACATCTTCACGCCCCTGGATTTTGCCGAAGGCGCTTTCCATGCCCCAGAGTGCCACGACATAACGTCCCGGCACGCCGTAGTGCGCGGTGAGCCGCGAAAGCTTAGGATGATACTGCTGATACAGCGCACGGCCTTGTGCGATCTTGGCGGGTGGCAATACGCGTTTGAGGTAGTCGTCCAGCGTGATTTTCTTTTCCGGCTGATTACGGTCAGCCTTGATCACCCGATCGACAAAATGCACGTCGGTGAAAGCACTGTCGACAATCGCCGGGCTGATGCCCTGCGCCAGCGCCTGGCGCTTTAACTGTTCAACGTAGGCCGGGAACTGCGCAGGATCGCGACCCGTTTCAGAGAGTCGGCTCTGAGCCGCAGGAGTAGCTGTGCCCGACGAAGCTTCCGACGCCGATGTGGCCCCTTGCGCCATCGCCTGTTGGCCGACTGTGCATCCTAACGTCAACAGCGTCGATAGCAGGGTTATTGCCGACAATCTCATCACGCGGCTCCTTTATCAGTTTTGAGCGCTTCCAGCCTCTCCTACATCTTCGCAGGTTATTTTTTGTCGCCAGACAAATGCTGGTTTAATAAATTTTCCAACGGCGGGGGGACCTGAAGATAAAACCCTTCTTCTTTCAGGGCTTCTTTCACTTTCTCAATATCCGCCGAGGCTAACTTTTCCCGCCCTTCAAGGGAAAGCACCATTGCCAATTGCGGCGTACCGAAACTTTTCATCAGATCTTCCGGCACACGGGAGAAATCGTCTTTTTTTTCGACATAAAGATAAGTTTGATCGCGTTTAGAACTTCTATAGATCACACAAAGCATGTTTTTAACTCTATTTAATTGGGGCAGCGTCTTGCCTGGATATAACTCTGACTATAACATGCTTATAGTACTTCGGAATATCGCACCCCGATTGGTATTCCGGGGATTTAAAGTTGCTGAGACTGAGTCAGGATAGATGTCACAATCGCCAATTGAGCTAAAAGGCAGCAGTTTTACCCTATCGGTTGTTCATTTGCATAATTCGGAACCCGAGGTAATACGTCAGGCGTTACTGGAAAAAGTAGAGCAAGCGCCCGCTTTTTTGAAAAACGCCCCTGTTGTTATCAACGTTGCAACGCTGAACGGCGACGCAAACTGGAAAGAACTTCAACAGGCTGTCACGGCAGCAGGTCTGCGCGTTGTGGGTATCAGCGGTTGCAGAGATGAGCGGCAGAAACGCGCAATAACCCGTGCCGGGCTGCCGTTGCTGAACGAAGGCAAAGGCCAAAAGATGGCCACACCGGAACCGGCGCCTGCGCCAGCCCCGGTGGTGGATCCCAACGCCCCCGCCAAGACGCGCATCATCAGTACCCCTGTCCGTTCCGGCCAACAAATTTATGCCCGCAACAGCGATCTGATAGTGACCAGCAGCGTTAGCGCCGGCGCTGAATTAATTGCCGATGGCAACATTCACGTCTACGGCATGATGCGCGGTCGTGCGCTGGCCGGTGCATCAGGTGATACACAGTGCCAGATTTTTTGCACGCACCTGGGTGCTGAGCTAGTCTCTATCGCAGGGCAGTACTGGTTGAGCGACCAAATCCCGTCCGACTATGTCGGGCAGGCAGTACGACTCAGCCTGTTGGATAACGCTTTAACCATACAACCTTTAAATTAAGCCCTTTTGACAAGGAATCCATTTCATGGCACGCATTATTGTTGTTACATCGGGTAAAGGGGGCGTTGGCAAGACCACTTCAAGCGCGGCCATCGCTACCGGTTTAGCCCAAAAAGGAAAGAAAACCGTAGTGATCGATTTCGATATCGGCCTGCGTAATCTTGACCTGATCATGGGCTGCGAACGCCGGGTTGTTTACGATTTCGTTAACGTGATTCAGGGTGATGCCACACTGAATCAGGCGTTGATCAAAGACAAGCGCACCGAAAATCTGTTTATCCTGCCAGCTTCGCAAACGCGTGACAAAGACGCGTTAACCCGCGAAGGCGTTGAGAAGATCCTCAACGACCTGGGCGAAATGGATTTTGATTTTGTGGTTTGTGACTCTCCGGCGGGCATCGAAACCGGCGCACTGATGGCGCTGTATTTTGCTGATGAAGCCATCATCACCACCAACCCGGAAGTCTCCTCAGTACGTGACTCTGACCGTATTCTGGGCATTTTGTCTTCCAAATCTCGCCGTGCCGAGAGAGGCGAATCGCCAATCAAGGAACACCTGCTGCTGACCCGCTACAACCCAGGTCGCGTCAGCCGTGGCGACATGCTGAGCATGGAAGACGTGCTGGAAATTCTGCGCATTCCATTGGTCGGCGTTATCCCGGAAGACCAATCCGTACTGCGCGCATCCAACCAGGGTGAACCGGTGATCCTCGACGCCGAGTCGGATGCCGGCAAAGCCTATGACGATACCGTTAGCCGCCTGTTAGGGGAAGAACGCCCCTTCCGCTTCATTGAAGAAGAGAAGAAGGGTTTCCTGAAACGCCTTTTTGGGGGATAAACCATGGCATTACTAGACTTCTTTCTGTCCCGCAAAAAGCAGACAGCCAATATAGCCAAGGAACGGCTGCAGATTATCGTCGCAGAGCGTCGTCGCGGGGACAGTGAGCCCCCGTATCTGCCTGATTTGAAACGCGATATTCTGGCGGTAATTTGCAAATATATTCAAATCGACCCTGAAATGCTGCACGTGCAGTTTGAGCAGAAAGGGGATGATATTTCGGTACTTGAACTCAACGTGACATTACCGGAATCGGAAGAAGTAACTAAATGAGTGTGACGCACTAATTACCCCCTGTATATTTTCTTGCAGGGGGTAACTGTATGCATAACCAGTTATTGAGATAAAAAGCGCCTAATAATCGTTTTTAGCCTTTGGGATTAATCTCAATTAATCTTGCGTCACTGTTGTTTAAAGTAAATGCTGTCGGTAAGTGTTGTTATGGTTATCTCTAATAAATAATCGGAGCAGCGTTTCCTTACCCTGCCCCAAGTTTTACCACTCGATTAATAATCCTTCAAAATAGCCTGCAGTGGCGCCGCCAATAAATCACCGCGCCAACCGCTGATTAATTCTGGCAGACTGTCAGCACCCTTCAATTTCCAATGCCAATTCAGCAATTGGTTAATCTGTCGGCGCGATGCCAGTAATTCACTGCTCAACCCGCTTTGCTCACTGACAATGACGATCGCCGCCTTGATATCCTTGAACACTTTCTTGTAGCTCGGCTGATCGATCAGGTTCGACAGCGGTGCCGGCAGTGCAGCCTCATCCAGCTCATTAGCCTCTGCCACCAGCGCCAACAGCGTTTTACCGTGATAACGAATTTCCGGACCGCTCAGGCCCAGAGAGTCCAATTCCCCCAGTGATGACGGCATATGTCGCGCCACCTGCCAAAGGTTTTCCTCACGTACCACGAAGTTTACCGCCAGATCGCGCTCACGCGCCTGACGCAGGCGCCATTCAGCCAGCTTCTGCAAGCAGCCCAACTGACGCGGACGCAGTTGCCAGGCATTGGTGATTTCACGGTAGGCCAATTCTGGCGCCAGCGTCTCGCTACGGCGTTGGCATAGCAACAGGCATTCATTATTAGCGGCAGCCGTCCAACCGGCCTCTTCAGTTTCCTGAACCAGGCGTTTGGCCATCGGCAGCAGATAGAACACGTCAGCCGCCGCATAGACGCACTGTTTTTCCGTCAGCGGGCGCGCCAGCCAGTCGGTGCGGGCTTCGCTTTTATCCAACTCCACCTGCATATACTCCGCCACCAGGGTCGCAAAACCGCAAGACAGCGGTCGACCGGTGAAGGCCGCCAGAATTTGGGTGTCCACCATCGGGGTCGGCAGCGTTTTGAACGCGTTGAGGAACACTTCCAGATCCTCACTGCCGGCGTGCAGGAACTTCACAATCTGAGTATTACTCAGCAGCTCGATAAACGGCTGCCATTGCTTGATTGGCAGGGGATCAATCAGGGAGAGTTGTTCACCGTCGTATAACTGAATCAGGCCTAACTGCGGATAATAGGTGCGCGTTCTGACAAATTCGGTGTCCAGCGCTATCTGGGCATGCTTTTTCGCCTGCTCGCAGACCTGCTGCAATCCGGCATCGGTAGTGATCAACTGATAATTCAAAACGTCATTCTCTTGGTCGCTTTCATGATTCAAACACAACAACGCCGGCATTCACCGGCGTTGTTGATCTGTAAGGCGTGGATGATAACCTAGGCGGCATCGGCCGCTGCAGGTTTTTTCTGCTCATCACGCAGTTCTCGCCGCAAAATTTTACCGACGTTAGACTTCGGCAACTCATCACGGAACTCAACAATTTTAGGCACTTTATACCCGGTAAGCTGCCGACGACAATGGGTCAACAGCTCTTCTTTGGTCAGCGAAGCGTCTTTCTTCACCACGCAAATTTTAACCGTCTCACCGGTTACCTCATTCGGCACGCCAATCGCCGCGCATTCCAACACTTTCGGATGCTGACTGACCACGTCTTCAATCTCGTTCGGGTATACGTTAAACCCGGAAACCAGGATCATGTCCTTCTTCCGGTCGACGACGCGGACAAAGCCCATCTCGTCCACTGTAACGATATCGCCGGTCGCGAGCCAGCCATCTTTCAATACTTCATCGGTGGCATCCGGCCGCTGCCAGTAGCCTAACATAACTTGCGGTCCTTTGACCCACAGTTCACCCGGCTCACCAACCGGCACGTCCTGACCGTTATCGTCCACCAGCCGAATATCCGTCGAGGGTACAGGCAAACCGATACTGCCGCTGTAGTGTTTCAGATCGTAAGGGTTACCGGAGACCAGCGGCGCACATTCCGTCAGGCCGTATCCTTCCAGCAAGTGCTTACCGGTGGTTTTCTCCCACTTGTCCGCCACCGATTTCTGTACTGACATGCCGCCGCCGACGGAAAAACGCAGCGTGGAGAAATCCAGCTTGTGGAAGTCCTCGTTGTTCAATAGCGCATTGAACAGGGTGTTCACCCCACTCATGGCGGTGAACGGATATTTACCCAGCTCTTTCACCAGCCCCGGAATGTCGCGTGGGTTGGTGATCAGCAAATTGCGCCCACCCAAATCGATAAACAGCAGGCAGTTCACCGTCAGCGCGAAAATGTGATACAGCGGCAGCGCCGTTACCACCAACTCTTGCCCTTCACGAAACAGCGGCAAATAGGCAGCTTTAGCCTGCTCCAGGTTGGCCTGCATATTACGGTGTGTCAGCATCGCGCCTTTGGCCACGCCGGTAGTCCCACCGGTATACTGCAGGAACGCCAGATCGGTGTTGATAATATCGGGTTTAACATACTGTTGGCGACGCCCGCGCTGGAGCGCACTGCGAAAAGAAACCGCCGCCGGCAGATGATATTTCGGCACCAGCCGCTTGATGTATTTGACGACGAAGTTAACCAGCGTGCCTTTGGCGGCGGAGAGCTGATCGCCCATACGCGTCAGGATCACATGCTTGACCTGGGTGTTGAACACCACTTTTTCCAGCGTGTGAGCAAAGTTGGAGACGATCACGATGGCACTTGCGCCACTGTCGTTCAGTTGATGTTCCAATTCACGTGGCGTATACAGCGGGTTAACGTTCACCACCACCATACCCGCACGTAAGATACCAAACAGCGCGATGGGATACTGCAACAGGTTCGGCATCATCAGAGCAACGCGGTCGCCTTTCTGCAGCCCCAGCTCATTTTGCAGGTAAGCCGCGAAAGCCCGACTACGTTCTTCCAGCTTGCGGTAGGTCATCACCTCCCCCATGTTAATGAAAGCCGGTTGATCTGCGTAGCGCTGAACCGCATTTTCAAACATTTCGACCAAAGATGAATAACGATCGGCGTCGATCTCTGCCGGAACATCCGCCGGGTAACGTTTTAACCAGACCTTATCCAAGGTATTACTCCTGAAATTATTATTCATTATCATCATCGCAGCCCCCAAATATGCAGCCAAACCATAACAATATTTTAACTCAGCAGACCAGTTTGAGTTTTAAACAATATTCAGGTTGCGATGTACGTCACTAATTGGCGGTCATTCCCTACGCCAAAAGAATAAGGCGGCCGGAGCCGCCCTATTAAAATTTAACAACAAGCAAGCATTACTCGGTAACGATGGTTTGCACCTGCACTGGGCCAGGGTTGTACCAGCCATACCCCACGCCCCAACCGGGGCCCCAGGTACCGCTACGCCAGCCCCAGGGGCCCATCGGCGCCGGTGGCATCATCACCTGCTGAGACAGATGCCAGCGTTTGTAACCAGTGGCATTCATGGTAACAAACTTGTACGGTGTCATGCCGATCTTGCCGTCTTTCACGCCGGTGATTGGCCCAACTACCGTCACTAACTGGCCCTTAAAATCAACCGGTTCCAGGAAGCCATTAACCGAGGCTATCAGACGACCCCGTGACGGCTCACCCAATATCGGCCGGGCGCCGGAATCGAGCGGCACGGCCGCAATTTCCAGTAACGTGCGCCCCTGCTCATTGGCAACGTTCACAACGGTACCGCCAAAGCGAGCTTCAGCCCCGACAAACAGGTTCGGCGCATTCTGTACCGAAGACAGCTGCTGCACCGGCGTTGCCGTGCTGCCTTTAATCGCATCAGGCACGGTTACGCAACCTGACAGCGCCAGCACGCTGCCGGCAATAGCCAGCAGCGACATTTTTTTACAAACAGTGCGGGTTAACATCGTCGCAATCTCCTGAAATGGCTGTAACTTTGACATCAATTCACGGAGCAAGTTGCAGATCATTCCTATCCCTATTGCCGCCAAAGCACAATAGGTTGCGGCTATTCGCGGCCCGGCAATTTTTTCCAGGTGACTTCATTACGCAAATAGGTCGGCTCGGCATTTTCTACCGCCACCGCCAAACCCTGTTGCCAGGCATGCAGCGCCAACGGCAGCATATCTTCCGCCTGCGGTAACAACATTTGCCCATCGCTCAGGGTTAACGTGGAACCGGCAACCAAATCCGGATAGGTTTGCCAGCCGGTGCCGACATGCGCCCAGTGGCCTTGCAGACCTTGCGCGCGCACCAGCGCCTGCGCCGGGGTAAGTACCGCTTCACCTTCACTTTCAAGCCAGTTACCGTCCTGCTGACGTTCAAACTGACCCCAGTAGACTTCGCCCATACGCGCATCTATCGCCGACAGCACACGGTCAGCCCCGGTGAGTCGCCAGGCGCCCTGCGCCATGGTTTGCAGCGTGGAAACGCCCAGCAAGGGCAAGTCGGCGCCCAGCGCCAAGCCCTGAGCAATGCCAATGCCGATACGCACGCCGGTAAAGCTGCCCGGCCCGCGGCCAAAAGCTAGCGCATCGAGCTGGCCAAGGGTGACCCCGGATTCCGCCAGCACCTGCTGCACCATAGGTAAAATACGTTGCGTATGCTCACGTGGGCACAGCTCAAAGAGGGCGTGGATTTCGCCTTGATTCCAGATAGCAACGGAACAGGCTTCCGTCGCTGTATCGATCGCTAAAATTCGCGTGGACATGCCAACCTCAGGCGGGAAAAAAACAGGGTTTTTCATACAGGGCGCGCATTGTAGCACAGCCCTGGGGTCACGCCTATCCGCTAGCGATCTGCCTGCAGGAAGGCAACCGCCTGGGCGATATCGCGGGTACGCGGCGTCGGCGGCAGGCTATTGAGGAAAACTTCGCCATAGGGGCGCATCACCAACCGATTGTCGCAAATCACCAGCACGCCGCGATCGTCGGTATCGCGGATCAGGCGTCCAACCCCCTGTTTCAGGGTAATGACCGCGTCCGGAAGTTGCACATCGTTGAATGGGTCGCCGCCACGTAACCGGCAGTCTTCAATCCGGGCTTTCAACAACGGATCATCGGGTGAGGTAAACGGCAGTTTGTCGATAATCACGCACGACAATGCATCGCCGCGTACATCTACCCCCTCCCAGAAGCTGCTGGTCGCCACCAACAGGGCATTGCCTGCTTCGACAAACTGAGCCAGCAACTGCCCCTTGCTGGTTTCCCCCTGCAACAGCACCGGCAAGGTCATGGTGGCACGGAACTCTTCCGCCAATTCCCGCATCATCTGGTGCGAAGTACAAAGGAAGAAGCAGCGGCCGTTATTGGCTTCAATCAGCGGCCGTAGCATGCGTGCCAATTGCCGCGCGCCGCCAGGCTGGTTTGGTGAGGGTAAAAAGCGCGGTACGCACAGCAAGGCCTGTTTGGCGTAATCGAATGGGCTGGCCAGCAGCAGCGTTTTGGCCTTATTCAACCCCAGACGCTCGGTAAAGTGGCCCATCTGCTCGTTAACCGACAGCGTTGCCGAGGTGAAAATCCAACTGCCCGGTTTTTCATCCAGCAACTCACGGAAACGATCGGCCACCGTCAGCGGCGTCAACGCCAGTACAAAGTGACGCGAGTTGCACTCATACCAATAGCTGAACCCCGGTTCATTGACCTCTTTCAAGCGTTTGAGACGGGCACGATATAACGTAGCGCGTTCAAAAGCCGCGTCCAACAAGGCCGAACGGCCAAGGGAAAGTTTGACCACGTCATAACACAGCTCCAGCGCATCATCGAGCAGCAGCAAGGCGCGTTGTACATTGGGCTGGCTCAGCACCTCACGCAGGTTGCCGCGAAAGCCTGGTTCTCCCAGCATCAAACGAAAATCCTGCGTGCTTTGGCTGAGGCGGTCGGCGCTTTTTTGCAGTTGTGCGGCATCGCGCACTTCGGTGCGATAGGCAATGGAAATGTCTTTGGCCAGGTCCAGCAGTTGACGGCTGGTCAGTTGCTTACCGAAATATTGGCTGGCGATATCGGGGATCTGATGCGCTTCATCGAAGATCATCACATCGGCCTCAGGGATCAGTTCGGCAAAGCCGCCCTCCTTCACCACCATATCGGCCAGGAACAGATGGTGGTTCACCACCACCACATCGGCATCCATGGCGCGACGACGCGCTTTGACCACAAAGCAATCTTTATACAAAGGGCAATCGCTGCCCAGGCAGTTGTCGTTAGTGCTGGTCACCAGCGGCCAAACAAAGCTGTCTTCCGCCACGTCGCTGCAACTGCTGATGTCGCCCTCTTTGGTCATGGACGACCATTTGCGCAGATGGACCAGATCGATCAGCGTTTGCCCGGCCAACTCGCCGCCCGCCATCGACTGTTGCTCCAGACGTTCCAGACACAGGTAATTGGAGCGCCCTTTCAGCAGCGCCATCTTGCCTTTGTACTTCAGTGCCTTGGCCACGGTGGGCAAATCGCGTGCATAAAGCTGATCCTGCAACGCTTTTGACCCGGTGGAAATAATCACTTTGCGATCGGCCCGCAGTGCCGGCACCAGATAGGCGTAGGTTTTGCCGGTACCGGTGCCCGCTTCGACCACCAGTTCCTGCTTGAAATTAATGGATTCGGTGACCGCTTCCGCCATCTGCCGCTGTGCTTCACGCGGTTTGAAACCCTTGATTGCCTGCGCCAGGGCGCCGTCTGTTGCGAAATCGTCTGCCACGCTATCTCTCTGCCGATGTAATTCAGCGCTAATTATGCCTATCCTGCCGCGTGGCTACCACCGACTTTATCGTCACACATTTCTGCCGATGGCTGTGTTACCCTTAACGCGATGATGATATGGAGATAATTGAATGAATATCGAACGAATTGATCCAGACAAACGTTGGTCCGAAGCCGTCGTTCACAACGACACCGTCTATTACACCAGCGTGCCGGAAAACCTGGATGATGACGCTACCGCCCAGACCGCGAACGCCCTGGCAGCAATTGACGTGATCCTGGCGCGCGTTGGGTCAGATAAAAGCCGGGTGCTGGACGCCACCATTTTTCTGGCCGACGATGCCGATTTTGCTGCCATGAACGCCGCCTGGGATGCCTGGGTAGTTGCGGGTAGCGCGCCGGTACGCTGCACCGTGCAGGCCAAATTGATGAATCCGAAGTACAAGGTCGAAATCAAAATTATTGCTGCGGTATAAACGAAAAAACCGCAGACGATAACGCCTGCGGTTTTATTTTTATCTGCTGCTTAAGCCAGCTTGATGATCACCATACCTGCCAGCAACAACACCAAACCAATCCAGCCTTTGGCATTCAGGCGCTGACCGAACAGGATCCAGCCGGCGGCGATTGTCGCGGCAATACCGAAACCACCCCACAATGCATAAGCCACCGACAGGTCTATCCCCTTCACCGCCTGTGCCAGAGCACTGAACGCCCCCAGCACCGACAGCAATGAAAGCAGGCCTAACCAGATTTTACGGAAACCGTCTGACATCTTCAGGAAGATGTTGGCGACAATTTCCAACACAATCGCCAGTCCCAAGAACCCAATGTGGTACAACTCAAGCTGTTGCATGGTTGTCACCTCGCGGGCTGGCCTGTTTTCGTGGTTTGCGGGTACCGGACTTCACCAACAAGATCCCGGCGATCAACGTCACCAGACCCAGCACCTTCAAGGCCGAGATCGGCTCATCGAACCACAATACGCTGAACAAGGTAATAAACAGGATACCGATCCCTTCCCACAGCGCGTAAGCAACGCCAAGGGCAACGCGTTTAATCGCCAATGACAGCATGACGTATGATGCAGTGATCATCACATACATCACAATATGACCGGTCATGCCGCCGCTAACGCTGGCGTATTTCATCGACAGGGTACCGATAATTTCGGCCACGATGGCCAAGCCTAAAAAGATCCAATAAATCATAATTTCTCTCCCAAACGGCGAATAACGCACGCTAAGGCATATTTATCCCGATTTATCTCGTCAGACAGGCGCAACGAGGCGCTGACGACGCAGAGATCCCTGGGGATAAACTGACCCAAACGTAATAAAGAAGTTTGCCCGGCTACGCGGAATGACGGAGGACTGAGCCTGTCACCAGCACCGGTTAAGGGAGAAAGACGCTATAGCTCGCTGCACCAGTGATGCTCACTGGCAAGGATGGCAGACAGGAAAAGCTGGCAAGTAGAGGTTCTGAGGGTAATTCCATTAGTTGTCATCATAATTATTCTCTATTCTCAGCCGCACATTATCTTGTTACACGGAGTGCGATTTGCCCAATATCCTCATCAAGTAAAATTTTCAACTGCGATAGTTGTACCATAGCCAAAAAAAGAAAGCAAACCGCCGTTTTCACAAAAACGAATAAAAAAAAGTTTAAAAATAAGAAAGTTAAGTAATTTAAAAATAAAAAAAGGCTCAACAAGTCGTTGAGCCTTCGCTTAGCGTGGTGCGGGCAAATAATCGTCAAACCCAGACGCGGCGCGGGTTAGACCGCAGCGCCGCTGACCGCGGTACGTGCCAGTTCGGTGATGCGAGCGTAGTCGCCCTTTTCCAACGCATCGGCCGGAACCAACCAGGAACCGCCGATACACAACACGCTTTTCAGCGCCAGGTAATCACGGTAGTTGTTTGGCGTGATGCCCCCGGTCGGGCAGAAACGCACCTGCGGGAATGGACCGCCGATCGCTTGCAACGCCTTCACGCCACCGTTGGCTTCCGCCGGGAAGAATTTGAACTCACGCAGCCCGTGATCCATACCCAGCATCAGCTCTGAAACAGTGCTAATACCCGGAATCAATGGAATCGTGCCTGCGGTTGCGGCCTTCAGCAGCGCGTCCGTCAGGCCGGGGCTGATAGCGAATTGCGCACCGGCCTCGGTCACTGCCTGCAACTGCTGCGGGTTGATCACCGTACCGGCACCGATAATTGCCTCCGGCACCTCTGCCGCGATAGCGCGGATTGCCTCCATGGCGCAGTCGGTGCGCAATGTGACTTCCAGCACGCGCACACCACCGGCTACCAGCGCCCTGGCCAGCGGCACCGCATGTTCCAGCTTGTTGATCACTATCACCGGAACCACCGGGCCTGCGGTCAGGATCTGTTCTGCGCTGGTTTTCCAGTTTTTCATCGTTACTTCTCCATTACTTACGGGTTATCAATGGCACGCCCCTGCCACAGGGCCCCACGCATTAAAGCGCAGGCGTCCGGCCGTACCCCAAGTGATGTTGCGCCCCGGTACTGCGGGCAAAAAAATGCCGGCAGATAAGCTGCCGGCAGGGTGATTACTCGAACTCGTTCCAGGAACGGCCGTCGCGGGTGATCATCGCCACTGAAGCGACCGGACCCCAGGTGCCGGATTGGTACGGCTTAGGTGCCTCGTTATCCGCTTTCCACGCGTCCATAATGGAGTCAACCCACTTCCAGGCTTCTTCCACTTCGTCGCGGCGCACGAACAGCGCCTGGATGCCACGCATGGTTTCCAGCAACAGACGCTCATAGGCGTCAGCCACATGCTCCTGGTTGAAGGTTTCGGAGAAACTCAGATCCAGCTTGGTGGTTTGCAGACGGTGCTTGTGATCCAGACCCGGCACCTTGTTCAACACCTGAATTTCGATGCCTTCATCCGGCTGCAGACGAATGGTCAGTTTGTTCTGCGGCAACTGCTGGTAAGAATCGCTGAACAGGTTCAATGGCGGGTTCTTGAAGTAGACCACCACTTCGGAACATTTGGTCGGCAGACGCTTACCGGTACGCAGGTAGAATGGCACGCCGGCCCACTGCCAGTTGTCGATATCAACGCGGATTGAGACGAAGGTTTCAGTATTGCTGCTTTTATTCGCCCCTTCTTCTTCCAGATAACCCGGCACCTTTTTGCCCTGCACGAAGCCGGCGGTATACTGACCACGCACCGTGGTTTCACGTACATTGGTCTGATCGATGCGGCGCAGTGAACGCAGTACCTTCACTTTCTCGTCGCGAATACGGTCAGTCGTCAGGTCCGCCGGTGGCGACATGGCAATCATGGTCAGGATTTGCAACAGGTGGTTCTGGATCATGTCGCGCATCTGACCGGCCTGGTCAAAGTAGCCCCAGCGCCCTTCAATACCCACCTCTTCCGCTACGGTGATCTGTACGGAGTCGATGGTGCGGTTATCCCAGTTGGAGGCGAACAACGAGTTGGCGAAGCGCAGCGCCAGCAGGTTCAGTACCGTCTCTTTGCCGAGATAATGGTCGATACGATAAACCTGGCTCTCGTTGAAATATTCCGCGACCTGATCGTTGATCACGCGTGAAGAAGCCAGATCGGTGCCCAGCGGTTTTTCCATTACCACGCGCGCCGGCTCGTGGTTCAACTTGGCTTCGCCCAACCCTTTGCAAATCGCGCCAAAGGTGCTTGGCGGCATGGCAAAGTAGTTAATGGTGGTGCGATGTTTCTGGTCCAGCATTTTACCCAATTTGGTAAAATTCTTGCTGTCGTTCACATCCAGGTTGCAGAAATCCAGGCGCGCACTCAGCGTCGCCCAGAGCTCGTCATCCAGTTTTTCTTTCATAAAGGTGCCAAGCGCTTCCTTGACCACCTTGATATAGGCTTCTTTATCCCACTCGGCACGGCCGACGCCGATGATGCGGGTATCCGGATGGATATGACCGGCTTTCTCTAACTGGTACAGGGAAGGCAACAGCTTACGACGCGCCAAATCGCCTTTCGCGCCGAAAATAACCAGGTCACACGCCTGGGCTGTAGAGGTTACCGCCATGTTCATCTCCTCGTTGCAGGATATTTGTAATTTTCTTACATTACTAATGTACTCTCTTTGACTACGGCCAGTAAACCCGGATCAAAAGTAGAAAAAAAGCCCCAGAAAATGCAGTGTTAAGTGCTACCGACTCTAAACGTAGATGCCCGAGCCAAAAACTGTAATTTTCTGTCTTTTTTGATGCTCTTTTACCATTATGAAAGTTAGACACAGGTCATGTTCTGATGAAAAAAGCCTGCATACCCTCTGTCGACACTGCCAACGGTTACCAGCACGTAGTATATTTCCATTAAACCGGCATTGATTTCTCCTTTGATTGAAATCGACATACCCTATGGATTTCAAGTTATAGCAACTGCCATCACCCCGCTGTAGCTTGAAATGCGACGGGTATAAACCATGAGTGACCCTCGTTATATGAATACGCTGGAAAAAATCCAGAGTCATCTGGAGCTGCTGAGCAAATCTGAACGGAAAGTCGCTGAGGTGATCCTGGCCTCCCCGCAGACCGCCATCCACTCCAGTATCGCGACGCTGGCCAGAATGGCAGACGTCAGCGAACCCACCGTCAACCGTTTTTGTCGCCGCCTCGATACCAAAGGCTTCCCCGATTTCAAACTGCATCTTGCCCAAAGCCTGGCCAATGGCACTCCGTACGTAAACCGTAACGTGGAGGAAGATGACAGCGTCGATGCCTATACCGGTAAAATATTCGAATCGGTGATGGCCAGTCTGGATACAGTAAAGGCAAATTTGGATATTGCCGCAATCAATCGTGCGGTTGATCTACTTACCCAGGCCAAAAAAATCTCTTTCTTCGGTTTGGGGGCCTCTGCGGCGGTCGCTCACGACGCGATGAACAAATTTTTTCGCTTTAATATCCCGGTGGTCTACTTCGACGATATCGTCATGCAACGTATGGGCTGCATGAATTCCAGCGAAGGGGACGTAGTGGTGTTAATCTCCCACACCGGTCGTACCAAAAACCTGGTGGAAATGGCGCAACTGGCGCGTGAAAACGACGCCACGGTTATCGCCATCACCTCACGCGATACCCCTCTGGCGCACGAGGCAACCCTGGCGTTGTTGCTTGATGTTCCCGAAGATACCGACGTTTATATGCCGATGGTGTCACGAATTGCGCAATTAACGCTCATAGACGTGCTCGCCACCGGATTTACCTTGCGCAGAGGGGCCAAATTCAGAGATAACTTGAAGCGGGTCAAGGAAGCGTTGAAAGAATCGCGCTTTGATAAGGGTGTCGTTATCCCCAACAATTTCGACTCGTAACCGATGTGAAAAAACCTGTCGTTCAAGATCATCTGGACGGCGGCATTAGAGGCAGTACCCTGTTAAAACGCTCATGCGGGTAACCCAGGTGAAACATCAGTGTAGTAAAATTACATTTCACTCCAGGTTTCGTTATCCGACGTTATCGCAACACCAATAATTTGCTTCACCAGTCAACGGAGTAATACATGTCCAGACGGCTCAGAAGAACCAAAATTGTTACCACCCTGGGTCCGGCTACTGACCGCGACAATAATCTGGAAAAGATCATTGCCGCAGGCGCAAACGTAGTTCGGCTAAACTTTTCCCACGGCACGGCAGAAGATCATCAGGCTCGCGCCGACAAAGTGCGCGAAATCGCTGCCAAGTTGGGACGTCACGTCGCTATTCTGGGTGACCTGCAAGGGCCGAAAATTCGTGTTTCCACCTTTAAGGAAGGCAAAATCTTCCTTAACATCGGTGATAAATTCCTGCTCGATGCCAACATGGCCAAGGGCGAAGGCGATAAAGAAAAGGTCGGTATCGACTATAAAGGCCTGCCTGCCGACGTGGTGCCGGGCGACGTACTGCTGCTGGACGACGGCCGCGTACAGTTGAAAGTGCTCGAAGTTCAGGGCATGAAAGTCTTTACCGAAGTGACCGTTGGCGGCCCGCTGTCCAATAACAAAGGCATTAACAAACTGGGTGGCGGCCTGTCCGCAGAAGCCCTTACCGAGAAAGACAAAGCCGATATCGTCACCGCAGCAAAAATCGGCGTCGATTATCTGGCGGTTTCCTTCCCGCGCACCGGCGAAGATCTGAACTATGCCCGCCGTCTGGCGCGCGATGCTGGCTGTCACGCCAAGATCGTTTCCAAGGTTGAACGTGCCGAAGCCGTCTGCAGCGACGAAGCCATGGATGACATCATTCTGGCCTCCGACGTAGTGATGGTTGCCCGTGGCGATCTGGGCGTCGAAATCGGCGACCCTGAGCTGGTCGGCATTCAGAAAAAGCTGATCCGCCGTGCTCGCACCCTGAACCGTGCCGTGATCACCGCGACCCAGATGATGGAGTCGATGATCACCAACCCGATGCCGACCCGCGCCGAAGTAATGGACGTGGCGAACGCCGTGCTGGACGGCACCGACGCCGTGATGCTGTCTGCCGAAACCGCCGCGGGTCAATACCCGGCCGAAACCGTAGCCGCAATGGCGCGCGTTTGCCTGGGCGCAGAGAAGATCCCAAGCATCAATGTCTCCAAGCACCGCCTGGACGTACAGTTCGACAACATTGAAGAGGCTATCGCCATGTCTTCAATGTACGCAGCCAACCACCTGAAAGGTGTTACCGCGCTGATTGCCATGACCGAATCAGGCCGTACCGCACTGATGATGTCACGCATCAGCTCCGGCCTGCCTATCTTCGCCATGTCGCGCCATGAACACACGCTGAACCTGACCGCACTCTATCGCGGCGTGACCCCGGTGTACTTCGACAGCCATAACGACGGTGTTATCGCCGCCAATGACGCGGTTAACCGCCTGCGTGATAAAGGCTTCCTGGTCTCGGGTGACCTGGTGATCGTCACCCAGGGTGACGTGATGGAAACCGTTGGCACCACCAACACCAGCCGTATTCTGCGCGTCGAGTAATCTATCCTGCCGCCGGCCGTTAACGCGGCCGGCATTTTTTCCCGCACCGCCCTTTCCTCCTGTTAAACTCGTCGCCTGTCGCCACCATGGCAAACGGAGAGGCTTCGATGCTTCATCAACACCCACAGCAAAACCGCACGGCACAAAGTCTGGATCTGGACGGTCAGGGGCTGGAAAATCTGGACGATACCTGTCTACAAGGCAACTCACTGCTAAAAATCAGTCTGTATAACAATCGGCTTCGGCAATTCCCACGGCAGATTTTGCAGCATGCCGATCTGCAGGTGTTGAACATCTCTTGCAACCAACTCAGCGAACTGCCAACTGAAATAGGCCTGTTGAAACAGCTGGCCATGCTCGATTGCGGCCATAACCAGGCCAACCAGATACCGGCTGGGATCGGTGATCTGCGTGAACTGACTTATTTATACCTCAGCGATAACGCCTTTCGGGATCTGCCCCTCGAACTGGGGCGGTTACATAAACTGCGGTATTTGAATGCGACAGATAACCAACTGAGCGAATTGCCTACGGCAATCGTGCAACTCGGCGCGCTGCAGGAACTGCGGCTTTACAATAACCAGATTGCCTCGTTGCCTGAGACGTTCGGCCAGTTGACCGCCCTGCGGGAACTGCACCTGATGAATAATCGTCTGGTTGCACTACCAGAGCAAATAGCCCAGCTCTCTGCGCTGAGGGTGCTGGATGTGGAAAATAACGCTATCAGCCAGCTGCCAACCACTTTGGGTCGGCTGGCCAACCTGACTCACCTCAACCTCAGAACCAACCGCCTGCAACAGCTACCGACGTCTTTTGGTCAGCTTAAGGCACTGACCACGTTGGATCTGCGCGCTAACTGCCTAAGCGCCCTGCCTGACAGCCTGGCCGAGTTAACCCAGTTACAGCGGTTGGATCTGCGCTGGAACAACTTTACCGAAATGCCTGCCGTGCTGGAGCCGCTGATTGCCCAAGGTTGTCTGGTGCATATTTGAACCGTCAGAAACAGCAAGGGCCAGTCACCCGCAGATGACTGACCCTTGCCTGACGCCAAAACTGAGCTTAGCGGTATAAATCGTCGCGTGAATAGGGTTCGATTTCCCCTTCTTTACGCGTTTTAAGCAGTTTTAGGATCCAGGTGTACTGTTCCGGGTTGGGACCTACCAGATTCTCCACTTCTTCATTCATCCGGCGGGCAATGGTGCGATCGTCGGCCGTCGCCAGGTCGTCCATCGGCGGTCGTATATGGATATCCAGCATGCTGGTTTTACCGTCGTACACCGGGAACAGCGGCACAATGGCCGCACGACAGACCTTCATCAGACGCCCGACCGCAGGCAACGTCGCTTTATAGGTCGCAAAGAAGTCCACGAATTCGCTGTGTTCTGCTCCGTGATCCTGGTCCGGCAGATAATAGCCCCAATACCCCTGACGCACAGAACTGATAAACGGCTTGATGCCGTCATTGCGCGCGTGCATGCGACCGCCGAACTTGCGACGTACGGTGTTCCACAGATAATCGACCAGTGGGTTGCTTTGGTTATGGAACATCGCCGCCATCGGCTGACCACGAGCTGCCATCAGCATCGCCGGAACATCCACCGCCCACCCGTGTGGTACCAGGAAAATCACGTTACGCCCTTCTTCACGGATTTTATCCAGCACCTCTTCACCGTGCCAGCGAACGCGCTTCAACACTTTCTCAGGTTGGGTACAGGCCAGCTCCGCCATCAAGATCATCGATTGCGGTGCGGTGGCGAACATCTCGTCGATGATATGTTCACGCTCGTTTTCGGGCAGCTCAGGCAGGCAGTACAACAGGTTGATGCGCGCACGACGTCGAGCGCCTTTTGCCACCTTGCCGGCCAATTTGCCCACGGCGCCGAGCACAGGATCGCGCAGACGCGCAGGCACCAGTGAAATACCGGCCATTAACCCGGTTCCCAGCCAAACGCCCCAGTAGCGCGGATGGTAAAAGGCTTTCTGAAATTGCGGAATGAACTCTAGGTTCGATTTTTTCTCGTTTTGCATGCACAAGCTCTTAACATAGCGGTTCGGCTAATCATAATTGCAAAGGGTGATTTTGCAATTCACAACGGCGAAGCACCAATATAAAACAACATCGGCCCGTAATCAGGCCGATGGAATCACTGGCGCGGTAACGCGCCGGGGCAAAGGGATCAATCCAGCTGCAGCTGAGGCACCACTTCTTTCACCTGCGCCAGATAATCGCTGCGATCTTTACCGCTTAGCCCTTCTGAACGCGGCAGTTTCGCCGTCAGCGGGTTGACCGCCTGCTGGTTGGTCCACATTTCGAAGTGCAGATGCGGGCCGGTTGAGCGCCCGGTGTTACCGGATAGCGCGATGCGATCACCCCGTTTCACCTTCTGGCCTGGCTTAACCAACAGCTTTTTCAGGTGCATATAACGCGTGGTGTACTGGCGACCATGGCGGATGGCCACGTAGTTGCCCGCGGCACCGCTGCGTTTGGCGATCAACACTTCACCGTCGCCCACTGCCAGCACCGGAGTACCGACCGGCATCGCGAAGTCGACGCCTTTGTGCGGCGCAATGCGCCCGGTGACCGGATTCACACGGCGTGGGTTGAAGTTTGAAGAGATGCGGAACTGCTTCATGGTTGGGAAACGCATAAAGCCGCGCGCCAGGCCCGAGCCCTGACGATCGTAGAATTTACCGTCTTCGGCACGGATGGCGTAATAGTCTTTGCCGCCGGTGCGCATACGCACACCCAGCAGCTGACTTTGTGCGCTCTTACCGTCAAAGTGTTCGCGGGACATCAATACCGAGAACTGATCCCCTTTGCGCAGTTTGCGGAAATCCAACTGCCACTGCAGCGCTTTGATCACCGCATTGATTTCAGCACGGCTCAGACCGGCATCGCCGGCGCTGCTGACGAAACTGCCGTTCAGCCGGCCGCTGATCACATTGTTGCGCCATTCGCCCTGCTGCGACTCCTGGGTTTCTTTGAAGTTGTTACCTACGCGGTCATAGGTGCGGGTTTCACGCCGGGAAACTTCCCAGGTCAAACGCTGCAGATCGCCGGCATCGTTCACCGTCCATGACAGCTGCTGGCCAATTTTCAGATTACGCAGATCGCGGTTTTGCGATGCCAACAGCGTGACATCCGACATATCTATGCCGTATTGGGTCAGAATGCTGCCCAGCGTATCACCGGTAGAAACAACATATTCATGCACGCCATCCTCGCCGGCGACCTTCTGGTCCAGCTCATCCTGTGGGATGTCATCATCGGGGGTGGCTTGGTCGAGATCGATCGGTTCGCTGGCTTCTGGCAGCAAGGATCGTAACTGGCTGGATTCTAACTCAATGCTTTTAACGATGGGGTTATGTTCTGGGTGATAAACAAAAGGCCGCCAGACGGCAACGGCCAATGTAACCACTGTCAGCGACCCCAGCATGACGCGGTGGGGCCGTGGCAGATTGTTATACGCCAGAGCGATAGTTCGGACTATCTGCTGCACTCGATTTTATCCTCATAATCTTTACTTCAGGCAGCTCACGTACTGGTTTGACAGCTGAGTCAGGAAGTTCCCGTAGCTGTCTTTCCCCAGTGCGATGCCGGTGCCCAGCGGGTCCAGCGTTCCAGAACGCACTTTGGTCCCTTTGGCAACGGCATTGATTACGGCCGGCCTGAATTGTGGCTCAGCAAAAACGCAGACTGCTTTCTGCTCAACCAACTGTGTTCGAATTTGGTGTAAGCGCTGTGCTCCAGGTTGGATTTCGGGATTCACGGTGAAATGGCCCAGCGGGCTCAAACCGAAATGTTTCTCAAAATAGCCGTAAGCATCATGAAAAACAAAATATCCTTTGCCTTGCACAGGCTTGAGCATGTTACCAACATTTTTGTCAGTTTGCGTCAGTAGATTCTCGAACTGGCGCAGGTTTGCGTCTAATTTGTCCTTATTCTGTGGCATAAGTTCCAATAACCTGTCGTGAATCGCGATCGCGGTCACTTTTGCCACTTCCGGAGACAGCCAAACGTGCATGTTATATTCGCCATGATGGTGCCCATCGCCCTCATCGTGATCGGCATGATTATGCGCATCCGTTGCATGATCATGGTCGTGTTCATGCTCATGATCGTCGTCTTCGCCCTTCATCAACAGCGGTTTTACTCCGCTCAGTTCGCTGATGGCCAATTGACGATTAGCCGACACCGGCGTTAGGGATTTGGTCAGAAAAGCTTCCATATCAGGGCCTACCCACACCACCAGATCGGCGGCACGCAGGCGTTGGATATCGGAAGGTCGCAAGGCGAAATCGTGCGGCGAGGCGCCATCCGGCAGCAGCACCTCGGTCGGCGTTACGCCATCGGCGATAGCGGAGGCGATAAAGCCCAGTGGGCGAATGGATGTCACTACCGCCGCAGAGGCGCTGCTCAGCGGTCCGGCCATCATCAGTGCGCTAGCCAGCAACGTGCGCTGCAGCCATTTATTTTTATGTGCCATTATCAGTAATCCCGTCGTTTTCATCAGCGAGGCGTGATATTATAACATTCGGTTAGTTCTGCAAAATGTAATCATGAGATGTCCACACTGACAACGCTAAAAAATATCTCCGTCTCCTTTGGTAACCGTAAGGTGCTGTCGAATATTTCGCTCAGCCTTCAACCGGGCCGTATTCTGACGCTGCTCGGCCCAAACGGCGCGGGCAAATCCACGCTGGTGCGCGTGGTACTCGGGCTGGTTGCGCCAACGGAAGGTACGCTGGAACGCGAACCGGGCCTGCGTATCGGTTATGTGCCGCAAAAACTGCACCTCGACGCCACCCTGCCACTCACCGTAAGCCGCTTTATGCGCTTGAAACCCGGCGTCAAGAAAGCCGATATTCTGCCCGCGCTGAAACGCGTGCACGCAGCGCACCTGCTCGATCAGCCGATGCAGAAACTCTCAGGCGGCGAGAATCAGCGCGTACTGCTCGCGCGGGCGCTGCTTAACAAACCGCAACTGCTGGTGCTGGATGAGCCAACGCAAGGGGTTGATGTCAACGGCCAACTGGCGCTGTACGATCTTATCGACCAACTGCGCAAAGAACTGGGTTGCGCGGTTCTGATGGTCTCCCATGACCTGCATCTGGTCATGGCGAAAACCGATGAAGTGCTGTGCCTCAACCAACACATCTGCTGTTCCGGCGCACCGGAAGTGGTCTCGATGCATCCTGAATTCATCGCCATGTTCGGCAACCGCGGTGCGGAACAATTGGCGGTCTATCGTCACCACCATAATCACCGTCACGACCTGCAAGGACGAATTGTGTTGAAGAAAACCGGGGGCCGTGAGGCATGATCGAACTGTTATTACCCGGCTGGCTGGCCGGGGTATTGTTGGCCGCCGCCGCCGGTCCATTAGGCTCCTTTGTGGTCTGGCGCCGGATGTCCTATTTCGGCGATACCCTGGCACACGCCTCTTTGCTGGGTGTGGCCTTCGGGCTGCTGCTGGACGTGAATCCTTTCTATGCGGTGATTGCCGTGACGCTGGTGCTGGCGCTGGTGCTGGTGTGGCTGGAGCGTCGTCCGCAACTTTCCGTTGACACCCTGCTCGGTATTATGGCGCACAGTGCGCTGTCGCTGGGGTTGGTGGTGGTGGCGCTGATGTCCAACGTGCGGGTCGATCTGATGGCCTATCTGTTTGGCGACCTGCTGTCGGTCACCTTCACCGATATCTGGATGATTGCCATTGGGGTCAGCGTCGTGCTGTTGATCCTGTGGTGGCAGTGGCGCAACCTGCTGTCGATGACCGTCAGCCCAGAGCTGGCACATGTTGACGGGGTCAATCTGGTCCGTGCTCGTACCGTACTGATGCTGGTTACCGCCCTGACCATTGGTCTGGCGATGAAATTCGTCGGCGCGCTGATCATCACCTCACTGCTGATCATTCCGGCCGCTACCGCACGGCGCTTCGCCCAAACCCCCGAGCAAATGGCCGCCTACGCGGTGCTGGTGGGTGTGCTGGCAGTGACCGGTGGATTGGCCTTCTCGGCATTTTACGATACCCCAGCCGGCCCATCGGTGGTACTGAGTGCGGCGGTGCTGTTCGTCCTGAGCTTGTCCAGGAAGCAGCAAGCCTGACCTCTCTCTCTCAGATAGCAAAAGGGCCGCAATTAGCGGCCCTTTTTAATGCGGATTACGGCGTAATATTTACTCATCGCGCACCATGCCAAAGTGCTTATAGGCATGATTGGTGGCCATGCGCCCGCGCGGCGTGCGCTGGATGAAACCTTGCTGGATCAGAAACGGCTCGATCACGTCCTCGATAGTTTCCCTTTCCTCGCCGATCGCTGCCGCCAGGTTATCCAGGCCCACAGGGCCTCCGGTGAACTTGTCGATTATCGCCAGCAACAGTTTGCGGTCCATGTAATCGAAGCCTTCGGCGTCAACGTTCAACATATCCAGCGCCTGCATCGCCACCTCGCCATTGATCACGCCATTGGCGCGGACTTCGGCAAAATCGCGTACCCGACGCAGCAAACGGTTGGCGATACGCGGTGTACCGCGCGCACGGCGAGCCACTTCATGTGCGCCCTCGTCCGACAGATCCAGCCCCAGACAGTTAGCGCTGCGTGAAACGATGTGCTGCAGATCGGCAACCTGATAAAACTCCAGACGCTGCACAATGCCGAAGCGATCGCGCAGTGGCGAAGTCAGGGAACCAGCGCGGGTAGTTGCCCCCACCAGCGTGAACGGCGGCAAATCGAGTTTGATCGAGCGTGCGGCCGGGCCTTCACCGATCATGATATCCAGTTGATAATCTTCCATCGCCGGATACAGCACTTCTTCCACTACCGGAGACAGACGGTGGATTTCATCGATAAAAAGAACGTCGTGCGGTTCCAGGTTGGTCAGCATCGCCGCCAGATCGCCCGCCTTTTCCAGCACCGGCCCGGAGGTGGTGCGCAGGTTAACGCCCATTTCATTGGCAACGATGTTGGCCAGCGTGGTTTTCCCCAAACCTGGCGGGCCGAAGATCAGCAAATGGTCCAGAGCGTCGCCACGCTGCTTGGCCGCCTGAATAAAGATTTCCATCTGCTCGCGGACATGCGGCTGACCGACATACTCCGTCAGCAGCTTCGGCCGGATGGCGCGATCAAGAATTTCTTCTTCATTGATCGGCTCGGCAGAAATCAGGCGATCGGCTTCAATCATTCTCTACCCCTTATCGGCGCTTACAGCGCGGCACGCAGCGCGTCGCGGATCAGGGTTTCGCAATCTGCACCCGGCTTGGCGATTTTACTGACCATGCGACTGGCCTCCTGCGGTTTGTAGCCCAGCGCCACCAGCGCAGAGGCCGCTTCGGCTTCCGCATCCAGTTCGGCCGCTTTCGCCGCTGTGGCTGGAAGCGTGATTTCACTGCTGCTGTTGAACAGATCGCCATTAAGCCCTTTGAAGCGGTCTTTCATTTCGACCACCAGGCGCTCTGCGGTTTTCTTGCCTACGCCCGGCAATTTTATCAGCGACGTGATCTCTTCACGCTCAACCGCGCTGACAAACTGCTGCGCTGACATGCCGGACAGAATGGCCAGCGCCAGCTTAGGGCCAACGCCGTTCACTTTAATCAGTTCGCGAAACAGCGCGCGCTCTTGTTTATCGTTGAAGCCATACAGCAGTTGGGCATCTTCGCGCACCACAAATTGGGTAAACACGATAGCCTCTTGCCCCAGCTCGGGCAGTTCATAAAAGCAGGTCATCGGCATATGCACTTCATAGCCCACGCCGTTTGCCTCCAGTAATACCAGTGGCGGTTGCTTTTCCAGAATATAACCTCTGAGACGACCTATCATTTACCCTCCTGCTGAATTCCTGAGCATGACCTTCTGCCATGCCGTGCTGCTAAAGCTTATAACATAAAAAAGGCTGGATGAATATCCAGCCTCGGAACTGATTAAGCGTTACTTTAAACGTCCACGTGCCAGGTTCAATCGCCCTTCGCTCATCCGCAGCACGTTTTGGCTGAGGTGACAGTGGGTAATGGCGATCGCCAGCGCATCGGCAGCATCGGCCTGGGGATTGGCCGACAGCTTAAGCAGCGAGCGCACCATATGCTGCACCTGTGCTTTTTCGGCCGCGCCGGTACCGACCACCGTTTGTTTCACCTGACGTGCCGCATACTCAAACACTTCCAAATTCTGGTTCACGGCAGCAACAATAGCCACGCCGCGCGCCTGCCCAAGCTTGAGCGCCGAATCCGGATTTTTCGCCATAAACACCTGTTCAATAGCGAAAAAGTCTGGTTTAAATTGGGTAATGATTTCACTGACGCCCGCGTAAATCAGCTTTAAGCGCGTCGGCATGTCATCCACTACGGTACGAATACAGCCGCTGGCAATATAGCTCAACTGGCGGCCCTGCTGACGAATCAGGCCGTAACCGGTGACGCGCGATCCGGGATCGATACCGAGTATGATCGTCATCCCTACACCCACCTTGCGTTAAGCATTAACTTCGCCAGGCGCTGCCACAAGACAGCGCCGTACTTCAAACCCCATTACAGCGTCGCAGCAACCTCGTCGGAGATCTCACCGTTGTGGTAAACCTCCTGCACGTCGTCGCAGTCTTCCAGCATGTCGATCAGGCGCAGCAGCTTAGGCGCGGTTTCTTCATCCATATCGGCTTTGGTCGATGGGATCATGGAAACTTCTGCCGACTCGGCGGTGAAACCGGCAGCGGTCAGCGCGTCTTTCACTTCACCCAGGTTTTCCCAGGCGGTGAAGACGTCGATAACGCCATCGTCGTAGCTGACGATATCTTCAGCGCCGGCTTCCAGCGCAGCTTCCATCACCACGTCTTCATCCAGGCCCGCTGCGTAAGTGATCACGCCCTTCTTGGTGAACAGGTAAGCCACGGAGCCGTCGGTGCCGAGGTTACCGCCACACTTGGTGAAGGCATGACGCACTTCCGCCACGGTACGGTTACGGTTGTCACTCAGGCACTCGATCATGACGGCAGTGCCGCCCGGACCGTAGCCTTCATAAATGATGGTTTCCATATTGGTATCATCATCACCGCCTACCCCACGCGCGATGGCACGGTTCAGGGTGTCGCGCGTCATGTTGTTGGACAGCGCCTTGTCGATCGCCGCACGCAGACGCGGGTTAGCCCCCGGATCGCCACCGCCCAGTTTCGCGGCGGTCACCAGCTCGCGAATAATTTTGGTGAAAATTTTACCGCGCTTGGAATCCTGCGCTGCTTTACGGTGCTTTGTGTTGGCCCACTTACTATGACCTGCCATAAAAAATCTCCGAAAAAAATTACTGGACTGAATTAATCACAAACTCTTCAATCGCCTGCTGATTGCTCCAGGACTTGGTCAACTTCACGGCTTCCGCCGCCTCAAGCCACTGGTAGGCGTGATGCTCGGTAATCACCGGATCGCGCTCTTCAGGCAAAGCCAGACAGAACCAGTGCTCTTTATTGCGCGTGGTTCCCGGGGCATAGCGATGTCGCAAATGGACAAAGAGTTCAAACTCCACACAGCGCTGGCAATCGAACAACGGCAGTTTCTCTGCTTCGATATCGATGCCGACTTCTTCCATGACCTCACGCCGTGCGGCATGCGGCGGCGACTCATCTTCCTCCAGGCTGCCGGTCACCGACTGCCAGAATTCGGTATCATCGCGCCGCTGTAACATCAGCACCCGACCACTGGATTTGGCATAAATCACTACCAGAATAGACTCGGGACGCTTGTAGTTCATTACTGGTTCTCTACATTTGAATCGTCAGTCGCTTTCTTTACCACGCTGATTGCCAGCTCCTGCAACGAAGCCGGGTTCGCGAAACTTGGTGCTTCGGTCATCAAGCAGGCCGCAGCGGTGGTTTTCGGGAAGGCGATCACGTCACGAATGTTGTCGGTGCCGGTCAGCAGCATCACCAGACGGTCCAGACCGAAAGCCAAACCGGCGTGCGGCGGCGTACCGTACTTCAACGCGTCCAACAGGAAACCGAATTTTTCGCGTTGCTCGTGTTCGTTAATACCCAGAATGCTGAATACCGTCTGCTGCATTTCGCTACGGTGAATACGCACGGAACCGCCACCCACTTCGTAGCCGTTAATCACCATGTCGTAGGCGTTGGCGATGGCATTGATTGGCGTGTTGGCCAGCTCTTCCGGGCTCATATCGCGCGGTGCGGTGAACGGGTGGTGCATCGCTGCCAGACCACCTTCGCCGTCTTCTTCGAACATCGGGAAGTCCACGACCCACAGCGGTGCCCAGCTGTCCAGCTTGGTCAGTTCCAAATCACGGCCCAGCTTCAGACGCAGCGCGCCCATCGCATCGGTGACAATCTTGAAGCTGTCGGCGCCGAAGAACAGAATGTCGCCGCTCTGCGCGTTGGTACGCGCCAGAATCGCTTCCAGCACTTCTGCGCTGAGGAATTTAGCAATCGGGCTCTGTACGCCTTCCATGCCGGCGGCGCGGTCATTGACCTTCAGCCAGGCCAGGCCTTTGGCACCATAGATGTTAACGAAAGCGCCGTACTCATCGATCAGCTTACGGGTCAGCTGCGCACCACCTGGTACACAGATCGCGGCAACGCGGCCTTTGGCATCGTTAGCCGGGCCGGAGAACACCTTGAATTCCACGTCCTTCACCAGATCGGCAACGTCCACCAGCTCCAGTGGGTTACGCAGGTCCGGCTTGTCCGAGCCATAGCGACGCATGGCTTCTTCGAAGGTCATGACCGGGAAATCACCCAGATCTACGCCCTTCACGTCCAGCCACAGTTCACGCGCCAGTTTCTCCATCACTTCACGCACCTGATCGGCGGTCATGAAAGAGGTTTCCACGTCGATCTGGGTAAATTCAGGCTGACGGTCGGCACGCAGGTCTTCGTCGCGGAAGCATTTGACGATTTGGTAGTAGCGGTCGAAACCCGACATCATCAACAGCTGTTTAAACAGCTGCGGAGATTGCGGCAACGCATAGAACTTGCCTTTATGTACGCGGCTCGGGACCAGATAGTCACGGGCGCCTTCCGGCGTGGCCTTGGTCAGCATCGGGGTTTCGATATCGAGGAAACCGTGGCTGTCCATAAAGCGGCGCACAAAGCTGGTGATTTTGGCACGGGTTTTCAGGCGATCGGCCATTTCCGGGCGACGCAAATCCAGGTAGCGGTATTTCAGGCGCGCTTCTTCGGTGTTGACCTGGTTGGAATCCAGCGGCAGTGGCTCGGAGCGGTTGATGATCTCCAGTGCATGGGCGAACACTTCTACTTCACCGGTAGCCATATCTTTATTGATCTGGCTGTCCGGACGGGCACGCACGGTGCCGACGATCTGGATGCAGAATTCATTGCGCAGGTCGTACGCCTTGTCGAACGCGGCCTTCTGGTCCGGATCGAAGAACACCTGCACGATGCCTTCGCGGTCGCGCATATCAATAAAGATCAGGCCGCCCAGATCGCGACGACGGTTGACCCAACCACACAAAGTGACTTCCTGGCCCACGTGAGACAGATTCAACTGCCCGCAATATTCAGTACGCATACGCTATCCTTTTGGCTTAAGCCGATGCCGCGCGGGCTTTTGGCGCCTGCCACGCGGCTGTTTTCTGATGAACTCAATACCCGTCATCTTTCAAGTTGCAGCGTTGTTATCTGCACTCTCTCACCCCAGTGACTTACTCAAGTAGGTGCCAGGGGTGAGATAGCTGGCTGGCTGCTACTCGAAAGCTATAGGGTATATTTACTTGCCCGGTTTGAAGTCGGTTGCATACCAACCGGTACCCTTTAACTGGAAACCGGTGGAAGAAATCAGCTTGGTTAACGCGGGCTGCCTACACGCCGGACAATCCGTCAGCGGCGCATCGGAAAATTTTTGCAACTTCTCTAACCGGTGGCTGCAAGCACCACATGCATATTCATAAATCGGCATAGGTCGTTGGAGTAAAGTGAGCTGAAAAAAGGCGATCATTATAAAGGAAATTCATGCGCCAGATAAGTGCGAACACAGCTTTGTTGCAGCACTAAATGGTGTGTTTTTGCCCGAAGTAACACATTGATTAACAAATTTCTCATTAACCGGTGATGCTTTTTTCACGTAGCCTGAATCGATGCTTGTTTAGCGCGCTATCTAAGCTGCGCGTATTTCATCCACCTTGTCACGAGATATTTCCATGTTGAAACTTGATGCTCATACCACCGCACTGGTGTTAATTGATTTGCAAAACGGCATCCTGCCCTTCGCCGGTGGCCCACACAGCGCCGAAAGCGTGGTGGCCAATGGCGCGCAGTTGGCGGCACATTTCCGTTCGCTGAGGGCACCGGTGATCCTGGTACGCGTCGGCTGGTCCGACTCTTTCGCCGAAGCGCTGAAACAGCCGGTGGACAAGCCGTCTCCCGCCCCTGCCGGCGGATTGCCTGCCAACTGGTGGGAATTTCCGGAATCCCTGGCGGTGAGCGACCGCGACATTCTGGTGACCAAGCGCCAATGGGGTGCGTTTTACGGCACCGATCTTGACTTGCAACTGCGTCGCCGTGGCATTAAATCGGTGGTGCTGGGCGGTATCTCCACCAATATTGGCGTGGAATCCACGGCTCGCGCGGCCTGGGAACACGGCTACGAGTTAGTGATAGCCGAAGATCTCTGCAGTGCGCAAAATGCTGAAATGCACCAGTTTGCTTTCGATAATATCTTCCCGCGGTTGGCGCGTGTTCGCAGCACCCGCGAAATTGTTGCCGCACTCGACCAGTAACGCTAACTTGTAGGGGCGCAGCCTGCTGCGCTCACCTTTGACTGCAGGGAAAATTAAGGAAGATGCAAGCTTGATGTATATCGGACTCCCACAGTGGCAACACCCGGCCTGGAATCGTATCGGGCTGCGCGATCTGGCGGATTACAGCCGCTATTTTAACTGCGTGGAAGGCAATACCACCTTCTACGCGTTACCTAAACTGGAAATAGTCCAGCGCTGGCGCGATATGACCACCGATGATTTTCGCTTCTGTTTCAAGTTCCCCGCCACCGTCAGCCATCAGGCTGCACTGCGTAATTGTGCCGCCGATCTGCAGGCATTTTACCACTGCCTGGGTCCGGTGCATCAGCGCATAGGCCAGCTGTGGCTGCAATTGCCAGCGGCGTTCGGCCCGGCGGAATTACCGGCGATGTGGCAGTTCTTCGACGCTTTGCCGAAAGAGTTTACCTATGGCGTGGAAGTGCGGCATCCGGCGTTTTTCGACAAAGGCGAGGAAGAGCTGCTGCTGAATCAGGGGTTACACCAGCGGGGTATCAACCGGGTGATCCTCGACAGCCGGCCGGTGCATCACGCCCTGCCCAACAGCGCCGCCGTGCGCGATGCCCAGCAGAAAAAGCCCAAGCTACCGGTGCATGCTCTGGTCACCGCCAACAATCCGCTGGTACGTTTCATCGGCGGCGATGTGCTGCAAGATAACCTGCGCTGGTTCGACGCCTGGCAACAGAAATTGCCCGTTTGGCAGCAACAGCACCAACCTTTTCTGTTTATACATACGCCGGATAATGGTGATTCCCCCCAGCAGGCACAGAAAATCTGGCAGCAGCTGTATCAGGCTATTCCGAATTTACCCCCACCGCCGGACTGGCCGGAGCAGGATGCGCTGTTTTGACCGATTAATCTGACCAATTACATCAGATTTTTCCTCGCGACAGTGATTGCAATGGCGGCTATGATGCTGGCTGCCAGTTTTGGTTAGGGAATGGAGTTAAAAATGGTAAGCGCGCTTTATGTAGTGCTCGGCGCATTGTTGTTGATCAAACTCTCTTATGACGTGGTTAGGTTAAGGATGCAATACCGTGTCGCCTACGGGGACGGCGGTTTTTATGAGCTGCAAACTGCAATCCGCGTTCACGGCAATGCCGTAGAATACATTCCTATCGCCGCAGTGCTGTTGGTGATCATGGAGATGAACGGCGCTGAAATATGGATGATCCATATTTGCGGTCTGATGCTGATGGCCGGCCGTTTGGTGCATTACTACGGTCTGCGTAACCGCGAGGTGCGCTGGCGTCGATCGGGCATGGCGGCCACCTACATTTCGCTGGTGTTAATGGTACTGGCCAATATTTTCTATCTGCCATGGGATCTTATTTTTAGCCTGCATTAATCCCCTGTTCGTCCTCAGGCGGCTACGCCGCCTGCTTCCGCTGCGCTTTTTGTCATTATCTGTTAGAATACGCCCCTTCGAATTCTGAACCGATTTTCCGCTATGCCAAACCGCGATACTCTTTTTTCTGCCCCGATCGCCAAATTGGGCGACTGGACCTTCGACGAACGCGTCGCTGAAGTGTTCCCTGACATGATCCAGCGTTCCGTTCCAGGCTATTCCAATATCATTTCCATGATTGGCATGCTGGCCGAGCGTTTCGTGCAGCCCGACAGTCGGGTTTACGACCTGGGATGTTCGCTGGGTGCAGCCACGCTGTCGATGCGGCGGAATATCAAGGTGGCGGGTTGCAACATCATCGCCGTCGACAACTCTCCGGCCATGGTCGAGCGCTGCCGCCGTCATATTGATGCCTTCCGCGCCGACACCCCGGTAGACGTTATCGAAGCCGATATCCTTGATATCAACATCGAAAACGCCTCGATGGTAGTCCTGAACTTTACCCTGCAATTCCTCGAACCCGCCGACCGCCTGCGCCTGCTGGAACAGGTTTACCGCGGTCTGCGCCCTGGCGGCGCACTGGTACTGTCGGAGAAGTTCAGCTTTGAAGATGCCGATGTCGGCGAATTGCTGTTCAACATGCATCACGATTTCAAACGTGCCAACGGTTACAGCGAGTTGGAAATCAGCCAGAAGCGCAGCATGCTGGAAAACGTCATGCTGACTGACTCCGTGGACGCCCACAAAGCCCGTCTGAAACAGGCCGGTTTTGAGCATGCGGAAGTCTGGTTCCAGTGCTTTAACTTCGGTTCACTGATCGCGTTGAAAGCGGGAGCCGCAGCATGATTGAGTTTGGCGATTTTTATCAACGCATCGCGAAAAGCAACCTCAGCCACTGGCTGGATACCCTGCCGGCACAGCTCAGCGCCTGGCAGCGCGAGTCACTACACGGTAAATTCAAGCAGTGGTTTAATTCGGTTGAACATTTACCGGCACTGACCCCCACCCAGCTTGATTTGTTGCACGGCGTCCGTGCCGAGATGGAACCCCCTTTGTCGCCGGGCCAGTTGGAAGGCATTGAAAAGATGCTGCGCACCATGATGCCGTGGCGCAAAGGCCCGTTCTCATTGTATGGCATCGATATCGACACCGAATGGCATTCCGACTGGAAGTGGGATCGCGTATTACCGCACATTTCGCCGTTGGCCGGTCGTACCATTCTCGACGTCGGCTGCGGCAGCGGTTATCACCTGTGGCGCATGGTTGGCGCGGGTGCGCATTTGGCGGTGGGCATAGATCCGATGCAGCTGTTCCTGTGCCAATTCGAAGCGGTGCGTAAGCTGTTGGGCGGCGATCAACGCGCCCACCTGTTGCCGCTCGGTATTGAGCAACTGCCTGAGCTGGCCGCGTTCGACACGGTATTTTCAATGGGCGTGCTGTACCATCGCCGCTCGCCGCTGGACCATTTGTATCAGTTGAAAAACCAGTTGGTTTCCGAAGGCGAGCTGGTATTGGAAACGCTGGTGGTGGAAGGCGATCGCCATCAGGTTCTGGTACCCGGTGATCGCTACGCGCAAATGCGTAACGTCTACTTTATTCCGTCAGCCGAAGCATTGAAATGCTGGCTGGAGAAGTGCGGTTTCGTCGACGTTAAAATCGCCGACATGTGCGTCACCAGCACCGAAGAGCAACGCCGCACAGATTGGATGACCAGTGAGTCACTGGCCGAATTCCTTGATCCACAAGACCCGAGCAAAACTGTCGAAGGCTACCCCGCGCCCTTGCGTGCCGTACTGGTAGCCAGGAAGCCCTAAAGTGAAAAACGTCATCACCTCGTACCTATCGGGGTGATGACGTTACGCCCGTTATTTTCGCCAGGCCTCCAGCAAGTCCTTTTCCAGCACGCCGCTGGATTTGCATTCAAAGGGTTTCACTTTGTCATTGCCATCCGCAGCCGTCAGCCCGGCAACCCCGCTAACCTGCACCATGACATGACTTCCCTCCCCGGCGCTATAAATCTGCACCAGTATTCGATATTCCTCCGTCAGATTTGACGGGGTCGCCTGGTCGGTGCAATCCAGATAAAGCCCCGCCAGTTCGGCCTCGCTCCCGGCAGCCCCGATAACGCCAAGGCGACTGTCGGTCAACGTTGGGGTTATCCCTTTCGCGCTTAAAATGGCCAGGGTGCGCGTGAACAGCTCATCCGGTTTTCGGTTACCGATCAGGCTGCCGTCATTGGCTGCGGAAGGAACAGATGCATCACCTGTCGTGCCCTCGGCGGGTTGATTACCGGCTTTTGTCGGCCCATACACCGACACGCAACCTGTCAGCATCAGCAATGCGATAGCGGTTAGTCTTCTCATCGTCATTCACCTGTAATACATAGAGGCGCAGGCACTTAAACAACAAATCAGCGATACAATCATCAGATAACGCATGCCACTCTCCTTAGCGGTAATAAGCTGCGACGCAGCCGGACAATGCAAGACAGGCCATCAACAACAAAATCAAATAACACTTCATGACTCCTCCATAACCGTACAAATCCCTGTGTTTTATGCAGCCATGCGAGCTGGCTGACGACAGAGGTTATTACACTTGTTATGGCGCCGTCATTGGACGCCATCAGTGCCAGCGCTGACAGGACAAGGTCGTCGGGGATCATGGAAATAAAAAAGCCCCGGCAGGAAAACCGAGGCTTGCGGGTTAGCAATTCGTTTTAGGCGCTTTGCGCCAGGGGATCAACCAGTGCCAACGAGTTTTTCATCGCCTCTACCATATCGCCGTCTACGCAATAGTGGCTGAACTCGTCAAACTCGCTGTCTGAACACATGGTGACACCGGCTTTGCGATAGCGCATGGTCGAAGGCACCGCGTGGCCGGAGGAGCTGTGCAGCTCCTGAATACCGATATCGACAAACTTGTGCAGGTTGCTGAGCCGCACGCCGGCACCGGCCATAATCACCGGTCCCTGGCTGGCCTGCACCAGATCGCGCAGCAAGGGCAATCCCAATTCCGCATTTTGCTGCTGGCCTGAGGTGAGTATCCGCGCCACGCCCAACTGCGTCAGTTGATCGAGCGCCACCAGCGGATTTTGGCACATGTCGAAAGCGCGGTGGAACGTCACCGCCATATTACCGCTCAAACGCATCACTTCTTGCATGCGCGGCAGATCGATATGCCCTTCTTCATCCAGCATGCCCACCACCACACCGGGAAAGCCCATATCACGGATCTGGGCGATATCATGCTTGATCACGTCAAAATCCACCGCACCGTAGCAAAAATCCCCACCGCGTGGACGAACAATAGGGTGCACCGGCACACCGATCCTGTCGCGTGCCAGACGTAAAGAGCCATAGCTTGGCGTCAAGCCGCCCTCACTTTGGCTGGCACATAACTCTATACGATCGGCACCTGCCCGCTCGGCCGTCAGCGCGCAATCGACGCTATAGCAGCAAACTTCCAGTTTAATCATTGTCACCCCCAGATGACGGCTAACTTGCGACGGCCATTGTTAAATTTTCAATTTCTCATTTAGGCTCATAGTAAGCATAAGCCAGCTCAGGGTAGTAACTATGGCATTCAATTTTGATCTATGGGTAGACCGCAGTCACAGTGACAGCGTTAAGTGGGATAAATATCGCGGCCGCGACGTTATTCCGCTCTGGGTTGCCGATACCGACTTCCCGTCACCGCCGGCAATTATTGATGCCTTGCAGCAGCGCGTCGCTCATGCCGTATTCGGCTACGGTCATCCCTCCCCTGAGCTGATTGAGGTTTTTACCCGCCGTATGCTAGAGCGCTACGGCTGGCATATCAATCCTGAATGGCTGGTTTTCCTGCCTGGCCTGGTTTGCGGCCTGAATTTATGCGTGAGGGCTTTTACCACCGAGGGAGAAGGCACTCTGGCCCCCTCGCTAATCTATCCGCCGTTCCGCAAAGCAGCGAAATTTGCCGGCCGCACACAGCTACCGGTGCCGTTGACGCTGCAGGACCGGCGCTGGCTATTGGATTTCAGCGCTGTCGAAGCACAGCTCAGCGGTGCAGAGAAATTATTGATGCTGTGCAACCCGCAAAATCCCGGCGGCACCGTCTACCGCAGACAGGAGCTGTTGCAACAGCATGAGTTTGCCAAAAAACATAATCTGGTTGTTTGTTCAGATGAAATTCATTGCGATCTGTTGCTTGAACCGGGTTGTGAACACATCCCCTTCGCCACGTTGAATGATGATGCCGCCCAGCGCAGCGTCACGCTGATGTCGCCGTCAAAAACCTTCAATATCGCCGGTCTTGGTGCCTCAATGGCAATTATTCCCAACCCGGAGCTGCGCAAGAAGCTGGTCCGTGCGCGCAGCGGTATTGTGCCGGAGGTGGATGTGCTCGCATTGGTTGCTGCGCAGGCCGCTTACCAACATGGGCAAGAGTGGCTGGACGAACTGTTGGTTTATCTACGCGCAAACCGTGATTGGGTGATCGAGCGTATTAATGCCATGCCAGGGCTGGCACTGCAGCCCATCGAAGCCACCTATCTGGCCTGGATAGACTGCAGCCAGCTGCCGGTCGATAACCCGCACGCCTTCTTTGAACAGGCCGGCGTAGGATTAAGCCCGGGTCTGGATTTTGGCAACCGGCGCTTTGTCCGGTTGAATTTTGGTTGTCGGCGCGAACTGCTCAGCCAGGCGCTAGACCGCATGCTGCTGGCCACCCGCTCGCTGCAGCCCAATTAACCCTGCTCGCTGGCGACAATGTCCCTGATGGAATAAGGATGGAATTTGATCGTCACGGTGCCGTCGGTGATCGCCAGCGTTGGGTTCGGTAAACGTTCGCCTTCTCCCTTTGGTGAGCTTTGTTTCAGTTTGATGCCCGGAGCCAGCAGCGCTTCATCCGGCAAGTGGGCCAACGCACGCGCATAAAGCGTGGCCGGTTCGCCGCTAAGCACCAGCTCTACGTGTTCCCAACCTTCGTGCGGATAGCGCTTTTCGCCGGGGTAAGGCAGTTCGACACAATCAATTAACCAAGGCCCCACCTTAAGTGGCTGCTGAAGGTCAAACAGGCAAATAGGACGGCCATTGATCATCGCCTCCGACAGCAGCGAACCACACTGCTCTAACCCCAGTCGCCAGCGTTCAGCGGTAGTGTTTTGATGGCAGCGCAGCGAAACGTGGTCTGCAGTGAATTCGGACAGATCCAGATGCAGTTTTTCAGCAAACTGGCTCAGCGCCTGCTCAAAACGCGGTAGATCCAGCGCTAAATCGTGAAGTTCGGCAATAGCCGGGAAGCTAGTCATAGGGTCCTCGAAACAACAAAAGCGGTTTTCAGGGGGGTAATTTACACGCCTGAGATGCCGCTAGCCACAGGGCCAGTCCAGCAAACTGCGTTTTTTTAGCAGAAGATGCCATCGCTGATTAACTTTTCGCTTTAGAAGACGTGAAAACGCACAAAAAATAACTTACCCTGTTCTTATTACTGCACGGGTTAGCATTTCCTGAATTTTAATTTCAGATAATGGCTATGGAATTAGTTTATAGTTTTTTCTTATGAACTGAACCATGAGAGTACTACTAACTTATTAAGCGCAAAAACACATCAAAATTGGCGTTAAAAAATGCTTAATAAATAGTTAATCCTCACGTAGTAAAAACCAATGAAAAACTTAATGGAATGAACATCAAAAAGACAATGCACTGTTATTATTAAAATTATCATAATAAAAGCATGAGAATCCTCCTAAACGAGGCATCGACAATTGCTTGAAAATATCAATTGAGCTACTTTAGTGAAAATTGAGCCAGAGATAATCAATCATGTTTCTTTTAATAATCTCCCTATTGCTGGTCGTTATTGCCGTTTACGCGATCTTTCGCCACTTTAAATCGCGCCGCAATAATACGTTGGACGCTGGCCGCCGAAACAAAAAACACTAACCCTGCTATTTTATTTTCCCACAGACATCGTCTTTTTCTCGTTTTTCCCTTCAGCTTTGCCTTCCGCAACATTGGCGCTTTGCGGCGCCAGGCATAATCAAACTGCGACTTTCGCCTTCCCCCGCGCCAACTGCTGACGTCACTCATCAGATCGGTTACAATTGCAGGCTGTTTTGTGGTGGGTCGGCGTGTTGACGCGTGGCCAGTAAAACCACCTTTGAATCCCACAGGGGCATGGCATACGGCCCCTCGTTCGTCATTAAGGTAACCCGGTGAATATTCAGGTTCTTCTTTCAGATAAAGTCAGCCAGGCGCTGATTGCCGCAGGCGCGCCAGCCGATTGCGAAGCGCAGGTCCGTCAGTCCGCCAAAGCGCAGTTCGGCGACTATCAGGCTAATGGTGTGATGTCCGTCGCCAAGAAACTCGGCATGCCGCCGCGCCAATTGGCAGAAAAAGTGGTGCAACTGCTTGATCTCGGCGACGTTGCCAGCAAAGTGGAAATCGCCGGTCCCGGCTTTATCAATATCTTCCTGAACAGCGACTGGGTCGCGCAGCAAACTGATTTGGTGCTTGGCGCGCCAAAACTGGGTATTGCGCCCGTCAAACCGCAAACCATCGTGATTGACTACTCAGCGCCCAACGTGGCGAAAGAAATGCACGTCGGTCACCTGCGCTCCACCATTATCGGTGACGCTGCGGCACGCACTCAGGAATTCCTGGGGCATAAAGTGATCCGCGCCAACCACGTGGGTGACTGGGGTACCCAGTTCGGCATGCTGATTGCCTATCTGGAAAAAATGCAGAACGAAAACGCCAGCGATATGGGCCTGTCCGATCTGGAGCAGTTCTATCGTGAAGCAAAGAAACACTATGATGAAGACGCCGAGTTCGCCGAACGCGCCCGTGCCTACGTGGTAAAACTGCAAGGCGGCGATCAATACTGCCTGAAGATGTGGCGCAAACTGGTCGATATCACCATGGCGCAGAATCAGCTGACCTATAACCGCCTGAACGTCACCCTTACCGAAGACGATGTTATGGGTGAGAGCCTGTACAACGCGATGCTGCCGGGCATCGTGGCCGATCTTAAGGCCAAGGGGCTGGCGGTAGAAAGCGAAGGCGCCACCGTGGTATTCCTCGACGAATACAAGAATAAAGACGGCGAGCCTATGGGTGTCATCATCCAGAAGAAAGATGGCGGCTACCTGTACACCACCACCGACATCGCCTGTGCAAAATACCGTTATGAAACGCTGGGCGCCGACCGCGTGCTCTACTACATCGACTCACGCCAGCATCAACATTTGATGCAGGCCTGGACCATCGTGCGTAAAGCCGGTTATATCCCAGACTCCCTCTCGCTGGAACACCACATGTTCGGCATGATGCTGGGTAAAGACGGCAAGCCGTTCAAAACCCGTTCAGGCGGCACGGTGAAACTGTCCGATCTGCTGGATGAAGCGGTCGATCGTGCAGGTAAACTGATCGCCGAGAAAAACCCGGACATGCCAGCGGAAGAGATGCAAAGCCTGGCCAATGCCGTGGGCATTGGTGCGGTTAAATACGCCGACCTGTCGAAAAGCCGCACCACCGACTATATCTTCGACTGGGACAACATGCTGGCGTTTGAGGGCAATACCGCACCTTACATGCAGTATGCTTACACCCGTGTGGCTTCCGTATTCAAACGTGCCGGTGTCGACGAAAGTAATCTGACCCTGCCGCTGGTGATGACCGAAGAGCGCGAAATTGCGCTGGCGACCCGCCTGCTACAGTTTGAAGAAGTGATCACCACCGTGGCACGCGAAGGTACCCCGCACGTGATGTGTAGCTACCTGTACGATCTTGCGGGCCTGTTCTCCGGCTTCTACGAACACTGCCAGATCCTGAATGCAGACAGCGAAGAAGCGCGCCAGAGCCGCCTGAAGCTGGCACTGTTAACTGCCAAAACGCTGAAAATCGGTCTGGATACGCTGGGTATCGAAACCGTCGAACGTATGTAAGTCATCACGCTGAATACGAGAAAGGGTCGCCGAGGCGACCCTTTTTATGTTCTGAAAGTGGGAAAGCCCAGTTACGCCACTCGCCGAGCAAAATCGCGTGGACGGAAACCCAAGCCTGCCAATACGCCGAAGTAAGCCACAATACCTGCGACCACAACCACTGCCAGACGCAGCAGGCGTGCCAGCATATTGCCCTGATCCCAGGCAGGCATCAGCCACATCACCCCGACCAATACTACCGACATCACGATCACCGCAATCACCAGTTTAGTCAGGAACAGAGCCCAACCCGGTTGCGGGTGGAAAATCTTCTGCTTGCGCAACTGCCAATACAGCAGCGAAGCGTTAATACAGGCTCCCAGACCAATCGACAGCGAAAGCCCCGCATGCTTTAACGGACCGATAAACATCAGGTTCATCACCTGGGTTAAGATCAACGTGATAATGGCAATCTTAACCGGCGTTTTAATGTCCTGACGCGAATAGAACCCTGGCGCCAACACCTTCACGACGATCAATCCCATCAGTCCCACCGAATAGGCCACCAGCGCACGCTGGGTCATGGCGGCATCGAAGGCGTTGAACTTGCCGTACTGGAACAAAGAGACGGTCAGCGGCTTGGCCAGAATGCCCAGAGCTATGGCGCTCGGCAGCGCCAGCAGGAAGCACAGGCGCAGCCCCCAATCCATCAAACGCGAATATTCATCGTGGTTGCCGCTGGAAAAACTTTTCGCCAGCGACGGCAACAGGATGGTTCCCAGTGCCACGCCCAGCACGCCGGAGGGAAACTCCATCAGGCGGTCGGCATAGTACATCCAAGACACTGAACCGGAGACCAGGAAGGAGGCGAAAATGGTATTGATGATCAGTGAGATCTGGCTGACCGAGACGCCGAAAATGGCTGGCCCCATCTGACGCATCACTCGCCATACGCCCGCGTCACCAAGTTTGAGGCGCGGCAGCACCAGCATGCCGATCTTCTTCAGATGCGGGAGCTGGTAGCCCAATTGCAGCACGCCGCCCACGACGACCGCCCAGGCCAGCGCCATCACCGGCGGATTGAAGTAAGGTGCGGCAAACAGCGCGAACCCAATCATGCTGACGTTAAGCAACGTCGGCGCAAACGCCGGGATCGAAAAACGGTTCCAGGTATTGAGGATTGACCCCACCAATGACGCCAGCGAGATCAGCAAAATATACGGAAAGGTCACCCGCAGCAGCGACGAGGTCAACGCGAATTTGTCCGGCGAATCGACAAAGCCCGGCGCGGTAATGTAAATCACCCATGGGGCGGCCAGCATCCCCAACACCGTCACCACGGCCAACACCAGCGTCAGCAGTCCGGAAACGTAAGCGATAAAGGTACGCGTTGCTTCTTCTCCCTGCTGGCTTTTGTATTCGGCCAGGATCGGGACAAAGGCTTGCGAAAAGGCCCCCTCGGCGAAGATGCGCCGCAGCAGGTTAGGCAGTTTGAACGCCACGAAAAAGGCGTCCGTTGCCATACCGGCACCAAATACCCGCGCCACGATGGCGTCACGGGCAAAGCCCAGCACCCGTGAAAACATCGTCATAGAGCTGACGGCTGCCAGTGATTTTAGTAGGTTCATGTGGTTTTTTGATGTGCCCTGTAAATGTCGACGCCTGCATCAGCAGGCGTCAGTAAAACTATCGGCTAAGTTTACCCGTACGTCGCAGAATAGCTACTCTGATATGTTACATGGAGTTATGTTACAAATTGGCGTCTCGCAACAGGCGTTCAATCACCCGCTGGGCAGCGATCGCCTGCTCTCCGGCAGTTTCCGGCAGCGTTTGGTTACTGACGGAGGCCAGGAAATGACGGATCGCGCCGTCAAAACCGCGCTGCGCCAGCGTGGTTTGCCAGCCGGGTGCCGGCTGTTCCAGCACGCCTTGTGAATCTTCCCGCAGCCACTGACGCATATCGTTTACTTGATAGATTGCGCCGTCCGTTACCGCCTGTACGCTTTCGCGCTGGCTGCCGGCCCGACGATGCATACTGGTGGTCACCAGCGTTTCTCCGCATTCAAAATGGTGTTCGGCATAAACCAACTCACCGACATCGTTAATGCGCAGGCTACCGCTAAGCCGTTGCCCAGCGTCGCCACCCAACCACAGTGCGGTGTCCACCACGTGCAGGTAATCGTCCAGCAGGGTAAAGCGCGCATCGTTGGGTCCGACGCTGTCGGCACGATGTTTATCCATACGAATCGACGCCGGTTGGTTCATATCCTGCTTCAACTGACGGTACAGCGGTGCAAAGCGACGGTTAAAGCCAACCATCAGCGCCTTGCCCTGTTTTTCAGCCAGAGCCAGTAGCTGTTCGCCCTGTTCCACGGTCTCCGCCAGCGGTTTGTCGACATAAACGTGAACGCCATATCGCAGCAGCTCGCCAATCACCTGAAAATGGCTGGCGGTGCTGCTGTGAACGAACACCGCATCACACTGCTGCGCCAGGCTGTCGAGCCCCGAAAAACAGGCCATGCGATAGCTGTCGCAAATGGGCTGTGCCTTTTGCTGATTCGGGGAGAAACCGCCGACTAACGTCCAGTCTGCCGCCTGGCTGAGGATTGGCAGATAAGCCTTTTGAGCAATACCGCCCAACCCCACCACGCCAACGCGTAATTTACTCATGCGATCCCCGCTCCAATAACGCCTGCACTTGCTGTTTAAGCTGCGCCACTTCGTTTTCCAGCGTACTCACTCGCTCGTGTAAATCACTGTCATTGGCCGTTGATGCTTCCGCAGGTGCCTCGTCAATCTGGCCGCTGAACAAATGCATAAATCGACTTTCACGCTTGCCTGGCTCCCGCGCCAGCCGCACCACAAAGGGGCCATCCTCACGCGCACTCAGCTGCGCCAGCACCTGCTCCACTTCGGTAACATCATTAAATTCATGCATGCGGTTGGTTCGGGTACGCAATTCCCCAGGGGTTTGTGCGCCACGCAGCAGTAAAGTGGCGATCACCGCCAATTCAGCGGCGCTCAGCTTGAGCTGACCAAACTCTGAATTGCAAAAACGCTGTTCATATTTGACCACCCGATTGCCGAAACCGCTCAGGGTGCGCAAAAAGTGTTTCTTTAACAGCAGATCCAGCACCTGCTGAACTTCGTTTTCAGCAAGATCCATCACCGGTTCGCGGTTGGTTTTCTGATTGCAGGCCAGGGTGATGGCATTGAGAGAAAGGGGATACTGGTCCGGGGTGGTTACCTGCTTTTCCAGCATGCAGCCAATTATCCTGGCTTCTTTAGCACTTAATTCATATTTCATTATTTTGCCTCAGCGTGGCGGTAGCCATTCTTTATTGGTTAAAGCTGTCAGTACGTGATCCTGCCACTGCCCGTCGATCAGCAGATAATCCTTGGCATAACCCTCACGTTCGAATCCCAGGCGGGTCAGCAGTGCGCCACTGCGCTGATTGTGCGGCATATAGTTAGCCATGATGCGGTGCATACGCTGCTGGCGCAGCATATAGCGGATGGAGGACTGCAACGCTTCAAACATCAGCCCCTGGCCCTGCCATTTCTCGGCCAGCGAATACCCGAGGAAACAGGCATGGAATGAGCCGCGCAGCACGTTGCTGAAGTTGGCCACGCCGCGCACTTCATTTTCTTCCGGATCGAGCAGGATAAAATAGTAGGCGCTGCCCTGCTTTTGCATTTCGGTGATCATCCCCAGCCGCGCTTGCCAGCCGGAAGGATAACAGTGGCTTTCATCCCGAACCGGTTCCCAGGGTTTAAGGAAGCTTCGGTTTTCGGCATAGTATTCCGCCAGCCGGTAGGCATCGCGTTCATGCACTAAACGGACAACCAGTCGGTCGGTGGTGAGGCGTACTTTTGGTGATGCAGAGCGGTAGCCAAACATCATTTCCCCCGCGGTCAGAACGGTTCGATAAGAAGTATTTATTGGGCGCACGTTTGGACAATAATCCGGCGACGAACCTATTCTGAGCCATTATTTCTCAACCATCGGCGCAGAACCGCACTTACCCTCATTTAATATAACCGCAGCCTGCCCCAGAGGTAAAATCCCGGCAGCTCAGTAAATAAGCGATTAGTCATTTTACGACTATTTTCGTGCCGTTTTGCCGCGCAGGTAACGTATTGACGATAAAAAAATATTATCTATCCCGCCCCTATCGGCAATACGGGATTGGGTACACACTAGAGCGGTTGCACTCCTCTCCCTCTTAATTGCTCGTGGTGAAGCATGTCTCTGGTATCGCAAGCGCGGAGCTTGGGTAAATATTTTCTATTACTCGATAATCTGTTGGTGGTTTTAGGCTTTTTTGTGGTCTTCCCGCTTATTTCGATTCGCTTTGTCGATCAGCTTGGCTGGGCGGCGGTGGTGGTCGGCGCAGCGCTGGGTTTACGCCAGTTGATCCAGCAAGGTCTGGGGATCTTCGGGGGCGCGATAGCCGACCGATTCGGCGCCAAACCGATGATTGTCACCGGCATGTTGATGCGCGCGGCAGGCTTCGCCACCATGGCGATGGCCGACCAACCCTGGATACTGTGGTTCTCCTGCGCCCTGTCCGCCCTCGGCGGCACGCTGTTTGATCCACCGCGTACCGCATTGGTGATTAAGCTTACCCGCCCGCATGAACGCGGTCGTTTTTATTCCTTGTTGATGATGCAAGACAGCGCCGGTGCGGTCATCGGCGCCCTGATCGGCAGTTGGTTGCTGCAGTATGATTTCCACTTTGTGTGCTGGGTCGGCGCGGGCATTTTTGTGCTAGCGGCAGGCTGGAATGCCTGGTTGCTGCCGGCATACCGAATATCCACCATTCGCGCGCCCATGAAGGAAGGCATGATGCGTGTCCTGCGCGATCGCCGCTTCCTGACCTATGTACTGACCCTGACCGGTTACTACATGCTGTCGGTACAGGTGATGTTGATGCTGCCAATTGTCGTCAATGAAATCGCTGGTTCACCGACGGCGGTGAAATGGATGTATGCCATTGAGGCCGCACTGTCGCTGTCACTACTCTACCCGCTGGCGCGCTGGAGCGAAAAACGTTTCCGTCTGGAGCAGCGGCTGATGGCCGGGCTGTTGCTGATGACCCTCAGCCTGATCCCGGTCGGGCTGGCTACCAGTCTTCAGGGCGTATTTACCCTGATTTGCTGTTTCTATCTCGGCTCCATCATCGCCGAACCAGCGCGTGAAACCCTCAGTGCTTCGCTAGCGGATCCGCGCGCACGCGGCAGTTATATGGGATTCAGCCGGCTTGGTCTGGCGCTGGGCGGCGCTGTGGGTTATACCGGCGGCGGTTGGATGTACGACACCGGCCATGCGGTTGGCATGCCGGAACTGCCCTGGATACTGCTTGGCATCGTGGGACTGATAACCCTATTCGCCCTTTATTGGCAGTTCAATCCACGCAGCATCGCATCGGAAGCGCTGCCCGGCGGCTGAGATTTTTCTCTAAGTTGCCAGAAAATCAGCCGAATTACCCACAGCTGCTATCCTGATAGTAAAAACATAAACGGGAGAAGTTGGCGATGAGTGAAGAAGACAAATTACCGCAGCTGTTGGAACACATGGTACTGAACCTGCGCATGATCTACGCGCGGTCAACATTGGTAGAAAAAGCGCTGGCCCACGTCATCGCTGACAATGCCACTTTAAAGAGCGACATCATCAAACAGCTGCAGATAGTCAACGCCAGCAACGAGCGTGATAAAATCGATTTGGAAGAAGCACGCATACATTTGATAGAAGTGATTAATTCCGTTCCGACAAAAAAATAATCCCTGCTTTGGCCCGCGCAGTCTGTACGGGCCAAACACCAATTACGCACCTTCCAACAATAACTTTTCGCGACAGCCTCAGTATGCTGTGATAACTATTGCTGTTGAAACCTGACAACCGGAGCAAGCATGAAACTGTTTATCTACGATCATTGCCCATTCTGCGTTAAAGCCCGCATGATTTTCGGCCTGAAAAACCTGCCCGTCCGCCTGGTCACCCTCCTCAGCGATGATGAAGCGACGCCTGTCGGCATGATTGGCAAAAAAATGGCGCCGATTTTACAAAAGGATGACGGCAGCTATCTTCCTGAAAGCATGGATATCGTGCATTACGTTGATAACCTCGACGGCAAGCCGCTGCTGACCGGTAAAACCAACCCGGCGATCGCCGACTGGCTGCAGCGGGTCGGTGGTTACAGCATCAACCTACTGCTGCCGCGCTTTGCCAATGCCGACTTCGAAGAGTTCGCCACTGACAGTGCACGCCAGTACTTTAGCGACAAAAAGCAGGCCTCGATCGGGGATTTTTCCGAGCACCTTGCCGACAGTGCCGATCTGATTGCCCAACTGGAGGACGACTTGCAAACACTTTCCGGCCTGGTGGTCTCCGCAGACGCGGTGAATGGCACGTTGTCGGAAGATGATATCCACCTGTTCCCCCTGCTGCGTTCGCTGTCGATCGTCGCCGGGCTTACGCTGCCGGAAAACGTAGAAGCTTATCGCAACCGTATGGCGCAACGCAGTGACGTCCCACTGCTGTTCGATATGGAACAGTAACCCCCGCGATAAGGATATAGCGCGCAAATGTTGAAAATGGTGCTGGTCACTGCCCGCGATCGGGCACGGCTGAAAGAAATCTCCACCGTGCTGATCCGTTATGGATTGCAGGATGTGATTCGTCTGCTGGGTCTGAGCAATCTGTTAAGCGGTGCTGAAGGCGGCAGTGAAAGGCAAGACGGTCAAACATTGCCGCAGCGCCTGCGTGCGGCGCTGGAAGCCTTGGGGCCGACCTTTGTTAAGTTCGGCCAGATCCTGGCTACCCGTTCAGATCTGTTGGACGCAAGCTGGACCGACGAACTTGACCGTCTGCACAGTCAGGCAAGCACCCTTTCGTGGGAACAACTGGCACCACAGATCCGGGCAGACTTGAAGGGTGACCCGCACAGCCTGTTCGCCGAATTTGACGAAACCCCGCTGGCCGCTGCCTCGATGGCGCAAATTTACCGCGCCCGCCTGCACAGCGGCGAAGCGGTGGTGATTAAGGTGTTACGTCCCGGCCTGGCAAAAACCATTCAAGCTGACTTGCGCCTGCTGACCTATCTGGCGGAAACCGTGGAGCAACAGAGCCCGGCGCTGGCTCATTATCGTCCACGGCAGATGGTCAGAGCCCTGGCAACCGCGCTGACGCATGAACTGGACCTGACTCACGAGGGTAACAACTGCGAACGGGTCGCCCAACAGTTTGCCCAGCAGCCCAACGTGGTCATTCCGAAGATTTACTGGCAATGGTCGTCTCAGCGCCTGCTGGTGCAGGAATTTCTACCGGGTATCGCACCGGAAAATCCGCAGCAACTGACGGCGGCAGGATTAGATGGCCCATTACTCGCTCAGCGCGGCGCACAGGCCTTTATGAAAATGGTGCTGGAGCACCGTCTTTATCATGCCGATCCGCATCCGGGTAACGTAATGGCGTTAGCGGATAATCGCGTCGGTTTTATCGATTTCGGTATGGTCGGGCAGCTTTCCGAACGGCGACGTAATCAATTGCTGCTGTTGCTGCAGGCCATCGCCGAACGAGAATCCGCCGGCATCGTCAACACCTTGATCGCCTGGTCGGACAGCGATCCTTTGGATCTGCTGGATCTGGAGTTGGCGGCGCAAAACTTTCTCGATAAACAGGCCTCTGCCACTCTCACACTGGGCAAGGCGCTGACCGATTTGTTGGTGATGGTGCGTGAGCATCAGTTGGCACTGCCGCCAGACCTGGTGTTGCTGTTCAAGGCGTTAATCACGGCCGACGGCGTGTTGCATCGGCTGGATCCCCATTTCGATATCATCGCCACCCTGAAACCTATGCTGCAACAGGTGATGCTGCAGCGTTATACCCCGGAGGCGGTACGTCGGCGCATGCTGGCATTGGGCGGCGAGGCATTGGACGCCAGTGAAGAGTTGCCGCAAACCTTGCGGCTGCTGATGCGCCGTCTCAAAGGCGGGAAAATCAGCGCCGATATCAACGTCAAGAATATTGATCAATTGAGCAAGGCACTGGAGCGAGCCGCCATCACCCTGGCCATTGCTATTGTCACCGCCGCCTTCGCGTTGGGCCTGGCGCCCTATCTGATGCACTCTTCCCTGCGGTTGTGGGGTATTCCACTGTTTCCGGCGCTGGGCGCGCTGGCCTGCCTGGGTGGTGTCTTGCTGCTGGTACTGCGTCTGCGGCGCTGAACAGTTTCAGCGTTATCCGATAGGTAGCCAGGCATTTCACGCGCACTATCACCCTGCTCGCTGACATCAACGGTTTCCTTCGCAGACAGCGAGCGTTTATAATGACAAATCAATAATCTGCAGCATTTTCGTTGGCAGTAGCTATGAGGCACACATGAAAAAGATCCTGATGGGCGCAGCCGCCCTGCTGTTCGCCGGCGCATTGGTCGGCTGCAATCAGCTGACCCAGTACACGCTCAGCGAGCAGGAAGTGAATGATTACCTGCAAAAGCACAACGATTACCAGAAGCAGATCGGCGTGCCAGGGCTGTTGGACGCCAATATCGTGCTGACTCAGCTAAAGAGCCAAATTGGGCGTAGCGAACCGGGCAAGGTTACCCTTTCCGGCGATGCGAAAGTGAATATCACTTCCATTCTCGGCCCGCAGACCGCGGACCTGAAGCTGACGCTGAAGGCACAGCCGGTGTATGACCGTGAACAAGGCGCGGTGTTCCTCAAAGACATGGAGTTGACCGACTACAGCGTGCAGCCGGAGAAAATGCAGACGGTGATGAAGGCCCTGACCCCTTATCTGAATCAATCGCTGAAATCCTATTTCGATCAAAAGCCGGCCTATGTGCTGAACCCGGATAACAGTAAAACAGAAGCCATGGCCAAGAAACTGGCTAAAGGGTTGGAAGTGAAGCCGGGTGAACTGGTTATTCCATTTACCGACTGACGCTGACACTAAAAAAACAAAAAGCCCGCTGTTAACGCGGGCTTGATATTTTTCAGACGTTAATACGCCGGAAAACGGTGAGATTATTGCGGTTCGCTATAGGTGATTTTACCGGCGTTGCAGTCTAGGGTGACATTGTAGGTTTTATCCAGCTTGGTGCCCCGTACCGTTAACGGCACCTGCCATACCGCGTCCTTGCCGGTAATCGCCTCCGGACTGATCCAGGCTATCGGGGTAGCGGTACCCAGCAGCTTTTTATCCGACTCCCAGCGCGTAATGCGGTTCTGCAGGTAATCGCGTTTCACCTGAGCGGCGACGTCTGCCGGTTGCAGACCCGCGCATTGTGCCACCTTCGCGCTGCGTTGTTCCTGCGCCTGCACCGTGGTGGTAAAACCTACCGTGGCCAACAGTGCTACGGCCAAACTCAGTCCCGTTGCTTTCATATTCCCTCCAGTTGTGATTTACGCTACCCGCGGGCGCCAGCCCTTGGCTCACAACTGGTCTGGCAAAAGATCAGCGTTTGGCGAAGGTGATGACGAACAGCTCATCGAGCCCCGGATAGATTTCCTTGATCACCTGCTTCAGTTCGCTGAGCGACATGTTTTCTTGCTGGGCGTGCTGCTCGGTTAACGCATCCAAACGCACCGGCGTAACCGACAGCACTTCAATCATGCAGAAGAAAACACCGTCTTCATTGCGGCTAACGCGTAAAACCTCACCGGGTTGAAAGTGAGACTCACTGGCGTCCCGAATGGTAATGGTCTTGCGCCCGGCCAAAATGTCTTGCTCAAAGCGAGTGAAGAAAGTTATTTCACGGCTCATTCTAGATCCTTTTTCATCACATTACCGCAACATAAGTCATTATGCTGCCTGCTTTTCTGACGCAGATCCCTCTTTTGGGGTAGCAGCAGGTTTTTCCGTTTTCACTTTGGCAGCTTTCTTCGGTGTTTCAGTCGGCGTCGCGCCGCGCAAAATCTGCCCCAGCGCATCTTTGTTTTCCGCCAGGAAGAAGCTCAGGCCTTCTCGCTGTTCGTCATCCAGCTCAAGCGGAGCCTGCTGCAGCCACTCACCCAGGCTGTCGGCCAGATCCAGCATTTTGTCGTAAGCGTCGGCATCTTTCTTGGTCGCGAAAGTCATCTTTTCCTCACCGTTTCTCACCACCACATATTTAACTTCAACCGCCATGTGTGCATTCCTCAAAGGTTAGAATACTGTATTTATAACCAGTATAAGGTGATTATACGCAGGGATGCAAGCGCACCCCTGACGCGACTTATTTCAACAACCGCACCTTGCAGTTCTTACCCTTGATTTTGCCTTGCTGCAGCTGCTGCAGCGCCTTACGCGCGCTGGCCTTGCGGATCGCCACGTAGGCATGCACCGGGAACATGTCGATTTTACCCACTTCCGCCGCCGTCAACCCGGCCTCGCCGGTCAGTGCGCCGAGAATATCGCCAGGACGGATCTTGGCTTTACGCCCGCCGTCGATGCACAGGGTGACCATTTCGGCTTCCAGCGTGGTGTTTCCCGCACCGCTTAACTCGGACACCGGGGCCCAGTTAACTCTGATCTGCAGATACTCTTCAATCGCATGCGCGCGCGTCATTTCCTGTGGCGTACACAGGCTGATCGCCAGGCCGCTCAAGCCGGCACGGCCGGTACGGCCGATGCGGTGCACGTGCACTTCCGGATCGAACGCCAGCTCGTAGTTGACCACCAACTCCAGCTCTTTAATATCCAGACCGCGCGCAGCAACGTCAGTTGCTACCAGCACCCGGCAACTGCGGTTGGCAAAACGCACCAGCACCTGGTCACGATCGCGCTGTTCCAGATCGCCATGCAGCGCCAGGACATTAATGCCTCGCGCTTCCAGCGCTTCGTACACGCTCTGGCAATCGCGTTTGGTGTTGCAGAACACCACGCAAGAAGAAGGTTGGTAATGACGAATCGCCGACACCAATACCGCCGGGCGTTGATCGCGGGTCGTTTCGTAGAAACGTTGTTCGATGGTGGTTTGCTCTTCACCGTCATCCACTTCCACATTCAGCGGCTCGCGCTGCACGCGAGCGCTGATGCGTTCGATCCCGCTCGGATAGGTTGCAGAGAACAGCAGGGTCTGACGTTGCGGCGGCGTGTAGCTGATCACATCGTCGATATCGTCGGCAAAGCCCATGTCCAGCATGCGGTCGGCTTCGTCCAGCACCAGCACCTTCAGTTCATCCAGCACCAGCGTTTTCTTGCGCAGGTGTTCCTGAATACGCCCCGGCGTGCCCACCACGATATGCGGCGCGTGCACCAGCGAATCGAGCTGCGGCCCCATCGGTTGGCCCCCGCACAGGGTCAGAATTTTGATGTTCTGAGTGAAGCGCGCCAGACGACGCAGTTCTTTGCTCACCTGGTCCGCCAGCTCACGCGTCGGGCACAGGATCAGTGCCTGAGCGGCCACTTGGGAAACGTTGATTTTGTCCAGCAGGCCAATGCCGAACGCCGCCGTTTTACCGCTGCCGGTTTTTGCTTTGGCACGTACGTCCTGCCCTTTCAGGATGGCGGGCAATGCGGCAGCCTGCACCGGCGTCATTTCGGCATACCCCAGTTCGTTGAGGTTGGCCAACTGTTCGGCTGGCAGCGGCAGGGAAGAAAAAGAAACTGTGCTCACGGCGATAACTCTTATATGGCAAATGGAATGGCGGCGCGCCCACGGCAGCACCGAATCAACCGCAGATGATAACAGAGATAGTCAGGATTACGGATTTCACGCATAAAAAAAGCCATCAGTCGGGGTTTTACCCCAGAAACCGACAACGCGTTTGCCACCGGCTGCACACGCAAACGTTTTCGTATATACTGCTCGCCCACAATCAGACCGCGTTACTCTCCACAGATCCAGGTACGAGACTATGTTAACTATTGGAACCGCCCTGCGCCCCTCCGCCACCCGCGTTATGCTGCTCGGCTCCGGCGAGCTGGGTAAAGAAGTTGCCATCGAATGCCAGCGTTTGGGGCTGGAAGTGATTGCAGTAGATCGTTACGCCAATGCCCCGGCCATGCACGTGGCCCATCGCAGCCACGTTATTAACATGCTGGACGGCAATGCGCTGAAAGCCGTGATTGAACAGGAACGTCCTGACTACATCGTGCCGGAGATCGAAGCTATCGCCACCGGCATGCTGGTTGAACTGGAGCAACAAGGGCACCGTGTGGTGCCGTGCGCAGAAGCGACGCGCCTGACCATGAACCGCGAAGGCATCCGTCGCCTGGCGGCAGAAACGCTCGGCCTGCCGACCTCCAGCTACCGTTTTGCCGACGGTGAAGAAGCCTTCCATCAGGCCGTCGACGAAATCGGCTACCCATGCATCATCAAACCTGTCATGAGCTCTTCCGGCAAGGGACAAAGCCTGATCCGCAGCCCGGAGCAGCTGAAAACCGCCTGGGATTACGCCCAACAGGGTGGCCGTGCCGGCGGGGGACGGGTGATTGTCGAAGGCCTGGTGAAGTTCGATTTTGAAATTACTCTGCTGACCATCAGCGCCGTCGATGGCGTACATTTCTGCGCACCGATCGGACACCGTCAGGAAGACGGGGATTACCGTGAGTCCTGGCAGCCGCAGCAGATGAGCGAACTGGCGCTCAGCCGCGCGCAGGCCATTGCGGAAAACGTGGTGAAGGCACTGGGTGGATTTGGCCTGTTCGGCGTCGAGCTGTTTGTCTGTGGCGACGAAGTGATTTTCAGCGAGGTTTCACCGCGCCCACACGATACCGGCATGGTGACCCTGATTTCACAAGACCTGTCTGAATTTGCACTGCACGTGCGTGCTTTCCTCGGTCTGCCGATTGGCGCAATCCGTCAGTTCGGCCCTTCTGCCTCGGCGGTGATCCTGCCACAGCTTACCAGTAGCGACCTGCGTTTCAGCGGGCTGGATCGTGCATTGACCGGCCACAATCAGCTGCGTTTGTTCGGCAAACCGGAAATTGAAGGTCAACGTCGGATGGGCGTCGCGTTGGCGACAGCTGAAAATATCGAGTTGGCGGTAGAGTCGGCCAAGCAGGCTGCTGCTGCGGTGGTCATTGAAGGTTAAGGCTTTGGGGCCGGCTTGCCGGCCCCTGCAACATCAATAGTTTTCGTCTTCTTCCGAGTCATCATCACCCTGGTCTTCCGGGCGTTCCTGATACTCTTCATCGTCATCTTCGTCATCGAACATCACGCTAACCTGGTCACCCTGATGTTTTTCGCGGATTTCCTGCGCGACGCGCGCGATGGCTTCACCACTGCTCATGCCTTGTTCCATCAGCTGATGGATACGATCCGCAGCTTCCTGCTGCTCTAGATGGCTTAACGACGGCATACCTGCAAGCATGTGTTTCTCTCCGGTAAAATGGAGGGCGAGTATACCCCTTAAACCGGCGGATCCCAATGCCTGTTATTCAGCGGCCGGTTGTGAGCAATGATCGCCGTGCCGCCACTGTTTCAGGCGATGCAACCAGAGCATAACGTGCCAGCCCTGCTTAAGGCCGCGCGCGTTGGTGGACATCGCTCGATCGATACCGCGCTGGTAGAACTCATCGGTGATCCGGCACTGCGCCGCCAGTTCAGGCTCGCGGCGAATGCTGTGACAAATTCCCAAGGCTTCACGGGTGATCTGCCAGTGAAAAGCTGGACGGATACTGATTTTCCGCGCATAGCGCTGGTTCAACGCCACCAGCATCTCCACTATTTTCATATAATGGCGTTGATATTCAACGTTGGCCTGGCCTGTCCGCCGACGGTTGCTGATCGATTTATCGTGCACTCGCTGGCGATACAACGTTTTACTGAGATATTTTACCCGCTGCGCATTAAACATCACCTCGGTGGTCCAGGGAATATCCTGGTGGTGCAAACCCGGTTCAAAATACAACCGATGCTGTTTAATAAAATCAAGGCGATATACCGCCAGCCAGACCACATGAATAAATTTTCTCGATTTGAGCGCGCGTTCCAACCATTTTACTCCGCTAATAACGCCGGTGTCACCCAAGCGGTTTTGCGGAATAATCGGTTGCAGTTCATCGTGGTCGGTGAAATAACGTTCACCGTTGCACTGCATGACATCCAATTGATTTTCTTCAGCCATTTCAATCAGGGTTGCATACATTTCCGGCGCCAGTAAATCATCCGCGTCGGGGAATGCCACATATTTTCCGCGTGCTACAGCCAACCCGGCATTGCGCGCACAGGATACGCCCGCATTGAGCTGGTCAATAACGGTAATATGAGGATGCCGTTGGGCATAGCGGTGGGCGATATCACCAGAGCCATCGGTGGATCCGTCGTTGACGATGATCACCTCCAGGCGCCGCTCCTGTTGGGCTAACAGCGAGGCCAAAAACGGCTCAAACAGTTCACCCACGTTATGTAACGGGACGATGACACTCAGCATTAGGGGCATAGGCAGCTCTTCGCAAAAAGTAACGAATGAATATCTCTATTTTTTAAAAATATCAGGGTGCAATTAAATTAGACCGCAGTGCCCGGCGATAAAACGGGTCTAAATGCGTCTTGTTACTGTTTATAGTTTTATACGAAACATGCTCTTTTTAGGCATTTATCGTTCGGGAACCGGTATTATCAGGCAATGTCATAAGTTCGCCTGATATTTTTGTGATCTCAATCAAAAGTAATAACGCAATAAAACTAATTACGACGATTTAATTTATAAAACCCGATTCCAATGGATAAGATATATCCGAGTCATTAATTGATAACGCAGTTTTTAACATATTGGATTATAGTTGAAGTCGCAAAAAATGCTTCATTTGCAAATTTGTTGATTCATTGTTTATGTGAAGTGTGCTTTGTCCACACATGCCAGGACATGCGCCTATCGGCCGAATATGGCAGAATAGCCATCATAAACAGCCGCCCCGTCAGTCAGGTTTATTGAGGCCCATGAGCGCAACCGCACCCAATCTAAAATCTTTGCCCTATACCCCCACCGCCCTGCTGGAGCTGTTTGCTCCCCTTGCTCAACAACCTTGGGCCATGTTGCTACACTCCGGCTTTGCCGAACATTCGCATAATCGTTTCGATATTTTGGTCGCGGCCCCCAAGGTCACTCTGACTACCCGAGGGCAAATCACAGAAATCTGCCGCGGGATGGAGGAGCAGCAATCACAGGAAGATCCTTTCCAGTTGCTGCAACAGCAGTTGGAACAACAAAACCAACATCCGGCAGCAAATACCGACTTGCCATTCCAGGGCGGCGCTCTGGGGCTATTCGGTTACGATCTGGGCCGCAGAGTGGAAAAACTGCCGCAAATGGCACAGGCGGATATCACCTTGCCGGACATGGCGGTTGGCATTTACGACTGGGCGCTGATTGCCGATCACCATAAGAAGACGCTAACGCTGCTCAGCTATGGCGATACTGAACAACGCTGGCAGTGGTTATGCAGTCAGCAATCTGAACCTCAGCAAGACTTCACCTTGACCAGCCGCTGGCAAGCCAACATGACACGGCAGCAATATGGTGAAAAATTCCAGCGCATCCAGCAGTATTTGCGTAGCGGCGATTGCTACCAAATCAATCTGGCTCAACGCTTTTCCGCAGATTATCAGGGCGATGAATGGCAAGCTTTTCAGCAACTGAACGCCAGCAATCGAGCCCCCTTCTCTGCCTTTTTACGTCTGCCGGACAACGCCGTACTGAGCGTTTCGCCCGAGCGTTTTTTGTGGCTGGAGAACCAGCAGATCCAAACCCGCCCTATCAAGGGCACGCTGCCGCGGCTGGCCGATGCCGAGCAAGATGCGCAGCAGGCGCAACGGTTAGCGAATTCCGCCAAAGATCGCGCGGAAAACCTGATGATTGTCGATCTGCTGCGCAACGATATCGGCCGCGTCGCCGAACCGGGCAGCGTCAAAGTTCCCGAACTGTTCGTGGTGGAGCCTTTCCCGGCGGTACATCATCTGGTCAGCACCATTACCGCCCTCCTGCCTGAACGCACGCCGGCAACTGAGCTGTTGCGCGCCTGCTTCCCGGGCGGATCTATTACCGGCGCACCCAAGGTACGGGCGATGGAAATTATCGAAGAGCTGGAGCCACAGCGGCGTAATGCCTACTGCGGCAGTATCGGCTATATCAGCGCCTGTGGCACCATGGACACCAACATCACCATCCGCACTTTGATCACCGAAAGCGGCCGCATTTACTGTTCGGCCGGTGGCGGCATCGTAGCCGACAGCCAGGAACAGGCGGAATATCAGGAAACCTTCGATAAAGTCGACCGCATCCTACCGCAACTGGGGGAGTTTATCGCTTCGTGAGCCAACCGACTTATCCGACTTCGCTGGCGGCATTTATCAGTCGCTTCCAGCTGCAATTGCCGCAGGCGTCACAGATTTCGCATAACGTTCGCCCTGCGGCGGTGCTGATACCCATTATCTGCCGGCCCGAGCCCACGCTGCTGCTCACCCGCCGTGCCGACTCACTACGAAAACATCCGGGCCAGGTGGCATTTCCCGGCGGTAAAACCGATGCCGAAGACGGTTCGGCGATTATTACCGCCCTGCGTGAGGCCCAGGAGGAAGTGGCAATCCCGCCCCAGGCAGTGACCATCCTTGGCCAACTGGCACCGCTCGACAGCAGCACCGGTTTCCAGGTCACTCCGGTTGTCGGGCTGATTTCTCCCGACGTGCAATTTAGCGCTAATGAAGACGAAGTGGCTGACGTTTTCGAAATGCCTTTGCACGAAGCGCTGACCCTCTCACGCTATTACCCGCTGGATATTCAGCGCGCCGGTCATTCGCACCGTATTTATCTCTCCTGGTACCAGAGCCAATTTGTCTGGGGATTGACCGCCGCGATCATTCGCCGCCTGGCGCAACAGGTCAGCATTTAGCCCCAATTCCGTGACGCCGATCACAAGCCAAACGGTTACCTGCACCAGCGGCACGGGTAAAGCGATCGGCATCACTTCATTTGTTTGCTTTTTCAACTACCGTTCTGGCTATCAGAGTTTTAAAAAAACTGTAAACCCTCTCTTCAACCTTACGAAATACCTGTAAAATACCGCCGTCCGGAATAAACCACTATTTCAGCAGGGTTTAAGCCGGCCGCGTTCAGCAGTGGAAGCTGGCGCGATTGCCATTAACCGAGTTTAGGTAGCGGCTGTTCTACGACTGGCCGAGCGCCTGCGGCAATCATAAACAGGACTGACACCAAGGATTATTTTATTTCATGCGAAAAAGGCAACCGAACCCGTACGGCCCTTTTACAATATCGCTGTTCCCTGCACGGTTTTTAACCGATGCAGCCATAACAATATGCCTCTAAGGAGTTTTAGCGTGATTAGCGTTTTCGACATGTTTAAGATCGGCATCGGCCCGTCCAGCTCTCATACGGTTGGACCGATGAAAGCCGGCAAACAGTTTGTCGACGATCTGGTAAATAAAGGCCTGATGCCTTCTATCACGCGTGTTGCCGTAGACGTTTACGGCTCACTCTCATTGACCGGTAAAGGTCACCATACCGATATCGCTATCATCCTCGGCCTGGCAGGCAACATGCCGGATACCGTTGATATCGATAGCATCCCGGGTTTTATTCGCGATGTAGAACAACGTCAAAGACTGATGCTGGCCAGCGGCCTGCATGAGGTAGATTTCCCGCGTGACGGCGGCATGGTGTTCCGCAGCGATAACCTGCCGCTGCATGAGAACGGTATGCAAATCCACGCCTTCGCCGGGGATAAACAAGTTTACAGCAAGACTTACTATTCTATCGGCGGTGGTTTTATCGTCGATGAAGAGAATTTCGGCAAAACCGACGCGCACGAATTGAGCGTTCCTTACCCGTTCAATTTTGCGCGTGAAATGCTGGAGCATTGTCGTGAAACCGGGCTGTCACTGTCCGGCATGGTGATGCAGAACGAACTGGCGCTGCACAGCAAGCAGGAGATCGAAACCTACTTCGGCAATATCTGGCAGACCATGCGCGCCTGTATCGACCGTGGCCTGAACACCGAAGGCGTGCTGCCTGGTCCGCTGCGCGTACCGCGTCGTGCTTCCGCATTACGTCGCCTGCTGGTCTCTTCCGACAAATTGTCCAGCGATCCGATGAACGTCATTGACTGGGTCAATATGTTCGCGCTGGCGGTCAACGAAGAGAACGCCGCCGGTGGCCGCGTGGTCACCGCCCCGACCAACGGTGCCTGCGGCATCGTACCGGCCGTGCTGGCTTACTATGACCACTTTATCGAATCCGTCAGCCCGGATATTTACATCCGTTACTTTATGGCAGCGGGCGCGGTCGGTGCGCTGTACAAAATGAACGCGTCTATCTCTGGCGCCGAAGTGGGCTGCCAAGGCGAAGTAGGCGTGGCCTGTTCCATGGCAGCGGCCGGTTTGGCCGAACTGCTGGGCGGCAGCCCGGAACAGGTTTGCATCGCAGCGGAAATCGGCATGGAGCACAACCTGGGGTTGACCTGTGACCCGGTTGCCGGTCAGGTTCAGGTGCCTTGCATCGAGCGTAATGCCATTGCTTCGGTGAAGGCGATCAACTCGGCGCGCATGGCGCTGCGCCGTACCAGTGAGCCTCGCGTGTCACTGGATAAGGTGATCGAGACCATGTATGAAACCGGTAAAGACATGAACGCTAAATACCGCGAAACCTCGCGTGGCGGTCTGGCAATAAAAGTGCAGTGCGATTAACCCCAAACCCCGCCTTTATGGCGGGGTTTTTCTTGCCAGAATTTGTTGATAATCAAATCGCCAATGCCAATTAAGTGACAATGTCACAGTAAAATATGTCGGCAACGTCACATCGATCCTGCGGTTAACCCACAATTTCCCCCTCTGTTTCGCCAAATTTAAATAATTTACTGGGTTACCATCACTCTTGTATAACGACAGGCTAGAATTAGCCGAGTATCATTTTGGACTGTTTGGCCTGACGGTGATTCTGGGCTGGCTTACCGAACAAGGATTTAGCGATGTTGATGACCCAACTTACCGTGACCAAATACCGCTATTACCGTTGGCTGCTAGCCGGGGCGGTCGGGTTGGCTATTCTGCTGTTGTCGCTTTACACCCGTTATTATCAGGAAATCGGCACCATCGAACACAATCGACAGGTGCTTGCCAATCGCACCGTCGCCAAGATCAACAATCTGCTCCTGCCGGCTGAGCAACAGGCCAAACGCTCCATGCCCCTGCTGACCTCCACTTGTGAAACCGTCATGCCCACACTGCGCTTTCGCGCCGCGCAAAACCAGGCGCTTCGGGCAATGCTGCTGGTCAAGGATGGTGTTATTTACTGTTCTAGCCTGTTTGGTTCCCGCAAGTATGTTTTCAGCGCTATTTTGCCCGCAATAGCAAACGATGGCGCGAAGCTGGCGCTGCGCCCTTCGCTGTCGGTCGCCAAAGGCGTCCCCACCCTGATCATGTGGACGCCAGAGGCGGATAATGATCGCCGTAACGGCGTCTTGCACGTCTTCAATATTGAACTGCTGGCAAACTTTCTGCTCGAGCCTCAGGAACCCTATGCGCAGCGGGTGGTGCTGAACGTCGGAGATTACAGTTTGGAATACGGTCGCCGCGAGATCCTGCGCAGCGATAGCCTGATAACCGATTTGCGCTATACCGCGAAATCTACGCAATACCCGTTCTCTGTCTCGCTGTTCGGTCCTCAGGCCGGCATGCTGGCGCTGGCGGCACTGCCGCGCCATGTTCCGCTGTCGTTGTTGATCAGCCTGCTGGCAGCCTACGTGGTGTACCTGCTCACCGCGAATCGCATGAGCCTTTCGTACCATATAGGACATGCCATTTCTCATCGCGAATTCCGCGTTTACTGTCAGCCGATCATCAACGCTGAAACCGGTCGCTGCGTTGGGGTTGAAACCCTGCTGCGCTGGAAAAACAAACGCCAGGGCTGGATCTCCCCCGACGTGTTCATCCCGTTGGCGGAACAGCATGGGTTAATCATTCCCCTGACCCGCTACCTGATAAGCACCGTAGTGGAAAATCTGCAGTTATTCCCGCCGCGTCCGTCGTTTTATATCAGCATCAACGTCGCCGCCGAGCATTTCAACGCGGTGACCATCATCGATGACATTCGCCGTCTGTGGCTGCCTGCCGAACCGATGCCGTCGCTGATGCTGGAGCTGACCGAACGCACCGCGCTGTCGGAAATTCAGTATGAGCAAATCAAAACGCTGAAGGAAATGGGCATTATGCTGGCGATCGATGACTTTGGCACCGGGCACAGCTCGCTCAGCTACCTGAAAAAACTCAGCCCGGACGTATTGAAGATCGATCGCGGTTTTACCGCCGCCATCGGTACCGATGCCATTAACGCCACGGTCACCGATACCATTATTACGTTGGCACAGCGTCTGAAATTAAAACTGGTGGCTGAAGGGGTAGAAACCGCCGAACAGGTTGAATATTTGCGCTCGCACGACGTGAATGCCCTGCAAGGCTTCTACTTTGCCAAGCCAATGCCAATCCATGTTTTCCCGCTGTGGCTACAGCAGTACGAATCGCGGTTACGGACGGGGAATCAGCGGGAAGAACAAAAAGCAGGGCTGGAAAAAAAACCGGAGGCATGATGCCTCCGGCTTGTGTGTTACTGATGTTCCTCGTCGTGAGGATCCACTTTGGTGATGCGCACCAGCTCAATGCGGTACTCTGACACCTCAATGACTTCGAAGCGCAGCCGGTTAAGCTCCACCACGTCCCCCACCACCGGCATTTGGCCGTAATGGGCCAGCAGGAACCCAGCCAAGGTGGCGTAATCTGCCGTCGGGCTAACCAGATCTTCGCAGTTTAGCGCCTGCTCCAGCGAGTGCATATCGGCACCGCCTTTTACCAGCCAGCTGTCGGCTTCCACCACGATATCCGGCGTCTCGTCCTCATCGGGGAACTCACCGGCAATGGCTTCCAGCACGTCCAAAGGCGTCACCAGCCCCTGGACGACGCCGAACTCATTGGTGACCACCACCAGTCGCCCCTTGGCGCGACGCAGCACTGCCAACAGATTAATCACGTCCATGGTTTCCGGCACCACGATCGGCGGTGTACGCGCGGCAAACTCGGCGATGTCTTCGCCCCGTTCTACCGCCACCAGCAGATCCTTGGCGCGCACCACGCCGATAATTTCATCCAACGAGTCACGACAAACCGGGAACAGGCTGTGTGGAGTATCCAACAGCTGTTCGCGCACCTCTTCGCGGGAACGATCGCAATCCACCCATGAAATTTCGGTACGCGGCGTCATCACGCTACGCAGTGAACGCGAGGCCAGCGTCAACACGCCGCTGATCATATAGCGTTCTTCTTCCGCAAAAGTTTCATTTACCGGCAACGGTGCCGCTTCATCCGTCTGCTGCGCACGCTGTTGCCCCATCAGACGCATAATCGCCTCGGCGGTGCGTTCACGCATCGGGCGATGGGCCTGGTGCTTGATAAAGTTACGGCGCGCGATTTGGTTAAACAGCTCAATCAGGATCGAGAAGCCAATCGCAGCGTACAGATAGCCTTTCGGAATATGCATGCCAAAGCCTTCGGCGATCAGGCTCAAGCCGATCATCAACAGGAAGCTCAGACACAGCACCACGATAGTCGGGTGCGCATTCACGAAGTTAGTCAGCGGTTTGGAGGCCACCAACATCACCACCATAGCGATAACCACGGCGGTCATCATCACCGGCAGGTCGTTCACCATCCCCACGGCGGTAATCACCGCGTCGAGCGAGAACACTGCGTCAAGGATCACAATTTGCACCACCACCGCCCAGAACTTGGCGTAACCGCGGTTGGCACCATCCTGATGCGTCTGCCCTTCCAGCCGTTCGTGCAATTCCATGGTGGCCTTGAACAACAGGAAAACACCACCGAACAGCAGGATCAGATCGCGGCCGGAGAAGCTGAAGTCCGCGACGCTAAACAGCGGCGTGGTCAGCGTAACCATCCAGGAAATCACCGACAACAGGCCCAGACGCATAAACAGCGCCAGCGACAATCCGAGGATACGCGCTTTATCACGCTGCTTCGGCGGCAGCTTATCGGCCAAAATGGCGATAAACACCAGGTTGTCAATACCCAGTACAATTTCCAACACGACAAGTGTCAGTAACCCAGCCCAAATTGAGGGGTCCATTAAAAATTCCATATCAGACTCCGAAAAAAAGACAGGATTGCCGAGCTGTGCTCAGGCGTGAGAATGCCGACGCAGGATTAGCGCTGACAACAACAGCAAGATAACGGGATTGTAGTACCGGGGAATGGCCGAGCGGCCGTGTGATGTTTGCAACGCCAGCAGGTGGCGGGTGGAACCTTGAAAAACAGTAACTTCGGTGACAGTCCATAGGGTGGGCTGAGGCCCTTCACTCCTAAATATGAAAGAGGAAATACTCTAGCAGGAAATTTTTAGCCGGCAAAGAAGCTTTTTTACCTTCTGCATTCTCTTGTAACAGCTCTGTTGTTTAATTCCTCAAACGCTGCGTTAGGACTTATCCGAGCGTTCAATAACAGAGCAACGTCACAAAATTTATTTTTTCACTCACTAAAATAAATGGCGCTAACGTGGAACAACGCGCACAGGCATTTGAAACTGCGCGAGAAATGTTAAGAGCGGGTTTCCAGATTTCTACCATAATGTATCTGAACCGCGGAAGTGACTGCCAGGAAGCAAATGAACTAAAGACCGACACAATCCGTGCACGAAGTTCAATGAGGAGGTAGCGAGTGGCAATAGCTATTATCATCGGCACACACGGGACCGCAGCGGAACAATTGCTGAAAACGACGGAGATGCTATTGGGCGAACAGGACAACGTCGCTTTTATAGATTTCGTCCCCGGAGAAAATGCCGAAACGTTAATCGAGAAATACAACGGGAAAATCAGCGGACTCGACACCAGTGGTGGCGTCCTGTTCCTGGTGGATACCTGGGGCGGCAGCCCGTTCAATGCGGCCAGCCGCATCGCCGTCGATAAAGAAAATTATGAGGTCGTCACCGGGGTTAACATTCCCATGCTGGTGGAAACCTTCATGGCACGAGACGACAACCCCAGCTTCGACGAATTGGTCGCCCTGGCGTTGGAAACCGGCCGTGAGGGCGTGAAAGCGCTGAAAAAACCGGCAGAAGAGAGTGTTAAGCCCGCGGCACCGCAGAGTTCTCCCGCCGCCAAACCCGCTGCCCCACAAGCGCCGCTGGGGCCCAATGACCATATGAAAATCGGCCTGGCCCGTATCGATGACCGCCTGATCCACGGCCAGGTAGCGACCCGCTGGACCAAGGAAACCGACGTCAGCCGCATTATCGTGGTCAGCGACGAAGTTGCCGCCGACCACGTTCGCAAAACCTTGCTGACCCAGGTTGCCCCGCCGGGCGTCACCGCACACGTGGTTGACGTAGCGAAAGCCATTCGCGTGTGGAACAACCCGAAATACGCCGGCGATCGCGTGATGTTGCTGTTTACCAATCCGACCGACGTCTGGCGCCTGGTGGAAGCCGGTGTGGATATCAAGTCGGTGAATATCGGTGGCATGGCGTTCCGCCAGGGCAAAACGCAGGTGAACAATGCCGTGTCGGTTGACGAAAAAGATATCGAAGCGTTTAAGAAATTAAACGAGCGCGGTATTGAATTGGAAGTGCGTAAAGTCTCGTCCGACAGCCGGTTAAAAATGATGGACCTGATTAACAAACTCAATTAATGGCGACAGCCAGTAATTATTTTACTCAGAGATCTTTGGTCATAGGAGAAGTGCAATGGAGATTACCACTCTTCAGATTGTACTGATATTTATCGTTGCCTGTATCGCCGGGATGGGTTCCGTTCTCGACGAGTTTCAATTTCACCGTCCGCTGGTCGCCTGTACCCTGATCGGTTTTATCCTCGGTGATATGAAAACCGGTATCATCATCGGCGGTACGCTGGAGATGATCGCCCTGGGCTGGATGAACATCGGTGCGGCGGTTGCGCCAGATGCAGCATTGGCGTCCATCATTTCCACCATTTTGGTTATTGCCGGCGGACAAAGCGTCGGTGCCGGTATCGCCCTGGCCATCCCGCTGGCGGCAGCCGGACAAGTTCTGACCATCATCGTGCGTACCCTGACCGTCGCCTTCCAGCACGCAGCGGACAGCGCGGCAGAACGCGGCAGTTTACGCGCCATCACCTGGTTGCATATTTCCGCCCTGCTGTTGCAGGCGATGCGTATCGCTATCCCAGCGGTTATCGTCGCTATCTCGGTCGGCACCTCTGGCGTTCACGCGCTGCTTAACTCGATCCCGGAAGTCGTCACCAGCGGCCTGAACATCGCCGGCGGGATGATCGTGGTGGTCGGTTACGCCATGGTGATCAACATGATGCGTGCCGGTTATCTGATGCCATTCTTCTACCTCGGCTTCGTTACCGCCGCCTTCACCAACTTTAACCTGGTCGCGCTCGGCGTTATCGGCGTGGTGATGGCCGTGCTGTATATCCAGCTCAGCCCGAAATACAACAAGTCACAAGTTGTGCAAGCCGGCCCGGCTAACGCCAACGACCTCGATAACGAACTGGACTAGGAATAGGTGAGAGAAATGGTTGATACAACAGCTCAAAAGAAACTCACGCCAGCCGATATTCGCGGTGTGTTTATGCGTTCGAACCTGTTCCAGGGTTCATGGAACTTCGAACGTATGCAGGCGCTGGGTTTTTGCTTCTCCATGGTGCCGGTGATCCGTCGCCTGTACCCGGAAAATAACGACGATCGCAAACAAGCGATTAAACGCCATCTGGAGTTCTTCAACACCCACCCTTACGTGGCGGCGCCGGTGCTTGGCGTGACCATGGCGATGGAAGAGCAACGCGCTAACGGCGCGCCGATCGACGATGCAGCAATCAACGGCATCAAGGTCGGCTTGATGGGGCCTCTGGCCGGCGTAGGCGACCCGATTTTCTGGGGGACCGTTCGTCCGGTATTCGCCGCGCTTGGTGCCGGTATCGCCATGAGCGGCAGCCTGCTGGGTCCGATTTTATTCTTCGTCCTGTTCAACCTGGTGCGCCTGTTGACCCGCTATTACGGCGTGGCCTACGGCTACCGCAAAGGGGTGGATATCGTTAACGACATGGGCGGTGGCTTCCTGCAAAAACTGACGGAAGGAGCGTCGATTCTCGGCCTGTTTGTCATGGGGGCATTGGTTAACAAGTGGACGCACGTGAATATCCCGTTGGTGGTGTCTAAAATCACCGACCAGACCGGGCATACCACGGTGACCACGGTGCAGACTATCCTCGACCAGTTGATGCCGGGCCTGGTGCCGTTACTGCTGACCTTTGGCTGTATGTGGCTGCTGCGCAGGAAAGTGAATGCGCTGTGGATTATCATCGGCTTCTTCGCCATCGGTATCTTTGGTTACTGGGTTGGCCTGCTGGGCCTGTAAGACGATTATCAGCCGGGGGGAAACCCCCGGTTTTTTTATTTGTGGAGCTAGAAGATGTCGCTGACCGATGGCGTATTACTGATTTTCACCGCGCTGATGCTGGTGTATGCGATTTACGACGAATTCGGGATGAACCTGCTGAAGGGCAAAACGCTGCTCAAGGTACAGCTAAAACGACGTAACCGGATTGATTGTCTGATCTTTGTCGGTCTGATTGCCATTCTGATTTATCGTAATGTCACGACACAGGGTGCTGCATTAACCACCTATCTGCTTATTTCTTTAGCACTGATCGCCGTCTACATATCCTATATTCGCTGGCCCAAGATGTTGTTTAAAGCGCAGGGTTTCTTTTATGCCAATGCGTTTATCGAATATAACCGCATTAAGGCCATGAATTTATCCGAGGATGGCATTCTGGTCATCGATCTGGAGCGGCGCAGACTGCTGATTCAGGTCACGCAATTAGACAATCTGGAAAAAATATATCACTTTTTTGTTGAAAATCAGTGATTAAAAATAACGCCAACAGAACCTCTGTTCTCGCCACGCGCTGAATGTGGATAATTAATCACCAGCGCATAAGGCTACCTGATTATTATTTATGCAACATTATTGCACTCGCCTACATTATATTCCGTCTTGCATATTTCATTAATGAAAATAATTATCAATTCCAAATAAATATCCATGGGGAATAAGGGTTGTTGCCAACGGAAATAATATGGTATGGTTGCGCCGTCATTGGGGAGTAGCCGGTTTCTGGACAATTAAACGCCAGAAACGCCCGTATCAACATACTCGTTTTAATCATTAAAACGTGGTGCGGGCAGCCAGGTAAGGTTGGCGAGACCATAGACACGTAACTCCGTCGTATGGTTGGGGGTGGGTTACGTGTATATGGAGCCGCCCGGCCGAGGCTATTTTACATGAACTTGTCAGCTACACTCATTCTCGCTTTTGGCATGTCTATGGATGCGTTTGCCGCATCGATCGGCAAAGGTGCCAGCCTGCATCAGCCCCGTTTTCGTGAAGCGCTACGCACCGGACTCATCTTCGGCGTGGTTGAAGCCATTACGCCGATTATCGGTTGGGGCATCGGCCTGTTCGCCAGTCAATACATCATGGAATGGGATCACTGGGTCGCCTTCTCGCTGCTGTTTATTCTCGGTATGCGCATGATTGTCGAAGGCGTCAGAAACCGCCCTGAAGAAGAAGAGAAAGTGAAGCGTCACGGATTCTGGCTGCTGGTGGCCACGGCTATCGCCACCAGTCTGGACGCTATGGCTATCGGCGTCGGCCTGGCGTTCCTGCAGGTAAACATTGTGCACACCGCCATGGCTATCGGCATGGCCACCATGATTATGGCGACGCTGGGCATGATGATTGGCCGCTTTATTGGGCCATTACTCGGTAAACGCGCTGAGATCCTTGGCGGCGTGGTGCTGATCGCCATCGGCGTCAATATTCTGCTGGAGCATTTGGGCTACCTCGCCTGAACCGACAGCACCCAAAGAAAACCTGCCAACGGCAGGTTTTTTTGTTTCTGCCCACCTTAGTCGGTCAGGTCATCGCTGGCCCGCACTCTGTCGGGCGGCATTAAGCATGCCGGCGGCGATAGAGCGCAATAACGAAATCTGTTTCGCAGAGGAAGGTCTCACTGGCGCTCAGGCGCTGCTGGACCTCCGGAGAGGCCCGCCAGGCAAAAGGCGTCATCTGCAGCAGATTGGCCGCCTGCTCGCCCGGCAGCGTCATCGGGTAGGCCAGCGATTCGACCCGCTCACAGTCAAAGCCTGCGAACTGCTCATTCTGTTCAGCATGCAGTTGCACCTGCTGATAAACCTGCTCTTTTAACTGATACAGATGGCGTGGACCAGGCGATACCGTCACCACGACGCCACCGGGTTTCACCACCCGGGCCAGTTCTTCCGCCTTGCAGGGCGCATAAATACGCAGAATGGCGTCTAAAGAAGCGTCGGCGAACGGCAGACGATGGCTCGACGCTACGCAGAATGACACCGCAGGATAACGCTTGGCCGCATAGCGGATTGCCACCTTGGCGACATCCAGCCCATACAGGGTCATATTGCGTTGTTGCGTCAATCTGGCAGCCACTTCCGCCGTGTAGTACCCCTCGCCGCAGCCGATATCCAGCAGCGCCTGTGCGTCGGGCGCCAGCGCCTCATCCAACAGCTCGGCTACCCGCTGCTGCAAAGGCCGATAAAAACCGCCATCCAGGAACGCGCGCCGCGCCTGCATCATTTCCGTACTGTCGCCGGGTTGCTTCGAACGCTTGTGCTGTACCGGCAGCAGGTTGACGTAGCCCTCTTTGGCGCAGTCAAACTGATGGTTAGCGTCGCAACGCCATTGCGGTGAGGAAAAATGAAGCGGCTGATGGCACAGAGGGCACTGATAAGACATGGCTTGGGTTCCAGAGAGATACGGCGCGGCTAGTCTAAAGAAGGCTTCGGTGTGATGCAAGGCGCATCCCATGGGGGCTAGCCAAGCAGGAAAAAAACTGACTACACTGACGCTAAGTTTTCTGACGCAGGTAAAGACGTTTATGACCGACTATTCCCCGCTTCTCAACCGCGTTCCCGCTATTCGACACGGTTTCGGCAATAAGAGCGCGTTGCTGCCTGGGCATCTGCAGCCCTATCGCGCCACCTTGCCGGAAAAAAAACAGGTACACGGCACGCGCATTGTCGACGTAACGCAGGCAGCACAGGCGTGTGGTGAGGCCGATGGGTTCTATACCTGCCAGCCGGGCATTCTGCTCAGCGTGTTAACGGCAGACTGCCTGCCGGTGATTTTCAGCCGCCATGACGGCTCGGCCATTGCAGCCGTGCATGCCGGCTGGCGTGGGCTGCTGGATGGCGTTCTGGAGCAGCTGGCGGCGCGTATCGCACAAGATGACTCAACCCACCAACTGGGTCGCATCCATCGGCCCTGCGGCCGGCCCATGCTGTTATGAGGTGAATGAAGAACTGGTCGAACGGTTCAAACAGCAGTTGCCGCTGCCCGCCAGCTTAATCAGCCCCCACTATCGTCACCTGGATCTGGCCGCAATCGCCGAATCCAAACTTCGCGAGCTGGGGTTCGCCGCCGTTGACCGTGCCGGCAGTTGCACTATCTGCACGCCAAATACCGACCCGCTCCAGCCACAGCGGTTTAAATACACCAGCTATCGGCGCAACAGTCACCGTCGCGAACAGGATCCCACCCATCCCGGCATCACCGGACGCAATCAGTACGCGGCCATTATTATCACCGGCGAATAGCAGAAACGAAAAAACCCGCACCAAGGCGGGTTTTTTGTACAGCTGACGCTGATTAGATTGCAGTAACGTTTACTGCAGATGGGCCTTTCTGGCCATCTTGGATTTCGAACTCAACGTTCTGGCCTTCAGCCAGGGTTTTGAAGCCGTTACCCTGGATTGCAGAGAAGTGTACGAACACGTCTTTGCTGCCGTCAGCTGGAGTGATGAAACCGAAACCTTTAGATTCGTTGAACCACTTAACTTGACCTTTGATCTTTGCCATCTTGAGTATTTCCTTTGGATTGTTTAAACCGCCCGTAGGCGTTACATAGACAAACTAGAGTCGTTACTGCTTGAGGCACTAAGATAAGGATCGGCAGAGAAGCGGTATTCAACGCTAACGTTTTTACTCAGAACTTCTTTACTGAAAATGCCACACATATACAGAACTGTACCTCGTTTTACCCAGATGCGTTATCACATACTCTGTATTCGATGGCAAGCCATTTTTAATCACTGATGGAGCTGTCGCACATATTTGAAACGGTCGAGAGCAATATAAGCTTAAATAGGCTAAAAGATGTTGAAGCCTTAGCTATTTTCTGCTTAACACTTACACCGCGCTACACTCCGCATCCTGACTGAATTTTAACAATTCTTTCATCCGACTGACCCATGAATGTTGCAACATATAACCCCAGCCAGACGCTTAGAACGTTAAAAAATTTGAATCTTTATGGAATTTCTTATACGACATTTGAATATCGGTGAACGGGCGTATTGGAGACCGGCTGATCCGACCATTGGGTTGCCATCCGGACGGCTCAACGCTGGCATAGCCCACTCTTCGGCAATCCCTCCGCCTGCGACAGCACAATAATACCAGGGTAAATTATTGCCACGCTCGCCAACTGACCATAATTCATGCAACCCACGCCCTACCATGAAAATCAAATAGCGTGCCACTTTTGGGTGCATAAGCATGCAAAATCAGAATTTACGCACCGTGGTCGTGCATCCACAGAGAAATACATCCTCCGTAACGCCGTTAAATAACGCCAATAACCTTGAGGTCAGTGCGAACCTATAGCGAAATTAAATCTTAAAAACCGAGCGGGTATTTATGCGATCAAGAGCAATTGCGAGTTGACGTATTTATTTTATCTTTTGTCACGCGCCTACCCTATTCAAGTCAACCGGTTAGGCCTGGTTGTGGATATTGCCGTCCGGCAAGCTGCCCACATCGCTACAACCTGCGGTGGGACTGGCTTGTGGACGGCTACGGGGGCGACGCCAGCCCCGCTTGCCACGAATTAACGCTTAAGAGTTAGGTTCAAGCAGAATGCGCTCACCAATTTTAATTGGCCGGAACCGGTGTTGCTCTATCCCGGCCGAACTCAACGCCAGTTTTAATTGCTGCGGCGGCTCATCCAATGACTCATCGGCTAATTCAAAAACACCCCAATGGATTGGAATGACCTGCGGCGCATTTAATTGCTGATACAGCGTCACCGACTGTTGCGGATCCATATGTTGTTCCTGCATGAACCAACGTGGTGCATAAGCGCCTATCGGCAACGCCGCCACGTCAAAGGGCCCTAAACGCGCGCCAATGTCCGCCAGCCGCTCCGAATAGCCGCTGTCGCCCGAAAAATAGAATCGAAGTGCCGGATGATGAATCACCCAACCGCACCATAAAGAGCGATTGCGGTCCCACAGGGTGCGCATACTCCAGTGGCGCGCCGGCGTACTGTGAAACGTCAGGTCACCCAACTGCAGGCTATCCCACCAGTCCAGCTCCTCGACCCGTTGCAGGCGATAGCGCCGGAACCAACTTTTCAGCCCCAACGGGACGATAAAGGTCGCATGCGGAAAACGACGCGCCAACTGCCTGATGGTGCGCCGATCGAGATGGTCATAATGGTTATGCGAGATCAATACCACGTCCACCGTCGGTAACTGCTGCACCGTCAGCGGCGTTGGGGTCTTGCGCTTTGGGCCATAAAAACTCAACGGCGATGCGCGCTGCGACAACACCGGGTCAATCAGAATGTAACGCCCTTCAAGACGCAGCAGCATTGAGGCATGCCCCAACCACCAGATACCGTTGTCGCTGCCGCTGAGGTCTGCCTGCTGCCACCAGCGTTGGGTAAACTGTAGGTACCCCATTTGCGGCGGCTTGGGCAGGCCCTGCTGCTTGCGCTCATCCTGCCAGCGCTTCAAATCCCCTTCCCGGCGCAGAGTAGGCTCCGGGTTACGAAAGCCTTGCGGCGTATGATGCGCTTTGCCGGCATCATAGTAACGATTGGTTATCTTCAAGTTGCTCTCCCGACCACTGCGGACACCCTGCACGGGCAGTTTCGATAACATAACAAAATAGACGATTGGTGCGCTTTGTGAACTGTGCTCACCTCAGGGGGGACCTTTTCGCCCATTGTGGTGTCACACTCCCTGTGAGAATGCCAGGGCCGCCTAGAGCCTGTTAAGCATCTCTTAAGATCCTTGTGTTTTACTTATAGGACATTCAGAAAAGGAGAAGTTATGAGCCGTTCTACATCACGCAAATCACGTGTTCGCATGGGCCGTATCCGTAGCGCGATGCTGGCACAGATGCAGTATTGGAAAATGTATGTCGCGATGAAACTGCGCCGCGTACGCGTACCGGCACCCCTGGTGCTGTTGTTTGGCGCGATGGTGAGTTTTTTCATGCTGGCCGTATTGATGCTTAGCGTGGTCGCTATCGATGTCATCACCACGGTATTCCTGCTGTGCAGGAAGCTGTTGGGGTTGGGCCGCTCCGCACCGGGCAATGCCTTTATGCCACGCGGCTAAATGAAAATGGGAGGCGCAAGGGCGCCTCCGTTAAACCTTAACGCCTAACGTTAGCGCCCTTGCGGCGCGTCAGCTTGAACCCTACCCACAACAGCAAGATCCACACCGGCATCAGCAACACCGAGATACGGATCCCCTCGCTGAAATACATGATGACCAGGATTAGACTGAGGAACACCAGGCACAAATAGTTGCCAAACGGGTACCACAGCGCCTTAAAGCTCGGGATTACACCCTGACGGTTTTTCGCCGCTCGGAAGCGTAAATGCGCCAGGCAAATCATCACCCAGTTGATCACCAGCGTGGACACCACCAGCGCCATCAGCAATTCAAACGCCTTGCCGGGCATCACATAGTTGATCAGTACACCGACAGAGGTCACCAGCGCCGACAGCGCAATCGACAGCACCGGCACGCCGCGCTTGTTCACCCGCGTCAACGCCTTGGGCGCATTGCCCTGCGTAGCCAGGCCGAACAGCATGCGGCTGTTGGCATAGACGCCGCTGTTGTACACCGACAGCGCTGCCGTCAGGACCACCACGTTAAGCAGGGTCGCCACCAGGCTGCTGTCCAACGCATGGAAAATCATCACGAACGGGCTACCGCCTTCCACCACTTTGTCCCACGGATAAAGCGACAGCAGGACCGTTAGCGAACCGATATAAAAAATCAGGATGCGGTACACCACCTGATTGGTGGCCTTCGGGATGCTGCGGCGCGGATCGGCGGCTTCGGCCGCAGTGATGCCGACCATCTCCAGGCCGCCGAACGAGAACATGATCACCGCCATCGCCATCACCAGCCCGCTGATGCCGTGCGGCATAAAGCCCCCCTGCTCCCACAGGTTGTTGAGGCTGGCTTGCGGACCGCCGTTGCCGCTGGCCAGCAGCCAGGCACCAAACAGGATCATACCGACGATCGCCACCACCTTGATGATGGCAAACCAAAACTCGGTCTCGCCATACAGTCGGACATTAACCAGGTTGATCAAATTGATCAGGACAAAAAATATCGCGGCGGAAACCCAGGTTGGGATGTCCGGCCACCAGTACTGAATATAAATACCGACGGCGGTCAGTTCGGCCATGCCGACCAAAATGAACATCGCCCAGTAGTTCCAGCCGGAAAGAAAGCCGGCGAAATCGCCCCAATATTTATATGCGAAGTGGCTGAACGACCCGGCAACCGGCTCCTCGACCACCATCTCCCCCAGTTGGCGCATGATCAGGAAGGCAATGAATCCGCCGATGGCATAGCCCAGCAATACCGATGGGCCGGCCATTTTAATGGTCTGCGCAATGCCGAGAAACAGGCCGGTGCCAATAGCGCCGCCCAGGGCGATAAGTTGTATATGTCTGTTTTTTAAACCGCGTTTTAGCGGGGTATCCTGCTGCTGACCGCCCATCTTATCCTCATATGGCGTGGGAACCTGGCGCTATTGCACAAGGTTTCGCCATTCAATAAATGTATCTGCGGGCGGCTTTTTAACACTTAACCCCGTGAGCATCAAGGAGTAGCACCCCGGCGACGTCGGCCAAGGCGCTATTTTATGCTGGGATTAACGGCAGTAAGGGCAGGTTTTTAGCTGGACAGACCGCAAAGTTTGGTCAGGTTGCGGGCACCAATCATCAGCGTGGCGACGTAGGACTGGCGGCGTGTTACCACCTCTACCGCCACGCGATCGTTTTGATATTTTATCAGGTAGGTTGACGGCCAGCCCTGTCGGCGCTGACCAAAGCTTTCGGCATGACGATCGATTGCCGCATGGGCAATCACCAGATGAGACAAGTTTTTATCACCTTTAATAATGCGCTTCATAAACAGGCTCCGCCAGAGACAGTTCTGTTGTCATAAAAAGGGAAAAATCATCAGTAATTCTGGTGTTTCAACGGACCATTTCGTTGGTTTGCTGGCTCAGCAGGAAGCAGATCATTGCCGCACGCAGCGGGCTGCTGCTGTCCGCCTGCCATTCGCCGCGTTGGGTGATCATACGCGCCTGCCACTGCGGGTTGTCGCCCTGGCTGTCGGCATTCAGGCTGATTTTATTGGCGCAGATAATCGGCCAGGCATCGGAGGGGTTCTTGCAATAGTCTTTACCTTTCACACCGCCGTAGGGATACCATTTGTCCGGATTTTCTCCGGTGATCAGCGCAATGCTGCGGTTCACCTCGGCGTCGCTTTCTTCATACCATTTAATCATCGGCTTTATCCATCTTTCGTAGAGTTGGCGCTACATTACGATGCCAATACGACAGATTTATGACAACGCGAGGGCTTTCCACATTATCTCCACTAATGTTTTTTCGGCTTTATCTTTTCCTGGGCGCTGATTACACTTTTTCTCTGTTTTGTTGCGCAGGAATACCGGCATGTTAACTGGCCTCAACCATCTGACGCTTGCAGTAAGCGACGTCAACCGCAGCTTCAATTTTTATAGCAACCTGTTGGGTTTTGTCCCACATGCTCGCTGGCAAACTGGCGCCTACCTGTCTCTGGGGGAACTGTGGCTGTGTTTGTCATGGGACGACGCGCGAGCCGTAAATTCAGCGAAGGATTACACCCATTACGCGTTCAGCGTGGCACCGACAGATTTCGCCAAGGTTGCTTCGCGGCTGCGCCAGGCTGGGGTTGATGAGTGGAAAACTAACCGTAGCGAGGGGGAATCGCTGTACTTTCTTGACCCGGACGGACACCAATTGGAAATTCACGGCGGCGACCTGGCCAGTCGGTTGGCGGCGTGCCGCGCAGCGCCATATCAGGGAATGGAGTTTTTCTAAGCGATGCGGGTGGCGTAAACTTGGGCACGCCACCCGGCAGAAAGTTTGATTAACGCTCGGGGATAAAACCTTTGAAATCCAGCGCCGGGCTGAGATCGTCATCGTCGATTACGCTATCGCCACGCGCGCTTTGCGCCAGGCTTTTCAATAATGCAGTCTGCTGACGCTGCTGCTCGGCAATTTCCTGCAGCAGACGGACCTGTTCATTGGCACGCACACTGGCACGATTCACCAGGAACCAGACCCATAATCCCACCAACAGCGCCAGCGCCGCGAGGGCCAGCGAAAGCAGGCTATTCGAACCAAAACCTAAATCGTACATGGACAACCCTATCTACTGCTAAAAACAGGCGCACATCTTAACACTCCGGGTGCGGGCACGAACATCTTGATAGTAAATTGTTATGCACCGCTGCGCATCTCACCAGGGAATGAAACGAGTAACGGAACACACCCCCAACGCAAAGGAGCCTCCCTCATCGCAGTAGCTATCCAGCGCCAGCAGGTAAAAAAACAGACAGGCCGCAAGGAACGCCACTATCACGAGGACTTTTTTTCGCAACAAATTTAGCAGCCTCATTGTTATCTTGATAATCTGTTCGTCATGCTACCACAGCTAACTTAAACGAAGTTTAACCTGTCGTTTAGAAACCGTTTTGACGATGACTTTTCAGATTGTTACCGTTGCAGCCTGCGTCGGCGCGTGGCTATATCGCAACGACGATAAATAAACGGGAGTTATAATGAGTAAGCTGATTAAGGGGTTACTGCTACTGGCAGTGGTGTATGGCGTATTTTTGTTTTCGGGATACGGCGTATTGGTTGGCAGCAACAAGAACGTGGCTGGCCTGGGGTTGCAGTGTAAATATATGACCGCACGCAATGTGGTGATTGCTCAGTATCTGCACGGGGACAACGGCGTCATTGGCGTGGCCGACTGTCCGCTGTTCAAAAAAGTCGAAACGGTGGTGGATTGATCACCACCGCCCGAAACCGTCGCCAGGCGGCGGTTTCCCCCATCAGTTGCGGGTAAACTTCATCTCAATCAGCGCAATCGCTTTTTCGATCGCCCTGCGGGTCACGGGATCGGCGCCGGCAGGATGAGTGGAGAAATCGATGCTTTTCAGCTGGCTTGCCATCTTGTCACGCACCTCGGTCGGCGCGATAACGTCGATAACATCCAGAATCTGTTTGATCACCAGTTGGCAGGCAACCAGGTCGGAGGCCAATTCCTGATCGTTGCTCAGCATGTCTGACATAATTACTTTCCTTCTTGATTCAGTCGCCGCACAGAATAGCATGTCACCTGGCGCTTTGCCGCCCCCAGGCCGTTTGCCGCTGAATTTCAACGTTATTGCGCATCGGGTGCCAAAATGGCTGGTCGTATTGGCCTATACTTAAGGTTTAAGCGACGCGCTTACCGGCGCATCCTTCAGCCACACCCCAACAGGAGAAAGTTATGGCAAACCACAATGTGAAATCCTGGGCAGCCGTACGTGAAACCTCCGTCGAGATCGCGGAGGCAATTTTTGAGCTGGCAAAAAACGATGAGGTTCTGGCACAAAAAATCTGGGAGGAAGGCAGTGACGAAGCGTTGCAAATGGCTTTCGCCAAAACCAGTGCCGACCAGCTGTACTGGGGCGAAGAAACCGTAGAGCGAAAAAACGTCTAATCCACGCAACTCAGCAATAAAAAGCCCGGGTCACTGCTGCGCCCAGGCTTTTTCGGTTTTCGGTCAACCCCGACTTGGGGTCATGTTGTTCCCTGAAATCACGGCTCTTCACCTCCCACACCTTCCGCATTATTCATTCTCATCACCGGCGTCACCATAAAAGCGGCAACGCCCACAATCACAACCAGAGTAATAATCACTGTCATTAACATGCGATCACCCCTTCAACGCTGAATTGTCACGGCTGACTCTGCTTTGGCGGTTATTCTTTGCGACCAGAACCACTGCGATATCAGCGGTAGCGGGCAACCTCAGATTAGCCGTTTTTCCTTCCGCCTGACAAGCTGCTTGACGATGGTTTTTCCGAATAATTTCGCCTGGGTGACGGCGGTCTTTTTGTCCATGGCGGCAAGTTGTGTATACTTCAGCGCTATGTAGATCTCACACAGACGCACTGATGATACAAGAACACCACCTCTCATTAGTCTGCGCCCTCAGTAAATGGGTCGAAACTCACCTTGGAAGAGTGATCCATCTTGAAGAGCTGGCCGAATATTCCGGCTACTCCCTGTGGCACATGCAGAAGCTGTTCAAAGAAGCGACCGGGATTTCGCTGGGTAAGTATATTCGCGAACGCAGGTTGGCCGGGGCGGTTTACCAGTTGCGCACCAGTGACGCCTCCATCTTCGACATCGCTCTGGATTTCGGTTTTGGCTCGCAATCGCATTTCACTTATATGTTCAGAAAGCGCTTCAACATCACGCCTTATGATTTCCGTCAGGATTTAAGCGTCGACCTGCATATCGCCCCGCCGCTGCACGTCATTCATCAAAAAACCGCCTGACTCTCTTTCCCGCCGCCGCTAACGGCGGGCTAATGTGCCCACAGCACCACTAAAATAGCGACCAGCGCGGGCAGCGCCTGTACACGGAGAATCTTGCGGCTTGCGGTCAGCCCACCAAACATGCCCGCCACCAGCACACACCCAAGAAAGAACAGTTGCACCGCCGGCTCCTCACGCCAGACGCCCCAGGCTAATCCCGCCGCCAGAAAACCGTTGTATAACCCTTGATTGGCCGCCAGCACCCGCGTGGCGGCAGCAAACTCCGCGGTGGTGGCGAACACTCGCCTGCCGGTAGGCTTCTGCCATAGGAACATTTCCAGGATCAGGATATACAAATGGATCGCTGCAATAAGCAACACCACTATATTAGAAAGAATTATCATTGTTATTAGCAGGGTTAATCAGATATTGGGTTTTATAAGTATAACCTCACTGAGAATATTGCGAATATATCGACATAAAAAAACCCGCCGTAGCGGGTTTATTGCATAATCATTCAGAGTTAGTTCAGAGCAACAACCAGCATGGCTGCAATAGAGATCCAGAACGCCGCCGTTGCAATAACAACATGGGATAATCTTGCACGATAGAGTACTTGGCTCATAATAACCTCACAGGCTTCTGACTAGCGGTGGTTAACATCACTTCTTGAGAGTTATCTTAATCCACTGCTCCGACCATTTATTTGCGCCAGATCACTATTCCCCAGATAAACTATATCGGTACGAAAACATGGAATTTCGATCACATTAATTTAACGTTAATAGAGCGAAATGAATAAAAATATCCCGCTGTTATAGCACGAAGGTATCAATCATCGTTCCAGGGCAGGCGTGGCGCGGTCATGCGGGGACCGCAATAGCCGACGACATCGGGAAAACGTGAATTCCCCTGCTCCCAATCACGCTGCGCACGGCTAATCTCTTGTTTGCTGTGGCCGACAAAATTCCACCAAATGAGAATCTCTTCGGTTAATGGCAAGCTACCGATTAATAATGCACGACTTCCTTTCTTGGCACGTAACTCGATACGGTTAAGATTTATACCTAAATAGGCGAATTCATCAGGTGAAAATTTTTCATCATTAACCTCAAATGCACCAATAAGGGGCAATAAACCTATTTCAAAATCTTTTCGCAGAGGTAATTGCAAATAACCATCAGCCTGCCATTCCAAATCCATGGCGATTAACGGTGAAAAAGTCGACACCGGAGAACGATATTGTTCGAACTCCCCTATCAGCAAAGTATGCTTCACTTCGTCGTGCAGCCAGCACGGCAAGTCGGGATAATGATCGAAGCGCGGGGCCATGTCGGCATGTTCTGCGGGCAAGGCAATCCACAATTGTACAGCATGCAAACGCCGTTGCTCACCGGTTGACTGTTCGGTATGCGCTATACCGCGTCCTGCGGTCATCAGATTGACCTGTCCGGGCCGTATCACCTGTTCGCTGCCCAGGCTATCCCGGTGCAGAACTTCCCCTTCAATCATCCAGGTAAAGGTTTGCAGACCGATATGCGGATGTGGGCCAACGTCCATCCCCTGCGAGGAACCGCTGAATACCGACGGGCCTGCATGGTCGAGAAAGCACCATGCGCCTAGCGTACGCCGTTCACGGGTGGGCAAGGCACGGCTTATCGGGATACCACCAACTTCGGCGTTACGTACGGCAATACGTTGGATCTGACGGATGCCGTCAACCACAGGACAATCACGGGAAGAGGATGAATAGGTTGGGCGGGAATTGCTCATGATTAACGCCTCCAGAACGACACACGGGTTGAGTGAGTAGCTGGACGCCAGCTTATCATGAGCAAGCGACCAGAACGCAACCCGGGAGGCAGAAGGCTACGACGCCTTTATATAGCAGCCTTTGATGTCGACCTCATCGCGCGCATGCTTGAGATCGGAAAAGTAAGTCACACCAAAAAGAATCGATACCACTAACAACACGGAAACCAGTAAACCGATAACGGCCAACAGCTTGGTTTCATCGTGGAGATTGTGCTCCATTTTATCTCCTGTATTGAACGACATCACGTCAGCCATAGCGTGACTGAAAGCGTAAAAATGATCAGGGAACAGGACGCTATCGCCAGCACAATGACAGCGAATTGTGCGTCTCCCAAAGTTTCACGGTAGTTTTTATCTTGTGAGGTATTACGTTGTTGTTTCACAGAATCTATCTTAACTCATCACGCGTTAACGTTTTAGTGAAGGGTGATTGATAAAAGCCCGCCATTGCGGGTTTGTCAGATTCCGCGCCCAATGCCACTCAGACCTCAAGAGTGGCAAGACGCTATCAACTTTCCTCACCAGGGTCAACACTCCCCCAGAACTGAGATGACCAAGATTACGATGCATTCAAAAGTCTTATTAAGACAATAAAATAATTAGGCTAACTTATGCAAGTAAACATAAAAAAAGCCCGATAACAGATCGGGCCAGGCAGTGTCGTGCCGCTGTGGGTATTACTGCGGAATACGCAGTACCTGCCCCGGATAGATTTTGTCCGGGCTGGACAGCATTGGCTTGTTCGCTTCGAAAATCTTGTTATACAGATTCGCGTTGCCATACACTTCTTTCGAGACCGCACTCAGGGTGTCGCCCTTCTTCACGGTATAGAAACGGCTTTCCGCGGCGGCTTGTTCAACCGCTACTTTGTCTTCCACGCCGCTGATACCTGCCACGTTACCGATGGCCACCAGGATCTTCTCTTTCAACTCCTGACTGACCGCATCCCCGGTTACTACGGCTTTACCGTCAACCACCTGCACATCAACCTTATCGATACCCGGCAAGCCGGTTTTATTGAGATGGTCCTTCAGTTTGGCGCTTTGATCTTCGGCTGTCGCATTGCCGGTCACTGTGTCCCACAGTTTCTCGCCCGCTTCTTTGACGAAGTTAAACAAACCCATATTCACTCCTTTCGATGGTTAGCATGTTGCATTGACTTAAGACTTATTAAGCTTAGCACCGCAAGAGGGATATTCAATTGGTCCAACAGTATTAAGCGGTTAGAGTAATCCGAAAGTGCCAACTTTCATTGCCAATCTGTCCTTTTATGCAGCACCTGACATGAAACAATCGCTGAAGTTACCTACAATAAGAGCATGGAAGGATTAGGAGGAAGGATATAAGAAGCGATGTACGCCTTGGTGATGTTTGTCTGTTATCTGGACGGCGGCTGCGCCGATATCGTGGTTGACGTGCTGCGTGACGAACGCCAGTGCCTGATCAGTATGAAAGAACAAAACCTGCGCCACGCCGGCTGCTTCCCGTTTGAAGATTTTATCGATGGCTTTTGGCTACCCGCCAACGAATATGCGCCGATGTAAATCGCCAAAAGACTTTTATACTACTTTCCTCTGAGGAATTTCTGAATTCACCGGAAAGCCGGCATGCCGACGATGCTTTATGCCACTATTTTGCTAAATTGCCTCACCCGAACGATATGGAGATGGCGCGATGCCCGTTTCTACCTTCTCAAACGAACACTACGAAGCCCTGTTACGCGACGTCAGCCTGGTGGTCGGCGGCGCGGTCATTCAACTGATCAATCTCAACAAAAAAGTTTCCGGCAATAATATTCTGGCCCATTTGGTTAACGAGATTGAACATGAAACCAATCAGCAACGCTTTGCTACATTGCGTTCCGCCATCGAAGTGATGGGGCAAGCCCCCAAAGGTTAACAACCCAATAAAAAAGGCAGAGCTTTCGCTCTGCCTGATTACCGTTTTATCCCGACACAGGAAGAAGGTAATGGTGTTGAAACTTAGAAACGATAGGTCAGGTTCACTGCCACGACGTCGTCGGTGCTCAGCTTCAGTTTGTTATCGTCGTTCAACTGGTTGATTTTGTAGTCAACGTAGGTGTACATGTTTTTGTTGAAGTAGTAAGTCGCACCCACTTCCACGTATTTCACCAGATCAACATCGCCAATCCCTTCGATATCCTTGCCTTTAGACTGCACGTAGGCCAGAGAAGGACGCAGACCGTTTTCGAACTGGTACTGGGCCACAACTTCGAAGTTCTGCGTTTTGTTGGCGAAGCCAGATACGCCATTGCCGCTGATTGGCGTCATGTTGCGCGTATCGGCGTACATGGCAGCCAGGTAAACCTGGTTGGCGTCGTATTTAATCGCTGTGGTCCAGGCCGTTGCGCTGTCGCCTTTACCGTAAACAGATTTTTTCTGATCGCTGGTGCGGTTGGAATCCGAGAATGCCGCCGCTACGCCGATACCGGAGCCGCCGATGTCCTGGTAATCCAGGGACATGCCGTAGCCGTCGCCGTTTTGTTTGGTCACACCGCGGCTGTCGCTGTCGTTTTTGCCCTGGTACTGCAATGCCAGGTTCAGGCCTTCCACCAAGCCGAAGAAGTCGCGGTTACGGTAGGTAGCCAGGCCGTTGGAGCGCGCGGTCATAAAGTTGTCGGTGTAGCTGTAGGAGTCGCCGCCGTATTCCGGCAGCATGTCGGTATAGGCTTCTGCGTCGTACACCACGCCGTAGTTACGGCCGTAGTCGAATGAACCGTAGTTGGCGAATTTCAGGCCGGCAAAGCCCAGACGGGTTTTGGTGCCGGCAGTGCCCTGCGCTTCGTCGTGGTTGGCCTGGACGTTGTATTCCCACTGGCCGTAACCGGTCAGTTGGTCATTGATTTGCGTTTCGCCTTTAAAACCGAAGCGGACATAAGTCTTGTCGCCATCTTCGGATTTGTCATCGCTGAAAACATGTTTGGCGGCTACGCGACCGTACAGGTCGAGTTTATTGCCATCTTTATTATAAATTTCTGCCGCGTTGGCAAAGGAGGTCATTGCCCCTAAGGCAATAGCTAAGGCTAATACACTGCGTTTCATCATTTATTTTCCTAGATATTATAATTTTAATTTCTGCCCATCACGCCCAATTTATGGTTTGGGCTGTGATCTTTATCATTTAGTGTTTTATGAGCGCCTCTAATTAAGAAGCCATGTGACATTAGCATCATGAATCCAAACTTAAAATAAAAAAGTTCATAAAACACCGTGGATAAAGCATGTTTATGTGTAACAAAATATTACAACAAAGAAGTCAATCAACTCATTGATTCATATTGATATTTATTACATATCTTATAACCAATTTGGTGCAACGCACCATAAAGGTGCAATTTGGTTTCCTTTTGTATGCTTTCCATTCGATTCATAAATACCATGAATCTTAGCATGGTTACTAATAACGTTACTTATTTCACATTTTTATCTGAGTAAAGTCATTGCGGTGATTTAGTGTGTTTCGCCACGTTTTAAGCAAGTCTTTTACCGCTTCGAATAATTAAATCGATTCAAACCATCAAAAAATGACGGCAAAAATAAATTCAACATAAAATATAAGTTTCGATAGAGAGACTATAAAGAAGGGGAAGTAACAGGAATTATCAGCAGGATATACCACCGTTATTTAAGGTTGCAGCCGACATCGCTACAACCTTAAATACTGTAAGTATAAAACCGTATTCGAAACTGACAGGTTAATACAGCGTGCTGCGCGGCGCTTCAATCAGCACCATACCGGCGCGCAATCCAAGTGCGACCTGGGGATTAGGGAATAAAATCCATTCTCTGGCATGCTGAACCCGGTACTCCTCCCCCGGTTGTTCGCACAGTAACGTCCCCTGCTCCAGCTCGGTAAAGTTGGCGGTATCATCACTGAGATGCAGTTTGAACGCTTCGCTACGTTTGATCAGCGATCGCTCAACGCGGAACACCCGCAGAGCCTCTCCCATTCGCTGCGGCAAGGCTTCGCCACTGACTGCCGCCTGCAGTGCACGGTTAATGGCCGCAAATTGCTGTAAATCATTGCTACCAAACGGCCGCGCCTTGCCCAGTTCCAGCGTACAGCTGGCGGCGCCGGCATGCTCACTGGTGAAATTACTGAAGGTGCCGCCCGGCGCACTGTGGATCACCAACGCATCCAAATCGGCCGCGTCCAGCAATGCCAGCATCTCGGCACTGTAAGGCCGGGTCTGGAAAGGAAGAATCCCGAAGCGCGGTAAGCGTGAATCACGAATCGCCGTATGCAGATCATAATGGAAACGTGTCGCTTGCTCACCGTCGAAAAACGCGGCGACGGCCTGCTCCAGTTGCTGCGCCCGCACGGTTTCGTCGCTGTGGCAGAAATCGCGATAGCGGCCGCCAAACATCCGGTTCATGTCGCTGTGCAGGTACCGTTTATTGGCGCGCATTGACGGTGGGTTGCCCAATATCACCAGCAGCCGAACCGCCAAAGTTCGCTCGCCGCCAAGCAGATCCTTGACCAGTTGATTGAGCAGCTCAATCGGCGCCGTTTCATTGCCGTGGATCCCCGCCGACAGCACCACCGCCTGCCGATATCCCCGGCGCGGTGTGATTTCCAACAGGCCTTCCCCCAGCCAACGCCAGTGTAAATCCGCATTTTCGCCCCGTTGCTCTTTGGGCGTTTGCCCTTCCAGCGTCAGAGCCAACAAATCAAACATGATGACATCGCCTATTGTTGGAAAGGATAAACCGATCCCAGCCCGAGGATGGTCGTCAGGGTATCCAGCGCATCGCGCCCTTCGCGCAGCAATTGCGGGTCAGCCAAATCGTTCTGCGTCAGACGATCTCGGTAATAGCGGTCAACCCAGTCATTGAGCGTAACGAACAGCGTATCGTTCATCATCACGCGCGGATTGACCGCCCGCAATTCCTGCTCGTTCAGCGCCACACGTAATCGCAGGCAGGCAGGCCCACCGCCATTGCGCATACTTTCACGCAGATCGAACACCTTGATTTCATCAATTGGTCCGCCACTGGCCACCATCTCGCTCAGATAGCCCCACACGCCGCGATGCTGACGCGACTCTTCCGGCACCACAATCATCATATTGCCGTTAGGCTTGGTCAGAATTTGGCTGTTGAACAGATAGGTCGCGACCGCATCCGCCACGGAAACCCGCTCCGTCGGCACCTCAATCGCCACCAGTTCACTGTCCAGCGACGCCATTTTGCGACGCACTTCATCCAGCGCCTGCTGCTGCTGATAAAACGCCTGCTGATGGTGGAACAATACATTCTGGTTACTGACGGCGATAACGTCGTTGTGGAATACGCCCTGATCGATCACCGCCGGGTTCTGTTGCACAAACACCGTATGTTGCTCATCCAACTGGTGCAGACGGGCAATCGCCTCCCCGGCCTCGCGCGTCTGGCGTGCCGGATAGCGAGCTGGGGCGATTTCTCCGCCAAACTCCTGTCGGCCGTAGACGAACATCTGCACGCTACGCTTGCCATAATCGCCGCCCAGCCGGTTGTGGTTGGCCGCGCCTTCGTCACCAAACAGCGCCACCTGCGGCAAAGCCTCATGGTGGGCGAAATGGCGTGGATCGTTGAAAATCGCCCGCAGCACGCCGGTGGTGGTCTCGGCCTCAATCGCGCGATGGAATTTGTTGTTCAGATTGGCCGCGGTGAAATGCACTTTGCCATCCGCGCTGTCCGCCGAAGGTGAAACCGTGGCCGCATTGGCGGTCCACATGCAAGAAGCCGAGCTGAGCGCAGACAGCAGGCGCGGAGACTGCTTCATCGCCTGCGCCAAGACCGTTTCGTCGCTGCCGCTGAAACCCAACTTGCGCAGCATCGGCAGGTGCGGCCGTTCCTGCGGCGGCAATACCCCCTGCTGAAAGCCGAGATCCGCCAGCGCCTTCATCTTCAGCAGACCCTGTTTGGCCGCCAGTTTCGGATTCGACACGCTGTTTTGATGCTGGGTCGAGGCCTCATTGCCAAATGACAACCCGGCATAGTGATGCGTCAGGCCCACCAGACCATCGAAATTGACTTCATATCCTGACATGCTTTTCTCCTGGGCCCAGCAAGCTCGGCCCTACTCAAAACATACCCTATGAATTTCAAGTTGCAGCCAGGCGAGCAGTTTGCTCATCCCCAGTTATTGTAGGGGCGCTACATACTGTGCCCGCGTTAAACGGGGCGAACTTATTCGCCCCGCTGCGGCTTGAAAGGCGACGGGTAAAATTTAATTAAACGACAGCCCCGGCGACAAACTGGCCGGCAGCGTCAGGCTTTCGCTTTCCAATGACGCCATTGGCCAGGCGCAATAATCTGCCGCGTAATAGGCGCTCGGACGGTGGTTGCCGGACGCCCCGACACCGCCGAAAGGTGCCGCACTGGAAGCCCCGGTTAAAGGTTTGTTCCAGTTGACGATACCGGCACGCGCTTCCAGCAGCAGATGATCAAACTGCTCACGCTGCGGCGAGACCAGCCCAACCGACAGGCCATAACGCGTTTGGTTGGCGATACGCAGCGCCTCATCAAAGTCGTTATAGCGAATGATGGTGGTCAGCGGGCCGAAGTACTCTTCGTCCGGTACGTCACGCACCCCGGTCACGTCAATAATGCCTGGGCTGAGCAGCGCGCTGCCGCTTTCCAGACGCTGCATGGTCAGCAGAGCTTTGCCGCCCAGTGCCAACAGGTGATGTTGCGCCGCCAGCATTTTTTCCGCCGCCGCCGAAGAGATCACGCCGCCCATAAACGGCTGCGGTTCAGCGTCCCAACGCCCGACACGCAGCGCACTCGCCACCTGCACCAAACGCTCGATAAAAGCGTCGCCCTCACTGCCGCGTTTCACCAGAATGCGGCGCGAGCAGGTGCAGCGCTGGCCGGCGGAAATAAACGCCGACTGAATCGCCAGGTTAACCGTCGCATCGCGATCCTCGATCTGATCGATAATCAGCGCGTTGTTGCCGCCCATTTCCAGCGCCAGGATCTTTTCTGGCTGCCCGGCCAACTGGCGATGCAGGTGATAACCGGTACCCGCGCTGCCAGTGAACAGCAGGCCGTCGATATCCGCACTGGCGGCCAGCGCCTCACCGGTTTCACGCCCGCCCTGCACCAGATTGAGAACCCCATCGGGCAGCCCGGCCTGTTGCCACAGTTTCAGGGTTTCTTCGGCAGTTTGCGGCGTCAGTTCACTCGGCTTGAACACCACGGTGTTGCCCGCCAGCAGCGCCGGCACGATGTGGCCATTCGGCAAATGTCCGGGGAAGTTATAAGGGCCGAACACCGCCAGTACCCCGTGCGGGCGGTGGCGCAGCACCGAAGCGCCGTCCGCCATCGCAGTCTGGCTTACGCCGGTACGCGCCTGGTAGGCCTGCAATGAAATCGCCACTTTGCCGATCATCGCCTGCACTTCGGTCAGGGTTTCCCAACGCGGTTTACTGGTTTCACGGCTGATCACCGCCGCCAAAGAAGACTTGTGCTCTTCCAGCAAAGCGGCAAAACGCTTCACCAACTGTTCGCGTTGTTCGAATGGGGTACGAGCCCAGGCCGGAAAAGCGGCGCGGGCAGCTTCACAGGCGGCAGCAACATCGCTGCCGTCGGCGGCGTTGGCCTGCCACAGCGGTTGGTTATCAACCGGATCGGTTTTGCTGAACTCAGCGCCATGGCCTTGCTGCCAGGCACCATTAATAAAGAGTGCAGGATGTGACATTACGCTTTCTCCTGTGCAATAAGGGGGATGACCCGCACCGGGCTGCCTTGTTCAACGCCCAGCGCCTCGGCGGTAGCGGCATTGAGATGCAGACGGTCGTCATACAGATCGGCATTGACCAGCAGTGCGCGGTAATTCTCATAATGATCGTTGGCCACCAAAAGAGCCGGCGCATCGGCGCGCATCGGGGTCTCATCCAGCACCACTTTTACCAGACGGCTTTGTTTGACCGCGCGGATCTGATCGATTTCCGCCTCCAGCGTTGGGCCGCCGTCAAAAATATCGACGTAACCCTGATAACGCAGCCCTTCGGACTCCAGTACCCGGCGTGCTGGCACGGTCTGCGGGTGCACTTCGCCTATTACTTTTTGCGCGTCTTCGGCCAGGAAATCGACATACAGCGGGTGTTTCGGCATCAGTTCGGCGATAAACGCTTTCTGGCCGGTGCCGCTCAGGTAGTCCGCCTTGGCGAACTCGATGGAAAAGAAATGGTTCCCGACGCTCTCCCAGAACGGCGAACGGCCCTCTTCATCAGAGAAACCGCGCATTTCGGCAATCAGCCGGGCGGAGAAACGCTCACGGAAAGCGGCGATAAACAGGAAACGCACCTTCGACAACAGCTTGCCGTTTTCGCCGTGACGATAGTCCGGATCGAGGAACAGCGTGCACAGTTCGGAATGGCCGGTGTGATCGTTACTGAGGAACAGCGTCGGCACCGATTTATACACATTCAACTGTTTGGATGCATGCACCTGCGTGCCGACGCGGAAGCTGTACCAGGGTTCAGTCAGCCCGACGGCCACTTCAATCGCGCAAACCCCTACCGCCTGCTGGCGCTCGCTGTCTTCCAGCACAAACAGATAACACTGGTCACCACGCGGAAGTTCGCCTTGCCAGGTTTTTAACGCCCGCTCAATGCGTGCCGACAAGGTATCTTCATCTTGTGGCAGGGAAGTGAGACCGATGCCGGACTTACCGGCTAGCGTCAGTAAGTCAGCCAAATCGCGACGCTCTATAGGGCGAATAATCATCATAATGCGAACCTCGTCTGAATCAGGCTGCGCCGGTAAGGGCGCAGCCTGTGTGTTAGCTGCAAATCCGCGCCACGGCTCGCGCGAATCGCGCCAGCCCCTCTTTCACATCCTGCTCAGGAATAACCAGTGAAGGGGTGAAACGCACCACGTCCGGACCGGCGATCAGGGCAATCACGCCCTCTTCGTTGGCCAACTGCGTGATCTGCTTCGCCTTGCCGGCGTAGTCCTTGGTCAACTGGCAGCCAATCAATAGGCCGCCGCCGCGGATTTCAGAGAAAATCGGATACTGCTGGTTAATCTTGTTCAGGCCGTCAAGGAACCACTGGTGGCGTTGCTTAACCCCTTCCAGCACTTCCGGCGTGTTGATGACGGAGAACACCGCGCCCGCCACCGCCGTCGCCAGCGGGTTACCGCCGTAGGTGGTGCCGTGGGTGCCGACGCTCAGGGTTTTGGCCAGTTCGTCAGTGGTCAGCATGGCGCCGATCGGGAAGCCGCAGCCCAGCGCTTTCGCGGTGGTCAGCACGTCAGGAACCACGCCGTACTGCATGTAGGCGTACAGGTCGCCGGTACGGCCCATGCCGGTTTGCACTTCGTCGAAAATCAGCAGCGCATCGTGGCGATCGCACAGCTCACGCAGGCCTTGCAGGAAAGCAGCATCGGCCGGCAACACGCCACCTTCGCCCTGAATAGGCTCGACGATCACCGCGCAGGTGTGGTCGTTAATCACCTCGGCAGCGGCCGCCAGATCGTTAAATGGCGTGTGGGTGATGCCGCCCGGCAATGGCGCGAAGTCCTTGGAATACTTAGGCTGGCCACCGGCAGACACGGTAAACAGCGTGCGGCCGTGGAAGGCGTTGTTGAATGCCACAATCTGGTTCTTGCTGTGGTTGCCGTTATCCAGTGCGCGTTTACGCGCCAGTTTCAGCGCCGCTTCGTTGGCTTCTGCCCCGGAGTTACAGAAAAACACCTTCTCGGCAAAGGTGGCGTCAATCAGCAGTTTGGCCAACCGCAGCACCGGCTCGTTGGTATAGCCGTTGCCCAGGTGCCAAAGTTTGCCCGCCTGCTCCACCAGCGCTGCGGTCACGACCGGATGCGCATGGCCCAGCGCGTTAACCGCAATGCCGCCAGCAAAATCGATGTAAGACTTACCCTGCTGATCCCATACCTGCGAGCCTTCTCCCCGTACCAGAATAAAATCAGCGGGGGCATAAACCGGGACCATCCAGTCGTCGAAAGACTGGCGGGTAACTGCGATTGGCTGTTCCATAATGACCTCATAACTTCAGCAAAGACTGAATTTTGACTGTAAGGGCCGCTCCAGCCTGGATGGTCCACAACAAAACATAAAAAACCGCGCCGTTCGATCCGTTTTTTAGCCGGTGATAACTCTGCCTTTCACCGCCTATTCAGAAACAAATCTGTTACATCATTCGCGTTTTTCGCTATTTATGCCGGGTATCAGGTCCTGTAACGGGGAATAAATGTTAACGAGCAGTTAAAATACATGCCGTTTGATAAAGAGTGTAGAGCAGCTATCGTGCCAAAACGGGATTTTTGGCGAAAAACGCGGTTTTTTTCGGTAAAACAACGGCTTATAATGCATACTTATTCAATAAATATGCATTGCTAATGAATAATTGGAAAAATAAGGCGAAAAATCATCATTGGCTGCGAAATCCTATTCAATGACAAAAAACTTCGATATTTCTGATCGCGCTCGCAAAAATAATTTGGCCTGATTTGCTCCCCATCACACTTTTGCCCCATTCAGGTGCAGAAAATGCACCGGATGCGGGCAAACCCGCGTCATTACAGGCTCTGCGTGCCCCTGTGTGGGCCAAAATCGGGCGTGACCCTGGGCAACTGCCGCGTCAGATCTCATATTTGTTAACTTGCCGAACAAAATGTTGACAGTCTGCTGACGCGATAATAGGTTAATTTCAATGGAACACGTGTTCCATGATGAAAAAACACACACCACATCGACTGCACAGGATCGGGGTTATCATGGCTCAAGTCTGCTTGCGTAATAATAAAAGAATCACCGGGGTCGCACTGGCCGTGCTGCTGGGCCTGCCCCTTTCCGCCAGTGCCAACACCAGCATTACCTTCGCCAACTATTTGCCCACTGATTACATCAACAAAGTGATTAAAGACTTTGAGGCGGCGCATCCGGACATTCAGGTGCAGTCGATCAAATGCGGCTTCGCCGACTGTCATCAAAAGCTGACCACCGCGTTGGCCGTTGGCCAGGGCGCCGCCGATATCTTCAGCGTCAGCACCATCAAACTCGGCAGCTTCGCCAACTCCGGCGGCCTGAATAACCTGAGCGCCCCGCCGTTCAGCATTGATAGCCAGGGCTGGCAGTTCGATCCTTCGATGATCAGCCTGGCTAAGGGTAATGACGGCAATATCTATGGCGTGCCTTACGACACCGGGCCGGTGATCATGATCTACCGTAACGACATGGTTCAGAAAGCGGGTGTAAAGATTGAGGACATCACCCAAAGCTGGGACAGCTTTATCGCCTTCGGTGAGAAGCTGAAAAAAGAGCAAGGCGCCTATCTGCTGCCGGCGGCCACCAGCCTGATCAATCCGCTGGTGGTAGGCATGAACAGTGAGCCGGGTAAGCCGGTATACACCAAAGATGGCAAGCCCAACTTGGATTCACCGCAAATCAAACAGCTGATGACGGTAATCAAAACGCTGTATGACAAAGGGCTGGCAGCCTCCCTGGACGGCTCCACCAACTCGCAGGAATACATCAAACTGTACCGGCAGGGGAAACTGTTCGCCGATATCGATGGCCCGTGGGACGAAGGCCGCATCGAGCAGGAACTGGATCCGGACGGTGCGAAAGCCGGTCTGTGGCGGGTGACGGGCGTGCCGGGCAATATCAAGGTCAACGCAGGCGGCACCACGCTGGTGATCCCCAAGCAAAGCAAGAATTCCCAGGCGGCCTGGCAGTTCATTCAATACTTTATGCAGCGTGACGTAGTGATCGACGCCGCGAAAACCGCCGGCACCTTGCCTGCGCGCCTCGACGTATATAACGCGCCTTACTTCGATACGCCCAGCAGCATTCTCGGCGGTCAACACTCGATGCGCTATTACGCCAGCCTGGTGCCGGACCTCAAGCCCGTAGCTTCCTCACCGGAAGACAATATCGCCAACGAAATTCTCAACGAAGCGGCGAAGAAGATCCTGGTGCAGCATCAGGACATCGACAGCACTCTGCGCGATGCCAATAAGCTGCTGGAGCGGCGGATGCGCGCCCTGTAATCATCAGACTGCGGCGGCTTACCGGCCGCCTTTTTTCGTTTTCCGTCGGTTCGGGGAGTCTATGCGTAAGCGATTTTTCAAAGGGCTGCTGCACGATCACCGCACCGCCTACCTGCTGCTGCTGCCGTTCATGCTGCTGTTTGCGGTGTTCAACGCCTTCCCGATCTTCTTCTCGGCGTTTCTCTCATTCCAATCCTGGAACCCGGTAAAAGGCCTGAGTTCGATGAAGTTTGTCGGGCTGGATAACTTTTACTATGCCTTCACCGATGACGCCTTCTGGGTGTCGCTGGTCAACACCATTAAAATCACGTTGGTGTCCGGCCTGTGCCAACATCTGTTCGCCATCACACTGGCTTATTCGCTGCTGCACATCATCGTGCGCGGCAGGCGTTTTTTGAAGGCGGCGATCTTCCTGCCCTACATCACCTCTTCCGTCGCCGTCAGCCTGATCGTGTTCAACCTGTTCTCGCCGGTCGGCATGGTCAACGAGCTGTTAAGCGGATTGGCCGCCAAGCTGCACCTGAGCGCGCTGGCCGCCGCGTTGCCGATCAACTTCTTTGACAGCGACTGGATCCGCTTCACCATCGCCAATCAGGTGACCTGGAAGTTCACCGGTATCAATACGGTGATTTACATGACCGGTCTGGCCTCTATTTCGCCCGACCTGTACGAAGCGATCGAGCTGGACGGTGCTGGCCGCTGGCAAAAATTCCGCTACATCGCGCTGCCGCTGCTGGCGCCCTTTATCTTCTTCGCCACGCTGATGACGCTGATCGGCAACATGCAGCTGTTCAATGAGCCCATGATCCTGACGCAGGGCACCGGCGGCGTCGACAACAGCGGCCTGACGGTGTCGATGTACGTGTACAAGACCGGCTGGTCCTATCTGGATATGGGCACCGCTTCGGCTATCTCCTGGATCCTGTTCCTGCTGATTGCGCTGGTGAGCGCGCTGGTGTTTTGGGGTTTCGGCAACCGTGGAGGACTCAAAAATGATCGCTGAGGGCCGCCGTTTCGACACCGGCAAGCTGGTGATTTACCTGTTGGTATCGCTGTTCGCCTCGCTGTCGCTGTTCCCGTTCTATTGGTCGGCGTTGCTGGCGACGCAGGACACCCGCAGCATCATGGGCATGTCGCTGCGCTTCGGCAGCCACCTGCTGGAAAACTACCGAGGGCTGGAGCAACAGGTGCCTTTCACCCGCTCGCTGCTCAACACTCTGTATGTCACCGCCATGGCCACCCTGACCAGCGTGTTGGTTTCCGCCGCGGCGGGCTACGCCTTCAGCGTCTATCAGTTCAAGGGCAAAAAGGTGTTATTCACCACCCTCATGTTGACCATGATGGTGCCCAGCGTGGTCAACCTGGTGCCCTACTTCTTCGTGATTAAAAGCGTTGGCCTGCTCGACCAGTTTGCCGCCGTCTGGCTGCCCGCCGGGGTGAATATCTTCGGGATTTTCCTGGTGCGGCAATACGTCAGTTCCTCACTGCCCAGCGAAATACTCGACAGTGCACGCATGGACGGTCTGAATGAACTGCAGATATTTTTGCGTATCGGCCTGCCGCTGATGCGCCCGGCGCTGCTGACGGTAGCGATCGTGGTGGTAGTCGATACCTGGAACAACTTTATGTTGCCGCTGGTGGCATTACAGTCGCCGGACAAGCAAATTCTCCAACTGGTACTGCGCAGCCTGAGCGGCGCTACCGCCACACCGTGGAACCTGGTGATGACCGGCAGTTTCCTGGCGATCGTCCCACTGCTGATCGCCTTTATCTTCTCGTCCAAACAAATGATGGAAAGCCTCACCCGTGGGGCGGTCAAAGGGTAACCTTATGCAATTCATTGATATTTACATTAAAAACGACACTGCGGCGCGCCAGCAAATCATCCTGTTTTCCGCTGCGGACGATTCACTGCCGGTAACGCTGCAAAATGCCGGCCTGCAACAGGCCGCCGTCGGCGTGCTTTATCTGCTGGGTGACGGCCGTTTTGCGCTCAATATCGGCCCTGCCCTGACTCCCGCAGCCCTACAGGATGCCGGTGCCGGTATCGCCGCCGGGCAAAAACACTTCGGGTTGCAGCACCTGCGTCTGACACTGGATGAAGGCTCATCGGCCAGTACAGAAACCTGGCGCTGGTTGCTGTTCGGCCTGCGTCTGGGCGCTTATCGCTACCAGCATCATGCCAGCGCTACGCTGACCGATCCGACCCAGCCGTTAGCCAGCCATGATGCGACAACGCAGGCGCTGTGCGACTGGGCCAATCTGCATGCCGAGGGCGTGATCATCGGACGTGAGCTGATGAATAAGCCGGCCAATATTCTCTATCCGCAAAGCTTCGTGGCGGCCGTCGCGCAATTGCCCTTTACTCATGTGCGCCAAGAGGTGCTGGATGAAGAGCAGATGGCGCAGCTTGGCTTCGGTGGCCTGCTGGGCGTTGGTCAAGGCAGCGCCCGCGCATCGCAATTACTGATCCTCGATCACCATCCCGCCAACGCACGCCATACTCTGGCGCTGGTGGGTAAAGGTGTCACCTTCGACAGCGGTGGCATCAGCATCAAAGGTGCGGCACGCATGAGCACCATGAAGTTCGACATGGGCGGTGCGGCTGCGGTGGTGGGCGCCCTGCGTATCATCGACGCGCTGCAACTGCCGATCCGCGTGATTGGCCTGTGCGGCCTGGTAGAAAACATGCCCTCCTCCCGCGCACAGCGCCCCGGCGACGTGGTGACCATGCACAACGGCAAGTCGGTGGAAATCATTTCAACCGACGCCGAAGGCCGCATGGTGCTGGCGGACGTCATCAGCTATGCCCAGCAGCGCTTCCAGCCCGACTTTTTACTCGATATCGCCACCCTGACCGGCGGCGCAGGCGTGGCGCTGGGCAAGGAGTATGCGGCCATGATGGGTAACGACGACGACTTTCTGGCGCAGGTCACCCAGGCGGGCAAGGCCAGCGCCGAGCCAGTGTGGCCAATGCCGCACGGCGGCTGGTATCGCGGGGTATTGAAGTCTGAATTTGCCGATTACCGTCACGGCGGTGAAGATCCGCACGGCAGCCCGTGCGTAGCGGCGACCTTTATCGGCGAGTTCGTGCAGCCGGGCCAGCGCTGGGCGCACCTGGATATTGCCGCCATGTCTACCGATATGCCGCACCGCAAGCTGTACGCCAACGGCGCGTCCTCATTCGGCGTGCTGCTGCTGGCGCGATTGAGTGCCCTGCTTGCCCAGACGGAGTGCGAATGATGGCTTACGTAGAACTGGTTGATATCAACAAACGCTATGACAACGGTTACCAGGCCGCCAGCGACGTGAATCTGCAGGTAGAGAAAGGTGAGTTTGTGGTGCTGCTCGGCCCGTCCGGCTGCGGCAAGTCCACCACGCTGCGGATGATAGCCGGGCTGGAAACCCTCTCCTCCGGCGAACTGTTGATCGACGGCGAACGCATGAACGAGGTGCTGCCCAAATACCGTGATATCGCCATGGTTTTCCAGAGCTATGCGCTGTACCCGCATATGACCGTCTATGAAAACATGGCGCTGTCTTTGAAAATCAAAGGAATGGCCAAAGCGGAGATTGCCACGCAGATTGCCGTCGTGGCCGAAATGCTGCACCTGACGGAATTCCTGAAGGTCAAACCCGGCCAGCTTTCCGGTGGTCAGCGTCAGCGCGTGGCGTTGGGCCGGGCGATTGTTCGGCGGCCCAAGGTATTTCTGTTTGACGAACCGCTCTCCAACCTCGATGCCAAACTGCGCAACCGCATGCGTCAGGAGTTGTCTGCACTGCATAAGGCGATCGGTGCGACCATCATTTACGTCACCCACGATCAGGTGGAAGCCATGACCATGGCGGACAAAGTGGTCATCATGAATCAGGGGAAAGTGCAGCAGATCGGTACACCGCTGGATCTTTATCATCGCCCGGTTAATCGCTTTGTCGCCGAGTTTATCGGTTCGCCGCAGATGAACCTGTTTGACGTGCAGGTTCTGGTGCAGGGCGAGCAGATCGTATTGCAGGGCGACTCTGGTTTGCTGCTGCCCTTGAGCGCCGCCGAATTCCCGGCGCTGGCAGCAAGAGGAGGCGACTGGCTGACGCTGGGCTGTCGTCCGGAAGCGTGCAGCATCAGCGCGCCACGAGCAGAACCCCACTTGAGTGGAACACTGGTGTACAGTGAAAATCTGGGCGCTGAGAGCAACCTGTTCGTACAGGGTGACAACGGTGCGCAGTACATCGTCAAACAGCACGCCCAGCTGCAGTATGCCCAGGGCCAGCCGCTGGCCATTACGCTGGATATCGCCGCCCTGCACTTTTTTGATCCGCATAGCGGTCAACGGGTAGCTCAAAGCGGGGAAACAGTGTTGCCGGCCGACATTCTGTGAGACCATATCGCCGCTGCGTGCCTCTGCCGCAGCGCCCCGTTTTCCGCTGAGTAGCTGCCGTATGCCGATGAAAAAAGTCACCTCTCACGATGTCGCCCGCGTGGCCGGCGTTTCACGCACCGTGGTGTCTCGCGCCTTTTCCAATCAGGGCCGGGTCTCGCAAAAAAACCGCGATCTGGTGATGCGCGTCGCCAGTCAGTTAGGCTATGCGCCAGACGCCATCGCCCAGAGCCTGCACAGCGGCAAAACCGGCTTTGTCGCGCTGGTGGTGAACCACTTTCACGATTTGTCTGACCTGGAGTTTTTCGATCGTCTGGTTGAACAACTGCAGAAAAGCAACCGGCAGGCGGTGATGATCCGCCTGGAAGGCATTGACGATCCGGCCAACTACCTGAAGCAAACCATCTCTTATCATGTCGATTCTGCCGTGGTGTTCGCCGACAACATCAGCGCGCGTGCAGCAAAAGATCTGTTTCGCATCGCTACGCCCATTATGCTCAACGGTTTGGCGGGCGACGCCCTGTGCGACGCTCTCAACGCCGATGAGTCACCCAGCCTGCAACAGCTGGCTGCACTGATGGCGCAAAAGGGTCAACGCCGCGTGGCGCTGCTCGGTGGCCGCAGCAGCGCCCACGGCGAACAGCTGCGCCAGCAAACCTTTCTGGCTCATGCCGCACAGCAGCAGTTAGAGATTGTCGCGCAGCTGAGCGGCGACTACAGCTACCTGAGCGGCTTTAACCTCGCGCCGCAGCTGCTGGACGCGCTTCCGGCTCCGCAGGCCATTTTCTGCACCGCTGATTCCATGGCGATGGGGGTGATGGACTATATTCGTTTGCACACTTCGCTGCAGATCCCTCAGGACGTCGCGGTTTACGGCTTCGACGATATCCCGATGGCAGCCTGGCCGAGTTACCAACTCACGTCGGTACGCCGCGATATGGACGCAATGATCGCCGCCATCGTTCGGCTGGTCGAACTGCGCAGCGGAAGCCCCCAGGCTGCGCCGCAGCAGATCACCATTCCCACCGAGTTGGTGGTTCGCGCGTCTTGCTAAACCGGTAGGGGTGAGCCTGTTCGGCCCAATTTAACGCATTGATGATGCTATTGGGCGCAGCATGCCGCGCCCCTTCCATAAACCACAGAGCCGCGGGTCAACGGGTGGTTATAATCTCCGCGTCGCGCAATTCCGGCGCCGCCATACCGCTCTGCCACAGCCAATACTGAATTGGGCCCGGGCAGTTAAGGCTGACGACCTTATGCTTTCCGTCCTTATCGATGGCGTGAATAGTCACCCCTTCGGTATAGCCATCTTTCAGGTAATTCAAATCCTCGATGGCCTCGTACACCGCCTGTTCCAGCGTCATGCCCATCTTCATATACAGCACCACTGCGCGGCTGGTGCCGCAGCGAATGGTCATTTCCCCGGTGTGGGTACAGGCACAGGCGCCATAACGGCTGTCGGCATAGGAGCCGCTGCCGATGATCGGGCTGTCCCCCAGTCGCCCCGGGTATTTCCACGCCCAGCCTGACGTTGACGTCGCCGCGCTGAGCGTGCGCCCACCATCCATGGCTAAAAATACCGTGGTGTCGCGCACCCGTTCTGGATCGGTGGCATTGTTGGACAGCCCTGCCAGTGGGATATTCGGCCAGTTGCGAAGCTGTTCGGCGTCCATCGCCTGCTCCAGTTTTTCCCACCAGACACGCTTGGAGTCGGCAATCAGGTTGTCACCCGCCAACGCGCCGATCTCAGCGGCGAAACGTGCCGCTCCGGCGCCCACCAGGATTTCATGGTTAAGATCTTCCATTACCCGATAAGCGACTTCCACCGGATGCAGATAGCCTTGCAACGCTCCCACCGCACCGGTGCGCAAGCTGTCGCCGTCCATCACCGAAGCGTCCAGCTCCATCTCACCCAGCACGTTGGGCCAGCCGCCGAAACCCACCGTACGTACGCTCGGGTCCAGCTCCACCAGCTTGATACCCTCAACGATGGCACGCAGGCCATTCTGCCCCTGTCGTAACCGTTCGGCAGACAGACCGATACCCGGATGTCCTTCAGAGTTTGCAATCACAATCATAGGGTTATGTTTCCCGCACGGCGTTCAGCGCTAAAAGAAAGGCACCGGTGATGACCGGTCATTCGCATCAATGGAACACGTGTTCCATGGTGATTAAAAAATATCGCTGCCCACCTGAAAAGTCAAACCGAAGCGGTGAAAAGCGTGGCGTGACGCGCCTTTTCCGACAGGGCACACACCACTAAGCCCACAGGGACATTGTTCTACTACACTGTGATCTCACCAGAAGATTTCATCCCCCTGTGCCAGAGGAATCAAGATGTCCAAGAAAACTGTTGATCTCACCCAGCCTGCAGCACAGCACGATATCCGTACCTTTCTTGATGCGCTGAACTCCAGTGACGCCAACCCCCTGGAGCAGTTGAAGCCGAAAGAAGCGCGTAAGGTGATGGAGGGCCTGCAAAGCGGTACCGAAGTCCCTCTGCGTGAAGTCGAAATCAGCGAAAAAACCATTCACGTCGATGGCCAGGATATCCTGTTGCACATCGTGCGGCCGGCCAAAGTAAAGGAGAAGCTGCCGGTATTCATGTTCTTCCACGGCGGCGGCTGGGTGTTGGGGGACTTCCCGACCCACGAACGGCTGGTGCGCGATCTGGTCCACAGCTCCGGCGCAGCGGCGGTGTTCGTTAACTACACCCGATCGCCGGAAGCCCCTTACCCTGTCGCCATCAATCAGGCCTACGCAGCGACCGAATGGGTGGCCGAGTACGGCGAGAAAATCAACGTTGACGGTTCACGTCTGGCGGTCGTCGGCAACAGCGCCGGCGGCAATATCGCGGCGGTGGTCAGCCTGATGGCGAAAGATAAAGGCACGCCTGCCCTGCGCAGCCAGATCCTGCTATGGCCAGTGACCCACGCCAATTTCGATACCGAGTCTTACCACCAGTTCGGCGAAGGCTATTTCCTCACCCGCAATATGATGAAATGGTTCTGGGACCACTACACCACCGATAAAGCCCAGCGCAAAGAGATCTACGCCTCGCCGCTTAACGCCACGCTGGAACAGTTGAAAGGCCTGCCACCGGCGCTGGTGCAAACCGCCGAGCTGGACGTGCTGCGCGACGAAGGCGAAGCCTACGCCCGCCTGCTCAATGCCGCCGGAGTCGAAGTCACCTCCACCCGTTATAACGGGCTGATCCACGACTATGGCTTGCTCAACGCGATCGCAGAAGTCCCGGCGGTGCACTCGGCCATCCATCAGGCCGGGCGTGCGCTAAAACATTATCTGGCCTAAGCTCAGCCGACATAATGGCAGGCCACCCGATGTCCTGCCGCTACCTGCCGCAATGCCGGGGCCTGTTCCCGGCATTGCGCAGTGGCCTGCGGACAGCGAGTGTGAAAGCGACAGCCCTGCGGCGGTTGGGCAGGGTCAGGTAATTCTCCCCGGGCCATCGCCTGCGGCTGACGGTGCGGATCCAAACTGGGTACCGCGGCCAACAGTGCCTGAGTGTAAGGGTGCAGCGGCCGACGAAACAGCGCATCGCGATCGGCGCTTTCGACAACCTGCCCGAGGTACATTACCGCTACGTCCTGACACAGATGCTCCACCACCCCAAGATCGTGCGAAATAAACAGGAAAGTCACCCCCTGCTGTTCCTGAAGATCGGAAAACAGGTTGATGATCTGCGCCTGAATAGAGACGTCCAGCGCCGAAATCGGTTCGTCGGCGACGATAAATTCCGGCTGCAGGATCAGCGCGCGGGCTACGCCGATGCGCTGGCGCTGGCCGCCGGAAAACTCGTGCGGGAAGCGCCCGTAATGCTGTGCCGACAACCCGCAGATTTCCAGCGTGTCTATCACCCGATCTCACAGCTCGCTCTTTTGCGCCAAACCGTGCTGCAACAGCGCTTCGCCAATCGCATCGCCTACCCGCATTCTCGGATTCAGAGAGCTGTACGGGTCTTGAAACACCAGTTGCATCTTCGGGCGCATCGCGCGCCGCTCGCGGGCGCTGAGCGCATCTAACGCCTGTCCTTTGAACAGTACCTCACCGTCGGTCTTTTCATGCAGCCCCAGCAGGGTTCGGCCTACGGTGGTTTTACCGCTGCCGGACTCCCCCACCAGGCCAAAAACCGTTCCCCGGCGAATGCTGAAGCTGACATCATCCACCGCCCGCAGTTGCCCGGTAGTCTGACCGAATAGCCCTTCACGCAGCGGGAAATATTTCTTCAGCCCTTTTACCTCCACCAAGGGTTCAGCCAACATGAATACGCCCCCCGGCATTCAGGAAACAGGCGGATTGCCGCCGCCGATCGCCATACAATGGCGGGATACCGTCACGGCAGCGGGCGCTCGCTTTGTCACAGCGTTCGGCAAAGGCGCAGTAGTCCGGCAAACTGGTCAGATCGGGCACCTGACCGGGGATCGAATACAACCGCCGCCGCCGCTGCCCCGCCACCGGCCGCGAGGCCATCAATCCCTGAGTGTAAGGATGCTGCGGGTTGGCCAGCACTTCATGCGTGGCACCCTGCTCGACAATACGCCCGGCGTACATCACCACCAGCCGATCCGCCATCTGGGCAATCACCCCGAGATCGTGAGTAATCAGCATCATCGCCATATTGTGCTTACGCGCCTGCTCGCGCAGCAGCGCCAGAATTTGCGCCTGCACGGTGACATCCAATGCGGTAGTGGGTTCGTCGGCAATCAGCAACGCCGGCCGGCAACTGATGGCCATGGCGATCATGATGCGCTGCAGCATGCCACCGGAAAGCTGATGCGGATAGCTGGTCATCAGCTGTTCGGCGCGTGCCAGTCCGACCTCGGTAATCAGCGCCGTGGCCTCCCGCCAGGCCGCTTTTGGCGCAGTCCCCCGATGGCGGATTAGTGGCTCAACCAACTGCTCGCCGATGGTCAGCACCGGGTTCAGCGCGCTCATCGGCTCCTGAAAGATCATCGCCAAACGGTTACCGCGTAAATCGGCCATCTGTTGCGGCCGCAGTTTCAGCAAGTCCTGGCCGTCGAAATGGATTTCACCGCCGTCGATTTGCGCCAGCGGTTGCGGCAACAGCCCCATCAGCGCCATCGCGGTCACGCTTTTACCGCAGCCGGACTCACCGACGACCCCCAGCGTTTGTCCGGCATAAAGGTCAAAACTCACCTGTTGCACCGCCCGCACCCGCCCTTGTTCGCCCTGGAAGGCTACCGACAGTTGATTAAAGGCCACCAGCGGTTGGCTCATCGTCTTACCCCGTTCATTTTTGGATCAAGCGCGTCTCGCAGGCCGTCGCCGAGAATATTAATCGCCACCACGGTGATGAAAATCGCCAACCCCGGCGGCATCCACAGCCAGGGGCGGCGTTGAAAATCGATCAGGCTGTTGGCGGCGTCCATCATGTTGCCCCACGACGGCATTGGCGGCACTACGCCCAACCCCAGATAGCTCAGGGCCGATTCACTGAGAATGGCATTAGCGACGCCCATGGTGGCCACCACCACCAGGATCGGAATGGTATTGGGCAGCAGGTGGCCGAAGATACGCCGCCGGGTGGATAACCCCAGCACCTCAGTGGCCAGCATGAAGTCACGCTCGCGCAACGACAAAATTTGCCCACGCACCAGCCGCGCCAGCGACGGCCAACCCAGCAGGCTGAGCATGATCATCACCATGTAAATACGGTAGTCCGGCGAAACGTCCAGCTCCGACAGCATCGCTCCCATGATGATCAGCAGCGGCAGGCTGGGAATGGTCATCAACAGATCGGCAAAGCGCATAATCAGCTTATCCACTACGCCGCCAAGATAGCCGGACAGCGCCCCCAGCAGGTAGCCGAGCGTGACTGACAACAGCATCGACACCAGGCCAATGGTCAGCGAAATACGCCCCGCCAGCAGCAGGCGGGTATAAATATCGCGACCGAGAAAATCGGTGCCCAGCCAGTGTTGCGCGCCGGGTGCCTGATTGATACTCAACGCATCGCCGGCATCGTCCTGCCAGGGCGACAGCATCGGGCCGAACAGGCACAGCACCGCCATCAACACCAACAGCAGCAGTGAAATCATCGCCAGGCGGTGACGCCGCAACCGCTGCCAGGCCTGGGCGGTCGGCGGTGGCGATAGCTGCGCCAGCGCCGGGAGTTGCGCTTGCCGCCAACGGCGACGACGCCCGAAAAACAAGGATGCCAACATAGTTACCTCAAACGAATGCGCGGGTCGGCATAGGCGTACAAAATGTCCGCCAGCAGATTGCCTAAAATGGTCAATACCGCCAGAAACAGCGTAAAGCCCATCAAGACCGGGTAGTCGCGCGCCGCCAGCGAATCGAGATGGATGTGCCCGGCGCCCGGCCAGTTGAAGATTTTTTCGGTGATCAGCGCACCGGAAAACAGCGCGGGTAGCTCAAAACCCAACAAGGTGATGATCGGTAACAGCGCATTACGCAGCGCATGCCGCAGGATGACGGTCTTTTCCTTCAGCCCCTTGGCGCGTGCGGTACGGATATAATCCATGCGGATCACGTCCAGCATGCTGGCGCGGAAATAGCGCGTCAGGGTGCCGGCCTGCAGCATCACCAACGCCAGCACCGGCAGCAACAGGTGCGCCGCCACGTCCAGTGCCCACGCCAATCCGCTGGCTTCGCTACCGGTGCGCAGCATGCCACCCGCAGGCAGCCAGTGCAGATCGACGGCGAACCATTTGATCAGCAACAGACACAGGAAAAAGGTAGGAAACGACATAGCGCCGAACACCGCCACGGTCACCAGATGATCGAACAGCGAATAGGGTTTCATCGCCGAGGCGACACCTACCGCCAGCGCAATGCCCCAGTACAGTACCAGCGCCACCGACGCCAGCAGGAAGGAGTTCCAGATGTACTGGTTCAACAAGGTACTGACCGGGATCTGGTATTGCAGCGAGAAACCGAGATCGCCCTGCAGCAGTTGACCGAGCCAGTGCAGATAGCGGCTGAATAACGGCTGATCCAGCCCGTACAGCGCCCGCAGCTCAGCCGCGCGCTGCGGCGTCAGGTTGATGTTGCCGTCGATAAAGTCGCCGGGGGTCAGTGCGAAAATAAAGAAAATCAGCAGCGATGCCAGCAGCATCATCGGAAGGGTTTGCAGCAAGCGGCGCAGGATAAAATTTCTCATGGTGTTTTCCGTCACCGCTGCCCAAACCGGCGCAGCGGTGCCTTACCGTTACTGAGCGATCTTGACGTCTGGCAGGCTGCCGGTCAGGCCGTTGTATACGTCCGGTTTAAAGCCGGTGACGCGTGCGCTGCTGGCGCTGAGCACTTTACGGTTCCCCAACAGGATCACCGGCGGATCTTCAGCCAGCACCTGATACAAATGGTGATACAGCGGCTTACGCTGCTCGATGTCCAGCGTGGCGTTAGCCTCGCCAATCAGCTTGTCCACCTGCGGATTGCTATAGCCGGTTTCACTGACCTGACTGATGAAATCGCGTACCCCGTCGTGCGGATCATTCAGCCCGCTGGTACTGAGCGACGCCAGATCGTAATTACCGGCCTTGCGTTGCGCCAGCAGCGCATTGAAATCCAGCACCTGCGGCTTCAACAGCACGCCAATCTGCCGATAGTTATCTTTGGCAATCGGCACCAGCGCGTCGTTAATCAGCTTTTTGGTCACCAACAGCGTCAGCTCCAGCTTTTTGCCGTCCTTCTGGCGAATGCCGTCCGCTTCCGGTTTCCAACCGGCCTGATCCAGCAGTTGCTTGGCTTTGTTGACATCGTAAGCATAGGGGTTGATCCCCTTGGGATCATAAGCCCAGGATACGGGTGAGATCGGCTGATTGGCGACCGAACCGTAACCCTGGTAGACCACGGTGATCAGCTTTTGCCGATCCAGCCCGTAAATCAGCGCCTGACGCACACGCGCATCCTGCAGTGCCGGGCGTTTAAAGTTGAAATCCACCCGGCTGTAGTCGCTCGAGCTGTACAAATTGATATTGGCGAAGCCGAGCAGCTTCAGCTGTTCAATATCATCCGGTTTGGAAGTAAAGGCGTCGTAGTCGGTTTCACCGGTCTGGAACAGCTGGAAGTTGGTAGAGGGGTTGGTCACGCGGTAAATAAAACGCGCCACCGCTGGCTTACCGAGATAGAAGTTCGGGTTGGCGTGAAAACGGATCTCCTGACCCGGCACGTATTTGTCGTAAATATAAGGGCCATTGCCTAACGGCTTGCCGTTCAGCGCACGCACGCTGTCCAGCTTACCGCGCTGGTACTCCTTGCCGTAATAGGCTTTCGACAGCACCGGCCCGCCGATCAGCTGTAGCGTAGTCGCCCCCGGCTGGGTGGTGGTGATTTGAAGCGTACGATCGTCGATCACCTTTAGCCCGCTGATGCTGGGGGCAGTTCCATTCTTGTACTCTGCCCCGCCCTGAATGTGCGCCGGAGTAATGTCGGTCTCTCCGTCATAGGCCGGGTCATGCAGCAGCGTCAGGGTAAAGGCAATATCTTCGGCCTTGATTGGCGAGCCGTCGCTGTTGACCAGATTAGGCCGCAGTTTAATGGTGTAGACCCGGTTGTCCGGGCTGACCTGCCAGGACTCTGCCAGCCGCGCCACCGGCTTGCCTTGGCTGTCCAGACCAATCAGCCGGGTAAAGATCACGTCGGTGACGTTCTCATCCCAGCCATTGCTGAACAGATAGGGATTGAAGTTACCCTGAGGTTCAAGAATACCGGCCACCACGGTGTCTTTACGCAACTTGGCCGCCGCCGGCACCAGGCTGGCATCGCTGGCCGGGGTAATACCTTCCGCCAAGGTTTCCGCCTGCACGCTAAATGCCAGCCCCACGGCACAGGCGATCGCCAGCGTAACCAGCCGCTTTTGTAAAGGTTTGATTGCCTTGTTTTTTATTTTTCTCACCCACTGCCCCTCGTTTACCCGTTGATAAATGTGACAAAATTTATCGCAGAGTAATCGGCGGCCGGGAGGCTGTCTAACAACGAAACCGGCATTCTATTGCCGGAAATCGCAATATGAATTTTTCTATTGCGATAGCCGGCCGTTGGGTGGAGTTTAGCCTGCCGGCTCGAGCTGCCGGATAAGTTTGGCTAAGGTCTGGATAGCCGCTTCATGCTTGTCGCTCCAGTCGAAAGAGGCGTTCAATCGGAAGCAGTGGTTGAAATGGTTGCCGGTGGTGAACATCCTGCCCGGCGCGATACTCACCCCCAGCGCCAGCGCGCGCTGATACAGCTCCATCGACGACAACGCCGGATCCAGCTCTACCCACAAAAAGTAACCGCCATCTGGCTGGCTGACCTTTACGGTCGGAGGGAAGTGGTGAGCAATCGCCTGATGCATCATGCTCTGACGCTGAGCCAGCAGCCGACGCAAGCGCCGCAGATGGGTATCGTAGCCACCGTGTAGCAGATAATCAGCGATCGCCAACTGGGTGGGCACGCTGGTGGATACCGTGCTCATCAGTTGCAAACGCTGGATCTGCTGTGCGTAGCGCCCGGCAGCCACCCAGCCCACGCGAAAGCCCGGCGCAAGACATTTGGAAAACGACGAGCAGTGCAAAATCTGTCCGCCCTGGTCTAATGCCTTGGCCGGCTGCGGGCGCTCAGCGCTGAAGTACAGTTCGCCGTATACATCGTCCTCAATCAGCGATATCTGCCGCTCACGCAGCATGCCCACCAGCCGCTGTTTATTCTCTGCCGGCATCGAGGCGCCCAATGGATTCTGGAAGTAGGTCATCAGCCAGCAGGCCTTGATCGGGTACTGTTCCAAGGCATGTTCCAACGCATCCAGATCGATGCCGTCCTGCGGATGGGTTGCGATCGCCACCGCCTTTAACCGCAGCCGCTCCAGCGCCTGCAACGCCCCGTAAAAGGCCGGGGACTCGATCGCCACGTAATCCCCCGGCTGCGTCACCGCTTGCAAGCTAAGGCTCAGCGACTCCATGGCTCCGGCGGTAATCACGATTTCATCCGGGGCGACCTGCATGCCGCTTAAAGCATAACGCTGGGCAATGTTGCGGCGCAGCGCGTCGTTGCCGGGCGGCAGGTTAGCCAGCGAACTGTGCGGGGTAAATTTGCGCGCTACGCTGCTCAGCGCCCGCGCCAGCTTCGGCTGAGCAAACAGCGTGGCATCCGGAAAGGCCGAACCGAACGGGACAATGCCTGGGTCTTTGCACGCCTGCAGCACGTCGAAAACAAAGGTGTTGATGTCTACCTGCTCGCTCAGCAGCAGTTTCTCCCCGCGTGCCGGCTGTGGCAGCGGCTGCGGACGCGCCGCCACGTAATAACCGGACTGCGGGCGCGCAACGATCCAGCCCTGGCTCTCCAGCAGTTGATACGACTGCACCACAGTCATCAGACTCAGGCCTGCGCGTTTACCGCTTTCCCGCAGCGAAGGCAGCTTATCCCCCGCCCGCCATACCCGGTTCTGGATCTGTTCACGAATTTGTTGTGCAAGCTGCTCGTATCTGGTCATAGGCCTTAACTGTTATATGAAAAAGTGAAATAACTGTCACTATTATAGTCACTGTACTCCGTGCTTAACTTGACGCCAAGCTTTCCACAAAAAAATTACAGCTATACTGAAGAGGTTATTTTATGTCCAACCCAAGGAGGCGCCATGCTGGGTCTTGATGCACTGGAACTTGCCAGAATACAGTTCGCCTTCACCGTTTCTTTCCATATTATTTTTCCCGCAATCACCATAGGTTTGGCCAGTTATCTGGCGGTGCTGGAAGGGTTATGGCTGAAAACGCGTAATGAAGCCTATCGCGATTTGTACCATTTCTGGTCAAAAATTTTCGCCGTCAACTTCGGCATGGGCGTGGTTTCCGGGCTGGTAATGGCCTATCAGTTCGGTACCAACTGGAGCTTCTTCTCTGAGTTTGCCGGCAGTATTACCGGCCCGTTGCTGACCTATGAAGTGCTTACCGCCTTCTTCCTCGAAGCCGGTTTCCTTGGGGTGATGCTGTTCGGTTGGAACCGCGTCGGGCCTGGATTGCACTTCTTCGCGACCTGCATGGTGGCGCTGGGCACCCTGATTTCCACCTTCTGGATCCTGGCTTCCAACAGCTGGATGCAAACGCCGCAGGGCCACGAAATCATCAACGGCCAGGTGGTACCGGTCGACTGGCTGAAAGTGATATTCAACCCGTCATTCCCCTACCGTCTGTTGCACATGTCGACCGCCGCCTTCCTGTCTTCGGCCTTCTTCGTGGGCGCTTCCGCTGCCTGGCACCTGCTGCGCGGGCGTGATACGCCGGCAATGCGCAAAATGCTGTCGATGGCGATGTGGATGGCGCTGATCGTCGCGCCGGTACAAGCCCTGATTGGTGATGCGCACGGCCTGAATACGCTGAAGTACCAACCGGCGAAGATTGCCGCCATTGAAGGCCACTGGGAAAACCCGCCGGGAGAGGCCACGCCGCTGATCCTGTTCGGTTGGCCGGACATGGAGCGTGAAGAGACTCGCTTCAAGCTGGAAGTGCCCTATCTTGGCAGCCTGATCCTGACTCACAGCCTGACCGAACAGGTCCCGGCGCTGAAATCCTTCCCGCCGGAAGATCGCCCCAACTCCACCGTGGTGTTCTGGTCGTTTCGCATCATGGTAGCGCTCGGCATGCTGATGATCCTCGCGGGGGTGTGGAGCCTGTGGCTGCGCTGGCGCGGCGGGCTGTACCAGTCGCGTCCCTTCCTGTACTTCATCCTGTGGATGGGGCCATCGGGGCTGCTGGCGCTGCTGGCGGGTTGGTTCACTACCGAAATCGGCCGACAGCCGTGGGTGGTCTATGGCCTGCTGCGTACCAAAGATGCGGTCTCTGCGCACGGTGATTTGCACATGAGCATCAGCCTGCTGGCGTTTATCATCGTTTACTGTTCGGTGTTCGGCGTGGGCTACTCCTACATGATGCGCCTGATCCGTAAGGGACCGCAGCAGCATGAAAGCCATGAAGACGACACGGACGGCAGACCGGCTCGCCCGCTGTCTGCGGTAAAAGAAACTCTGGATGACAGGAGCTGAGCATGGGCATTGATCTTCCGTTGATTTGGTTTGTGATCATCGTGTTCAGCACCATGATGTACGTGGTAATGGACGGCTTTGATTTGGGTATCGGCATCCTGTTCCCCTGGGTCAAGGACAGCGGTGACCGCGATGTGATGATGAACACCGTCGCACCGGTGTGGGACGGCAACGAAACCTGGCTGGTACTGGGCGGTGCGGCGCTGTTTGGCGCCTTCCCGTTGGCCTACGCGGTGATCCTCGATGCGCTGGCCATCCCGCTCACCCTGATGCTGTTCGGGTTGATTTTCCGCGGCGTGGCCTTTGAATTCCGCTTCAAGGCCAAGGAAGAAAAGCGGCATATCTGGGATAAGGCGTTTATCTGGGGCTCTCTCTTCGCCACCTTCAGTCAGGGGGTGGTGGTGGGCGCCATCATCAACGGCTTCCCGGTCAACGGCCGTAGCTATGCCGGTGGTGCTCTAGACTGGCTGACGCCGTTCGCGCTGTTTTGCGGGTTGGGGCTGGTGGTGACCTATGCACTGCTGGGCTGTACCTGGCTGGTGATGAAAACCGCCGGGGATCTGCAGACACGCATGTATCGGTTGGCGACGCCGCTGCTGATCACTCTGCTGCTGGTATTGGCGGTGGTCAGTATCTGGACGCCGATTGCCCATCCCGAGATCGCCAGCCGCTGGTTTACGCTGCCAAACCTGTTCTGGCTGCTGCCGGTGCCGGTATTGGTGTTGCTCAGCGCCTGGGGCATCCAGCGCGGCGTGAAAAACGCGGCGCACTATTCGCCGTTCTTGCTGACCCTGCTGCTGGTGTTCCTCGGCCTGAGCGGCTTGGGCATCAGCATCTGGCCGCTGTTGATCCCACCGTCCATCACCCTGTGGGACGCCGCAGCCCCACCGCAAAGCCTGGGCTTTATGCTGGTCGGCGCGCTGTTTATCATCCCGATTATCTTGGTCTACACCTTCTGGAGCTACTACGTGTTCCGCGGCAAGGTCAGCCATGAACAGGGTTACCACTGATGAGGGAAGACATTATGCAAAATAAAACCGCATCCGCTCCGGCCCCCTGGTGGAAGCGCGTTGGCTGGCTGGTGATTATCTGGAGCGCCAGCGTACTGGGGCTGTTCCTGGTCGCCTCGATGTTCCGCCTGCTGATGACCGCCGCGGGCATGAAATCGGAATAAGTTGAGCGCTATCTGGCCGAAGTATTGGGGAAGTAGAAGGAAATAACCAGCGTTACCAAGGGTAGCGCACCAATTTTCAACAGCTCGAACACTTGCCTGATAGGCTCGCTTTGATCCCAATAAGCGTGGGCGGTAAAAACGCCCACGCTTATCACGAAGATCCCGCACAGCACCTGACGCGCCAAGCGCAAACGTTCCATTTCATCGAAGACCAATATCTCCTTCAGGTACCCCCTGGCGGCCTCATCGTGCAGGTTTGCGTTTTCGGTGCTCATGGGAAGATCCCCACGACTCGCCCCACGGCCTCCAGCTCTTTGCCATTCTCCCGCACGATGCCAAGGGACGTTCCGTTCTGTTTCATCCAGTGCTTATCGGCTATGGCTATCAACGCAAAGGCCATCTTGATCACCTCGGTTTTCTCCATCCCATGGCGCCGGGCTATATCATTCAGATCGTCATCAATCTTATTGGATAAACGGATCGGCAAACTGCGCATACTCCACCTCCTGTGGCTGACTGTCAGTGAGATAGAGTTTACGTGAGCCGCACGGCCTGTTCAATTAGTGAACTGCGTAACGTCTCGCAAATTCAATATGTTGCAAGACTTGCGTTTAGCCACGATCAGCTGGGCTTACGCCCCATAGCGCTGAGAAAACGTTGCTGTAACCGCAGCAGCTCCCTCAGTTCAAGGACCCGATAATCAATGCCAAAACGCGGGGCAACCTCTTCAATGATGCGACTCAATGCCGGGTAGTGGCGGTGATTCCAATGGGGAAACAGGTGGTGCGTCAGGTGCAGGTTAGCCCCGCCAAGCCAATACCCCAGCCACGCCGGTGAAGCTTGCCAGTCAAAGGTGGTGGCAAAAACGTGCTGATACCAACCGTGCGCCAACCTTCCCTGTTCGGGGGCCTGATAAAAGTTGGCTTTGGCCCAGTGAGTGCCGACAATCAGCATCACAAACACCAGCGACGACAGCATCTGGCTGAGCAGATAGGTCAGTAACACCGTGCCGACACCGATCGTCGCCGGCGTGAGCCACAGCGGAATGGCCAGCGCCAGGGTAAAATGCGCCAGCTTGCCCAACAGGAAAATCCCCCACCCCTTCCGGCCCTGGAACATCATCTTTGGCGTCATGCGGGTTTTACCGGCGCGATCCAACCAGTCGAACAACCAGATGTAATAAGGGAAAGTCAGCGCCGCGACGATCGGCCAATAGTAAGGCTGAAGGCGCATAAACGCCTTGCGGCGCTGGAAGGGCGTTTGCCGCAACACCCCGTTGGGTTCAATGTCCGGATCGTAACCTTCAATGTTGTTATAGGCGTGGTGGAAAATGACATGCCGCACTCGCCAGCAGTCGGCATCCAGCCCCAGGGGCATACTGACAAAGAAGTTAAGCCAGTGATTTAACCGTGCGCGTTTGAAAACGGCATTATGCGAGGCGTCGTGTACTACATTCACCGTTAGCATCATGGCGGAAAAAATAAAGCCGACGTAACAGCCGAAATAGGCCCAGAAATGTTGCTGCTGCAGGCTCAGCGCGTAAAAACCGGCGCACAGCAGTATTAGCGCCAACAGCTTAGCGAACATTCTGCCGTCGGCAAAACGGTGATCGCCGCGCGTCGCCAGGTAGGCCTGGCTGGCCCGCATCAGCTCCTGATGGATCTCACTCGCCTCTCGCTGGAACGCCAAAGGCGGCAGCGGTGTGGTATCCGGCATTTTCATTGTGGTGGCTGCCCCATAGCACGTAAAAAACGTTGCTGCTGTCGCAACAATTCACGATAACCGATACAGCGATAATCCATGCCGTGTCGCGCCGCCGTCTCAGCCAATATGGCAGCCAGCGCCGGATAATGGCGATGATTCCAGCCGGGGAACAAATGGTGAGTAAGGTGATAATTCAGCCCGCCGGTCAGATGGTGCAAGCTCTTCGGCGAAGTTTCCCAGTCGCAGGCGGTGGCGAAGTTATGCCGATACCAGCCCTGCGGCATCTGGCTGCCTGCCGGCACCGCATAAAATTCGGCTTGCGCCCAGTGCGTGCCCAACAGCAAAAAAACCACCAGTAACGAGGCCAGCATTTGGCTAATCAAATAGGCAATCAGTACCGTTTGCCAGCCGATGCCATTTTGTTGCGCCACCACCAGCGGGATCACCAGCACCAGCAACAGGTGACACAATTTCCCGGCAATAAACATCGCCCAGCCCTTACGCCCCGGCAATACGTCCTTGGTCGCCAACGGTGTTTTGCCCAAGCGATCCGACCAATCGAACACCAGCGCAATGTACGGCAGCGACAGCGCGGCAATCAGCGGCCAGTAAAGATGTTGATAGCGCATATAAGCCCGCCAACGTTGGAACGGGGTTTGGCGGAAAAAGCCGTTCTCTTCCGTATCCAGATCGTAATGTTCGACGTTGGCATACACATGGTGATAGCTGACGTGCCGGGTTCGCCAGTAATCCGGATCGACGCCCAGCGGCAAAGTCACCAGCCGCCCGGCCAGACGATTGACCCACGGCGTGCGGGCGAAGGCGTTGTGCGAAGCATCGTGATTGACGTTGACGTTGAGCAACATGCCCATCATGACAAAAGCGAAGTAACTCAGCATAAAGGCCAGAGCCTGGTGCTGCATCAAACTGAGCAGGTAGAAGCCAACGCAAAGCAGCAGCAAAATCATGGCCTTGGCCCAACGGGCCGCATCGGCAAAGCGGTGATCGTCGCGACCGCTCAGATAAGCATGCGCCCGTCGTTTCAATTCCCGATGAAACGCCTGTTCCCCCGCAACGGGGAAACTCAGCGGCGGCAAATCAGCCATACGCGGCCTCCTTTTGGCGTCCCCAACCGACCGTGACAGCGCAACCGTGCAACACCATGCCACCGGCTACGCACCACCAGAGAGCAGACTGCCCATCGGGCATGCTCAATAACCACAGGGGGAATGCCAACGTCACCAACAGCCAAACGCCTACGCCCCAGCGGCGACCTTCAGCCATCCCACCCAAGGCTATCGCCCCGGCCGCCAACAACACAAACAACGCCGCCTGCTCGCCGGTCACCCCGCCATACCCGTAACCAAAACGATAAACGTAACCCAACACCAGAGCGAACAGCAGCATCGCCCCGCTTACCAGGCAGCCGGCGGAACAGCGGAAATGCCCGCTCTTGCTCGAAGGCTGGAAAGGCAGCTTGAAGTAGCGCATAAACGGCAGGTTACTGGCCCAAAACGGGTTGGCGGAAGATTTGTCGCCACGCACGCCATAGGTAAAGGGCTCCGTCGGCAGCGCCGGGCAAAAGGTGCCAAACAGCTTGTCCCAGAAGATAAAGCTGCCGCCAAAATTCCGGTTGGAATAGGCCAAATCTTTAACGTGGTGCACCCGATGATGCGCCGGTGTCACCAGGATGTGCTCCAGAAAGCCGAGTTTGGGGGTTACCGAATTATGGTTAAACAGCTGAATGCTGTAATGCAGGATAGAAACGGTGATGAACACCGACAGCGGCACGCCCGCCAATGCCAACAGCATAAAGAACGGGATCGAGGTCAGTGACGAATACCACGAGTTGCGCACGCCCAGCGACAGATTGAAATGCTCGCCCTGGTGATGCACCACATGCACCGCCCACAGCAGGCGAAAACGGTGGTGTAACCGGTGCAGCCAGTAAAAGCCGAAATCCCACGCCAGTATCGCAAACAGCCACATCAGCACCGGCGGCCAACCGTCCAGCCAGCCTTGATTAAAATGCGTGACCACGTAGCCGTAGCAGGCTATTTCCAAGCCGCGAAACAGCCACAGCATGATATGCCCGGAGTTGAGGTTGAAAATCACGTCATGCCAATCCACGCTGCCCTTGCGCCGCCACTGTAGCCACAGGGCTTCCCCCAGCACCACCAACAGCATAAACACGATAGGTATCACCAGATCGATCATGACTCTTCCCCCTGCCGTACTCCCCTGCCAATCCCTTGAACTCGCTGGCAGACGTAGCCCACGCCCCATGCCAACGCCGCCCCACTGAGCAAATCCACAAACAGGTGCCGACGCAGTTGCAAGATAGAAAAGGCAATCGCCAGCCCCCAGACGATCAGCAACGCGCTGCGCAGTTTTTTGCGGCTTTCCGCCGCCGCCCACACCGCCAACACCGTCAAGGCGATATGCAGCGAAGGCAGGCAGTTTTGCGACGAATCGACGCTGATCAACCTCGCCAGTAAATCGCCGCTCACCGAATCGGAAGGAACGATCGGGTAGTTCATCGTCGTCGGCCACAGCAGATAAATGGCTCCCGCCAGCAAGGCGCTAAGCTGCATGGTACTTCTGAGCCATTTTAGCCGGTTTAACGGGCAAAGCAGATAGCACAGCGGGATAATCAGGAAAAACGACAGATACAGCCAGATGGCGTGCGGGCTGAACGGGATCGCCCGGTCGACCCAACCTGGCGTCAGCAGGTGGCCGGCACCTTGCCAGCGATCGCTACCGTGGTAGATGACCCCGACAAATCCCCACCCCAACAACATCTGCCATAGGCGATAAACAACGAGTTTCATCCGGCCTCCGGCAAGCGAACAATGCGGCGACGCTTGGCATCGAACTGCGGCATGATCGCCTGCGCTTGCAGGCGCCACGTCAATTGCTCCGTGGCAATACCTTGCTGTTCGAACAGCGCGATCAATTGCCGTTGGCAATTCGCCAACGCCTCCGGGCTGCAATCGGCCATCAGATACAGCTCGCTGTCGCCCCGTTGCGTCAGCCGATAATCCGCCACCGCTGGCAACGCATTGGCTATCACGCGGCGACACAGGTCGGCGAAGACCCGCTGCATTGCGCCCTGCCTGGCCGGTAACAGCAGTTGGTCATCGCAGCGTCCTTCGATACGATCCAATGCCATGGTCGCCTGCCCGCAAGGACAGGGCTGTTCGCGCCTCACCAGAATATCGTCCAGCCGATAACGCACTATCGGTTGGGTGCGGCGGGTAAAATCGGTAATCAACGGGGTAAAACGCCGCTCGTCGATCCACTGCGGTTCGACATGAATAAACTCTTCATTCAGATGCAAAGTGCCGTGGCTGCAGGTCGCGGCCAAAAAACCTTCGGTGGCTTGATACACTTCTCCCACCTGCGCAAACACCCGCTGCAGGCGCTGGCGATCCTGCGGTTCCAGCACTTCGGCCACTGAAATCACTTTTTTGACGCTGAGCTTGAGTTCGCCGCGTTCAACGGCATCAGCCAGGGCGCACAATACCTGGGCCGGGGCCACGATAATCGTCGGCTGTTCACGTTCAATCTGCGGCAAATGTTCGGCAAAGGGAGCGAACAGATCGTAAAACGACAGGCTCAGCCAACGGTTATTGACGCTGTGGTACAGGTTGTTGTCGGCCCGTAGGAACAGCGCGACCTTCTCCCCGGCAAACACCCCCTGCGGCAACATTTTTGCCAGCATGCCCCCGGCCCAAATCTGCTGCTCCTGCGGGCTGACGACGAACACGCCGCGCCGCCCAGAGGTACCGGTAGATAAACCGACGCTGTAGTTGCCCACTTTAGGGCTGAAATTGCGATCGCTTTCGCTGCGTCGGGCACAGGCCAAAAGCGCCTCCAATCGCAGACCGGCGGTGTTCATCCGATCGAAATTGGCCATCATCACCGCCTTGTCCATCGTTGGCCACTCGGTCAGGGGCAATGAACTATAGGGCTGAAAATAGGGACTGTTCGCCAATACGCGCTGGGCAAACCGCTTCAGCTGGCGCGCCTGATAGGCCTCCAGCACCGCCCGTTGGGTAAAGCGCAGGCGCCGCGCGCGCAGGTAGTGCCATAGCGTCATCAGCGGGATCATAAATCCCCCTCATGACACAGGCGGATCTCCGCAGCGCCGCCAAGATAGAGCTGGTTGAGCGCACCCAGGGTGTCGTAATAGCTGCGCGGATTATCCATGATCAGGTTAGCCAACCGCGAAGGGCCACGCAGTTGCTGATAGTTCAGCGGCGACCAGGCGGCATCGCTGGCCAGCAGCGTCCAACCGGCATCGGTCAGGACAAAGGCCCCAAGGTGCCCGGCGGCGTGCCCCGGCAGCGGCACGATAACAATTTCTCCACCGCTGCCCGGCAGCACATAGCCTTGTTGGAAGGGGGCCAATGCGGCAGGCAGGCTTTGCTGCGGAAATGCCTCGACGAACTGCAGCGCAGATTCAAAACCTTCCGGGATCAATCCTGGCACAAACGCCCTTTTCAATGCGGCAAAACCGCGCAGCTCTCGGGTTTGCTGCCACCCTTCGCCGGAGCAAATCATCTTCAGGCTGCTGAAGTCTCGCAGACCGGCAATGTGGTCCGCATGAAAATGCGAAATGATCACCGCCTCGATATCGCCAGTGTTCAGCCCCAGACTGCGCAACTGTTCCAACAGTGCCTGCTGCGGACTGAAATAAACCGGCGTCACCTGGCGATAAAGCCGAAAAATGCCGCTGGCGGTGTAATGTTCAAAATGGCTGGCATAACCGGTATCCCACAGCCAGCGGCGCTCGCCGACTTCCAGCAGATAGGCCCGGGAAGGAAATTTACAGGTGCGCATCGCCGAACCGCGCAGCGCCATGCAGCCCAGATGAGTGCAATAACCGATTTCAAAGGTCGTGATATTAGCCATCTGCGCTCATCCCCTGCTGCTTTAACCACTGCGCCGTCAGTTCGATCCCCTGCTCCAGGCTGTAGCGCGGCCGGTAACCCAGCACCTCTATCGCCTGGGTGTTATCCAGCGTCATGTCGAAATAGGCTGCCGCAACGCTATAGCGGGTCAGCATCGGTTCTTTACGGGTGACGTGCGCCAACAGCTCCATCCCCGCCGCAACGCCCGACAATAAGGGATAAGGCACCGCTTTGACGGCGTATTGCCAGCCCAGCTGTCGGTTGAGCAACTGGTGCAACATATCGGCCAGCCGCTGCGGCTGTTGGTTGGTGATATTGAAAATGCTGCCGGACGGCAAACCCGGTTGACGGCTGGCGAGATCCATCGCATGCACCACGTTGAGCACAAAGGTAAGGTCCAGATAAGCCGAACCGCCGCCCGGCAAACGCAGCTGGCCTTTATCGCCCTGCAGCTGCGCCAGTATCCTGGGCACAATCACCCGGTCATGGGGGCCGAACAGGCCGCGAGGGCGCAAGATCAGGTAGGTGGTTTGCGGATAATCAGGCAGCAGCGCCGCAATACGTTGCTCGGCAGTAAACTTGCTGGCGGCATAGTGATTGGCAAAGCGTGGGGAAACATCCGCTTCGGTCACGTTGTGACGATGACTGAAATCGAAATAAACCGCCGGCGTCGAAATATGAATGAACCGCTGCACTGCGCAACGTCCGGCGGCATGGGCCAGTTTTTCCGTCACGCGGGTATTGGCTTGATAAAATGCCTGGCGGCTCCCCCAGGGAGAAGATTTTGCGGCGCAGTGCCAGACAATATCGTAGCCCGCCATTAACTGCTCACACTGCCCGTCGTCGGCGAGGGTCAGATCCAGCGCGGTAAACTTGGCGCCCCGTGCCGCCAACTGCCGCCCAACGGCAGCGTCCCGCCCGGTGGCATGCACCTGATGTCCGGCGGCCAACAGCCACTCGGCGGCGTTGCGCCCCAGCCCGCTGGTCGCTCCGGTGATCAACACTCTCATGGCAGCAGTACCATGCCGCCCAGCGTTAAACCGGCGGCGGTGCCGATCAGCATCACCGGACGTCCGGCGTGCAGCCTGCCGGTGATCGCCGCCTGGTGCAGGGTCGAAGGGATCGAAGCCGCCACCTGATTGCCCCGGTACCGATAGATATCCACCAGGGCCTGCGGGGAAACGTGCAGCCGCTTGCGCATATGTTCCAAAGAGAGATGGCTGGCCTGATGCGGTACCACGGTGGCGATTTGCGCCAGGTTTAGCCCCGCAGCCGACAACAAGCGGCCAAGGAAGCTTTCGATCAGCGCCGACGCCTGGCGGAACAGCTGCTTGCCCTTCATATGGAACAGAAAGTCACTGTCGTTCATGCCGGCGCGCGGATTACAGCGCGTCCCCCCGGCCCTGATTTCACACAGATCGCTGCCTTCCGGGTGGGTTTCCATCAGGTAGGACAAAATACCGCTACGCCCGTCACCGCGTTCGACAATGGCACAGGCCGCGCCATCACCGAAGATCAATGAAGACTCTTCGTCCTCCCAGTCGATACCGCGCGAAGCAATATCGGCAGAGACAATGGCAATGCGTCGATAAACACCCGTATTGAGTAACCCCGCCGCCACCTGCAATGCGGAAATAAAGCTCACGCAGCTGGTGTTGATATCAAAACCTGCAATACCCGGCCGCAGTCGTGCCAGTTTAAGAATATGGGCGGCGCTGAAAGGCAATGCCTGCACCGCGATGGCCGAGGCAGAGATCAGCAGATCGATGGAGTCTCGCGGGATCGCATGGCGGGCAAGAGCATCGTCCAGCGCGGCAACGGCCAGTTCAGCCTGGCTGGCATCATTGTCGGCATGGAAACGATGAATAATGCCCGAACGTTTTTCTACGTAACCTGCCGACTTGTTCAAGCGACGGTCCAGCGCCGAGGATTCGACGCACTGCGGCGGCAACGCCGCGCCGGTCGCAATAATTTTAAGAGGCAATAAGCTTTGGGAAAGGCTATTTAGGGTCATTATCGTTGTTCAGCCTGTGTGTCCATTATTCCGTTGGCCGACTCTCAAGCGCGGTTAATGATTCAAACCCCGCTATCCACAGCCACACCCTTGTTTGACATCAGTATAAAGAAAAACCTAAGTGGCATTCTTACTGATTGATTCCGTTCATTTAACTGAGCCGATAAATCACGTCTGTTTATCCGGCCACAGCCTAGAGCAAGGTCGAACGGAGATCTACAGGAACTCACTCAGGGGAGATGAATTAAGAATAGGTGGAAAACAACGGAGAAGCAGAAAAGCGGCAACACCTGGCAGGCATTGCCGCTATGTAGGCGAGGAATTAACGGCGGTTACGCACCAATTGGTAGCGACGGGTCAGGTATTCCACCGGCACACTCCAGATATGCACCAGACGGCAGAACGGGAACAGCACGAACAGCGTCATGCCCAGCACCATATGCAATTTGAAAATCAACGCAACGCCGGTCAAATGCTGTGACGCCCCGGCGTGGAAAGTCACCACTGCCTGCGCCCAGGCCACCAGCTTCATCATCTCGCTGCCGTCCATATGCTGGGCGGAGAACGGAATGGTCAGCAACCCCAGACACACCTGCACCACCAACAGCGTCAGGATCATGATGTCGGCAAAGCTGCTGGTGGCCCGCACTCGTGGGTTGGTCAGGCGGCGTTTCAGCAACAGCGCCCCGCCAACCAGCGTCATCACGCCGCAGGCACCGCCGGCGATCATCGCCAGTTTCTGTTTCACGTCGATCGGCAGGAAGGCTTCATACATCCAGTGCGGCGTCAGCATGCCGAGGAAGTGCCCGGCGAAAATACCCAAAATACCGATATGGAACAGGTTGGAAGCCAACCGCATGCCCCTTTTATCCAGCATTTGGCTGGAGCCGGCACGCCAGCTGTACTGCCCGTAATCGTAACGCAACCAGCTGCCTATCAGGAAAATCGCTCCCGCCAGATAGGGGTAAATATCGAAGAAGAATTGATTTAAAAATTGCATGATTAGCGTCCTTTGGTTCCGGTTAGCGCATCCGTCAGGTCCAGGTACTGTGGCGCCACCGCGCCGGCAAAACGCCGCTGATGCGCCGTTTGCTGTGCCGAAGCGCAGCCTTGCTCACCGGGACCGCCCTGGGAAGTGAATCGTATCTGCTCCTCTTCCCAGACCGCGTCCAGCGCCTGCGGCGTGTCGTCCCTGGCTTCTCCCGCCACCTGTGACTCCAACGCCTGTGCCTGGACGTCACTGCCGGACAGCGTCAACAACAGGTCAAACAACACCGCGTACGGGCTTTCCCTCTGCTGCAAACGTGCGCCCAACAGCGCCAGGATCGGCGCGATGTCCTGCAAGCCACCGCGCGCCTCCGCTGGGCTGCGGCTGGCCAGGTATTCCAGATACAGCGGCAGGAAATCCGGCAGTTCACGGCTGTCGATCTCCAGCCCCGCTTCACGGTATTGCGCCATCAAATCGACCATCGCCTGGCCGCGATCGCGCGATTCGCCATGCACGTGCTCAAACAGCAGCAGCGAGGTGGCGCGACCACGGTCAAACAGTTCGCAGTATTCGGCCTGCACGTCCAACAACGGGCGAGCGCAAAATCGACGAATAAACAAGATCAACTGCGCGCTGTGGTGCAAATCCAGTTCGCTGGCCGGCTCCAGTGCCTCTACCAGCGCCTGCTGATGGTCAAATAACGCCTGCTCAGGATAATCCAGCAGGCGGGCAATCACTTTCAGGCTGATCATGAGGCATCCTCCTGACGGGCGGTTTTTTGCGTCACATCGATGGCGTCAATACGGCGGCTGTTGAACAGGTTGAATTTACCGTCGCTGCCGTGGCAGCCGTCACCAAAGCTGAAGCCGCAGCCTTTGCTTTCCGGGAAAGCCTCACGCGCCAGTTCGCGGTGGCTGGACGGGATCACAAAGCGATCTTCATAGTTGGCGATCGCCAGATAACGGTACATCTCCTGCGCCTGCGCTTCGCTCAACCCCACCTGCTCCAGGGCACTGGTGTCCAGCACGCCGTCAACGGTTTCCGCCCTTTTGTAGTGGCGCATCGCCAGCATGCGTTTAAGCGCCAACAGCACCGGCGCGGTATCCCCGGCAGTCAGCAAGTTGGCCAGATATTGCACCGGAATACGCAGGCTCTCCACGTCCGGCAATACGCCGCTGTGTGCCAGCTCACCGGCATCGGCGGCGGATTGGATCGGTGACAATGGTGGCACGTACCACACCATCGGCAGCGTGCGGTATTCCGGGTGCAGCGGCAGTGCCAACTTCCAGTCCATCGCCATTTTATACACCGGCGACTGCTGTGCGGCCTCGATCACCCCTTGTGGAATGCCATCCTGCAACGCCTGGGCAATCACCGCCGGGTCGTACGGATCCAGGAAGATATCCAACTGGCGCTGATAGAGGTCTTGTTCGTTTTCGGCGGCGGCGGCCTGCTCAATGCGGTCGGCGTCATACAGCAACACGCCAAGATAGCGAATACGGCCTACGCAGGTTTCCGAACACACCGTCGGCTGGCCGGATTCGATACGCGGGTAGCAGAAGATACACTTCTCGGACTTGCCGCTCTTCCAGTTGAAATAGATTTTCTTGTACGGGCAGCCGGTCAGGCACATACGCCAGCCGCGGCATTTATCCTGATCGATCAGCACAATACCGTCTTCGCCACGCTTGTAGATGGCGCCGCTTGGGCAAGTAGCGACACAGGCCGGGTTAAGGCAGTGTTCGCACAGGCGCGGCAAATACATCATGAAGGTGTTTTCGAACTGGCCGTACATCGCCTTCTGCATGTTGTCGAAGTTTTTGTCCTGCGAACGTTTTTCGAATTCGCCGCCGAGGATCTCTTCCCAGTTCGGGCCGCTTTCTATCTTCTTCATGCGCTGGCCGGTAATCAGCGAGCGCGGACGGGCGATCGGCTGATGTTTCCCCTGCGGCGCGGTATGCAGGTTCTGATAGTCGTAGTCGAAAGGCTCGTAATAATCGTCCAGCGCCGGCACGTCCGGGTTGGCGAAAATCTTCGACAACAGGCCGACGCGGCTGCCCATGCGCGGTTCCAGCTTGCCGTTGATTTTACGGATCCAACCGCCCTTCCATTTTTCCTGATCTTCCCAGGCGTGCGGGTAACCGACGCCGGGTTTGCTTTCAACGTTATTGAACCAGGCGTACTCCATACCCTCGCGGCTGGTCCAGACGTTCTTGCAGGTCACCGAACAGGTATGGCAACCGATGCATTTGTCCAGGTTCAGCACCATGCCGACTTGTGAACGAATTTTCATTTTGCTTTCTCCTGCTGGCAGCCCTGCGAGTCGTCGTTGCCTTCACCGTCTAACCAATCGATGCGGTTCATTTTGCGTACCACCACAAACTCGTCGCGGTTGGAGCCGACGGTGCCGTAATAGTTGAAACCGTAGGCCAGCTGCGCGTAGCCGCCGATCATATGGGTCGGTTTCGGGCAGACGCGGGTCACCGAGTTGTGAATACCACCGCGCTGACTGGTGATTTCCGAACCGGGGATATTCACGATACGTTCCTGCGCGTGGTACATCATGGTCATGCCTGCCGGAATACGCTGGCTGACAACCGCCCGTGCGGTCAGTGCGCCGTTGGCGTTAAAGGCCTCGATCCAGTCGTTGTCCTCAATGCCCAGCTCTTTGGCATCGTCTTCACTCATCCAGACAATCGGCCCGCCGCGCGACAGGGTCAGCATCAACAGGTTGTCGCTGTAGGTGGAGTGGATGCCCCACTTTTGGTGCGGCGTCAGGAAGTTCAACGCCTTCTCCTTGTTGCCGTTCGGCTTCTGGTTCAGCAACGGCTGCGCGGCGCGAGTATCGATCGGCGGACGGTACACCAGCAAACTCTCGCCAAAGGCGCGCATCCACTCGTGGTCCTGATACAGCTGCTGGCGGCCGCTGATGGTGCGCCATGGGATCAGCTCATGCACGTTGGTATAACAGGCGTTATACGACACATGTTCGTCTTCCAACCCTGACCAGGTAGGGCTGGAAATGATTTTGCGCGGCTGGGCCTGAATATCACGGAAGCGAATTTTTTCGTCTTCCTTGTTCAGCGCCAGGTGGCGGTGATCGCGACCGGTCATTTTACCCAGCGCGTCCCACGCCTTGACCGCCACCTGCCCGTTGGTTTCCGGCGCTAACGCCAGGATCACTTCGGCTGCGTCAATGGCGCTTTCAATTTTCGGCCGCCCCGCTGCCGGGCCGGCGGTTTTGACGTAGTTGAGCTTTTTCAGGAAGTCGACTTCGTCCTGGGTGTTCCAGCCAATGCCTTTCCCGCCGTTACCCAACTTATCCAGCAGCGGCCCCAGCGAAGTGAAACGCTCATAGGTGGCCGGATAATCGCGTTCTACCGCCATAATATGCGGCGCGGTTTTGCCCGGGATCAGGTCACACTCGCCTTTTTTCCAGTCTTTGACGCCGTAAGGCTGCGCCAGCTCTGCGGCAGAGTCATGCTGGATCGGCAGCGTCACCACGTCGGTTTCCTGCCCCAAATGCCCGACACAGACTTCGGAGAAGGCTTTGGCGATGCCCTTGTAGATTTCCCAGTCGCTCTTCGAGTCCCAGGCCGGATCGACTGCCGCCGACAGCGGGTGAATAAACGGATGCATATCCGAGGTATTCATGTCGTCTTTTTCGTACCAGGTAGCGGTCGGCAGCACGATGTCGGAGTAGAGGCAGGTGCTGGACATACGGAAATCGAGGGTCACCACCAGATCCAGCTTGCCTTCACCGCCGTTTTCCAGCCATTCCACTTCCTGCGGTTTGGCACCGCCCTGCTGGCCCAGATCCTTGCCCTGAATCCCGTTTTCGGTGCCCAACAGGTATTTGAGCATGTACTCATGGCCCTTGCCGGAGGAACCCAGCAGGTTGGAGCGCCAAACGAACAGGTTACGCGGAAAGTTCTGCGGGTTGTCCGGCTGCTCGGCGGCAAAGCCCAACGTCCCTTTTTTCAAGGCGTCGACGGTGTAATCCACCGGCGATTGTCCTGCGGCTTGTGCCTGCGCCGCAATATGCAGCGGGTTAGTGCCCAGCTGTGGTGCGGACGGCAACCAGCCCATGCGCTCGGCACGCACGTTGAGATCGATCAGGCTACCGCCAAAGCGTGATTTGTCCGCCATCGGCGACAACAGCTCTTCGGTACCTACGGTTTCGTAGCGCCACTGGCTGGAATGGTTGTAGAAGAACGAGGTGCTGTTCATATGACGCGGCGGACGTTGCCAGTCGAGGCCAAACGCCAGCGGCAGCCAGCCGGTCTGCGGCCGCAGCTTTTCCTGGCCGACGTAGTGCGCCCAGCCGCCACCGCTCTGGCCGACGCAGCCGCAGAAGATCAACATGTTGATCAGCCCACGGTAGGTCATGTCCATGTGGTACCAGTGGTTGACACCGGCACCGACGATAATCATCGAGCGACCATGGGTTTTTTCGGCGTTGTCGGCAAATTCGCGCGCAATGCGGATGATGTTGTGGCGGGAAACGCCGGTGATTTGCTCGGCCCAGGCCGGGGTATAGGCTTTGATATCGTCGTAGTCGGTGGCACAGTTGGCGTCGTTCAGGCCGCGCTCGAGGCCGTAGTTGGCCAGGGTCAAATCATACACGCTGGTCACCAGCGCTTCGCTGCCGTCCGCCAGGCGCAGGCGTTTGACAGGCAGTTTGTGCAGCAGGATCTCGTCCAGCGCTACGCTGTTGAAGTTCCCGCCCTCGGCAGCGCCGCTTTTGATGCCGCCAAAGTAAGGGAAACCTACCTCGGCCACGTCGTCATGCGCGCCCAGCAGGCTGAGTTGCAATTCAACTTCCTGCTGGTCCTGCCCGGCGCGTTGTTCCAGGTTCCATTTGCCCTGTTCGCCCCAGCGGAAACCGATCGACCCCTGCGGAGCAACCAGCTCGCCGCTGCGTTGATCTATGGCGACGGTTTTCCATTCAGGGTTATTTTCTTCCCCCAGGCCGTCAACCAAATCGGCGGCGCGCAGCAGACGACCGGCGGCGTAATGCCCTTCTTCGCGCGGCTCCAATATGACCAGCATCGGCATGTCGGTATAACGACGCACGTAATCGCGGAAATAACCCACCTCACGATCCAGGTGGAACTCTTTCAGCATCACGTGGCCCATCGCCAGCGCCATCGCGCTGTCGGTGCCCTGCTTCGGATTCAGCCACTGGTCGCACAGCTTGGCGACTTCGGCGTAGTCCGGCGTGACCGCCACGGTCTTGGTGCCTTTGTAACGGACTTCAGTGAAGAAGTGCGCGTCCGGGGTGCGCGTCTGAGGCACGTTGGAACCCCAGGCGATAATGTAGGAAGAGTTATACCAGTCGGCGGATTCCGGCACGTCGGTCTGTTCGCCCCAGGTCATTGGCGAGGCCGGTGGCAAGTCACAATACCAGTCGTAGAAGCTCAGGCAGGTGCCGCCAATCAGCGACAGATAACGGGCGCCGGCGGCGTAAGACACCATCGACATTGCCGGGATTGGCGAGAAGCCGATGATGCGATCCGGACCGAAGGTTTTGGCGGTATAGACGTTGGAAGCGGCGATCAGCTCGTTAACCTCCTGCCAGCTGGAACGCACAAAACCGCCGCGCCCGCGCGCCACTTTGTAGCTTTTGGCTTTTTCAGGATCGCTGACGATCGAACCCCAGGCCTCGACGGGATCGCTGTGCAACGCCTTGGCTTCGCGCCACAGTTTGATCAGGCGTTTGCGCATCAACGGGTATTTCAGGCGGTTGGCGCTGTACAGATACCAGGAATAGCTGGCGCCACGTGGGCAACCGCGCGGTTCATGGTTTGGCAGATCGGGACGGGTACGTGGGTAATCGGTCTGCTGGGTTTCCCAGGTGACCAGGCCGTTTTTCACATAAATTTTCCAGCTGCAGGAGCCGGTGCAGTTGACCCCATGGGTGGAGCGCACAATCTTGTCATGCTGCCAACGGCTACGGTAGCCGTCTTCCCAGTCGCGGTTGGTGTTCAACGTCTGGCCATGATCGCCAGAAAAGGGTTCCGCCAACTGCTTAAAATAGCGGAATCGGTCTAGAAACTTGCTCATCCGGAATTCTCCTGAGGGCTTTTTAATATTTTTTACCCTATGGATTTCAAGTCGCAGCAGGCGGCCAGTTCGCTCATCTCCAGGCGCTTACTCAAGTAAGTCACTGGAGTGAGCTAACGCAGGTAACAACGCTGCGGCTTGAAATACGGCGGGTAATGACGTTGCTCAATCTGCCGCCAGCCTACTGAGGCCAGAAGTTGGGCAAATTGATTGCGATCAAGAGAACGAGGGGAGAAAAACGGCGGCAACGGCAAGCCTACCCCTAAAGTATCAGTGCGTGAAATTGATTTAATTAATTGAAAATAATATAGAAATTATGAGATGGAACTTCTATGACGGGATGTGCTGAGCGGGGCGAGGTATTTGGGGGTAGAAACGGGCTGATGCCCGCTTCAGACTGCTGACAAACCAGCGAAAGGGCTAAACCGGTAGGGGTCGAACATGTTCGACCCGATTTAACCCATTGATGATGCTATTGGGCGCAGCATGCAGCGCCCCTACCATTAAACTTTGTCAACGGCCTCAAACGGACTGATGCCCGCTGCCGATTCGGTGAAGTGATTAAAAAAGCGCATTAGCCTAAATCCATCTCATGCCCTATCCACTCGCCGCTGTCGCGGTTGATAAATTGCAGATACTGCTCATATTCCTGTTCGCCATAGAACAGGTTCAGCAGCGGCGTTTTATAGAACGACTGCCACATCTGCCCCAGCATGATCGGGCGACGCGGAACGTAAATGTTCTCTATCAGGTTATAACCGGTGGCCATCAGCATAAAGCACAGGAAGAAGTAGTTAAATCTGCCGCGGATGAACGATCCCCGATGAGCCACGTAATAAAACAGCAAGAACACCGAAGCCACGCTGGCATAACGGCTGGCCGCCTGCAGCGAGCTGGAACACAGAAACACAAACACCACCAGCCATGCCGCGTAGTTTTTGATGTCCCCCGCCTGATTGCGCATCGGGTTAGCGAGCATAAACACGCCGAGAAACAGCGCCGGGAATAACACGATCAGGAAGTTAATCATGCCGTTGGCGTTGCCGGATGTCAGGTAGTCGCTGGCGTACATGCCGGAAGTATAGACGTCGGAGTAACTGTTGATGCCGGAGATCGTAATATGGGAAACGATAAACGGCAGCGCAAACTTGGCGGTCAGGAAGGCGATGGCGCTGAACACCACCGTCAGCAGGCGGTTCAGGCGCATCACCCGGCTGCACAGAAACACCCCCACCAGCAGCATGCTGGAAAAATGAGTCAACATGGCGAATAGCATCAGGCCCGCGGCAAGCGGACGGTTAAGCTTATGGCAAAACAGCACCATCGCCAGGGTCATCACCGCCATCGAGAAGCCAAAGCGCAGCCCCATGCCAATGATAAACGGGTTAATCAAAAACAGTACAGCCAGATGCAGCAGCACAAACTGCCGCGCCGTGAACGCCTTGCCGGAATGCAGCATGACGATATTCAGCGCGCTGAGATAGCAGTAAACCGACAGCGCGACGTACAGCCCCGGAATAATGAAAAAGGGGATCCCCAGCGTTTTGAAAATATAGAAATTGGCGTACAGCACCACGTCCACCTTGCCCTGAATGACATCACTCAGGCGGGTCGCCGAATTGATGGCATCGTAGTTGGCAAAGTGGCGGTAAAGGTCTGCCAGCGGCGGAATTTTGATGAAGAAAAAGAAAAAACACAGCGCAATCAGCACATAAGCCGCCGAGTTCTTCTTTCCTGCCCTCAGCGTGCCTATGCTGTGCAACAAGGCGAAAAGCGGTACCGTCAGCAACAGTACGCTGCCGATCAGCGTCGAACGTTCAAAGCGCATAATCATCCTCTGAAAGGGGGAATCTCTTAAGGGTAACGGAGTACGCGAAACGCATCTCAGAACGGCACGCCGCGGAAAAACACATTGCGGATGATATTTTTCATATACACCCCCGCCATCAAGCCGCTATTAACGTAAACAATGCCCTTCAACCCATAGAAAACGCCTGCCAGGCGACTCTTGCCGTCGGTAATGATGCGCGAAGTAATGCAGGTATGGCGCAGACGCATGATCTTGCGTGCCCGGGGTGACACCTGCGGCATCAGCCGCTGCTCAAACTGCATTTTGTTGCGGTAGCCAATAATGCCCTTCGGACTGGAGGTGATGCGTTCGCCGTCATGGTCGTTGTGCACCGCCAGTCGTTCGTGCAGCGTACCGATCTTCGCTCCGGCCGCCAGCAGCCGGTAGAGGAAGATATGATCCTGGTAGCGAGGAGTGTTGAAAAAACCCCGTACCGCAATCGCCGTACTACGGCGCATCATGATCATCGGCGTGTAGGCTACGCCGGCCAGCATAAAGTCCTCCAGCCCTTCGCAACGCGCGCGGTAGTAATGCTCAGCGCTGATCTGCCCGTTTTTCAGAATATCCATATCGCACAGGCTGACGTCGTAATCGCCCTGCTGCATAAACGCCAGTTGACGGGCGATTTTCTGTGGGTGGTAGTAATCGTCATCATCCAGAAAGCTGATGTACTGACCGCTCGAACGCAGGATCCCGCTGTTACGTGCCAGCGCGCCGCCGCCATTGCGCCTGCGCGGGTAATAGATAATCTCACCCCGCTCAATGTAGCCGGCCAGGCGTTCGCGGGTCGCCAGGCGATGGGCGTCGCCCTGCGGGTTGTCATCCACCACGATGATTTCCAACGGGCGATGGGTTTGTGCCAATACGCTATCGATGGCGCGTGCCAGCAGTTCGCTGCGGCCATAGGTGGGTATGATGACGCTGACGGTGATACTCATAGTTTTATTCTGCCTGTTGGGGGCGAGAGGGCTCGCCCCAATTGACATGGGTGCAGCATGCTGCTGCTTTGACGAAAACGGGAAAGAAGCGAATGCTGTGCCGCTAGCCACGCAGGTTGTACAGCCGGGCCATCAGGTAGTAAGCCAACGGGCTACGGTAAAACAGCCGGTTTTTACGGCTCAGCATTTTACGCTCCTCGCCGCGCAGGCCGGAATAACGGCGCTTCAGCTCGCGGGTTTCGCGCAACGCATCACGCGGCCCGAAAAAGTCCAACCCCACCAGCAAGCGCGCTTTCAGGGTGGTGACGTAGAGAATCGAGTAAAGTCCATGCCCCAGTCCCTGCCGTCGCCCGCTGTCAGCGCCGTCGAGTGCGTAATCCAGATCGTCCAGATCGCGTCGCTTGGGCGCGCGCGTAATGCCATTCGGGTTAGCGCGGTATCCCACCAACGGCGTATCGCAGACCACGATGCGTTCGGCCTTCAGGTAAAGCTGCGGGATCAGCTGAATATCCTCAAAATTGCGCCCCGCCGGGAAGCGAGCCTCATCGAACAGCGTTTTGCGATAAATCCTCGCCCAGGCGTACCACATGCTGCGGTTAAAGCTGTCTGCCAGCAGCGCCATATGCTCATCACGCTGCTGCGGAGCCGCATTACCGGGCACGATAGCCATGGTCCCGTCCGGTTGGATCTTGCCGTTATTGAAGGTCGAAAAGCGCTGGGCGTTGAAGGCCACAATGTCGGCCAACGGATTATCCGCCAACAAACGCCCCAAAATGCTGAAGTAGCCCTCCAGCAGTACGTCGTCGGAGTCCAGGAAGCCAATGTAGTTCCCCTCGGCATGGTCAATGCCGTTGTTGCGCGCCTGGCTTAACCCCTGATTTTCCTGTCGCAGAATGCTGACCCGCCGTTTGTGCTGCGGGTAGCGACACAGCATCTCTTCGGCAATGCCGATGGCACCGTCCGGGCTGCCGTCATCCACGATGATCACTTCCGCCCAGTCAGGTAACTGTTGCAGCACCGAGTCAAGACATGCCTCGATGTAAGCCTCGACCTTGTACACAGGAATAATCAGGCTCAGGGTAATATTCATGACCGGTTATCCTTTATCTTCTGTTTGACGTTGCACCCATACCGCACGGCTGCCCATCGAAGGCAATTCCGCCTCAATCTGCCGTTGCCCCTGAGCCTGCCAACCGGCAGGCAGATCAAAACGTGCCGACATTTGACGGTAATAAGGGTTGGCTATCAGTACCAGGCCGCGATCGCCGCGGATAAACAGCCGGGCCGGGATGGCGGTATTGTTGCCTTGCAACAACCGGCTTTCACCGGAAAGCAGGTAAGGCTCAAAGCTGACAATCTGCTGTGCTACGCCGGCGACGCCACGCCAGATAGCATCGAACTCCTGCTGACTGAAGCCGCCACGCTGGCGCTTGTAGAACAAGTCGGTATAGGAATAAAACAGGATGCCTCTGGCCCCGCCGATCAGCCCTAGCCAGGCCTGATTGCGGATCTCCGCCTCGGTAGGCTGACGCGGTTTGCGGCCGGGGGCGTAAGCGGCATGATCCATAATTTGCATCACCAACCAGGCTCCTTTTGCCTGGCGCGCCACCTGGCTGGTAATACGGCTGTACTCCAGCGTTCGCGTCAGATCGGCGTCTCTGCCGACCGGATAAGGGTCGCTGGCCAATACGTCCGAACTGTTGAAATAGGCATTGAGCGTCCCGGTCTTGTCCAACACCTGGAACGTCAGGTGATCCGGATCCAACTGCTTGACCTGCAGGTGTTTTTGCTCAATCTGCGGCACATATTCCGGGCCCAGTTCGTCGTTGATGTACCAGGCGAGCAGGTTTGGTTGATGCTTGAACTTCTCCACATAGCTGGCCGTCAGCTGCGGATAGCTCATTTTGGTTTCCGGCGCAAAGCGGGTGCCGGCGTACATATCCTTGAGCGAAAAAATCACCTGCAAACCATATTGCTGGGTTTTGCGGAAATAGTTATAGGGGTCGCGGCCGGTGCCGTAGTTGTAATTGAGCAAGGTATTGAAACCGGCATCGCGGATGCGCGCCAGGTGTTCGTCCGTCGCCATCTCGCCGTACATGTAGATGCCGAGCGGGAAGAAGCGCTTGCCTTGCTTCAAAACGTAACCCTGAGCATCCAGCGCTACCTTGGGCTGCGGGCGACCAACGCTGATCGGCATTTCGCTGCGCTGACTGCGTTGCGTGGCCACGTCCGTCACCTGCTGCTGCAGGCGGTACTCTCCGGCAGCCAAATCGGCCGGCAGCGGAAACTCCACCTGCTGTTTTTCGCTGATGGCATAGCGGCGGCTATCATGTTTGACGGTGGTATTCTTGTCGTCGACCAGGGTACTGTCCACCTGCACCTGCTGCGGATCCACCACTTCAATCAGGCTGGAGGCCGCCTCCTTGCCGCTGCGCATCTGGTACAACTCCGGCGCAACAGGTTGCAGACAGGCGTAAACATCGTCAAACCAGGCACTGCCGGTGGTGCCCTGACGCAGATAAACGCCCAACACCACTTTCACCGCCCGTGGTGGCACCCGAAAATCGCCGGTCACCGGCTGCCAGCCGCTGGTGCCCAGCAGCCCCTGCGGATAGCTGCCCGCCAAAAAACGCCCTTGGTCGTCATAGCTTTCGACAAACACGCCGGCGCCCTGATTTTCGCCCTTGCCCCTGAGATTTTCACCGCGAACCCAGGCACCAAAAGCCAGCTGTTGACCCGGTTTGACCGACAGGGTTTGCAGCATGTTGTGGTAGTTGGCCGGGTTGTGATTTTGATAAAACAGGCTGCTCTGACCGCCGTGGCCACCCGCGACCACCTGCGCCGAGGCCAGCGACCACCCGGCACCACCCTGCTCGAAGCCGGGATCCTTGAGCAGGTTGCTGTCGCAGCCGGCCGCATTGGCCAGCCCCGCCCAGCCGGCGCTCGCCAGCAGGCAGGCCGAGGTTAGTTTGCTGAAATTCATTGTCTTTTCATCACCGCGCTGTACAGATAGGAGAAGAACAGATAACAGGACTTCTGATAGGAAAGCCCCAGATGGCGGCGATATATCTGCCACTGCCAGTCGGCCGCGCGGAATTTATTGCCGGACAGCGACTGCGCCGACAGGCGATAAAAGGCCAGGGGTTCGGGGATGCAATAAGCCATGTGGTTCCGCGCCTTCTCCAGCACCGACAGCCACATCACGTAATCCTCGTGGCCCACTTTGCTCTGGTACACCTTGCCGACCTGTCGCTGGTTGTACATGCCGGTCAGATTGCCGATCCAGTTGCTTTTCAACATGTCTTTATAGGCGATGATTTCGCCGGCGCCGCGGTAGTTTTTCACCCGCGTCGGGTCATCTTCAAAGGTGTAATAATGGGAGCACACCACGTCGTAGCGGTTGGTCTTGAGAATACCGACCTGACGCGCCAGCTTGTTCGGGTGCCAAACGTCATCACTGTCGCAAAACGCAATATAATCGCCGCGTGCGGCTTCAATCGCGATGTTGCGGGTTTCGGCCACGCCCTGATTGGTGTTGTTGCGGATGTAAGTCAGACGATCGTGGATGAACGGTTTCACCACCTCGGCGGTATGATCCGTGGAAGCATCGTCGATCACATACAGGTGATAATCCTGGTAAGTCTGGTTCAACACCCCGAGGATCGACTCTTTGATAAAGCCCGCGGCGTTGTAAGCCGGCATGATAACTGAAACTTTTTCCATCTTAACCTCCAGCGATAAGCTGTTGCCATTGGGGATAAATACGCTCGGGAATGTACTGCTGCGCCCGCGCCAACGAGTGCAGAGAGAAGCGCTGACGCAACTCGCCGTCGCCTATCAGCGCCAGCGTTCGTTGGCTGAAGGCCTCGATATCGTCCTCCGCCACCAGATAACCGTTTTTACCGTTATCGATCAGCTCAGCCGGTCCGGTCAGACAGTCATACGCCACCAGGGGCAGACCAAAACTCATCGCTTCAATCAGCACCATCGGCAAGCCTTCGTAACGCGAGGTCATCAATAGCATCGCGGCCTGACGGTAGTGACTGGCGATGTCCGCCGTCGCCGGCAACAGCTTCACCTGATCACCCAGACCGGCGGCGTCAATCTGTAGTTGCAACGTTTCGCGGTCCGGACCGTCGCCAACGATATGCAATTGCCAGCCTGGCGCTTGTGGCGCTATCCGTTGCCAGGCGGCGATCAAGCGGTCAAACCCTTTCTGCCGGCATAACCGCCCCACCGCCAACGCCACCGGCTGTTGCTGAGCCGGTTGTGGCGGTTGCACCGGGAATGGCGAAACGTTTTCGATCACCCGACATTTGCGGTCAGGCACCCAACGGCTGATGGTGGCCAAATCTTTCTTCGTCAGCAGAACCGTACGGTCACCGAGTCGGTACACCAGCACCTTCAACCACTTCATCGGCCAGGGATACTGATGGAAACTGACGTGCTCACTCAGCAGCAGCCGGCTGTGCGGGCACAACAAGCGCAGGTACGGCACAATAATCGACGAGAGTTTGCCCATCGAAACGGTGATAATTGCGTCATAGCGGCCGCGCCGTAAAAACCATGCCAGTCGCCAGGGCCACAGCAGCGTTCTGCCGCGCATAAAGCGCAAATTCACCGCCGGGTCCAGCGGGTAAAACGCCCGGTCACCGCTGATCGACACCAGATCCACCTGATGCCCTAAACGCGTCGCCAGCGCATTGGCCAAACTGCTGGCCACCCGCTCGGTACCGCCTTTTTCGGCGATATTCTCAATCACAATCGCTACTTTTCGTTGCTGCATGTCATCTCCGAAATCCCTCGCGAGCGGTACGCAACAGCCGTCCGCCCAGTGGAAACAGCCCCAGTCTGGCCAGACAGTCGCCGTACAGTTTTATCGCCCTGAATTTGCTGCTCAGGGCATCACGCTCAGTGCGCGATGAGTAATAGTTAAAGGCCTGCAGATTTTCGCTGTAGAGCGAGGCCAGCAGGTGTTTGCAGGCAAAACCACTGATATAGCGGCCGCTGGCATTGAGATAAGCGTCAATAAACTGTTCGCTGGCGTCGATATTCATCCGACAGCGGTCCGTATCGGCATCACCGCAGCGGATAAACACGCCGCGTCCCTCGTCAAAGGCCACTTTGGCTCCCAGGTTGGTGGCATTGACCAAAAATCCCCAATCCTGGTACTTATAAAGAAACTCCGGAAATAAAAACCGGCGGTCATCTTTTTTGCGCAGACTGATGGTTGAAGTGCGGATATCGCCCATGTCGATAAATAAAAAATCCGCCCCCGTTGCACCTTCTTTATAATCGAATCGATAGCTGCGTACATTCCTGTCACTTACCGTAACGTAGTTACCAAAAATAATGTCTATACGGGTGTCCTGATGACGTTTCAGGCGGCGGATAATATAGTTGGTGTTAAACGAATCCTCCGGTTCCAGAAAGAAAACCACTTCCGCTCGCGCTAACCGAAAACCGGTATTGCACGACGCCGCGGTATTACGGCGAACTTTATTTTCATGCAACCGCGCCCGACGATTTGCAACCAACAGGCTACGCATATTATCCAGCTCTTGTTTATCCGACGCATTATCCACCACGATAATTTCATAATCGAATCCGGAGCAGGCATTAGTCATCCTGACTAATGTAGTGGCCAGGCTGGCTGAGTTATTAAAAACGGGCATGACAATCGATAAGTCCATTTATTACCTCAACAATATATTATCATTTGGCAAAACAACGCTAATGCCAACGGAATAGCTTGTTATCCCAGAATGTCCTTGTCCGGTTACTCCCCCCGTCCTGACGCGGTGAAATACGCGCAGCCCACCGGTTACTCAACTACTCCTGGAAATAACCTCCCCACTCTTGTTCAATAATTTCCGGTGTAAATCGTTGCAGGCCGGCTCCGGGAGTAAATGTCAACTCGCCAAAATAGATCCGTTCCTGCACCTGATAAAAATCGACACGCACATAGGAGAATTGCTCTGCTACCTGGCGTGCCAGCTTCAGCATCTGTTCTAAACGGCAAGGTTTCTCCATCGGAACATCGCTGTTAGGCACCCCCATGCGGATTTCCGTGCGGTTCCAGTGGGCGTCGAAGAAGTCGCGGCGGTGGTCGATAAAGCGCTGGTAATCAATCTGAATGAAAAAACGCACCTCTCCATTGCGATTAAAACAGTGGATCTTGATGTCGTTCGGCGTCTTGCCGTCTTCCAGCAACATCTTTTCCACCATGATGCAGGGCGAAATATCCTTATAATGTCGCTCGCGATAGACTTGATAAAAATTCTGTCGCAACCAACTGTTGGTCAATACCCTTAACTCATTAAAACTGGTCTGGCTTTTATCAAACACCAGCTTGTTATAACCGCTGCCGTGATTCGCCTTGATAACGAAGGTATTCGGCAATGACTCATACATTTCCTCAGTTAATTTTTTACCCTGTGCATAGAGTTCGATGAGGTATTCTTTTCCCCACAGCCGTTCAATGTACTCTCTGACCAGATATTTATCGGACAGTTGAGTATACATTGCCAGAGGATAGACTTTTCTGCGCATCAGTTTCTCGCTATACCCCACCGGTTTAGCAAGATGTGGCACCTTGCGAAAAAATAAGGCGTATTTTAACTGATGATATAATGCATCGGGTATATTACGGTAAAAACCCTTCACCAGATTATTTAGCATAAAGTTCTCGCACCTTCCCTATTAGTTGCGGTAAACAACGGTAGCAGGTGACCTGCAGCCGGGTAATTTGTCCTTTTCTAAAAAAGCCATTAAGTACAAAAAACGAAATAAATTCGGTAATAAACGTTGATATCGCCGCGCCCAAAATGCCATAACGCGGGATCAACACCAGATTCATCAGCACGTTGACCAAAGCGGCCAAAGGCATTTTTATCGCGATAAACCGATAACCGCCAAACAACACGATCGCCCGGTAAGAAACAGTGCCCATCACCGAGAACAGTGAAGTCACCGAGCACAGCGCCAGAATGGCGGCGGTTTCACGGTAACTGTCGCCAAACATCAGCTTCACTATCGGGCCCGGGAACAGCGACAGCAGTAATATCACTGGCATAGAAAGCAGCAGAACCACCAGATACAGCAGTCGGATCCGCCCTTCCTGCTCGCTTAAGGAACCGGCGTTGGCCACCCCCGGCATCATCGAGGTAATCAGCGCAATGGGCACGAAGACCCATCCCTGACTCAGGGTGATGGCGGCACTGTACAACCCAACGCTGTGTTCCCCGAGGTAGTTACCGATCATGATCTGATCGATACGCGTATAGATGACAATCGATAACCCGGACACGGCCAGCGGCAGCCCCACCTTCAGCAGATAGCGGCCATAGCGCCGTTGATGACGCAGGCTGATGGGCCGCATGCCCCCTTGCTCGCGGCGAAACAGCAGCCAACGTACCCCGTAGGGGATCAGGCTGCTCAGCACATAGGGCACCGCGAACCACTCCAGCGGCAGCTTGGCATGCACCAGCGCCAACCGCATCACAATCGACAACAGCAGCGCCACATTGTTGATCAGCGTGTTCAGCTTCGATTTCAACAGGGCGTCGTAATAAATTTTATAAACGTCCTGTACCGAGAAATATGCGCTGACCAGCATTAGCGCCATCATGATCTGGCTGGTGCGATCCTGCGTTAACAATGCCCAGGCCATCAGCGGCACCGCGATCAGCGCAAAGAGTTGCCGCCGCAGACGCATCGAGGCCAACATCAGCCGAATGCCGCTGTGCCGCTGGCGGGCGACGCGATTGAACAACACCGCATCGGCCCCCAGTTGCACCAGCGGAACCGCGATGGCAATCACCGACAACAAATAGTTAATCAGCCCGTACTGCGCCGGCCCAAGATAGCGCGCGACGTAGACCGAAACGAAAATCCCCGACAGGCTCAGCGATACTCGCTCCAACATTAACCACAGGGAGTTCATCAGCATCGCTTTCATAGGGTTACTGGACCTTTTCCTGGTGGCTCGGGTAAGCAAAGGCATAGTAACCGGCGTCGGTAGCGGTTTTCTTCACCATGCCGTTGAGGATCACCCCTTTAATGGTGACACCATTTTGTTCGAACCGGCGGATGCTGGTCTCAATCTGCCGGACGGTGTTGACCTCGAAACGCACCACCATCAGTGCCGTACCGGCGTGGTGTCCGACAATGGCGGCATCGGTCACCGCCAACACCGGTGGTGTGTCGATCAGCACCAGATCGTAGTTCTGGCCCGCCCAACGCAGAAAATCAGCAAAGCGCTGGTGCATCAACAGTTCGGACGGATTAGGTGGCACCTGCCCGCGCGGCACAAAATCCAGGTTGGCGATATCGGTCTTTTTCACCGCCATCTCTGGCGCAATCAGCCCTGACAGCATGTCTGAAAGGCCTTCCTTGGCGCTGTTGTTCAACCAACGGTGCAAGAAGCCTTTGCGCATATCGGCATCAATCAGCAACACCCGCTGCCCTGCCTGAGCGATCACTACTGCCAGGTTGGTGCTGGTAAAACTCTTCCCGCTGGCCGGGCTGGCGCCGGATACCATCAGAATATTGTTCTTGGCCTCCATCATGGCGAAATGCAGGCTGGTGCGCAGGCTGCGGATAGCCTCAACGGATAAATCTTCCGGTTCTTCCTGCGCCAGGATCGGTAGTTTGCCGCTGCTGTGTTTGGTCAACAGCTGCTGCTGAACTCGATTGCGCTTTTGCTGCCAGGGCGAAAGCGGCACCGTGGCATACACGCTGATACCACGCTTTTCCAGCGTATCGGTATCGCTGATGCCGCGATGAAGCGCAGCACGCAGTACCACCACTGACGCCGACAGCACACCGCCCATCAGCAGAGCGAAGAACACGATCATCGCTTTTTGTGGCTGTACCGGCCGCAGACCGGTTTCGGCCTCATCGATGATGCGGATGTTGCCCACGGTACCGGCCTTGCTGATGCTCAGCTCCTGCTGCTTGTTCATCAACTGCATGTAGACCTGCTGATCCACCTGCACGTCGCGGGTGAGGCGCAAAATTTCCTGTTGGGTTTTCGGCAAGGTTTGTACCTGTTTACCGAGTCGCGCCTTTTCAGCTTCCAGCGTGGCGCGCTTTTCCAACAAAGCACGGTAGGCCGGGTGTACCCGGGTATAGAGCTTGGAAATTTCCGCCTCTTTGAAGGTCAACTCATTGAGCTGCCCTTCAAGTTGCACCTGGGTGTCCAGCACCGACTTGGCCTCCAGCGACAGGTCTACCGAGTCGTTCTGCTGGCGGAATTGATTAAGCTGATTCTCGGCGTTATTGAGCGAAGTCTGGGTCCGTGGCAACTGCTCATGCAGGAAGGCCAGCATGCGCTGGGCTTCTTCAGTTTTTCGATCCACATTCTGCTGCAGGTAGTTATCGGTGATACTCTTGAGCACCGCTTCCGCACGCTGCGGATCCTCCCCCGCCAGGCTGAAGGTCATGATGCCACTTTCCTTGCCGCCAGGTGCGACATCGAGAATATTGCGCAGATCGTCCACCGCTTTTTGGCGCTGCACGTTAACCACGGTAAAGGTGGTGCCCGGCTGCGCTTCAAGCTCGCTCACGTTGACCGACCAACCGCCCTGCTGCAGCGTTTGCCCCACAACGCCGCTGAACAAGGTTTTGCCGTCATGACTCAGGCTGTAATGCTGCGGATCATCGACGGTCAGGGTCAGTTCCTGGCCCTGCATCACCGCCGGCACCTTCATGGAAGAAATACGCAGTACCGGCGTAACTTCGCCACTCAGGCGAGCGATGCCCTTGCCGAACAGCGGGAAATAATCCGGACTGATGCGCACCGTCAGGCCGAGGTCGTCGACGGTTTTGCCAATTACGTAACGTGATTTCGCCAGCGATACCTCGTCCTGGGTCGCCGAGTTCTGACCGACTCCGCCGATCGAACTGTCCAGCGTTTCGCGCAGCAACGAGTCGCCCGAAAGTTGTTTTTCCACCTGCACCAGCGCGGTGGCCTGGTAGATTGGCGTTGCCATCAACGCATAGGCACAGCCCAGCATCCCGGCTACGCCGGTCACCAGCAGAATGCGCCAGCGGTTGTCCCACAGCGGGCCAATCAGGCGCTCCCACTCCAATTTGTCGTCCTGTTCGGCCATCACAATCGGCAATGCATTGTTCTTCATCATCGGTCTTCCTTTAGTCACCGTTACGGGGTTACCAGTTACGTACCCGCAACGTGGCCTCACTGAGGTCGTTGAAGCTGGAAATGGTCGGTACCAGCTGGCTAATCAAGCGGTTCCAGCGTGCGACCGGTGCCGCGGTGACGTACACCACGTCATAAGGCTCCAACTGGAATTCGGTGCCCATCGCCAGTGCGGCGGCATCAGACAGGTCGAACTGGTACAGCGACGCCAGCCGTTTTGGCTGCTTGCCGCCGTTTGGACGGATCACGAACACCCCGGTAGCATCGGCCACCGTCTGGCTGATCCCTTCGGAACTGCCCAGGGCTTCGGTCAGGGTCATGCCGCTGCGGTCCATTTTCAGCGTCGACTGCTTCCCAACCTCGCCCATCACAAACACTTTCAGTTCGTCGTTGCGCGGCACATAGAGAATGTCGCCAGGCGTCAACAAATGGTTCTGGCTGATGTCGCCGCGCTGCATCAATGCCTGCAGCGAAATCGGCTGTTCTTTGCCCTGGTGCGTCAGCACCACGTTGCGCCAGTCGGCGTTATCGGTCAGCCCGCCGGCGGCGTTGATCGCATCCAGAATGGTCAGCGGCACGTTGGTCACGGCCTGCTGCCCAGAGGTTTTCACCTCGCCAGTCACATACACTTTTTGCGAGCGGAACGCGGCGATACTGACGTCCACTTGGGGACTTTCCACATAGGTCGCCAGGCGGCTGGCTATCTGGTTACGCACCTCGGTGACGGTTTTGCCCACCACCTGCACTCGACCTATGTACGGATAGAAAATGCTGCCATCGGCATGCACCCAGTTGCCGGTGTCACTGGCGCTGCGGTATTGCCCTGCCGGGGTGGTCAGTTCCGGGTGATCCCAGACGGTAACGTTGAGTACATCCCCAACGCCGATGCGGTACTGATAGCTTTGCAACCGCTGGTCCAATGCCAGGTTGGGGCGCGCTACCGGTTCTATGCGACGCATGTTTTCCAGCAGCATCGGCGTGACGCGATACACCTGAACCTGCTTGTTGAGGTCGAAATCTTCGTCCTGCTGAGTCACTTTTTCTTTGCCCTGGGTCGGCAGGTGTGAACCCGGAAAGGCGGTGCAACCACTGAGCAGCACGCTGGACAGCACCAGTGGCATCAAATGAGACAAATGAAGGTTCATAACGGTACCGTGAAAAACAGGCCGCCGTTGCGGCCTGTGGGAGGATTAACGATCGGCGGTAGGGTTATCGGTAAAAACTCTGGCCTGACGGGGTTCGTGCAGCAGGGCAAAATAACCGAAGAAGCAAAATACAAAGGCCAACAGCATCAGATGATCGGGCAGTTGCAGCACTTCACTGCAGATGCCGACGCAGGCCAGCGTCACCGCCAGCATGCAGCTCATACCCAACGCCTGACGCGCATTAAGGCCGCGACGCATCAAAATATGATGCAAATGATCACGCCCGGCCTTGAAGGGACTCTGGCGACGCAGCAAACGACGCGCCATCACCGTCACCATATCCATTAGCGGAATGGCAATCAGCCACAGCGCAGTCACCGGCCGCATCACGGCGTCGTCGCCCTGAGTGGCGACAATCAGCAACCACAGCACGCTGAATCCAATTACCATGCTGCCGGCATCCCCCATGAAAATCTTGTTACGCACACCAAACACGCTGAGGTTGAATAACAGGTAGGCGGCCAGAGCCGCGATCAGGCTCAGGCACCACAACGCCTGCTCTTCATGCCCGGCCAAACCGAACAGGATGGCCAACGCGGTAAAGGTAACGCAGGACAATGCACCCAACTGGCCGTCGATGCCGTCAACCATGTTATAGGCGTTGATCGCACCCCATACCGCCAGGGGCGTGATCAACAAGGCCGCGTAGCCCAGCAGCAACTCTTGATGGCCCCACAGGAAACCGAATGAGGTAAGTTGCATCCCTGCCGCCAGCATCATCGCCAGCGCGATCCCTCCCTGCACAATGACGCGTGGCGCCACCGGCAGATCAAAACGGTCATCCAGTACCCCAAGCAGCACCAATGCCGTGATGCTCAGTAAATAGGTGGTACTGTGCGGCAACCAGTCCGGCTGCCAAAAGGTCACCAGCGTCATGATCAGATAAATGGCAATTCCACCAACCAATGGAACATGCCCTTGATGACGCTTGCGCGTATTGGGCTTATCCACTAGCCCCACCGCCAGCGCAGCGCGGCGGGCAATAACCACCAGCATCAACGCCAAAATAAATATCACGCTCAGTTGATATAACATTGTTCCTCCAGCGAATAAGCACGCTACCGCCCTTGAGTTACAGCTCCCAATGCGCTATTAACAAAAATAAAATTGACAGCCCCAGGATATAAGTCAGCATGAGCCGATCCCGTGTAATACAGATTTATCTGCTTGTCAGAGGCAAAAAATAAATAACCCTAACCCGTAATAAAGTTATCTCTAGGAAAACTCGTGTTTAATTGTTTTTTCGATTGCCGAATCAAGTTCAACTGGCGCCACGAAATCACATTGCACATTGCTTTTAAATTGCGTTCTGGCACAGAATTTTTGCACTCGTACCCGGCTAATAGGAAATTTACGGCGACTTATTTTACTCACTACATCTAATGCCGTGGCACCGCAGATCCCAAATAGATAAGGAATGCGAATAGTCTTATTATTCCTGCCTAATGAAGAGGAAATAACGTCAACCAATTGATTCATGGTGAAGTCAGGCTTATCAACATAATTGCTGACCTGATAAGTGGCTTGCTGATCCAGCGCGTACTCCAGTCTGGCAGCGATATTTTCGACATAAGCCATCGATTTCATATTATTGCCGCTGCCAATCATCACAAAACGGCCACTGGCAATTTGTCGGAACAAGTTATAAACGTTGCCACGATTGTTTTCGCCAAACACCACCGTCGGGCGGATGATGGTTAATTTGTTGCTGCCATCGGCTTTACGCCAGGCTTCGTAGACATACTCCGCTTCCAGCTTGGATTTACCGTAATGGTTAAAGGGTTCGAAAACCCCTTCCTCACCGGTTTCCCGAGTGACAAAGCCATAGACCGCCACGGAGGAGGTAAAGATGATCTGTGTGATATTCAACGCCGATGCCGTCATGCAAACATTGCGCGCACCCTCAACGTTGACCTGATAATACAGTGAGATAGGATCGACATTATCCTGATGCTCGGCCGCAAGGTTGATCACGGCGTCGCAACCCGCCAACGGCTGCTGCAGTGTCTCGGGCTGGGTTACATCGCCAAACTGATAGAGCTCAGGAAAATGCTCACTCTGCTTTTTATCTACGATGGTCAACACCAGGTCGTCACGTGCACTCAGACGCTTAACCAAACGCGTGCCGATAAAGCCGGAACCCCCGATGATCGCTACTTTACGCTTATCCATAATTTGTCACTCAACCCGGTTTCCCATTATTCCCCACCACACCATTGAGGCAGGACGCTAATTCGCGTTAGAACATGGAAACCAGACTGGACAAAACAGACCAGGCTTTCAAATAACAAATAATGAAATAAAAATAAGTACCAAATGTAAAATTATCGATAAAGGTGAAATGTTATCTCATGCTAATTTTTAACATCGTAAGCGACCTGATATTCCATGGTTTTATTCGGCAGGATGAGATTAATCTTACCCGCACCCTGCGCATCCGAAGTTTCGTATTTCACCGGCTGTTTCAGCTTTCCTTGTTTAGGATCGACGCATTCGATGGTTGCCTGTTCCAAACTTTCTCCCTGATACAAGCAAAGCAGCGTTTGCGGACTGTTGGTTCGGGAGTTGTTCAACGTCAGAGTAAGCACTACGCGAGTGTTGTTTTGAATATCATTGATAATGGGTGGACGTGTTTGATTCCCCAGGACATAAGAAAAATGTGAAATAATCAGTAACGACACGAATACCGACAGGTATTTCACAACTCTGACGGCCGGTACGGAGAAAAAACCAGCCGACGCCGGGATTTTTTTTCCGATCGTCGTATTTTTAATCGTTCCTGGTGTGACAGATGAAGCAACGGGAGCAATATCCGCCTCATTCAACTCTATTTCTTCAGTAGCAATTTCATCCTGTTTATCGTTACTTTCAGAAAGTTCCGCTTGAATGTCTTTATTAACATCATCGTCGACACCCCATATTTCATCAGCGACATATTCTTCTTCTTCCGAAATAAAGTGAAAAACACCCTTGTTTTCCACCTTATAACCCAGGCGCGGAATAGTTCTGATAAGTGTATGCTCAGCATCACCGATTTTTTGACGAATTGATTTAATTGTTTGATTTATAGTTGAATCCGAACAATAAGTTCCTTTCCATATGTTTTCTATAATTTCTGTACGACTAACCAGTTCTGGGGATCTGGCGACAAGAAGTGAAAGTATCTGATACTCCTTCCAACGTAGGCGAAACTTTTCCCTGGACGGTGTCAGAACATCTAGATTCCTAATCTTTATTCTTTTATCAAGATTCACTTTTAATTTCCTTAGCGTGCCTGTCCTGCACACTTTGTATAGAAATATGAAAAAATGTTCAAGAAATTAAATGTAAACTCAACAGGTTGCATTCATGGGATATTTATTTTTATAAAAAATTACTGATTTCATTTTTTACAACACCTCTCAAAAGGAGGTTAGGATTCTTTGAATGTCTTTATTTCCCTGTTGGAAACATGGTTTCTCATCATGATTTCCGGCAATAAAACCAACATACTTTATTGTTTTATAACACTAAATATAAAAATGTTATCGAGTTGTTATTTTAATGAAATTGTGAAATTTCATTCTGACATCCAACGATATCATCTGTTTTTCCACCTAATCCGATTGCCAGATAGCCTACAAAAAGCCTGCTAAAACAGAATGAGAGTTATCTGATTTAGCCGTTCTTGGAATGTAGAGTTAAAATATAGCACCAAATACAAAGGCCTATTGTTATCTTGGTGAAATGAATCTCATCCGTCGCAATAAAACGGAATTTCATTCCAACCCGATACGGCCATCACAATGCTTTATTTTTGTAAGAAACTCGACGTGAAAATGAAAAAATAATGCACAAATAACATTTTTGGTAAAGACAAGAGAAAGTCACAGCAGGATAGATGCGCCTATAAACAAAGGGAAAAACAGCGCGTAATAATAAGAATATTACCTAAAGCGTCGAGGATTTCACTGAGGGGGTAAAAGATTCATCTAAAAAGAGGATAAAAAGCTCCTCCCCGGCCGGAGAGGAGCAGGTGTTACCGAAAGGCTTTCTATTTCTTACGGCCGTAGACAATCCAGGTGACCAAAATGCACGCCACGTAGAACACCAGGAAGATTTTCATCGCGCCAGCCGGTGAGCCGGTCAGCGCCAATGAGGTACCGAAGGCCTGTGGAATAAAGAAACCACCGGCGGCGCCGATCGCCGAGATAAAGCCCAAGGCCGCGGCAGAGTCGGTGACAGCTTCGCGCTGAGCGCTTTCGTCACTGCCACCGGCGGCCTTAACCCGATCGACGGTAATTTTACGAAAGATAACGGCAATCATCTGGAAGGTGGATCCGCTGCCCAACCCGGCGGTGAGGAACAACAGCATAAAGACGCTGTAAAATGCGATAAACGATCCTGCGTGCCCTGCCCCCGGTAAAGTCAGGAACAGTAAGGCAGCAAACACCGCCATCAGCACAAAGTTAATCAACGTGACGCGGACACCACCGAAACGATCGGATAACGCTCCACCTACCGGTCGTGCCAATGCGCCCAGGAATGGCCCAAAGAAGGCATAGTGCAGGATCACCACGTCCGGGAATTGGGTTTTAGACAGCATGGCGAAGCCGGCGGAAAAGCCGATGAAGGAACCAAAGGTGGCGAGGTACAGCAAGCTCAGTACCCACAGGTGACCGCGTTTGAGCACCGGCAATTGCTGACGCAGCGACGCTTTTGAGGCCGCCAGGTCATTCATGCCGAACCATGCTGCCAGCGTGCCGATCAACAAAAATGGCACCCAAATCCAGGCCGCATTCTCCAGCCACAATGCGCTACCGTCTGGCTGTAAATGGCCGGTTCCTCCAAATGCGCCGAAAATGGCGATGGAGATGGCCAGTGGAGCCACCAACTGCATCACGCTCACGCCCAGATTGCCTAAACCGCCGTTCAGGCCCAGAGCACCGCCCTGTTTGGCCTTGGGAAAGAAGAAGCTGATATTGGCCATGCTGGAGGCAAAGTTGGCGCCGGCAAAACCGCACAGCAAAGAAATAATGATGAATACGCCGTAAGGGGTAGTGGCGTCCTGCACCGCGAAGCCCAGCCACAGGCAAGGGACCAGCAGGAAACAGGTGCTGATGGCCGTCCAGCGGCGTCCGCCGAAGATCGGGATCACGAATGAATAAGGCACGCGCAGGATAGCGCCAGAAACCGAAGGCAGTGCAGTGAGTAGGAATAGTTGATTGGTGGTGAAGTTGAAGCCAACTTTGTTCAAATTGACGGCGACCGCGCTAAACAGCATCCACACGCAGAAGGCCAATAGCAGGCAAGGAATGGAAATCCACAGGTTGCGGTTAGCAATGCGTTGGCCACGCTGCTGCCAAAATGCGGCATCCTCAGGTTGCCAATCCTGAATAACCGCGCCTGTTTGTTTTGATAATGACGTTGCAGATTGCGACATAAAAACCTCAGACACAGGGTGATAACTTCGCTCACCCTATGGGCCGCCCCCCGCGGCAAAGTTGATGTAAATCAACCCGGATGCAGGTAGCCAAATGCCGAAAAACGCCAGCCATCCCTTTATGAGTAACCCGCAATTCAAGGTAAAAACAAAATAAATCAATCGATTGAAAATCACCCCATACCGCTGCCACGACGCCATATTGCCGGGCGGAAACTAATGGGTACTTCGTTAGAGGTATGGGGTTATCTCTGGGTATGATGAAAAATAACGCTGAAACGTTACTACCCTCGCTGGCACCACCTGCTTTCGTCCTCTGGTTCCAGCCGTTGTTTTGCTATGTTCCAGGGATCCAAAGCTTATGAAACGCCTGTTAGCTCCGCTTTCCATCGTTAACCAGGTGGCTATTTTGATGCTGCTCCTGGGCATCCTGGGCGTGGCCGGCATGAGCATTTCCGCCTGGATGTCACAAAGCATTCAGGGCAACGCGCACGCCATCAACAAAGCCGGTTCGTTGCGAATGCAGAGCTATCGCCTGCTGGCCCAGGTGCCGCTGGATGCGCGCAGCGAATCCCTGATACGCGAGCTGGACCAGGATGCCAACAGCCCCGACCTGCAGCGGCCGGTAGAACAAGAAGGCTTAACAGAGCAATTTCAAGCGCTGCACGACTACTGGCAATTGACGCTGCTGCCGCAATTGCGCCAGGCCCATAAACCGGCCGACGCTGCGCCGCAGGTAGCCCATTTCGTCTCTCTGCTGGACGCGCTGGTCTCGGACATCGATCGTCATACCGAACGTCGGTTGTTGACGGTGACGCTGGTGCAGGCGGTGTTTATTGCCCTGACGCTGCTGCTGTTGGTAGGTACCATTTGTTACCTGCGCCGGCGCCTGCTGCATCCCTGGCGGCAATTGGTGGCGATGGCGCTGTCGGTGGGCCGCGGCGATTTCAGCCGCCGCTTCACCCAACGTGGTCACCAGGATGAAATGGCCTCGCTTGGCGGCGCGTTAAACACCATGTCCGACGAACTGGCCACCATGTACAGCGGGCTGGAGCAACGGGTGGCGGAGAAAACTGCCGATCTGCAGCAAAAAAATCAGGTATTGAGCTTTTTGTACCGCGCCAGCCGGCAACTGCACGCCAATGAACCGCTGTGCAGCCGCCTGACGCCAATACTCAATCAATTGCAAACCCTGACGCCATTGCGCGCCATTCAGGTGCGGCTGTATGAAAACAACAGCCAGGAGCAGTTTGTGCAGTTGAGCGGCAACCAGCCTTTGCGACCGGAGTACTGCAATAATCCGGTGTGCAGCGCCTGCCTGAACGACGACGAGCAACAGCATGCCAGCCACCCATCGCTAAGCTGGAGCCTGAGCGACAAGCTGGGAGATTATGGGGTGATTGTCGCGCAACATGCGCCACAGCGCCCGCTGAATGACGACCATAAACAGTTGATGAACACCCTGGTGGAGCAGTTGACCAGCGTGCTGGCGATTGAACGCCAGGTTGATCACCAGCAGCAACTGATGCTGATGGAAGAGCGTGCGGCGATAGCGCGTGAACTGCATGACTCTATCGCCCAGTCGCTGTCGTGCCTGAAGATGCAACTCAGTTGCCTGCAAATGCAGGGCGCGGAACTTTCCCCCGCCAACCTGGGGCTGGTGCAACAGATGCGAGAGGAACTTAACATTGCCTATCGCCAACTGCGCGAGCTGCTGACCACCTTCCGTCTGCGGTTGACAGAACCGGGGCTGCTGGCGGCGCTGCAATCAACGGTGCAGGAGTTCAGCCAACGGCTGGGCATTCCCATCAGCCTCGACTATCAGTTGACGCCGCGCACCGTGCCCACTTATCAGGCTATCCACCTGCTACAGATTGCCCGTGAAGCGCTCAGCAATATCCATAAACACGCCCAGGCCAGCCAGGTGAGCATTCAGGTGATCAATCAACGGGGCGAAGTCACCCTGAGCGTCTGCGATAACGGCTGCGGACTACCGCAAGATACCCTTCGCCCCGATCACTATGGCCTGATCATCATGCGCGATCGCGCCAAAAGCCTGCACGGCCGCTGCGAAATTTTGCCCCGCAACGGCGGCGGCACCGAAGTCCGGGTGGTATTCAAGCCGGACAACCACGCCATCGACTAATGGGAGAAACCATGACGACCGAAACTGCCGCCACCATTTTATTGATTGACGACCACCCGATGCTGCGCAACGGCGTAAAACAGCTTATCGGCATGGACCCGCGCCTGCAGGTGATTGCCGAGGCCGGCAACGGTGAACAAGGTGTTTCGCTGGCCGAGGAGCACGATCCTGACCTGATCCTGCTCGATCTGAATATGCCGGGCATCAACGGGCTGGAAACGTTGGATCGCCTGCGCATGACCGCGCTTTCTGGCCGCATTGTGGTGTTTAGCGTGTCGAATCACGAAGATGACGTGGTCAGCGCGCTAAAACGCGGCGCAGACGGCTACCTGCTAAAAGACATGGAGCCGGAGGAACTGTTGAAGGCGCTGCACCAGGCCGCCGCAGGCCAGATGGTATTGAGCGAGGCCTTAACCCCCATTCTGGCCGCCAGCCTGCGTGAAAACCGCCCAAGCGCCGAGCGGGATATTCAGCAGCTCACACCGCGCGAGCGCGATATTCTCAAACTGATTGCCCAGGGTCTGCCGAACAAGATGATCGCCCGTAAGCTGACCATCACCGAAAGTACCGTCAAGGTGCACGTCAAACACCTGTTGAAAAAAATGAAGCTGAAATCGCGCGTTGAGGCCGCCGTGTGGGTACTGCAGGGCAAAAACGGCTAGTCAGCGCCGTTCAACGGCCCGGTCTCTGCCGGAATAGTGGGCGTTTGCAGCGTTTTTGGCGGCGGCAAACCCTCGCCCTCCCCGGAAGAGGCGGTCAGCGGCGGCGTCACCTGCAGTTGGATCCAGTTGGACGTCACCAATTGCTGCTTGTCGTCTTCCAACGTGACCGATAAACGGTAGCGGTTTTCCGCCCCCGGCGTGTCATCCCACTGCGGCACAATCAGGCTCCAGCCGTGTGGATCGTTGCTGTTTTGCGACGACGTCAGGCTCAGTGCCTGGGTATCCCCCTGCCAACTGACGCGGGTGATTTTATTGGTGGTTTTAATCTCCAGCTTCAACGGCAGCGTTTCCCCCGGTTGCAGGCTCCAGGGCGGCGTGGCTAAGAAGACCTGCAGCGTTTTACGCTGGCGGAATTCCATTACCGGGACATTTTTCCGTTCGATATTGTCATAGCGGCTGCCGCGCAGCGATTTGGCCTGGGCCACATACTCCGGGGATATCTGCTTTACCAGCGGCACACCAAGGCGATAGCTCAGCGCCAGTTCGACCTGATCCTGGCTCACCCCGCCTTCCCCCATCTTGTGCAGCGCTTTCACCGTCACCAGCGGCACCGGCGTGTAATTCACCCCCAGTTGCATGGCGCGCGGGTCGTTTTGTTTTTTACCACTGCCAAACAGGTTGACGTTCTCCCCCCAGTACTGCTCGTAGCTGAGAGAGCCGCCGATCTGGCGGTAAAACGGCAGGTAGCCCTGGGTGGTGATGTCGTAACCGCTTGCCGGACGACTGAGAAATTCGGCGTTATCCTTCTGTTGCGCCAGTGCCGATAATGGATAGTAATAATTGGCGGAAAAACGCAGGAAGTCACCCCAGGCTTCGGCCCCCAGGCTGGCGCGGTTTTGATTGCGCTTGAATTCGCTGTCGAGCACCGTGTTATATCCCAGCAGCCAATCACCGGCGACCCAACGCTGCCCAAGGCCAAAGTTACCCAATGAACCTTGGCTTTGCTGCAGTAAACCGAGTTGGCTGTAGGTCAGCAAGCCGTTAACGTCATACAGAGGGCTGAACAGCTGGCCGCTGCTGCCGGAAAAATCCCCCTGGTCGGACATCACCAGCGACAGTTTGGCGGTGCCCAGCGGTGACAGCAGCTCTTGCGCCTGTTGTTGCAGCACCTCACCGGCTTGCCCTACCGCGTAACTCTCGGCGCGGGTTCGCACCTGCTGGCCGGAGACATTATTCAGGTTACGCTCACCCAGCTGTTTGGCCATGGTGGCCCACTCTTTCTCTCGCTCTGCGTCATTCGAGGCGTTGCCCCCCAGCTCGGGCAAGTTGTCGTTTGCGTTCGCTTGATGGCTGACCGAGGGCGGCGCAGGGGGAGATTCGGCACCAGCCGGCAAGCTGCCCAACAGCCACGCCAAACCCACCGCCGGTAAACGGGCAGGGAGTGAGAGGAAATCAACGGCTTTTTTCAATCTGTTACGCGCTTTAAGAATAACGTCAGTCATTACACCACCGCCGTTCCCTCATCCCGAGAGTGGGCGGAAAAACCTTTTTTGCTGCGGCCACTCCAGGCAGCAGAACAACGACCTTTGCACAGCGAACAACCGGGGTATTGGCCCTGTCGGGCACCGGTGCGCCAAAGTGCATCATGAACCCCAAATTCTAATCGGTTTCTGATGATAAACCATCAGATAAACCTCAGTTTATTATGTGACAACGTCACACTTGCGATTGATATTGCCTTGTAAAGAGGGGTCATTCCAGAACGCGCCGAACATTCGCCGTCGGTCAGGATAAATTCACTAAATTTCAGCGCAGATTTTGCCTGATTAATCGGCATTCATCTTTTCATAAAACACAGTAATACGTTGATTATGCGTGAAAACCCTCAATTTCAGCGTGTTTTACCTGGCTATAAACAATGCTTTGCGATCGCCTGCACAAAGCGCGTCATGACCTGGCATCTGCTCTGCTGTAAAACCCATTTTGCCGCTATTTTGAACGTTAATTTCAGTTCAGCAAGGATGCTTATGTTTAACGACCCGCAGGGGGATCTCTGGTTTCGCGGCCTGTTTATTGTGGCGATGTTACTGTCGGCGGTGATCGCCAGATGGCTTATGCATTCCGTACCTCAGGAAGCAGGGCAACGCCTGCCGCCGCTAAAAACCCGCACTCTGATGTTGATAGCCGCCTGCGCCGGACTGGCGGCATTGCCTTTTAGCCTATCGCCACTGCAGAGAATCAGCTTGCTGCCGGTGGCGACCCTGCTGCTCGCGCTGGCTTTTATCGACTGGCGGCACAGGCTGTTACCGGATCGCCTGACGCAACCGCTGTTATGGGCCGGGCTGCTGGCCAATCAGCAAGGCTGCTTTACCTCGCTCGACGAGGCAGTGATCGGGGCCGTCGCCGGCTATCTGTCGCTATGGTGGCTTAACGCCCTTTATCGCCTTCGGCGGAAAACGGAGGGTATCGGCCAGGGCGACTTTAAATTGCTGGCGGCCCTGGGGGCCTGGAGTGGCTGGCCTGCCCTGCCGATGTTGGTGACCGGCGCAGCCATTGCAGGCTTATGCGTTGCGATTGTGGCCCAGTTACGCCGCAGCCCCGGCAAAGATGCCCCGCTGCCGTTCGGCCTTTATCTGGCGCTTTCCGGCTGGTTTACCCTGCTTTCGATGGCCGACATGGATATCACGCCCTTCATCAAGGGAAATTCTCTCATTTCAGCTTATTTCACCCCCATGGCGGATTAATGCCGTGGTTGGCGCTGTTATAGCCGACTGTTGGCCAGGCTGTTATAGCGAGCCTGTCTCTGCACCACTATGCTTTATTTAACCAAACACAGGAGGCTGTATGATCGGTCGTGGTTTATCTGCTCTCGCGCTCAGCGCGACATTACTTTCCGGTTCGCTGTCGTTCGCGGCGCAGGCTGCCGGTACCTTTACCCTCAGCTCATCGGCGTTTCAGGATGGCGGCATGCTGGCCCAGAAATATGCCGGGGCCACCCCGGGCAACGCCAGTTGCATCGGCGACAATGTTTCACCTGCGCTGAACTGGGCCAACCCGCCGGCGGGCACTACCAGCTTCGCCTTGCTGGTGTCCGATCCCGAGGGCCGTGCCGGATTGGGCGCCAGCCACTTGGTGGCCTACGGTATTCCAGCCACGGCTCAGGGTTTCGCTGAAGGCGATCTTACCCAGGGCAAAGGCTTTGTCGGCGGCAAGAACTCACCGGGTACCGCGGTGTATCACGGCCCATGCCCACCGGCAGGCTCTGGGTTGCACCACTATACCTTCGTGCTGATCGCCACCGATCTCCCGCCCCATGCGCTGGGGCCAGGGTTAACCCGCGAACAGCTGTTGGAAAAATTGCAGGGCCATGCCAAGGGCGGTGCGGGTATTATCGGTCGTTTCGGTCAATAACCGGTGCCGGGGTGGCCTACTTACTCACGCGATCCAGATACAGCATGCTGTTGGCAATATCCACATGCGCATCTTTAACATTATCGCGCAGCGCCACCAGGGTTTGCCCCTGTAAGGCCACAACGTAAGGGGAACTGGCCTGCAGTTCGCGCTGCAGCGTGACGTAACGCGCGGCGCGGGTTGCAACATCCCCCTCTGCCGCGGCTGCACGAGTTTCCGCACTCAATGTCGGGATGTTCCATTGCGTACGCCAGGCCAGGGTTTTCGGCCCATTCGGCACGTTGTAAGCGAAGGCGCTGGCGTTGGTGTTAGGATCCAGATAGTCGGCCCCCCAGTAGGTGAAGATGGCCTGGAAATCACGGCCGCGCATTTTGCCCCACAGATCGCTCTCCACTACCGGATGAATGTCCAACTGCAAACCGGCCTTGGCAAAGCTGGCCTGCAGCGCCTGGGCGATATCGGTATACGGCGGCTGATTGATGACGATCAGATCAATACGCGTTCCTTCGGCGATACCCGCGTCATGCAGAATCTGTTTGGCTTTGGCCACGTCGAGCTTAAAAGGTTGATTATCCAAGGCGCCATCCAACCCCTGCGGCAGGAATGCCTGGTGAACGCGATACTGCCCCTTCAACAGGTTGTCGGCAATCGTCTGGTAATCCACCAGCCAGCGTGCCGCCTGCCACAAGGCCGGATTACTCAAAGCCGGTACCTGCTTGCTGCCGGTATTGAACCCCAGGTAATAGACTTTGGCTGAATCACGCTGCTCGATCCTGATGCCCTTTTCGTTACGTAGCGAGTTGAACTGATCGGCCCCCAGATCGTAGGCCACGTCAGCATCCCCTTTCAGCAGCAATAAACGGCGGGTGCCGGCATCGCTGACGTTTTTCAGCAACACCGTTTTCAGCTTGGCCTGCGGTTGAGCGTAATCGTTGCGGCTGAACAACAGCGCCTCGTGAGGTACATAGTTGCTGACGCGATAAGGGCCGGCACCGGCTGAGTTCGAACGCAGCCAGGCATTGCCGAAGTCCCCCTGCTGACCGTGCTGGCTGAGCAGCTTTTCATCGACTATCGACGCCACCGGCGCGGTTAACAGCCGCAGCGCCAGCCCACTGCCGATATTGGCCGACCAGCTTAGCTGCACCTGGTTATCGCCCCGTTTCTTCAACTGACTCTCGACGTTTTCCGGCGTCCAGCCGAATTCACCAAGGATAAACGACGGTGCCTTGTTCAGTTTCACCGCCCGCACCAGTGAGAAGATCACATCCTCCGGGCGTACCGGGTTGCCGGAGGCAAACCGTTGGTTGGCGTTCAGGGTAAATATCAAACTGTGGCCGTCTGCCCCCGTTTGCCAGCTGCTGGCCAGTTCCGGCGCCAGCTTTTCCGGCGTGGTGCGATCCGGTGTCAGCAGGCGCTGATACAGATTGACCAGGTTGGCCGAACTGACGGTTTCAAAGCTTTCGGCAGGATCGAGACTGATGATGCCTTCCAGCGAACTGACCACCACCAGCGTGTCTTTCGGGGTGGCGGCCTGTGCGCCGAAGCTCGCCGCCAGGGCACTGAACAATAACGTTGGGATTAGCCGTTTCATTGATGCACTCTCCAGAATCACGCGGATGCGTTATTTGGCGAGTGTAGGGGCAGCGACTTAGCAGAAGAACGACTATAAATTGCTTTATTTATTACGCAGATGAATAAGCCCGCCGAGTGAACGGCAGGCTGATTTCAGTTTACCAACCGGCCATGCGCCATCGCCACCGAACGATCGCACATATGGTCAATCACGTCGGCATCATGGCTGACCAGGATCATCGTCAGATCGCCCGCCTGCTTCAGCTCGTTCAGCAGGTTGAGGATTTCCGCCTGCACCGACATGTCCAGTGCCGAAGTCGGCTCATCCAGCAACAACAGCTTTGGTTTCAGCAACAGCGCGCGCACGATCGCCACCCGCTGACGTTGCCCGCCGGAAAGCTGGTGCGGATAACGATCCAACAGCCTGGGATCCAGCCCCACCTGGCGAAAACCGGCGCTGATTTTCTGCTCGATATTGCTCTCTTTCAGCAACTTTAGGGGTTCCGCCAGCGTGCGCAGCAATCGGTGCTTTGGATGTAACGAGGCATAGGGGTCCTGGAATACCATCTGGACCTCACGCCGCAGATCACCGGTAAAAGGACGGCCCGGTTGCAAATCACGGCCGAGCAGCTGAAAACCGCCGCTCCAGCTTTCATTCAGCCCGGCCAACACCCACAGCAGCGATGACTTACCGCAGCCGGACGGGCCAACCAGGCCGAAGCACTCGCCCGGTTCGATGTGCAGATTGACATCATGCACCACGGTGCGTATCTCATAGCCCTGGCGGTGGCTGACGCTGAAGTTTTCCAGGGTAATCAGGCTCATTTCAGTGACTCCAGCAGTGCGCGATCCAGTACCGGCAACGTTTTGCCGTGAGTCTCGCGGCTTGGCCGACATGACCACAGCGTGCGCGTGTAAGGATGGGTGGCGGAGGCCAAACGATCGGCAGGCAGTTGATCCAACAGTTCGCCCTTGTACATCACCAGCACCCGTTCGCAGTAGTGCGCCACCTGCTGTAAATCGTGACTGATCAAAATCAGGCCCATATTACGTTGCTCCACCAGATTTTCGATCAGTTGTAACACCTGATCGCGCATCTGGTGATCCAGTGCCGAAGTCGGTTCGTCGGCAATCAACAGCTGCGGATCGTTGATTAATGCGATGGCCAACATCACCCGCTGCCCCATGCCGCCGGACAGCTGATGCGGATAGCGCTGGCTCAGCGCCTGCGGATCGGGCAAGCCAACCGCCGCCAGCATGTCCAGCACCTTCTCCCGCCGCTCGGCGCGGCCCAGGCGGGTATGCAACAGCAGCGGCTCCTCCACCTGACGCCCAATCGGCTGGGTCGGATTCAGCGCGTGCTTGGGATCCTGCATCACCATGGCCACCTTGTTCCCGCGCAGCCGGTTCCACTGGCGCTCATTCAAGCGCGTCAGATCGTCGTCGCCCAGCGTCAGGCGCTGCGCCTGCAGCTGTAACGGCGGTGGCAACAGCCCCATCAGGGCGCGGGCAGTCAGGGATTTGCCGGAACCGGACTCCCCCACCAGCGCCAGCCGCTCCTGCCCCATGCTGAAAGAGATGCCTTTCACCAAAGGTAGCGAGGCCGGTAACAGCACCGACAGGCGTTCGACGGTCAATAATGGGTTATCAATGTCCATGACGAGGATCCATTTTATCGCGCAGGCCATCGCCCAGCAGGTTAAAAGCCAGGCTGGCGAACAGAATAGCCCCGCCCGGTGCAGCGGCGACCCACCACTGATCAAAAATCACTTTGCTGCCCTCGGCCACCATCGAGCCCCACTCGGCGGTCGGCGGGGCCACGCCCATGCCGAGAAAGCCCAATCCCGCGGCGGAAAGAATTATTCCGCCCAAACTCAGCGCCGCACGCACCACTGCGCTTGGCAGGCACAGGGGTAAAATATGCCCCGCCATCAGCCGCAGCCCACCGATGCCCTGCATGCGCGCCGCCGCCAGATAGTCACTGCGACGCAGCGCCAGCGTTTCCGCCCGGGCTTGTCGGGCAAAAGCCGGCCAACTGGTCAAGGCCAGCGCCAGTGCGCCGTTCATCAGCCCCGGCCCCAATACCGCGACAAAAGCCAGCGCAATCACCAGGCTGGGCAATGACAGAAAAATATCGGTGACGCGCATCAGAATACGCTCGACCCAGCCGCCGAGATAACCGGCGCTGATGCCCACCAACAGCCCAATCGGGATGGTCAGCAGCAGGATTAACGACACCAGGATCAACGTTGGCCGTGCACCATAAATCACGCGCGATAACAGGTCGCGACCAAAGCCGTCGGTGCCCAGCCAATGCCCGGAGGACGGCGGCAACAGGCGCAGTTCGATGTGTTGCAAGTTAGGGTCGAAAGGGGCCAGCCAGGGAGCCAGCAGCGCGGTCAGGATCAGCACAGCCACCAGCGTCGCCCCCAGCGTCAGCGTGGTGAGTTTGCCGCGCTGGCGGTAGCCGACCGCAGGCTCGCTCTGGGGTTCATGTTCAGAAAGATATTGGCTCATCGGGTTCGCGGGTCCACTAAATAGGTCAGCGCATCGGCCAGCGCGTTCAACACCACAAAGCAGGTGCCAATCAGCAAGGTAGCGCCAAGAATGGCCGGGGTATCGGCGGCAAACAGCGCGGTGGTCAGGTAACGCCCCACGCCCGGCCAGGCAAACACCGTTTCGGTCAGCACCGCCCCTTCCAGCAGGCTGGCATAGGACAGGGAGAGAACGGTGATCAGCGTGCCGAGCACGTTGGGAAATACGTGTCGCACCAAAATACGCGTACGGCTGGCCCCCTTGGATCGCGCCAGGGTGACGTACTCTTTATTGCACTCTTCCAGCATCGCCGCCCGCAGCAAGCGGGTGATACCCGCCATCGACAACAGCGCCAACGCCACCACCGGTAACCACAGGTGACTGATGGCGTTGTAGAACATGTCGCGATCGCCGGACAGCCAGGTGTCGATCAGCACAAATCCGCTGCGCGGTTCCATGCTGTAAAGGTAGATATCGTCCAGCCGCCCCGGCCCCGCCGACCAGTGCAGCGTGGCGTAAAACAGCAGCAGCCCCAACAGACTGAGCCAGAAAATCGGCACCGAATAGCCGATCAGCGACAGCAGGCGCGCGGCGTTATCCAGCCAACTGCCCGGTTTTATCACCGCCAAAAACGCCAGCGTAATGCCGCCGAACGCACCGAGGATAATGGCGCAGGTCGCCAGCTCCACCGTGGCCGGGAAGGTACGTAACAGATCGCTCAGCACCGGCTGGGCGGTAATGCGCGATATCCCCATATCCCCGTGCGCCAGGTGCACCAGATAGCGCCAGAACTGCACCGGCAACGGCTGATCCAGCCCCAGGTCGTGACGGACCTGTGCGTAGGTGGCCTCGCTGGCATGATCGCCGGCGATCTGCAACGTAGGATCGATCGGCGCCAGATGCGAGAGCATAAAGGTGAACAGCAGCAGCCCAAGCAGCGTCAGCGCCAATGACAGCAAGCCGGTAAGCAGCCGGCGTCCCCAACGCCAACTGCGCCGGGCGAACCCGGCGGAAGCGGTACGGCTTATCATTACTTGCTGACCTTGCTGTAGAACACCATGTCAGGGTTGATTCCCTGCTCGTAGCCTTTCAGGTTGTCACGTACCGCAATCAGGCTGCGAGCCTGCAGGCCGATGACAAACGGCGAACTCTGCTGCACGGCCTGCTGTAGCTGTTGATAATCCGCAACCCGTTTGGCGGTGTCGTTTTCCGCCGTGGCTGCCAGCGTCAGCTTGCTTAGCGCAGGGATCTGCCAGTTGGCGCGCCAGGCCAGCGTTTTGCTGCCGTCTTCCGGGTTATAGGCAAAGGCGGCGGCGTTGGTGTTCGGGTCAAAATAATCCGGTCCCCAGGAGGTCAGGGTCGCGTCATAGTTCAGGGATTTCACCTTGGTGGAAACCTGCGCGCTGAGGCCCGGCACCAGTTCCACCTTCACCCCACCCTGGGCAAAGCTGGCTTGCAAGGCCTGCGCGATATCCAGGTACGGCGGCTGATTGTTGACGTCCAGCTTGAAGCTGACGTTGGTCAGGCCGGCCTTCGCCAGGATCTCTTTAGCCTTTTGCGGGTTAAAACTGTATGGGCGATCTTTCAGTGCGCCCAGATAACCTTCCGGCAGAAACGCCTGATGGGTCTGGAACTGGCCCTTCAGCAGATCGTCCGCAATGCCTTTATAGTCGAACAACCAACGCGCGGCTTCCCAGAACGCCGGGTTGCCCAGCGCCGGTGACGCCTTGGCGTTGAACTGCAGGAAATAAAGTGAGGCGTAAGGGATGGCCAACGGCTTGACGCCCGGCTTGCCTTTCAGCGCCGCCATCTGATCTGCACCCAGATTACGCGCGATATCGGCGTCGCCCTGTTCGATCAGCAACCGACGCGCAGCCGGATCAGGCACGTTCTTGATCAGGATAGTCTTCAGCGTCGGGGCGCCTTCCGGTGAACTCGGGTTGGCGTCGAGCACTACAACTTCGTGCGGTACGTAGGTGCGAATTTTATACGGGCCGCTGCCGGCGGAATGGCTGTTCAGCCATTGGTGTCCCAGGTCATCCCCCTGCTGGTGCGACAAGGCTTCTTTGGCATCGACAATAGAAGACACCGGCGCCGAAAGCAGGCTAAGCACAAAGGCCGGGCTGACGTTTTCACTCCAGCTTATTTTGACCCGTTGATCATCCACCTTGGTCAGGTGCTGGTCGACGTTCTTGGCGTCCCAGCCCAACTGGGTGAGGATAAACGAGGGTTCCAGATTCAGTTTCACTACCCGCGACAGTGAGAAAATCACGTCTTCCGGGCGCAGCGGATTGCCGCTGGAAAATTTGGCATCCGGCCGCAGAGTGAAGGTCAGGCTGCGGTTATCGCTGCCCGCCTGCCATTCGCTGGCCAGCGTCGGTTTGAGTTCGATAGGATTTTTGGGATCGGACTGGATCAGCCGCTGGTAGAGACTGTTGAACGACTGCACCGTGGTTAACTCAAAACCCTGGGCCGGATCAAAACTGACCACGTCATCGATGGACTGGGCAATCACCAACGTGTTTGCCGGGGTTGCTGCCTGTGCGTTGAAACTGGCCGCCACGGCCAAAAACACCAAAGAGGGAACGAACGCTTTCATCAAAACTCTCCAAGCGGATGGAATTTATAGTAATTTCGCGAGTGTATGTGAGAGCTCTCGGCAGGCGAAGGTACTTAAATAACTATAGATATTCTTTTTCTGTCTATAGCTGAGATTTTGATTATTAAGCAGGCGAGGTTCTGCGATGTGCGGCGCAATCACCGTGTTCAATCCTGAACACACCCTCTATTTTTATGGCGTGAATCTGCACGCGCAAGGGCTGATATCTACAACCCTTCCCGCCATACTGATCGGTAACGTCCTAAAAAATCGGCTACTCAAGCTTTATACCCGCCATGCGTCATTCACCGTGGTGCCCGGCACCATGAATTGCATAACGGATTTCATCGCCCTGAGAGAATACATACTTCGCCCTAGAAATATTCAGCGTCAAATCCCTACGTGATAGGGGTGTGTACAAATAACGTTCAAAAAGGAGAGCAACATGAAGGACAAGGCCTGAACGACCCAACGCTAACTATTCAAGAAGAAAAAGAAATTGCGATCGAAATTTTGAAACAACATCTCCACTGGCAAATGGCGAACCCTCCGTCCCCAGAAGAAATCCCCATTTTAGAACTCATTGGCCCAGTGCAAAAAAGTAAACGCCGTATGGTCAGAAAACTGTTGAGAAAACAGCTCTAGCATCGTCAAATGCCGGGCAGCAAGCCCGGCCCGTTATTGTCACATGCCGATCAAATCTGGTAATCGATCACCGTTTCCAGCTGTGAAGAGAACACCTTGTCTTTGATTTCCGTCAGTGACAGCGTCGGGTTGCACAGCTGGATAAACTGCCAGGCATAGTTACGTTGTAACTGACTGCGTTTCAAACCTAACCACACGGTATTGGGCTCGAACAGGTGCTCGGCGTTAAGGCTGACCAGCCCATGATCGCGCTCTTTCTCATATGACATGTCCGCCAGTACGCCGACCCCCAACCCCAGCTCGACATAGGTTTTTATTACGTCGGAATCCTGAGCGCTTAGGGCAATGTCCGGCGTCAGCCCGGCGGCTTTGAACGCGCTATCCAGCCGCGAGCGACCGGTAATGCCCTGGCGATAGGTTATCAACGGTAAGGTACTGAGCATTTCCAGCGTCACCTGCGGTTGCCGAGTCAATTCGTGCCCTTCCGGTACCAGGATGGTGTGATGCCAACGGTAGTAAGGGAACGCCGCAAGAGATTCATCGCTCATCAGCCGTTCACTGGCAATGCCGATATCGGCTTCGCCCGAGGCCAGCATCGCGACGATTTCTTCGGGACTGCCCTGGTTCAGCACCACCCTTACCCGCGGGTACAGCGCACGAAACTCCTTGATGACACCTGGCAGGCTGTAGCGCGCCTGCGTATGGGTGGTCGCAATATGCAGTTGGCCAGTGTCGTTGCTGCTGAACACATCCGCCAGTCGGCGGATATTATTGGCATCATTCAGGATGCGTTCCGCCACCACCAGCAGCTCTTTACCCGGTTCGGTCATGCCCAATAAACGCTTGCCGCGGCGGATAAATATCTCAATGCCCAGTTCTTCTTCCAGTTCCCGAATATGACGACTGACCCCAGACTGCGAGGTAAATAAAGTATTGGCCACCTCGGTCAGGTTGTAGTTGCAACGCGCCGATTCCCGAATAATTTTTAATTGTTGAAAGTTCATCCACTCCCCCTGACGAGCAATATTGTTAACACCAGTGATACGGAGTCTGGCGGGAGGGGACAAATAAGAAATAACCTTTAGTTATGCATTTTCATGCTAAGTGAATTTTTCACCATTGCAAATTTGCTGTTTTTTAATCTTAGATTATCGAATGGCTTTAAAATTAATAACATAGATATCCACTTTAAAAATGTGGATTAAATGCTTATGCAAAATAAAGTTATTAAATATAGGCATTAGATATATAAACAAAAAAGGCTCAGCAAGCTGAGCCTATCGAAAGCGTCATATGAGCGGGATCAGGCAGTTGCCTCTCCGCCGATAGGGCCGGAGGTATTTTGCTGCAGCCATTGCTGCACGTAGCTGACCAAATCGCCAATGCAGTCATCCTGCATACCGTGGTTTTTCAGCTCGTTATCCAGCGAGAACAGGTACTGGGCGTTAGTTCCCAGCGGGCCGCTGGCGCTGGCGATCAGGGGGGCTATCACCTGATGGCTGGTATCTTCTTCAAACAGCGGGTGCTGCGGGTTCATGACAAACACCAGCGCGGTCACCACTTCACCGTCTGCCAAGGTGAGATCGCACCAGGTCGGCAAATAACAGCCGGTGACCATTTCGCGTTTCCACAGCAGTTCCAGCTCTTCGCGCAGCTTGGCTTCCGGCAGGCGAAACGCCAGGCCGGTGGTATGGCCGCCTTCTTTTAACGCCAGCATACGCCCCGGCTGGTGCAGGGTGCCGCGCCCGGCTGTAAGCCGCAAACAGAAGGCGCGGTGCCAGCCTTGCAGCGTGGCCGGCCGCACCTCTTCGGATTCAAACACCGGGTTCCACATCAGTGAACCGTAGCCGAAGACCCACACCGGGCTATTATCCGGCCGACGGGATAAAGTACAATCCAACGAGGCCGCCCGCTGCTCTGATGTCAGTAACAGCGACTCCTCAATGGTGCCGAATGCAGTTTTGCAATCCGCATTTTGCAGAAAATCTCGCGTTAACACCTTAACAACCTCCCGGGAATAGGATTGCCCATACTCCCTCGCCACTGTTCAATCTTATTTATTAAGTGCGGAATTATATTAATACAATAATCTTCCCGCGATAATAATGACCTTATTCTTTTCTCAGTGAGCAATCAAGTTTCAAAAGAGCTTTAAAGTGAAAAAGTATTTGTACTCAGCAGCAATAATATTAATTGCCCGCGTAATAGGCTCGGATTTCATGATTTACCGACGCAAAAAGGCGCCGGGGAGCGCCTTACTTTTTGTGCCAGCGGTCGTCATCACCTTTGCGGTAGCTTTGCTTCACCGCCGCCCAGGCTACCTTGTGGGCGGTTTCCTCTCGGCTATCGTCGCCGCGCCGGTCATCCGGATCGCTATATTGATCCCAGGCGCTGTTAAAAGCTTCCTTATAGATCTCTTGCGCATGGGCCGGCAACACGTGTTTGACGTTGTCCGGCAAGGCATTTGTGCTGTTGTAGGGCATCATTTCCTCCCGCAGATATTCAGTGAACCTTAAGCTTAGATGACACCTCCGCCCGCCTCAATTAGCAAACAATTCTCATTATCACATGGCATGTTATACTCCTCGCCAAATGAACATAAGGAGAACCCCGTGACTACCGAAGCCCCACGCTCACGCGCACCCTACCTGATTGCTGTCAGCGCGATTCGCGATGTTACCCCGCACCTGCGCCGCATCACTTTCACCGCCCCGGACCTGCGTTATTACCCGGCAAACGCCGCCGCCGCGCATATCAAGGTTTTCCTGCCGCTCGAAGGCCAGACGCAGCCGGACCTGCCGACGCTGACCGAAAACGGCCCACGCTGGGCGGCCGATGCGGTTCGTCCGATTGTCCGCACCTATTCGATTCGCGCAGTACGCCCGGAGCTGGCGGAAGTCGACATTGAATTCGCCATTCACGATCACAGCGGCCCGGCGGTTAACTTTGCGCGATCGGCCAAAGCAGGCGATAAAATCGGCATCAGTAACCCGGGCGGTCCTAAACCTATGCTGCCAGAGGCCGATTTCTACTGTCTGGCCGGCGATCCTTCCTCCTTGCCCGCGCTGGCGGCCTTGCTGGAAGGGTTACCGGCACGTAGCGAAGGCCACGCCTTTATCCGCGTCGACACTGCGGCTGACGTTATCGATCTGAAAAAACCGGCAGGCTTCGAACTGAGCTGGATTATCGGCGGCACCGAAAAAACCGCCGAGTTGGTGACGCAATTTTGCTCATTGCCGCTACCTGAGACAAAAATCCAGTATTGGCTGGCCGGGGAAGATCGTTTGGTGGTAGATCTGCGCCGTTACCTGCGCCGCGAGCGCCAATGTGACCGTAATCAGCTTTATGCCGTACCTTACTGGCGTGAGGGGTTAAACGAAGAGGGTTATCATAATAAACGGCATGAAATCATGGACAATATTGACGATTGACTGTGATTTTCCCCTTTATTAATCAAGCAGCGCAGCCACAAACTGCAATTTATGTGCCGTTAATGAAGAAAACTCATCTCACTACGTAAAAGTAAGTAAATAAAACCGCATCCAATGCGGTTTTTTTGTTAACCTAGTCACAGAAAGCAAGCTTTTGCTTTTACAAGTAAAACAACATCACATCATTCCCCGGCACAAGCCTGCGGGTGTATCCTATTATTATTAAATATAAATACATTCTGGATGCGCATAATTGCCCTTAACGGCAGTCAGCGATGACGGGACCACGCTGTTTGAGAAGGAGTACCATCGAAATGAAGTCGCAAAACGATCCTGGCCGATCCAAATCCCGCCACACTGAGTACTCGCTGCTTTTCCCCATCGCCGCCTTGGTGGTGTTGAACCTGTGGGGCAGTACCAGCAATTTCCCGCTGATCGTCGGCATTAACATCATTGCCCTGGTCGGTATTCTCAGCAGCGCGTTCAGCGTTGTGCGCCACGCCGACGTGCTGGCTCACCGTCTGGGTGAACCCTATGGCTCGCTGATCCTCAGCCTGTCGGTGGTTATTCTGGAAGTGAGCCTGATTTCTGCGCTGATGGCCACCGGCGACGCCGCACCGGCACTGATGCGCGATACGCTTTACTCCATCATTATGATTGTCAGCGCCGGTCTGGTGGGCTTCGCTTTATTGCTGGGCGGTCGCAAATTCGCCACCCAATACGTCAATCTGGGCGGTATCAAACAGTATCTGATGGCGATTTTCCCGCTGGCGGTGATCGTACTGGTGTTCCCCAGTGCGCTGCCGGGCGGCAACTTCAGCACTGGGCAGGCGCTGCTGGTCGCGGTGATTTCCGCCGCCATGTACGGCGTGTTCCTGGTGATCCAGACCAAAACCCACCAGAGCCTGTTTGTCTACGAGCACGAAGATGACGACGGTGACCCGCACCACGGCAAACCGTCTTCGCACAGCAGTGCCTGGCATGCCGGCTGGCTGGTGGTGCATTTGATTGCGGTGATCGCCGTGACCAAGTTCAACGCCAACCCGTTGGAAGGTTTGCTGACCAAGGTGAATGCTCCTGCGCAGTTTACCGGCTTCCTGGTCGCGCTGTTGATCCTGTCGCCAGAAGGCCTGGGGGCACTGCGTGCGGTGTTGAACAATCAGGTTCAACGTGCGATGAACCTGTTCTTCGGCTCGGTACTGGCGACCATTTCACTGACGGTACCGGCGGTAACCATCATCGCCACCCTGACTGGTCAAACGCTGATCTTCGGCTTGCAGACGCCGCATATCGTCGTGATGCTGACCGTGTTGCTGCTGTGCCAGCTGTCATTCTCGACCGGCAGAACCAACGTGCTGAACGGCACCGCGCACCTGGCGCTGTTTGCCGCCTATATGATGACCATTTTTGCCTGATTGCCGGAGGGCGCTTTCGTAGCGCCCTCCCTTTTTAAATCGCGAAAAAAATACCCGCCGCGATACCGCCAAACAAAATCCATTTAATGATGTAGTACCCGGTTCGGTTCCACGCCTTCAGCCGTTTCCCCACCTTGCGTACCGCATAGATATACTTGAACAACTTGTTGACGCCACCGGTACGATCGCCCTCTTCATTGGGTGCGGTAGCCGCGCTCATCAGGTTGCGCCCCAGCCAGTGGTTAATGCCCTGTGCCCAGCGGAAACGCATCGGTCGCTCAATATCGCAAAACAGAATCAACCGGTTCTGCCCACTCTGGTTTTCGGCGTAATGCAGGTAGGTTTCGTCGAACATCACCGCCTCCCCGTCGCGCCAGCTGTAGCGTTCGCCATCCACTTCGATAAAGCAACGGTCGTCATTCGGTGTGATCAACCCCAAATGGTAACGCAGTGAGCCGGCGTAGGGATCGCGGTGGCGTGGCAGGCGGCTACCATCCGGCAGTTCGGCAAACATTGCCGCCTTGACCGAAGGCAGGCTGCGCAACAGTGCGGTAGTCTGCGGGCACAGGCTCATCGCCGACGGGTGGTTGTCTTCATACCACTTCAAATAGAAGCGCTTCCAGCCGGTTTTGAAGAATGAATTGAAACCGGCATCATTATATTGGTCCGAGGCTTTAATCTGCTGGATCGCCATCAGCTGCCGACCTTCATCGCGGATGCTTTGCCAGTTATCCCGCAGCGCCTGCAATTCCGGGAATTGCTCCGGCTGCAGATAGGGCGTGGTCGGTACGCGTGAAAACAGGTACATGAAAACGTTCAGCGGAGCAGTAAATGTGGAATGATCGGAGAGCTGCCGCCAGAAGGTGTAACGCACCCGCCCACGGTAATGGACATACACAACGCATAAAATAAATAGAAGTAAAATAATATATTTCATGATTGAACCGCATTGAAGATCCCAATACCTTGCACGCCCATCCGGCGTGCACCCCAGATATTTCCTTTAGGCCAATAAGTTGTTGCGCCCGTCTGGAACCCCCTAAGCATTAACGCTAAACCAACAAAAATCTATACAAAAAACCACAATAGTTTACACAAAGGCTAAACGAGCAGGCGTTATGGGCGGGAATCGCTTGCCCTCTGTCGATTTGCTGGTTGGCGCCCAAACCGATGACTGCCCGCCCTCCGGGTTAGATAAAATAGCCTTTGATATAAAAATAAGCGGGTATTTCAGGCTTGGGTTATTAACGACATCCGTTATTCACTCCAGAATAATAAATGACTAATTTGATTTTGATCAGTGTGCAGCAATTCAACCATGATTAAATCAGGGGGCCTGATTAATCCCAAGGCAAGCCATTAAACAATAATAAAAACAAATAATACGTACGGAATACATCATGAAAAATATATCTGACATCAGAATGAATCGCCGAACCTTGTTAAAAGGGCTTGGCGTGATTGGGCTGGCCAGCATATCGCCCTGCGTATTTTCCATGGCAATGGACAAGGGCAAACCCCTGCCCCGGGTGCGTCTCAAACTCAGTGACTACCAGACGTTTCGTTCAACCTGCGCGATGGAGTGTTTACATTGTAATTTAACGGCTTATGTCTATCAGGGGGAGCTCAAAAAAATAGAAGCCAGCAAAGATTTTAACGTCAAATGCTGCCTGCGCGGCATCAGCCGGACCAAATGGGTCTATCACCAACAGCGGGTTAAAACGCCTTTGCTTCGGGTGGGGGAAAAAGGTGAAGGGAAATTCAAACCCATATCCTGGGATGAAGCGCTCGATCTGGTTGAACTTAATATTCGTAATACTCTTGCCAGTCACGGTAATAAAGGTCTGTTAATTTCAAGCCATGCCGGGAATATGGATTCCATTAAAAACGACATGGGGAAAGCCTTCTTTGATTACCTCGGCGGGGCGACAAAACGCTCCGGTTCCTTATGCTGCTCTGCGGTGACCGCCGCCATGATCCCGATGCTTGGCCTGCGCTACGCGGATATGCGCGACACCATTGCCGAAAGCCGCTACATTCTGTGCTGGGGCAATAATCCGGCCGTGACCATGCAGGCCTATTTCAAAGAATATATTAAGGCGCAGGAAAGAGGCGCGCGGCTGGTGGTGATCGATCCCCGCTTTAACGAAACCGCCGCCAAGGCCGATGAGTGGATCCCTATCGTTCCCGGCACCGACACCGCGTTGGCACTGGGGATGATCAAAATCATCATCGATGAACAGCGCTACGACGCTGACTTCCTGCGGCGACACACCGGGGCCGTTTATCTGGTGACCCCCCAGCAAAAACAGCTCAGAGAAGATCCGCAGGACAAAGAAAGCTATCTGGTGTACGACACCCTAAGCCGCCGTCTGGTGCGCCATGACACACCCACCATCGTCCCGGCGCTCACCCAGGCCGAATTGCCTGCCGATGCGGCTTATACCACGGTATTTGAACTGATCCGTCAGGAGTCGGCTCCCTGGACCGTCGAGAAAGTGGCGGCGGAAACCGACATACCGGCAGCCACCCTGCTCCGTTTAGCGCGGGAATATGCCAGCAATACACCTTCGATGATCGTACAGAACATGTCCGGCGCCCAGCGCACCGAATTCGGTACCTACGTGGCGGCCAGCCAGTTTTATCTGGCGCTGCTGACCGGCAATATGGGCAAAGCCGGTGGCGGAGTCTGCGACGCGGGCGGCGCCAAACAAATGATGAAGTTCAGTCCGCCGCTGCCTCCGGCACCCAACGTACAAAAAATTCCGCCGATACCGGTCGCCAAAACCGGCGAGTGGATTGTCAACGATCGCCCTCACCCGATTAACTTTTGGTGGATCATGACCATGGGCGCGCTGACCCAGTTACCCAACACCAATATGGTGAAGAAAGCCCTGAAGAAGGTGCCGTTTGTCGTCGTGGCCGATAACCTGATGAGTTCCACCACGCTGTATGCCGATCTGGTGTTGCCGGTCACCACCATCTTTGAAGATCTCAGCCTGATGGCCGGCGTTCGCAGCCACTATGTCCAACTGATGGAAAAGGCGGTAGAACCGGTGGCAGAGGCCAAACCGGATTACTGGATTTTTGCCCGGTTGGCGGAACGCTTCGGCTTCGGCGAGGTGTTTAACCAGCCGATCGAACACTATATAGAAAACTGTTTGGCCGGAACCGGCCTCACTATCGAACAGCTACGTAAAGGACCGATTAAACCAGCCCCCACGCCGTGGATCCCGTTCAAAGACGGTATTTTTCGCACGCCAACCCGAAAGGCCCACTTCTTTATTGAAGAGTGGCAGAAGAAAGATTTCCCACCGATTGTGACCTACATGCAGGTGAAAGAGTCGCCGAAAGGCTCGCCGGAGCTGGCGAAAAAATATCCATTAATGGCCGTTCAGCGCAAGCTGGCGCGCAGCATCCACTCCAGCCACGGCATGAATGAATGGATCCTCGAGGTGCAGCGCAATCAGCCCAATATCATGATCCATCCGGATGATGCCGCCAGCCGCCATATCAGGAACGGTGAATGGGTGATTGCTTTTAATCATCGTGGAGAACACCGGGCATTGGCGGTGGTAACGCGTCAAATCAAACGCGGCGTGGTATGCCTGGATAACGGCTGGTGGGAACAGCAAGGCGGCAGCAGCAGCCACGTCACCAACGACCATGCGGAAGTGCTGGGCAACGGTCATTGCTGTAACAGCACCCTGGTCGACGTCCGGGCGGAGGCATAACCATGGTCAGACAATATGGATTTTTAGCCGATATGCGCGGCTGTTATGGCTGCAAAACCTGCTCGATGGCCTGCAAATCTGAAAATGCCACCCCAGCTGGCGTGCTGTGGCGGCGGGTCAGAGAATTTCACTTTGACGACCCGAACGCGATGGCGTTTATCTCAATGTCGTGCAACCACTGCGACGATCCGCAGTGCATGAAAGTCTGTCCGGCGGATACCTACAGCAAGCGACCTGACGGCATTGTCGTGCAGGATCATGACAAATGTATTGGTTGCCGGATGTGCATTATGGCTTGCCCTTATAATGCGCCGGTATTTGATCCCGTCGAAGGAAAAACCAGTAAGTGCAATCTGTGCGCTGAGCGCCTGGATGAAGGGCTGCTGCCCCGCTGCGTCGCGTCCTGCCCGGCCGGTGTGCTGCAGTTTGGCGATATTGACGAACTGCGCGCTCGCCATTCCGCTGACCTGACGCGTATCGAGACCCGCTACTCACTGCCGGATCATCGAATCAGTCAGCCCAATATCGTCATTATTCCCGCCGGTGATAAGGAATAGCCCATGTCTGAATATGAACTTCCCTTGGTCTTTTTTACCGTGTTTTGTCAGTGGGCGGTCGGCACTATCGTAGCCATCACGGTATTGATTCTGGCGCAGCCGAGCTGGCTAAGCGACAAGAGACGCTTAAATGTCCTGCGACAGCTGGCGTTAGGGATTGTGGCGATCAATATCCTCGGCTCCGTGCTGTCGCTGTTGCATTTGGGTTCACCCACCGGCGCCTATCGAGCGATTCTGGGGATCGGCCATTCCTGGCTCAGCCGGGAAGTCATCGCTTTCGCCTTGCTGAACGCGGTGGTCGTCATCTGGGCCGCCATGATGTTTCGCTTTAACTCAAACCCCAGGCTGATTCGCCAGGTTAGCCTGCTGGCATCGGGCGCGGGCGTGGCTGCAATCCTGGTTTCCGCACAGGTTTATTACCAGATGGCGAGTCACCCTCTTTGGCATTCGCCGCTCACCCACCTCGGTTTTATCGCCACGGCCCTGTTGCTGGGGTTTACCACCCTTGGGCTGCGGCTCAGCGTGTTCAATGCGGCTCAAAATGATCGCGAAAGGTGGCTCCCCGTCGCGTTGCCGACAGGCATTTTATGCGGCGTGGTATTGCTGTTAGTCGTGATCCTGGGCTACAGCGCCGGGTTCAACCAGCAAGGGAAAATGCTCGCCAGCGCCGTCACCGTTTTTGGTTCGGGTTTGATGGGGTGGCTTATTTTTGGCGCACTGATTACCGGCAGCGGATTGGCGGCCTATCTGTATCAACGGCCGGTTCTGAACGTTGGCGTGGCGGGCGCACTGATGCTGACGCTGCTCTCAGCCTGTATTGGTGGCCGAATGCTGTTTTACGCCGGCGTCATGAGCCAATACCCTTGGTTTTAATGTTGCGGCTGCGCTGATATTCAAGGCAAGAAAAAGGCCGCCGAGGCGGCCTTTTGTGAACGGGCAGGTGTTAACTGTAGGCGTTGAGCGTACGCTGGCACAGGGCAGAGCGGACGCAGTCTTGTTTATCAAAGCGGATGATGCCGATCATTTCATCCTCTTCGAAGCGCTCCATCGCATCGCTGAGGCCGGACTTCACGCCGCGCGGCAAGTCGCACTGGGTAATGTCACCATTGACGATGACCGTGACGTTCTCACCCAGACGGGTCAGGAACATCTTCATTTGGCTGGCGGTAACGTTCTGGGCTTCATCCAGAATAACCACCGCATTTTCGAAAGTACGCCCGCGCATATAAGCGAAAGGCGCGATCTCCACCTTGCCGATTTCCGGGCGCAGGCAGTATTGCATAAAGGACGATCCTAAACGGCGTACCAGAATGTCATACACCGGACGGAAATAAGGGGCGAATTTCTCAGAGATATCCCCCGGCAAGAAACCGAGGTCTTCATCCGCCTGCAGAACCGGACGAGTAACGATAATCCGATCCACTTCTTTATGTATAAGGGCTTCTGCCGCTTTCGCAGCGCTGATAAATGTTTTGCCGCAGCCGGCTTCACCGGTGGCAAATATCAACTGCTTCTTGTCTATGGCTATTAAGTAATGACCCTGAGCTTCGGTTCGAGCCAGAATGGGGGAGCTATCGCGCTTGTCACGTGCCATGCCGATAGACTCAACACCACCCATTTGTACCAGCGAGGTTACGGATTCTTCTTCCAGCTGGCGATGACTACGAGCGTCACGGCGAATAACGCGTTTCGCTTCACGACGTGCTTTGATCACTGCTTTTTGTCTCATAGTGGCACCTTACAGTTTGTTTCACCTACCGCAACGGCCTGGCCGTGCGATTATGTTTCACATACAGATGCGGGTTTGGCTCCCTTTTGAGCCGACGATAGCCAATAGAAAAAGTGAATATCCGACGGGCATTTCGGCACGCCGATTTTTCACGGGACAACGCGATTGCATAATTAAATCGAGAGAGAAAAGTGACAGGAATTTGTGATAACGGGAGTGCGGTCTGGTCAGAAAAAGAGAGTCGGAGAGAGTGCCCTCGTTACAACGAGTCATCAGGGAAGAACTGTTATTTTTTCTTTCTAGCCCAACCAAGGACTTTACCATTAGCGATCCCCGCAGTGTTATTTACAGCTTCGAGCTGTGCACCTTGTGAAAACTACCGCCAGATGATTACAGTATAATGACATTCAAACCGCGCACGTTGCTAAAATGTAAAAAAATTTAATCTTTTTTGTTTTTAGGCGCCGCAAGAACACTATATCACGCCGATTACGTCATTCAATAAAATTTTTATCACGTTAGATATCATACTGTTATGATTAAAATACGCGGATGACATTTCGGTTTCCTGATTAAATTTTGCACAAACAAAAACCTGCACATCGCCCCAAATTTATAAATAAAAAAGGCGGGAAAGCTCCCGCCCTGCCGTTCTTTGATTGCGTCGGTAACGCTGTTTAGCGTTATTCGAAGGTATAAGAAACGCTTATCCCGCCGCCCCAGTTTCTTCCCGGAGCCGGTTCGTAGTAACGACCATTACCTTCATTGACGATCACCGACCCCACGTATTGGCGGTCAAACAGGTTATCCACCCGACCGAAAACATTCAGCATCCAGTTCCCCATTGGATAACGATAGCCTGTATTTAAACCCACGGTGGTATAGGCCGGAGCCTGTTCAGTGTTGGCATCATTAACTTCGATATCACTCATGTAACGTACCTCCGCACCGGCATACCACCCTTCAGGTGGGGACCAGGCCAATGAGGCATAGCCCATATTGCGCGCAATACCCGGCATACGGTTGCCGCTTGGCACCTTATTGGCTTCTGAACACTGGCTGTCGCCGCACACATCATCGCGGTAACGCGCGTCTAACAGTGTCCAGGCCAACTGCACTCGCCAATCGTAGGCGAATTGCTGATCCAGCGCCAATTCCAGCCCGCGTCGGCGGGTCTGCCCAGCGTTTTTGTAGCTGGTGCGGCCGTTGCTGCTTTCATCCACCACAATTTCGTTACGCGTGTCGGTCTGGAATACTGCGGCGGTCAGCAGGCCGTTGCCAATGCGGGTTTTACTGCCCAACTCAACAGTGTCACTGGTCGAAGGCTGTAAACCAAAGTTTAGCCCAGCCTGATCGCCGGAACGGTACGACAGTTCGTTAATGGTCGGGGTTTCAAACCCGCGACCGGCGGACAGATACAGGTTCCAGCCGCTCATCACCGCATAGTTCAGCGAGCCTGCCGGCAACCATTTATGGTAGCTGGCGTTGCCGCTGTCATCACCGTTGCTGCCGGTCACGTAGTGGTCGTTGGAGTCGAAATTGACCGTGCTGTAACGCATGCCGGCATCCAGCGTCAGTTTTTGCGTCAACTGCCACGAACTTTGCAGATAGGGATCCAGATTCCACATCAGGTTGCGCTCATTGCGGCGCAGCGCCCCCTGGGTGCCCAACTCGGTTACGCCGTTAACCTGGGTAAAGTTTTCATAGCCTTTACGCTGCTCGGTCATGGTTTCATAGTCCAACCCGCCGGTCAGGGTATAGGGTACGCCCAGCTCACCGCGGTGTGTCCAGCGGGTATCAATCCCCTGATAATGGCGCGTCAGGTCAATCACCCCGCCAGGATGCTGGGCGCTACGCTGCTGCACCGCAACCGGGATCGACTGGTACTGGGTGGTTTCGCGCTCACCGGCGTACATCATGATGCTCAGGTCGTCATCGGCCCCCATCTGGCGCTCATAGTGCAACCCGGCCTGGGTCTGCGAAGTGCTTTTACGGGTGTTGTACTGGTCGGCACGCGGCGCCTGGCGCGGATTATCGTGCCATTCCGCGTTCGTCAGGCCACCTGGGTCATTGGCGTGAATATCGACGCTGTTGAACAACAGCGTCAGGGTGCTGACATCGTCGATGCGTACGCCCAGCTTGGCATTGCCGAGGTTTTTCTGCGCGCCGCTGTGATCGCGAAAGCCCTGTGTCGTGAACCGGGTACCGGAAATAGTGTAGTTAACGTCACCGGCGTGGGTGCCGTCGCCGGTTGCCCCGGTCGCCTTGACGCCATAACGCCAGGTGCCGTAACTGCCAAAGTACGAACTGGCTTCAAGGCGCGCAGGTTGCTGGCCGGTTTCGGTTTCCACATTCACCATGCCGCCGGAGGCATTGCCGTAGAGGGCGGAAAACGGCCCGCGCAGCACCTCCACCTTTTCAACCGAGTTAAGGTCAATGTTCGACGTCTGGCCCTGACCATCCGGCATGGTGGCAGGAATGCCGTCGACATAAATACGTACGCCGCGCACGCCATACATTGAACGTGCACCAAAGCCCCGCACCGAAAGCTGCAAATCCTGCGCGTAGTTCTGGCGGTTCTGAATTTGCAGGCCGGGCACGCTGCCCAGACTTTCCGACAGGTTGATCTGCGGCCTGGCCTCACGGATTTGATCGCCATTCACCACGCTGACGGCAGCCGGGGTGGACAGTTCGGATAGGCCGCTGCGTTTGGCCGTGACCACCATGGTCTGTTCGCTATCCTTGTCCTGCGCCAGGGCGCAGACAGGCAGTAAGGCAGGGATAACCAGAGCTGAAACCGCCAACCGGTTTTTATGAGTGCTTTTCATCAGGAGAATGCCGTTAAAGGGATCGGAAAATATGAACCATTTGGAACGTTATGGCCGATATGTTAATGCTTTTAACAAAAAATGAAAATAGTTAGCCTAATTAAAGACGGAGCTCTCGATTTCGCAAGCCCAGGGTTGATTTTAATTAACGGCTGTTGATTCAAAAATAAGGCGGGGAACCCCCGCCTGGTGAAGTGAGGCTCAGGCTCTCAGCAAGCCGCTGCCCAGATAGTCGTTGCTGTCTTTGACCCCTGGCAGCGCAAAGAAATAACCGCCGCCGATAGGTTTGACGTACTCTTCCAGCGCCTCGCCGTTCAGACGTTTTTGCACCGTCAGGAAGCCTTTCTCCAAATCGGCCTGGTAGCACACGAACAGCAGCCCCATTTCCAACTGGCCGGAGTTGGACACGCCGATCGAATAGCTATAACCCCGGCGCAGCAGCAAATTACTCTGAGTTTGCGGGGTGCGCGGGTTTGCCAGTCGGATATGCGCATCCATCGGGATCATCTTCCCTTCGGGATCCTTCTCATAGTCCGGCTCGTCGTGTTCATGCTTCATGCCCAGCGGCGCACCGCTGTGCTTTTCGCGGCCGAAGATGGTTTGCTGCTCCTGCAACGGAGTGCGATCCCAGAACTCCACGTGGAAGCGGATAATACGCGCGGCCTGATAGCTGCCGCCCACCGCCCATGCCGGTTCCCCGACGTTATCAGCCACCCACACCACCTGATCCATCAACGGTTTATCGTCGGTTTTCGGGTTGGCGGTGCCGTCTTTAAAGCCCAGCAGGTTGATTGGCGTTTCTTTGCCCTTGCTACGTGCGGCGTGGGCGGAAATAAACCCTTCTCGCTTCCAGCGCACGCTGAGCAGATCCGGCGAATGCTTGATAATGTCACGCAGCGCGTGGATCACCGTTTCATTGGTATTGGCGCAAATCTGCAACACCAAATCGCCGTGGCACAGGCTGGCGTCCAGCGAGTCGTTGGGAAAACGCGTCATTTTTTGCAGCCGCAGCGGCTTCTGGGCCTGCAGACCGAAACGCTCGTCAAACAGCGAGGTTCCAACCGACACGGTGATGGTCAGGTTATCCGGGTAGATCTCCGGCCCCATGATGCCCGAATCAAGCGGTGGCAGCTTGGGATCCACTTCCGGCGCTTTGCCGCCGGTGGTCAAAAACGCAATGCGGTTGGTCAACAGCCGAAACAGCCGCTCCAGATCCTGTTTGTTGCTGGCCAGCACGTCAAAGGCCACCAGCATCATCGCCGCTTGCTGCGGCGTGAGAATCCCGGCCTGGTGCGCGCCGTAGAACGGTTGCTTCTGCCAGCGTTCATCCTTGGCGACCGCCAGCGGTTCCGCCGTTTTATCTGCCGCCTGGGTCAGACGACTGCCGCCCAGCGCCAGTACGCCTAGCCCCAATCCCTGCAATAAACGACGGCGCGACGGTGACGCCGCGCCCTGCGTTTGTGGATGCGGCCCGTTTTCCGGGCCGATCTTGTTACTCATGATGCTTTGCCTCAGTCCAGACCCAGAACGCCACGCAGCTGTGACAAATCTTCCGCCAGAGTGGTGATTGGCCCTTTCATGGCGTTGCGATCGGCATCGGTCAGCTTCTCGTAAGACTCATAGCCATCTTTGGTTTTGTATTTCGCCAGAATGGTATCGACGGTTTTAAAGTTGGCGTCGATCTTGTCCAGCAACGGCTTGTTGGCCTTGACCAACAGCGGGCGCAGCAGGTTAACGATTTTTTGCGCGCCGTCTACGTTGGCCTGGAAGTCCCACAGGTCGGTGCGGCTGTAACGGTCTTCTTCACCGCTGATTTTGCTCGCCGCCACTTCTTCGATCAGGCCCGCAGCGCCGCCCACCACCTTGCTTGGCGGGAAGGTCAGGTCGGTCACGCGTTTTTGCAGCTCAAGGGTGTCCTTGTACAGCCGATCGGCGTATTGGTTCATGTCTTTGGTGGTGTTGTCGGCAAACAGCGCTTTCTCCAGCCGGTGGAAACCGGTGAACTTCGGATCTTCCGCTTTTTTCTCGTAGTCATCTTCGCGGGCGTCGATACTGCCGTCCAAATCTGAGAACAGCTCGGCGATCGGCTCAATTCGCTCGTAATGCTGACGGGTCGGCGCATAGAGTTTACGCGCTTCTGCCACGTTGCCGGCCTTCACGGCATCGGTGAACAGCTTGGTCTGTTTGACCAGCCCTTCCACTTCTTTGGTGACGTAGACTTTGTATTCAGCAATCGGCCCAACCAAATCCATGGCGTTCGGTTTGCCGTCGGTGGCAGCACCGGCCGCCGCGGTCACGGTCAGCTTGCCTTTCGGATTGCTGAGCAGCCCACAGGTCATGTCGTATTCGCCCGCTTCCAGATTGGCGGTCATCTTCTGGGTGAAGCCCGGTGCGATATTCTCGCGCTCTTCCACCACCATCACCCCTTTCAGGATTTCCCACTCCACGTTTTTCTGGCTGGTGTTGTGCACCACAAACTGGGTTTTACCGGCCGGCACCGTCAGTTGCATCGGCTCACACTGTTTGTCGTTAACGGTAATCTTTACCTGCGGCACGTCCGCCGCCAGGGCATCAATGCTCAGCGCGAACGCCGGGATAGCCAGTAATGCTGCGTGCAAAGCCTTGCGGCGGAATAACGGAGTAGACATACAAGATTCCCTATTAAATTAATGATTGATTTTACGTTGCGTCGAAACCGCGGCCGGTTCCACACGCTGCGGCAGGAAAAAGAAAATCAGTGCTGGGATCAAATACAAGAAGTAGACCGCCACTTCGCTTACCGTTGGCGTTTCCTGGTAGCCGAAGATGCCTTCGAGCAGGGTACCAAACAGGGAGTGGGTCGACAGATGGTTACTCAGATCAAACGCGATGTCCTGGAAGTGGTTCCACAACCCGGCTTCGTGGAAGGCGCGGATCGCCCCGGCGGCCAGGCCAGCGGCAACGAACAGGATAAACAGGCTGGTCCATTTGAAGAATTTGGCCAGGTGCAGCTTCACGCCGCCCCAGTAAATCATCATGCCCAGTACAATGGCGGCCACCAGACCAAGCACCGCACCTATCGGGGCTTCAATCCCCACGTCTTGCTGGAAAGCCGCCAGCAGGAAGAACACCGACTCCAGCCCTTCACGCGCCACGGCAAAAAACACCATCGCTACCAGCGCCCAGCCCTGACCTTTGCCGGAGTTGAGCGCATTGTCGATGGCGCCTTCCAGATGCACCTTGACCGATTTGGAGACCTTACGCATCCAGAACACCATATAGGTCAGGATCAATACCGCTACCACCGCGACAATGCCCTCGAACAGTTCTTGCTGCTTTTGCGGGAATTCGCCGGTGGTTTCATTGATGAAGATGCCGAGCGCCAGGCACAGAGCGGCGGCAACAATCACCCCTATCCATACCACGCCTAACCATTGACCCCGCTGCGTGCGTTTCAGGTAGCTGGCAATCAGGCTGACGATCAACGCCGCCTCCAGCCCCTCACGGAACATGATAAGGAAGGGAACAAACATAAGTAATAACCCCTAAAAAGGCAGCTGCTGCGAAGCGCCCGCACGTCAGAAATGACGGCAGCGCCAATGTAAAGAAAAGTAAAACACAACGATAGTGATTATCATTCTGGCTGAAAGAAATACAAGAGCGCCAAGGGTGATTTTTTCTAATCAAATGTCGCCAGTTGTTTCCGCAAGATGACGAAAAACCTGGGAGGATGAAATAAAAAAGGCGCCTTAAGCGCCTTTTTGACTCGCGATGCGAGAGATTAAACGGTTTTGAATTCGGCTTCCGCCTGATCGAAACGCTCGGTAATGGTGGCGGAAGGAGAACGCCCCATCAGACTCACCACCACGATGGCGATACAGCCGAACAGGAAGCCCGGGATGATTTCATACAGATCCAGCCAGGCGAAGTGTTTCCAGACGATCACCGTTACTGCGCCAACCAGCATGCCGGCCAGGGCGCCGTTACGCGTCATGCGTGACCACATGACCGAGATCAGCACCACCGGACCGAAGGCAGCGCCGAAGCCGGCCCAGGCGTAGCTCACCAGACCCAGCACGCGGTTTTCCGGGTTTGCCGCCAGCGCGATAGCCACTAACGCCACCACCAGCACCATGATGCGCCCTACCCATACCAGCTCACGCTGGCTGGCGCCCTTACGCAGGAAGGCTTTGTACAGATCTTCGGTAATCGCACTTGAACACACCAACAGCTGGCAGCTCAGGGTACTCATTACCGCCGCCAAAATTGCCGACAGCAAAATGCCGGCGATCCACGGGTTGAACAGAATCATCGCCAGCTCGATAAACACACGCTCGCCGTTTTGCGACACGTTGCCCGCCTGGTCCGGGTTATTGGCGAAGTAAGCAATACCGAAGAAGCCAACGGCAATGGTGCCCGCCAGACACAGGATCATCCAGGTCATGCTGATGCGACGTGCGCTGCGGATAGTGCGGTGAGAGTCGGCCGCCATAAAGCGCGCCAGAATGTGCGGCTGACCGAAGTAACCCAGTCCCCAGCCCAGCAGCGAGAGAATAGCCACAAAGTTCAGGCCTTTCAGCATGTCGATATTGGCCGGGTTTTTCGCTTCGATAACCAGCATCGAAGTATCGATGCCGCCGACGGCAAAGATAACAATCACCGGCGTCAGGATCAGCGCGAAAATCATCAGGCTGGCCTGGACGGTGTCGGTCCAGCTCACCGCCAGGAATCCGCCGATAAAGGTATAAAGGATAGTGGCCGCAGCGCCGGCCCACAGCGCCGTTTCGTAGCTCATGCCAAAGGTGCTTTCGAACAGACGCGCACCGGCGACGATGCCGGAAGCACAATAGATAGTGAAGAACACCAGAATGACAATGGCGGAGATCACCCGCAGCAGCTTGCTGTTGTCTTCAAAACGGCTGGTGAAATAATCCGGTAACGTCAGGGCGTTATTGTTGGCTTCGGTATGAACACGCAGCCGCCCCGCCACCAGCTTCCAGTTAAGGTAAGCGCCGATGGTCAGACCTATCGCAATCCAGCTTTCGGAAATGCCGGACAGGAAGATGGCGCCCGGCAGGCCCATCAGCAACCAGCCGCTCATATCCGATGCGCCGGCAGAGAGCGCGGTCACCACGCTGCCCAGGCTACGACCGCCCAGAATGTAGTCGTCAAAGTTATTGGTTGCCCGGTAGGCAAGTAGGCCGATTAATACCATCCCGAAGATATACACCAGGAAGGTGACCAGCATTGGTGTGCTCATTGTCATGAAATTCTCCACTCTCATTATTATTTCGCGCTGTATTGCGATAGTTACTGCTTGCCAATCCGCCGGAACGTGGCGAAAAGCGGACACTCCCGCGAGTGAAAATAGTTTCCCCCCGCAATTGTCTGACCGTCGGCTATCCTAGTTGACCTGTTGATTATCCAACAAGACATTTAACAACAAAGTTACACAAAGTTTACCCTGCGTCACATTTAACCACCTGCAAGGTTACACCCCGCATTCAAAAACAGAGTTGCACCTCATACTAATTCAACGTTACCCCTGATATTGCTAGGGTTAACGCGTATAGACGACCGCCCCTCGACATACCACCCCACTGGCAGAGCAAGAACCATGCCGATTATTGATGTTAAAAAATCGATGGAACTCACACTTCGTTCATCCGCCTGATTTAACACGGTTGCACAAAGTTGCAACATGCAGGATATTGTCTGCATTCATCACAGCACACAACGCACGAACCTATCCCAGCAGCCTATCTGGCCCGCAGTTTGTATAGCCTGATGGGATAGGTTCTTAACACAGGAGTTGGATTGGCATGGGCACTACCACAATGGGCGTGAAACTCGACGAGGCCACTCGCGAGCGAATCAAAAGCGCCGCACAGCGTATCGATCGCACGCCGCACTGGCTGATCAAGCAGGCCATTTTTAATTATCTCGAACGTCTCGAGAACGGTTCCGATATCCCTGAAATTCCAGCACTTGCCGCTGCCGGCCAGGCCGAAGCGGACGACATTATGCCGCAAGTGCAGGAAGAGTCCCACCAGCCATTCCTTGAATTTGCAGAACAAATTCTGCCGCAGTCGGTTAATCGCGCAGCCATCACCGCGGCCTATCGCCGCCCTGAGACTGAAGCGGTGCCGATGTTGCTCGAACAGGCGCGATTACCTGCCGATCTTGCCAAAGCCACCCACAAGATGGCTTACGACATCGCCGAGAAGTTGCGTAACCAAAAGAGTGCAAATGGCCGCGCCGGTATGGTGCAAGGGCTGCTGCAAGAGTTCTCCTTGTCTTCACAGGAAGGCGTGGCGCTGATGTGCCTGGCCGAAGCCCTGCTGCGCATTCCAGACAAGCCAACCCGCGATGCGCTGATCCGCGATAAAATCAGCAACGGCAACTGGCATTCTCACCTCGGCCGTAGCCCATCGCTGTTTGTTAACGCCGCCACCTGGGGCCTGTTATTCACCGGCAAGCTGGTGTCGACCCATAACGAAGCCAACCTGTCACGCTCGCTGAACCGCATTATCGGCAAAAGCGGCGAACCGCTGATCCGTAAAGGCGTGGATATGGCGATGCGCCTGATGGGCGAACAGTTCGTGACCGGCGAAACCATCGCCGAAGCGCTGGCCAACGCCCGCAAGCTGGAAGACAAAGGGTTCCGTTATTCCTACGACATGCTGGGTGAAGCTGCCCTGACCGAAGCCGACGCGCAGGCCTATCTGGTGTCTTACCAGCAGGCAATCCATGCGATCGGCAAAGCGTCGAACGGCCGCGGCATCTATGAAGGCCCGGGCATTTCGATCAAGCTGTCCGCTTTGCACCCGCGTTATAGCCGCGCGCAGTACGAACGCGTAATGGAAGAGCTTTACCCTCGCCTGCTGTCATTGACCCTGCAGGCGCGCCAATACGACATCGGCATCAATATCGATGCAGAAGAAGCCGATCGCCTGGAAATCTCGCTCGACCTGCTGGAAAAGCTGTGCTTCGAACCTCAGCTGGCCGGTTGGAACGGTATCGGCTTTGTGATCCAGGCCTATCAGAAACGCTGCCCGTTCGCCATCGATGCAGTCATCGACATGGCACAACGCAGCCGCCGTCGCCTGATGATCCGTCTGGTGAAAGGCGCCTACTGGGACAGCGAAATCAAACGCGCCCAAATGGACGGGCTGGAAGGCTATCCGGTTTACACCCGCAAGGTCTACACCGACGTTTCCTACCTGGCCTGCGCCCGCAAACTGCTGGCGGTGCCGAACCTGATTTATCCGCAGTTCGCGACCCATAACGCCCATACCCTGAGCGCGATTTATCATCTGGCGGGCAACAACTATTATCCGGGCCAGTATGAGTTCCAGTGCCTGCATGGCATGGGCGAACCGCTGTACGAACAAGTGGTGGGTAAAGTGGCCGACGGTAAGCTGAACCGTCCATGTCGCATCTATGCACCGGTCGGCACCCATGAAACGCTGTTGGCGTATCTGGTACGTCGCCTGCTGGAAAACGGCGCTAACACCTCGTTCGTTAACCGTATCGCCGATGCCACCCTGCCGCTCGACGAACTGGTTGCCGATCCGGTCACCGCGGTCGAAGCCCTGGCCGCCAGCGAAGGTCAACTTGGTCTGCCGCACCCACGCATTCCGTTGCCGCGTGAACTCTATGGGACCAAGCGCATCAACTCCAGCGGCCTGGACCTGTCGAACGAACAGCGTCTGGCGTCTCTGTCCAGCGCACTGCTGACCAGCGCTACTCAACCCTGGCGCGCAGAGCCGATTATTGACGCCGAGCTGGATCAGGGCGTGGAGCAACCGGTCATTAACCCTGCCGAGCCGGGCGACGTGGTCGGTTACGTGCGTGAAGCCACCGAAGGTGAAGTCAGCCGGGCGCTCGACGCCGCCGCTGCCGCCGGTCCAATCTGGTTTGCCACCCCGCCGTCCGAGCGCGCCGCCATTCTTGAGCGCGCCGCCGAACTGATGGAAGGCCAACTGCAAAGCCTGTTGGGCATTCTGGTGCGCGAAGCGGGCAAAACCTTTAACAACGCCATCGCCGAAGTGCGCGAAGCGGTCGACTTCCTGCATTACTACGCCGGTCAGGTGCGCGATGATTTCGCCAATGACAGCCACCGTCCGCTGGGCCCGGTGGTGTGTATCAGCCCGTGGAACTTCCCGCTGGCCATCTTCACCGGTCAGATTGCCGCTGCGCTGGCGGCAGGCAACAGCGTTCTGGCCAAACCGGCAGAGCAAACACCGCTGATCGCCGCACAGGCGGTGCGCATTCTGTTGGAAGCCGGCATTCCGCAAGGCGTGCTGCAACTGCTGCCGGGTCAGGGCGAAAGCGTCGGCTCGGTTCTGGTTAATGACGCTCGGGTTCGCGGCGTGATGTTTACCGGCTCGACCGACGTTGCCGGTATCCTGCAACGCAGCATCGCAGGCCGTCTGGATCCGCAAGGTCGTCCAACGCCGCTGATTGCCGAAACCGGTGGTCTGAACGCTATGATCGTCGACTCTTCCGCTCTGACCGAACAGGTAGTGACTGACGTGGTCGCCTCCGCATTCGACAGCGCAGGCCAACGCTGCTCCGCCCTGCGTATCCTGTGCATTCAGGAAGACGTGGCGGAACACACGCTGCAAATGCTGCGCGGCGCGATGGCCGAATGCCGCATGGGCAACCCGGAACGCCTGTCGACCGATATCGGGCCGGTGATCGACGCCGAGGCCAAAACCGGCATCGAACGTCATATTCAGGCGATGCGCGCCAAGGGCCGTAAGGTCTATCAGGCCGCGAAAGGCAACGTACAGGATGAGAAAGAGTGGTCCCGTGGCACCTTTATCAAGCCAACCCTGATCGAACTGGACAGCTTCGACGAGCTGCAAAAAGAGATCTTCGGCCCGGTGCTGCACGTGGTCCGCTTCCAACGCACCAATCTGGAGTCGCTGGTCGATCAGATCAACGCCGCCGGTTATGGTCTGACGCTGGGCGTTCACACCCGTATTGATGAAACCATCGCCCGCGTGACCGAACGCGCCAAGGTGGGCAACCTGTACGTTAACCGCAACATGGTTGGCGCCGTGGTCGGCGTGCAGCCATTTGGTGGCGAAGGCCTGTCCGGCACAGGTCCTAAAGCCGGTGGCCCGCTGTACCTGTATCGCCTGCTGGCCAACCGCCCGGATGATGCGGTGCAACGCACCCTGCACCGCCAGGACGAAGAACGCCCGCTGGAAGCCACAGCGCGGCCACAGTTGCTCAAAGCCCATCAGGCGCTGGAGCAATGGGCGATTGCCGAAAACCAGCGCGATCTGGTGACGTTGGCGCAACGCTACGCCGAACTGGGCCAGGGCGGTACCCTACGTCCACTGCCTGGCCCTACCGGCGAGCGCAATACCTATGCCCTGTTGCCGCGTGAGCGCGTACTCTGCCTGGCCGATAACGAGGCCGATGCCTTGACGCAGTTGGCTGCAGTACTGGCCGTCGGCAGCAGCGTGCTGTGGCCGGAAGCCGAGCTGCAACGCACCCTGTATCGCCGCCTGCCGGCGGCGGTTCAGGCCAGCATCAGCTTCAGCAAAGACTGGCAGCAGGACAAGGTGGAGTTCGATGCCGCCATTTACCATGGCGACGCCGATCAGCTGCGCACCCTGTGCGAGCAAATCGCCCAGCGCAGCGGCGCGATCGTTTCAGTGCAGGGCTTTGCCCACGGCGAAACCAACATTTTGTTGGAACGCCTGCTGATCGAGCGCTCGCTGAGCGTCAATACCGCAGCCGCCGGCGGTAACGCCAGCCTGATGACCATAGGGTAATCCGTCTGACTGGATGACCGCCGCAGGTCACTTAATCTGCGAACCCTCCCGCAAACCCTGCATTCGTGCAGGGTTTTTTATTGTCTGCGCCCATTCTGCACGCTAGCGTATCGCCCTGATTGTCAAAAAGTGTGTATGGTGTGTATCATAAAGGGACGGTAATCGCGTGAAAAGTTCAGAACTGATCGGGCTATTAGAACAGGAAGGTTGGGTTTTAACGCGGATCAAGGGAAGCCACCATCAGTTTAAGCACCCGAACTCCCGTCTGGTGATCACCGTTCCACATCCGCGAAAGGATCTGAAAGCGGGGACGCTGCGCCAAATCATGAAAGATGCCGGATTGTGCTAACCCGGCGCCATGAGTTAACAGGAGAAATTATGTTCTACCCTGCTTATGTACATTCTGAACCGGACGGCAGCGCCAGCGGCTTCTTTCCCGATGTGCCAGGCTGCTATTTTGCCGGCGATACCCTGGACAGGGCCTTTGACGACGCCAGAAGTGCGCTGGACGCCCATTTCGAATTCTTGAGCGAAGACAATCAGCCCATTCCCGGCCCACAGGCCGTGACCTTTCATCTGGCACAGAATAACGACAGTCTGAATGGCGGGCAGTGGTTGTTGGTCAATATTAATATGGATAAGTTTGATGGTCGGGCGGAGCGTATCAATATTACCTTGCCGCACCGTCTGCTGAACCGCATAGATTCTCTGGTGCAGCAGCATCCCGGTTACGGTAGCCGCAGCGCCTTTTTGGCCGCCGCCGCCCGCAATGAATTATTGAAAGCCGGGTAGTCTATAGCCAGGGGGCTGCACGCCCCCTTGCTTACTGATTCAAAAACTTGTCGAGGAATTGTTGGGTACGCTGGTGCTGCGGATTAGCGAACAGCTCTTTTGCCGGCCCTTGCTCCACGATACGACCGTGGTCCATAAAAATGGCGCGGTCGGCCACGTCGCGGGCAAAGCTCATCTCGTGCGTGACGATCACCATGGTGCGTTTTTCTTCCGCCAGCGAACGTATGGTGTTGAGCACCTCGCCCACCAGCTCCGGGTCGAGCGCCGAGGTCGGTTCGTCAAACAGGATCACTTCCGGTTGCATCGCCAGCGCCCTGGCAATTGCCACCCGCTGCTGCTGGCCGCCGGAAAGACGGCGCGGATAGGCCGACTCTTTGCCGCTCAGCCCCACTTTGGTCAACAAGGCCCGTGCGCGTTGTTCCGCGCTGGCCTTGGGCTCGCCTTTTACGATGACCGGACCTTCAATAATATTTTCCAATACCGAACGGTGCGGGAACAGATTGAAGTTCTGAAACACGAACCCCACCTGCTGGCGTAAGGCACGAACCTGTTTTTTCTGTTTGCTCAGTGGTTTGGAACCGTCGATCAGTATATCGCCGACGCGAATGGTACCGGAATCCGGCACTTCCAGCAGGTTGATGCTGCGCAATAAGGTGGTTTTCCCCGAGCCGCTTGGCCCGATAATCGCCACCACCTCACCGGCACCGACTTCCAGATCAATCCCATGCAGCACCGTTTGACCGTTGAACTGCTTGGTCAGATTTTTCACTTCAATGGCACTCATGCGTTACTCCTGATCCTGGCGGTTTACGTGGGCTTCCAGACGATTTTGCAGTGCAGAAAGCAGGGTCGCCATCACCCAGTAAATCAGCGAGGCCGCCAGATACATGGTGAACACCTCCAGGGTACGCGAGGTAATCAGCTGCGCCTGACGGAACAGTTCCGGCACCTGAATGGTCGCCGCCAGCGAGGTGTCTTTCACCAGGCCGATAAAGCTGTTGCCCAACGGCGGCAATGCGGTACGCGCCGCCTGCGGCAGGATCACCCGACGCAGCGTCTGCCAGCGGGTCATGCCGATGCTGGCTGCCGCTTCCCACTGCCCTTTTTCGATCGACGAAATCGCGGCACGCAGGGTTTCTGAAGTATAGGCGGCAGTATTGAGCGACAGGCCAATCAGCGCCGCCGGGAAGGGATCAAACTCGATGCCGAACTGCGGCAGGCCGTAGTAAATCATGAACAGCTGGGCAATCAACGGCGTACCGCGAAACAGTGACACATAAATGCGCGACAGCCATGACAGCGGCCATAACGGCGAAAGGCGCATCAGCGCCAGCAGAAAACCGAGCAGTAAACCGAGCGCCATGCCCCCCAGACTGAGCTGGAGAGTGAGGATCGCGCCCCGCAATAAAAATGGCGCCGAATCCAGCGCCAGTTGGATACTTTCGTGCATTATTTAGTTACGTCCGCGCCAAACCATTTCTCGGAGATCTTCGCCAGCGTGCCGTCTTTTTGCATTTCGGCAATCGCCTGGTTAATCGCAGCCAGCAGTTCCGGGTTGTTCTTACGCACCGCCACGCCAGACTCCTGACGAGAGAACGCCGGGCCCGCTACCGCCAGCGTGTCGCCGGTTTTCTTCACCAGATCCAACGCCGCCAGACGGTCAACCAGAATAGCGTTGATACGGCCTACGCGCAGATCCTGGTATTTGGTCGGGTCATCATCATAGGTACGCACGTCCACGCCCTGCACATTGTCACGCAACCATTGCTCGTAGTTGGTGCCCAGGCCCACGCCGACCTTTTTACCCTTCAGATCTTCCGGCTTGGTGATGGTGCCTTCGTTGCCCTTCTTCACCAAGGCCTGAATACCGGAGACGGTATAAGGCGTCGAGAAATCGTATTTCTTTTTGCGCTCGTCGGAAATGGTCACCTGATTGATCACCACATCGATGCGTTTTGAGTCCAGCGAAGCCAGCATGCCGTCCCACTTGGTAGGATTCAGCTTGGCTTTAACGCCAAGATGCTCCGCCAGGGCGTTGGCGAAATCCACCTCGAAGCCGGTCAATTTTCCGTCTTCCCCCTGGAAGCTGAACGGCGGATAAGTGCCTTCCAACCCGACAACCAGGGTCCCGTGATGCTTCACCTGCTCCAGCAGGTTATCGGCGGCATAGCTCTGCGTGCTCAAACCGGCGGTCAGCGCAACGCTCATCACGCCCAGCAGCAATTGACGACGAACTTTGGAAAAGATCATAAACACCCCATCTGTTGTTTATCTTTTTTGATATCAGCACTTTAACAGTGTGACCGCCTGCTTGAAGGAATATAACCTTATAAATATAGTTCAAAATGGAATAACAAAGTGCGCTTACACCTGTGGATGATAGGCGAACAGCGCCGGCGCACCGCCGGTATGGATAAACAGGATCGGGCCCTCGTCACGGAAGCGCTGCTGGGCTACGCCGTCGATCAGACCGGCCATCGCCTTGCCGCTGTAAACCGGATCCAACAACACCCCTTCCTGCTGCGCCAAAAGCTGTATCGCCGCCGTGCCTTCTTCGTTTGGCATACCGTACTGCGGCGCAAAATAGTCGTCCCACAGCGTAATCGATGCCAGTTGGTCAATATCCAATGAACAGGCCAGCGCTTTTTGGATTAGCTCCACCTTGGGCAACTGGTCGATCACCTTGCGTGAAACAGTTACACCAATCAGTTGCGTTTCCGGCAGCAACTGCTGCAGGCCAACGGCCAGCCCGGCATGGGTCCCGGCGCTGCCGGAGGCCACTACCACCGAGCTGAACGCGACGTTGCTGCGCTGGCTTTGCTCGGCAATTTCCAACGCACATTGCACGTAACCCAGCGCCCCCAGCGCATTGGAGCCTCCTACCGGCACCACATAAGGCCGGAAGCCTTGCCCTTCAAGACGGGTCGCCAGATCGGCCAACTGCTGTTGCGGGTCATGCAGCGCGTCACACATCACCACTTCCGCGTTAAACAACCCGAGCAGCAAGCGGTTACCGTTGGTCAGGTAGTTTTCTGCCTGAGTGTCGATTGGGTTTTCCAGCAACGCTACGCAGTGCAGACCCAGCTTGGCCGCCACTGCAGCCGTTTGGCGCACATGGTTGGATTGGATTGCGCCGGCGGTGACCAGCGTGTCCGCGCCTTGACGCAGCGCTTCTGCGGCAAGAAATTCCAGTTTTCTCAATTTGTTACCGCCCATCGCCATCGGCGTGACGTCGTCACGTTTGATGTAAATTTCGCGGCCAAGGTAGTCTGAAAGGCGAGACAGTTTTTCGAGCGGAGTGGCAGAGCCCACTAAATCGAGGCGCGGGAATTGCGCCAGTTTCTGTTGCAGATTCACAACTTCCCCCAGGGAATCAGGTATCAACATCTAAACGATAGATTTAGCAGATGTGAACCTAATAATCACTCTTTATTCGTGACGGGGAAAGGGTAAGATCCCCGGCTGGCGTGCCGGGGAAGCCAGATCAGTAGCTTTTTTGCCAGGCAAGGTACTGGTCATATTTGCGCAGCGCAATGCGGTAATTGTTGTGCGCCGCAGAAGGCAAGTCTTCGATAATACGCTGATGGCTGGCGTTACTGGCGAATTTATCCGCCGGATAGTTGCGTTCCACCAGCATTTCATCCAGCCGACGCAGGCGCACCACGTATTCACGGATGGTGCTGTGGCTCATTTCGGTTTGCTCAAACAGATATTGCTTGAACGACATAATATCGAAATAGCTCGGATGGCTATTGCAGGAGATCTCACTGCAAAAGCGGCACAGCGCCGTCAGCTCATTTTGCACATTCAGCCAAACGTGATCGTCAATCGGCTGATCCATGCGCGCAATGGCATCTTTGTTGATGATCTTGCCACGAAACACCAACGCCATGCGATCCAATAGCTTGCCGCACTGAGAGCAATGGGTCTGGCTGTGTTTGTAATCTTTCAAATAACGACTCAGCGGCCGTTTTTTCAATAATATTCCTGGCATAGAAGCAGTCCGATTATCGCAATGGTGATCAGGTTGAAGGGGCAGAGTTGAGTGCATGTCAGTTCTCGTTCGCCAGGCGGGAGCGCAGGCGTTTTATTGCCTGGCTATGCAATTGGCTGACGCGTGATTCCCCTACGTCCAGCACGGCACCGATCTCTTTCAGGTTCAACTCTTCCTGGTAATACAGCGTCAGCACCATTTTTTCGCGTTCCGGCAACGCCTCAATGGCGTCAATCACCCGTTGGCGTAAATTGCCCTCCAGCAGATGATGTAACGGATTGGCCTCTTCGTGCCCTTCCAGCAGCGGTTCCGCGCTTTCGCCATGCTCTTCCCGCCATTCGTCGTAGGAAAAAAGCTGACTGTTATTGGTGTCCAACAGAATTTGACGGTACTCATCCAGTGGCAGGTTCAGCGTCTGCGCCACTTCCACTTCGCTGGCCGGTCTGCCGAGCCGTTGTTCCAACTGCCGCATCACCTGCGCCACTTCACGGGCATGGCGACGTACGCTGCGCGGCACCCAGTCACGGCTGCGCAACTCATCGAGCATGGCGCCGCGAATGCGTTGCACCGCATAGGTGGTAAAGGCGGTTCCCTGCAGGGCGTCATAACGCTCAACGGCGTTCAACAACCCAATTCCCCCGGCCTGCAGCAGATCGTCGAGCTCCACGCTGGCGGGCAGCCTGACCTGCAGGCGTAACGCCTCGTGGCGCACTAACGGAACGTAGCGCAGCCAGAGAGAATTTTTGTCCATCACGCCTTCGGCGGTATACAGATCGCTCACTATGTCTAAAACCTGCGGATAAGAGAGTCAGCGCTATTATCCGTAGGGGGCAAAATGCCAATCGGCTGAACAGTCGTACAAAACGGGCCTTATTTGCGCCATGCATTAGCTGAGCGGTGCGCGACCATAAAAAAACCCCGCCGAAGCGGGGTTCTTTTGCGACAGGTTAATCGGGGAGAGTCGATTAACGCAGCAGGGACAACACGTTCTGAGTAGACTGGTTAGCCTGTGCCAGAACAGAGGTGCCAGCCTGTTGCAGGATGTTGGCACGGCTCATGTTAGACACTTCGGTCGCGTAGTCAGCATCTTGAATACGAGACTGAGAAGCAGACAGGTTGTTCACGGTGCTGTTCAGGTTGTTGATAACAGAATCGAAACGGTTCTGTACCGCACCCAGGGAAGAACGCAGACCGTCAACCTGAGACAGTGCTTTGTCCAGGGTTGCCAGTGGGTCGGCAGTTTTAGGGTCGGTAGATTGCTGAACGCCTTTGGTCACTTTACCAGCGGAGTCAACAGTGGCTTTGAAGAAAGCGTCGTTGCCATCAGCATCTTTGCCTTTAACTACGTAACCTGCTTTACCCGCTGCATCGGTGTAAGTGCGCAGTTCATCGCCAGTCGCCAGACCGCTAACCGTGTTGGTGCCAACTTTAACCTGAGCAGCTTCTTTCATGCCTGCAGTAGGCTTAGTTGCTGCAGCACTTGAATCCCAGCTCGCTTTACCGGTCGCATCTACGGTCGCGTCATAAATGCCGCCGTCGGTAGATTTAACGAAGTAGTTAACAGTACCAGTACCGTCGTCAGCAGAGTACAGTTTACCGTCGCTGGTTTTAGGCGTTGCAGCCTTGCTGTCCGCAGCAATGGTCGGTGCACCCATTTTATCGGTCGCAGTCACCGCGGTGGTGCCCACTTTAGAGGCATCCAGTGGATCTGCTACGCTGAATTTGTCCAGGCCCAGAGTTTTGGCGTTGATGTTCTTCAGATCGATCTGGATAGTTTCGTTGTCGTTGGCACCCACCTGGATGGTCAGCTTCTGATCGCCGCTCAGCACTTTCACGCCGTTGAAGTCGGTTTGTTCAGAGATACGGTTGATCTCAGCCAGACGTTCGCCGATTTCGTCCTGGATGGACTGCAGGTCGCTGGAAGAGTTAGAACCGTTCTGAGACTGTACGGTCAGACGACGGATGTTTTGCAGGTTGTCGTTAACTTCGTTCAGTGCGCCTTCAGTGGTCTGCGCCAGAGAGATACCGTCGTTGGCGTTACGGGAAGCCTGAGTCAGGCCTTTGATGTTAGCGGTGAAACGGTTAGAGATCGCCTGACCCGCGGCATCATCCTTGGCGCTGTTGATACGCAGACCGGAAGACAGACGCTCGATCGCAGTACCCAAAGAAGACTGAGATTTGTTCAGGTTGTTCTGCGCCATCAGCGACAGGCTGTTGGTATTAATTACTTGTGCCATTGTATGCTTTCCTTACGTGTCAGTTGCGATCTTCGCAACGTAGTTAAAAGGTTCGGGCTGCTTTGCCCACGGCGTCAACCACCGTCCCATCAGGTATCGGCCCTCCCCCTGCAACCTTTAGAAATTTTTTGTTTTTTTTTCGCTTCGCCGCAATGGCAGAAATAACGCGTTTTTTTCTTCCTCTATTGCGCCATCGGTTTTTAAACTTTTCGGTAAACTTTTTCTCCGCTGGGCCGATAAACGCGTAAAGCGAATAAAGTCATTATTAAGGAGAATTACGAATGGCATCGATCAGTTCATTAGGCATCGGCTCAGGACTCGACCTCAACGGCTTGCTGGACAAGCTGACCAAAGCGGAACAGCAGCGTCTGACCCCGTACACCACCCAGCAGACCAGCTACAACGCCCAGTTGACCGCCTACGGCACCCTGAAAGGCTCGCTGGAAAAGTTCGATAACCTCAGTAAAGAGCTGGCGAAACCGACGTTTTTCAATAACACCACCGCCAGCAAACACGATCAGTTTGCCATCACCACCACCGACAAGGCCGTGGCGGGGAACTACATTGTCGAAGTTCAAAAACTGGCACAGCCGCAAACGCTGACCACACAGGCGTCGATTACCAATCAGACGGAAAAACTCGGCACGCCCGGCAGCATTGACCGCTCAATCAGCATCACCGCAGGGGACCCGCAGAAAGAAGTGAAGATCCCACTGAGCGATGATCAAACCTCGCTGGTGGAAATGCGCGATGCGATTAACAATGCCAAAGCCGGCGTCAACGCCAGCATCATGCGGGTGGGTGACAACGACTATCAATTGGCGATCAGCTCCACGGCCACCGGCGAGAAAAACACCGTTTCGGTCCAGGTCAACAATGACGATAAGTTGGGCGCCATCCTCAACTACGACTCCGCTGCCAAAAGCAACGCAATGAAGCAAACCGTGGCCGGTCAGGATGCTGAAGTCTTGGTTAACGGCACGAAAATCAAACGCAGCACCAACTCAATTGCCGATGCCCTGCAGGGCGTGACCATCGATCTGAAAACCGTCACCAAGAAAGATGAGCCGCAGAACCTGGTGATCAGCACCGATAAAACCGGCACCGCCGACAAAATCAAAGACTGGGTCGACAACTATAACTCACTGCTGGATACCTTTAACTCGCTGACCAAATATACCCCGGTCAAAACCGGCGAGGCGCAGAATGCCAAAAACGGCGCGCTGCTGGGGGATAACACCCTGCGCGGTGTTCAGTCTTCGATTAAAAGTGCGCTCAGCGGCGCGCAGGACAACCCGGAGCTGAAGGGGCTGGGTAACCTGGGGATCACCACCAACACCAAAACCGGCAAGCTGGAGATCGACAGCACCAAGCTCAACAAAGCCATCGATGAAAAACCGGAGCAGGTTGCCAACTTCTTCGCCGGCAACGGCAAAGATACCGGCATGGCCACCGAGATCCACAATGAGATCCAAAGCTACATCAAGGCCGGCGGCATCATTGAGAACTCGACCAAAAGCATCAATACCAGCCTTGACCGCCTGAACAGCAAGATCACCACCGTCACGGCCAGCATTCAAAGCACTATCGATCGCTATAAACAACAATTCGTCCAACTGGATACCATGATGTCCAAGCTGAGTGGCACCGGTGATTATTTAAAACAACAGTTCAAGTAAGAACTTTTTAACCAGGTAAAAAATCACATGTATAACCGTAGCGGAACTCAGGCCTACGCCCAGGTCAGTCTGGAAAGTGGCGTAATGAGCGCCAGCCCGCACCAGTTAATCGTGATGTTGTTCGACGGGGCGCTTAGCGCCCTGTTACGCGCACGGATACTGATGAATCAGGGTGATATCGCCGGCAAAGGACTGGCTCTGTCAAAGGCCATCAATATTATCGATAACGGCCTGAAAAGCGGTCTCGACCACCAGCAGGGCGGTGAAATGGCCGATAATCTGGCGGCGCTGTATGACTATATGAAGCGACGCCTGATGCAAGCCAACCTGCACAATGACGAAGCAGCGATTACCGAAGTGGTGAAGCTGCTGGAAAATATTGCTGACGCCTGGCGCCAGATTGGCCCCAACTACCACCCCACTCAGGACGCCGTGTAATGGAACGTCAACAACAGCTGTTAGCCGCCTATCAGCAGGTGTATAGCCTGAGTAGCCAGATGATCGTTCTGGCACAAACGGAAAGATGGGAAGACCTGGTCGAGCTGGAACTGTCCTACGTGACGGCGGTGGAAAGAACCGCCGCCTTTACCGGGCAGGCCGGTCCCTCAATGGCGTTACAGGAATTGCTGCGCCATAAGCTGCAGCAAATCCTCGACAACGAGACCGAACTAAAACGTCTGCTGCAGCAACGCATGGATCAATTGAAAGAATTAATCGGCCAGTCGACGCGCCAAAACGTGGTGAACAGCACTTACGGCCAGTTTCACGATCGCGCCTTGTTGCTGGGAGATCCACAAATCAGATGAGTTCGCAGCAATAACGGCGACAACGGAATAGATAGCAGCATGCACTATTATTCCCCGGTTAAGTCAGAATATTAATCCATGCCATTTGAATTATTCAGATATTGGGTAATTAGAAAAAATGTGCAATTCGAGCCTTGCTCTCACTTTAACGGATAAATACCACTCCGACACGGACGTTTTCTGTTCAGCAGGAAATTGATTTTTGATAGATAAAACACGCTGTTGTGTTTCACAACCTATGGAAAGATGTTGCTCCAACGCCAATCAAAGCGTAAAGATATTCATAGATAATGGCTGCGAAATGAATATCGATGGAACGTACAATTAATCTTTGTCCAGGAATTGGTGCATCGGCACACATCATTCAGCATACTGAATTATTATTTCCTTCAGTCTATTTTGAACAGCCGCATCTCTACCTGGTGCAGCAAGGTCACAAACGCGTGCGTTGGCAACAGCGTGAAGTGGTGGCGCATGCGGGCGAGCTGTTGATTATCGACGGGGGGCAAACCGTGGATATTATCAACGAACTCTCTGAGGACGGGGTATTCAGCTGTCAGCTATTGACCTGCGATCCGCAGTTGCTCACCTTATCGCCGCCCCAGGTTGAAAGCACATCACCGACTCCCTTCGACGCGGTGATGACATTATGCAATCTGCCCTGCGCGCTGATGCACAGTTTTGAGACCACCAGCCTGGCACTGGCGCTTAAGCAGCGTTTCCCCACGGTCATCATTCGCCATAAAATGCTGGAAATTCTACTGTGGTTAAAACAATTCAATATCAGCTTCATCCATAACGAAGCCAGGAATTTAACCCAACGCGTACGCCGCTGTCTGGCCACCGATCCGCACAACATCTGGACCGCGGCCGAAGTCGCCGAAACCTTGTCAATGAGCGAGGTGGTGCTGCGACGCAAGCTGTCGGCGGAGAATACCGCGCTGCGTAATCTGATGATCGACGTGCGCATGAGCAGCGCCTTGGCCCTGCTGCAATCTACCGATTGGCCAATATCGGCGATCGCCCAGCACGTGGGGTATGAAAGCGCTTCGCGGTTTGCCGAGCGCTTTCGCAAACGTTTCGGCTTTGCGCCCACCGCCATTCGCGGACATCAGCGGGCCATGGAACCCATGGCCATTCGTCCCGATCATTTCAGCATGATGCAAGCCCCGGAGTGATGGCCGCCGGCGTAAATTAAATCATTGAACAATGAAACTGTGGTTTATAGCGGCAATATTGGCGCAAAACAGGCGAGTGGGATAGCATCGGCGAGCATTCAGGTCATCAGAGGTGAATAAATCATGCTCAACGAAAAACTGCTATTTTCCCTCGCGGTGTTGCTACTCGGCCTATGGTTGCTGGGCCTGACCTACGAAGAAGACGCCATGCGGCTGCTGGCAGGAAAATAAAGCGGCAGGGCCACACAACGTGGCCCGGGTTATTTTAGCTTTCTTTAATTAAAACGCTTATTAATACAACCAAAACGATCAGAATTAAAATACTGAACAACCGCCATCTGCGTTCACTTTTGCTACACATTATCTTATCCGGTAATTGAAACGGCCTTAACCCGGAAATTATAGCCCCGTGAATACCGTGGCAATGTGAGTTTAACCGTAGTTTCTACCCTCTTCCTCCGGTGATTGACGTTTCCGGGATCCGTTTGGGAAACGGAACTTATTGTACGTGAAAGCTATTTGTTGACCCTTACGGCAATTTGCTCGAGGCTCTGACCACCAGTTCCGGCATCTGCCCGCGGCTGCCGATCACGTTATGTCCGGCCAGCACTTCAAACAATAGCGTGACGGCCTGACGGGCAACCTCATCGAGGTGCATGTTCACCGCCGTTAGCGGCGGCAAAGATTCCCGGGCGCGAATACCGTCATAACGGGTGGCTAAGCGAATCCGCTGCGGTATGGCGATCGCCGCATCGTGAAAAGCACGCACGGCGCCACAAGCAAAAGTATCAACCAGCACCAGGACGCCATTGACTTCGGGATGTTCCTGCAACATCTGACACGCAGCCTGATAGCCAGCCGCTTCCCCTTCCTGCTCATCAAGATAATAGATCACCGGCGCCTGCCTTCCTTTACACCAGCGGTGATAGGCTGCCTCAGTTTCCAGCGAGGAAGTCCGCGGCGTATGCCCGACAAAGAGCGCGCAACAGTCGGCGCCTTCAGTCTGCAGGTGGGTCAGCAACATTTTCGCCGTCGCTTCCGAATGCAAATCCACCCACGGTAGCGGCGTCGGTGTTCCCGGCGTGCGGCCAATAGTGATGCATGGGATCCCCGCCTGTTGCAAAGCTTGCAGCAGTGGATCGTTTTCGGCGGGTTCCAGCAGAATGGCGGCATCAAAGGTCACCATGTCCAGCGGGTTCTTCCCGGGCGGGACCAGGATCAGCGCATGCTGCTTTTCCAGCGCCATAATCGCCGTCGTAAGCGCGACCTCCATCATAAAACCCAGCTTCGATGCTCCGGAAGCAATGGTCAGCGGCAAGGAAGAAAGCAGTGCAATAGTGTTGGTTTTGCCGGTACGCAACTGACGGGCGCGGATATTCGGCGTGTAGTTCAGTGTCTGAATCGCCTCCTCAATACGTTGCCGGGTCTCAGGTTCGACAAAACGGGGGTGATGTAACGCATTAGATACGGTGCCAGGCGATACGCCAGCAAGGCTTGCAACATCAATGAGTCTGGCGCGTTTTTTATCTTGAGCAGTCATCTGGCTGGCGTTCCCTCCCGAGAGTTTATGCTCAGATTAGCACATTTCCAGTGTATGAATTTCCGCGCTATTACATAACAAAATCATATGAAGAAAGTGACCATTTACCGTAGCTCACTGGCAAGCATTCCTGTCTAATGGCGTTTAATTAAAACGTTTTAATGACGTATTTTGCAAGAAACCAATCACTTCAGGAGGCTACGTGACACAACTATCTCAGGATGCAGCATTCACCCTCGGGCGTCGTCCGAGCGGGCTGATCTTCTCCGATTTGGAGAAAAGCTTCGGCGGCTATACGCTCTTCGCCCCACAAACTACCGAAGGCCGGGTATATCTGGTTGATGAGCTTGGAAAAGTGGCGCACCAGTGGCAACTCCCGGTTCGTGCCGGACGCGATGCGGTGCTGCTGCCTAACGGTAACCTCGGCTATAACGGTAGTCACGGCACGTCAGCCAATCTCTATCCGGCCTGGGATCTCTGGCACGGCGGGGATTTTTATGAGGTCACTCCGGATAACGAAGTGGTCTGGCATTATGAGGATATATTCCATCACCACGACGCGCAGTGGCTGGCGAACGGTAACCTGCTGTATACCGCGGCGGTGCCACTGCCGGCGGAAATTGCCGCTCGCGTTACCGGCGGCGATCCGCGCCGCGATGCGCCGGACGGCGTCATACAGAGCGATGTCGTCAAAGAGGTCAATCGCGACGGTGAAGTGGTATGGGAATGGCGCGTCTGGGAGCATCTGGCCCCGGAAGATTTCCCGATTCATGAGATCTTCGACCGCCGCCACTGGCCGATGATAAACGGTCTGTCGGTCACCCGCGAGGGCCTGGTGTTGATGAGCCTGCGCACCACCTCCGGGGTGATTGCCGTCAATAAAGAGAGCGGCAGCGTGGTATGGCACGTGGGGCCGGATGTCGTCGCCCAACAGCACACCCCGATTGAGATGGAAAATGGTTCTATTCTGGTGTTCGATAACGGCAACCTGCGCCCCGGCGTGACCTCGCCACACTCCACGGTGCTGGAGTTCGACCCGCACACCCAGGCTATTCGCTGGCAATATCGCGATATTTTCCCGCCGGCCTTTTTCTCACCCTATATGGGAAGCGCTCAGCGCCTGGCCAACGGCAATACCTTTATCTGCGAATCCGCCTTCGGTCGACTGTTTGAAGTGACTCCGCAGGGAGAAACGGTATGGGAATACATTATTCCTTACTTCAATGAATATCCGGACCATCTTAGCAAGGGGATCATCCCCGGTAAGCAGAACAGCAGCTTCCGCGCGCACCGCTATGCGGCCGATGCGCTGCCGTGGCTGAAATAATCGCTCTTCGCCGGCGCGGGTCGGCGGGGAGGTTCTCACGTCTTTGGGAGGAATTTATGCCGTATTCTGACTCCGCCGTACCGGAAAACGAAGCCTTGCCTTGGCAAACTAAACTGCTGCTGGCCCTTCAACACGTGTTGGTCGTGGCCGCTACGCCGATCACCGCCGTTTTTCTTATTGCTCAGGCGCTTCACTTCAGCTCTGGCGTCACCACATCGCTGCTAAGCGCCACCTTTCTAATGTGCGGGCTGGGGGCCATCCTGCAAAGCCTCGGTATCGGCAGCTTCGGCGCGCGCCTGCCGTTTATTATGGTGCCGGGCGGCGCGCCTATCGCGATCTTCATCGCTATCGCTTTACAGACCAATATCCAGACGGCAATTGGCGCGGTGATCTTAACATCGCTGTTTTATTTTATTGCCCTGCCCGTTTTTCGCCGTTTTCTGCACCATTTCCCGCCGTTTATTATCGGGATTATGCTGCTGCTGGTCTCCATCAACCTGATTCGTCTGTATGGCGGACTCATTATCGGTCAGCCGAGCAGTAGCCACTTTGCGCAGCCCACCAACATTATTCTGGCGCTGGTCACCATCCTGATTACGCTGATCTTCGCCGTGGCGTTCAGCGGCATCCTACGTCAGCTGTCGGTCATGTTCGGCCTGCTTGCGGGCACGCTGCTGGCAATGCTGCTGGGCATCGCCGATTTTAGCGGCGTCAGCCACGGACCGCTGTTCAGCCTGCCGCAGCTGTTTCCGTTCGGCTGGCCAATATTCAATCTGTCAGCGTCACTGCCGCTGCTGATTTATGCGGTGATTTCCATGGCTGAAGCGACTGGGCAAACGATTGCCACCGCAGAGATCGTCAAATCGACACAAAACGTCCATCAGGCCATTCCCCGAACCATCCGCGGCGACGCCGTTATTTCGCTGCTGGGCGGCGTTTTCGGTACCTCATTGATCATCACCTCCGGCGAAAATATCGGCGTGGTTCGGACCACTAACGTCAAATCACGCTACGTCACGGCGATTGCCGGATTGCTGTTAATCCTGATTGCGCTATTCTCGCCGCTGGTGCGCCTTGCCGCCTGTCTACCCGGTCCGGTAGTCTGCGGGACGGCGGTGATTGTCTTCAGTATCATCGGGGTCATCGGTATCGATATGATTGCCCGCGAGCCGCTGCACAAGCCGGGAAAAACCTATGCCTTAGCCACTGGTCTGGCTATGGGGATGCTGCCGATCCTTGTGCCTGGCCTGTACCAGAATTTCCCCGTCGGCGTGCAGATGATATTGGGCAACGGTATGGCAGCGGGTACACTCACCGCGATCGTCGTCAACTCGTTATTTCTGGTGAGCGAAAGGCGGGCCGCCATGCGACTAAAAGGCTGAACCGATACACCGAATTGACCCGTTAGCCGTAGTGTTGTTTGGTTTCCGTGAGGCAGAATAACGGGCTTGCCAAAGCACTGAGCGAAATTGACCGCATCGAGCGAACCCTGTTTATACTCGACAGGTTCCGTGATCCAGCACTGCGTTGGCGGGTTCAGACGGGGCTGAATAAAGGAGAATTCTGTTACGCGCTGAAACGTGCTGTATTCATGCATCGACTGGGTGAAATCAGGGACCGAAAATCAGAGCTATCGGGCCAGTGGGCTGACTCTGCTGACGGCGGAAATCTCGCGGCGGAATACCGTGTATATGGAAATGGCGGTCGATGCCGTGAAGCGTAATGGGATGGAAATCAACGAGAAACCACTCTCGTATTTGTCCTCGTTAGGCTAATCTGACAGGTGATTATATTTGGAAAAGCAACCGGATACCTGCTTCCGGTAAGTTTCGGCGTCTGAGACCAGTTAAAGTCGGAAAGTCAGAAAATAGCCTTAACGTACAATAATTTTCGATATCCACACCGACTCCCTTCCCGGCCAGACACTTGTCTCGTCTTTAGAGAAGTTCTGCATCCAGAATCCGAAGCCCATATTTGCCTTGCGCTAAAAAGCAAAAACCCACCGTGGGTGGGTTTAGGCCAGTTCTTAAGCTGACGCTGCCTGTTCAACAGAGAATCCAGGCTTTCAATTCTGGCCGCGGGTACGAGGCCAGTCTCATCACACCGGCATATTCATCACTTCTTGATAAGCCGAAACCAGCTTATTACGCACCTGCACCCCTAACTGCAGCGAGATGGACGATTTTTGCAGATCGACCATCACGTCATTCAGGCTGATGCCCGGCGCACCGACTTCGAAATCCTGTGCCTGCTTGCGCGCAGCCTGCTGGGTATCGCTGATCTTGCCGATCGCCGCCTTCAACTCACTGGCAAAACTGACGCCCTGCGCGGATGCGCCTTGCCCCATCTGCCCTGCCTGAATCGCCGTGGCCTGCAACTGCTGCAAAACCCCTTCAATACCCTGAATTGCCATTATGACCTCAATAAAAACGCTGCTGCCGGACGTTGTTGCATCAGACACTACTTTGATGCTGAACACCCTAACACAGCATTTTCATCCTAAAGCGGTTAATTAACTGCAAAAAACCCGGCTTATCGGGCCATCGAAATGGGCCCTAAGGGCGAATAATAACATGCCCAGAAATGGGAGCGCCGCTATACCCGTCGCTTTTCAAGTTGCAGCGTTGTTGTCTGCCCGCGCTCATCCCAATCACTGTAGGGGGCGAATAAAATCGCCCCGATTAACTCAGGCGCAGCATGCCGCGCCCCTACAAGACCCCGGGATGAGCGAGCGGGTCGCCTGGCAGCAACTTGAAAGGCATAGGGTATATTTATATGTGTATCAGGGAGTCTGTTTTGTCACACAACGCTAACCACACCGTTCATCAGCCTGGCAGGGAGCTACGCCGTGGCCCGCACCGGATCCTGAGCGTCATTGAAGGACTCGGGCTAAAATGAATGCTTCAATCTCCGCTACTGAAAGCCGCGATAATGGCCTGCTGGCCATGTGGAACCGCCTGCGCGCCAACCCCAAAGTCCCGCTGCTGATTGCGGCCTCCGCAGCCATCGCCATCGTGGTCGCGCTGCTGTTATGGGTGAAAAGTCCAGACTACCGCGTGCTGTACAGCAACATTAACGATCGCGACGGCGGCGCCATCGTCACCCAGCTGACGCAGATGAACATCCCCTACCGCTTTGCCGAAAACGGCGCGGCGTTGCTGATCCCAGCCGAAAAAGTGCATGAAACCCGTCTGCGTTTGGCGCAGCTCGGCCTGCCTAAAGGCGGTGCCGTGGGCTTCGAACTGCTGGATCAGGAAAAATTCGGCATCAGCCAGTTCAGCGAACAAATCAACTATCAGCGCGCGCTGGAAGGTGAATTGTCCCGTACCATCGAATCACTGGGGCCAGTACAAAACGCCCGGGTGCACTTGGCTCTGCCCAAGCCTTCGCTGTTTGTCCGCGAGCAAAAATCCCCTTCCGCTTCCGTGACCCTGACGTTGCAACCGGGTCGGGCCCTGGATGACGGCCAGATCAACGCCATCGTTTATATGGTCTCGAGCAGCGTAGCCGGTCTACCGCCGGGCAACGTGACGGTGGTCGATCAGGCCGGCCGCCTGTTAACGCAGTCCGACGGCACCGGACGCGATCTGAATGCCGCACAGCTTAAATACGCCAGCGAAGTGGAAAACCGCTACCAGCGCCGTATCGAAGCGATTTTGGCTCCGATGGTCGGCAGCGCTAACGTACGCGCTCAGGTCACCGCACAGATCGACTTCTCCACTCGCGAGCAAACTGACGAACAGTACCAACCTAACCAAGAGCCAAATAAGGCCGCCGTACGCTCACAGCAAATGAGTCAAAGCGACCAAATTGGCGGGCCATTGGTCGGCGGCGTGCCGGGCGCATTGTCCAATCAGCCGAGCGCACCGGCTGCTGCCCCGATTGAAACCGCCCAACCGGCCACCGCCGGCAATAATGCCGACGCAGCTAAAACCGATACGGCCACGGCGCGCAGTTCGGCAGCCAAGGGCAGCGGGCCGCAAAACTCCCGCCGCGATGAAACCATCAATTATGAGGTCGATCGCACCATTCGCCATACCCAGCATAAAGCCGGGACGGTACAGCGCCTGTCGGTCGCGGTGGTCATCAACTATCGCGGCACCGATAAGGACGGCAAACCACTGCCGATAAGCAAAGAGCAGCTGGCGCAGATCGAATCGCTGGCGCGTGAATCCATGGGCTTCTCCAGCGCCCGTGGCGATACCCTCAACGTGGTCAACACGCCGTTTACCGATAACGAAATTACCGGCGGCGAGCTGCCGTTCTGGCAGAGCCAGTCGTTTATCGATCGTCTGATCGATGCCGGTCGCTACCTGCTGATCCTGCTGGTCGCCTGGGTGCTGTGGCGCAAACTGGTGCGTCCGCAACTGCAAAACCGTCAGGCGGTACAAAAGGCCGCGCTCGCCGCCGCCGCTACGCCAATGGCCAAACCGGCTGACAGCAGCAAACCCAGCAATGAGGAGCTGGCGCAGCACAGGAAATCCCAGCAGCGCGTCAGTGCAGAAGTCCAGAGCCAGCGGATCCGCGATTTGGCTGATAAAGACCCACGCGTGGTCGCTCTGGTAATCCGCCAATGGATGAGTAACGAACTATGAGTCTGACCGGAACCGAAAAAAGCGCCATCCTGCTGATGACGCTGGGCGAAGATCGTGCCGCCGAGGTGTTCAAACACCTTTCCTCGCGTGAAGTGCAGCAGCTGAGTGGCACTATGGCCAGCATGAGCCAGGTGTCGCACAAGCAGCTCAATGAAATCCTGCGTGAATTTGAAGACGACGCCGAACAGTATGCCGCGCTGAGCGTCAACGCCAGCGACTACCTGCGTTCGGTGCTGGTCAAGGCGCTGGGCGAAGAACGTGCCGCCAGCCTGCTGGAGGACATTCTCGAATCTCGCGAGACCACCACCGGCATGGAAACGCTCAACTTTATGGAACCAATGAGCGCCGCCGATCTGATCCGCGACGAACATCCGCAGATCATCGCCACCATCCTGGTTCACCTCAAGCGTGGCCAGGCAGCGGACATTCTGGCGCTGTTCGACGAACGTCTGCGCAACGACGTGATGCTGCGTATCGCCACCTTCGGCGGCGTGCAGCCGGCGGCGCTGGCGGAACTGACCGAAGTGCTGAACAACCTGCTCGACGGTCAGAACCTCAAGCGCAGCAAAATGGGCGGCGTACGCACCGCAGCCGAGATCATCAACCTGATGAAAACGCAGCAGGAAGAGGCGGTTATCGACGCCATGCGCGAATACGACGGCGAGCTGGCGCAGAAGATCATCGACGAGATGTTCCTGTTCGAGAATCTGGTGGAAGTCGACGATCGCAGCATCCAGCGCCTGTTGCAGGAAGTGGAAGGCGAATCCCTGCTGGTGGCGCTCAAAGGCGCGGAACAACCACTGCGCGAGAAGTTCCTCAAAAACATGTCGCAACGCGCCGCAGATATCCTGCGCGACGATCTGGCCAACCGTGGCCCGGTGCGCATGTCGCAGGTGGAGAACGAGCAGAAGGCTATCCTGCTGGTGGTCCGTCGTTTGGCCGAGAGTGGCGAAATGATTATCGGCGGTGGCGAGGACACCTATGTCTGATCGCATTAATACCCTGCCCTGGCAGCCCTGGTCGCTCAGCGATCTCAACGAGCCCAAACCGGTGCTCGACCCGTTGCCGCTGCCGGTGGAAATCACCGACGGCGCACCGCTGGACGACAGCCTGGTTCGGGAACAACAGCTCACTCAGCTCCGTCTGCAGGCGGAGCAGCAGGGCCAGCAGTTGGGCTATGCGGACGGACAGCAAAAAGGCTACGACGCCGGCTTCCAGGCTGGCATGGAAGAGGGTCGCCAGCAGGGCTTGCTGGAAGCTCAGCAACAGCAACAACCGCTGACCGCGCACTGGCAGCATCTGGTGACGGAATTCCAGCACACGCTGGACGCCCTCGACAGCGTGATTGCCTCGCGCCTGATGCAGTTGGCCCTGACTGCCGCCAAACAGGTGCTGGGCCAACCGCCGGTGTGCGACGGCACTGCCCTGCTGGCGCAGATCCAACAGTTGATTCAGCAAGAGCCGATGTTCAGCGGCAAGCCGCAATTGCGCGTGCACCCGGATGACTATCAGCGAATCGAGCAACAGTTGGGTGCCACGCTCAGCCTGCACGGCTGGCGGTTGCTGGCGGACGGTCAGTTGCATCCTGGTGGCTGCAAGGTCAGCGCCGACGAAGGCGATCTTGACGCCAGCCTGGCAACCCGTTGGCATGAACTCTGCCGTCTGGCCGCTCCGGGAGACGTGTAATGACCCTGCGCCTCGGCCGCTGGCTGACCTCACTGGATGCGCTGGAAAAACGCATCGCACACGCCCCGACGGTACGCCGCTACGGCCGCCTGACCCGCGCCACCGGTTTGGTGCTGGAAGCCACCGGGCTACAGCTGCCGATCGGTGCCACCTGCCTGATCGAGCGTCACGACGCCGGTGAGGTCCAGGAAGTAGAAAGCGAAGTGGTCGGCTTTAACGGCCAGCGGCTGTTTCTGATGCCGCTGGAAGAAGTGGAAGGCATCGTGCCCGGCGCCCGGGTTTACGCCCGCATCTCGCCGGAAGGCCAAAGCGCCAGTAAGCAGCTGCCGCTCGGTCCTGCCCTGCTGGGCCGGGTACTGGACGGCAGCGCCAAGCCGCTCGACGGCCTGCCCGCACCGGAAACCGGCTACCGTGCGCCGCTGATCACCGCCCCATTCAACCCGCTGCAACGAACGCCGATCGAACAGGTGCTGGACGTCGGCGTGCGCACCATCAACGGCCTGTTGACCGTCGGTCGCGGTCAGCGCATGGGGCTGTTTGCCGGTTCCGGCGTCGGTAAAAGCGTGCTGTTGGGCATGATGGCGCGCTACACCCAGGCCGACGTGATTGTCGTCGGTCTGATCGGCGAACGTGGCCGTGAGGTGAAAGACTTTATCGAAAACATCCTCGGCCCCGAAGGCCGGGCGCGTTCGGTGGTGATCGCCGCACCGGCGGACGTCTCGCCACTGCTGCGCATGCAGGGTGCGGCCTACGCCACACGCATCGCTGAAGATTTCCGCGATCGCGGCCAGCACGTGCTGTTGATCATGGATTCACTGACGCGCTACGCCATGGCGCAACGTGAGATAGCCCTGGCCATCGGCGAGCCGCCGGCCACCAAAGGCTATCCGCCTTCCGTCTTCGCCAAGCTGCCGGCACTGGTTGAACGCGCGGGCAACGGCATCAGCGGCGGCGGGTCCATTACCGCCTTTTATACCGTGCTGACCGAAGGCGATGACCAACAGGATCCGATCGCCGACTCGGCACGCGCCATTCTCGACGGCCATGTGGTGCTGTCGCGACGCCTGGCGGAAGCCGGCCACTACCCGGCCATCGACATTGAAGCCTCCATCAGCCGCGCCATGACCTCGCTGATCGACGAAGAGCACTATCGTCGGGTGCGTAACTTCAAACAGATGCTGGCCAGCTACCAACGCAACCGCGATTTGATCAGCGTAGGCGCTTACGTCGCAGGCAGCGACCCGCTGCTGGATAAGGCCATGACGCTGTATCCGCAGATGGAAGCCTATCTGCAGCAAGGCATTTTCGAACGCAGCGGCTATCAGGACGCCTGCCAGCAGCTACAGCAGTTGATCGTTTAACGTCACCAAAGGCGCAAACCCGATGAAACCACAGTCCCCCCTGATTACCCTGCGCGATCTGGCGCAGGATGCAGTAGAACAGGCGACTCGCCAACTGGGCCAGGTGCGCAAAGCTCAGCAAGCCGCTGAACAGCAACTTTCCATGCTGCTCAACTATCAGGATGAGTACCGTCAGAAGCTGAATAATCAACTGAGCGGCGGTATGGAATCGTCCAACTGGCAGAACTACCAGCAGTTTATCGGCACGCTGGAACAGGCGATCGCCCAGCACCGCCAGCAGTTGACGCAGTGGGGAGAGAAAGTGGACCACGCGATGAAACAATGGCAGGACAAACAGCAACGGTTGAACGCTTTCGAAACCCTGCATACCCGAGCCCAGAGCGCGGAGTTGCAGTTGGAGAACAAACGGGATCAAAAACTGATGGATGAGTTCGCTCAACGCAGTGCACAAAGGAATATACATCAATGAACCTGAACGCTTTGCCGGGCCTGTCGCTGCCGGGCGATACCGGCCTGCTGCCGGACGCGCAGCTCCCGCTGGATGAGTCATCGCTCTCTTCCGCTTTTGCTCAACTGCTTGGCGCCCGCGTGCTGCCGGCCGACAAGTCCGCAGGCAAACTGTCACCGATGGCGTTGAGCGCAGAAGAAGACTCTGCGCCGCTGAGCCGCAACCAACTGACGCAGTTACTGGCCGCATTCGGCGAACGCGATGGGCTGTTAGCGCCTTCGCTGTTAACGCAAGGCCAGCCAGCCGCCATCAGTAACGACGAAGAGCCGACGTTGAAGCAACCGTCGCACGACGCCGCGCTGCGGCCTGCCGGTGAGATCGACGCCGCTACGCTGCAAGCGCTGTTCGCCATGCTGCCAATCGCTATTCCCCCAGCAATGCCTGATGCAGGTACCGGCGCGGCGGAACTGAGCCTTGAAGGCGATCTAGATACCCCTCAGGCTGCAACGATCCAGAGCGCTTCACTGGGGCGCCAGGCTGAGGTAACCGGCACGCAAAAGGCACCAACGCCGGTAACTCCAGCTTCGCTCGGCAGTGAAAGCCGTGCCGACATCCCACAGCAAATTGCAGTTGCGCACGAAAAACCGGATGCAGCGGCGTTGAAGCTTGGCGCCGATAGCCAATCGCCAACGCCAAACGTCCCTCTGATGGCCCCACCGGTCTCCAGCCCGACGATCGCGGCAGCGCCAGGCGCTGCGTTGGTCACTGCCCCGCCTACGCCGCAGCTAAACGCCCAGTTGGGCAGCCCGGAGTGGCAGCAGGCGTTGAACCAACAGGTGCTGATGTTCCATCGCAACGGTCAGCAAAGCGCCGAGCTGCGTCTGCATCCGCAGGAACTGGGAGCGCTGCAAATCACCCTCAAGCTGGATGACAACCAGGCACAGCTGCACATTGCCTCGGCACACGGACAGGTTCGCGCCGCCGTGGAGGCCGCGATGCCGCAACTGCGTCACGCGCTGGCTGAGAGTGGCATCAATTTGGGACAAAGCAGCGTGGGCGGCGACCAGATGCCGCAGTGGCAACAGGCGCAGCAGCACAATGGTGGGCAGCAGGGCCGCCCGGATTATCGCGAGCGTCAGGGTGACGGCGATTTGTCCGGCGATGCTCACAGCGCACCGCCGGAATTGCAGGCGATGGCCCGCGCCGTCAGCGGCGTTGATATTTTCGCCTGAGTGGCCGCAAACGCCCAAGCTGGCACGCTTTTCCCTGCCTATTCTGGCTATTGCGTGCCGGAATAGGCGCGATAATACCGCTACCCTTCATACTTGAAGCTGCATCATTGTTGGCTGCATTTGCGCGCCCCGGTCACATAGTTATCTATGCTGCTGAGGACTTACAAACTTGCCGTCGCGATGCAACTCCAAATACTTTGGGTAAATAATGTCATGCGTGCGGCTTTTACACGCGCTATATACCCGCGAGATCTTAGGTTGCAGCTTGAAAAATGAAGGGCATATACCCTATGGATTTCAAGTTGCAGCCAGGCGCCCAGCTCACTCATCCCCAGGGGCTTACTCAAGTAAGTGACTGGGGGAGTGAGTGCAGGGAACAACGCTGCAGCTTGAAAGACGACGGGTATAACAACAGGAATTTGATTTAGCTATGTCTCAAAATACCCTACCGGCAGCACCGAAACGCTCCCTTCTGGTCATACTGCTGGTGCTGATAACCCTCGTCGCCTGCGGCGCGGCCGGCTACAGCTGGTGGCAGCTCAAGCAGCACCAGGAGGGCGCGCAGCCCGTAGCCAAAGAACTCCCCCCGGCCGCACCGGTGTTTATGCCGCTGGACACCTTTACCGTCAATCTGCTGACGCCCGATAACAACCCGGATCGGGTGTTGTATATCGGCCTGACGTTACGCTTGCCGGATGAAAGTACCCGCCGCCAACTGAATGATTTCCTGCCGGAGGTGCGCAGCCGTCTGCTGATGCTGCTGTCTCGTCAGGAAGCGGGCCAGTTGAGCAGTGAACAAGGAAAGCAGCAACTGGTGGCGCAGATTAAGGACGTGCTTAGCCCGCCGCTGGTTAAGGGACAACCGAAGCAGGTGGTCAGCGACGTGCTGTTCACTGCCTTCATATTGCGGTAATCACTATGGGCGACAGCATTCTTTCACAGGCAGAGATCGACGCCTTGCTCAACGGCGACAGCGCGGGTGATGAACCCGAAGCGGTTGCCCTCAATGAGAGCGAGGTCAAGCCGTACGATCCGACCACCCAGCGCCGAGTGGTGCGCGAACGGCTGCACGCGCTGGAAATCATCAACGAACGTTTTGCCCGGCAGTTCCGCATGGGGTTATTCAACCTGCTGCGCCGCAGCCCGGACATTACCGTTGGCCCGATCAAGATCCAGCCGTACCACGAATTTGCTCGCAACCTGCCGGTGCCCACCAACCTGAACCTGGTGCACCTGAACCCGCTGCGCGGTACTGCGCTGTTCGTGTTCGCACCGAGCCTGGTGTTTATCGCCGTCGATAACCTGTTCGGGGGCGACGGTCGCTTTCCCACCAAAGTGGAAGGCCGCGAATTTACGCCAACCGAACAGCGGGTGATCAAGCGCATGCTGCGGCTGGCGCTGGACGCCTACGGCGACGCCTGGAGCGCAATTTACAAGATTGACGTGGAATACGTGCGCGCTGAAATGCAGGTGAAGTTCACCAACATCACCACGTCGCCAAACGACATCGTGGTCACCACCCCTTTCCAGGTGGAAATTGGCGCGCTGAGCGGTGAGTTCAACATCTGCATTCCGTTTGCCATGATCGAACCGCTGCGCGAACTGCTGACCAACCCACCGTTGGAGAATTCGCGGCAGGAAGACAGCCACTGGCGTGAAACGCTGGTGAAGCAGGTGCAGCATTCCGAGCTGGAGCTGATTGCCAACTTCGTCGATATCCCGATGCGCCTGTCGAAGATCCTGAAGTTGCAGCCGGGCGATGTATTACCGATTGATAAACCGGATCGCCTCATCGCCCACGTCGACGGCGTGCCGGTTTTGACCAGCCAATACGGCACGTTAAACGGGCAGTACGCCCTGCGTGTTGAACATTTGATTAACCCTATTTTGAATGCTCTGAGTGAGGAACAGCCCAAATGAGTGATCCTAAGCAACCGTCTGGCGAAGGAAAGGAATCCGTGGACGATCTGTGGGCTGATGCGTTTAACGAACAGCAAGCAACCGAAAAGACGTCTGCCAGCGATGCGGTGTTCAAATCGCTGGAGCCGCAGGATACCAGCGGCAGCCTGCAGGATATCGATCTGATCCTCGACATCCCGGTCAAATTGACCGTTGAACTGGGCCGCACCAAGATGACCATCAAGGAACTGCTGCGCCTGTCGCAGGGCTCTGTCGTGGCGTTGGACGGGCTGGCGGGTGAACCGCTGGATATTATGATCAACGGTTATCTGATTGCCCAGGGCGAAGTGGTGGTGGTGGCCGACAAATTCGGCGTGCGCATTACCGATATCATCACCCCTTCCGAGCGCATGCGCCGCCTGAGCCGCTGATGAACCCAAGCGCCGCCACGCCCACCGCGGGCACCTTGCAATCCACCGAGCCGGCACTGCCGGCCGGTTCAGTGCTGACGCAGGTCAGCAGCGCACTTGGCGGCATTTTGCTGCTGATCCTGCTGGCCGGCTGGCTGTTTCGTCGCCTGGGGTTTGCCCCGCAGGCACGCAACAGCAAACTGCTCAATCTGCGCGCCAGCTGTCAGGTTGGACAGCGCGAACGCGTGGTGGTGATCGAAGTGGATAACACCTTGCTGGTGTTGGGCGTCACCGCCCAGCAAATCACCCCGCTGCATAGCCTGCCCGCGCCGGTGCAGGACACCGACGCCGCCGAAGTGACCACGCCGGCGGATTTTCGCCAACTGATGCAAAAAGTTCTCAAACGTCCGGAAAAATCGGCATGAAATCCCTCGTTCAGTGTGTCGCCTTCTGTGGGCGAGGCAAAATACTTCTGCGCGTATTGGCAGCGGCTTTACTGTTGCTCAGCCCCACCGCTTTCGCACAACTTCCCGGTCTGATCAGCCAGCCATTAGCCAACGGTGGCCAAAGCTGGTCGCTGCCGGTGCAAACCCTGGTGTTGCTGACTTCGCTCAGTTTCTTGCCGGCCATGCTGCTGATGATGACCAGCTTCACGCGCATCATCATCGTACTGGGTCTGCTGCGCAATGCCCTCGGCACCCCCTCTGCCCCACCCAACCAGGTGATGTTGGGCCTGGCGCTGTTCCTGACCTTTTTCATTATGTCGCCGGTGTTCGACAAGGTTTATCAGGACGCTTATCTGCCGTTCAGCCAGGACAAAATCAGCCTGGACATCGCGCTGGATAAAGGTTCACAGCCGCTGCGCGAGTTTATGCTGCGCCAAACGCGTGAAACCGATCTGGCGCTGTATGCCAAGCTCGCCAACCAGCCGCCGCTGGCCGGGCCGGAAGCGGTGCCGATGCGCATCCTGCTGCCGGCCTACGTCACCAGCGAACTGAAAACCGCGTTCCAAATCGGCTTCACGGTGTTTATTCCGTTCCTGATTATCGATCTGGTGGTCGCCAGCGTGTTGATGGCGCTGGGGATGATGATGGTGCCACCGGCAACCATCTCGTTGCCCTTCAAGCTGATGCTGTTTGTTCTGGTGGACGGCTGGCAACTGCTGCTGGGTTCGCTGGCGCAAAGTTTTTATTCGTAATTCGCGGCATACCCGCCGCCACAGAGGGATCCATAATGACACCAGAATCGGTTATGGCGCTGGGCACCGAGGCGATGAAGGTGGCGTTGGCCCTGGCCGCGCCGCTGTTGCTCGCCGCGTTGGTCAGCGGCCTGGTGGTCAGCCTGCTGCAGGCCGCGACCCAGATCAACGAAATGACGCTGTCGTTCATTCCCAAAATCCTGGCGGTGGTCGCGACCATCGTGATTGCCGGACCGTGGATGCTGAACCTGCTGCTGGACTATATGCGCACGCTGTTCACTAACCTGCCCAACCTGATTGGTTAACCATGCTCACATTTGACAGCGCGCAGTTCGGCGTCTGGCTCAGCCAATATTTCTGGCCGCTGCTGCGCATTTTGGCGCTGATCAGCACCGCGCCGGTATTCAGCGAAAAGCAGATCAGCAAGAAGGTGAAAATTGGCCTCGGCGGGCTGATCGTGATACTGATTGCCCCCGGGCTGCCCACCAGCACCGTGCCTATTTTCTCTGCGGCCGGTTTGTGGCTGGCGGCCCAGCAAATCCTGATCGGTGTCGCGCTGGGCCTGACCATGCAGTTCGCCTTCGCGGCGATACGGCTGGCCGGCGAAGTGATCGGCATGCAGATGGGTTTGTCGTTCGCCACCTTCTTCGATCCCAGCGGCGGGCCGAACATGCCAGTGTTGGCACGGCTGCTCAACCTGCTGGCGATGCTGCTGTTTCTCAGCTTCAACGGCCATCTGTGGCTGATTTCTCTGTTGGTGGACAGCTTCCATACCCTGCCGATCCAGGCCGAGCCGCTTAACGGCAATGGCTTTCTCGCCTTGACCCAGGCCGGTTCGCTGATTTTCATCAACGGCATGATGCTGGCACTGCCGCTGATCTGCCTGTTGCTGACGCTGAACATGGCGCTCGGCCTGCTTAACCGCATGACACCGCAGCTGTCGGTGTTCGTCATCGGTTTCCCGGTGACCATGACCATTGGCATTATGACCATCGGCATGATGATGCCGATGCTGGCGCCGTTTTGTGAGCACCTGTTTGGCGAGTTCTTCGATCGCCTGGCCGATGTCGTCGGCAGCATGACCCCCTAGCATTACCCTCACAGTGCGGCTTAACGGCCGCCTGACGCCGGATAAAGTGGCAACAAATTCCCTTTCTCAGTATAAAAAATTGGAAAAAGCAAATTATCACTATTTGCCTTCAATTACTCTTATTGGCTTGAATAATAAAATACCCACCCTAGAATGTCCTTATTAAATAAAAACATCAAAAAAAAATAAATTCAATAAATAAGGAGTGGGACACACTGTAAAAAACAGAGACGTGATAATAAAAGCATCCATTTAATGCTCGTTATAATTTAAAAAACATCACCGGCATGCCCGGCGAAGCTGGCACATTTATTTTCTACGGAATTATTACTTACCCTACAAAAGGAATATAAAAATGAAAGCTAAAACCAACCGAAGAGCACGCAGGGCCTTAGGCCTGGCACACTGGGCCACCAACCGTTCTCAGATTGCCTTGTCACCCAATGGTGAAAAATGGCTGGTGGTAAAAAAGAAAAAATAACCACGGGGGTTATCCCAAAAAAATATAATTTGCGCTCTTATCTCTGCACTCCCCCTTGAATATTCTAACGCTTCCCGCCGTTAAATTCAGGCAGATATAAGTGCACATAATTTCGGGTAGCCGAAAAAAAGGCACGTCACGCCAAACCTGTGTGGGGGAAGCGTGACGTGCCAAACAAGTGCGCCCGGTTTCAAGAATTCCCTACCGCTGCTACGCAGCAATAACGTCTTCTAAGCACACCCAAAGAGATTGCCCGCCGTGACTGCACGGCAGGCTAAGAGCTATTTATTACCCGGTACTATGGATTTCGATGCCCCACCCCAGCTAGCGTAGGGGCGCGGTATGCTGCGCCCGTATCAACCATACTGGAGTGGATCTATCGGCCCCGCACAGCAAAGGGGATTAGCGATTCAACTGGAACAGCGACATCCCCTGCATATCCCCGAAGGTTTTGTATGACGCCTGCAAGGCCGCCTGCTGCATGAAATAGCTGGAAATCGACTCGGCCAGATCGGCATCAACCAGCGCGCTCATTTGCGTTTTGTTGATCATGTCGCGGTCCTTGCCGATACTGTCCAGCGTATCCATTTCCTGCAGTTGGCTGCCCAGCTCCGCGCGCACGCTAAGCACTCTGTTATAAGAGTTGTCCAGGCCGCGGTTGGCTTTGGCCAGCGCATCGTTCACCTGCTGCTTGGTGGCATCATCCGCATCCTTCTGCGGTGTTTTCAACGCCTTCAGCGCGATATCAATGCTTTCAAACACGTTAGCGACGGAGGCGCTGCCATCCGGTTCCGGCTTCGGGTTGCTGGTCAATGCCATGAAGACCTTATCGCCGGTATGCCCAATGGTCATGGTGCGGTTGGCATCCACTTTCTGCTCGACCGGCGTGTTGCCGCCGACATAGCTGACCGATCCGCCCTTGTCTTCAAAGGGAGGCTTGTCGTTCACAAAACCGCCAAACATATAGCGGCCGTTGCCGTCGGTGCTGTTGGCCTGGTTGAGCAGCTGATCTTTCAGCCCCTGCAGCTGGGTCGCCAGCGAATCGCGGTCGTCGTCGCTTTTTGTGCCGCCGGCGCTGACGATCAGCGCTTTCATATCGGAGATAGTGCTGGTCACCCCGGACAGCACGGTCTCTTCCATCGACACGTTTTGACGGGCAAAGGTCCGCGCCAAGGCATATTGGGTGTTTTCCGACTGTGATTGAGCCAGCATCACCGCCTGCGAAGCCGCCAGAGGATCGTCGGACGGATTGCTGACTTTTTTGCCGGTGGAAAGCTGCTCGGCGGCTTTCATAAACAGCGACTGGTTACCGGTAATACCGGACATGTTCTGTTGGTACATCATGCTGGTGGACATGCGCATGGTGCGGGTTCCTCAAAATCAGCGACCGGAACCGCCAAGGCTCCGGTCAAAGTGGAAATCAACGGATATTCAGCAGTGCGTCAAACATTGAGCTGGCGGTTTGAATGACCTGTGCATTGGCCATGTAATATTGCTGAAAACGCAGCAACTCACCGTACTCTTCGTCCAGGTTGACGCCGGAGATCGACTGCTGCTGAATGGTCAGCTGCTTGACGATATTGGCCTGAGAAGTCGCCGAAACCTTGGCCGATGCCGTCTGGTTACCAACGCTGCTCACCATGCTGGCGTATGCGCCGCTGAAGGTGGCTTTGCCGTCGACCAACTTTTTGGTCTGCAGATCGAGCAGCTTTTTGGCGTTTTCGTTATCGCCGCGGCCGCTGTCGTCTTTGCCGGCAGCTGCGATGTTCGCCGAGTCGGTAATCGCGACTTTCAAGCTGCCCGCCACGTCGCTGACCGGCTTCACGGTAAAGCTGTCGTTCTTTTGTGCCGTGCCGTCGATATCAACCTTCAGGCCGTCAAAGCTCAGCGTCGGTTTGCCGGTGGTGGCATCGACGCCCGCCGTGGCGTTGACCTTCACGTTGTCCGGCAGGCGACTGACCTGCCAATTGCTGCCGTCGAACTCCACCCGGTAATCGTTGGCCTTCACCTTGCTGGTATCGGTGTAGGACACCGACAGCGCCGCATCGCCGGCATTGCGGCTGTTATCCACCACGCGCCCACCACCGAAGCTGAAGAAATCGGTGCCTGCGTCGCCGTTGAGATCGAACCCGGCACGGTGCTGCTGGTTAAAGCTGTCCGCCATCGCCAGCGCCAATTGCCCCAACTGGTTGCGTGCGCTATCCAGCGATTCGCTGCGGAACTTCAGTACGCCGCTGACGCTGCCGCTGGTAATTTGCCCTTCCGGCACTTCGCTGACGCCGTTGCCGCGGTTATAGCCGATGGTCAGGCGAGAAGGATCGCCGCTGGAAGGCACTGCCTCCACCTGGTAGGCATTGCTCCCCTGCACCAGCGTCAGGCCGTTGGCGAAAGACACGGTATAAGCATCACCGTCTTGCTGCATCACCTGCACGCCCACCACCTGGTTTAACTCAGTCACCAGTTGGTCGCGCTGATCGAGCAAGGCATTCGGCTCACCGCCGCTGCCGCGCAGGCGGGTAATTTCATCGTTCAGTTTGGCGATTTGCTGGCTGTAGCTGTTGATCTGGTTAGCGCTGTCGCTGAGCTGTTGGTTAACGCCGCTGTCCATATCGCGCAGGTATTTGTCGGTGTTATTGAACTGATTGACCAACCCATTGGCCTTGCCCAGCACCGTTTGGCGCGCGGCGTCATCGCCGGCGTTGCTGACCAGGTTCTCCAGGTTGCTGAAGAAATCCTGCATATTGGTCGACAAGGTATTGGTTTTGCTCGCCAGCAGGTTATCGATCTGCGAGATTTTCTCGAAGTAGGCGTTCTGTGCCCCGGCCTGGCTCTGTGCTCCGCGCAACTGATTGGTGATGAACTGGTTGTACTCGCGGTTAACGCTGGTCACGGTGACCCCGTTGCCAATGAAGCCACTCATGGTACTCATACCGCCGTTCTGCGCCAGGATCGCAGTCTGTCGGTTATAGCCCGCCACGTTGTAGTTAGAGATGTTGTTACTGACGGTGCTGAGCGCCACCTGAGCCGCATTCAGCCCGCTCATCGCGGTATTGATTAAGCTGTTGGACATAGAAGTTCCTTTTGCTGCGGCGCCGGTGGCCCACAGGAGTCAATTAATCTGCTGAGCCGTTCACTCAGCCTGTCTTGGTTATCGGCAAAAACGGGGGAAACTTGAGGGAAAAATCCGGGTCCAGCATGCTGGACCCCTACATTTAAATACGGCCTATTGCGTAGGGGCGCTGCATGCTGCGCCCAGTGGCTAAAAAAGATCCTTCAGGTCGTGGGTATACGCCTTCACCACCTGCTCGCCGGCGTTTTTCATCTGCTGTATCACGCTGACCAACTTGCTGGCATATTGCGGATCGGTGGCATAACCGGCCTGTTGCAGCGCCTGCGCCGCCTGCTCCGGGCTGCGGGCGTTGGCCACCCCGGCGTAGCGTGGGTTATTGGTCAACAGCTTGACGTAGTCGGCCATCGCCTCGACGTAAGATCCGTAAACCCGGAACTTCGCCTTGATTTTCTTCGCCGCGCCCTGCTCGAACTCGGTGGTGGTGATCTCGGTCACCGGCCCGTCCCAGCTGCCGCCTGCCTTGATGCCAAACAGGTTGTAGCTCGGCGAACCGTCGGCGGCCGGGATCTCACGCTGACCCCAGCCGGACTCCAGCGCGGCCTGCGCCACAATCAGCTGATGCGGAATGCCGCTCTGCTGGCTGACGACGCGTGCAGGAGTAGACAGCCGGGCGACAAAGTTGCCGTTATTGAGCGACAGCGGGGCCGCGCTCGGCGCTTTTGGCACCGCGCGGCGGAGAGTCTGCTCCAGCGCCTGATTCGGCAACGTTCGCAACACCTCATCGTCCAGCGCCATCGGCGACGTGCCTGCCGTTTCGCTCGGCACCGCGTTGGCGTTGCTCATCTGCTTCACCATCATGTCGGCCAACCCCAGGCCTTTCTGCGACATCTGCTGGGCAATTTGCTGGTCATACATTGAGGTGTAGAGCCGAGACTGATCGCTGCTCAAGATCCCATCCTGCGGCAGCGCGGCACGCATGCTTTTCAGCATCATCTGCACGAACATGCCTTCAACCTGCTGCGCCACCTGTTTCAGGTTGCCCTGCGGATCGCTCGCCGCATCGCGTTTCAGTCCATTAAGCGCCTGCGCATCATAGGCGGCGCCCGACATTGCCATCAGATCGCCGGCCATCAGATAATTTCCAGCTTGGCGCGCAGACAGCCGGCGCTTTGCATCGCCTGCAGGATAGACATCAGATCGATCGGCGTTGCCCCCAACGCGTTAAGCGCGCGGATCACGTTGTTCAGATTGGCGCTGGCGTTGACCTTCTGCAGCGAGCCGCCCTGCTGTTGCACCGAAATCTGGGTGTTCGGCGTCACCACCGTTTGCCCGCCGCCAAACGGGGTATTTGGCTGGCTGACGGTATTTTGCCGATCGACCACCACCGACAGGTTGCCTTGCGCCACCGCGCAGGAATCCAGGATCACGTCACGGTTCATTACTACCGAACCGGTGCGTGAGTTGATGATCACCTTGGCGTCGATCGCCCCGACGCTGACGTTAATGTTCTGGATCTCCGCCAGGAAGCGCACCTGCGAACTGTTGCCCTGTGGCACCAGCACCTGAATGGTACGGGCGTCCAACGGTGAAGCCGTGCCACCGCCGCGTTGACGGTTGATGGCGTCGCTGATCTGTTGTGCCAGCGTAAAGTCTTCATCGTTGAGCTGCAGGTTAATCACCCCGCCGGCCCCGAAGGTGGTCGGCAGCTCGCGCTCAATGGTGGCGCCGTTGCTGATGCGCCCACCAGCCAGTTGGTTAACCTGTACGCTGCTGCCACCGGCCGAAGCGCCGGCTCCGCCGACCAGCACGTTGCCCTGCGCCAGCGCGTAAACCTGATTATCTACCCCTTTCAGCGGCGTCATCAGCAAAGTACCGCCACGCAGGCTCTTGGCATTACCCATGGAGGACACCACCACGTCGATGTTCTGCCCGGTGCGCGAAAACGGCGGCAGCTTGGCGGTGACCATGACCGCCGCCACGTTTTTCAACTGCATGTTGGTGCCCGGTGGCACGGTGATACCCAACTGCGACAGCATGTTGCTCAGGCTCTGGGTGGTGAACGGGGTCTGCATGGTCTGGTCACCGGAACCGTCCAGCCCCACCACCAGTCCGTAACCGATCAGCGCGTTATCGCGTACGCCCTGCACCGTGACCAGATCGCGAATGCGCTCCGCCGCGGCCGGCAGGCTCAGCGCACTAATCACCAGCGCCATTAGAAATTTCTTTAACATTGGAACCTCATTCGCCTTACCCACAAGGCGTTATTGTCGCAGGCAGTTTGGAGGCGGGCGGCGCACAGGGAATGGAGCGTACACGCAGTACGTGACTGCCCCGAGCACTGCCCAACCTCAAAATGGCAAGAAAAATAGCCTGTACTCAAAACGGTGAGACATTTAAGAAGAAGCGTTGTAACCACCCCATGGTCTGCGCTTCGTTGATATAGCCGTTGCCGACATATTCAATGCGCGCATCCGCCACCTGGGTGGAGGTAACCGAGTTGCTGCCGCTGATGGTGCGCGGGTTGACGACCCCGGAGAAACGGATGAATTCGGTGCCCTGATTAATGGCGATCTGTTTTTCCCCCACCACGTGCAGGTTTCCGTTCACCAGCACCTGATTGACCGTCACGGTAATGGTGCCGTTAAAGGTGTTGTTGGCGTTGGCCCCGCCCTTGCCGCCGAAGGTGCTGTCACCGGAGATATCCATGTCGGCACGCGCGTTGCCCAGCAAACCATCGAGGTAGCGCGGCGAGGTGGCCACGCCGAACTTGCTGGCCCCGTTGCGGCTGGCGTTGGCAGAGGAGCTTTTGCTGGCGCTGACGTTTTCCTGCAGCACGATCGTCAGGGTATCGCCGACGTTGCGCGGACGACGGTCTTCAAACAGCGGCTGATAACCGTAGTTCATCGGCTGCACCGTCTGGAAAATGGAACCGTTCGGCACGGGCGCGCCCGCCGGCGCCGGCTGTGCCGTGGTAGCCCCGTCCACCAGGGGTTTATGTGGAATGTAAGCGCAGCCGCTCAGCGTCAGCATCACCATTGCCGCCAGCCAGCGTTTTCCTTGCGGCGGGTTTTCCATCAGAGTTGTGGTTACCACGGGTATCGCCTTTGTTTCACAAAATAGGGTTACGGGCGCTGCAGCGCCCGTCAATTACAGTTGCGTCAGCTTTTGCAGCATCTGATCGGACGTCGATACCGCTTTGCTGTTGATTTCGTAAGCACGTTGGGTCTGGATCATGTTGACCAGCTCTTCCGCCACGTTGACGTTGGAGGTTTCCACATAGCCCTGATACAGCAGACCTGCACCGTTTAGCCCAGGCGTGCTCTCGTTCGGCGCACCGGAACTCTCGGTTTCCTGATACAGGTTCTCGCCCATGCTTTCCAGGCCGCTGTCATTGATAAAGGTGGTCAGCGTCAGTTGGCCCACCTGCTGGGCGGCGGTCTGCCCCTGCAGGGTGGCGCTGACGATGCCGTCGCGGCCGACGGTGATGCTCAGGGCATTGGCCGGAATAGTGATCGCCGGTTGCACCTGGAAGCCGCTGGCGGTCACCAGTTGGCCGTTCTGATCTCTCTGGAACGAGCCGTCGCGGGTATAGGCCAGGGTGCCGTCCGGCATCATCACCTGGAAAAAGCCCTGCCCCTTGATGGCGATGTCCTTGCTGTTGTTGGTCTGCGACAGGTTGCCCTGGCTGTGCAGACGCTCGGTCGCCACCGGCCGCACACCGGTACCGATCTGCAGCCCGGACGGCAGCGTCGTCTGCTCGGAGGACTGCGCCCCCGGCTGACGCATGGTCTGGTACAGCAGATCTTCGAACACTGCACGCTGGCGTTTAAAACCGTTAGTGCTGACGTTGGCCAGGTTATTGGCGATCACGTCCATATTGGTCTGCTGCGCATCCAGACCGGTTTTGGCAATCCATAAAGATGGGATCATGGGTTATTTCCTTGCTAATTAACTCATTGATAACAATGAATTGGCGCGCTGTTCATTTTCATCCACGCTGTGGATGACCTTCATCTGCATTTCAAAGCGGCGGGCGTTGGCAATCATGTCGACCATGGTTTCCATCGGTTTGACGTTGCTGCCTTCCAGCACGCCCGGCATCACCTGCACCAGCGGATCGTTCGGCAACTGATTGCCGCGCTGCCGTTGGGTTTCCGGCGTCAGGCGGAACAACCCGTCATCGCCACGCATCACTTCGCGCGCGTCGGCCTTCACCAGTTTCAGCCTGCCGATCTGTGCAATGCTGTTCGGTGGATCGCCCGCATTCAGCGCCGAGATGGTCCCGTCGGCGGCAATGGTGATCTCTGCCGACGGGGGTACCTCAATCGGTCCGCCGTCGCCCATCAGCGGCACGCCCTGCACCGTCAACTGCCCGGTGGAGGAGATCTGGATGTTACCGTTACGGGTGTAGGCTTCGCCGCCGTCCGGTAGGCTGACGGCCAGAAAGCCGTCCTGCTGCAGCGCCACGTCCAGCGGGCGGGCGGTGTAATTCAGCGCCCCCTGGCTCATGTCCGCGCCCGGCGTTGACGCGGTAACCAGCGTTCGCGTCGGCAAGCTTGGCCCATCCACCGGCACGGCACGCAGCGCCGACAGCTGGGCGCGAAAGCCCGGTGTCGATGCGTTGGCCAGATTATTGGCGGTGACAGACTGCTGCTCCAGCGTCTGTCGCGCTGCGCCCATCGCGGTATAAATCGCGTGATCCATAAATCAGTCCTATTAGCGCAGGCTAACCAGCGTTTGCAGGATCGAGTCCTGCGTTTTGATGGTTTGGGCGTTCGACTGGTAGTTACGTTGTGCGACGATCATGTTCACCAGTTCCTGGCTCAGATCGACGTTGGAGGCTTCCAGCGCGCCGCTGGTCAGTTTGCCCAAACCGCCGTTGCCCGCCAGACCTACGCGTGGCTGGCCGGATGCGCCGGTTTCCTGCCAAACGTTATCGCCCTGAGAAGACAGGCCTTCCGGGTTGGAGAAGTTGGCCATGACGATCTGACCCAGCACCTGAGTCTGCTGGTTGGAATAGATGCCCATCACCGTGCCATCGTTGTTGATCTGGAAGTTGGTGTATTCACCTGCGCCATAGCCATCCTGCGACACTTTGCTGACGGAGTCGGCGCTGACGCTCTGCTGCATGCTCTTGGCGAAATTCAGGGTGAAGTTCTGTGCCGGCGCGCCATCTTTGGCTTCCATCGGGATCAGCATGCTGAATTCGCCGGCGGTGCCTTGTTTGCTGGTGGTGCTGGCCAGATTGCCGCTGGTGTCGAACGTCATGGTACCGGCATCTACCGGAGCAGCCGTTCCATCCTGGGTATAAACCTGCCACTTGTTCTCGTCGGTTTTCACAAAGTAGGCGTTGATGTTGTGCGCGTTACCTAACGAGTCATAAGTGGTGATGGTGTTGACGTAGTTGTAAGAATCCTTCTTGGCGGGATCGAAGGTGTGGTTATCCGGAACCTTATGCGTGGATTTAAGGTTGGCGACCATATTGCCGGAGGTTGACGCCTTGGCGTTCATCATGCCTTCCGGAATGCTCAGCGGCACCGGGTTCGCGCCCTGTTGAATGGTCGGCGGCGTACCGGCAGCCGGGTAGCCGGTCAGTTGCAGGCCCTGCATGTTGGTTAGGTTGCGGTTTTCATCCAGTTTGAACTGGCCGTTACGGCTGTAGAAAATGCCGCCGTCCTGATCCTGCAGACGGAAGAAACCGTTGCCGGAAATCGCCACGTCCAGCGCACGGCTGGTGCCGGTGGTGGTGCCGCCTTTAAAGTTCTGGGTGATCCCCGCCACCTTAACGCCCAGGCCAACCTGTGAACCGGCGAACATGTCAGCAAAGGAAACGCTGCCTGATTTAAAACCGGAAGTGGCGGAGTTAGCGATGTTGTTACCGATCACGTCCAGATTGGTTGCTGCCGCGTTTAAGCCGCTTACTGCCTGAGAAAAGGCCATGTCATTCTCCGAATAGTGGTCAGGCTATCGTCCGATAACGCCTGATAGTGTTTTGATATACCCAATGGCTTTCATGTTGCAGTTAGGCGGCAAGCGCAGGAGTCCCCAGGAGCTTACTCACGTAAGTGACTGGGGTGAGTGCGCACAGCCAACAACGCTGCAGCCTGAAGGATGAAGGGTATTGGGTTAAAGGATCTGCCGGACATCCTCCAGCGTGGCGCTGCCCGCCAGGCCCAGATCCAGCTTCGCGCCGTTCGCGTCGCGGATGACGCCGTTGACCATGCCAAAATGCAGATTGCGCGCCACCAGCTGTTCGCCGTTGGCTTTGGCGTTGATCGTAAAGCTGTAGGCACCGTCCGGTGCGGTGGTGCCGTCCGTCATCGATCCGTCCCAACTGAACGAATGCACGCCAGCGGTCAGGCCGCCGAGATCAATGGTGCGTACCGCTTTGCCGGTGGCGTCGGTGATGGTGGCGGTCACCGAGTCGGCCGCACGCTCCAGTTCCAGACCAAACGGCGTAGTGCTGACCTTGCCGTCTTTGCTGCCAGCCAGAATATTGCTGCCCGGGACCATCACGCCGTGGCCGATCAAAGCGGTAGCCTGCAGCGATTGATTGCTGTTGATCTGCCCGGAGATCGACCCCAGCGTGGTGTTGAGTTTCTCGATGCCCTGAACGGTATTGATCTGCGCCAATTGGCTGGTCAGTTCATTGTTCTGCATCGGGTTGGTCGGATCCTGATTCTTCAACTGCGCCACCAGCAGCGTCAGGAAGCTGTTGCTCAGATCCTGGCTGGTGTTATTTTTTGCGTTGGCACCGATGACGCTGTTATCCAGCGATTCAGTGGTGGTTGCGGCAATCGCCATGGCAAGCTCCGGTTATTGACCCAGCGTCAGGGTTTTCATCATCATCGACTTGGTGGTGTTGAGCACCTCGACGTTGGCCTGATAGCTGCGGGAGGCGGAAATGGTGTTGACCATCTCACCCACCACATCCACGTTAGGCATGCGCACATAGCCCTTGCCGTCTGCCAGCGGATTACCCGGTTGGTAAACCAGACGCTCCGGCGCCGGGTCGTCAACCACCTGCGCTACGCGTACGCCGCCGGTAGGTTGTCCGGCCGCGGCGGCAACTTCAAACACCACCTGCTTGGCGCGGTAGGGTTGGCCGTCCGGCCCGGTGACGCTGTCGGCATTGGCCATGTTGCTGGCGCTGACGTTCATGCGTTGCGACTGGGCAGACAGCGCCGAGCCGGAGATATCAAAAATATTCAGTAGCGACATGCGCCTTATCCTTGTTGTAACACTGACATCATCCCTTTGATCTGACCGTTGATCAGCGTCAGGTCGGTCTGATACTTCAGGCTGTTATCGGCGAAGTTGGTGCGTTCGCGATCCATGTCAACCGTGTTGCCGTCCATGGAGGGCTGATCCGGCACGCGGAACAGCAAGTCGAGCTGTGGCGGCTGCATGTTCTGCGCCGGAATATGGCGCGATGACGTCATGTTCAGCGCAATGCCGCTGCCGCTGGCGCGCCCTTGCTCCAGCACCTTGTTCAGTTGGCCGGCGAAATCGATATCCCGCGCCTGATAACCCGGGGTGTCTGCGTTGGCGATGTTGGCGGCCAGAATTTCCTGCCGCTGGGCGCGCAGGTTCAGCGCCTCTTGACCAAAGCGCAGAGCAGCGTCCAGTTTGTCGATCATGCTCCCTCCGCGAGGTTAGAATTTGGAGCCGACAGCATAAACGTCCCTTCCGCCAGCCTATCGTGGGAATAAGGGCAAAATGCGTCGCTATTTATCTGCTTAGCCTGCGCGCACTCCGGGTACACTTACGCGCACCCTGAGGCTTTTGAGGAAGAAGCGGAGATGAAAGCGAAAATGCTGTTGTTGGCAGCCCTGCTGTGCAGCCTGAACGCACGGGCCGAAGATCTGGCGGCGCAGATCGATCGCTTCATCAGCAGCCAGTTCAGCGGTAGTCCGGTGCAGGTTAAAGTGCTGGTGCGCACGCCCGCCACCCAATGGCCACAGTGCGAATTCCCGCAGCTCTCTTTGCCGCAGAATGCGCGGCGTTGGGGTAATATCAGCGTTTCGGCACGCTGCGGCCAGGAACGGCGCTTTATCCAGACCCAGGTTCAGGTGATCGGCCAGTATCTGGTGTCGGCCCGCGGCATCAGCGCCGGCAGCAAGCTGACGGCGGCGGACATCCGGTTCAAAAGTGGCCGGCTCGACACCTTGCCACCGCGCACGCTAAGCGAAACCGGCAAAGCGCTGGGAGCCGTCAGCCTGCGCAATATCAGTCCCGGTCAGCCACTGACCTTCGCCATGCTGCGTCGCGCCTGGGTGATCAAGGCCGGTCAGGCGGTACAGGTGACCGCGCAGGGAAGTGGATTTAACATCAGCGGTACGGGCAAAGCCATGAACAATGCCGCCGCCGAAGACAACGTCCGCGTGCGTATGGCTTCCGGACAAATCGTCAGCGGTATAGCCAGTGATGACGGTACGATCCGTATTGGGTTAAATACCCTATAGCTTTCAAGTTGCAGCTAGACGCCCAGCTCACTCATCCCCAGGCGCTTACTTTAGTAAGTAACTGGGGTGAGCGAGTGCAGGTAACAACGCTGCAGCTTGAAAGATGACGGGTATAAAAGGGTAAAGGTTTATCAAACCTTGCCGATAAGAAAATCATAAGCAGACTTTTATTGGCCGCCAGGGCCACAAAATATCAGCCATTGCCTTCGCGGCGACGGCATCGATGGAGATTGACCATGAGTATCGATCGCACCCAGCGGCTGCAACCCGTTCCAACGGTGCAACCTCGTGAAACCGCGACTGAAAGCCCACTTCAGCCGCGCAAAGCTGCCCAGACGGAAAGCACCGTCAGCGGCACCCAGGTAAAATTGAGCGACGCGCAAGCGCGCCTGATGCAGCCGGGTACGCAAGATATTGATATGAATCGGGTGGACGCCATCAAGCAGGCGATCCGCAACGGCGAACTGAAAATGGATGCCGGGAAAATTGCCGATGCGCTACTGAAAGACGCGCAAAGCGATGCCCTGTGGATGGCTAACGGCCAGCAAACGCCGGAGGCTTAACCCTCGGGTTAAACACCAAGGAATTCTTTGACAGGTGGTTATTCGTAATGGAAAGTCTGGCGCAACTGATTGATAAGCTGTTGGAAACCCTGAATGCGCTGAGTACGGTGCTGACGGAAGAACATCATCTGCTCTGTTCGGGACAATTACCGGGCGTGGCGCTGCAACGCGCTACCGATGCCAAGAGCCAGTTGCTGGCCACGGTAAACTACCTGGAGCAGCAGCGGCTGAACCTGGAGCGCGCACAGGGGCAACAGGCCCCCTATTCCGCGCACCCGCGCCTGGCGGATGGCTGGCAACGAGTACAAACGCTCAGCCAGCAGCTGCGGGAAAAAAACCAGCATAACGGCATGCTGCTCAATCAACAGATCGATCACAACGCTCAGGCGCTGGCGATCCTGAGCAAGCAAAACAAATCGCTCTACGGCCCGGATGGCCAGTCGCGCAATGCCAGCCTGCTGGGGCGAAAAATCGGCGTTTAATCAAAGAATGATTGTTGATGCACCTGAGCGGGCTCAACCGGTGGATGATAAGACCCCAGGGCTATTTGACGAACGGCAGATCCGAGTACCTTGTGGTATAGCTGGGGGACAGCATTTCGCGTTTCATCGCCCAGCTTTTTTGGATCCCCTGCCCGGCAAACCACACCGTGCCCCGACCGGACTGATTAAGCCGATCAAGGGTCTGCATTAACTCACTGCTGTTAGGCCTGGGCTGGTGTTCATCAAACAAATTAAGCTGCGCCACCCCCTGGCTAAAGAAATCACTCAGCATCACACCGGCTTTCATATAGCGAAAATCGTCTTTCCAGATACGGTCAAGCGCGCTGACTGCAACGCGAATAATGTCACGCGTATCGTTGGAAGGGATCGCCAGGCGCCCGCTGGCCTGAGGGCCGTAAAATGTTTCATTTTCGGCATGGGGACTGGTCCGCATAAAGACGCTGATCACACAGCAGAACTGCTTCTCTGCCCTGAGCTTTTCGGCTGCGCGTTCCGCATAGGTACAAATGGCCTGGCGCATATCTTGATAAGCCGTGATGCGGTGACCAAATGAGCGGCTACAGATGATCTGCTGTTTGGTGGGCGCAAACTCATCCAATGCCAAACAGGATTCGCCGCGCAATTCACGAACCGTACGTTCGAGTACCACATTAAAGTGTTTACGGATCACCCAGGTTGAACAGTCAGCAAGCTGTAGCGCCGTTTCGATCCCCATAAAGCTGAGCTTCTTGCCGATGCGGCGGCCCACGCCCCACACCTCGTCCACCGGCACTAACGCCAGCAGTTTTCGCAGACGCTCAGGATCGGACAACTCAACAACGCCCCCCGTTTGACGCCACTTCTTTGCCGCAAAATTGGCGATCTTCGCCAGTGTCTTGGTTTGCGCGATCCCCACGCCAACGGTTAACCCGGTATTCTTTAACACCCGATCGCGCATTTGATGGCCAAAGGTGCTCAGCGGAAGGCTGCTACTCAGGCCAGACACATCGATAAAAGCTTCATCGATGGAGTATATCTCTACGACAGGGGCCATCTCGATTAGCGTCAGCATCACCCGATGGCTGAGATCGGCATAAAGCGTATAATTCGAGCTGAAAACGCTGACCTGCTGGTGCCGTAATTGCTCTTTGATTTTGAAGTAAGGCGCCCCCATTTTGATGCCCAGCGCTTTGGCTTCCGCCGAAAGTGAAATAACGCATCCGTCATTGTTTGAAACGACGACGATCGGTTTGCCCTTAAGATCTGGCCGAAAAACAGTCTCGCAGGACGTGTAGAAGCTGTTGACGTCAACAAGTGCGAACATGTCGGTTTGATTTCAAGGTAAATGTCACAACGCCAAAGATTTCCAGCTCTTCTTCGGCCTGGAAAACGATCGGAGAATAATCCGTATTATGAGGCACCAGCTGAATACGTGGATGGGTTTGCAGCTCCTTCACGGTAAATTCGCCGGCCACTGCCGCTATGACGATGTCGCCATGAACGGCGGTCAAGGAACGATCAACCACCAGTAAGTCACCGTGGCTGATACCTGCGCCGATCATCGAATCACCACTGACCCGGACAAAGTACGTCGCACTGGGGTGTTTCACCACCAGCTTATTCAGGTCGAGACTGTCTTCGACATAGTCCTGAGCCGGACTGGGAAAACCGCAGGGGACTCGCTCCATAAAGAGGGGAAGTAATAAACCGGGAGTGAGCTGACTGGGGTGAATAAACTGCATAATGGCCGATCCGAATAACTGTATTTATATACAGTATCCATGATCGACCGCAACGATCAAGCGGCGTATAATAAAATTCCTGAAAGCAGTTGAAGCATCAGGCAATTTAAATTGGCCTACCTGCCCCGTGGCTAAACACGCTTTGGGGCAACGGAATAAAACCAGGTCGAAGGCAACGGCCTGAGGAGCCTGGCTTGTGTCGTTTTAGTTTTACTCGTAATTCACAATCACCTGATTGCTGATCACGCGTAGCGGCGGATTCAGACTACCGCGCGCCTGCACGTAATAAACAAAACGCAGTTCGGCGTTCGCCGGTTCCCCTTTCAGCCCGGTGCTGCTGCCGCTGCCGCCGCCCAACACAATGCAGCGCGTCAGGGTGCAAAGCTGCGCCTGCATGCCCGCCGGCTCATCGGCCAGCAGCCGGTAACGCCAGCTTACGCTGGTGATGCGGGCATTGGCGTCCGGCAACGCATTGGGGGCGCGTAACCCCTGCGATTCTCCCCGCTCACCACCATATTCCAGCGTGGCGCCGACGCTGTCGGCTACCCAAGAACCGGATGCTGCCTGCACGCTCAACGGCGCTAACAGGTAAATTAACGCCAGACGGTGTTTCATTATGCGGCCCCAATGGTGGAGGTCATGCGGATTTGGCGGTCGTCATTGATCTCCAGATTCGACAACACCACCATCTGCGGCAGGCTGCGACGCAGGAAACGCGCCAGCAAGGCCCGCAGTGCGTGATTCACTAACAGTACCGGCGGCGCGCTGAGCATTTCCTGCCGCTGCAACGCCTGTTTGGCCTGATCCAACAAACGATCCGCCAGGCCCGGTTCCAAACCGCCGCCGCCCTGCAGCGCTTGCAGTAACAGACGCTCGAGCTGGGTATCCAGGCCAATCACCTGAATTTCACCGTTGCCCGGGAACCACTGTTGGGTGATCGCCCTTCCCAGCGCCACGCGCACCACGGTGGTCAGCTCATAAGGGTCGGTTTGTGATGGGGCATGCTCCGCCAGCGTTTCAATAATGGTGCGCATATCGCGGATGGAAACCCGTTCCGCCAGCAGGTTCTGCAACACCTTGTGCAGCGTAGTCAGGCTTACCACGCCCGGCACGAAATCTTCGGTCAGCTTCGGCATGTCCTGTGCGACGCGATCCAGTAATTGCTGCGCTTCCTGTCGGCCAAACAGCTCACTGGCAAACTGGCCAATCAAATGATTAAGGTGCGTCGCGACCACCGTGCTGGCTTCCACTACGGTGAAGCCCTGGATCTGCGCCTGCTCGCGCAGCGCGCTGTCAATCCATACCGCTTCCAGCCCAAACGCCGGATCGGTGGTTTTATCCCCCGCCAACTCGCCCACCGCATTGCCTGGGTTAATTGCCAGCCAGCGGCCCGGTTGCGCTTCGCCACTGCCGATTTCTACGCCCTTCATCAAAATACGGTAGCTGGCCGGCGGCAGTTCCAGGTTGTCGCGGATATGCACCACCGGTGGCAGATAGCCCATCTCCTGCGCGAATTTTTTACGGATGCCGCGGATACGGCCCAGCAATTCACCATTCTGTTGGAAATCCACCATCGGGATCAGCCGGTAACCGACCTCCATCCCCAACGGATCTTCCAACTGCACGTCAGACCAACTGGCTTCCACCGCCTGCGGATTATCCTGCGTGACCGGCACTTCCTGCACTTTGGGCGCTTGCTGATCGCGCCCGCGCAGCCACCAGGCCAACCCTAACAGAGCGGCGGTAAACAGCAGGAATACCAGGTTCGGCATCCCCGGGACCAGCCCAAGCAGGCCGAGCACCGCGGCGCTGAGCAACATAACCCGCGGGTTGTTGAACAGTTGGCCAACCATCTGCTCGCCAACGTCCTGATCGGTCGCCACGCGAGTCACGATCACGCCGGCGGCGGTCGAAATCACCAACGCCGGGATCTGCGCCACCAGGCCGTCACCGATGGTCAGCAAGGTGTAAGTTTCCGCCGCCGTGCCCAGTTCCATTCCGTGCTGGAGCACGCCGACCAACAGACCACCGACCACGTTTAGCATCATGATCATCAGACCGGCGACCGCATCGCCACGGACAAACTTACTGGCACCGTCCATCGAACCGTAGAAGTCCGCTTCCTGCGTGACCTCAGAGCGACGTTTTTTCGCCTCTTCTTCACCGATCAAACCGGCATTGAGATCGGCATCGATCGCCATCTGCTTGCCCGGCATGCCGTCCAGCACAAAGCGTGCGCCCACTTCGGCAATACGCCCGGCACCCTTGGTGATAACCATAAAGTTGATCAGCACCAAAATGATAAACACCACGATACCGATGGCGAAGTTACCGCCCACCAGGAAGTGACCGAAGGCCTCTACCACGCGGCCTGCGGCGGCAGACCCGGTATGCCCTTCCATCAGGATGATGCGCGTCGAAGCTACGTTGAGCGACAGGCGCAGCAAGGTTGAGAACAGCAAAATGGTGGGGAATGCGGCAAATTCAAGCGTACGCTGGGTAAACATCGCTACCAGCAACACCATGATCGACAAGGCAATATTGAAGGTGAACAGCAGATCGAGGATAAATGCCGGCAACGGCAGCACCATCATCGACAGGATCATCAGGATCAGTATCGGGCCGGCCAGCACCTGCCACTGCGTATCTTTAAAACTGCCCGGCAAACGAAGCAAGGCGGCCAAATTAGCCATTTGTATTACTTTCTCCAGCAAAATCCAGTGCTTCCGGCACCGGTAAACGTTCAGGTTTTTTCGGGATCAGCCCCCCTTCGCGCCGCCAGCGTCGCAGCTGGTAAACCCAGGCCAATACTTCGGCCACGGCGGCATACAGGGTGGCGGGAATGTGTTGTCCAATCTCGCTGTGTCGATATAGAGCACGTGCCAACGGCGGTGCTTCGAGCATGGGAATACGGTGTTCCGCCCCCAGTTCACGAATGCGCAGCGCAATTTCACCGGCCCCTTTGGCCAGCACCTTCGGCGCACTCATGTTTTTATCGTTGTACTGCAGCGCGACGGCGTAATGCGTCGGGTTGGTCACAATGACGTCGGCCTTGGGGACGTCGGCCATCATTCGCCGCCGTGCAACGGCACGCTGTTGCTGTCGGATACGCCCTTTAACATGCGGGTCACCCTCCTGCTCCTTGAACTCGTCGCGGATATCCTGCTTGGTCATCTTCAGCTTTTTGAAGTGGCTCCACAGTTGGTAAAACACGTCAAACGCCACCATCGGCGTCAGCCCGAGTACCACCAGCAGGCCGCAAAAGATGATCATTCGCAGCGCGTTACCCAGCGCATCGAGCGGCTGTTGCGTCACCAGATGCAGCATCGCCGCCCAGTTGTGCCACAGGTATAAACCGGTGATCCACCCTACCAGCGTCGCCTTCAGGATGCCCTTCAACAGCTCCGCCAGCACCTGGCTGGAAAAGATGCGTTTCAGCCCGGACAGCGGGTTCATGCGCTTGAGATCGAACTTGAGCGATTTACCGCTCAGCAGCAGGCCGCCCAGCAGCATCGGCGCCGTCAGCGCGACCAGCGCCAACCCGGCCATGATCGGCAACAGCGCCCATACCGCCTGGCGTAACAACATCGCCAACTGGCGCAGCATCTGCTTGTCGTTACTGACCATGCCGTGGTCGAAATTCAGGCCCTGGGTCAGCATGGCCGCCAACTGTTGCGCCATGTTGCCGCCGGAAACCCAGATGATCGACAAGCCTGCCACCAGCATCAGCACCGACGTCAGCTCGCGGGAACGCGGGATCTGGCCATCTTCACGCGCCTTCTCCACCCTATGGGGCGTGGGGGCCTCGCTCTTTTCCAGATCGCTGTCTTCAGCCACGGGGCGGTTCCTGTGCCGGAGGGAATAAAATTGCGGTCAGCATGCCAAAAAAATGCTGATTTCATTGGTGGAACAACGGGAGAAAAGGACGGTTATTTGCGGGATGGGGAAGATTGGGGACGCAGGAGCAGTGCTGCCTGTCTGGGGCGCAACAAAATGCGCCCCAGGAGCTATCAGAAACCCAGGCTGTCCAGAAGATCGTCCACCTGCGCCTGATTGGCGATAACGCCGGCGCCATTCTGGTCGAGCTGCGGGCCATTGAGCAGGCTGTCGTTCGGTTTTTTCTCTTTCGCCGGTTGCTCAGGAATATTTTCCATCAGCACCATCAGCAGCTGCTTTTCAATCTCCTGCACCACGTCCATCATGCGTTTGATCACCTGACCGGTCAGATCCTGGAAATCCTGCGCCATCATGATTTCCAGCAGTTGGGCATTGGTGAACGCCGTATGTTCCGGCACCTGATCCAGGTACTGACGGGTATCGGTAACCAATTCACGGGCGTCGTCCAACTCGATCGGGTTGGCGAACCACTCGTCCCAACGGCCTTTCAATCCTTTGGCTTCGGACTCCAGCTGTGCCTGGCGCGGCTGCGCCGCTTCCACACAGTTCAACGCCCGTTCCGCCGCCTGCGCCGTCATGGTGACCACGTAATCAAGACGATCGCGTGCATCCGGGATTGCCTCTGCCGCCTGGGCGATCGCCTGATCGAGCCCCAGTTCGCGCATGCTGTCGCGCAGCATCCGCGTCAGTTGGCCAATGCGCGAGATGATCTCCCCCGCGGTTGCCGCATCGCTGGCAGGCATTGGAATGTCTCTCATCGCCCTCTCTCCTTACATGCCCAGTTTTTCAAAAATCTTATTGAGCTTTTCTTCCAGCGTCGCCGCCGTAAAAGGTTTCACCACGTAACCGCTGGCACCGGCCTGCGCCGCCGCGATAATGTTTTCTTTCTTGGCTTCCGCCGTCACCATCAGCACTGGCATCGCCGCCAATGCGCCATCGGCACGAATGGTTTGCAACAGTTCCAGGCCGTCCATATTCGGCATGTTCCAGTCGGACACCACGAAATCGAAGCCGCCGGCACGCAGTTTGTTCAGCGCATCCGCACCGTCCTCGGCCTCTTCTACGTTGTTGAATCCCAACTCTTTCAGCAAGTTTCTGACGATGCGACGCATAGTGGAAAAGTCATCCACCACCAGAAATCTGAGACTCTTATCTGCCATATATACTCCCAAGGTTTACCTAATCCAAACAACAGCCAGCCTCACGGCAGCTGTTCGCTATAACCCCCTATATACCCTATGAATTTCGAGTCGCAGCCAGGCGACCAGCTCGCTCATCCTCAGGAACTTACTCAAGTAAGTGACTGGGGTGAGCGACAAATCTGTCGGGAACAGATTTGAACGCTGCTTGCAGCGGCCCTGAAAGGGCAAGGACCATGGATGGGCCTTGTAAGCAGGTAACAACGCTGCGGCTCGAAAGGCGACGGGTATAATTAAGGGTAAAAATCAAATACGCAGCGCCTGGCCACCGGCAATTTGCGCCAGCATGCGTTGGCTCATGCGATCCAGTTCGACAATTTCATTCACCCCACCGGTGGCGATCGCCTCACGCGGCATGCCGAACACCACACAGCTGGCCTCGTTTTGCGCCAGGGTATAGGCACCGGCACGATGCATTTCCAACATGCCCGCCGCGCCGTCATTGCCCATGCCGGTCAGGATCACGCCAACCGCATTTCGACCGGCGTACTGCGCAACCGAGCGGAAAAGCACGTCTACCGATGGCCGGTGACGGTTGACCGCCGGGCCGTCATGCAGCTTCACCTGATAGTTGGCACCGCTGCGTGACAGTTCCATATGGCGATCGCCCGGTGCGATGTAGGCATGGCCCGGCAGCACGCGTTCGCCGTCCTCGGCCTCTTTCACCGTAATCTGGCACAGCTTGTTCAGCCGCTCGGCGAACGAGCGCGTAAACCCCGGCGGCATATGCTGGGTGATCAACAACGCCGGGCTGGTGGCCGGCAGCGGTTGCAGCACCTGCCGAATGGCTTCGGTGCCGCCGGTAGAGGCTCCGATGGCAATCAGTTTTTCGCTGCTCAACAGCGGCGTATGGCTGAGGATCGCCGGTGCCGGGCTGCTGGAGCGTTGCGGCAAGCGCGCCTTGGCCGCGGTGCGAATTTTTTCGGCTATCAGCTCGCTGTAGGCCAACATGCCTTCGCGGATGCCAAGCTGCGGTTTGGTGACAAAATCCACCGCCCCCAGCTCCAGCGCGCGCAGCGTGATTTCCGACCCCTGGCCTGTCAGCGACGACACCATCACCACCGGCATCGGCCGCAGACGCATCAGTTTTTCGAGGAAGTCGAGGCCGTCCATGCGCGGCATTTCGACGTCCAGCGTCAGCACCTGCGGGTTAAACTTTTTGATCAGATCGCGCGCGACCAGAGGGTCGGGCGCGCTCGCCACCATCTCCATATCGGGATGGCTGTTGACAATTTCGGTCATCAGCTGCCGCATCAGGGCCGAATCGTCTACGCTCAATACTCTGATTTTATTCATTACCTCTCCTTGGTCAGGCCATACACGGTCTGCCCACGCAAGTAGAAATCCCGGCTGATCTGGCTGAAATTCTCGGAGTGGCCGGCAAACATCAGGCCCCCCGGTTTAAGCAAGGGCACGAAGCGGCGCAGAATGCGCTCCTGTGTCGCCTTATCGAAATAGATCATCACGTTGCGGCAGAAAATAGCGTCGAATTGCCCCGGCAACGCCCATTCAGGCGCCAACAGGTTGAGCGCCTGAAAATTCACCCGCCCCGCCAGCTCCGGCCGCACCCGCACCAACCCCTGATGCGGACCGGTGCCGCGCAGGAAATAACGCTGCATTTGCGCCGGCGTCAGGGTACGCAAATCTTCCTGGCGATAAACGCCCGCTTCCGCTTTCTCCAGCACCTGGGTATCGATATCGCTGGCCCATACCTGGCAGCCGGTGGCGCGCTGCCCGAGCACCTCACTTAAGGTGATGGCAATCGAATAAGGCTCTTCGCCGGTCGAGGCCGCCGTGCTCCACACGCTGTAGCCGTTCGGCCGCTGACGCGCGTGCTCCGCCAGGATCGGGAAGTGATGCGCTTCGCGGAAAAACGCCGTCAGGTTGGTGGTCAGGGCATTGATAAACGCCTGCCATTCGGCGCTGTTAGGATCGCTTTCCAGCAGCGCCAAATAATCGCCAAAGTCGTTCAGGCCCAGCAGCCGCAGGCGTCGCACCAGGCGGTTATAAACCATCTCGCGCTTGTGCTCTGCCAGCACGATGCCTGCACGCTGATAAATCAGTTGGCTGATGCGACGAAAATGCACGTCCAGCAACGGCAGGCGCTGCACCATCTGCGTCAACAAAGTCGCAGGGTCTCTGTTAGGGTTCGACGGCGCCGGCTTCATGCCATATCACTCAAAAAAAACGGGCTGCTTATGCGGTTTGACAATCTGGGGCTTCCTTTACCACGGGTGAAACTGCGTCTTGATGGTTGGCCTGCGCGGTGAAGTTATCGTCCGCCAGGCGGAATACCGACACCGCATCGGCCAGGGTAATCGCCTGATCCTCCAGTGCGGTGGCCGCCGAGGCGGCTTCTTCTACCAGCGCGGCGTTCTGCTGGGTTACCTGATCCATTTGGGTCACGGCCTGCGTGACCTGTTCAATGCCGCGGCTTTGTTCGTCGGACGCCGAGGCGATTTCGCCCATGATGTCGGTAACCCGAGTGACCGAACGGACGATGTCCTGCATGGTGGCACCGGAGTTTTCAACCAGCACCGAACCTTGCTTGACCCGGCTGACCGATTCGTCGATCAGACCTTTGATTTCTTTTGCCGCCTGGGCGCTGCGCTGTGCCAGATTACGCACTTCACCCGCCACCACCGCAAAACCGCGCCCCTGCTCACCGGCACGCGCCGCTTCGACCGCCGCGTTCAATGCCAGGATATTGGTCTGGAAAGCAATGCCGTCGATCACGCTGGTAATAGCGCCAATCTTCTGCGAACTGTTGGCAATATCATGCATGGTGGTCACCACGTCGCCCGCCAGTTCGCCGCCCTTGGCTGCGGTGGTAGAGGCGTCACGCGCCAGCTGAGAGGCCTGACGTGCGTTATCAGCGTTCTGTTTCACCGTCGCGGTCAACTGTTCCATGCTGGCGGCCGTTTCTTCCAGCGAGGCGGCCTGCTGCTCGGTGCGGGAAGAGAGATCGTTGTTGCCTTCGGAGATTTCCTGCAGGCCAATCAGGATCGACTCGGCACCGTCACGTACCGCACCAACGGTGCCGATCAGCGACTGCTGCATGCGCTGTAAACTGGCGAACAGCTGGCTGATCTCATTACGGCCATACACCTGAATCGGCGTGGCCAGATCGCCGGCTGCAATGCGGTCAAAATGACTGCGCATAATGTTCAGCGGCTGCACCAGCATATTGCGTAACCACCACATGGCGCTGCCGGTCACCACCAGCAACATCAGTACCGCACCGGCCACCAACCAACCGGACAGGATGAAGGATTGCTGATTCGCCGCATTGGCTTCGCTCACGTTGGCGTTTACCAACTGCAGATACTGGACAAAATCCGCTTCAAACAGATCCTGAGTTTTCTGCGTCGGCTGGTCCATAAAGGCCTGCAGCCGATCGTTTTCCAGGAAACCGATCAGCTCACGTAACGCGCTGCGCAACCGGTCGTAACTGGCTTTGGTGGTTTCGGTCAGCTGCTGTTCCTGCTCGCTGTTACGCGGCACGGCCAGGAACTGGTTGAAATAGAGGTCGGCTTTCTGCAGCGAACTGCGCGCGTTGCCCATCAAGGCATTGACCTGATCCTGCGGCAGTTTGAGCGCCGCACGGGTCCCGGCACGGTTCAGCGTATTGCGGGCCTGCAGCAGGGAAACCCAGCTCAGGCTGAGGGCGTCGCGCTGTTGGCTGCCGAGGGTGATCAGGTTCAGATTGTGGTTATCGGAACGGAAAGCGGTGTACGACAAGCCGCTGGTGGCCAACTGCATAACACAAAAAGTCATCAACAACAGAAACAAGCTGGTAGAGACGCGGATTCGGTTAAACACTATGAACCTCCTTGCAGCCGGCCGAGGGCCAGCTTACGACGGGGAATCGGCCTCCCCCGGGAATGCAGGGAGGCCCAATGCCGGTTAGAACGTTTCCCAGTTATCCTGCGGATCGCTGGCGTTCATTTTTTTATGATTGAGTACCGGTGTTACTGCCGCCTTGCTGCTGACGGGCATTTTGAACTCTTCCTGACCTGCCGCTTTCAAGCGGAATACCGCCACGGACTGGGTCAGCATGCTGGCCTGTTCTTCCAGCGCCGCTGCCGCAGACGCGGACTCTTCTACCAACGAGGCGTTCTGCTGAGTGACGCGGTCCATTTCCGCCACCGCCTGGCCGACCTGATCGATACCGCGGCTCTGTTCGTCCGACGCCGAAGCGATTTCACCCATGATGTCGGTAACGCGGGTCACGGCATTGACGATATCGCCCATGGTTTCCCCGGCGCTTTCTACCAGTACCGAGCCCATATCGACGCGATTGACAGAGTCTTCGATCAGGCCTTTGATTTCTTTCGCCGCCTGGGCACTGCGCTGCGCCAGGTTACGCACTTCACCGGCCACCACCGCAAAGCCACGGCCCTGTTCACCAGCACGCGCCGCTTCGACCGCCGCGTTCAGCGCCAGGATATTGGTCTGGAAGGCAATGCCGTCGATCACGCCGGTAATGTCGGCAATTTTCTGCGAACTGCCGGCGATGTCGTGCATGGTCTGCACCACGTTAGCCACCACCTTGCCGCCTTTCTGCGCGGTTTCGGAGGCGCTCAATGCCAGTTGGCTGGCCTGACGGGCATTTTCGGCGTTCTGTTTCACCGTCGCGGTCAGCTGCTCCATGCTGGCGGCGGTTTCTTCCAGCGAGGCAGCCTGTTGTTCGGTACGTGAAGAGAGATCGTTGTTGCCGGCGGCAATTTCGGAAGCGCCGCTGTAGATGGCGTCGGCCCCCTGACGCACGCCGCTGACGGTGTCGATCAATTCGCTCTGCATATGCTTGAGGCTGGCTGCCAGCACGCCCATTTCATTGCGGCTGGTCACGGCGATCGGCTGAGTCAAATCGCCGGCGGCAATCATCTTGATGTGTTCGATCATTCGGTTCAGCGGGCGCACCAGAATGTGGTGAATACCGCTCCACACCAGCACAATCACGGCCAGTACCACCAGCAGCACCACCACCAGAGTCCAGATGGCGAAGCTGAATGACTTATTGCTGTCTTCAACCGCGGTCTGGTAAAGCTTGTCGTTTTGCGCCAGATAGATGTTGTAGATGTCTTCGAACGCGTCCTGATAGCTTTGCGTCGGCTGATCAAAGAATGCGTTGATTTTGCCTTCACCCAGCAGTTGGGTCAGTTCGGTCAGCGCGCCCTGCAAGATGCCGTATTGCTGTTTCAGCTTTTCGGCCGATTGCGCGTCCTGACGGGCGTCGAGAGGAATTTTGTCATAGGCGGCATAGTGCTGTTCCGCAACCACCAGGTTGCTCTTGGCGCGAGCCAACAGTTCGGTGACGCTGGCGCCGCTGCCGATGTTATTGGCGTCCATCATGTGACGAATACCGGCACGGTTCAGCGTGTTGCGAGCCTGCAGCAGGTTGACCCAGCTTTCGTTCAGCTCGGACTGCTGCTGGCGAATGGTCTGCAAAACGGTGAAGTTTTCTTTGTCATTCTTCAGTGAGGAGAAAAAGAGCCCGCCTGAAACCAGCTGCAAGGCGCCAAATAACACCAGCACCAGTAACAGGCTGGTGACCACCTTCATACGATTAAACATGTTTTCCCTTGTTGAACGCCCGCGCGGACAGGCCCTGATTACGTTGATTGACAGAGTTATCGGCGCGGCGGGGAAGAACTTTATGAGAAGAGGTAACTATTTTGTGCAGAGTTTGGGTTTGTCCGGTTTTCGAATCAGGGCGCGGCATGCCGCGCCCCTACGGGGAGCGGATCAGGCGCTTTTCGCGACGCTGTCGACCAGTGACATCTCTTCGCTGCTCAGCAGCTTTTCGATATCGACCAGGATCAGCATGCGTTCGCCCAACGAGCCCAGCCCGGTGAGGTATTCGGTGGCCAGCGTCACGGCAAACTCCGGCGCCGGGCGGATCTGTTCGGTGGTCAGCGACAGCACGTCAGACACGCCGTCAACCACAATACCCACCACCCGCTGACCAAAGTTCAACACGATCACCACGGTGTTTTCATCGTAGGACACGTCCTGCTGGGCGAACTTCACCCGCAAATCGATAATCGGCACAATCACGCCGCGCAGGTTGGTGACGCCCTTGATAAAGGCCGGAGTATTGGCAATGCGCGTAACCTGATCGTAACCGCGGATCTCCTGCACCTTGAGGATATCAATGCCGTATTCCTCGTTACCCAAGGTAAAAATCAGGAACTCCTGCCCTACCGTTTCGCCAGCCAGTTTGCTGACGGTTGCCAGTCCTGCCATGTCATTCACCCTTTAAATCAATAGATTAATTATTATGCAGCCGCGTCCGTCTGACGCTGCTCGCGGTTCAGGGTTTGCAGCGCCGAGACATCGACAATCAGCGCCACGCTGCCGTCACCGAGAATGGTGGCGGCGGAAATGCCCGGCACCTTGCGATAGTTGCTTTCCAGATTCTTCACCACCACCTGATGCTGGCCGATCAGTTGATCCACCAACAGCGCATAGCGGCGGCCGGCGCTTTGCAGGATCACCACAATGCCCTGGGTGGCGTCGGTTTTGGCCCCCGCCACGTCGAACACTCGGAATAGCTCCACCAGCGGCAAATATTCCCCGCGCACCTGCAACACCCGCTCGCCACCGGCCAACGGATGCAGATCTTCAGCCTGCGGCTGCAGCGATTCCATTACCGCGTTGAGCGGCAGGATAAATACTTCATTGTTCACCTTGACCGACATGCCATCGAGGATCGCCAGCGTTAACGGCAGCAAGATCCGGATAGAGGTCCCCTTGCCCGCCTGGGAATGGATTTCGACGTGCCCACCCATTTCCTGAATATTTCGCTTCACCACGTCCATGCCGACGCCACGGCCGGAAACGTCGGTCACCTGCTCGGCGGTAGAAAAGCCCGGCGCGAAAATCAGCATGCCGACGTCTTCGTCGCTCATGCTGTCGCTGACCGCCAGCCCCTGCGAGGCCGCTTTCGCGAGAATTTTCTCGCGGTTCAGGCCGGCGCCGTCGTCGGTGACTTCGATACAGATATTGCCGCCCTGATGCTCTGCCGACAGGATCAGGTTCCCCACCTCCGACTTGCCCGCCGCGAGGCGCGTGGCCGGATCTTCAATGCCGTGATCCAGGCTGTTGCGCACCAGGTGCGTCAGAGGATCGATAATGCGTTCAATCAGGCTCTTATCCAGTTCGGTAGAACTGCCCTGCAGCTGCAATTCCACCTGCTTGTTCAGCTTGCCGGCCAGATCGCGCACCAGACGAGGGAAGCGGCTGAATACGTATTCCATCGGCATCATACGGATCGACATCACCGACTCTTGCAGGTCGCGTGCGTTGCGTTCCAACTGGCTCATGCTGTTGAGCAGATCGCCGTGATTCACCGGATCCAGACTGCTGGAGCGCTGCGCCAGCATCGACTGGGTGATCACCAACTCCCCGACCAGGTTGATCAATTGGTCCACTTTTTCTACCGCGACGCGGATGCTGGTGGATTCGCTGGCCTTGGCGCGCGGTTTGGGCGTTTCTGCCACCGTCGGCGCCGGTTTGGCGGCCACGGGCGCAACGGCAACGGGAGCGACCGGCTCGATCGCTACCGGCGGCAACTCAGCCTGAGGCGGCGTGGTGAAACTGATTTGCTCCGGCTCCAGTACAAAACACAGCACCGCGCTGATGTCATCTTCGCTGGCGGAGGTCAGCAGCGTCACTTCCAGGCTGTTTTCGGTCTGATGCGGGTTTTTCACCTCACCCAGGTTGCCCAACTCTTCCAGCATCAACGGGACTTCGTTCGGCTTCAGACCACACAGACAAACCCGCATGCCGCCTTCGATGGCCGCCGGTGCTGCGACGGCGTGTTGCGCGACGGCAGGTGCTGCGGGGGCATCTTGCTGCTGTGCGTCCAACGCAAGCTGCCGCAACGCCTGACAGATGTATTCAAAGCTGTCGACGTCAGGCTTTTGCGAAGTTTTATAAGCGTCCAGTTGCTCCTGCATAATGTCTTTGGTTTCCAGAAACAGGTTTATAATCTCGGTGCTCAGGCTCATTTCCTGACGCCGCGCACCGTCCAACAGGTTCTCCAGCAGGTGGGTGGTTTCCTGCAGCACCGAAAAGCCAAAGGTCGCCGCACCGCCCTTGATCGAGTGCGCTGCGCGAAAAATGGCGTTCAGCGGCTCAATGTCCGGAGCCAGCGGATCCAGCTCCAGCAGGTGTTGCTCCATGTCGGCCAGCAACTCGTCTGCTTCATCAAAAAAGGTCTGATAAAACGCACTAATATCCATGCTCACGGGGTCACCTCTGCTGTGAGTCGCTGTTAGTCGGTGCAGGGACAGCCGCCGGCTGCTCCGGTGCAATGAGGGTGGCCGGAGCCGTCGCCGACGGGGCCAAAGGTTTTAAATCGACCGGCTGGGCAATCTCCATCGCGTTGCTTTCGCCATTTTCATGTTCAATGCCCTGCTGGGTTTGTTTGTTGAGCACCAGAACGGTAATGCGACGGTTGATGGCATCGTCGGCGCCGTGTTGTTTCAGGCTCATGGTGGCGGCCATGCCGACCACCCGCAGGACCTTCCCTTCCGACAGCCCGCCAGCAATCAGCTCGCGCCGCGACGCGTTGGCACGATCGGCCGAAAGCTCCCAGTTGCTGTAACCGCGCTCGCCGGTGGCGTAGGGAATATCGTCGGTGTGGCCGGATAGGCTGATTTTGTTCGGCAGGTCATTGAGGATCGGCGCAATCGCCCGCAGGATGTCGCGCATGTAGCTTTCTACCTGCGCGCTGCCGGTTTTGAACATCGGACGGTTTTGACTGTCGATGATCTGAATGCGCAAGCCTTCATCCATCATGTTGATCAACAGATGCGGCCGCAGCGCTTTCAGGCGCGGATCGGACTCAATCAGTTCGTCCAGTTTTTCCCGCAGCTTGTTCAGCCGCAGCTCTTCGTCACGCTTCTCGAGCGTATCAATCTGCTTTTTCACCAACCCGTCTTGCTGGGTAGGATCGTCGCCGCCGCCGGGGATCGGGCTGCTTTCAGAGCTGCTCTTGTCGCCGGAAGTCAGCGCCACCTTCAGCGGCGTGCGGAAGTATTCGGCGATTTGCGTCAGTTCCTGCGGGCTGGCAATCGCCAGCAGCCACATCACCAGGAAGAAAGCCATCATTGCCGTCATAAAATCGGCGTAGGCAATTTTCCAGGAACCCCCATGATGGCTGGCGTGATGCGACTTGCGTTTTCTGACCAAAACAACCGGGTGATTCTGTTTCATGCCTGTTCTTCTTCCGTTGCCTGCTGTGCCGGCGCCTTCACGCGACGCACATGTTCTTCCAGCTCAACGAAGGAGGGACGTTCGGTGGTGTACAGCGTTTTACGGCCGAATTCGACCGCAATCTGCGGCGCGTAGCCATTCAAACTGGACAACAAAGTGACCTTGATGCACTGCATCATTTTGACGTTTTCGGCACTCTTTTGTCGCAACAGGGTCGCCAGCGGTGAGATAAAGCCGTAAGCCAGCAAAATGCCCAGGAAGGTGCCGACCATCGCGTTGGCGATCAACGCCCCCAGTTCGGCTGCCGGGCGGTCGGCCGAGGCCAGCGCATGCACCACCCCCATCACCGCCGCAACAATGCCGAAGGCCGGCAACGAGTCACCGACCATCGCCAGGCTGCCTGCCGGCACCTCGCTTTCCTGTTCAAAGGTTTCGATCTCTTCGTCCATCAAGGCTTCGATCTCAAAGGCATTCATGTTGCCGCTCACCATCAGCCGTAAGTAATCGGTAATAAACTCCACCAAGGTGTTATCGGCAAGAATGCGGGGATAATTAGAGAAAATTTCACTTTCCTGCGGATTATCAATATCGAACTCGAGGGAAAGCATGCCTTGTTGACGGGATTTGGCCAGCAGCCGGAACAGCAGCGCCATCAGATCCATGTAGAGATCTTTGCTGTATTTCGAACGACGCATCAGCTTGGGAATGGCGCGCAGGGTGGATTTTATCGCCTTACCGTTGTTGCCCACGATAAAAGCGCCGATACCCGCGCCGCCGATAATCAGAAATTCTGCCGGCTGATAAAGCGCGCCCAGATGGCCCCCCACAATCAGGTAGCCCCCAAAGACCGCACCCAATACCACGAGATAACCCAAAATAACTAACACACGCATTCCTTAAATTAACAATGTGGATGGAAGGTGGGCTAAGCGCGCATATGAGCCGCACAGGCACAACAGGCTGAGCTGCGCCTTTGGGTTCGGCACGCCGAACCCTGCATTTCACCAATCGGTTTAAATCTGGATAAACCGGCGCTGCCGCCGGCTCAAATTGCGCGTTTAACCTGCTCGTCCAGCAGTTGAGGAATAATATCGGCCAGTTGCGGCGAAAGTTTACGTCTTTTTACTGCGCGGGATGGGGGTTGGCATAAACTGCAAACAAAATTGTTCAACGGTTGGTGCGCGTGGGTGATAAAAGTGCCACCGCAGCAGTTGCAGGCAGAAAGCTGCAGCATGCCGCTATCGACGAAGCGCACCAGCGTCCAGGCTCGCGTCAGCGCCAGCAACGGCGGCTCACCCGGCTGGTGCGGGCACTGTTCCAGATACAGGCGATAGGCTTTAATCACTGCTTCAACGCCCGTGCAGTGCCCGCTTTTCATCAGGAAACTGTAGGCGTTGTAGAACATCGATGAATGGATGTTCTGTTCCCAGGTCATAAACCAGTCCGTCGAGAACGGCAACATCCCTTTCGGCGGTGGACTGCCGCGTAACTCCTTATAGAGCTTGATCAAACGCCCACGGCTGAGCTGCGTTTCGCTTTCCAACATCTGCAAACGCGCACCCAGTGTAATCAGCTCCATGGCCAGCTGAATATCCTTGGCTTCCTGAACAATACTTTTCTCTGCCATCATCAAGCTCTTTTCTTCGTCGCACTGCCGTCTTTCGCCGACAGTTCTTGCAGTAAATGGCTTGAGAGCAAAATACCGGTATGGATTTGCTGCAGATCGTCCACGCGAGACTCTTTCGTCAGACGCTCGATGGTTTGGTGATCGTTAAAGCGGAAGTGACAAACCAGCTGGTTGGTTTCAGCCAATTTGACCATTTGCGGTAACGTAAGTTGAACAAGCGCATCGGCCATGGTTTCGTCGATACCCAGACGGAACATTGCCGATGCTTTTTCATCATTAATCAGACGCTGTGCTAAAAGTAAATACGACAAATTGATGTCATAAATATGCTTAAGTAATTCAGACGTACCCATATTCCCCATCCCGACAGACTATGTTTAAAAACATACGCTGGGTGATAATTTTTATCGCCCGTGACCTGGGTTTGTTCCCTAAGTTGGCAAATGAAACCCTGAATAACGACCGTTATAAATTTTTCAACATCACTAAATTCGGACCATCATTCAGTATTTGATACGTGCGTAAACCAACGTGTATGGATGTACAGCATTTTGCTTCAGCAGTGTTTAATCACCGTGAAACTATTTTTACAAAATTAATAAGATTATTCCTAATGCAGCGCAACTCTACCCCTGAACCATTAGCACACACAATGTAAGTGAGAGGCAATTTTAAATACAATGTGATCTAGATCACAAAAATAAAAAATAATTAAGCCAAATAGCCCGTTACCAGTATGGTTTTTAACCGCATTTTCGCTCACAAAACAAACATAAGTAAAAAAACGTCTTAAAAACAATGTATATAAGCCAAAAAAATATCTTTTTTAGATCAATTCGAACAAAAGCATCACCAAACTAAAATAACAGAACAAAAATCTGCTCGTAGCCGATAAAGACAGTATAAATAACCGTTTAATAAACAATAAACTATCCGCATTGAAATATAACGCATGTAAACTATAAGGTTATTAGGTTTCGGATTTGACTTAAGCTCGCGAGAAATTCCTGTTTTATTTTTCAACGAATGCTTCCATTCGGTTAACAATGACTCGCTTAGGTTGTGAACAAGAAAACAGAGGTAACCATATGTTTCATGGTAAATAGAATGAAAGCGGGAGGTTTCGCATGGTTTTTTGGCGTGAGTTATGCCAAAACGATTTATCGGCAGTATTAATTAAAACTTTAATAAATTTTCTATTCGATTGAAAAAATGAGATCTCCGCTGATGTTTATTGTTCAATAATACCCATCCCCCCCTACCCGTTGTGCAAATAAAGTAAAACGCGGTTTCGTTTTATTCTCCATGAGGGTTTCATTTATCTCATACAGATTGCAAATTCCAGCCTGACGAAGCCTTGGCTCACTTACGGGGTTGGCAGGCAAAGGAGCTAGCGGCTGAACATACGCATTAACCGTGGAAAAAATATCCAACGTCAGACATAACTGACTACGCCTGGGCACTAACGGGAAGGCGACATCTGTTCAGCGCCATCAACTGGCGAGGAGTTTCCCCTCCTTTAGCCTGAGGCTTTCCCTATTTTGCATGTTGAACGGCAGGATGGCATTGCCGCCGGCGCAACGGCATATTATTATTCTCACTGCAGCGGCACTCACGCGCAGCCAATTATTACCGTATCGCAATTTATTTATTTGAAATTAATTTTTCAGGTCGCACATCACACCTTTGCTGCTGTCACGATGACAGGGTGATGTTTCTTCGTTCGGCTACAACTCTTAACAGGCTATATTTTAATCATGACCGATACCCTTGATTATCTGATGACATTCCGCAAATGCACCAGCTTGGACAGCGTGGAGAAAGTGTACGACAAGCTTAACTACTCCATCGATAATGACATTGAAATCAGCAACATGTACCGTGCAGCGGATCACCGCCGCGCCGAACTGGTGGCAGGGAAATTGTTCGATTTGGGTAAGGTGCCAAAAACGCTGTGGGCGCAGGTGCTATAATTTGCATTAATTACGCGCGCATGTACTTTATCTTTTATTGCTAAATAACGGCAACTTCCTCGGATTTATTGGCGCGCGTGATACAAACCACATTTATTCGCTTCACCAGGCTCTACCCTTTTACCCTATCAACAGGAAACAGGAGTGGAAGATGGGATATCAAAACGTTTTGGTTACCGTCGCCGTGGCGGCAGACAGCCACCGCCTGGTTGAAAAAGCCGTCTCCATCGTGCGTCCTTACAACGGCAAAATTACCCTGCTTAGCACCATTGCCAATCCGGAAATATACAATAACTTCGCCGGACCGATGCTGGGCGATCTACGTGCGCTGATGGAAGAAGAAACGCTGCTGTTTCTGGAAGAACTTCGCCTGCGGACGGATTACCCGATTGCCGACACGCTGATTGTCCACGGTGAACTGGCCGACAGCCTGAACTATGCCAGCCAGCGGCAACCTTTTGATCTGGTGGTTTGCGGTAATCACAGCGACGGCATGATGAACAAAATCTCCTGCTCTGCCGCGCGCTTTATCAACACTAGCCGTATCGACGTGCTGATCATCCCACTGTAACGCTGAGCACATTAGGCCATTCGCTCTTTTCGATGATTGACTAGACTTAGGCTCTCTGTCCGCATAAGGAATGCCTGATGTCTCAGTCTACACAACAAAACCGCCGTTTTCTGTTGGCTTCTCGCCCGCACGGCGAACCTGTCGCAGACAACTTCCGTCTGGAAACCGTCGCTACGCCGCAGCCCGCCGCCGGCCAGGTGTTATTGCGCACCGTCTACCTGTCGCTCGATCCTTACATGCGTGGCCGCATGAGCGACGCGCCCTCTTATGCTCCGCCGGTGCAGATTGGCGAAACCATGGTGGGTGGCACGGTCTCACGGGTCGTGACATCACAGCACCCCGATTTCAAACCCGGCGACTGGGTATTAGGCTACGACGGCTGGCAGGATTATGCGCTGTCTGACGGAAGCGGCTTACGTAACCTCGGCCCTCATCAGGCGCATCCTTCTCGTCTGCTTGGCGTCCTGGGCATGCCGGGCTTCACCGCTTATATGGGCCTGCTGGAGATCGGCCAGCCGAAACCCGGTGAAACCCTGGTGGTCGCCGCCGCCAGCGGCGCCGTCGGTTCGGTCGTCGGGCAGGTTGCCAAACTGAAAGGCTGTCGGGTAGTCGGCGTGGCGGGCGGTAAAGAGAAATGCCGCTATGTGGTGGAAGAGCTGGGCTTCGATGCCTGTGTCGATCACCGAGCCCCAGACTTCGCTGAGCAACTGGCCGCCGCCTGCCCGCAAGGCATCGATATTTATTATGAAAACGTCGGCGGTGCGGTGTTTGATGCGGTGATCCCGTTGCTGAATACCCAGGCACGTATTCCGGTCTGCGGGATTATCGCCCACTATAACGCCACCGACCTGCCCGCCGGGCCGGACCGCTTGCCGATGCTGCAGGGCTTGATCTTACGCAAGCGCATCCGCATGCAAGGCTTCATCATTTTCGATGACTTCGCGGAAGGTTTTGATGAATTCCTGCAGCAAATGAGCGAATGGGTCGATCAGGGGAAAATCAAATTCCGTGAAGACCTGGTCGACGGACTGGAAAATGCACCGCAGGCATTCATTGGCCTGTTGCAGGGCAAGAACTTCGGCAAATTGGTGATCCGCGTCGCCGACGAGTAATCCCCACTGGGCGCGGTGATGTACTGCCGCGCCCTGCTATGCCCTCAATGCAACGCACCGCCACTGAGTGATAAATCCTCATCGACCGTCAGAGTGGTATGCACAATACTGCGTACCGCCTCAATCATTGCGGCTAACGCCAGGCTGGGTTTTCCCGGATGATTGACCGCCAGCTCATGACTGTAAGGGATGTGGATAAACCCACCTTTGATCGCCAAATTTTGGCTGGCGATATGATGGCTCAGCCCGTAGAAAAGCTGGTTGCAATTATAAGTGCCTGCCGTGTGCGACACCGCGGCCGGAATGCCTGCCTGATGTAAATGATGCACGATCGCCTTCACCGGCAGCGTGGAAAAATAGCCCACCGGCCCCCCTTCCACCACCGGGATGTCTATCGGTTGTTTTCCGGCGTTATCGGGAATGCGAGCGTCAATCAGATTGATGGCAACCCGTTCAACGGAAATTTCGCCGCGCCCGCCGGCCAGCCCCAGGCAGATCACGGCTTTGGGCCGCAGCTCTTCGATGGCGGCAATCAGCTGCTGGTTGGACAACCCCAGCACGCAGGCCAATTGACGCACCACCACTTCTGCGCCGGCGATCCGCTCTCCCGCCAGCGCCTGCGCTACCTGCCAAGAAGGGTTAACCTTATCCCCGTCAAACGGCTCAATGCCGGTCACCAATACCCTTTCCATCATCGCACCTCAGGTTGTTATTGAATCCGCGTGCTCTCAGCCTAAACAACGCGCTATGATTCTGGAAATGGATTATCTGTATATAGAGTATTCATAAAATGAATTTATCCAGCGTCGATCTCAATCTTCTGGTGGTGTTTGAGGCGTTATACCAAACGCGTAACGTCACCGCTGCCGGCGGACGTCTGAACCGTGCCCAACCGTCGGTCAGCAATGCGCTTTCGCGCTTGCGGCTGTTGTTTGACGATCCGCTGTTTACCCGCAGCGGCGGCGGCATGTTGCCAACCGCGCGTGCTCACCAACTGATGCTGCAAATCCACCCGGTACTGGAACAAATCCACCAGACGCTGACGCCGCCGACGCGCTTCGATCCCGCGACGGCTAGCCAGCGCCGCTTCAGGCTAGCCGCAGGCGACTACGCCGATATCACGCTGCTGCCTACCATTATCAGCCGACTGCGGCAGGATGCGCCGGGCATCGATATCCGGGTTTCCCGGCTCGCTCGCCGCAATGTGGTGCAACAGCTTGAGAGTGGCGAGATAGATGTAGCGTTGGGCGGGCATATCGAGGCGGTGAAGGGCATGCTGGTGCAGCCGTTGTTTACCGAAAGCTTTACCTGTATCGCCAGCCGGCATCATCCGCGGTTAGCTGCCGAAAGTTGGGGCTTGGCGCAATACGTCGGCCTGCCCCATGCCCTTTACGCGCCCTCGGACGACGGCTCCGCCCGCGGGATTATCGATCGTCGACTGGCGGAACTGGGGCTGGAGCGACGGGTGGCCGCAACATTTTCGCATATCGTGGCGCTGCCTGCGGTAGTCGCCGGCAGCGATCTGATTGCAACCCTGGCACTCAGCGTCGCCAGCCAGTTTGCCGATCCGGCGAAGGTACGCTTTCTGCCGCTACCGGCAGAACTGGCGGTGAGCACGTTTTCTATCGATCTGGTTGCCGGTCGCCAGGCCCGGCGCGATCCGGCGCTGACTTGGCTGTGCGACACCCTTACCCAACTGAACTGGGGGAAGAGTGAATGAGAAGCGCCCCTCCTGCTACGATTAAGGCCCTAAGCTAGGCGCCGATTTCGGTGCGCACATCCAACAGTTCAGGGAAGAAAGTCAGCTCCAGCGCCTTTTTCAGGAAGCTGACGCCGCTCGAACCGCCGGTGCCCGTTTTAAAGCCGATAATCCGCTCTACCGTTTTCATATGCCGGAAACGCCACAGGTGGAAACTTTCCTCTATATCCACCAGCTTTTCGGCCATTTCATAGGCTTCCCAATACTTTTGTGGATGGTCATAGATCTCTTTAAAGGCCGGCAGCAGGTTTGGATTACGTTGGTAAGGTTGCGTCCAGTCACGTTCAATACACTCCTGCGGGATCGGCAGACCGTGGCGGGACAGGTAAAGCAGGTATTCATCGTACAGGCTGGGCGCTTCAAGAATGGCCTTCAGCGCCGCGTGTTTTTCCGCATCGTTGCTGAACACCGCCAGCATGGCCGCATTCTTGTTGCCGAGCAAAAACTCAATCGAGCGATATTGATGGGACTGGAAGCCCGACGAACTGCCCAGCACGTCGCGAAACTCGACGTACTCCGACGGCGTCAGGGTTTCCAACACCGCCCATTGCTCGAACAGCAGCCGCTGGATCTGTTTGACCCGCGCCAGGATCTTGAAGCAATGACTGAGCTTATCTTGTTGCACCAGCATCCGCGCCGCCTGCAGTTCATGCAGCATCAACTTCATCCACAGCTCCGACGTCTGGTGCTGAACCACAAACAGCATTTCATCATGGTGTTGCGGGTTGGACAGCGGGTGCTGGCAGTCCAGCAGTTGATCCAGGCACAGATAGTCGCCATAGCTCATGCGTTTGGAAAAATCGGTGACAATCGCGCTTTCTAATTCCCGTTTGTTCATCTGTTATCTCCGCTGCGCCCACGACCGGAAGCGGTGTGTAGCGTGCTGCAAACAGAAAACAATAGTTCATATCGCCCCAACCCGAAGGACTATAAACGAGAGTTGCCTCGCAGATTTCAGGGTTGGTCATGTCAGGTTGATTCCCTCCTTATTTCTGCATTTCTGCCTGGATTGAAATCCCCGCAGTGATTATCCGCGGGGATGGGATCAGCGACTCCTGAGCATCTACATTGCTCTGCCGATCCCCGAACCGCGGAAAATCAAGGCTCTCTGTAATCTCGTCGTCGAACCATAAAGGATCGTTCGAAGGTGATCACCGTTTCGCCCGTGGATTTGATGCCCCGCGTTTCCACCGTAATGATGCCGTTGTTCGGTTGGGATTTTGACGGCCGTTTAGCCAGGATCTTACTGATGGCGTAAAGCGTATCACCGACAAAAAGCGGCTCTTTCAGGCGCACCGTTTCCCAGCCCAGATTGGCCACCGCCCTGGCAGACAATGCCTGCACGGTCATCCCGCTGACCAACGCCAGCGTGATGCTGCTGTTGACCAAAACGCGGCCATATTCCGCTTGGGCGCCATAGGCCTTGTCGAAATGCAAAGGGTGCTGATTCATCGTCAACAGGGTGAGCCAGGTGTTGTCGGCTTCGGAAAGCGTGCGCCCCGGCCAGTGTTTGATCGTCATGCCGGTTTCGAAGTCTTCATAGTCCCCGCCGTGCTCTTCCTGATACTCATTTTCGCCGACTTTTCTTAACATGGTTTTTTCTCCCTGAATGGGTATAGCGCCACCGCGGCAGCGGTGTCTTCGATGGCCAGCCCCACGCTGCGAAATACCGTGGTCTGCCCCGCCGTTGCAGCGGACTCACCCAACACGAGAGCGCCCAGCTCATTCAGTCCTTCAGGCTGAATGTATCCTTCCGCCATAGCGCTTCGAATCTCCCCCGCATCCTCCCTGGCAGCCGCGCCGGTTTCCACCACGACAAAGGCGGTTTTCAATAACGCGGGGTCGACCTCAATGGCGTCCTCGTGGGTGCCGCCGATAATGTTCAGGTGGGCCCCTGGCGCTACCCAATCGGCATACACCAAAGGTTCACGGGCACGGGTTGAGGTAGTGGTGCAGATAAGATCCGCCCCCTGCACGGCATCGAATGCGCTACTGCAAACGCTGACCGGCGCGGTGGTCAGCGTACGAGCCCAGTGCACAAACTCTTGCGTTCTGAGCGCTGAACGGGAAAAAATGCGCACCCTGCGGATCTGCCGCACCGCCAGCATCGCCAGCAGCGTGGCCCGTGCCTGAACCCCTGCCCCGAGGATAGCAAGATCGCCAGCCTGCTCCGGAGCACACAGCTGGGTCGCCAGTCCGGCCACCGCACCGGTTCGCAACGCGGTCAGACTAGCGCCATCGAACAAGGCCAGCATCTGGCCCGTATCGATGTCGGTGAGCAGCACCACCCCATGGATCAATGGCAACCCTCTCTCAGCATTGCCGGGCGTGAGCGTAGTGATTTTAACGCTGGCGACACCGCATCTGTTCCAGGCCGCCGGGCTGATCAACGTCTCTGAAGGACCATGCTGGAGTAAGGTCCGCGTCGGTGATTGTTCGTCACCGCGACGTAAATCCCCGAACGCCTCACTCAGCATCGCCATGACCTGCCGCAGTCGGATCTCTCCGGACATTTCAGCTGCATTGATGATTTGCATCGTCACAGGGCGATCCTCTTCAACTGCGCGGCCACTTCTACGATAAGGTCTTCTTGCCCGGCCACGGCCTGACGTTTTCCCAATTCGAAGAAGACGTCACGCGGATCGACCCCCGCAGAGGCCGAATGGCTTAACACCGGATTTTTAAAGCCGGAAAAAACGCCGGCCAGGCCACTGACAATGCCCACGGAGTCAATCATCGGTGGGGTGACCATCAGTTCCCGAGCGGCGAGCTCGGCGGCGTCGAGAAAATGATAAAGGTCGATGCCGGTGTTGAACCCCAAACGTTCCAGTACCGGTACCAGAACTTCAAGTTGGGTGTTCCCTGCCCCAGCCCCGAATCCGCGGGCACAGCCATCAATCACGCTAGCGCCGGCCTGAGCGGCGGCAACCGAGTTGGCCACCGCCATGCCCAAATTATTGTGGGCGTGGAAAATAAGCGGCACATCCACCTGCCGCCGCATCGCGGTGATGCGTTCGGTCACATCCTGCGGCAACAGGTTGCCGGCAGAATCCATGATGCCGACGGCCTGCGTACCGTACTCCACCAGCAGTTGAGCCTGATCGGCTAACTGTTGGGGAGTGGCCATATGGCTCATCATCAGTACCGCATGCGCTTCTGCCCCGTGATCACGCAGCCATCCCAGATGACGTTCGGCCAGGGTTGCCTCAGTGCAATGGGTACCGATGCGCACCACATCCGCACCGCAGGATAACGCCTTCGACAGATCGACGATGGTTCCCCAACCGGGCAGCATAAACACGCCCATCTTGCTGTTTTGCAAACACTCGCGCACGGTGTTCAGCATGGTTTCATCACTCAACGCCGCGCGCCCGACCTGATACGAGGAGGCGCCAAGCCCGTTGCCATGGCCAACCTCGACAATCGCCACCCCCGTTTTATCTACCGCCGTCGCGTAGTCTCGTAACTGAGCCACCGTGAGCTGATGCTTCACGGCGTGTTGACCATCACGCAGGGTTGAGTCGTTAATCAGAATGGCCATTAGCCCCCTCCGTTTTATTTCGATAGCTCGCATACTGTTCGGCAACCAGGATGGCGGCAGAATTAATCAGATCCAGATTCCCGGCGTATTCAGGCATCACCTTGCTACTGGCAACCACCTCCAGCGAGATCGAAACGCGTCCTTCGCTGACATTGAGAGCGGTAAGCGAATAGCCCGCCGAGAATCCCCGCACCGCCTCAACGGCCTCAGCAAGCACCGGAATGATCTGTTCCTTTGTGACCCCTGGAATACCGGCGAAAATGGTGACCCTGAACATGGCGGGTGGCGCGGCCGGGCTGATGTTGAGGATCGCCTTGGTATTGGCTACGCCGGTAAAAGCGCTGAGCGCCCGCTGCGTGGTGTCCACATATTCGTCGATGTTGATCCGGGTGGCCCGCCCCAGAATATTGCTGGCGACGGTCGCCACCACCTCGATATCGTTGATGCGAAAATGTCGGCTCAGGGCATGCAAAATGGGTATCGACGCCTGTCCACCGCAGCTGATCAGGCTGACATTGCGCTCGGTCAGCGCATCGGTTCCCGTCACCGTAGGCACGATCATTTTGCCCAGGTGGCTGGGGGTTAAGTCGATCAGTAAGGTGCCCAGCGGACGCAGCAGCGCCCAATGCCTGACATGCGACATCGCGTTGGTGGCGTCGAAAACCACATCAAAAGGCGTTGGCGACGCCAACACAGCGTCAATGCCACCGGCGCTGGTCGGGCAACCCAAGCGGGCTGCGACCTCAAGACCGGCGGAGTCCTTGTTGCGCCCCGCCAGCAACCCGCAATGCAGCAACGGGGAACGCTGGATCTTATTGACCAGATCCATGCCGATAGCGCCGGTTCCAATGACAGCGACGGAGAGCGTCATGAGTTACCTCTACTGAAACGAGCGGCCCAGGCCTTGCCTGATTGCAGGGTATTGCGCGCCATGCGGGCAAAAGGCGGCCCCACCATGTGTCCATCCAACAAGGCAATTCCCCCTTGCGCCGCTTTCACAGCATCGGTAATGCGGCTTGCCGCCAAGAGTGCGCTCGCACAGGGCCGTAACGTCGAGTTGATCAGTTCGAGCTCGCTAGGATGAACGGTGGCTTTGCCATGGAAACCCAGATCTTTGACGCACTGAATTTCATTGGCCAACACGTCGGGTTCGGAAAGCCGATAGTTGGCGGTATCGATACAGCCAATACCATGTCTGGCACTCGCCAACACCATCGCCTGACGAGCGGCCAGCATCCCCGACCAGGTGATCGGCACCCCTAAAGTGGCCGCCAAATCTGCAGAGCCGAAAATCAGCCCATCCGCCACCGCCGCGACATTATCCAGATCGGTAATGGCCTCGACGGTCTCTATCGTCAGGTAAATTTCTGGGAACCTTCCGGCTGAGGCGAAGGTTTCACGCAGGAAAACCACCTCGGCAGGGGTTCGAACCATCGACATCACGATAAAACTGGGCGTGGTTTGACCGGAACACAGCATCACCAGATCATGCAAAGCGTCAATCGTGCCCAGCGCGTTGATTCGCACGGCAATATTGGCAGAGGGCGGTGCATTATCGAGAGCCGTACGGCAGATGTTTCTGGCCTCTGCCTTGGCCGGGCCAGGAACAGAGTCTTCCAGATCCATCAAATGCACATCGGCGTCATAAGACAGAGCCTTGACCACACGGTTTAGTGACAAGGCCGGCGTGTACAGAATGCTGCGGGGAACAGCCCTGGCGATATCCGTCATTGCGGCCCCCTGACAGCAGAGATCACCTGGCACAGTCCGCGGATCTGCTCTTGCGTTTGTCCGGCTCGCATCATGACTCGCAGGCCGGCGGTGCCTTTGGCGACGATAGGGAAAAACACCGGCGAGACATAGAAGCCAGCCTCGATCACCTGGCGCCCCGCCTCGATCACCCGGTCATCGCTCATCGGCACCAGGCGGATCGGATAGGTATTGCCGCTTTGCTCCGTCGGGATCAGGGAATCGAACAGCGCGATGTTGTCGTACAGTTTCTTTTGTAACCGGGGCAATTCAGCCGTGCGGTGAATTTCCGCCGACGCCAGGCTGGCGCCGATGGCCGCCGTATTCAGGTTTTGCGAGTAGTTGAGCCCGCCGCCAAAGCGTTCGACCAGGCGCAGCATCTGCTGCGAATAACCGTTGAGCAATATCGCCGCCCCGCTGGTGCCGAAAGCTTTGTTGAGCGTGACCACCATAATGGTGTTTTCATCCAACGCCGGACTATGGGAACGAACATAGCCAACACCGCGTTCGCCATAAGCGGAGATCGAATGCGAATCGTCGTAAAACACCATCAGGCCGTATTTGTCCTGCAGTTCAGCCAGGGCTTTGACCGGAGCATAGCCCCCCAGGCTATCGCTGCCGTCGACCACGTAACAGACCCGTTGATATTGCTTGCAGCAGTCTTCAATGAAATTCAAATCATGATAATTGCAGGTGACGACTTCGGTTTCATCGGCACAGGCGGGTTTGGCAGCCGCCAGCGACACGTGGGCGTGCTTATCGAAAATCATCAAAGGCCGCACACCGTTGCCTAAATGGCCCGAAGCAATAAGAGGAAGCAAGCCGCCGCTGACGCTGCTCGCTGACACGCCGCTGAGTACATCAGCCTGGAACAGCTCACCCAGCGACGCTTCCAACTCCTTCATGGCAGGGAGCTGGACCCGGCTGCGGGCGATGCAGTGATCCAACACGCCGTAGCGGCGCACCGCGTCGATAGCACCTTCGACCACCTTGCTGTGGGAGTCCAGGTTCAGGTACGAGCAGCAGCTGAAATTGACAAACTGATGGCCACTTTGGGTAGACAACAGGTCGTTATCGAGCCCGGCAACGATACCCGCAAGGCCGTTTTGCTCTGACATATCCCAGAAAGGATTGCCTATGCCGATGGCCTTATCGTTGTTGCGGAATTTGTTCGTGGGAATGATCTGCTTACGGCTGCTCATCAAGTGCCTTCCTCTTGGTGGGTTCTGGTTGATAGTTGTAGATGCCTTTAAACTTGCGGTAAGCCGCCGTGTAGAGCGCGGAGTAGAAAACATAAGGGCGGCGCAGGATTTTCAGATCCCACAGCCAAAAATTAACGTTGATATTCAGGTCGTCTAAAGATTCGGCCTGGTGCCACCACCCCAGTGGCAAATACAGCATTTCGCCGGGTTCTAAAATAAAGTCGCGGCGCTGCGGGATTTTTGCCGCCAAGCGGGGAAAACGCTGCGGGTCGATATTGTCAAAATCAAAGGCCTGCGATTTATCGCCGAACCCCTGCAGGATAGATCGCGGATAGTAATCTCTGCGGCCCGGAGGAAATAGAATGAACCGTTTTCTGCCCTGCAAAGAAATATTAAAGTTTTCCAGCTCATCGAAATGGCTTTGGGTAAATACCCCATGGTAGCTGACCCATAAATTGGCGGCGTTCAACCCACGACGGGAGGCAAGCAGGGAAAAAGCATCAAAGCCAAGGATATTATTGACGTCCTCGGGGCGGTGCATAATATTGGACACCACGCGATACCAGGTATTGTTGTCGCTTTGGTACTCTTTATTTTCCAAAAAACCACGCAGCTGAATTTTCATGGTTTGCCAGCGTTCGGTATTTTCTTTATTACTGGTCTCTCGGAACAAGGTGACATTATCATCGCCCAAGCGTTGTGAGATCAGGTCACTCGCCCCTATGCTGGTATCAATGGGTAAATCGGTAATAATGACCGGAACGTCGGCTCGGAAAATAGCTTCAACACCAAAGGCGACGAACTCTTTAAAGGTCATGCGCGGAACGGGAACCCCCGTCGTTAACTGTTTCACGATTGCCGTTTTCCTGTTTCGAAAATAATAATGTGAGGCCCCGATATTTTGGGGCGTAGTTTTTATTTATTGCTGAGTAATTTCTGGCTAAACAGGCTGGATAATAAAGCGAGTGTTCCGGCGGCCATGGCTACCCAGGCCACCTGACCCGCTCCGCTTTGATCAGAAAGCTGTCCACCCACCGAGACGCCCAGTGAAAAGCCCAGCCAGCCGGCGCTGGACAACCAGGAGAAGCCTTCGGATAAACACCCTTTCGGCGTCAAGGACTCCAGCAGGTTGCTGCAGGTGATCAATAACGGCGCCACCGACAGCCCGGCGACGAAAGCGGAAATGCCCATGACAACGGGAACGCTGGTGAAAATCAGCGGAAGCGTGCCGGCACACAGGGTGGCGGAGGTGATCAGCAGCAGGCGGGGTTGCGATAAGGTCCAGTTCATGGCGCCGTAGCAGGTGCCGCCCACCAGGCTGCCCGCGGCGCAAATGGATAACAGCACGCCGGCGAGGGTTGGATTGCCTATTTCTTTGGCGTAGGCGATCATCATGACGTCGATTGAGCCAAGAAACAGACCTACCGCCGCATAGGAGATCATTAACGCCCGTACCCAGACCATGCTGATTGCCCGACGGTCGCTTTCTGCGCTCTTGTGCACAATAACCGGCTCAGAACGCCGATGTAACACCAGGGCCAGAGAACCACTGAAGGTGAGCGCGGCGCATAACGCCAGCCCCGCTGCGGGGTGCCATGCCGTGGCCAAAACAATGGCGATTAACGGCCCCAATAAGAAAATGATCTCATCAAGCACGGTTTCTAACGCGTACGCGGTTCGTAGCGCTTCATCGGTCACCATGGAGGCCCAGCGAGTACGAATAAATCCATCCACCGGCACCGACGAACAACCGGTAGCAATGGCCGCCGCCATAATTGCCCATAAGTGCATATTCAGCAGCACCAAGCCAATTAACGAAAGGATCGCAATGACGTGGCAGCAGCAGGTAATAATAAGCACCTTTCGCTGGCTGAATTTATCGGCAAATCGGCCTAAAACCGGGCTGGCTATCGCCTGCGTAATCATTAATGTTCCCGCCACGGTTCCGGCAATCCATAACGAGTCCATAGTGGCGGAAATCAACATTATGCAACTGATGGACCGCATCGCTACCGGAAACCTGACCAGCAGGCCAAACAATGAAAGCGTCGCATGTCCGGGATCAGACAATAATCGGGTATAAGAACCAAAACTAAACTTGGACTCAACGGCCTCTGTTTCCATAAGGTGCTCTCAATAGATATTCGCTAAAAGAACGAATGAATATATCAATCGAATATACCCACTCATTTATTTGATCGGGCACACTCAATGAAATAAATAACTTAACTATTTATTTATGCGTAACAATAAAGCGAAGGTAACGCTCAGGCATTAACCCCTCCCGAATGGAGCTCAGGCCATAGAATATTGTTCGCGTTGAAATCATCTTGGTTAATAATTATTAATTCGCCATCTTAAAAAGTCCCCGAAATTTATCATAAACAATTTTAATGCATGGGCATTAAGAATTAGCAACGCTAATCATTATTTACAAGAGCGTTTTTGCATCACATTGATGCGTTATTGCATTCATATTTAATTACAGTGAGTTAAGTGTTAATTAAGGTGAAAATAATAATTTTCAGTCCGCGAATGATGCCCTTTGAACCAAACTCTCAGGGCCCTCTGGCGCTATAGCGGCGCAGAAAACAGGAACTGTGCCGTAATCGTCATTTTTACTCCCTATTGGAGCCAAGTATTCCTGCCGCGCTTTATTTATGATGAAGGTTTGGCGCGCAGGGACATTGGCCCTGACATTAACATCACGCGAGGAGAATACATGGCTACAGGCATTGGCGGTTGTACGCCACAACAGGCCCTGGAACAGCTGCAACCGCTCACGGACAACCCGCCTGAAATCGCCGCGGTGGAATACAGGCAACGCATTCAGCACGCGCAGCGCCTGATGCGCGACAACGGCATTGACGCCTGCTACCTCAATGCCGGCAGCAACCTGCTCTATTTTACCGGTACCGCCTGGTCGCCCAGTGAACGTATGGTAGGCGCGGTGATCCCGGCCGAGGGGGAAATCGCCTATATTGCGCCCTGGTTTGAGATCGGCACGTTCAAGGACGCGCAGGTGATTGAGGGGGAGATATTTAGCTGGCATGAGGAAGAAGATCCCTATCGGTTGTTCTTCACCGTACTGGCCGCGCGTGGGCTGACAGGTTCGGGCCGCCAACTCAAAGTGGCCATTTGCGAAACCGCGTCGGTCACGCTGTTCCTCGGTCTGCAACAGCATGCCGGTGAAATAAAGTTGGTCAGCGCCCTGCCGATCACCGGGTACTGCCGCAGCCGCAAATCGGCGGCCGAAATTGCGCTGATGCAAACCGCAAATAACATTACCCTGCGGGTCCAACAGGCGGCGGCAAGCATATTGCGCCCAGGGATCACCGCCAGAGAGCTGGTCGAGTTTGTCGATCAGGCCCATCGCAAAATGGGCACCACCGGTTCTTACTTCTGCATTGCACTGTTCGGATCCGATAGTGCGTTTCCTCATGGCGTAAAAGCCCCCAACCCACTGCAACATAACGATGTCGTGCTGCTGGATACCGGCTGTCGCTACAGGGGCTACCTGTCCGATATCACCCGAACTTATGTCTACGGCGAAGCCAACCCGCGCCAACGCTTTGCCTGGCAGGCTGAACATGATGCGCAGGCTGCGGCATTTGCTGTAATCGCGCCCGGGGTGCCCTGCCATAAAGTGGATGATGCCGCGCGCGAAGCGCTGGTTTCTCATGGTTTTGGGCCGGATTATCAGCTGCCGGGGCTGCCGCACCGTACCGGTCACGGTATCGGGCTGGACATTCATGAAGCGCCGTATCTGATCCGCAAGCAGCAGGAGCCGCTCGACGTGGGCATGTGCGCGAGCATCGAACCCATGCTATGCCTGCCAGGCGAGTTCGGCATTCGTCTTGAGGATCATTTCTACGTCACCGAAGACGGAGCGCGCTGGTTTACCGCGCCGGCGAAATCTATTGATGACCCTTTCAATTTGATGTCCTGATCCCCTGCCGGGCGGCGTCGCCGCTCGGATTTAAAAACAACTCTCCCCATAATAATAAGAAACTTTAATATCGATTATATTTACTCACCTCATTTAACACTTCATATTAATGCAATCATTAATTCATTCCATTTTATACACTCCGGATAAAATAGTTGTTGATATGCAAAATGACTTGGGTTAATAATCAATCCACCATCAAGGTGAAGCATAATAAAAAATCATAAACTCAAAGGGAGTTGGTTATGAAAACGATTGATCATTCTTTATTAGACTCTATCGCCGGCGGCCGTGGTAATAATGGCGGAGACCGTGCGGACAATAGTCGTAAGAATAAAGGAAAAAACAATGGCGGTAACAAAAGCGGCTCAAGTGACTACTATACTAAAAACACGTCGGAAGACTGTATCAATGGCATGGTGGCAGGTACAGCTTTAGGAGCGTTTGGTGGGCTACCTGGCGCCGCTATGGGATTGGTTGGCGGCGCAGTTACCGGCGGTTGTTTCAAGGATGGCAACAAGGGTGGCGGTAACGTAGGTATGGGCAAAGGCGGGAATAAATGCGGGTCAAGTTCCGGTGGCAAATGTTCTTGGTAGACGGTAACGTTAAAGAAAATAACTACGGGCAGGATACTCGCCGTTTTTAGGTGATTACATGAATGATAAAGTTATAAAAATAATATCAGTTATTCTGGGTATATTTCTTTCTTCATCCTTGCTAAGCGGGGCTGGGGTAGGCTTTTCAACATGGTATCCCGCACCGAGAGGCATTTCCGTTCTGTTGGTTTCAATTAGCTGCGGTATTGTCTTAGTAAGACTTATATACTTAATAATTAAATTCTCTTTAGGCAAGCCGCAGAAAGGGAGCTAAATTCCCTAGTTTTAACGACCATGCTTTCGTTCATAAATTTGTTAATTAAAGGCGTCAGTTAATCGCTGTCGCCTTGCTCTCCCCCACGTTTCCTGTGCGGCATTACTGACTACTTTACATTCAAGCGTTAACCAACCGATACCGGTTGCTGCCATCCAGCTTCAATTTACGTGCTGCGACGACCCAGTTCATGCCTGTGTCATCCTGACGATACCCTATGCCAGTGCATCTTCGCTGATAGAGATGTTTTTATTCACGCTCCGCGTTGAGCTTTCCACACGCCAACTGGGGTTAATCAGTTGGCGTAACCGCTAAAATAGATTAGTTTTAAGCTCTGACTTTCCTCGGCACTGGATGCTATGACTACCCAAAATCAACAACCTCAGGCTGTCTTCAGCCCCGTTACACGTCATGCCATATTTTTGGTCGCCACCTTGTCGCCCAACCCCGCTCAGCTTGCTGCGGTGCGTGGCTGGTGTGCGGATATCAGCGGCGTTATCCGTTCCGTCGGCAAAAGATCCCCGGCGGGCAATCTGTCCTGCGTCTGCGGATTTGGCTCTACGGCCTGGGATCGGCTGTTCGGCCAGCCCCGTCCGGCGCTGCTTCATCCTTTTCGTGAGATAGGCACCGGCGACCGCGTTGCCGTTTCGACCCCTGGCGATATCCTGCTGCACATTCGCGCCGACGAGATGGATTTGTGCTTCGAACTCGCCACACAGTTGATGAACAAGCTTGGCGATGCCGTGACGGTAATAGAGGAAGTGCACGGTTTCCGCTACTTCGATCAGCGGGCAATGATTGGTTTTGTCGATGGTACAGAAAACCCCGAAGGGCACGAAGCCTTCGACTATACGGTGATTGGCGAGGAAGACGCTGAGTTTTCAGGCGGCAGCTACGTGCTGGTACAAAAATACCTGCATGACATGAAAGGCTGGAATTCACTGAGCGTTGAAACGCAAGAACGCATTATTGGTCGCCACAAGCAATCCAATATTGAACTGGATGAAGACGTCAAGCCTTCGTCATCCCACAGTTCCCTGACGACGCTGACCGATGAAAACGGCAATGAAGTCAAAATATTGCGTGACAATATGCCGTTCGGGAAACCCGGCATGGGGGAGTTCGGCACTTACTTCATCGGCTACGCGCGATCCCCTCAGCCCATCGAGCAAATGTTGGAGAACATGTTTGTTGGTCGGCCAGCCGGCAATTATGATCGCCTGTTGGATTTCAGCCGCGCGGTCACCGGCAGCCTGTTCTTTACGCCATCGGCAACCCTGCTGGAAGCCTTGGCTGAGCGTGACGCCCCACAATAATCCCCGATGAGCAATGACTGCCCCGGTCGGTTGGGGGGCAGTTCTGCCAACTGCAACATCGGCTGTCGACGCCCGCATCAGATACGTATTTCAGGGCGCTGGATACGAATGCTCACTATCCCCAACCCCTCTTCTATTGCCAAGACGTGGCAAGAGTTTGAAGAAGATGGCCGCATGAAACCTTCCGCCTACGATGATCGAATCGTTGACGTGATGGAAGAACTGATGAAGTTTACCCTTCTGACGCGAGGCAATGCCAGGTATCTGGTCGACCATTACAGCAAGAGAAAAGAGCGCGCGGCTGAACTGTCTGCACGAGTCAATCAACGCAGCATCTAAAAAGTCAGGCCCGCAATCCAATCGCGGGCCTTTAATGCTCATTTCACCGAAATTCGCCGCCCTTGCGCATCGATCACAGGCTCGCCGTCTTCCTTGGTGAAAGGGCCTTGCTGCGGATCCGGCAGGATATCCAGCACGGCTTCCGACGGTCGACACAGACGGGTGCCCAAGGGTGTCACCACAATAGGTCGATTAATCAATATCGGTTGTTGCAACATAAAGTCGATCAATTGTTCGTCACTCCAGCCTGCATCTGCCAGCCCCAACGATTCATAAGGCTCGACGTTTTTACGCAGTAAGGCTCGCGCAGATATTCCCATATCGGCGATCAGCCTGATCAATTGCTCGCGGTCGGGCGGTGTCTCCAGATACAAAATCACCGTCGGTTCCACACCACTGTTGCGGATCAGTGCCAACGTATTGCGCGATGTGCCGCAAGCCGGGTTGTGGTAAATCTTGATGTTACTCATGGCGTTCTCTCTGAGTTATGGCTAAATCGACAGGCGCAGGGCCAGGGCGGTCAGCGCAACCAACAGCACCGGCAGGGTCATTACTACCCCGACCCGGAAATAGTATCCCCAGCTTATGACGATGCTTTTCTTCGACAATACGTGCAGCCACAGCAGCGTGGCCAGGCTACCGATCGGCGTAATTTTCGGCCCAAGATCGCTGCCTATGACATTGGCATAAATCATTGCCTGTTTAATTACGCCTTCGGCATTGCTGCCGTCAATCGACAAGGCCCCCACCAACACCGTCGGCATGTTGTTCATCACCGAGGACAAAAATGCCGTCAGGAAACCGGTGCCCAGCGTAGCTGCCCAAATTCCGCGCTCGGCCAGAAAATCCAGCACACCGGCCAGGGTATCGGTCAACCCTGCATTACGCAGCCCGTAGACCACCAGATACATCCCCAGTGAGAAGACCACGATCTGCCAGGGGGCGCCCCGCAACACTTTAGCAGTGTCGATGGCCTGCCCCTTTTTCGCCACCAGCAGCAGGATCAACGCCCCAACGGCGGCGACCAGGCTAACCGGCACGCCCAGCGGCTCAAGCCCAAAAAACCCCACCAGCAGCAGCACCAATACGCCCCAACCGGCTCTAAACGTCGGCAAATCGCGAATGGCCTCACGCGGTGGCCGCAGCAACCTCAGGTCATAGCTGCGCGGAATGTCCTTGCGAAAGAACAGGTGCAACATCACCAGCGTGGCGACAATGGCGGCAAGGTTCACCGGCACCATCACCGCCGCATACTGCGTGAAACCCAGTTGAAAGAAATCAGCGGAGACGATATTCACCAAATTGGACACCACCAGCGGCAGGCTGGCGGTATCGGCGATAAATCCCGCCGCCATCACGAAGGCCAGCGTTGCCCCTGAACTGAACCCCAACGCCAGCAGCATCGCAATCACTATCGGCGTCAGGATCAGCGCCGCCCCGTCATTGGCAAACAACGCCGCCACCGCGGCGCCCAGCAGCACAATATAGGTGAACAACCAGCGCCCTTTGCCCTTGCCCCAGCGCGCAACATGCAGCGCTGCCCATTCAAAGAAGCCGGACTCGTCCAGCAGCAGGCTGATAATGATCACCGCGATAAAGGTCGCGGTGGCGTTCCAGACGATCTGCCAGACCAGCGGAATATCACCGACCTGTACCACACCGGTCAGCAATGCCAAGAGCGCGCCGAAACAGGCACTCCAGCCTATGCCCAAGCCTTTCGGCTGCCAGATCACCAAAACGATCGTCAGGATAAATATTGCCCCGGCCAACACCATCACAACTCCTTAGCCTCTCGCATCATATATATGTTATTTCGAATGTGTTTGTTTAAATTTTTTAGCGTTACCGGCAGACAGCCCCTAACGCGCGCTGCGCCAGCTCGGTCACCTGCTGTTGCCGGCTAAGATAAGCCTGTTCGATGATTCCCGCCGCCCAGGCCGGCATATGCGGCGACAGGCGGTAGTAAATCCACTTGCCCTCGCGACGATCGATCAGCAGACCACTTTCACGTAACATCGCGAGGTGACGAGAAACTTTGGGTTGCGATTCCTCCAATGCGCTGACCAATTCGCACACGCACAGCTCACCCGCCTGGCGCAGCAAAAGCACCAGTGTGAGGCGAGTTTCCTCCGACAGATTTTTAAACAATGCCAGTGGCGTCAGTGATGTCATGGGGATCCTCCTTTTACGATAACCGCCATCATAAGCCGAAGGAGGAAAAATGCCAAGAAACACATATGAATTAGTGAATATTAAGATTTGGGAAGATTGCGTAGAATGGCTCACTTTCGCGATGGTCCGGTGAAAACGCTCACTCAGCCTGAGTTAAGTTTCAGCTATTGATTCCATACGCCAAAGCGACTGTTCATTATGTGCTCTTTCGTTACAATCTCTAGCGTGAAATCCACCGTTTAGAGGGCTCTTATGTACAACTTCTCACGTTATCAGGCAAAAGAACTGGCGCTGGCTTATATGAGCGGCAAAAAACACGACCTGTCACCGCAGGAATTTCTGCAGCAGCTGAAAAGTAGCGAGAAATCTTTCGACTATCTGTTGAAGCACGGCAACGAACAGCCGCGCGAAGTGCTGGTGAAAAGTTTCTAACACCCCGCACCTTAATCTCCCTTCGCCGGTGGCGTACCTATAGGCACGCGTATTCCCGGTCGAATGGCGACGGGGTGTTATCACCGATCCGGGGTATCCCAATAAGGCCGCTCTCCTCCGAACTGAGCCAGTAGAAAATCGACAAAGGCCGATACCTTAGCCGGTAAGTATTTGCGCTGTGGATAGACGGCATAAATGGCATGCTCGGGCAGCCGATAGTCCGGCATCAACTCAAGCAGTCGCCCCTGCGCAATATCGTCTCCAACGATGAAAGTCGGCATCTGACAAATCCCCAAACCGGCGATCAACGCTTCACGCAACGCCTCGCTGTTATTCACCTGGTAATTGCCTCTGGGTTGGAAACGTACAGCCCCCGCAGGTCCGTCGAACTGCCATTCGCTCCCCCCGCGGAAATAGCTGTAAAACAAACAGTTATGCTTCGCTAATTGCTCCATGTCCGTCGGTGTTCCACAGCGCGCCAGATAGGAGGGTGCTGCGCACAAGACGCTGTTGCACGGCGCAATACGCCGGGCTATCAGACTCGAGTCGGCCAGTCGACCGATGCGGATCGCCAGGTCATAGCCCCCTTCGACCAAATCGACCAGTTGGTCATCCATCATCATGTTGATCTCCACCGCCGGATAAGCCGCCAGGAAACGGGGGATCAACGGGGCAATATGCAAACGACCAAACACCATAGGTACGCTGATCCTCAGGCAGCCCTGAGGCTGTCCCTGCAAACGGGTGACCGCATCCTCTCCCTCTTGCGCTACGGCACAGGCATTGCGTGCATAGCCAAAATACTGCTCACCGGCCTCGGTCAGGCTCAAACTCCGGGTGGTTCGCTGCAATAATTGCACGCCCAGCGAGCGTTCCAGCTGGGTGATGCGTTTGCTTACTGCCGATTTGGTGATGCCTAGTCGCTCGGCGGCGGCAGAAAAGCTTTCGCATTCCACCACCGCCACAAATACCGGGATTGCTGCAAAGCGATCGTTCATTATCAGTCAACTTTTTCTCAACAATGAGTTTCCATTTTAGTGGATTAAGCTTTAAACAAAAACAATATAGGCTGCTCTTCAAATTAATTTTGAAGTTGAAACCCTGATGCGTGAACGTTTTTCCGATCCTCTGCTGGCGCTGGGCGCCGGTGCCCTATTGGCCCTGATGATTGCCATCAACAGCCTGCTGGCCAGCTATAACTCCCCCTTGCTGGCCTCGTGGTTGGCTCACGGTATGGGCGCCATCACCGCCTGGTTGCTGCTGCTCCTGCTGAACCGTCGTTCCCCGCGCCGCGCGCCCTCATCGGCCAGGACGCCTCGCTGGGCTTATTTGGGCGGTCTGCCCGGTGCCCTGACGGTGGTGCTGGCCGCCATTACGGTCAACAGCCCGCTGGCGCTTTCCGGCAGCCTGGCGCTGATGCTCACCGGTCAGGTTTTGTTCGGCATGCTCGCCGACAGCTGCGGCTGGTTTGGCTCGCTTAAACGCCGTTTGAGTCTCAACGATATCGTCGCCACGCTGCTGATCCTCTGCGGCTGCGCTCTGCTCATTTTCCTGAGGTAACGCCCATGTTTACCCTGATAGTCCTTGCTCTACTCAACGGCGTCTGTATCGGCCTCAGCCGCGCAATCAACGGTCGTCTGGCGCTGGATCGTGGCGCTTTTCATGCCTCACTTTGCAATCATATCGTCGGTTTTTTGTTCCTCAGCCTGCTGCTGGTGGCAACCGGCAGCGTCAACGGTGCAACCTTCGGCCAGGCCCCGTGGGGTGCCTACCTTGGCGGTGTCATCGGGGCGTTGTTTGTCGCGCTGAATAGCTATGTTCTGCCGCGTCTCGGCACCCTGCGCGCCGCACTACTGATTATCAGTGGCCAAATGCTGGCAGGTGTGGTTATCGACCGCCTGCGCGACAGTGGCGATACCATCAGCGCGCAGATCTTGGGCGTGGGGCTGATCCTGCTGGGCGTCTATGTGGCCCGGATGGAGAAATCGCTGCTTAAGCTGATGCTTGAGCCTATTCAGCGGCGGAGTTGATTTCGCCTTGAGAGACGAATATTTACCATATTCGTACTCTGATACGAATTATTGACATATTCGCCTTGAGGTGCGAAATTTACTGATAACTCCCGCTTCAGAGTAGAAAAAGAGATGCCAGCACAAGTTAGCGTGATCACCGGCGATCTGGTCAATTCACGGCAATTAGACACCACTCACTACATTACCGGGTTAAATGCCCTGCTGAGTCAATTGCAACGGGCTACGCTTATTGAGCGATTCGAGATTTTCCGTGGCGATGCTTTTCAAGCGGTGGCCGAACCGCAATCCGGTTTGCTGCTGGCGGTGTATATCCGTATTGCGCTTAGAGCGATGGACTCACGCCATTGGGATGCCCGCATCGCCGTTGGCCTCGGCAGCGACCAGGGACAAACCGCCGGTTATGGCAGCGCCTTTGTGAATTCTGGCCAGGCTCTGGACGCTTTGATGAAAAATTGCCGACTGGCTCTGAAAAATGACAATGAGCAGACAAATGCCATTGTCAGCGATCTATTGCCGATGTTAGATCATGTGATTAGCCGCCTTTCACAGACCGAAGCGCAGGTCGTCCAGGCACGTTTCTTCGCCGATACCAGCCAAGAGGTAGCGGAAAAGCTGCAAAAGGCCGCCTCCACCGTTTCTGCTACGCTGAAACGCGCGGCCTACGAGGAAATTATGCGATTTATTCACGCGATTAACAGGATCACCTGAATATGGATTTGAGCTACGCGCCGTTGCTGACCTGGTTGCTGGTGGTTCACCTGCTTGCCGACTTCCCGCTGCAGCCGCGCAGTTGGGTCGAGGATAAGGCTCGTCACCGCGCACGTTCCCGTTTCCTGTTGCTGCATGCCTTACTGCACGGCGTGCTGGCCGCCTGGGTGGTGGCCGGTTTTGCGTTGCTGCATGGCGGACTCTCTTCCGGCCAGGTGCTGACCACCCTGTTGGTTATCGCCATCAGCCACTGGCTGATTGACCTGTTGAAGGTCACGTTATTGACCCGCATCAGTCAAGCGGGCGGTTTTCTGCTCGATCAAGGCCTGCATCTTACGGTGATTGCACTGCTGTGGCTGTCGCTGACGCCCAATGCCCATGGCCTGCTTAGCACGCTGGGAGCGGCCATAGCCGACTGGCAGGCTGGACTGGTTGTGGTGACGTATTTGGTGATTTACATGCCGATGGGCGTGCTTATCGGCCAGCTTTTGGCTCACTGGGCACCGCAGATGCCTCCTTCAGCCAAAGCCGATAACGACTCGTTATTACGTGCGGGCAAGCAAATTGGCTATCTGGAAAGAACGCTGATCCTGACCTTTGTGCTGATCGGCCAAATCCCGGCGGTCGGTTTTTTGCTGGCGGCCAAGTCAATCTTTCGCTTTGGCGATTTGCGCCAGAGCGATGACAAAATGCGTACCGAGTATGTGCTACTGGGTACGCTGTTTTCCTTTACCCTAACCATCATGCTGGGTCTGCTGGTGAAAAAAATGCTGTAGAGGCGGATAATATTTCGCCCCTACAGCCGGCACTTATTACAACCACTCACCGAAGCGGCGAATATAGAAACGCTTCATCAGCTGCGCCACCACGCAGTAGCTGACCAAGGTACCTGCCAGCCACGGGAAGTATTCCCACGGCAGCGGCTGCAACCCGACCAGTGCGCCCAGCGGCGAGAACGGTAAATAGATACCCAGCCCCATCACCAGCGCCGTGGTCAGCAACACCGGCAGCGCGGCTGTGCTCTGAATAAACGGGATCTTCTGGGTGCGCAGCATATGCACCACCAGGGTTTGCGACAGCAAGCCTTCAATAAACCAGCCGGACTGGAACAACGCCTGATGCTCTACGCTGTTGGCGGCGAAAACAAACCACATCAGCGCATAGGTAGTGATATCAAAGATGGACGACGTTGGCCCAATCCACAGCATAAAACGGCCAATGTTTTTCGCATCCCACTTGCGCGGCTTGCGCAGGAACTCTTTGTCCATCTTGTCCCACGGCAGCGACAGCTGAGAGATATCGTACATCAGGTTCTGGATCAGCAGGTGGATCGCCAGCATCGGCAAGAACGGAATAAAGGCGCTGGCCACCAGCACCGAAAACACGTTGCCGAAGTTGGAGCTGGCGGTCATGTTCAGGTACTTGATGATATTGCCGAAAGTCTCCCGTCCCTTGATCACCCCCTCTTCCAGCACCATCAAATTTTTTTCCAGCAAAATGATGTCTGCCGACTCTTTGGCGATGTCCGTACCGGTGTCGACCGAAATGCCCACGTCGGCATCGCGCAGCGCCGGCGCATCGTTAATGCCGTCGCCGAGGAACCCGACGGTATGGCCATTCGCCTGCAGCATTTTCAACACTCGCGACTTCTGCAGCGGCGTCAGTTTGGTGAAGACCGTGCGCTGTTCCACTTCTTGCGCCAGCGTGGCGTCGTCCATCTGCTCAATTTGCGGACCGGAAAGCGGTTCACCCGGCTCCAGGCCAACATCGCGGCAGATTTTGCAGGTGATCACCGGGTTATCACCGGTCAAAACCTTAATCGCTACGCCGTTTTCCTGCAGGGCGGCGATCGCTTCCTGTGCGCTCTCCTTCGGTGGATCGAGGAAGGTCAGAACGCCCTGGATCACCATATCGCGTTCATCGATAATACTCAGCGGCAGAGCATTTTTCTGTTCGCCCAGATCTCGCGTTGCCAGTACCAGCACGCGGAATCCCTCTTCGTTATATTGAGCGGCAAGCGCCTGCAACGCCTCACGCCGAGCCTGATCCAGCGGTAAAATCTGCTGCCCGTCGCGCACATGGGTGGCAATTTCGAGCATTTCCTCCACCGCCCCTTTGCAAATCAGGCGTTGTTGGCCATTTTCATCCGCCACCACGATCGATAAACGGCGGCGTATAAAATCAAAGGGCAGCTCATCGACCTTGCTGTAGCGGCCCAACGCCTCGATGCCCGGCTTGCCGCGACCAAACCGGATCACCGCCTGGTCCATCAGGTTTTTCATTCCGCTCTGGTGGAAGCTGTTCAACCAGGCCAGGTGCAGCACCTCATTGTCTTTGGTCCCGCTGGCATCCAGATGGTGCTCAAGGATGATGCGATCCTGCGTCAGGGTGCCGGTTTTGTCGGTGCACAACACGTCCATCGCGCCAAAGTTCTGAATGGCGTTCAAACGCTTGACCACCACTTTGCGTCGCGACATGGCGATAGCGCCCTTCGCCAGGTTGGAACTGACGATCATCGGCAGCATTTCTGGCGTCAACCCAACCGCTACCGCCAGGGCAAACAGCGCGGCTTCGCTCCAGTCGCCTTTGGTGAACCCGTTGATCAGCAACACAATGGGCACCATCACCAACATAAAGCGGATCAGCAGCCAACTGACGCTGTTAACCCCGCGATCAAACGCGGTTTGCGAACGAGTGCCGACAATCGACTTCGCCAACGACCCGAAATAGGTGCGTCCGCCGGTTGCCACCACCACCGCAGTGGCGGTACCACTGGCGACGTTGGTGCCCATCAGGCAGATGTTCGACAGCTCCAACAGCGCATGTTCGCTGGAGACTTCGTCCTCACTCGATTTTTGGCTGACGTTGCCCATAACGTCGTATTTCTCAATCGGGATCGCCTCGCCGGTCAGAATGGCCTGGCTGATAAACAGATCGCGCGACGCCAGCAGGCGAACGTCCGCCGGTACCATATCCCCGGCAGAGAGCTGAATAATATCGCCCGGCACCAGTTCGCGGATCGGGACCTCCAGCGTCAGCGGATGTGCGCTGTAGCTGCTGCGACGCATCACCGTTGCGGTGGTCCGCACCATCGACTTCAGCGTTTCCGCCGCCTTGTTGGTGCGGTATTCCTGCCAGAAGCGCAGCAGCCCGCTGAGTGACACCATCACCAGAATGATGATGACACCGGTGAGATCGGTTTCTTCACCGCGCCGGGCAGGCAGCCAGTAATCGGTAAAGAAACTGATCGCAGCCAGCACCATCAGTACATAGATAAACGGGTTATTAAAGGCGCTGAACAACTGCACCAACGCGTGCGGAGCCTTCTCATGAGCCACCTGATTAATACCAAACTGCGTCAGGCGTTCATCAACATCCTCCTGGGTTAATCCATTACGGTTGCATTTTAAATTTGCCAGCGTCTGGTCAACGCTGTTTTTCGCCTCTTGTGCGATGGCGTATGGCGTCGATTTTTTATCCCGGCGACGTACGGTTTCATTAATATAGGTCATAATGCAATTCTCTTATCTTACTCTGCGCACAGGGATACCCCGCCTGATTAACAGGTGAATAAGCACAGAATGGAATTTATTTAGTTGGCGTGATTAACGCGAATTATTGCTGCGTCGTGCACGCTGAATAATTAAGCTTTCGGGGTCACCGTCCATGACGCCTCCTTATCACTGAGTACAGTGAAACATTAATGACTTATTAGACAGGCAATTCAGAAGCGATACGCCAACGTACAGCACTGACGCTTTTTTCCAGACTGACGCGACAGACAATACCCTCAATCTCTTTTTGCACCGAAGGGTTAGCGGTTATTTCCGCGCAAACCTCCAGCTGGCCGGGAATAGCAATATCGGCACTGCGCAATGATTGTAATCTTAATGCCACGCCATTTAGCGCCTGTAATATCAGGGTGCGTACCAGTATTTCGTCCTGCTCGCCGCAGGTGACCTGTATGCGGTAGCACACCTCCAGATCGGTCGCCTGTTGTTGCGGCTGCAGATTGATGCGCTGCGCCGCTTCGCGCAGCAGAATATTGGCGCACAGGATCACCAGCGTCGCCAGCACCGCGTTCCAATACTGCCCCAGGCCGCACAGCACGCCTATTGCGGCTGAGCACCAGAGCGTGGCCGCCGTATTAAGGCCGCGGATATTCAGGCCTTCACGCATGATCACCCCGGCTCCCAAAAAGCCGATGCCAGAGACAATTTGTGCCGCAACCCGGCCGGCGCTGGAAGGGTCGGTAGACATGGAGCTGAGGATAAATACCGCCGCCCCGGTCGCCACCAGTGCATTGGTACGCAGGCCGGCCATACGCTGGCGCCATTGCCGTTCTGCGCCAATAACGGCGCCCAGGCTCATCGCCAGTAATAAATTTAAAACAAAAGGAGTCATAGCCATGACTTTCCCCTTAAATAACCACAGGAGATAAAATCATGTGCTTTTTAGCACACGCGAAATCGCGCCGATAATAAATCAGCGATTGAGCGTATAAGTGCCAGGAGGGAATAGGCTGTGGCTGCAAATAACCATAATTACGTCCAAATCAATTCACCCGATGCCATTTGGCCTCAGGAACAACAGTCAGATTCGGGTTTGCACAGCTCGGAATAACCAGAGAGGGGTGCTGCCCGCCGTTTTCGGCAAGCAACAAATCAGAAGAGGATTGGTCAGCTTGCCTTATTTATATCACTGCAACTAAAACTGTCCAATTGTGTTTCCTCTTTGAAATTTTGGCTGAGTATAGTGACGCAGAGTGACGATGTAAAGGCGAATTTATTAAACGGAAATTAAACTCAATAACCCCAATATTTGATGAGTCACACGATTATAACTTATTGGCATTGGGCAATTGGCTAATTACCGATAAGCTTGAGCTTCAACAGGACAATCATCCTCAAGGACACGCATTCAATGAACCTGCTTCGCCTTTCCATCAGCCTCGCCCTGCTTGCCGGTTTTCCCGCTCAGGCCCTGCTCTTGCAACAGGGCGAAACGCGTTTCGATATCGATCCTGCCACGCTGCAAATCGTTGCGGGAAAAAACCAGGTTAACCAGGCACTGGCTGGGCAAACCGTGGCTGAACTGCAAAGCACATCGACGCAGGCAAGCTGGCAATGGCCCAACAGCGCCATGCAGGTTACCGTCAAATTGGAGGGTGGCGATCTGCGCTTGAGTTTCAGCAGCAAGCGGGCACAAACCCTGAATTGGTTCAGGCTGCCGTCGCAGGCAACGACCCTGCTGCTGCCGATTGGCGAAGGTAGCCGCATCCCGCTGGACAATCCCGTCTGGCGGAATTATCTGGTCAAGGAAATGACGCCGCTGGATACCAACTGGGATCTGAAACTGCCGCTGTGGAGCCAGCAACAGCAAGGCAAGGTCTACAGTTGGTTACTGCTAACCCCATTCAGCAACCAGGTAACCTTCGCCAGCGCAGGAAAAGGACTCGCCATGCGCAGTAGTCATGAGTTCAACCGCTTTAATCAGCAGCAGGCTTTCGAGGTGCTGCTGCACGTGGGAGACTCGCCGCTGTCCGGCGCGCGCCGTTACCGTGAATACCTGCAACAAAGCGGTCAGTTCAGCAGCCTGCGAGATAAAATCCGCATCGCGCCGGAAGGCGAAAAGCTGATTGGTGCTACGCACATTTATCTGTGGGGCGACAAACTGCTGGCGGCGAACGACGTGAAAGATTGGCCGGGTCTGTTGGCCTGGCTTATCACCCCCAAGGGTGAAGTTCTGTGGCGGAAAATGGATGCCGATAGCCAAAAAACCGTGCGCACGCTGGCGGGAAAAACGCCGCAGGGCTGGCAACAGCAAGCGCTGATTGATGCCCTTAACCAGGCGCTGGTGACACTGACACCGCTAAAGGCGACGCCGGATGACGCCGACTTCTTATCGGCGCAACGCCAACAGGCCGCGGATATCCGGGCATTGGCGCAACGGCAACTCGGGCCCTATCTGACTGCGCCGCAGAGCTGGGGACAGGGGCTGGCTAGCCCCCTGGTCGAGTCGCTGCAGCAGGCCGGCCTGCCTCGGCTGTGGTTGGGTACCGACAACTGGACCGCCGAGTTTCTGCACCCGCACGCGGTAGAAAGCGCCAAAAAGGCGGGATACCTGATCGCCAGCTACGATTCTTACGACACCGCCATTCCACGTGGAGTCAATGACAGCTGGTTAACCGCCCAACTGCCGACGTCCCTGCGAGAAAAGTGCGCCATCGTGCGTGCCGACGGCAGCAAGAAACCCGGCTTCGGCAAACAAGGCTACTACCTGAATCCAGGCTGCGTACTGCCTTACTCTCAACAGCGCATGACCGAACTGGTACGAATGGCCGGGCTGAACAGCCTATTCCTCGACGTTGACGGTACCGGGATGGTCTCTGACGATTATCAGCCCAACCACCCGACCGGTGCCGAGCAAATGGCGCAGGCTCGCAATGCGCGGCTGGCCTGGTTCAGCAATACCCTTCGCCTGCCGCTCGGTTCCGAAGATGGCAATGCGGTGACCGCACGCCACATCATGTTTGCCCACGGCATGGAAACCTGGGGATTTGGCTGGGGCGATAAGCAGATGAATCACGATAAGTCCTCCCCTTATTACCTGGGTGCCTGGTGGCCAAATGCCCAACCGGCCTTCTTCTTCAGCCCGGCCAAGGTGAAGGAACCCTACCGCACGGTGGAATTCGATCCGCGCTATCGCCTGCCCATGTATCAGGCGGTGTTCCACGATGCGGTGATCAGCAGCCACCACTGGAACTACGACAACCTGAAATTCAGCGATGTCAAAACTACCCGCAGCCTGCTGAGCCAGCTCTACAATACCGCGCCGATGTTCCATCTCAGCCGTGCCACGCTGCAGGCGCGCCTGCCGCAGATCAAACAGGCCGACGCCGCCTTCCGTCCGCTGCATCAGGCCCTTTGGGATAAAGCGCTGATCGATTTCCGCTGGCTGGATAAAGCCGGGTGGGTGCAGCAAACCACCTTCAGCGACGGCACCACGCTGACCGCCAATTTTGGCGAGCAGCCGTTCGACGGCATAGCCGCCCAGAGTCTGCGTGCCAAACTGGCGGACGGTCGCACCCTGAACGTTACGCCATAGCAACACCGGTCAGGGTGAACTACGCTAGGTTCAGTCCCCTGACCGTCACCGCTGGAGTTAATAATGGATAGCCTTACTCAAACGCTGCTCGCAGAGATCGAGAAAAGCTTTGGTCACGACGCCTTTTCGACGGGGTCGGTGACGGTCAGCGGCGAAGGTGTGCTGAGCAGCGCATTCCCAGTCAGCGAATTGGCGACCGCCTGCTGGGCCGCCGCCGGGCTGGCCTGCGCCGGACTGCTGCAACAGAATCGCAGCGCAGCACCGCAGGTGTTTGTCGATCGACGGTTGGCGTCCTTATGGTTCGGCTGGACGCTACGTCCACTAGGTTGGTCATTGCCTGCGGCCTGGGACGCGTTGGCGGGCGATTATGCCACCAGCGACGGTTGGATCCGCCTGCATACCAATGCACCGCATCACCGTAAAGCCGTAGAGCAAGTGCTCGGTCCGAATCAGGATAAAAATGGGTTGGCGCAAAAGGTGCTGGCATGGAAAAAAAACGAGCTGGAGCAGGCGGTGATAGAGGCCGGTGGCTGCGCGGCGCAAATGCTTTCTGTCGAAGCGTGGCGGCAGCATACCCAGGGTAAAAGCGTTGCCCTGGAACCGCTGATCCATCAGACGCAACTTCAGGAAGCTGCGACGCCAGTCTGGACGCTGCCCAGCGCCAGGCCGCTGCACGGCGTACGGGTGCTGGATCTGACGCGGATTATCGCCGGCCCGGTAGCCACCCGTTTTCTCGCCGGTTTAGGGGCGGACGTATTACGTATCGATCCCTACGGCTGGGACGAACCGGCTGTTGAGCATGAGGTGATGCTCGGCAAACGCAGTGCACGATTGAACCTGACCAACGCCCACGATCGCCATACCTTTGAACATCTGCTGAAAAACGCCGATGTTATCGTGCACGGCTATCGCGCCGGAGCCTTGGAAAAACTGGGTTATGGCGCGGAACAACGACAGGCTTTATCTCCGGGATTGATCGACGTTTGCCTTAATGCCTATGGCTGGAGCGGCCCGTGGCGTGGGCGGCGCGGTTTCGACAGTCTGGTACAGATGAGCTGTGGTCTGGCAGAGGCGGGCATGAAATGGAAAGACGCCGCGATACCGGTACCCTTGCCGGTTCAGGCGCTGGATCACGCCACCGGTTACCTGATGGCCACGGCGGTGCTGCAGGGCATCCGCCAACGTCTGCAAAATGGCACCGGCTACAGCGCCCGGCTGTCGCTGGCCCGAACGGCAGAGCTGCTGTTGCGTCATCCTTACCCGCCACAACACCGGTTGGAGCCCTTGGCATCTGTCGCAGCCACGGATGAAAACCCGGAGACCGAACTGACCTGCTGGGGCCCGGCGCAACGTCTTAACCCCGCGTTATGGTTCAATGGCACCGCGCTACTTTGGGCACTGCCGGCCACCCCGCTCGGCCGCTCACAACCGGTCTGGCTACGACGCTGAACTCAGGCCAATTGACGCTGCAACCAATGTAACAAGGCTTCAACCGCCGGCGTCAACCCGGAGTTTTGCGGCCAGACCAGATAAAAATCAACCGGTTCAAGTTGCCGAGCCGCAGCCAACGCCACCAGCCGGCCCTCGGTTAGCGCATCGCTCACCAAAAGTCTTTTCACCAGCGCGATACCAAATCCCTGTTCGGCCGCGCGGATCAACAAGCCAGCGTCATTGAACGACGCCAGAGGCCTGCCATACTCCCTCTGCTGATGCACCAAAAACCAACTGCGCCATGGCGTAACATCATGCTCCAGCAGCGGCATGCCTGGCGTACCATCGTCGAAGGCCGCCTGCCATTGGCGCGCCAACGCAGGGGTTGCGACCGGCACCACCTCTCCCCTGGCAATAAGTTGCGCCTGCATATCCGCCCATTGCCCATTGCCGAGACGAATAGCCGCATCAAAACCTTTGCGCGTCAGATCCTGCACCGCCAGCGAGGCATCGATATCCAACGTAATATCGGCGCAGGCCGCGTGAAAAGACGACAGCCGCGGCATTAACCAGTAATGAGCGAAAGAAGGCAAGACGCTGATACGCAGAGCCTGACTTTGCGCAACGCGCCTGACCCGGCCAATCCCCTGTTGCAATGCTTCCAGCGTTGGTTCGACCACCGCCAACAGCTCGCGCCCGGCAGCGTTCAGACGCAGCCCCCGCCCCTGCCGTTCAAACAACGGACAGCCCATCGCCTGTTCAAGCTGCTGGATCTGCTGGCTGACGGCACCGTGGGTAAGGTGCACTTGCTGGGCGGTGGCGCGCAGGTTCTCTAGCCGGGCGGCAATTACAAAGGTCGGCAGAAAGTGTAACGGAATACGCTCATCGAACATTGGTTAGCCCTGCTATCCAAAAAGGGTATTTTTCATCGATTTTCGCACCAAAGTAAAGAGTTTAGGGTGTCACTATTCCCCCTTACGTCCGGAGTTATCGATGCACCCACGTTTGCAGCAAGACCTTGACCAGTTTCCACAGATCCTCGATCACACCCGTCAGTTGGCCGAAACGTTTCTGAGCGGCATAAAACAGCGCCCGGTTTGCCCGCCCTTAGATGCACAGCAACTTCAGCCGGGTGATGACCAACTGGCCGAAGGTGGCAAGGGCGCGATCGCGGCACTGGACCACTTCTGGCAACGTTATGCCGAGGGGATCTCCGCCAGCGCCGGGCCACGTTACTTTGGCTTTGTGACCGGTGGAGCAACCCCGGCGGCACTGGCGGCGGATTGGCTGGTTAGCGCTATCGACCAAAATAGTCAATTGAGCCAGGATACCGTTGCCGCAGCGATTGAATTGGCGACGGTGAACCAGCTAAAAACCTTGTTGGGGCTGCCGGAAACCTTCAATGGCAGTTTTGTCAGCGGGGCTACCATGGCCAACTTTGTCGGTATCGCCATTGGCCGCCAGTGGCTCGGGCAGCAACGCGGCATCGACGTCGCCGCGCAGGGGGTTGCGGCCCTGGGCTCCGTACAGGTGCTGTCGGCGAATCCGCATGCCAGCAGCGTGAAAGCGCTCAGCATGCTGGGGATCGGTCGTGATGCGCTGAAAATTATCGACTGTCTTCCCGGCTCCGAAGCTATAGATCCGGCGGCGCTGGAGCGGCACCTGGCCGCCAGCGTCGGTATGCCAACCCTGGTTTTGGCCAGTGCCGGCACGGTGAATACGGTGGCCTTCGACGACCTTCAGCACCTGCTGGCGCTGCGGGAACGTTACCCGTTCTGGCTACATGTCGACGCGGCCTTTGGCGGCGTGGCGGCCTGTTCGCCGCATTATGCAGCGCACCTGGCAGGCTGGCAGCAGGCGGATTCCATCACCGTTGACGCGCATAAATGGTTGAACGTGCCCTATGACAGCGCTATTCAATTCAGCCGTCATCTGGCATTGCAGATGCAGGTGTTCCAAAACCATTCGGCCTATCTGGAAGCCCCCACGTTACGGCCGGACAACTATCTGCATCTGACCCCTGAAAACTCGCGGCGCTTCCGGGCACTCCCTTTATGGATGGCGCTGAAAGCCTATGGTCGCAGCGGCATGCAGGATATGGTGGAACGTAATGTCCGACTGGCAAAACTATTGGGCCAAGAGCTGACGGCCAGCGAGGGTTTCCACCTGCTGGCACCGGTCAATTTAAACGTAGTGTGCTTTGCCCTTAAAAATACCGAAGGCGATGCCGTTGCGGCACGCGATCGTTTTATCGCCCGCCTGGATCGGCATGGCATCGTGCGTTGTACCCCTACTCGCTACAATGGGCAGCCGGGGATCCGTGCTGCGCTGGTCAATTGGATGACGCAGGAAAGCGATATTCATTTGACCCTGGAATCGATGAAGTTCTGTTTGCCGGACCTTGGCTAATCGGGAAAAGTGAAGGCTATTCCTTGCGTGGGACGCTCTATTATTACGGCCGGGAGTCAACGGCCGTAAACCTTTATCAATAATTTATAATTGACAGCCCGTAACTACGAAGAAATAGTTCAGCAAAACCAATTAATCACTTACTGACATTTTTCACATTTGTCGAAATAGCACGATTGGTCACATCAACTCGTTGTTATACCACCGGTTTTTTTAACAAAAAAACGCATTAATGTTAACTCTATGTGATTATTGATTATCACAAGTGATAAGGACTGGAAGAATAATCATTATCAAAAACAAAAGAATAAAACATAACACTATGATAATATTATTAAATATTAAGTCATACAAATAAAACAACATTCTCCGTGATCAATAAATAAGCTAAAAAATGTTAAAAAAACAACACATGAATTTTTTTTAAGAATTTTCCTAGCAATCTAAAATTTCGTTTCGTGACATGATGGGTTGAATCAATGATAAAAAGACCAGCAGGCACGCTGTTCAAGCACAAATTGGCGTTACCTCACGGCAATTCCTACGCCAGCAGATTATTCTGACTTAAGCTAAACTTATAGATTCACAGTGTTAATTAGTTTAGTAATAAAATATCGTTGAGTACAGCCGTGTTTATTGATAGAACACTGCTTCTACGTGAATTTTTTGTTCCTTTTTTTTGCCTTTTAGGCTTCAGGCTTTTTCTTTTTGTTACCGCGGTAAAACGGATTTAAGTGGGGGTGCGATATGCCAACGATCATTATGGATTCATGCAGCTATACCAGATTAGGTTTGACAGACTACCTGACAACACACGGAGTAAAAAAACGCCAGATTAATGCCATCAACGATATCGACGATCTGCACGAAAAGTGCAGCAAGCTGAAACCCAGCCTGGTTTTTATTAATGAAGACTGCTTTATACACGAAGCGAACGCTACGGAACGTATAAAAGGGGTGATTTCACTACACCCTGACACCTTATTCTTCATCTTTATGGCCATCACCAACGTACATTTCGACGATTATTTATATGTTCGTAAAAATGTCATCATCTCGTCAAAATCAATCAAACCAGAGACTATGAATCAACTACTTAGTCACTATCTGGAGAGAAAAGCGCCCCGCACGGAAAAAACCTCATTTGATCAGACTCCCGTTACGCTGAGCCAAACCGAGTCAAACATGCTGCGCATGTGGATGTCGGGTCAGGGTACTATCCAGATCTCTGACCAGATGCAAATTAAGGCCAAAACCGTGTCTTCCCATAAGGGAAATATCAAAAGAAAAATTAAAACGCACAACAAGCAGATTATTTACCATGTTGTTCGTTTGACCGACACCCTGACCAGTGGAATATTTGTCAATAGCCGCTAGATAAAGGTTTGTCGTTTAGTCTGCCAAACGTTGGTTTTAAATGTCTTTCAGAGTGTCCTGCTGGAAACCGCGCATTTAAATAACCTAAATACCTGCTCGCGACGATACTCTCGGCCGCGACGGGTATTCCCGTTTTAAAAACAGAGCTTTCCTCCCTTTCCGGGATAATTACCCAACGGAAATTTTGCGAATTAAATTAATGCGCCAGTGAAGTAACGGCCATTGTCAGGCTATTACTTGGGATCCGCCTGCCGGAGTTCAACAAAGGTACCATCACGGCTGTCAATCTCGTTAAAGAACCAAACACCGGCTGGGTAGTCCGGCAAAGAAACCAGGTACATGATCCCTTCGTTAAACTCTTCTACCGCCAGGATCACCCCTTCACGCCGTTGTTTGCCATCCGTCTTTACCGTGACCAGATCGTTAACTTTCATGCCGTACCCCATCATTTATCAGTGATGTCAGTGTATTACAAAATGAGGTGAGAAAAATACCGCGCCGGTAGTTAATCCGGCATCAACCTGTATGGATCCTGCTAAAGCGTAGCAGCCCAACGGCTTTTCACTTTCTTAACGTTTTGTCCGCAGAATCTTAAGCGCACAACGGTTAGTCTGTTTTCTGGTGCTTCCCCCCAGAGAAGTATCAGCAAATGAAGAAGTAACAAGGAACTTTTGCCCGCAGACTTGCGGGCTTTTTTTTTGCCTGCACCAAATTACAGGCACAAAAAAACCCGCCTTGGCGGGTTTTTATTAATCAGCAGAAGCCGATTAGATAGCGGTAACGTTAGCCGCTGACGGACCTTTAGCACCGTTCTCGATAGAGAACTGTACGTTCTGGCCTTCAGCCAGGGTCTTGAAGCCTTGATCCTGGATAGCAGAGAAGTGTACGAACACGTCTTTGCTGCCGTCTGCTGGAGTGATGAAACCAAAACCTTTAGACTCGTTGAACCACTTCACTTGACCTTTGATCATGTTAGACATGTCTAATTCCTTCAATATTAAATGTAAGCCACCATGGGCAAGATATAGCCGGTCATCAGTTACTTATGGAGGCACTAGAAAGGAAATTCGTCAGTGAAGAGCTATCTAGGATAACGCTTTAAATTTGAACTACTTTACTCAAAATGTCGTGCATAAATAGGTCTGTACCACAGGCCGAGAAGCATTAACTCATGATGGGACTTTAATAGCAACTCTTTTTGTTAGCCCCTCGGTGGAAACGGGGCTAAACGCACAGGATTTAACCCATTTTGCTTGTTTTTTGGTCACTTCTGGTTCTGTTTACCCGATAATGGGGGCAATCGGCTGCCGCAATATTTGCAAAATATTGCCTCCGTCTCGTGGCCACCTCGTTGACATTGTTCACAATTTCGCCTTTCACGACTGCGTTGCAGTTCTTGCGACATGTAAGCTGTCAGAATACCGGTCGGGACCGCAATGATCGAATAGCCCACCAGGATTAGGACCGCGGTCAATAATCGGCCCAACGGAGTATGGGGAACGATATCGCCGTAGCCCACGGTGGTCAGCGTGACGACCGCCCAATAGATAGCCGCCGCCAGGCTGGTAAACCCGCCGCTGCCGCCCTCTATCGCATACATCAAACCGCCAAAGACGCACAACACCACGGCGACAAAACCAAAAAACATTGCCAGCTTATGGCGCGCCAGCTTGATGCTGCGCCAAATCATGCCCATTTCGCTCATGTAACGCAGCAGTTTCAATACCCGCAACACCCGCAATATCCTCAGGACACGCAGCAGCATGACGAATTCCATCGTCATGTGCGGGAACAACCAGATGATGTACAGCGGCAGTACCGTCAACAAATCGACCATGCCGAAAAAGCTCAGGGCATAGTGCTGCTCACGCGGCGTACTCCACAGGCGCAACAGATACTCGAGAGTAAAAATGAAGGTAAATACCACCTCGGCCCAGAAGAACAGATAAATGGCCTGCCGTCCGGGCGAATATAAGGCACTGCCCCCCGGCTCGAGGAACAGCAGTATCACGCTGAGCAGCGCGGCACCTATCCAAAAGGTTTCCATTCTGCGCCCAATGCGCGAATGGTTATCGAACAACAGCCGATAGCTGCGCTGGCGCCAACTGAGCGCCGCGGTGTCAGTAGTCATAGTCCAATGTCTTATAACGGGAAGTTGCTCATATACTAAACCTGAACCTTAACGCCGCCAACTCTCCGCCCCTTCTTCAGCGGCTACAAATGATAGTAATTCTCGCCTGAGTAATTTATAGTTGCGCTGCGTAACTATAAAGGGAGGTTGATCATGCTTAGAGGGCATACGCTGGCAGCATTTTGCTGCACCACACTATTATTGTTGGGCGCTCCAGCTCAGGCACTGGACCTGTCCTACAAGGCACCCGAGCCCAGTATTAAACCCGCACCCGCACCCAAAACCGCGCTCGGCCCTGCGGAAAAAACTGCCAAGGCGCCCGTGGTCTGGTCGGAGTCAGAAGATAAAACCGGTTTTCGCGTCGATCTGGAATGCGATCACCCCGGGTGTAGCCAGAAGCGCACCAAACCGTATTCGTCGCTGAACAGCCCGGTGAAAAAAACCGACCGCCGTCGCCAGTCTGATCCCTATTCCACCAATCAGGATCCTGAGTACAGCGTGAATATGGGTTATCAATGGTGACCGTGCTTTAAGAGTTATCCCTATATCGGCAGCAACGCACACTTCATACAATGGCTTCCTGTTCACCACTCCTCCTGGTGCTGGACACAACAAGCTGTGTTGCAATTTTTTATGCGCCTCCTTATAGGCGCTTTTTTTATGTCTGAATATCAGCCAGTTACAACCTTACAGAATGGTCTCATTGCAGCTCAATGTGATAGCTGTCACAAATAACGCCTCTTAAGCCACGCTTTATCGGAGGTTAGTCAGATGGCGACTGAATATTTATCTTTGCTGGTCGTATTAACTGGCATTGCAGGGTTTGCATTGTATAAACACTTTAAATCACTGAAGAAAAGTACCCTGCTGCGTCCGCACGACCGTTGATGCAACGGTGGTTTGGGGAATGGCATCAATGCTGTGCCCCAAACCACACAACCGCACTTTGTCATTTTTTTATCACAAAATTGTCACAATATAGCCATATCATGGTCGGCGATTATCCGCACTGGCTCAACACCAAGGATTTCGTTATGACCACCATGATTAAAGCAACAAACCACCAGGAAGCCGAAAAGCTGATCCGCTACGGCACTGCGAAAAAAATCGAACTGGCCTATGACATCGACAGCGATGATTTTTTCCAGCTCGCCAGCCTGTGGTGTGATAGAGGTGCCAAAATTTCCAAAGGGAAAGAACACTTTATCGTCTCGCTAAAAGGTTTTCGCATCCCGCCAAATGATTGATGTTATGCCGCCCTTGCGGCGGCGCCCCCTTCCCCCGAAAAAATCGCCCTGTGAGCTACACTCTCTCCTTAGCATTTCAGTAAGATAAATCATCAATTACTGCAGCTGGTTACCTAGATGGGTCACTGCGCCTGAATGCCAACCGAGGAGAATCGTCATGTCTGCGAACCCGCAACTGCCCAGCACCATGAAAGCCATTGAGATCAGCCAGCCCGGCGAACCGGAAGTTTTGGTTGTCGCACAGCGGCCGCTGCCGTCCCTGCAACAAGGGGAGATCCTGGTGAAGGTCGCCGCCGCCGGGGTTAACCGCCCTGACGTGTTGCAACGCCGCGGCCAATACGCACCGCCTCCCGGCGCATCGGATATCCCAGGCCTGGAGATCGCTGGCGTGGTGGTCGCCACCGGCGTCGGCGTGCAAAATTATGCCGTTGGCGATAGCGTCTGCGCCCTGATTGCCGGTGGCGGCTATGCCGAATACTGCAAGGTGCATGAAAGCAATGCGCTGCCGGTCCCCAAAGGATTTAGCCTGGTTGAGGCAGCAGCCATCCCGGAAACCTTCTTTACCGTGTGGGTCAATGTGTTCCAGCGCGGCAACCTGAAAGCTGGCGAAACCGTTTTGATCCACGGCGGCACTTCCGGCATTGGTACCGTCGCCACCCTGCTGGCGAAAGCCTTCTGTGCTCATGTGATTACCACCGTTGGCTCGGAAGAGAAGCGTCAGGCCAGCCTGGCCTTGGGGGCCGATGTGTCGATCAACTATCGCGACGAGGATTTTGTCGAGCAGACCCGGCACGCAACTAACGGCAAAGGGGCTGACGTGATTGTCGATTTGATCGCCGGCGACTACCTGGCGAAAAACTACCAGGCGGCAGCGATGGATGGCCGCATTGTGCAAATTGGCACCCAGAATGGCGTGGTGAAGGAGTTGAACCTGATGCCGTTGCTGCTCAAACGTCTGACCCACACCGGTTCCACGCTGCGTTCGCGAAGCGTTGAAGACAAAGCGGGTATTGCCGCCGATTTGCTGCAAAAGGTTTGGCCATTGCTGGATCGCGGTGCGTTAAAACCGCAGATCTTTAAAACCTACCCGCTGGAACAAGCAGCCGAAGCCCATGCGTTGATGGAGTCGAGCCAGCACATCGGCAAGATCATGCTGACCCTCTAATCTGTGCCCCGCAGCCTAGGCTGCGGGGCCTGTTTCATCTGCCTGGCGTATGTACGTCTTCAGGCGTTGAGTCGGTACTGTCTAACTTTTCCTGCGCCAGCGCTTCATCTTCGCTGTCTTTCTCCAGGCTTTCCTGCTGCGCCCCCTGCTTCGGCGAATACACCAACTCCACCATAATCGGGAAGTGATCTGAACCGACGCTGGTCAACCGACGCAGCGATCCGAGCACGAAATCATCGCTGTGGAACACGTGATCCAATGGCCAACGCAGGAACGGATAACCGGCATGAAAGGTGCTGAACATGCCCCGACCACGGCGCGGATCCAACAAACCGCTGACTTTAAGGAACAAACGGGTGGTGGTCGACCAAGCCACGTCATTCAGATCGCCGGTCACAATCACCGGAAACTCCGATTTGGCCGCACTTTTCCCGACCATCACCAGTTCGGCGTCGCGGTCTTCCGATTCCTCGTTTTCAGTCGGGCTCGGCGGCATCGGGTGAACGCAGTGCAGGCGCACCTGCGGCCCCTGATCCAAATGCACCATCATGTGCATAGACGGGATCTGTTCATCGACCAAATACTGTATCTGCGCATCGCTGAGCTTCAGCCGTGAATAAACGTGCATGCCGTACAGATTATCCAGCGGGCATTTCAACGTATGGGGATAATCCTGCTCCAGCACCGAGAGCTGCTCCTCCCACCAGCGGTCGGTTTCCACCGCCACCAGCACGTCCGGACGCTCGGTCGCCACCAGCGCCAGCAGCTTATCCGCCTGGCGATTGGGTGTTAACACATTGGATACCAGAATGCGGATACGCGGCTTTTTTTGATAGCCGGTAAAGTCCAGCACCTGCGGTTTGCTCAGCCGGGTGTAAGGGTAAATCCAGGCCGCCTGGTAAACCACACAGGCCAGGTTCAGCGCCATCATGCCCCACACCCAAGGCGACAGCGGCACAAACAGCAGGTTAAGCAACAACACCAGTAGCGAAAGCGCCAGTATCTGCAGGCGGGGAAAATCCCACACCCGAATCCACCAGGCTGCATGCTTTGAAAGCGGCGCAATAGTCACCAGCGCCAGCAAAAGCGTCAGTATGGCGGTAATCCCTGTCACGTTTATTTCCTCATTCTCATCGGCCTGGGCCTGTCGGGGTGACGGCCTCTTGGCTGCCGTATCTGGCGGCAGCCAAAGATTGCCATAAAAAACCGTCTCCCCGCCAGCGGACTTAAGGAATAATCTTGCGACGACGAAACTCGTCAAACAGTGCGAACAGCATCGCTTCGGTGTCGACAAACTGATGAAAGCCAAAGCGGCGCGCCTTGCTGCCGTCGGCAAACATGTCGTAATCCCACGAGAAAACAAAGTCCGCGAAGCGCCAGCTCGCCACCGCGCGATAATCCGCTTCGGCCAGGCCATGCTGCTGCGCCAGCGCCTGCCACAACTCGCTTTTGTCTGCCATCACCGACGTCAGCGGCATAGGCAGCGGCGGCGCCACTTCCAGACCAAAGTAGCCGGCAATTTTCGGCCACATCTCACTCCAGCGAAACAGATCGCCATTGTTGATATTAAACGCCTGATTGGCCGCCGCCGGTTCCGTCGCAGCCCATAGCGTGGCGCGCGCCAGCAGACCCGCATCGGTCATTTCCAGCAGGCTGTGATAGGCCCCCGGTTTGCCGGGGAATCGCAGCGGCAGCCCCAGAGACTTGCTGATGGAAGCATAGACCGCGATAGTCAGGGCCAGATTCATCGGATTGCCGAGCGAGAAGCCCCCCACCACGCTGGGCCGGATCGCGCTCCAGCGCCAATTTTTGCCCTGCTGACGCCGTTCAAGATAGCTCTGCTGCTCAAGATTAAACTCCGGCGGCATGTGCCCGGCATCGCTTTCCCGCGCTGGCGTCTTGAACGGCCCCAGATGCGCGCCGTAAACTTTATAGCCCTGCATCAGGCTGATGTGCTCCAACCCATGCGCTACCGGCTCCAGCGCCTCCACTACATTGGCCAACATCGCCAGATTCGGTGCAACCAGCCCAGCCCAGTCCGGCGCATCCTGATAAGCGGCATAGAAAATATGGCTGACCTCGGTTAGCGGGCGCAAGGCATTGCGCGTCGCCTGAGCATCCAACATATCGACCGCCACATAGCGCACTTGCGGCCGATTGACGCCCCCGCGTCGTGACAGGCCAACCACCTGCCAACCTTGCCGTTCCAGTTCTTCAATCAGCTTGCCGCCAATCACACCGTTGGCCCCGACTACCAACGCCAGTTTTTCATTTTGCATAGGTCACCCCGCTCGCTTTTGTTTGAGGCCTTCACTGTGAGTGATTAGCAAAGCTTGCGGTAGAGGCGTAGTGTTACTAACACTTATAAGTAAAATCTATAACTGGAGTGCTGATGGACAAGCTGAACGCCATGAAGACTTTCATGCGGGTCGCGGAACTGGGCAGCCTCTCGGCAGCGGCCCGCGATTTGGGCCTGACGCAGCCGGCGGTCAGCCAGCAGATTACCGGTCTGGAACAACAACTGGGCGTGCAGTTGCTGTTTCGCAGCACCCGCTCCGTCACGCTGACCGACGCCGGCGGTGGCTATTATCGGCAAATCAAACCGATTCTGGCGGCGGTGAGTGAAGCAGAGGAAGCGCTGCACGGCATGCAGCAGCGGCTGCAGGGCCCCTTGCGCATCCATGCCCCGACCGGCTTCGGTCAACAGCACCTCACGCCGCTGGCGATAGCTTTTCAGCAACAGCATCCGGAATTGAATATCGAACTGTTGCTCGACGATCGCCGGGCTGACGTGATCGGTGAAGGTATCGACGTGGCAATCCGCTTTGGCGAATTAAATACGCCGGGCACGGTGGCGCGCCGGCTGGGGGAATTACAGCGTATTTTAGTGGCTTCCCCGGCCTATCTGGCAGCGCAGGGCGAGCCGCAAACTCTCGCAGAGCTGGCGAGACATCCGCATATCCGCTATAGCGGCTTGAGTGACGGCGATGCGCTGACCTTAATTGGCCCTCAAGGTGCCGAGGTAGTGAACCTGCGCCCGGTCTTTCGCGCCAATAATACGTTTTCGCTGTTGGCGGCCATCGAATCAGGATTGGGTATTGGCGGAGCACAGCGCCCGCTGATTGGTCGGCAACTGGCCAACGGCAGCCTGGTACCGGTGTTAACGGCCTGGCATTATCCGCCGATGGCACTGCATGCGGTTTACCCCGCTGCGCGGTTTATTCCCGGTAAAGTCCGGGCCTGGGTAGATTATTTGCTGGCGGCGTTGGGGAGTATTGAGGGAATTAGGGTGAACAAAGCCCCCGACAAGGTGCCAGGGGCATAAAGATTATTTGAACAGTTTACCGACCATGTCACCCAGTTCGTTGCTGTTCGACTGCACTTCGCCATTTGGCGAGGCCGCGTCAGCGACCGTTGGCAGGAACTGTGCAATGGTCGCTGAAGCCTGAGCCGGATCGATCCCCAGCTTTTCCGCCAGTTGGTTGATGGCATCGCTGCCCAGCGCTTGCTGCACGTGATCGCCGCTAATCTGCTGGTTTTCACCGTTGCCCAGCCACGAGCCGACCACATCGCCGAATTGACCCTGTCGGAACTTGTCCAGAATCGCCTGCAGGCCACCCTGCTGCTCAACCCATTGCATAATGGCGACGTAATCAATGCCCTTACCGTTGGCACCGCCCAGAATGTTGCCCAATACGCTATCAAACAGACCCATGGTATTCCCCTTCCGATCGTCGGCTCTGCCGCTCGACCGCAGTGATTTAACGAAAAAGGGCCGCCGCAGCGACCCTGTTGATCAGCAACTGATTAGCTTCTGATCTTTCTGTAGACAAAAAGCACCACCAGGGCACCGATGACCGCGACAACAAAGCTGCCCAGGTTGAAGCCATCAACACGGCCCATACCGAAGAAGGTACTGATATAGCCGCCGACAACCGCACCGATGATCCCCAGAATAACGGTTACGATAAAGCCGCCGCCGTCTTTGCCCGGCATAATCCATTTAGCCAAGATACCGGCGATTAACCCAAAAATGATCCAGGAAATGATGCCCATTTTTACTCTCCCTATTACTTTTTGCCCAAAGAAACTCTGTTTTCAGGCCCGCGTCGGCGCCTGATCCAACCCTGACGATACTTTCACAACCACAATCCTGTTGCCCTGTGCTGACCGTTAACGCCAGCGCGATGCAGGGTGAATCTTGATAAACACGCATATTCACACTGTTACTATAGACAAATATCAGCAGTTTACCCATTTCCGTGTGTCTGAATTTAGCTGTGCAAAAATCAACCACATTCATCAAACTGTCATTGCTCCGCGCTATAACAACAGGTGAATATTGCTGCAGGGAACAGACCATGACCAACACACCGTTTCTGCTGATACTGGCTGCAATCTATGCGCTGGCCGCCGCCTGGGACGGTTCTGCCGCCTTGTTGTTCCAGTAATGTTACACGCGCTTTGTCACTTTTCGAGTGGTTTTAAATGTGTCTTGTTTTGTCTGCAAATTTAATCAGTTGAAAACGAATGACAAATAGCGAGCCGTTTGGATAAAAATCCCATTGGCTACCGGGCCTCAATTTTCACAAAATGGCTTGATGAGGTGGCTGAACCACTCGGCAAAGGCGGTTAAACGTGCCGAACGTTGGCGGCGGTGAGGATAAAGCAACGCAATGCCCATTGCCGGTGGCCGGGCCTGCGGCAAAACCTCACATAAGCTCCCGTTGTCCAGGTAGTGCTGAACATCAAAGCGCGGTATCTGAATCATCCCTAATCCTGCCAGACAGCACCCAATATAATTTTCCGCATTGTTTACCGTGACCCGGCTACGCAAGATTTTTTCCATGTGCTGATCGCCCCGCTGCCAAACCCAGGTATCTGCCCCGGCCAAAGTCGGCTGCGCGTACCCTACACCCCAATGCCCCGCCAACTGCTCGGGATGCTCCGGCGTGCCGTAACATTGCAAATAGTCCGGGCTGGCGCAGTTGATCATGCTTAATCGCCCCAGCGGCTGGCTGACCAGGCTACTGTCGCTGAGACTGCCGACGCGCACCACGCAGTCGATCCCTTCCTGGATCAAATCGATCGAACGGTCGCTGGCGCTGAGAAACAGTTGAATGTCGGGGTACTGCACAAAAAAGTCCGGCAGCGCAGGCACTATCATTCGCCGGGCTATGCGACTGGGCACATCGACCGTCAAACGACCGTCGATCGGGCCGTTTTGCCGATGAAACAGGCCTTCCAGTGTTTGAACGTCGAACAACAGGCTGCGCGCTTTTTCGAGCAACAGCTCACCGTCGCTGGTCAATTGCACCCGGCGAGTGGTGCGGTGAAACAGGCGGGCACCCATTTCGTGTTCCAGTTGTTGTATCGCCGCCGAAACCGTGGTTTTTGGCATCAACAGGATTTGCGAAGCGCGGATGAAACTGCCCACCTCAGCAACCTGGATAAAAACCCGTAATCTCCCTATTTTATCCACCGGCTGTGCGTCCTGATTAACAGGCTGCGGCCCGGGCCGCAGCAGAATTAAGGTTAACGGGTAGTATAGCCACCGTTGGCGAACAGCGTCTGCCCGGTGATCCACCAGCCGTCAGTGACCAAAAATTTAACGATCGGCGCAATGTCCTCGATATCGGTCAGACCGGTTTTCGAGAACTTGCTCAGCGCGGCGGCACTGCTGTGGTACGCCACCGCCTCCTTGCTTTCCTGGCCATAGAAGAACGGCGTATCCATTGGCCCCGGACCAATGGCGTTCACGCTGATGCCGCGTTCGCCAAACTCCTTGGAAGCCGCGCGGGTAAAGTGCTCCACCGGCGCCTTGCTGCCCGGATAGACCGCATAAAATGGCGTATAGGCCGCCAACAGCGAGCTGACAATGGTCACAATTCGGCCGTTATCGGCCAAATGTTTACCGGCCTGCTGGATAAAGAAAAATGCCGCTTTGGCATTGATGTCGAAACTGCTGTCGTAATCGGCTTCGGTCACTTCGGCAATCGGTTTTTTAATCACCAGACCGGCGGTATTGATGGCGATGTCCACCTTGCCAAACGCCTTGACGGCCTCCTCAAACAGCAGCGCCACGTTAGCCGGCTGGGTGAGATCGCCCTGCACCGCAATCGCCTCGGCACCTGCCGCCTTAACCGCCTGCAACGTTTCCTCCGCGGCGGCACGAGTGGCGTCGCTGTTGTAGTGCACCACCACGGCCGCCGCGCCGTTGGCGGCCAAATCACGCGCCACCAGGCCACCCAGGTTCTTGGCGCCGCCAGCGATCAACACCACTTTTCCATTCAAAGATTGCTTGCTCATTACAGTGACTCCGTTAGTGAAGGTTGCAACGAGTATAGAAACTGTGACCGCTCAGATAATCTGTCCAAATTGGGATGAACCATCCCGCTTTTTCGGTCAATAGCAACGATCAGGCCGTTAATTTCCACAGCGTGATCGCCCGCCGGGCATTCGGCGTAAATCGCACTACACTTGTAAGTTCCCGGCAGCAATAGTCACAACCAGAAACTATTGTTCCTCGCCCGTGGGATGCAAAACGCCTGACGGGCCACAACAGAGGTCAATGTCATGTTGATTCAACCCTATCTTTTTTTTAACGGTAACTGTGAACAGGCGCTCAACTTCTACCAGCAGCAGTTGGGCGCCAGAATCGAAATGATTATGCGCTACAAAGATATGCCCGAGGAGGCCAAGCAAGGCGGTCCTCAGGACGTCAATCCAGAGTCCATCATGCATGCCCGTCTACTGATTGGCGAAACGGCGCTGATGGCCTCCGATGGGTGTCCGCAGGACGGCGGCGAAGCTTCGCATAAAGGATTTGCCCTGTCGCTGGATCCGAGCGACGTGGAGCAAGGCCGAGCATTATTCGAGAAGCTGGCGCAGGGCGGCCAGGTCACCATGCCATACCAGGCCACCTTCTGGGCCAAGGGTTTTGGCATGCTGACCGACCAGTTCGGGGTCAATTGGATGATTAACGTTGAATAACCCGTCATCCCGCCAGGGTGTCCGCCACCGACAGCGGATACCCTGGTGCCAAGGTCAACGGTAGTGATACCAGTCATAAGCCGCCATCGCGAACAGTACAAACAGCACCGTCAACAGCACCAGTCCCAAACGCCAATAGGGCGATTTACGCTGCCGCCAGGCAAAAATCATCATTAGCGCCAGCACACCCAAGGTCAGCGGGTAATAAACCACCAGCGTCAGCAAAGTAATAATGATGTAGTCAGACATATGCGTGAACCCTGTATTTTCTATGCCGGTTTTGCGGCGAATTGTAACACTCCGCTTGAGTGGCTCATGCATTTTTGATGTTAAGGGAGTAGTGGTCGGCGTGATTAACGAATAAGATGTAAGATTGTTCTTAACACGATTTAAAGACTTTATAACAAGGGTGACATGACACAGCAGCAACCGCAGGATGCCGAACGGCCACGCAACGGTAAAAATTCCCCGTTACTTTTTCAGGCCGGCGTATTTGTCGTCATCGTTGCCGTCACGCTGATTCTGTTTAACGGCTGGCAGATTTGGAATGCGCACCAGCGCGACTTGCAAAGTGCCGAAAATGAATCGGCCAACCTGGCCCGCTCTCTGGCACAGCATGCCGATGACACCTTTATGCAGACCGACACTACGCTGTCCGATCTGACCGAACGCATTCAGACCGACGGCCTGGGCCAACCGCAACAGCTGCGACTACAGAAAGTGATGCAAACGCAGGTTGGCAACCTGCCCCAGTTGCATGGCCTGTTTGTTTACGATGCTCAAGGGAACTGGATCGTCACCTCATCGGGCCGGTTCATACAAAATGCCAACAATGCCGATCGTGAGTATTTCAAATTCCACCTGAGCCACAACAGCAACGCGATATTTATCGGCAAAGTGGTACGCAGCCGCTCTACCGGTGATTTAATCATTCCGGTCTCACGCCGGATCAACAACCCGGACGGCAGCTTTAATGGGGTGGTACTGGCCACGCTGTATGTCGATTATTTCCGCCAATTTTACGACACCTTCGCATTGAACAGTGACGCCTCGCTCAACCTGCTGTTGGCGGACGGCACCATTCTCTACCGCCGCCCCTACTCCATTGCCGCGATTGGCAAAAATATTTCGGAAGGCGTGTTGTTCCGCGAAATTCTACCCCATTCTGAGTTCGGCAATGCCACCATCACTTCGCGGTACGACAAGGTGGAACGGATCTACGGTTATTCGCGGGTTAATCGCTATCCGCTGGTGATAGCTGCCGGACTGTCGAAGGAAGATGCGCTGTCCGACTGGCGTAATGATACCGGCGTGTTTGCCCTGGGTGGCGCGACGCTGTTAATCATTTTACTGGCGATGGGTCTGGTACTGATGCGCCAGATTAACCACAGCGTACGCACCGAAGCTGAACTGATGCGCACCCGCGATCAGCTCACTACCATCAACCGAACGTTGGAAGAGTTGGCGTTGCTGGACGGGTTAACCGGCCTGGCCAACCGCCGTCAGTTTGATATCGCCATGAAGAACGAACTGATGCGCGCTTCGCGCAATTACCGCAGCGTGGCGTTGCTGATGCTGGATATCGACTGTTTCAAACAATATAACGACATCTACGGTCACGTAGCCGGCGATCAGTGTCTGCAACAGATTGGACAAACGTTGAAAGGGCTGGCGTGCCGCAGCAACGATATTATGGCCCGCTATGGCGGTGAGGAAATGGCCATTATTCTGCCGGATACCGACACTCAGGGCGCACTGATTTTCGCCGAACGGGTGATTGAATCGGTGCGGGAGCTGAAAATACCGCATACGGGCAACCCTCACGGTATTGTCACCATCAGTATTGGCATATTCGCCAAAGTGCCGCATATGTATAACGACACGCCAATTGGCTTTATTAATCAGGCCGACAGCGCCCTGTATCAAGCCAAAGCACAAGGGAAAAACCGCATTTATCCCGCCTGACCCATTGGGCCGTCTCCCCCGGAGGCGGCCCCTGAATTTGTTTTTTTCCGCTCGGAAAATCAAAATCAACCCGCTGATCATAAAACTAAATTTAATTTAAATCGTTAATCTACTTTCGCTGATAAATTAATTAATGCCCATTAAATCTATTTTATCCATTCGTGCCATTAGCGCGTCGTTTAATATCTGTTTACTTTTTGGCGCATTTTAATAGTGCTAGGATAATTTAATCCAGCTATTAGCATCAACTAGTTCAATTCAACAATAATTCCCGCTGGTTATATATTCCTTTCAAATAAAAACAATCAAAACATCCCCTTCGCAAGGAGATATTATGCGCATGGAAAACCTGACGCCGGAGCAGGCGTTAATAACGTTGCCACAGCAGCAGTGGGATAGCGCCCCAGCGCCCTTTTCCCCCTCTGCCGTCGAAGCGCTTGAGCAAGGCAAGCTGGTATTTTTGCCCGAACTGGCGTTTCCCTTGTTGGCTGGTGAAATGGCGCTGCTGGATCCCGCGTTGGTCGATACAAAACGTAAAAACATCAGCTACTGGCCAGAAACGAGCAAATTATCCGGCGTGGCGATAGCCGCGCAGCAGCCACAGGTCGAGACGTTGCTGTCACGCTATTATCAAGCCTGCCTTCAACTGGTTGCCACTGTGCTACCCCACTATCAACAAGCTTTGCATTCGCCGGTCAACACCCTGCGCCTGCATCCGGTTGCGGCCTGGCGCAAGACCAGCTCATGGCGCAAGGATGATAGCCGGCTGCACGTCGATGCCTTCCCGTCGCGCCCGAACTATGGTGAGCGCATTTTGCGCATTTTCACCAACATCAACCCCAATGGCGAACTTCGCCAATGGCGCATCGGCGAACCCTTTCCTCAACTGGCGCAACGCTTTATGCCGCGCCTGGGCCGCTATTCACCGCTGAACAGCTGGCTGCAGCACAAGGTCGGCATCACCAAACGGCGCCGCAGTCATTACGACCACCTGATGCTGCAACTGCATGATGCCATGAAAGCCGACCAGCACTATCAGCAACAGGGCCCGCAGCTGGCGCTCGACTTGCCGCCGGGCAGCAGTTGGATCTGTTTCTCCGATCAGACGCCACACGCGGCGATGGCGGGTCAGTTTATGCTGGAGCAAACTTTCCTGTTGCCCGTCACCGCAATGAAAAATCCACAGCAATCACCGCTCAAGGTACTGGAAACCCTGCTACACCAGCCCTTGATCTAATCCGGTTCCGCCAGCAGGGTTTCACCCTGCTGCTGTGCCAGTTGATAGTGGGTGACATCGCTATGGCGACCAATCAGTTCGGCAAGCTGCGGTGAGTGGCTGGTGATCCACAATTGGCTATAACGGCTGGCTTCGGCGATCAGCATGGCCAATGCCGGCAACAGTTGCGGATGCAGACTGTTTTCAGGTTCATTGAATGCCATAAATGCCGGCGGCCGCGGGCTGAGCATCGCTACCGCCAAACAGAGGAAACGCAGCGTGCCGTCGGAAAGTTCGGCACTCTCCAAGGGGCGTAAGATGCCGGCACGGTGCATCAATAGCTGGAAGCGTCCCTGAGGGGCCTGAATTTCAAATTCGCTGTCGGGAAACGCCTGCGCCAGAATGTCGCGCAGCAACTCGCCGTTGCCGATCTCGCAGATGGTTTCAAAAGCGGCCGCCAGATTACTGCCGTCATGCGCCAGCACCGGTGCGCGAATACCCACCTGAGGCGCTCGCAACGGTGAACCGGGCCACACGGCAAACTCGTGGTAAAAACGCCACTGCCGCAGATTCTCTCGTACCTGGGACACTTCAGGATACAGATGCGGATCGGCAAGCTGACCAAATACCGATTCCTCTGCATGGAGACTGGCAGGATAAGTGGCGCGATCGCCCTGGATATTCGTCAGGAATGCACGCTGGTTGCGCCTTTCGAGTACCCGGGTTGAAGGTCGACGACCGTGGCCCGAGATCCACAGTGACTCCTCTTTGACCAGCGGGTCGAGTTGAAACAGGCTGCCGGTCGGCTCAGGGAAGCCTAGCTGCAGCTGATAGTCGAAATCATCCAGAGTGGCTGACAACAGCATCCGTTTCGGATCGCCCCGGCGATCACCCAGTCGCAATCCGCCGGCCCACATCGCCTTCTGAATGCCCCCCTCTTCAGCCAACGCAGCAGAAAGCCGCCCACAGGCGGCCTCGTGGATCAATCGCACCGCTTTATACAGGTTAGATTTTCCGCAACCGTTCGGGCCGCTGATCACATTCAGACGGCCCAATTGCAGCTGCAAATTACGTATAGAGCGAAAACCGCTCAGTTGGAGTTGTTGGATCATCGTCGCCACAAACTCTGTGTCAGGAGATGGTGCATCTTACCATGGCGCCATCTCACCGGCCTTTAGCTTGTCGGACCGAAGTCCCCTTCCTGCCGCGCCACCAACGTCAGGATACTGTACAGCGCCACCGCCTGCTGATGTTGGTTGAGTACCTGAACATCCCATACCACCACGCCGTGTGGACGATCCTCCGCCGTTTTCTGCGGCTTACGGATTTTCTTTTTGCAGGTCAGCCGCACCTGAAGGGTATCGCCAATCTTCACCGGCTCGATAAAGCGCAGGTTTTCCATACCGTAGTTGGCAATCACCGGTCCGACGCCCGGATCAACAAACAGCCCGGCGGCGGCAGAAACCACAAAGTAGCCGTGCGCGACCCGCTCGCCAAACAGCGATTCGGCCGCGCCGATCTTGTCCATATGGGCATAGAAGTGGTCGCCACTCAGGCAGGCAAAATTGACGATATCGGCCTCGGTCACGGTACGCCGCGCCGTCAGCAGGCTTTCGCCCAGGCGCAGTTGCTCGAAATATTTGCGGAACGGATGTACCGGCTCTTCAATCACCGTCGCGCCGCGTACCCACTCACGGCCGATTGCCGCCAGCATGGCCGGACTGCCCTGAATGGCCGTGCGTTGCATATAGTGTTTTACCGCGCGTAGCCCACCCAATTCTTCACCGCCACCGGCTCGCCCTGGCCCGCCGTGCACCAGCATCGGCAACGGAGAACCGTGGCCGGTGGACTCCACCGCTGCCTGTTGATCCAGGATCAGCATTCGGCCATGCGCGCAGGCGGTGGCGCGAATAAAGCGCGTCGCCAGCGCCTCATCGGCGGTCACCAGTGAGCCAGCCAGACTTCCCTGGCCCATTAACGCCAGCTCAATCGCCTGTTCGGTATGCTGATAGGGCATCAGCGTCGCTACCGGGCCGAATGCTTCGGTGCCATGCACCGCCTGATGGCTAAAGGGATCGGCACAGTACAACAGCGTGGCCGGATAAAAAGCCCCCTGCTGCACGCCTGCCCCGCTCACCTCAAGGTTATCCGTTCTCGCGCCGCACAACGGTTCGCAACCGTTATGCAGCAGGTAATCCACCTTCTGTTGCACATCGTCGCGCTGTTCGCGGCTGACCAAGGCCCCCATCCGCACCTGTTCCAGTTTAGGATCGCCCACCGTGACGCCACTCAGCCGCTGCAACAGCGCCTGCTGTACCTCTGCCACCCGTTTCGCCGGCACGATAATCCGCCGAATTGCGGTACATTTTTGCCCGGCCTTGGCGGTCATCTCGCGGCACACTTCTTTGATAAACAGCGCAAACTCCGGCATCTGCGGCGTAACGTCCTCGCCCAGCACGCAGCAGTTGAGCGAGTCTGCCTCCATGGTGAAAGCAATCGACTTTTGCAACAGGCGCGGGTGTGCACGCAGCTGCTGACCGGTCTGCGCCGAGCCGGTAAAGGTCACCGCATCCTGATAATCCAGATGTTCAAACATATCGCCGACGCCACCGCATACCAGTTGCAACGCGCCCTCTGGCACCAGACCGCTGTCGATAATCAGTCTGACCATCGCCTGCGTCAGCTGCGCCGTGGCGGTCGCCGGTTTGATGATCGCCGGCATGCCGGCCAACCAGGTGGGCGCCAGTTTTTCCAGCATCCCCCAGCAGGGAAAGTTAAAAGCATTAATATGCAACGCCACGCCAGGGCGTGAAGTCAGCACGTGTCGGGCGGCAAACTGCGCCTGTTTGGACAGCGGGATCAGTTCGTCTTCCGGCCACAGGGTATCGTCCGGCAGCTCGCGCCCTGCCAGCCCGGCATAGGCAAACAGCGTGGCGATACCGCCTTCGATATCCACCCAGCCGTCACTGCGAGTCGCGCCGGTCTGGTACGAAATCTCATACAGCGTTTCTTTGTTGGCCAGCAGGTGCTTAGCCACCGCTTTCATCATTTGCGCGCGCTGCTGGAAGGTCATCTGTGCCAGCGCCTTGCCGCCCTTGCTGCGCGCATACTCCAGACTGGCGGCCAGCGGTAGCCCGTCGGAACAAACCTGATACAGCGGTTGGCCGGTGACGGCATGGTGGATTTCACGGGCCTTACCCTGGCCGTACACCCAGGCGCCAGAAAGATAACTGTGTAGCTGCTGCATTTGCTCCTCCGGAATTCATAAATTTACACCACAAGGATTAATTACGTATCACATATTGTCCAGTTTTCACCAGAATGAAATTTAACAAAATAAAAACAACCAGGCATTGAAAGCGCTCAGACAGGCGTTTTACCCTCATGAATTAATTTTCAATCTCATTTAAAAACAACATTATAACAACATTCCTTGTGAGCACCCTCGCAAAACCACACAAATGCCGTTTGATCTTTTTGTTATCAGTTTGTAGCCTTATGGTTAGTTAACGTGATTCACATTTTTATATTTAATGTGAAAAATACGAATCACCAAGAGGCACGCATGACAACTGACGCGCAACATCAGCAGCACTTCGACGACAAAATTGCGGCGGATACCTCGATTGAGGCCAAAGACTGGATGCCGGACGCCTACCGCCAAAACCTGATCCGCCAGATTGGCCAACATGCCCATTCCGAAGTGGTCGGCATGTTACCGGAAGCCAACTGGTTGACGCGCGCACCTACCCTGCGCCGCAAGGCGGTGTTGTTGGCCAAGGTGCAGGACGAAGCGGGACACGGCCTGTACCTGTACAGCGCCGCGGAAACCCTGGGCTGCTCTCGTCAGGATATCTACCAGAAGATGCTCGACGGCAAGATGAAATACTCCTCGATCTTCAATTACCCGACGCTCAACTGGGCGGATATCGGGGTGATCGGCTGGTTGGTGGACGGCGCGGCCATCGTCAACCAGGTGGCGCTGTGTCGTGCGTCCTACGGCCCCTATGCGCGGGCGATGGTGAAAATTTGCAAGGAAGAGAGCTTCCACCAGCGCCAGGGTTACGAAGCGGTCATGGCGATGGCTAACGGCAGCGAACAACAGAAAGCCATGCTGCAAGATGCGATTAACCGCTTCTGGTGGCCGGTACTGATGATGTTTGGCCCCAGCGATACCGATTCACCGCACAGTGCGCAGAGCATGGCCTGGAAAATCAAACGCCACAGCAACGATGAGTTACGGCAGAAATTTGTCGACAACACCGTCCCCCAGTTGGAAGCCCTGGGCATGGTCGCACCGGACGCCGATTTGGCCTGGGACGAAGCCAAAGGTCACTACCGCTTTGGCGAAATCGACTGGAGTGAACTGCATGAGGTGATCAAGGGGCGCGGCCAATGTAACCACGAACGGCTGCAAGCCAAACGCCGCGCCTGGGAGGACGGTGCCTGGGTACGCGATGGCGCTCTGGCCCACGCGTCAAAAAACACCTCAACCGCCGCATAAGGAACCGATGATGACACATGCCCAATGGCCACTGTATGAAGTGTTTATCCGCAGCAAACAAGGGCTGGCGCACCGTCACGTCGGCAGCCTGCACGCCGCCGACGACCAGATGGCGCTGGAAAACGCCCGCGATGCCTATACCCGCCGCAACGAAGGCTGCTCAATCTGGGTGGTGCAATCCAGCCACCTGATCGCCTCGCAGCCGGAAGATCGCGAAGCCTTTTTCGATCCGTCCGATGACAAGATCTACCGTCATCCGACGTTCTACACCATTCCCGACGGCATCAAGAACATGTAGGGGCGACCATGACCTTCAATAACGATCCACTCGTCACCTATGTCCTGCGTCAGGGCGATACGCCACTGATCCTCGCCCAGCGCTTGTGCGCCTGGTGCGGCCACGCGCCGGAACTGGAGATCGATCTGGCGCTGGCCAATATCGGCCTGGACCTACTCGGCCAGGCACGCAACTTTCTCGGTTATGCCGCCGAACTGGCCGGGCCGCAATTCAGCGAAGACCGACTGGCCTTCGGCCGTGACGAACGTGAGTTCCATAACCTGCTGCTGGCGGAACAGCCCAACGGCGGCTTCAACGACACTCTGGTGCGGCAGTTCCTGATGGACGCCTACCACGTGCAGTTGCATCAGGCCTTGAGCCAAAGTCGCGATGCGCAACTCGCCGCCATCGCCGCCAAGTCACTGAAAGAGGCGCATTACCACCTGCGTTTCAGCCGTGGCTGGATGATCCGTCTGGGTGACGGCAGCCCCGTCAGCCACCAAAAAATGCAGCAGTCGCTGGATGGCCTGTGGCGTTTTACCGCCGAGCTGTTCCATGCCGACGAGCTTGAACTGCAGTTGGCAGAACAGGGTATCGCCGCCGATCCGCGCCAGCTTGAGGCTCCGTGGCTGGCGTTGGTTGAAGAAACGCTGCAACAGGCCACCCTGACGCTGCCGGCAGAGCAGGCGTTCCGCCACGGCGGTAAACAGGGTCGGCACAGCGAACATCTCGGTCCGCTGCTGGCCGAGATGCAGTTCCTGCAACGCGCCTATCCCAACGCAAACTGGTAAGGGGCCGCTATGAACATTACCCGGCTGCAGGCCGCGGAAATTCCGCAAATCTGGCACTGCCTGCAACAGATCAGCGATCCGGAACTGCCGGTGCTGTCAATTACCGATCTGGGCATGGTTCGCGACGTTGAAGCCGACGGCGACGGCTGGCGCATTACCTTTACGCCAACCTACTCCGGCTGCCCCGCCACCGAGTTCCTGCTCGAAGCCATCGAGCAGCGGCTGGCCGAGGCCGGCTTTGCCCCGGTCAAAGTCGACATTCGCCTCAGCCCGGCGTGGACCACCGACTGGATGAACGCCTCGGCGCGTGAACGACTGCGTGAATACGGCGTCGCACCGCCACAGGGCCATACCTGCGACAAACCGCAGGCTGCAGGCCCGGTGCCCTGCCCGCGCTGCGGCAGCACCCACAGCGAAAAAATCAGCGAATTCGGCTCCACCGCCTGCAAAGCGCTGTATCGCTGCTGCGATTGCCGCGAACCCTTCGACTATTTCAAATGCATTTAGGAGCGCAGAAAACCATGACGGTCTTCCATCGCCTGAACGTCGCCGCCATCGAGCGCGAAACGCCGGACGCCGTAGCTATCACTCTGCGCGTGCCCGAAGAGCTGAAAAGTCATTACTGCTACACCCCCGGCCAACATCTGACGCTAAAGGCGCAGGTGGATGGCGAAGAGCTGCGCCGCTGCTACTCCATCTGCAGCGCTCCTCAGGAAGGGCTGCTGCAGATCGGCGTTAAAGCCATCCATCAGGGGCGCTTTTCCTCGTTCGTTAATCGGCTACTGAAAGTCGGCGACGCGCTGGAGGTGATGGTGCCGCAGGGCCGTTTCGGCTACCAGCCACAGGCGGAAAACAGCGGCAACTATCTGGCGATTGCCGCCGGTTCCGGCATCACGCCGATGCTGTCGATCATCAAAGCCACCCTGCAACTTGAACCAAACAGCAGCTTCACGCTGATTTACGGCAACCGCAGCAGCCGTTCGGTGATGTTCAAGGAGACGCTGTCCGATCTGAAAAACCGCTATCCACAACGTTTTCAGCCGCTGTATCTGTTCAGCCAGGAGAGCCTCGACAGCCCGCTGCTCAGTGGGCGCATCGACCGCGAGCGCCTGTTGGCGATCGGCGGCGCGCTGCTGGATTACCGCGACTATGACCATGCCTTTATCTGCGGCCCGCAAACCATGATGGACGACGCCCAAAGCGTGCTGGAACAGGCTGGCGTAGCCGCCGAGCGTATCCACAGCGAGCGCTTTAACACCAGCGGCGTGGTCGCCAGCTCGGTCAACGACACCCCGCGCAACGCCACGCGAGTGGCGATTTTGCTCGACGGCCGCCGGTTGGATATCGAGGTCGGTTCGCAGGACGACAGCATTCTGGACGCGGCGCTGCGTCAGGGTGCGGATCTTCCCTATGCCTGCAAAGGCGGCGTGTGCGCCACCTGCAAGTGCCGGTTAAAGGCCGGTCAGGTGGACATGGCCGTCAACTACAGCCTGGAGCCGGATCAACTCGCGGCAGGCTACGTATTGAGCTGCCAGTCGTGGCCACGCGGTGACGGTGTGGTGCTGGACTTTGACGTATAGGAGCCGCCAATGGAAACCCCTTTGATCCTGCAACATCGCCAGGCGCGCGTGCTGACGCTGGAACTGCACCGTCCACAAGCGCGCAATGCCCTGAACACACCCTGCCTGGAGCAGCTGGTGTATTTACTGGAACAGGCCGATGCCGATACCGCCATTGGCGCAGTAGTGATCACCGGCACAACGCGTTTCTTTGCCGCCGGTGCCGATCTGCACGAACTGCAACGGCAGGACCTGCCCGCTACGCTGACGGATCGCCGCCCGCTGTTGTGGCAACGGCTGGCGCAGTTCAGTAAACCGCTGCTGGCGGCAGTGAACGGCTATGCGCTCGGCGCCGGCTGCGAGCTGGCGCTGGCCTGCGACATTGTCATTTGCGGCGAAAGCGCCCGTTTTGGCCTGCCGGAAATCACCCTCGGCCTGATGCCAGGGGCCGGCGGCACTCAGCGCTTGATTCGCTGCGTCGGCAAGTCCTTCGCCAGTCAGATGGTGCTGAGTGGCGAAGCCATTAACGCCTCGCGCGCATTGCAGTGCGGGTTGGTCAGTGAAGTGTGCGTCGATGCCCTGACGCTGGAACGCGCACAGCAGATCGCCGAGCACATCGGCAGGCAGGCCCCGCTGGCACTGCGCGCCGCCAAACAGGCGCTGAAACAGGCGGAGGAAACCGGCCTTAGCCAAGGGCTGCTCATCGAACGCCAGCAGTTTGCCACCCTGGCCGCCACCGACGATCGCCGCGAGGGCATCGCCGCCTTCTTCGAAAAACGTACGCCAAACTATCAGGGGCGCTGATTTATGGAAAACGCATTGATTCTCACCCACCTTGAAGCCGGGGTGCTGACGCTGACCCTCAATCGGCCAGACCGGCTCAATAGCTTCAACGACGAGATGCACCGCCAACTGAGCGAAGCCTTGACCCTCGCCGAGCGGGACGAAACCGTACGCTGCCTGCTGATCACCGGTGCGGGACGTGGCTTTTGCGCCGGGCAGGATCTGAACGATCGCAACGTCAGCGTCGAACAGCAGGCGCCGGATCTCGGCCTGTCGGTAGAGCGTTTTTACAATCCGCTGATCCGTCGTCTGACCGCCCTGCCAAAGCCGGTGGTGTGCGCCGTCAACGGTGTCGCGGCGGGGGCCGGCGCAGCGCTGGCGCTGGCCTGCGATATCGTGATCGCCGCCGATAACGCCAATTTTATTCAGTCTTTCTGCCGTCTGGGGCTGGTGCCGGACTCCGGCGGCAGCTGGTTCCTGCCCCGTTTGGCAGGCCACGCCCGCGCCATGGGCATGGCGCTGCTGGGAGATAAAGTCAGCGCACAACAGGCGCTGGCATGGGGCATGATCTGGCAGGTGGTAGCGGCGGACCAACTGGCCGCCACCAGCCAAACGCTGGCACAACACCTGGCCACCCAACCCACTTACGGGCTGGGGCTGATTAAAAAAGCCCTCTACAGCTCGGCGAACAATACCCTCGATCAGCAGCTCGATCTGGAACGCGACCTGCAGCGCCTCGGCGGCCGCAGCGACGACTACCGCGAAGGCGTCAGCGCCTTCTTCGCCAAACGCCCCCCTAATTTCAGCGGGAAATAATCATGAACCTGCCGAACGTCAACGCAAGGGTCGCCGTGATTGGTGCCGGCACCATGGGCATCGGTATCGCCCAGGTGGCGGCCGGGGCCGGGCATCCGGTGTGGCTGTTTGATATCGATGCCGCCGCCGCCCGGCAGGCACTCGATGCGTTAGGCCAACGCCTGCGCCAAAGGGTCGAGTCCGGCAAGGCCGACGCCGATGCCACCGAGGCCCTGCTGGGCCGTATTCAGCCGGTCGAGTCGCTTGACCAGTTGGCCGACAGCGCACTGGTGATAGAAGCGGTGGCGGAAAAACTGGCGATCAAACAGAGCCTGTTTCGTGAGCTGGAAGCGCTGTGTTCCCCCGCCGCACTGTTCGCCAGCAACACTTCATCGCTGTCGATTACCGCCATCGGCGGTGCGCTGCGCCATCCACAGCGCCTGGCCGGTTTGCACTTCTTCAACCCGGCACCGGTGATGAAGCTGGTCGAGATCGTCAGCGGGTTGGACACCAGCGCCGAAACCGTTGCCGAACTGCAGGCGCTGACCCGGCAATGGGGCAAACAAAGCGTGCTGTGCCGTTCCACGCCCGGCTTTATCGTTAACCGCGTGGCGCGACCTTTTTACGCCGAAACCCTGCGCGCGCTCGAAGAACAAGTTGCCGACGCCGCCACGCTGGATGCGGTAATTCGCGACGCAGGCGGCTTCGCCATGGGGCCACTGCAACTGACCGATATGATTGGTCAGGACATCAATTACGCCGTCACTGAATCAGTGTTTCAGGCCTTCTTCCAGGATCCGCGCTTCACGCCGTCTTTGGTGCAGCAGGAACGGGTGGCCGCCGGGCGTCTGGGCCGCAAAAGCGGGTGCGGCTTTTATCGCTACGACAAACAAGCGCCACCTCAAATTGTCGCCGGGTTACCTGCATCCTCAGCGGAATTGCCGCACAGCATTAAGCTGCACGGCGATGCGGCAGGCGTCACTCTGCTGGCCGAGTTACTGGCAGGAAATGCGGAGGCGATCATACAACCCGGCCAGACCAGTGCTTTTGCCCAGCTCGATGAAGTTACATTTATGTTAACAAATGGTAAAACAGCCAGCCAGGTCGCCGATGAAACCGGAACCCCCGTGGTGCTGTTTGATCTGTCCGCCCAGTATGCCCAGGCCTCCACCGTCGCCATCAGCTGCGCGGCGCAAAACGATGCCCGACACAACGCCACTGTGGTACGTCTGCTGCAATCCCTTGGCAAGAAAGTAATCCTGTTGCCGGACTACCCGGGCCTGCTGGTGATGCGCACCCTCGCCATGTTGGCGAATGAAGCGCTCGACGTGGTGAACAAGGGCGTCGCCAGCGCCGCCGATACCGACCACGCCATGCGCTGCGGGGTTAACTACCCGCGCGGCCCGCTGGAATGGGGTGCGTCATTAGGCTGGCGACACATCCTGACCACGCTGGAAAATCTGCAACGCTTCTACGGCGAACCCCGCTATCGCCCGATGCCGTTGCTGCGCCACTACGCATCCCTTTCTTCAGGAGCCCAATGATGAATGCCAATACGCCCCACGCGCTGGCGCAACGCTGCGCCGAACAGATGTTTCAGCAGGACACCTGCGCCCAGGCGATGGGCATGCGGGTGGATGCCGTCGACGCCGGGTTCGCAAAAGTCAGCATGACCGTCGGGCCGCAGATGCTCAACGGCCACCAGACCTGCCACGGCGGGCAACTGTTCAGCCTGGCGGACACCGCTTTCGCCTACGCCTGCAACAGCCAGGGGCTGGCGGCGGTAGCGTCCGGCTGCAGCATAGACTTTATCCGCCCGGCGCTGGCCGGCGATCGCCTGACGGCCAGCGCTGAGGTGCGCCATCAGGGCAAAACCACCGGTCTGTATGACGTGGAGATTGTCAATCAACTGGGCAAAACCGTCGCCTGGTTTCGCGGCCGCGCACATCGGCTCGGTCACGCCATTTTAGGGGAGCAAGCATGAACCAGGCTTTTATCTGCGACGGCGTCCGCACGCCGATTGGCCGTTACGGCGGCGCCCTGGCCAACGTCCGCGCCGATGACTTGGCCGCACTGCCGCTGCGCGCCCTGTTGGCCCGCCACTCGCAGGTGGACTGGTCGAGGGTTGACGACGTGATCCTCGGCTGCGCCAATCAGGCTGGGGAAGACAACCGCAATTTGGCCCGTATGGCGGCATTGCTGGCGGGCCTGCCGGTTAACGTTTCCGGCACCACGCTCAACCGCCTGTGCGGCTCGGGATTGGACGCGCTGGCGATGGCGGCCCGCAGCATCAAGGCCGGTGAAGCCGGTTTGGTATTGGCCGGCGGCGCAGAATCGATGACCCGGGCCCCGTTGGTGATGGGTAAGGCCGACAGCGCCTTCAGCCGTCAGACGCAGCTGTATGACACCACGCTCGGCTGGCGGTTTATCAACCCGCTGATGCAGGCGCAATACGGCACCGAATCCATGCCCGAAACCGCCGAAAACGTAGCGGAAAAATTCAACGTCAGCCGCGCCGATCAGGACGCCTTCGCTCTGCGCAGCCAGCAACGGGCCGCGCGAGCGCAAGCGTTGGGGATATTCGCGCAGGAGATCGTGCCGGTCAGCCTCAGCGGCAAGAAAGGCGCGGTCACCCTGTTTGACCAGGACGAACACCCGCGTGCAGATACGCGGCTGGAACAGCTGCAGGCGCTGAAAACCCCGTTCCGCCAACCCGGCACGGTGACCGCCGGCAACGCTTCCGGCCTGAACGACGGCGCAGCGGCGCTGATCGTCGCCTCGGAGGCAATAGCAGTGAGTCAGGGATTAACACCGCGTGCGCGCATCGTCGCGACGGCAACCTGCGGCGTCGAACCCGGTTTAATGGGCATAGGTCCGCTACCGGCCACCCGTAAAGTGCTGGAACTGGCCGGGCTGAGCCTGGCGCAAATGGATGTCATTGAACTGAACGAGGCTTTTGCCGCCCAGGCGCTGGCAGTATTGCGCCAGCTTGGGTTGCCTGACGACGCCCCGCAGGTGAACCCCAACGGCGGCGCGATCGCCCTTGGTCATCCACTGGGCATGAGCGGCGCGCGTCTGGCGTTAGCTGCCCTGTTCGAACTGGAACGGCGTTCCGGCCGCTACGCGCTTTGCACCATGTGCATTGGCGTCGGCCAGGGCATCGCCATGATTATTGAGCGAGTCTGACCCCCGAGGCTAACTATGACAATGAATCCACAGCCACTCGACGCCATTGAGTTCGCCTCGCGCGATGAGATTGAGGCGCTGCAACTGGAGCGCCTTAAATGGACGCTGCACCACGCCTACAACAATGTGCCGATGTACCGACGCAAGTTCGATCAGGCGGGCGTCCATCCCGACGATCTCAAACAGCTGAGCGATCTGGCTCGTTTCCCTTATACCACCAAGCAGGACCTGCGCGACAACTACCCGTTCGACACCTTCGCCGTGCCGATGGAACAGGTGGTGCGTATTCATGCCTCGTCAGGGACCACCGGCCGACCGACGGTGGTCGGCTACACCCAGCGGGATATCGATAATTGGGCCGATATCGTCGCGCGCAGCCTGCGTGCCGCCGGCGCTACCGCCAAAGACAAGGTGCACGTGGCATACGGCTATGGCCTGTTCACCGGCGGGCTGGGGGCTCATTACGGCGCGGAGCGACTCGGGGCGACGGTGATCCCGATGTCCGGTGGGCAAACCGAAAGGCAGGCGCAGCTGATCCTGGATTTCAAACCCGATGTGATCATGGTGACACCGTCCTACTGCCTGACGCTGATCGACGAGCTGGAACGCAAAATGGGCGGCGACGCCCGTGGCTGCTCGCTGCGCCTCGGCGTCTTTGGTGCCGAACCCTGGACCGAAGCGCTGCGGCATGAAATTGAAAGCCGTATGGGCATCAAGGCGCTGGATATTTACGGCCTGTCCGAAGTAATGGGGCCGGGCGTGGCGATGGAATGCGCCGAAAGCGGCGGCGGCCCGACCATCTGGGAAGACCATTTCCTGCCGGAAATCATCTGTCCGGAAACCGGCGTGACGCTGCAGGACGGCCAACACGGCGAGCTGGTGTTTACCACGCTGACCAAAGAAGCGCTGCCGGTGATCCGCTACCGTACCCGCGACCTCACCCGCCTGCTGCCGGGCGACGCGCGCCAGATGCGTCGCATGGGGAAAATTACCGGCCGCTCCGACGACATGCTGATCATCCGCGGCGTCAACGTGTTCCCGTCGCAGGTGGAAGAGCAAATCATGCAGTTCGAACAGCTGTCGCCACACTATCAGCTGCAGGTCAGCCGCAGCGGGCACCTGGATACCCTGGCGGTGCGCGTTGAATTGAAGGAAGCGGCGCTCAGCCTCAGCCACCAGCAACGCTGTGAGATTTGCCACCAGTTACGCCACCATATCAAGTCGATTATCGGCGTCAGCACCGATGTCAGCATCGCCAACTGCGGCGATATCCCACGTTCAGAAGGCAAAGCCCAGCGCGTGGTCGATCTGCGGCCTCGCTGATTGCCCCGGCGTCACGGATGACGCCCGAATGATTTGTGGTAATGTTGTGCTTCACCGTCGGCTAACCCATGGAAAAATATGGAACATAAACTGGATGAGTTTATCCGCCATGCTATAGAGGCTCAGCCGATCAGCGGCACCTCGCTGATTATCTCCCTCTACGGCGATGCGCTGAGCCACCGGGGCGGCGAAGTCTGGCTTGGCAGCCTGAGCGCGCTGCTGGAGGCCCTGGGTTTTGGTGACCGCTTCGTGCGCACCTCGGTATTTCGCCTGCAGAAAGAGGGCTGGCTGGAGGTTGAAAAAATCGGCCGTCGCAGCTTCTATCGGGTGACCGATCAGGGTATGCGTCAGTTCCGCCATGCCGAGTCGAAAATCTATCTCAGCGAACCGCCCGCCTGGGACGGGAAATGGGATTTGCTGTTGCTGGAAAGCGCGGAAAAGGAGGAGCGGGCACGGTTGAAAAAAGAGCTGGGTTGGCTGGGCTTCGGCCAAATAGCCAGCAATCTGATGGCGGCCCCCACCCACGCGCAAACCGACGTCACCGCCCTGCTCGGCGAACTTAACGCCAGCGAACAGGTGATCTACTTCCGCGCCGACTATCCCTATAACCGCTCGGAGAAAACCCTGCAACAGCTGGTGGCCAACTGCTGGGCGCTGGCTGACGTCGCTGCCGATTATCACGAATTTATCGTCTCTTTCCGCCCCCTGATGGCGCTTCTGCGCGAAGCCGATGAAGCGCTGCTGACGCCCCAGCGCTGTTTCCAGATTAAGCTATTATTGATCCACTTCTTCCGGCGCGTGGTGCTCAAAGATCCTCTGCTGCCGGACGCCCTGCTGCCAGCGCAGTGGGAAGGACAGATTGCCCGTAACCTGTGCATCAATATTTATCAGCGGGTAGACCGCGCAGCGACCGAGTATGTCAGCGCCATGACCGAGACCACTATCGGCGCTCTGCCTGCCCCGGCAGCCAGCTATTATCGGCGTTTCGGCGGCCTGCCACGCGACCCTACAGTATAAGGAAACTTTGCTATGCCCGTGTATCAGATTGACGGCCTGACGCCAGTGATCGATCCCAGCAGTTACGTACACCCTACCGCCGTACTGATTGGCGATGTGATCGTCGGCAAACGGGTTTATATCGGCCCCAACGCCAGCCTGCGCGGCGACTTTGGCCGGCTGGTGATTAGCGATGGCGCCAATATTCAGGACAACTGCGTGATGCACGGTTTTCCGCAGCAGGACACCGTGGTGGAGCAGGACGGGCACATCGGCCACGGCGCCATCTTGCACGGTTGTCGCATCCGCCGTAACGCCATGGTCGGCATGAACGCGGTGATCATGGACGGTGCAGAGATCGGCGAAAACACCATCGTCGGCGCCATGGCATTCGTCAAGGCTGCCGCGGTGATCGAGGCCAATAAGCTGGTGGTCGGCAGCCCGGCGCGAGTATTGCGTGACCTGACCGAACAGGAGTTGGCGTGGAAAGTCGCCGGTACGCGCGAATACCACGATCTGGTTGAACGCTGTAAATCCTCGCTGCAGGAGGTTGCGCCACTGACCGCCATTGAACCGGGCCGTCAACGCCTGAGCTTTGGCGACCACCTGATCCCGAAAAGCCAGCTTTAATCCTGTCGAAAACCGCTATTCAGACCAAAAGTGGTTTACAGTAAACACCCTGTTAACCCACTTTTATCTGGACCGGAATAGATGCCCAGAACGGCCAAAACGGTTGAAGTCCCCGCTATCGGCGAGCTTGATCGCCATGCGGGGCAGCTTAGCCTGCAACTTGCCCAGGCGCTGCGCGCTGCCATAGGCAAAGGCGAACTTAAACCGGGCGATCTGCTGCCCTCAACCCGCGTACTGGCGGGCGCATTACAGCTTGCCAGAGGAACGGTGCTGGCCGCCTTCGAACAACTGACGGCGGAAGGATTTCTCGAAGCGCAGCTCGGTTCGGGCACTCGGGTGGCGTTGTCGCTCACCCGCCCAGCCCCCGCGCCGGTCAAACACCCGGACGCCGGCGATATGCCGCTTTCCGATCAGGCGCTGGCCCTGGAACACTTTGCCGCCCAGTTGCGCCCTCTGCCACCGGTCCCCTTCACCGTCTCGGTACCGATCAACGATACCGCGCCCGACGACGTTTGGCGCAGGCTCGGCAACCGTATCCGCGCCAGAGGCCCCGGCGCCCCCGCCGGGTATGGCGAACCGCAGGGCGCATTGCCGCTGCGTGAGGCGATATGCGAATACGTTCGCAAGTCCCGTTCGGTGCACTGCACGCCGGAACAGGTGATCATCACCTCCGGCACACAGCAGGGGCTCTATCTCGCCACGCAGATTCTGCTGGATGCCGGTGAGACCGCCTGGGTTGAAGATCCCGCTTATCATGGCATTACCGCCATTTTTAATACCGTCTTCAGAGACCGGAAAATGGCCAGAGTGCCGGTGGACAGCGAAGGCATAGCGGTCGACGCAGGCAGGAAAATCGCGCCGCTGGCCAGAGCCGCCTTTGTCACTCCCTCTCATCAGTACCCCTTGTGTATGCCCATGAGCATGTCGCGCCGGCTTGAGCTGCTGGCATGGGCCAAAGCGCAGCAGGCCTGGATCGTCGAAGACGATTACGACAGTGAAATGCGTTATTCCGGCCACCCGTTTCCTTCGTTGCAGGGGTTGGATCCGGCCAGGGTTATCTACCTGGGAACCTTCAGCAAGGTGCTGTTCCCTTCGCTGCGTCTGGGCTACGCCATCGTTCCTCAGCCCCTGGTGAATGCCTTCTGCGGTGCGCGAGTGCTGATGGATCGCCATCCTCCCAGTGCCGATCAATACGTTCTGGCCAGTTTTATGGCGCAGGGGCATCTGGATCGCCACATTCGTAAAATGCGCGGCGTGTATGCGGAAAAAAGGCGAGTGCTGACCGACGCCATCAACGCGCAGGTTTCTGCCGAGCTGGCCACTCTGCACCCCAGCGATCAGGGCATGCATATGCTGCTGTGGTTAAAAGCGGATGTGGACGATCGGCAGGTTGCCCGCAAAGCCGCCGAGGCCGGGATAGCCGTCGGTGCACTTTCGCCGATGTATAGCCCCGGCAGCGGGAAAAATGGATTGATACTCGGGTTGGGGGGCTACACGGAACAGCAGATCCACCAGGCGGCCCAAAAGCTGAACCGGGTGCTGGCGGCCTTGGCTACGGGGTAAGGCAGGCCTTACCCCGTCTTATTACTTACCGCGAAAAACGCTTGGCGCCGTACACGCACACCAATACGCCGACCATTACCGCAATCATTGAAGGTTGAATGCTTTCATGCAGCACCAGCCCGGCCAGCGCCAGACCAAAAAACGGCTGCAGCAATTGCAGCTGTCCCACGGCGGCGATGCCCCCCTGCGCCAAACCGCGATACCAAAAGATAAAGCCAATCCACATGCTGAACAGCGAAATGTAGCCCAGAGAACACCAGGCGCCGACGCTGACCTGTGGCCAGGCTGGTGGGGCCGTCACCACGGCCGCCGCTGCCGTCAACGGCAAAGCCACCACCAGCGCCCAGGAGATCACCTGCCAGCCGCCAAGCTTGCGCGTCAGCACCGCGCCTTCCGCATAGCCCAGGCCACAAAGCAGCACCGCGGCCACCATCAGCAGATCGCCAAGCCAGGAGCCAGTCGCCCCCTGGCTTAACGCAAAAGCGCCAACCAGTAGGCTCCCCAACACCGAGAACAGCCAGAAAGCGGCTTTGGGCCGCTCACCGCCCCGCAGTACACCGAAGCAGGCGGTAGCCAGCGGCAACAGCCCGATATACACCAGCGCATGCGCCGAGGTGGTGTGCTGCAAGGCTAGCGCCGTGAGCAAAGGAAAACCGATCACCACCCCGAGCGCGGTGAGTGCCAACGGCGCCAGGTCTCGGCGCTGCGGCCAACGCTGGCGCATCAGCGTCAATGCACTCAGAGCCAGCAAGGCCGCTAGCACCGCGCGCATCGCGGTGAGAAACATGGGATCAAACTCTTGCACCGCCACGCGAGTGGCAGGCAAAGAACCGCTGAAAATCAACATGCCCAGAAAGCCGTTGATCCATCCCTGCGCCGAATGCCTGGCCACCGGCATACTGTTGCTACAGCCAATAAGGCGCCGTTTTTCTGTCCCACTGCTCATTGCAAACCACTCCATAACCCCAGAAAAGGCTTATTCTCCGGATAAAGTGGTTTATCACCAGAGCCACATATTCACATTTTCAGTGAACCGGTTTACTCCACGCTCGGTGTTTCCATTACCGCGGGTACGGGCTGATGACGGCTGTAGAAGAAGTAGATAGCCACCAACAGCAGGGTAAACGGAATGCCAAACCACAGCGTCATCCTGAAAAATTCGGTGAACGCCGTCGAGATCAGCAACGCGGCCATCAAACCGGCACCGGCCAGCGTGGTGTAAGGAAAGCCCCACATGCGAAATTTAAGGTGGGTTTGCCGGTGCTGACGGCGGAAAAACAGGTGCGTGACAAAAATCATCAGCCAGGTAAAGCAGGCACCGTACACCGAAATAGACATCATAGCGGCAAAGGATTTTTGCGGGTAGACCAGACTCAACACGATCGACACCACGATGCCGATGCAGGACATCGCCAGCGCGCTTACCGGGATGCCGCGTTTACTGACCCGGCCCAGCGCAGCCGGAGCTTGCCCAGCGCGTGACAGCGAGAACATCATGCGGGTGGTGATATACAGTTGGCTGTTCATCGCCGACAGCGCGGCCACCAGAACGATAAAGTTGAAGATACCGGCGGCGGCAGGCAGGTGGATGACGTTCATCGCCACCAGGAACGGGCTTTCGCCGGTACCGGACTGCCGCCAGGGAACGATCGCCAGCATCAGCGCAATCGACAGCATGTAGAAAATGAACAGTCGTAAAATGGTGCCCTTGAACGCGGTTTTTACCGCAATCACCGGGTTCTTGGCCTCACCGGCGGCGACGGCGATCATCTCAATGCTCAGGTAGCTGAAAATCGACACGATCACCGCAAACCACATGCCTTTCACGCCAAACGGGAAGAAGCCACCGTTGGCAGTAAAGTTTTGCAGACCAAAGGCCGGGTTGGCAGAAAACATCAGAATACCGATGCCGATGGCGATAAAGGCGGCAATGGCCACCACCTTGATGGTCGACAGCGCATATTCCACCTGGCCGAACGATTTAACGCCAATCACGTTAATCAGGATCACCGCCGCAGAGAACAACAGCACCCAGGGCCAGATTGGCGTGGTCGGGAACCAGAACTGCATATACATGCCGATGGCTGTCACCTCGGTCCCCACCGCCAATACCACGCAGGACCAGTAAGAATAACGCACCAGAAAACCAAACAGCGGGCTGATGTAAAATTCGGCATAGTCGCCAAACGAGCCCGGCGTCGGGTGTTCGGAGGTCATTTCCGCCAGGCATCCCATCAGTAATAACGCTACGATGCCGCCGATAAAATAGCTCAGCAATACGCTGGGCCCGGCCATCTGAATGGCATAGGCGCTGCCGAGAAACAGCCCGGTACCGATAGCGCCGCCGATCGCCAGCATCGACATCTGCCCGGCGGTGAGCTGTTTCTGCAACCCGCCTTGCCGCCGGGCGATTTCGTCAAAACCTTTTATCTGTTTCATAGCAGTCTCCTACCTTTTCATGCAGTGCGGGTGACGTCCAGAATGGCGGCAGTAACGTAGTCGACATTGTTTTGGTTCAGGCCCGGCAGGCACATGCGGCCAGGCGCCACCAGATAGATGGCGTAATGTTGCCGCAGTCGTTCAAGCTGCTGGGGGTTCAGGCCGGTGTAGCTGAACATCCCTTTTTGGTCACGGATGCGACGGTAGTCCAGTTGCGATCCCCCCTGCTCCAAGCCGGCGGAAAGAATTTGGCGCATCTGTTGAATGCGTTGACGCATGCCTGCCAGTTCGCTCTCCCACTGTTGACGCAAATCGGGGTCCGTCAGCAGGGTTTCCACAATCTGGCTGCCATGGGTCGGCGGGCAGGAGTAACTGCGGCGGATCAGCGTTTTTAATGCGCCTTTGACGTTCTCCGCACTCTCTGGGCCGGCGCAACAAACCGAAAGCCCACCCAGCCGTTGACCATAGAGGGCGACATTTTTCGAAAATGAGTTGGCGACCATAAATTCCAGATCCGTTTTCAGCGCCTCACGCAGGGCAAAGCAGTCTTCATCCAGCCCCTCGCCAAACCCTTGGTAGGCAATATCGAACAACGGCAGCAGGCGACGGCGCTGCAGCACTTCGAGGGTGGCACGCCACTGTGCCTGGCTGAGATCGGTGCCGGTCGGGTTATGGCAGCAGGGGTGCAGCAGCACCACGCTGCCTTCCGGCAGACTGCCTAACGTATCCAGCATCGCGTCAAAGCGCAGCCCACCGTTGGCCTCATCGAAGTACGGATAGGTGTGCACCGTCAGCCCGGCCCCCTCAAAGATGGCCCAGTGATTGGCCCAGGTGGGATCAGAGACCCAGATGTCACGGCGCGACAGAAAGTGATGAATAAAATCCGCCGCCAGCTTCAGTGCACCGGAGCCGCCGACGGTTTGTACCGTAGCTATCGACGCTGTTGCCGCCTCGCCAAACAACAATGCCTGCACCTGTTGGGCAAACAGCGCTGAACCTTCGATTGGCGGATAGCCGTGTGGGCTGCGCCGCTCAAGCAGGCGCTGCTCCGCCGCCTCTACCGCCTGCATCAGCGGGATCCTGCCCTGCCGATCGTAATAAAGACCAATGCCCAGATTCACTTTCTGGCTATTTCCATCCTGTAAATAAGCTTCCATCAACGACATAATAGGATCGGCCGCCGAACGGCCAATGTGATTAAACATAGCGATTCCTTTATTCATTATTGAATGAATGAGCAGGTGGGAATTAAGTAATAGATAAATCAGACGGTGGCGCTAACGGTTATTTCTATTTTCATGCCGGGCACCACCAGTTTATCGACTATCACCGTTGAACGATTGGGATAAGGGAAGTTAAAGTATTTTTTGTAAATTTCATCGAGTAATTTAACGTCATTGACATCGGTCAGATAAATAATGACCTGTAATACCTTATCGCTGTGGCTATTTGCCGCTTTCAGGGTTTGAGCCAAATTATCGAATGTCAGGGTAATCTGCTTTTCCGGCGCGCCGGTTTCAATACTGCCGTCGGCTCTGACCGGGCCATGGGCGGTGAACAACATGCCGCCGCCCTGGGTGGCCCAGGAGAAAGGTTGACCGATTTCCGGCAGGCCGGTGTCAATGATGGTGCGCATGGTTTATTTCCCCGTAGTGGTTAGCAGGTGAGTCAGGGCGCCATCCCAGGCGAACAAGGCATCCAGCACGTTATAATGGTTGGCGCCGTCGACGGCGACCAGGGTGACAGGCTGGCTTTTTTCCTTCAGCGCAGCGTAATAGTGCCTTGACTGACCAATCAATTCCGGCAGCTCATTGGCACCGTAAAACAGCGTCATCGGCTTGATACGCTGCGGAATATGCCGTACCGGACTCAGTTGGGTAATTTGTTGCTCGGTCAACTGCAGTCGTCGGTTAACGTAGGTGTTTAATAGCGGCTCCAGTTCGAAAATGCCGCTGATCGGTAAGGTCGCGTCGACCACCGGGTGATGCTGCCAGACGCTGGCCAGATGCCCGCCGGCAGAGTGGCCGCACAGGTACACTGGCGCCGGCTGACAGACGGAAAGCCGTTGTTGAATCGCGTCCAGCGCCGCACCGGTTTGCCGGCAAATATCGTCAAGCCGAGCCTCGGGCGCCAACGTATATTCCACCAGCACGACGTCAAAACCTAACGACAACGGCACCTGCGCAATAAAAGCAAAATCATCCTTACGACAAAACTGCCAATAGCCACCATGAATAAATATTAACGTCCCTTTACCCGGTTTGTCGGAATATAACCAGTCAAAAACTTCTCGCGGTGAATTTCCATAGGCAATATTGCACTCAGTGCGAGTTTTTTGATAAACCGCCTGGCTGCGAATTTGAAATGAGTTGAGGATCTCATCTTCATTATCCACCGTGCTACCGTTGTCGTAACTCCCCGCAACAAGTTTCATATATTAAACTTAGTTTATTATTTAAGATATGCGTTAACTATTAGCAGTCGTCAAAATATTGTCAAGAGAGGCGTTACAGCAATGCGCGCCCGGTAATATAAATCTTTTTTCGCGCCAAATAAGTTTAACCAGTGAAACTTATTTGGCGCCAATACCTATTTTTATCGCGCCTGAATTTGCGCTAATTGGCTTAATTCCTGCCAGGCATAATCCCAGAAGGTGCGTACCTTGAGCGGCATGCGCTGCATGTTTTGCGCCACCAACTGCACCGGCATCGGCAAAGGTTCAAACGCCGGTAACAGGCGTACCAACGTCCCCGCGGCCAAATCGTCTGCCACCTGGTACGACAATAGCCGGGCGATGCCCTTGCCCGCTCGCACCGCCAGTAACTGCGTTTCGACGTCATTGAGCAACAAACGTGGTGTTAACCTCACCCGCTCGCCATTCTCCTGCGGGCCAAAGCGCCATTCGCGCAGCGATGCCCGCTGGGTACCCACGATGGTGTCATGCTCCGCCAGTTGCGCCGGCTCCTGCGGTTCACCGCGCCGCGCCAGATAGTCCGAGCTGGCGACGGTCACCCGGGACACCTGCCCCAACCGGCGCGCCACCCGCGAAGAATCCTGCAAATGACCAATGCGCACCGCGACGTCCAGCCCCTCGTCAATCAAGTCCAGGTTGCGATCGTTGAGGACCATTTCAATCTGCATCTGCGGATACCGGTCAAGAAACGCCATCACCACCGGTGCCACATGCTTGCGTCCGAACTGCACCGGCGAGGTAATACGCAATAATCCGGTGAGCTGAGTGTCCGCCGTGTCCAGCACCGCGGCCTGATAGTCAGTAAGCAGCAAGAGCGCACGCTCCGCCAACCGCAACCCTGCCTCTGTCGGCGCTAACCTTCGGGTGGTGCGTTCGACCAATCGGGCACCAAAGCGCTGTTCCAGCGAAGCGATAGCCCGGGTGACGGCTGGTGCGGAGCGTCGCAGCTTGCGCCCCGCCGCCGCTAGGCTGCCGTGCTGGACTACCGCCACAAAAATAGCCAATTCGTCCAGACGATCCATAGACTGTTCCAAAAAGTGAAATTATCAATTTCTACATTGCCGGATTCCGCTCGCTGACTGCAAGAGTATGCTGGTAAAAATTCTTCAGGAGTCTGACCATGCACAAGCTCAAACTGTACGGCACCCCGCTTTCCGGCCACGTCCACCGCGTGGCATTACTGCTAAGCATGCTGGAGCTGCCCTACGAATTTATTGAATCCCCGGCCGAGGTTCGCCAAAGCGAAGCGTTTCGCCGCCTGAACCCTCTCGGCCAGATCCCGGTACTGGTGGACGGCGATTTAACGCTGGCCGACAGCAATGCCATTCTGGTTTATCTGGCGAAAAACTACGCGCCGGGCAGCCACTGGCTGCCGGAGACGCCACTGGCGGCGGCGCAGGTGCAGGCGTGGTTGTCCAAAGCGGCCGGAGAAGTACGCTACGGTCCGGCGTCCTGTCGCCTAATCGCCCAATTTTCCGCACCGGAGGACGACAGGGTTGCGTTGGCGATTAGCACGCGCTTCTTGCCGCAGATGGAGCAGCATCTGAGCGACCGTGATTACCTGGCGACAGAGCAGCCCACCATCGCCGATCTGGCCTGCTACAGCTATGTGGCGGTGGCACCGGAGGGCGGTATCTCCCTGGCGCCCTATCCGGCCATCCGGCGCTGGGTGGCGCGCATCGCCGCACTGCCCGGTTTCTTTGCGATGCCCGCATTGCCGCACCCTGCGCAAAGGTAAATCCTATGACCCAGCCGATGTTTCACCCTGACGAACTGCGCGCCCAGGCATTGGCCGGTTTTGACCGCGTCGGCGGCAACATTTACACCAGCATGCCCGAGCAGCACCGCGAATTTTTCGCCGCGCTGCCTTACCTGTTCGTCGCCACCCTGGACGAGCAGGGCTGGCCGGTGGCCACGCTGTTCAACGGCCCCCCTGGATTTTTACGCACGCCGGACAGCAACCACCTGCGCATCAGCGCCCCGCGTCGCCAGGACGACCCGGCGCAGGCAGCCTTGCAAACCGGGAGTCTGGTGGGAGCGTTAGGGCTGGACTTCAGCAACCGCCGACGCAATCGAGCCAACGGTCACATTACGCGCACCGATAAAAACCGCCTGGAAATTGCCGTCAGTCAGAGCTTCGGCAATTGTCCGCAGTATATCCAGCAACGCGAGCTGTATCCGGTAGCCACCCATCCCGCGCCGATTGAGCATCTCGCGACGCTGGACGCGGCGGCCCAGGCATTGATTCGCCAGGCGGATACCTGCTTCGTCGCCAGCTGCGCCCACAGCTCACTGGAACAAGGTGGCGTGGATATCTCACACCGGGGTGGCAAACCGGGATTTATCCATCTTCAGGATCGCAGCCTGTGGATACCGGATTTTCGCGGCAACCGCTATATGAACACGCTGGGGAACCTGCTGGCGGAACCCAGGGCTGCGCTGCTGTTTATCGATTTTGAGCGCGGTGATGTTCTGCACTTGCAGGGAGAAACGCAGATCCTCTGGCAGGCGCAAATCGGCCAGGGAGTCACGGGGGCGGAACGTTATTGGCGCTTCGATATCCGCAGCGCGTGGCGTTTTTCACAGGCCCTGCCGTGGCGCGGGCGCAATCTGACGTATTCGCCGGCCACGCTGAGCACCGGCGTGTGGTCACAACCGGCATAAAAAACCCCGCAGAGGCGGGGTTAGCTAAATTTATACGCTGTGTTCCGCCGTCGCGGCGGCCTGATAAAGCTGGCGGAAATAACTCAGGCGTTCAAAGAACAAGCGGCTTTGCGCTTCGGACATGTTGCCCGCCACCTTGCCGGCGTCGATCTCACGCCCCTGCCACTCCATCAGCGCAATGCTGGAAGCCAAAAAATCCATGTTGCTGCTGTAGGCCGCAAGGTGCCGACTCACTGAAGTCATCATGCTGCACGCTCCTTTCAGGGTCTTAGGGTCATTTCGAAAAGGGTCATATGCCTGCTGATTTCAGTATCGGCCTGAGCGCGGGCATTTTTTGTACAGAAGGTGCGAATGGCGATAAATTGATCGGTTGCCAAGGATCGGGCAAATGAAGGCGGAAAAATTTGCTAGGGTAAAGGGTAGCCGTTTGGGGTAGGTCAACCCGTGTTGAATTCTGAAAAAGGAAGATAACCGATGAGCACTAACTTCTCCGCCCGCCTGAAAGATCCCACGCTGTTCCGCGAAGCCAACTACATCGATGGACAGTGGTTGGCGGCCAAAGGCGACCAAACTATCAAGATCCACAACCCCGCCACCGGCGAGCTGGTCGGTCAGGTGCCGGCTTTGGGTGCCAAAGAAACCGCGCAGGCGATCGCCGCCGCCAAAAAAGCCCAGCCTGGTTGGCGCGCGCTGACGGCCAAAGAGCGTGCCGGCAAGCTGCGCAAACTGTTCGAACTGATGATGGAAAACCAGGAGGATCTGGCCATCATCATGACCGCCGAGCAAGGCAAGCCGTTGGCGGAAAGCCGGGGCGAAATTGCCTACGCCGCCTCCTTCATCGAGTGGTTCGCCGAAGAAGGCAAGCGGGTTTACGGCGACACCATCCCGCAGAATCTGTCCGGTCGCCGCATTATCGTGCAGAAAGAGCCGATTGGCGTTTTCGCCGCCATTACGCCGTGGAATTTCCCGGCGGCAATGATCACCCGCAAGGCCGGTCCCGGCTGGGCGGCGGGCTGTACCGGGGTGATCCGTCCCGCCAGTCAGACCCCCTTCTCGGCGTTGGCGCTCGCCGTGCTGGCCGAACGTGCAGGCTTACCGGCCGGCGTGTGCAATGTGATCACCGGCCCAAGCCAGGCTATCGGTGGCGAACTGACCGCCAACCCGGACGTACGCAAACTCTCCTTTACCGGCAGCACCGAAGTGGGTGCGCAACTGCTGGCGCAGTGTGCCCCGACCATCAAAAAAACCAGTATGGAACTGGGCGGCAATGCGCCGTTTATCGTGTTTGACGATGCCGATCTGGACGCCGCCGTCGCCGGTGCCGTCGCGTCCAAATATCGCAACGCCGGCCAGACCTGCGTTTGCACCAACCGCTTCCTGGTACAGGACGGCATTTACGACGCCTTTGCCGAAAAGCTGAAGGTGGCAGTGGCCAAGCTGAAAGTCGGTAATGGCATGGATGATGGCGTCACCATCGGCCCGTTGATTAATCCGGCCGCCGTGGAAAAAGTCAGCGAGCATATCGCCGACGCGGTGCAGCACGGCGCCTCGATACTGCTGGGCGGCAAGCCCCATGAGCTGGGCAATAACTTCTTTACGCCGACTATTCTGACCAACGTGCCGCGGCAGGCCAAAATCTTCCATGAAGAAACCTTTGGCCCGGTAGCGCCGCTGATCCGCTTCGACAGCGAAGCCGAAGCCATTGAGTTGGCCAACGATACTCCTTTCGGTCTGGCTTCTTATTTCTACAGTCGCGACATTGGCCGGGTAATGCGGGTTGCCGAAGCGCTGGAATACGGCATCGTAGGCATCAATGAAGGGCTGATTTCCACCGAAGTGGCCCCCTTCGGCGGGGTTAAAAACTCCGGACTGGGGCGTGAAGGATCGAAGTACGGTATCGAAGATTATCTCGAGATAAAGTACCTGTGCCTGGGCGGGTTAGGGATCTAGCCACCCGCTGCTTTTATGCGGCCCGCTCACGCGGGCCGGTCAAGCCCGATTACCTATAGCAACCGCTCAAACGAGGTCAACAATGGAGTTATCCCCTGCCGTTCCCATTCTTCGCATCTTTTCGGTTGAAAAGGCCCGGGAGTTTTATCTGGATTTTCTCGGTTTCACGTTGGATTGGGAGCACCGTTTCAGTGAAGATCTGCCGCTGTACATGCAGATCACGCGTTCCGGTCTGAGATTGCATCTCAGTGAGCACTATGGTGACAGCACGCCGGGTTCTGCAGTGTTTATTCCCACCGAGGATATCGACGCGCTGCACCAGGAGCTATCAGCCAGGCAGTACCGCTATGCCCGGCCAGGCGTTGAAACCCTCGACTGGGGGAAAGAGCTTAACCTCACCGACCCCTTTGGCAACCGGCTGCGTTTTTGCCAGCAAATCGGCGACGCCTGACCCTTTTGGCGGCTAGCCGTTCAGGGCAGGCTTCTGGTACTGCGCGTCGCTGACCTTCTCCATCCAGTCTACCGGGCTGCCGTTTAACGATTCGGCGATGGCGATGTGGGTCATGGCGGTGTCCGGCGTCGCACCGTGCCAGTGTTTGACGTCTTCCGGGACCCACACAATATCGCCCTGGTTCATTTCCTGGATCTCTTCACCCCACAGCTGGATCCAACCGCGCCCCTGAGTCACGATCAGCGTCTGGCCGAGCGGATGGGTGTGCCAGGCGGTACGGGCTCCGGGCTCAAAGGTCACGGTGGCGCCGCCCACGCGGGCCGGTTCGCTACCGGCAAAAGGCGCATCGATGCGAACTTTGCCGGTAAAGTACTCTTCTGGCCCCGGACGAGAAGGTTGGGAACCGCTGCGTTGAATTTTCACTTGTTTCTCCAGTTCGGCAAAGGCTGCCGACGTTAACATTGACAGGATAATTGTAGAGCGTGCGCGCCTTTTCGCCGGTCGGTGACGGCGGTTCAAAAGCTACCGCGGGCAACGGCCGCATCAACGTCCGACGTTTTGTTGCAAATGCGCCGGATAGCGATCGCCCTGAACCTCAATAACCGCGAGTGCCGCTTCAATGCTGCGCAGTTCTTCCGACGACAATGACAGCGACGCGGCCCCGAGATTTTCCTGCAGGCGATGCTGTTTAGTGGTCCCCGGGATCGGCACAATCCAGGGTTGCTGTGCCAGCAGCCAGGCCAGCGCTATCTGTGCCGGGGTGACCCCTTTTTGCTGAGCTATCTGCCCCAGCACGTCCACCAGCCCCTGGTTGGCTCTGCGCGCCTGCTCGCTGAAACGCGGCACCACATTGCGGAAATCGCTGCTGTCGAAGGTGGTATTTTCGTTGATCGCCCCGGTGAGAAAACCTTTCCCCAACGGGCTGAAAGGAACAAACCCAATGCCTAACTCTTGCAGCGTCGGCAAGATTTCCTGCTCGGGCTCCCGCCACCACAGCGAATATTCACTTTGCAACGCCGTCACCGGCTGCACCGCATGAGCACGACGCAGCGTCTGTGCCCCCGCCTCGGACAGGCCAAAGTGCTTCACCTTCCCTTCCTGGATCAGCGCCTTCACCGTACCGGCGACGTCTTCAATCGGCACATTGGGATCCACCCGGTGCTGATAAAGCAGATCGATCGTTTCGACGTTAAGACGCTTTAACGACCCTTCCACCGCCTGGCGGATATGTTCCGGCCGGCTGTTGAGCACCTGTTTGCCATCCGGCTGCGGCAGTTCAAAACCAAACTTGGTGGCTATTACGACCCGATCGCGTACCGGCGCCAGCGCCTCGCCCACCAGTGACTCATTGGTGAAGGGGCCATAAACTTCTGCGGTATCGAAAAAGGTCACGCCCTGATCCACAGCGGCTCGGATCAAGCCAATCGCCTGCTGTTTGTCGGTGGCTGGGCCATAGCCAAAGCTAAGCCCCATGCAGCCCAGTCCCAACGCTGATACTTCCAGCCCACTGTTACCCAGCTTACGTTTTTGCATTTTTCCTCCGATGTGTACGAATGGGTCACCGCTTGTGCGGGGCGACCAGGTGCGATCACTGTAAGAGGCAACCGGGCAAATAACTACGCGCTGAATATGCATGAGCTTATGAGCTCAATTCATAAACCCGCAAGACGCTAAAAAAAAAGCACAAGGTATTCAATAAAAGCAGAATAATTAGAGTAACCTAGCCGCGCTTTGGGCGGCGCCGTCACATCCGTGCAACATCATCGAAACGGCTACGCCTGATTCAGCCCGTTTGGGCTTTATCTCTGACGAGAGCGTTTATTCAACGTCCAAAACTGTCCGCCTTATTTTTGATTGCCGCTGCCTTTTAGCCTTGGCAACAGGGGGATATGCCAGACACCGGGGATGGATTTTTGGGGAGAAACCGCGTGTTTTTTTGGATATGGCTTAATCTCTAAATCGGGGACTTTTCATTTTGGTAAGGATAATACTATGCAAAATAAAGCGTCATCATCGCCGCTCATCATCATCACGGCACTGTTCGCCGCGTTGAGTGGGCTCTATCTGCTGGGAGGCGGCATCTGGCTGGCCAAGCTCGGCGGTTCGCTGTACTACATCATCGCCGGCCTGGTGCTGCTGATCACCGCCTGGTTACTGGTCCGCCGTCGTGCAACCGCTCTGTTGCTGTACGCGATCTTTTTACTCGGCACCACAATTTGGGCGCTGTGGGAAGTGGGGCCCGACTTCTGGGCACTGACGCCACGTCTGGACGTCACCTTCTTCTTCGGCCTGTGGCTGGTACTGCCTTTTATCTATCGCAAGCTGCACGCCAGGGGCAAGCTGGCTTACAGCGCGTTGAGCCTGGCGCTGGTCGTCACCGTGGTGGCGCTGGCCTATGCGGTGTTTAATGATCCACAAGAGATCAACGGCACCCTCGAACCTGCGCAGGTAAAAGTCGAACCTCAGGCGTCAGACGCCGACTGGCCGGCCTATGGCCGCACCCAGGAAGGCACGCGTTACTCTCCACTGAGCCAAATCAATGATAAGAACGTCGGCAAACTCAAGGAAGCCTGGACTTTCCAGACCGGCGACCTGAAAACCGCCAACGATCCGGGGGAAATCACCAACGAAGTGACCCCGATTAAAATCCGCGACACGCTCTATCTGTGCACCCCGCACCAGAAGCTGTTCGCACTGGATGCCGCCACCGGCAAGCAAAAGTGGCAGTTCGATCCTCAGTTGAAATTTAACCCGACCTTCCAGCACATCACCTGCCGTGGCGTCTCGTATCATGAAACGCCTGCTGCCACAGGTGCAGCCGCAGATGCCTCCCCGGCGCTGTGCGCACGACGCATTATCCTGCCGGTGAATGACGGTCGTTTGTTCGCTCTGGATGCCGATAGCGGCAAGCCTTGCGCCGACTTCGCCAATAACGGCGAGCTCAACCTGCAAAGCAATATGCCGTATGCGACGCCAGGCCATTATGAGCCAACGTCGCCGCCGGTGATCACCGACAAGGTGATTGTGATAGCCGGTGCAGTGACCGACAACTACTCCAACCGCGAGCCTTCAGGCGTGATCCGCGGATTTGACGTCAACAGCGGCAAGCTGCTGTGGGCCTTCGATCCGGGCGCGAAAGATCCGAACGCCATTCCGGCGGACGAGCACCACTTCACCCCGAACTCCCCTAACTCCTGGGCCCCTTCAGCCTACGATGCCAAGCTGGATATCGTTTACCTGCCGATGGGCGTCACCACGCCGGACATCTGGGGTGGCGATCGCACGCCGGAAATGGAGCGTTATGCCAGCGGCCTGCTGGCGCTGAACGCCACCACCGGCAAACTGGTCTGGTTCTATCAGACGGTGCACCATGACCTGTGGGATATGGACGTACCGGCACAACCGACGCTGGCGGACATTACCGATAAAAACGGTAACAAGGTGCCGGTGATTTATGTGCCGACCAAAACCGGAAACATTTTCGTTCTGAATCGCACCAATGGCGAGTTGGTGGTTCCGGCGCCGGAAAAACCGGTTCCTCAGGGGCCAGCCAAGGGCGACCGTCTGTCACCGACCCAGCCTTTCTCTGAGCTGACTTTCCGTCCAGAGAAAAAGCTGACCGGCGCGGACATGTGGGGTGCCACCATTTATGACCAACTGGTTTGCCGGGTGATGTTCCACAGCCTGCGTTACGAAGGCACCTTCACGCCGCCTTCCGAGCAGGGCACGCTGGTGTTCCCGGGTAACCTGGGCATGTTCGAATGGGGTGGTCTGTCTGTAGATACCGACCGTCAGGTGGCTATCGCCAACCCTATCGCCTTGCCGTTTGTTTCCAAACTGATCCCACGCGGTCCGGGCAACCCGATCGAGCCTGACGAAAATGACAAAGGCGGATCCGGCACCGAGTCCGGCGTTCAACCGCAGTATGGCGTGCCGTTCGGCGTAACGCTGAATCCGTTCCTGTCGCCGTTTGGCCTGCCGTGCAAACAGCCGGCCTGGGGCTATATTTCCGCCGTGGACCTGAAAACCAACGACATCGTGTGGAAAAAACGTATCGGTACCGTACGCGACAGTTCTCCGCTGCCGTTACCGTTCAAAATGGGCATGCCGATGTTGGGCGGGCCGGTGTCCACCGCCGGTAACGTCTTCTTCATTGGCGCAACCGCGGACAACTATCTGCGCGCCTTCAGCGTGACCAACGGTGAAAAACTGTGGGAAGCGCGGCTGCCGGCCGGTGGCCAGGCAACGCCAATGACCTATGAGGTCAACGGCAAGCAGTACGTGGTGATTTCCGCCGGCGGTCATGGTTCGTTCGGCACCAAGCTGGGTGACTATATTGTCGCTTACGCCTTGCCAGACGAGAAATAATCGCAGAGGATAGTCTTGTCACAGAGCACGCCTGATGGCGTGCTCTGTCACTTTAAAACCACAGTAAAAGCTTTCCCACCGCCCATCCTCGTCCTGCAATAAAATTTCACGCCAAGTATTGATAATGATTATCATTCGCAATATTATATCTGCGTTGGCCCCGGCAGTGGCCGGCAATCATCTTCATATCGTAAGCAGTAACCGGCGGCCGCCTTCGGGCGGCCCTATTTGGAGGCACATGGTCGAGCACAAACACCGGCAAGAAAGTAGCATCGCCCCCCTGCGGGCCCCCCCTGTCTACCTCAGCACGGAGACGCCAGAATGAGCCAACAGCCGTTAACCGCCATGCTGATGTTGATTTACGTGCTGCTGATGGTTCCGGCACTGTTCGCCATCGATAGTCGTCTGAGCGCCACCCGCTGGGGCCACAGCCGCCTGATGCGCAAGACGCTGCAGACCGGGTTTATCATTGTTCTGACGCTGCTGTTTTTTAGCCTTATGACGCTGCTGTATTGAGTTGAGCCGGCACTAATTCGCCGCAACCGGCAGTGTGCCCTCCTGCTTGACTACCGCGACCTTACCGCTAAGGGCAAAGGCTGAAATCAACGTGAACAGCAACGCAATGCAGCCGAGGATCAGGTAAGAGGTTTTGAAACCGTAATTGACGTACATCAGGCCTGCCGCATAGGACATACCGATGGCCGAGAGCTGCTTGAAGAAGCAAAAGCCCCACAGGTATATCGACGCCGAAAGGTTAACGTTAAACTGGGTGGTGATGTATTTGAAAATGCCCACCAACAGGAACGGCACCTCAAACATATGCAGGGTTTTGAGGATGATGACCGCGGTGACCGAATCCGCCTGCGATGAACCAATAATCCGCACCGACATAATCACCCCAGCTATCAACAGCGCGTTCTTGCCGCCAATGCGATTAATGATCAACGGCGCAAAGAACATGATGAAAGCGTTAAGAAACTCGCCCAGCGTCGTTACATAACCAAACGCCTGCGTTCCCGCATGTCGGTCGCTGAAAAACGACGTAAAGAAGTTGGCGAACTGCTGATCAAAGACGTCATACACGCAGGCCACGCCCACGATATACATCACCAGACACCAGAATTTGCGCATTTTCAGCAGGTTCAACGCCGCCTTTAACTTGATGGGTTTGTGGTTTAACGCCAAGCCGTCCGCCACCGCCAGCGTGCTGCTCTGATCGGGTTTGAACAAATACAGCAAACCGGCCAGGATCAGCGCAAAGCTGGAAGCCAACCAAAACGCGAACTGGTTGTTGATGGTAAACATATAGCCGACGATCGAGGCGCATATGGCCCAGCCGATACAGCCGAACAACCGGGCGCGGCCATACTCGAACTGACTGCGTCGGCTCACTTTTTCGATATAAGCTTCAATGGCCGGTGAACCGCCGCTGCACACCAGCCCCAGGTAAACCCCGCACAGCAAGGCCCCCCAAACAAAATGGCTTTGCAGCAGCGGCGAAAACACATAAATAAACAGCGGCGCCAGAAACAGCAGCAGGAAGATGATCATCCACAGCAGGTGTTTCTTCAGGCCAAATTTGTCGGTGACAAAACCGAAAATCGGCTGAAACACCAGGGCAAACAGCGCCATACAGGCAAACACCAACCCGGTTTGCTGCTGGTCAAGCTGGTTGACGTCATGCAGCCAGATAGGAAAGAACGGCAGCACCGCCCCCATGATGAAAAAGTAGAAAAAACAGAAGGCCCCAAAGATCCAAAAATTCTTGTTTCTCAAATAAAACATGGCTCACCACCCTATTTTTGATGGCGCAGGAAGCCCCGCGCCTTGTGCGTTTTGAGGAGGTAATACGGTTAAATTCGGCGATCAGTGATAGGCAGGGAGCCAACTGCCGTGAGCCTCAATCAGCTCGTCGCACAGCTTACGTATATCATCAATGGAAAGCTCGGCGGAGGTATGTGGGTCCAACAGCGCCGCATGGTAAATCGCGTCGCGTTTGCCCGTCACTGCCGCTTCAATGGTCAATAGCTGGGTATTGATATTGGTGCGGTTCAGCGCCGCCAGTTGCTCGGGTAAATGGCCAACGTAACAAGGGCTGATCCCCTGCCCATCCACCAGACAAGGCACTTCTACGCAGGCCTCTGCCGGCAAGTTGGTGATGAGACCGGTGTTGAGCACGTTGCCGCCAATCTTGTACGGCCGGTCGGTCTCCATCGCTTCGATAATGTATGAGGCATATTCGTGGGTACGGGTATGCGTCAGGTTTGCGTCGTGGGTCAACGCCAGTTTGCGTTGCTGCCACTGGTCGATTTGCTCGATACAACGGCGCGGATACTCGTCGAGAGGAATATTGAAGCGCTCAATCAGTTCCGGATAATGACGTTTAATCCAATACGGCATGTATTCGGCATTATGCTCGGAAGATTCAGTGACGTAATAACCAAAGGTTTTCATGATTTCATGGCGTACCATGTCGTCATGCTTGCCCTGCAGCGCGTTGGCGCGACGCTTGATTTCCGGGTACAGATCCTCGCCGTGACGGCGAACGTCCAGCAGCCAGGCCATGTGGTTGATGCCGGCAATGTGAAACTGTACGTCGTCGGTAGGCATATCGACGCTTTTCAGCAAGGTCTCCGCACACACCTGAACGCTGTGACATAACCCCACCGTTTTCACCCCGGTATGGCGCAGCATGGCTCCGGTTAAGGCCGCCATTGGGTTGGTGTAGTTCAGCAACCAGGCATCCGGACAGACCGCCTCAATGTCCCGTGCAAAGTCAAACAGCACCGGAATGGTACGCAGCGCGCGGAAGATGCCACCGATGCCCAGGGTATCGGCAATGGTCTGCTGCAGGCCGTACTTTCTGGCGATGGTGAAATCGGTAATGGTGCAAGGATCGTAGCCGCCGACCTGAATGGCATTTACCACGTAATTAGCGTTTTTCAGTGCCGCACGGCGGTTTTCTATCCCGAGATAAGGGGTGATCTTCGCCCTGCCCGCATTAATATTGCGGTTGATATTGCTCAGCATGGCGAAAGATTCATTGAGACGAGCGCTGTCAATGTCGTACAGCGCAATATCCACCTCTTTCAGGGCCGGCGTTGCCATGATGTCGCCGAGAACGTTCTTGGCGAAAATGGTGCTGCCTGCTCCCATAAAAGTCACTTTAATCATCGTATTTCTCCGCTGCTGTGGTTTTCGATAAGCTGAAACTACGCGGCAACGCATTCGCAATATAGGGATAAATGTGACCTTGTTATGGCGAAAAATGACGCAGCATGAAAACTGTGAGCCAGGTCTGGATCTGAAGATCGCCCCACCGCCGTGCCACGACTACACTGCTACAGTAAGCGAAAACACAGGGGCCATGACTGATGCATAAGAGTTTTACTCTGAGTCGTACCGACAATATCGAGCTGAACCTGTACCAGTATGGCGAGGAGAACTGTGACAAGGGGCACAGCTTTGGACCGGCGGTACGCCAACACTATTTATTTCATTATGTGATAAGCGGTACCGGAGTACTGAGCAGCGAATATGGCTCTTTTCCGGTGGTGGCCGGAGAAGGTTTTTTGATCCACCCGCACGACGTGACTACCTATCGCGCCGACTCAAAAGATCCCTGGCATTATATGTGGCTGGAAGTCGACGGGCTGGTGGCCGGCAAGATTTTTGAAGAGTGCCGCCTGAGCCGCCAGTTGCCGATTTATCGTCCCCGCCAGAACGAAGACGCCCCTCTGGCGCTGCGCTATCTGCGGCAACTCATTAGCCATGGTGATGAACATCGGTTAAAAACGCTGGGCCTGAGCTATCTGTTTTTTTCTTCGCTGATTGATAACGCTTTGCAAAGCATCGCCGAGCCGCCAAGCGACAAGGCGCAGCATCTGCGCAAGGCGGTAAAACTCATTGAAAACCGCTACCATGAACCCCTCACCATTGAGCGCCTGGCCGCCTACTGCAACATCAACCGCAGTTACCTGTGTCGGCTGTTTAAAGGCACTTACGGCATTGGGCCAAAGGAATATCTGCTGAACTTCCGCATGAGCATCGCCGCCAGCCTGCTGTGCAATAGCCAGACGTCAATCAAGGTGGTGGGAATTTCGGTGGGGTATGAAAACCAACTGCACTTCTCCAAGGCCTTTAAACAGGTCCACGGCCTCTCGCCGGCCAAATGGCGTCTGGAAAACAGTCAGGCATCATCGGTGCCGGGCGAAGTAACAGCGAACGCCTGATCCTTACTCGCCGCTTTTCTCTGCGCGGATATTTTCCGCCAGCGAGTTCGATTTTATGCGCGGGTATTTCCACAGCCACCGTCCGCTGACCATACGCCAGTAGAACAAGACACCGCGTACCGCCCAATCCATAAACATCCCCAGCCAGACGCCAACCACGCCCATGCCCAGCATGATGCCCAGCGTATAACCGGCAACCACGCGGCAACCCCACATGCCCAGCATCGACACCCACATCGCAAAACGGGCGTCGCGCGCGCCCTTCAAACCGGCGGGCAACACCCATGACGCCGCCCAGATAGGCATAAAGGCGGCATTGAGCCAGAGCAACACCTTTACCACCTCCTTCACGTCGTCTTGTTGGGTATAAAACGAGGCGAATACCCCCGCCAGGGGCGCCGTGCCCCAGGCAATCACCGTCAGCCCTATCGTTGCCAGCCAGAAAATGTGGCGCAATTGGCGCTCTGCCTGAGCTATTTGCCCTTTGCCCAGCCGTTTTCCCACAATAATGGTCGACGCCGACCCCAGAGCGTTGCCCGGAAGGTTAATCAACGACGCGACAGAAAAAGCGATGAAATTGCCGGCGATAACGTTGGTGCCCATGCCGGCAACAAACATTTGGGTCAATAACTTGCCGCCGTTGAACAACACCGATTCGATGCTGGCAGGAATACCTATCCCCAGCACTTCCCACAGGATGGTCAGCTTCAACGGGGTAAAGTAACTTTTCAGCGTGATGTGCAGCGCCGGATTAAAGCCGATCATCAGGACATAAACGATCGCGATGGCGCCAATATAGCGGGAAATGGTTAACCCCAGCCCGGCCCCGACAAACCCAAGCCCGTGCCAGCCCAGCATGCCGTAAATCAGTATGCTGCTGATGATAATATTCAGAATATTCATGCCGCCGTTGATCAACAGCGGGATTTTGGTGTTGCCTGCACCGCGCAACGCCCCGCTGCCAATCAGGGCAATGGCTGCCGCCGGGTAGCTCCACACCGTGGTTTGCAGATAAGACAGCGCCAACGCCTTTACCTCCGGCGTGGCGGCACCGGCGATCACATCAATAATCTGTTCGCCCGCCAAATGAATGCCGATCGCCAATGCAAAGGCCACCAGGGTCATTAGCACCAGCGACTGGCGTGCAGCCGCTCGCGCTCTTTTTCTGTCCCGCTTGCCGAGGCTAAAGGCCACCACCACCGTGGTGCCCAGATCCACCGCGGCGAAGAACGAGATGATTACCATGTTGAAGCTGTCCGCCAGCCCCACCCCGGCCATCGCCTCTTTGCCGATCCAGCTCACCAAAAAGGTGCTCAGCACCCCCATCAGCAAGACGCAGGCGTTCTCCATAAAGATCGGCACCGCCAGCGGCGTGATCTCACGCCAAAACAGCACGCGATAGCTTTTGCGTTTAGGATACCAGGGCGTATTTTCCACGCGCTGGCGCAGGGCGGCGTATAAGTTCAAGATCGGCTCATGAGATAAAAGTGAAACAACATTTCAAATAATGAGCGACAGAACGTTATCCTGCAAAGAATATTTTGCTTCCTTGATGAAGGCAGCTGAAAGCTGGCGTTTCTTCCGGAAAATCTGGGTGCCTCGAGGGTATTAATCAGCCCAACAAGACCACCAGCCAAAGCATTATCGTCATCACCACCGCAACCAACTGCGCAGCGCCGCCCAAATCCTTGGCCCGCTTGGATAAGGGATGTATCTCCAGAGAAATGCGATCGACAACGCTCTCAATGGCAGTATTAAGCAACTCAACAACCAGTAAAATGAAGCTGCTGGCAATCAATAACACCCTTTCTACTTTTGTAATATCTAAAGTAAATGTAACAACCAGTAATATTACGTTAATCACCAGCAATTGACGGAAAGCATCTTCGGTAAAAACGGCATCAACAAGGCCCGCCAGTGAGTTTTTTATGCTACTTATTAAGCGATTTATTCCTTTTTTCTTTTCAAAGGACATGCATCTTACTCTTATAAAAACCGGGTGATTTTTAACACCAATCAATAACGCACAGTAACTTATAACGAAATTGGTTAATGAAATTAAATAATCACCCGTGTGACATTGTTTTTCCGGCAACGTTGAATCGCCAACAACCAAAAGGCAATTTTGGCCATAGGTATTCTCTGAGCGCAGTGCGTTTTACATCCTGTGAAGGGCCGATAAAATCAGCGTCTTGCCGAGGGGTTAGAGTTGTTTTTCATATAAGCGATAACGCTTGTAAGGCACCGCGCCAATTCGCTCCAGGATGGTGCGCATGCCGGTATTCGACTCTAATATCCAGGACATCTCCAGCGCATCAATACCGCGTTTCTCGAAGGGGTCATGTAACGCTTCGATCAGCAATAGTGCAATAATCGGCCCTATTCGGCTGAATTGATATTCCTGGCGAACGCCCATCAGCGGCACCCTCGCGGTACGCACCCCGCTCACTTTCAAACGCCACAACAGCTTCGCCCAGCCAAAGGGAAATAAACTGCCGTTGAGATCGGCAATTGCCTCGTTGATATTGGGCAAACCGACGATGAAGGCGCAAGGTACTGAATCGACCTCGGCAATATAAATCATGTCATCAGGCACCAGGAACTTCAGCTGATCGCCCATGGTGGCAAACTCATGCTCGGTGAAAGGCACAAATCCCCAGTTATCCTGCCAACCGGAATTGAAAATTTCGCGCAGCACCTGCATTTCCTCGCTAAACCTTTTGCGATTGAGGCGGCGCAGGGTCACTTTTTTACGAACCTGACTCATCATTTTGGCCAGAGAAGGCGAAAAATGCAGGTCCGTGCGCTTCATCCAATAAGCCAACAAATCTATGCCCTGCGTATATCCCTGGCGCTCCAGATTGGCTGCGTAGTAGGGTTTGGCATGCGTCATCAGCGCCGACGGCGGCGTATCAAACCCTTCGACCAACAGGCCACTTTCCTGATTGATATTAAGACTGAAGGGACCGGTGATTTTTAATGCGCCCTTAGACCTCAGCCAAGCTTCTGCCGCGGCAAATAACGCGCTAAAAACCGCCGGATCCTCGATGGCATCGATCATGCCAAAGTGACCGGTATCCTCGCCGTAACGTTCGCGGTGCAAAGCGTCAATTTGAGCGGTTATCCGCCCGACCACCTTGCCCTCTTTTTTGGCTACCCATGCCTGCCATTCTATATGGTCAGTCCCAGGATTCTTCTTAGAGAGATGTTCTTCGCGCTCTAAATACAAAGGGTCAATCCAATTAGGATCGTCACGAAACAGGGAGGAAGGAAAAGCGATAAATGCCTTAAGATCACGCTTATCGAGGACTTGCTCAATATGAATCATAAATAACCTTACAATTTAGTGACATGCTCAAAAAAAGAACGTTATAACGCCAGTGATATTTTCTGAAATGAGATCCGCTCTCGGTTATGACTTATCCCTTTAAGAGATAAGAAAAATCAATTAATACCTATTATCCTGCAGGATGTTACCCGAGCAGAGTTTCCACTGACACGTGCTGTTCTTTATCAAAAGTGATGCCAGACAGAGGCGTGAGTGATCTGAGCAAATTATGCTTTTTATTATTTCGTGCTATTTCCAGCAAAGAAAAACCAATCGTTTTTTAGTTTACTAATTCTGGTCTGGAGACGCATTGGCATATTTTAACATTAAATGCTTTTTCTATCCCTGGGGTTAAATGAGGCTTTCACTTTTGTCCGTCTTCCGGATACTGTTTAGGATATGTTTAAGTACGGAGATAGCCATGCGCAAGATCAGATCATATGAATCGCCGATTATTGCCTTCCGGAAATGTGTCGATAACAGGCACCCGGTCAAGGCTGTCGGGCAAAGGATGGAGATATCAAGAGCTGGCTGTGACAGCACCTATATCCGCCGTTCTTCTGTCATGGTCCTCACGTGAAAAAGACTAGGTAATATCCACGGCTAATCCCTCGCCTTTAGTTCTAAGTAGACATGCTGGTTATTAATTCCAGGGTGATCTGTTTGTGGAATGAAAGAAAATGATTGAATAACAAATATATTCAAAACATTTTCATTGTAAAAACATTAACTCTCTCGCCAATAGTCGTTTATCTCTTTTGGTGATTTTTACTCTATGGCTAATTTGTATATGTCTGAAACAAGCTCCACTCATTCTCTTCCAATGCGTTATGCAGATTTCCCCACTCTGGTGGAGGCATTAGATTATGCAGCGCAGGGCAGTACAGGAATGAACTTTTACGATCGTCGTAATCAGCTCGTGGCCGTACTGGAATATCGCACGCTGAAACAGCGCGCGATAGTGGGTGCGCGGCGCCTGTTATCCCTGAACCTCAATAAAGGCGATCGGGTTGCACTTATCGCGGAAACCAGCGCCGGTTTCGTCGAGGCTTTTTTTGCCTGCCAATATGCCGGTTTGGTTGCTGTCCCGCTGGCCATTCCTATGGGGGTCGGGCAACGGGACTCTTATACCATCAAGCTTCAGGGCCTGATCAACAGCTGTAAACCTGCCGCCATTATCAGCAGCGAAGAATGGGTACCGCTGATCAGCTCTGCGACCCTGGATGCACCGCCAACCCATATTCTCAGCGACGCAGATTTTAACGCTCTGCCTGAGCGGGATGTGGAGCTGCAGACACCGTCGCCCAACGATATTGCCTATCTCCAATACACGTCGGGCAGCACTCGCTTTCCACGTGGAGTGATCATTACCCAGCGTGCGGTGATGTCTAACCTGCGCGTGATTAGCCATGATGGGATCAAACTGCGTGCGGGCGATCGCTGCGTTTCCTGGCTGCCCTTCTATCACGATATGGGCCTGGTCGGTTTCCTGCTTACCCCAGTGGCGACTCAGCTGTCCGTCGACTATTTGCGTACGCAAGATTTTGCCATGCGTCCAATGCAATGGTTAAAACTGATCGCCAAAAATCGCGGCACCGTGTCCGTCGCTCCGCCGTTTGGCTACGATTTATGCCTGCGCTACAGCAACAACAAAGAGATCACCGAGTTGGATCTCTCCAGTTGGCGCGTGGCCGGCGTAGGGGCTGAACCTATTCCGTCAGATTTACTTTCTCAGTTCGCTGAGCACTTCGGCCATCTTAACTTTGACCGCAAGGCGCTGATGCCCTGCTATGGTTTGGCCGAGAACACCCTGGCGGTCAGTTTCTATGACGAAGCTTCCGGTGCGCCCATCAACCAGGTCGACCGCGACATTTTGGAATACGAAGGTAAGGCGGTAGCTCCCGGCAAAAAAACGCGGGTCACATCGACCTTTGTCAATTGCGGCAAGCCACTGCCCGGTCACCGTATCGAAATTCGCAGCGAAACCGGACTCCCGCTGCCAGAGCGGCAGGTCGGCCGTATTTGTATCTCCGGCCCCAGCCTGATGAATGGCTATTTCCGCGACGATGCGTCTCAACAGCAAATCCAGACAAGCGGCTGGATGGATACCGGTGACCTGGGCTATCTGCTGGACGGCTACCTGTACGTCACCGGCCGCAAGAAAGATTTGATCATCATTCGTGGCCGTAATATTTGGCCGCAGGATATTGAATATGTTGCGGAGTCCGAGCCGGAAATCCGCTCTGGCGACGCCATTGCCTTCGTGACCGAAGAGCACGGTGACGGCGCCAGAATTATTCTGCAAATCCAGTGCCGGGTCAGCTCTGAAGATCGTCGGGAGCAAATCGTCCACACGCTGAGCGCCCGAATTCAAAGCGAGTTCGGCATTGCGGTGGATATTGAGCTGTTGCCGCCCCACAGCATTCCCCGCACCTCTTCGGGGAAACCTGCCCGTGCGGAGGCCAAGAAGCGCTGGCTGACCACCTCCATCTGCCCGTCGATGCAGCAACTGGCAGGCTTTGCGCAATGACAGGCACCGTGGCAGTCACTGGCGTAACCGGCTTTATTGGCCGGCATATCGTTCAGAATCTGCTTTCCCGTGGTTTTACCGTGCGCGCCCTCACCCGGCGCGCAGGTCAAATCGCCCCCCCAAACCTGACCTGGATCCAGGGGGCGCTGGAGGATCAGGACTCGCTCATCGAGCTGGTTCGCGGGGCTGAATTCGTGGTGCATTGTGCGGGCCAGGTGCGGGGAGGCACGGAAGAAACCTTCACCCGGTGTAATGTCAGCGGCAGCCAACACCTGATGCAGGCGGCCAGACAAAGCGGCAGCTGCAAGCGCTTCCTGTTTATCTCTTCTCTTGCCGCTCGCCATCCGGAGCTGTCCTGGTACGCCAATTCAAAACACGTTGCTGAACAACGGCTAACCGCTATGGCTGCGGATATTTCACTGGGCATTTTTCGCCCCACCGCGGTTTACGGGCCCGGCGATAAAGAGCTTAAGCCGATATTCAGCTGGCTTCTGCGCGGCGTGCTTCCACGACTGGGCGCAGCGGAAGCAAAGCTGACGTTCCTTCACGTGAGCGATTTAGCCGAAGCCGTAAGCCAGTGGCTATTGGCCCCTGGCCCGCAGACGCAAACGTATGAACTTTGCGACGGGGTTGCCGGCGGTTATAGCTGGCAGCGATTACGGGAAATAGGGACCGCCGTACGCAATGGCCCGGTGAGGCTGGTGGGGATCCCGCTGCCCCTGCTGAAAATTTTGGCCTATGGCAGCATGTTGCTGAGCCGGTTGACCAACAAAGAACCGATGCTGACCCACAACAAAATACGGGAATTAACCTATCCGGACTGGTCTGCAAACAATCGAAGCCTGTCCGAGGATACTCATTGGGTCCCCAAGATCAGTTTGAAGCGCGCACTGCGTGAAGGTTTATTTTAATTATCTAAATTAGAGGTTTGCCAAAAGTTTTTATGCGAAATCGCGACGCTGTTATGAATTATATTCTGACTTGCCTGCAAGGTCTGGTCGAAGGCGGATTAGAAATCAAACCTGATAGCGATCTCGTCAACGATCTTGGCCTGGAGTCCATCAGAGTCCTGGATCTGCTGATGATGTTAGAAGACGAATTCGATATTTCTATTCCTATCAATATATTGCTTGATGTCAGAACGCCAGAGCAGCTGCTTGACGCTCTACTCCCTCGCCTGGAGAAAACCAATGGGTCTTTATGATAAATTTTCGCGGCTTACCCAGGATCGTAAGCAATTCCAGGCCGATGGCCTGAACCCCTTTGGCACCTGTATCGATGAGGTTTACTCGGCAACCGAAGGGCGCATTGGCAATCAGAAAATTGTTCTGGCGGGGACCAATAACTACCTGGGCCTGACCTTCGATGCGCAGGCTATTGCCGAGGGTCAGGCGGCGTTAGCCGCTCAGGGCACCGGCACAACCGGCTCACGCATGGCGAACGGCAGCTATGGCTCTCACTTGCAGTTGGAGCAAGAGCTGATGGCGTTCTTTGATCGCCCTACCGCCATCGTCTTTTCCACCGGCTATACCGCGAACCTGGCGGTCATCAGTACTCTGGCAACCCCCGGCTCGGTCGTGCTGATCGACGCGGACAGCCACGCCAGTATTTATGATGCCTGCGCCCTGGGCGGCGCTGAAATCATTCGCTTCCGCCACAACGATGCCAAAGATCTGGAACGTCGCATGGTGCGCCTTGGCGAACGTGCCCGAGACGCGATCATCATCGTCGAAGGCATTTACAGCATGCTGGGCGACGTTGCTCCGCTGGTTGAAATCGTCGACATCAAACGGCGGCTCGGCGGTTATTTGCTGGTAGACGAAGCGCATTCATTCGGCGTGATGGGGGCTCACGGGCGAGGTCTGGCTGAAGAGCTGGGCGTTGAGCAAGATGTTGATATTATTCTGGGCACGTTCAGTAAAAGCCTGGCCTCTATCGGCGGCTTTGCCGTGGGCGGCAAAGATATGGAAGTGCTGCGCTACAGCAGTCGTCCTTATATTTTTACCGCTTCGCCTTCGCCATCCAGTATCGCTTCGGTGCGCGCTTCTTTGAAAAAGATCGCGCAACATCCTGAACTGCGGGAAAAACTCTGGAGCAACGCGCATCGGCTCTATCAGGGACTGGCCAAGCTGGGCTACGAGCTGGGGCCGCGCATCAGCCCGGTGGTACCGGTGATGATTGGTTCGAAAGAAGAGGGTTTACAATTCTGGCGCGACCTGATCGCCAAAGGTGTTTATGTCAATCTGGTGTTACCTCCGGCAGCGCCGGCCGGCATAACGCTCCTGCGATGCAGTGTTAACGCCGCGCACAGTGATGAAGAGATTGATAAGATCATTGGGGCTTTTGCCGCGCTAAAAAAATAATGACGTCCCGCTGCTCATAAAACTCATGGGCAGTGTTCCCATCGAAAACACTCTTCACCTTGCCTGCCAGTGCCGAAAAAGTTATCGGCACTGGAATCAAACTTTCTGATTGCGAGAACTGAAATAATCAGTGGGTCGCTACCGATTCGCCTTCGACTACAAAGCTATATCCCTGCGCTTGCATAAATTCCGCGACGGCTTTTTCAGCGGCGGATAACACTTCATCGAGCGGTTTATTGGCATCGACATCCGCAATTTCCGCACCTTCAAAAGTGAGCAGTGGCGTAACGGCAATCTTTTTGGCTAATGCTTCTTTGCGATGATCGGGTTTACGTGCGCAAGCGACGTCCAGATCCACATTCAACTTGATCACCAGGTCTGGCTTATTATCCGCCATCCATTGAAAAGCTTTGCGTTCGCGCCCCGCCAACCATCTGACAAAATGGCTGCCTTGAGTATTTTCGGGAAATACGGTGCCATCGTAGGCGCCGGGGATTTGTACCTGCGGGAAACGGTCGGTTAATACGATCAGACCTTGTCGACGAAAAGCCAACATCCGGCGAAAACGCAGCAGCCGACGCAAAACGAAAGTGATGATGACCAAACCCGGCAACAGCCCCACCCTGGATTTTTTGGATTTCACTTTTTTAGTATTGCGTTCGATGGCCTTGCCAACAGAATTTCCCATCAGCGGGAGTTGCGAAACCGCACGCCCGACATTTCCTGCCTGCTTACCCAGATGCACCTTCACTGCAGGACCGTATTTTTTCACATACTCAATGAGATATTCACAAACGGTAGACTTACCCGAGCCATCGCTGCCAATTACCGCAATAAGCGGCGGGAATTTTGAATTCATAATAAGATTCTCTTCTAAGACACCTGTAAAAATGTACCATTTCGAAAACAAAAAGTCGCTTAATGACGTTATCAAAGCCATGGGGAATAAATATTGCCCCCCCAGACTAAAGCACACAAAAGATTAAGAAAACAATGAAGAAACCTGTTCCATTACCCGGTGCGGCAACGCCTAATTAGCATTAAGAGCTATAAGAACAATCCCAGCTGTGGTTAGCACAAAAAAACAAGACGGACTCACCAAAACATAATCACAAATAATAAACAAATTTGAATAGTACTGAGATAATACTCAATAAATATCTTGAACCCAAGGCTGGTTATAATACAATAGTTTCTTTGAGTTGGACCAATTATTGTGAGTCAACAGACAATGCCCATTGCTAATCATCCCCCCGTGCGCGTAATTGCAATAACGGGTTGTGATGGCTCGGGAAAATCGACCTTGGCTGCCAGTCTGGTCAATCATCTCTCATCGCAAGAACCGACAGAATTACTTTATCTCGGCCAGTCTTCGGGACGTATTGGGGAATGGATCAGCAACTTGCCGATTATTGGCGCGCCCTTCGGTCGTTATTTACTGGCGAAGTCCGATCGCGTTCATGAACATCCTTCAACGCCGCCGGGTAATCTGACCACGCTGGTGATCTTTTTGTTGTCATATTGGCGCGTTTATAAGTTTCGCCGCATGCTGGCAAAAAGCCGCAGGGGACAATTACTGGTCACCGATCGCTATCCGCAAGCGGAAGTGGCGGGTTTTCGTTTTGATGGGCCGCAACTGGCAAAAACGGATGGCGGTAATCGCTGGGTGCGTTGGTTGAGAAAACATGAGAAAAGGCTGTATCAGTGGATGGCATCATATCCGCCTTTCTTATTGATTCGTCTGGATATTGATGAAGAAACCGCATTCTCGCGCAAACCCGATCATAAGCTTTCTGCGCTGCGCGAAAAGATTGCCGTCATTCCGCATCTTACTTTTAACGGCGCGAACATACTGGATTTAGATGGGCGAGAGCCGGCGGGTAAAATTCTTGATGAATCGCTGCGTGCCATTCGAACCTCCCTGGCGACACCCAAGGTTTAGTCTGCCGATAACTTATTAATACTGAAAAAAATGCAAACAGATAAATCAAATACCGCCGGCGATGATTCATCGACCGTGATTACCGGCCTGATTGCGGTCGTGGGCAGTGACGGTACGGGGAAATCCACGCTTACCGCCGATTTGGTCAAAAACCTGCAAAAATACCGGGCAACGGAACGGCGTTATTTAGGGCTGATCTCCGGTGAAGATGGCGACAAAATTAAGCGCCTGCCGGTTATTGGTGTCTGGCTTGAACGCCGCCTGGCCGCAAAGTCCGACAAGACTCAGCGCATGAGCAATAAACCGCCGGCACTCTGGGCAGCCCTGATTATGTATGGTTTTTCAGTGTGGCGTGCGGCTAATTTACGCAAAGTACAGCGTCTGGCAGAGAGCGGCGTGCTGGTGATTAGCGACCGTTTCCCGCAGGCCGAGATTTCCGGTTTTTATTATGACGGGCCGGGCATTGGCGTAGAGCGGGCAAAAGGCTGGTTAATGACTCGCTTAGCCGCACGCGAAAAACGTTTATATCAATCAATGGCCTTATGCCGCCCCGAACTTATCATTCGCCTCGATATTGATGTCGATACCGCCTTTTCGCGTAAGCCCGATCACAGCTACGAAGAACTGAAGGACAAAATCTCTGCCATGGTTCGGCTGCAATATAATGGTTCCAGAATTATAGAGTTGGATGCTAAAGCGCCTTACGATGAAGTACTGGAAAAAGCGCTGAATGCAATATCCTCCGTCGCAATGATCCCTTCGCGTCCCCTGGCTTCTCTCGGATAGCGAATTCATTCATCTACAGACATGTCGATAATATCGTTCACTATTAAGATTCAGGGGTAAACAACGCTAATGTTTATTACCAAAAAATCAGGAAAACGCACTTTTTGATCATGTTTTAAAATGAATGCCAGTACCGGAAGGATGACTAAACAGCATTGAATGGTAAAATTTTCTCAGCCTGGAAAAGTATTATCGGAGAGATTTTCATGATTATATTTCAGGTGTGAAAGTTTTACCCGAGCCTGTCGCTCGCAATGTAAAATAGGGATTGAGCCGCTATCAATCCTGGTGAGAGTGTCGCCAAGCAAAACGGGCGATTCTTTACTTTTCACTCCATGAACGGATACATATCTCTGAGTTTCGTCGTACCGGATATGTATGCAAGGCCAGCTTATGTCCGCTGAGCTATTGATAACCTGAAGTGGTCAGTATGGCTGGTTTTACCATGAAGCATTGGTTTTCCGATGGGGCTTTTCGTTCCATCTTACGTAACGCCGCTTATTTAGGTTCCGGCAGTGTAGCCAGCGCCTTGCTCGGGCTGCTTGCGCTTTCTTGCGCCGGCAAAGGCATGTCGCCTGAAATGTTCGGTGTTCTGGTTGTTATTCAAGCCTATACCAAAGCAGTCAGCGACTTTATCAAGTTTCAGACGTGGCAATTCGTTGTTCAATTTGGGACTCCGGCGCTGGAACGCCAAAACATTCAACGCTTTCGTGACGTCATTGCATTTTCGTTCGGTCTGGATATTGCCAGCGGCACCATTGCGGTACTGGGCGGCATGTTGCTGCTCCCTTTCCTTTCGCACGCCTTAGGGTTGGATACCGAAAGTTTCTGGCTCGCGATCCTTTACTGCACCTTAATCCCGTCGATGACGTCGTCCACCCCTACGGGAATTTTACGCGCATTTGATCGCTTCGACCTGATTGCCGTTCAGCAGGCCATCAAGCCCTTCCTGCAGGCCGTCGGCAGCGTGCTGTCCTATTATTTTGATTGGGGATTTCCAGGGTTCATCGTCACATGGTATGCCTCCAACTTGATCGGCGGCACGCTATTTTGGTGGTTCGCCGCGCGTGAACTGCACCGCAGAGATATTCATAACGCATTGAAACCACGCCTATTCAAAACCGCACGTCGTATCGAAGGCGCCTGGAATTTCGTCTGGACCACCAATTTTGCCCATACTATTTGGGCTACCCGTAACTCGTGCAGCACGGTGTTAGTCGGCGTCGTTTTGGGGCCGGCCGCCGCCGGGCTGTTCAAAATCGCGATGACCTTCTTTGACGCCACGGGGACCCCGGCCAAGCTGCTGGAAAAAAGCTTCTACCCTGAGATCATGCGTCTGGATCCCCGAACCAGCAAACCCTGGATGCTGGGCCTCAGATCGGCGTTGTTGGCTGGAGGCATAGGTCTCGCCGTGGCGCTGCTGGTCATCGTTGTAGGTAAGCCATTAATTTCCTTTGTGTTCGGTCAGCAGTATTTGCAAGCCTATGATTTAATCCAAATCATGCTGGGCGCCATTATCGTTTCCATGCTGGGCTTCCCGCAGGAATCCTTATTGTTCATGGCGGGCAAACAGCGGGCCTTCTTGATTGTGCAGACTTTTTCTGCGGTCGCCTATATAGCGCTGCTGGTGGGCATGTCTCATCTGTTTGGTGTGCAGGGTGCGGCCTTCGCTTATCTGGCAGGCCAATGTTTGGACGTTTTATTGACGCTCATACCGACGATAGGCGCTTACCGTAATCGCTATTTACTGGGATTCAATGTATCCAGAGAGAGTAATCAATGATGAATAGCAGCAACGGGAAAAAATTCTCTGCTGAAACTACGCAGTTACTGTTTATTGCCGTAGAGACGGATGACATTGTTGATGCAAATATCAGTTTGCCACAACATATTGATTTGCAATGTTCCTATGAGAGCATTCAGGATAATTACGCCCTGTGCCTGCAATTTTGGGAGGACGGTTTCACCCGACGAGAACTCCTGGGCTTAGTAAATGATTTTCTTAAGGATTCAGACTTACCCGCCGCGACGCGCATGCGCTACAAATACATTCGCGCGCGCTATAAACACTTACGCTTTGCCCAGCGTCTTTACAGCAAAAAGCACAGTGCCGGCCGACTTTTTCACACCACCACCGTGGTGCTCGGCCATTTTCAGGACGCGTTTCGCAATGGCAACCAACAGAACCTGAAATTTTACGGCAATCTTCTTCGGCTGCTGCTCAGCAGGCCGGTCTGGTCGCTGGTGAATTATGCTTTGCGGCATATTCAGTTAGAAACCGAGAGTGATTTTATTGCCTACCGGCAGGAACAAATGCGCGCGCTCCAGGAGCTCATTGTCAACCCAGAGCTCACGGGAAAACAGTTCCACGACGTGCGGAAAATCGTCAGCCAGCAAGTCTCTTTTTACGACACGCTGAGGTCGATAGATCCAGGTAACCGCGAGGCTCTGCAGATCTCCAGATTCCTGGCCGCGATTAACGGGCTAATGGGAGATCGCCACGATGTGATGGTGGCGGACAAGCTGGCGGGGGGGAAATCCTATGACGAACCCACAATGCTGGATGTCGATATCCGCCAACGCCTGGAGTTACTTCTCGAGCGCTATCCTATGTAACTGTTACTGGGGGGGAATTACCGCTCCTCCGCCGCAGCCATTGATAAATTAGGGTTATTTTCATGATGCTACGCAGGTTACTGCCCTTGTCACTGCTGCTGTTGCCGCTGATGGCATCCGCGCATAATTTTGTTCAGGGTAAGCCTGTCGTACCGGTTGTCATCGCCGATCGGGGTGAGTTGCTGCTTGAAAATGACACTTTCAGCTATAAGAAATGGGACAGTGCAGAACTGGTAGGCAAAGTGCGGGTGATCCAGTGCATCGCCGGCCGTACCTCGGCCAAAAAGAAGAACTCGATGCTGATTACCGCCGTCAAAGAGGCCAACTTTCCAAACGACCGTTTTCAGCCCACCACCATCGTCAATACTGACGATGCGATCCCCGGCACCGGTTTTTTCGTCCGCGGCAAAATTGAGAAAAACAAAAGGCATTATCCCTGGGCGCAATTTATCGTCGATAGCGATGGGCTGGTACGTCAAGCCTGGCAACTGCCAGAAGAGAGCTCAACCATTTTGGTACTGGATAAACAAGGCCGCGTCCAATGGGCAAAAGACGGTGCTCTGACCCCTGATGAGGTTAACCAGGTCATCGCCCTGCTGCAAAAGCTGATTAACCATGATCAATCATGATGAAACACGGGCTGAAAGCCGGTCTTCTTCCGCAAAACATGCGTTTGATAATAAGGGACGTCTATAACTTATGGTGTTGATTGAGCGCTATATCATGGTTGAAATCCGCCGATTGGTGATGATCATCGTGGGTTTTCTGATTTTCATGTTTGCCAGTTATTCGGCCCAGCGCTATCTCACCGAGGCCGCCAACGGCACACTGGCGCTGCACATCGTATTCGACGTTGTCTGCTATAAAATATTGATTGCCCTGGAGATGCTGCTGCCGGTAGGCCTCTATGTTTCCGTCGCGGTGGCGCTGGGGCAGCTCTACAGCGATTCCGAAATCACCGCCATTCACGCCTCAGGTGCCAGCCCGTGGCGGCTGTACAAGGCGGTGTTGGTACTCGCCATTCCGCTGGCCCTGTTTGTCACCCTGCTGTCCCTGTATGGCAGACCCTGGGCGTACGGCAACATTTATCAGTTGGAACGCCAGTCGCAATCGGTGCTGGATGTCAGCCATCTGCAGGCGAACAAGTTTAACGTTAATGGCAGCGGCCGAATGATCATGGCCTCTCGCATTGACCCGGCCTCAAACCACCTGACGGATGCATTGATTTATTCACGTTCGGCCAATAATACCAGCCTCTATCGGGCTCATTCCGTCGAGGTCATAGATCCTTCGCCTTCAAGCCCCTCCGTGATACTGAAAACGGGCACGGCCTATGTGCTGGAGCGCAAAGGTACCGACGACAACATGCAGAATTACAATAACTTCAAGATATCACTGAAGCCCTTTATCGAAAGCCTGGAAGTGAAGCGCAAATCAGCCTCGCTGGGGGAACTGTCGCGCTCATCGGATCCCGCGGACCGGGCAGAATTACAATGGCGAGAAAGCCGCGGCGTCACCACTCTGCTGATGGTGTTATTGGCGATCCCCTTTAGCCGCATCAAACCCCGCCAGGGGCGTTATGCCACCTTGCTGCCCCTGACGATGCTGTTTACCGCCATTTTTTATGGCGGGAATATCTGTCGGACATTGGTCGCTAACGGGACCCTCCCCACCACGCCGGGCGTCTGGCTGGTGCCGATACTCATGCTGGCTGGGATGCTGATCCTGATTGCGCGCGATTTTTCCCTGCTGCGGAAGCCCTTGCGATGAACATCTTCAGCCGTTATTTGATCCGTAATCTCTTTATCGGCTTTGCCGCCGCGGCCGGATTGTTAATCCCGTTGTTTACCACCTTCAATCTGATCAATGAACTCGAGGACGTCACCCCTAACGGCTACCATTGGAACCAGGCATTACTGGTGGTGTTGATGACATTGCCCCGAAGCCTGGTGGATCTGGGGCCCTTTATCGCGCTGCTTGGCGGCATCATCGGGCTGGGCCAAATGTCGAAAAGCCTGGAATTAACGGCAATCCGCACCGCCGGTTTTTCAATTTTCCGCATTGCTCTGGTAACGCTCTACGCCGGCCTGTTTATCAACCTGTCGTTAGGCGCACTCGATGAATGGGTCGCTTCTCCTCTGCAACAACGCGCATTGCAGCTTAAAGACGGCGCCCTGGCAAAAACCGGCAATGCCACGGATGCGGGTAACGCCCTGTGGGCCCGAAAGGGCAATGAATTTGTTACCGTGAAATCTCTGGACGAGCATAGCCAACCCGTCGGGATTGAGATATTCCGCTACCAAGACGACCTCACGCTGGAGTCCTATGTGTATGCGGAGACGGCCACCACGGCCGATAACGGACTGTGGACGCTGCATAAAGTTATGCAGAAAAAATGGGACAACAAAAAAGAGAGCGTACAAACCCAGGATACTTTGCTCTGGCAATCCCTTTTTGCCGGAATGAACCTCAAAGGGCTGACCTTGCCTGCCGACAGCTTCTCCATCAAACAGTTGAAACAGTACATCACCTACCTGCAAAGTTCGCAGCAACCCAGTACCGAGTACCGGATCGCGTTATGGCAAAAATTGGGCCGTCCCCTGTTGGTCCTGGCGATGATTTTATTGGCCATCCCCTTCACCTTCAGTATTCCTCGCGCACCCGGGCTAGGCAGCCGTTTAGCCGTAGGGGTGATCGTGGGGTTGCTGACCTACATTATCTACCAGATTATCCTCAACCTCGGGCTGCTGTTTTCGCTCAATGTTCCACTCACGACGCTGGCCCCACCGCTGTTGCTGCTGCTGATAGCTTTAGCCTTGGTTTACCGCTTCGATAAACAACACTAGGGCCTGTCCCTCAGTCCACCCTGAAGGTGGCGAGGGACAGGATTCAACCAGCGACAGAATCAGAATTGATACAGGGCATTCAGGTAAAAGCCTGCGCCGACGCTGTTATCGGTCAACGGGCTGCGGCGTGCCCCTGCGGTCAGGGCATAGAGCTTCATCCCGCCCTGCAACGCCAGGTGAGGCTGCAGTTGCCAGGTCAGACCGGTTTTGAGCGTCACATCCCGCATGCCCCCACCGGTGTGATACTCACGAAAATCGGTACGTGCCGCCTGTTCGCCTGTCACCCCGAAGTGAGCCATCATGTCGTCCTTATCACCCCAGGTGCCGTATAGCGCGGAGTCCAGCGTCAGCGCAGAAGACAGCGGCAATGCGCTGGAGGCCCCCGCTTCAAGATACGCCGTGTGCCCCAGATCCTCGCCACCGTATTCACGGCTGCGGGTCGCTTGCCAGCCGCGAACAAACAATCGACTGGCGGAGAGCCCCCAGTAGGCTTCCGCCCCCACCATCGCTGAGTTGTCCAGATCCCCCATCCCCTTCAGGTAGCTGTTGTGGCCCGCCAGGGTACGGATTTTTTCCTTGCGGCCAGGATCATAACCCACCAACAGCGCTACGCCGAACGTCGACAGGTTCGGCAGATCCCACCGCAGTCCTTCAGGAAATGCTGCCGTAAACGTGCCCCAGTTCTCCGTCGGCATCACGGCTTTCGCCACCAGTGAAGGGAAAACCGCGTAACGCGAGGAGCCTTCATACAGCGGGCTGACCACCACCCCGGCCCCCAACGCAAAGGTAGGGATCGCCTCGCTTGCAGCCGAATGTGGCGCAACAGAGGTACTGACCGCCTGCTCCACCGGCGCAGCTGCCTTTGCACACAACGGTAGCGCAGCCATCAACCAAAAAGCATGGACCCGCTTTCTTTTGCTAATTGCCATAATGTCATTCTTCCTTAAATACTCGTCTGTTTCGCGGTCAGGTCGCCCTTTATTCCGGCAAGCGAAAATAAGCGCCGAACACGCCTCATCCGGTTATTGTTTTAAATATGGAAAATTAAAATCCGAGTTTACCCAACCCCATTAATAATGGTTTTCACCTTGCTAGCAGTTTCTTAAATAGCCCCCCTTATTCTCTGCCTGTAAATAGAAGCCAGCCCAAAAGCCACTAAACATGTGAAAGTGGCTTGCAAAACAATTCAATGATAAACAATTACTCAAGCTGTTAATTTAAAATCACAACTTAATTCACGCTGCCAGTGGCACAATGATATTATTTTTAAATTAAGGTTTTTTATTCCACTCTCTGAGCAGTATTAATTATTTTTGGCGGCACGCAGGCTGACAAGCCTTTAGAGAGATCGTTATATTTCCCCTGTTAAAATCTGCCGCTCACCCCCAATATTGGCCCCTGCTGCACCACGTCATACACGAAGCCGTCATGGCGATAGTCGACCCCCATCGCCCGGTAACCGGCCACCGCAGAGAAACCCGACATAAATTCCCACCCCACCAATCCTGCCACATCCCAGTCCAATCGGGACTGCCCGCCCCCGGCCAATCCCCAGGCCGACAGCCAGACTGTCGGCGTCAGCGCATAGTGCCCGCGCAATCCCGCGACCGCATCTATCCAGGTCGCTCGATCGCTACCCGATATCCCGCCGGCATCTCCCCCCTGGAAAGTTAACCGGGTGCTGCTGTACCAGACCCTGGCACCGCCGGCGGCATCAAGCCGGCCACCGCCTTTTTCCAGCAGGGTATATCCCCCGCCCAGGAACCCGGACACCGTCCTGTTATCCACCTTCAGGCGATCTGCCGGCGCGCCATCGGGTAAATCGTTACGGGTCGTGGTATCGATGTACATCAAGTCCACCAGCAGGCTGTAACGCCCTTTACGCGCCTCCCCCATGCCCATCACCGCCACATCGAGATCGCGGGCGATGTCGGAGAAATCAGTTTTCATAAACTGCGTTCCGGTCGACCGGTGGCCGATATCTCCCCGGATCCCTGCGGCCCATACATAAGGCGCGAATGTGAACTGCCATTCGTCCGCCGCCTGATAGCCCGCAGATAACGGTTGAACCGCCTCTGCCGGGAAGCTGATAACGCCAGAAACTAATAACGCAGCGGGCAGGAAGCGTCCGGCACACCTGTTTGATCGATTGTCACCGTTCATCATGACCATGGCCCTCTCAATGCATACTCAGGGAGAGCGCAACACGTTCAGCCGCGCAGGATTCGGTAGGTTTCAGGCTCGCCCTGGTTGCCTCCTGCACCTCGCGCTTCGCGGCAGCCAAATCTGCCATAAAAGCGGGATTGCCGTGCAGAACGGCTACCGTGGCGGCGCCCATGATGCGGCCCGCGTCCACGTCACTTTGCCAATGCGCATCACAAATCACACGGCTTTGGCCAAAGGCCAAACCGCGGGCCAACAGCTCTGTCGCCCGTGCCGGCTGGATTTCGGCCAACACCAATCCCCACGCCCAGCCTGCCGCCGAGTGCCCGGACGGCCAGGAACCGTCATTTTTCAACAGGGGCTCCATGTCCTTGCGGCAGGTTCCCTCGTTGTGCTGTACAAACGGGCGAGTACGGTTATAGGCGTTCTTTCCGGCATAGGTTGAGCCACCGGCATCCGTCAATACGCGCTGCATCATAGAGTAGAGGTGCGGGGTATTTTTCTGGTTGATGTCAGTGCCCAGCGCGCACGAAAACGCCTGAGCCGGGGCCGGGAACGTCAACTCGGCATCCGTCGCGGCCAGCTTTTCACGAGCGCTGCCGCGTAAAGCCAATGCGGCCCGCCTGGCTTCTTCATCGCGTGCGAAAGCCGCAGAGTCCGGTTTTGGCGGTGCCCCCAGCAAGGCTAAATGCACCGGTAGGCTGGCGGGTTCCAGGTAGCCTGGCGCCAGCTTAAAATGGGGGTCCGTAATCACCGGGCCCGTGTCATTCGCCGCCGCAATGCCGGAATACAACAGACCGGCTAACGGCGCGATCAGATATAAGGGATGACATGATTTTTTCATTGTTGCCTCCAGATTCGTTTTATGCCGCAGGGGGAATGGCACTCTCATTGCCTCGCATTAATTCCCCCACCGTGTTATTCGGTTCAGGACGGAATTCTCTGCCGCGAAAAAACAGCCAAATCATGAATACTTGCCCCGGCCACGTTATAAATCAATCGCTACCGGGGGCGATTATTTTCAGCCATGCAAGCTGGTCGCCTCGACTAAATAGAACGGATCACTGCGGCTGTGGGAAATGCCATTTACCGTTAAGAATTTCGTTACCAGGCTGATAAAGCCTGACGGTATAATTCCAGCCTGGCATTGTCGGCAAACAGTTGGCAATCTTGCCGTCGCAGCCCCCAAATTGGATCATAATCGAGCCATCATCACTTTTTTTAGCGGTGAGGTTATTTAACGAATAAGCATCATAGGGGTTCTTTTCAAAATAACCGGCGGCGTTATAAACGCTCACGGACCAGAAACTTTTAACCGGAACCTGCCCGACCTTGAGCCGATAAACGGTTTTCCCATCATTTTTCGGCATCACGCCGCCGAGATAGATGGCGTCCTTGCTCGGATTGCCGCCCCAGCCGGAAGCTGTGGCAATCAAATGCTGAATAGGATCAACCGAGCTCTTGGTACCAAAAGCCTGGTTATAGTTAGGAAGCGTAGCACCGAGTACCAATAGGGCATCGCGCATCTTTTTCTGACTCACCGGATCCCATTTCGGTACAACGAATTCCCCTGCCCGTGCCTGACTGACCTTGATGGCATCCTGCAGTACACGTACCTGCTCAAGGTCTTTGCGATCGGAGGGATCGACCAGCGTACGGATCGCGACAAAAACATAGCGAGTGCCGACCGCATCTTTGGTTAAAGTACGGCTGCCGGCGCCGTAAAAGACGGCGGGTACGTAGTGATCTTCATTGACCACCAGCATCGACATGAATCTTTTACCCGCTTCAGGCAAGCTGATGGTGACCGGGCCGGCATCAAGATCGAATACCGCACTCGAATAAAGCGTATCCCGATTCATACGGATGACACTTTGCGCGTCAATGGCAACGGGTTCGCGACTATGCACAAACCGTCCAAGGCCGCCCTCCTTCACCATATTGCCCATATAGAGATCGGACTCGGCACGGATAAAATTATCGACGCCCACCGGCATCATTTCGCCCGTGACGGATTGAGCGTTCGCACTTGCCAATGTTGCCAATGTGAGTGCGACCACGCTGGCCGTGGATAGATAAGTCATGTAACCCCCCTGATGGTATGAATTAATACAGTTTCCCAATGCCAATCCTTTCTTATTTTGCGATCTCTGAACACATCGCCAGCGACGCTAGGAATTGTCTTAGCGGACTGTATAAGAACGCCTCGAAAGAGACTTGCCATTTGACGCCAAAGATAAAGCCGGCAGGCATAAGGGACGCAAAATACAGGGGGAGATGGGCTTTATTTTTGCTGAGCGTTATCGATTGGGATAAATTGCTGCTGATGCAAAGCACCCAGAGTCGGATGACCCCAGGAGGCATTAAAATGAGGGAGAAATCTTTGGCGTGTTTGTGGCTGCGAGTAGGTTGACGCTCACCCTTTCTTTGAGGCTGAGCGGTAAAACGACGGTGTGCTTCCGGTCCAGCGTTTAAAAGCGCGAGTAAAGTGCGCCTGATCGCTGTAACCGACCATATAGGCAATTTCAGTCGCCGAGTATTTGCCGCTGGCCATGAGCTGCAGAGCTTCGCAGCGACGGGTTTCATCACGCAGGGCTTCGAATTCGACACCGCAATACTTGAGACGACGCTGCAGGGTTCTCGGTGACAGCCTGATGCTTTTGGAAATAACGGTAAGTTTAGGCTGCTCCGGATCGGCGATCCGCTTGATTAACGCGCCTGCCGTTTCAACCGTCGTCCGCAAGGCTTCAGTGGTTTTCCAGGCCTCATCACGGATATTTTTCAGCGGGATCTCGAGCAAATCGCGGTCGAACTCAATCATGTTGTAGTTCGAATTCATCACCAGATTCGGTCCCAGGCACTCTTCAAGCGCGTCGTCCCCTCTTTCCCTCGAGGACTTGATGTGAACACGGATGGAAGAAGGCTCGCCGGACATCAGCGGGACTTTTCTGAGCACCGCCAAACTGCCGAGGATAAATTGCCGCGGATCGGCTTCATATTGCCCGGTGAATTGGTGGATAAGTTTCGTCGTGCGGCCTTCGGTGACAATGTTTACTTCTCCCCCCTGATGCAGCATCGCCGCGTGGGTTGCCGCCAGCGCACAGGCCTGGGCGATATTCGTTGAGTTCATGATCATTTCGCCCCAAACGCCAAGCGAGCGAATTTCGGTCAGGTGCCCCACATAGGCGCCACCAAAAGGATCCTGCGTGATGGCAGCCATTTCATTGGCAATACGAAAACAGGCCGATCGCGGGATCCAGATATCGGGGTTTTGGAAAATGTTTGGGGAAATGCCAAGGCGTTGAAAGAACTCCAACGACGATACCCCTCGCATGGCCAGATAAGGGGCCATCTGGAGAAAACTTCTCAGCTTGATGGAAGGCGTAATATTCGTCATCGGCGTTCGCACCTGTTATTAAGGCCTACGAAGAGAAACTGTTTGAGCGCACAGAGCAGCGTCGGAGCAAAAACATTGCCCAACCCAAGCTTCTGATCGCAGCGTTATGTACGACGGATAACCAATTTTGAGGAGTATATCTGACCTTGGAGAAAAAACTATATCTTCGCGTAACGCGTTTCATTCGTAGTCCCCCAGCTCCATTCCCCTCCCGCGCAGAAGCCGCAATGCCGCTGTCTGTTTGAGCACAGCGGCACTCCATTAAGCCGCTCAATTCACCGGCAGCGCCAATACCTGATCGGTGGTTTTGATTTCGGCAAACACATCGGCTACCCCGGCCAGCGCGGCACGTTGCAGCACGGCGTGGTCGACAATTTGGTTGTCCCAGGTAGCCAGATCGCGGGTGGCGGTTGCATCTTCAGGAATAATCACCGTATATCCCAGCGGTACCGCGTCGCGCGCCGTTGATGAAACACACATATGGGTCATCAAACCGCTGATCAGCAGCTGCTTGATACCGGCCTGCTTAAGTTGACGATCCAGATCGGTACCGACAAACGAGCTGGGGGTGGCTTTGGTAATAACACGATCGCTGCCAGAGGGTTGCAGGTCAGGATGGAAATCGGCGAACTTGCTCCCTTCGGCAAACAGAGGGCCATTCGCCGGGCCAAGATGACGCACAAAAAACACCGGCATCTTATGCTGATGGGCGAAACTGACTAAGCGCTGCGTATTTTTCAACGCCTTAACGCCGTCGGGGATCGGCATTTTGCCTATAAAATATTCATTTTGATAATCAATCACTAACAGCGCCGTGGCATTGGCTGATAAGGATTGCGTTGGCTGGGCACCACTCAGGGTACGAATGGTCGGTGCGGCTGGCGTGTCGGCGGAAAAAGCCAGGCTGGAAGCCACCATCGAGAGCGTCAATGCGCTGCAAGCCATCAGTTTTTTCATTCTCATTTATCCTTGTTAGAGCAGAAAACAGCAGGCAATATCCTGCCAGGGTCGGGATAAATTCTGTGGGTTTTGGGGGCGTGATAACAGATAGTGCAACACCCAAAAGCGATACCATCAGGCCAAATTTCCTGCCGGCGTTTAACCATCAAAGGAAGCCGTATGTCGCCACTTAAAGTGGGTATCGTGGTTTTTAACAATATCATCCCGTTTCACCTTTCGGTCCCCTGTGCGGTCTTTGAGAAGGCGTTAAACGGCAAAGGCGAACCGGCGTATCAATTATTGATTTGCGCCACCGAGCCTGGGCCATTGAAAACCAACGCCGGCTTCTCGATTATCGCGGAATATGGGCTGGCGGCGCTGGCACAAGCCGATATGGTGATAGTGCCGAGCTGGAGCGATCCCGAAGTCCTGCCACCGACACAGTTAATCGATGCCTTACTTAGTGCCCATGCGCGCGGAGCCACTCTGGTCGGGTTGTGCATGGGGGCATTTGTTCTGGCGGCAGCCGGGCTGCTCACTGGACGACCGGCAACCACCCATTGGCGGTGGATGTCGGACTTCCTGCAGCGCTATCCGCAGGTCTCCGTAGACAAGAACGTGCTGTACGTGGATAACGACGATATCGTCACTTCGGCAGGAACCGCCGCCAGCATCGACTGCTGCCTGCATCTGGTACGCAAGCGTTGTGGCGCAGAGACAGCCAATGCGGTAGCCCGGCAGTTGGTGGTGCCGCCACATCGACAAGGGGGCCAGGCGCAGTTTATCGAGCAGCCGGTGTATAACACCGCCGGAGGGGACAGATTTATGCAAACGCTGAATTGGGCGACAGAAAATCTGCAGCAGCCGCTGACGCTGGACCAACTGGCGGAAAGAGCCTGCATGAGCCGCCGCAGCTTTACCCGCCGTTTTCAGCAAACCACCGGCACCAGCGTGATGCAGTGGCTGTTGAACCAACGACTGGCGATGGCGCAGCGCTTCCTGGAGAAAACTGACCAGCCGGTTGAACGCATCGCACAGGCTGCAGGTTTCGCCACTGCGCTGTCAATGCGCAGGCATTTTCAACGGCAGTTCAAAACGTCCCCGTCCTTATATCGCAAGGAGTTTCGGGTGACGGATCATTAAGAATAACGGCAGCGGTGTTTTTTTATCGCGTGAGGACGGGTGAGGCGTGGATCACAGACAAAATCATCTGTAAGTGATTGAATAATGGCGGAGAGAGGGGGATTTGAACCCCCGGTAGAGTTGCCCCTACTCCAGTTTTCGAGACTGGTCCGTTCAGCCGCTCCGGCATCTCTCCTTCAAGTGCTTGCTATCATGCCCCTTTTTGCGGCATTTTTACAGAGTTAGCCTCCAGCCGAATGTTCAAGTGACGATTTTACGAGCAACGCGATGATTAAATGGCCGTGGAAAACGCAACAACCGCAGGCGGAAACGCTTGCCCAGTGGCAAGACGCGCTGGCAATCCCTCTGCTTTCTCCTTTGGATGAGCAGGAACAACAGCGGCTGATTGCCGTTGCCGGGCAGATTTTACAGCAAAAAAGCATCGTCCCCTTGCAGGGGCTGCAGTTGACGTCACAGATGCAGGCACGCATCGCCCTGCTGTTCGCCCTGCCGGTGCTTGAGCTGGGTGCCGAATGCCTCGACGGTTTCAATGAGATCCTGCTCTACCCGACGCCCTTTGTGGTAGAGGACGAATGGCAGGACGACTTCGGCCTGGTGCACACCGGGCCGGTGGTGCAGTCCGGTCAAAGCTGGGAACAGGGGCCGATCGTGCTTAACTGGCAGGACGTGCAGGACTCGTTTGATCTTTCCGGCTTTAACCTGGTGATCCACGAAGCCGTCCACAAGCTGGATATGCGCAACGGCGGCAGCGCCACCGGTGTGCCCCCTCTTCCTTTACGCGACATTGCCGCCTGGGAACATGACTTGCACGCAGCAATGGAAAATCTGCAGGACGAGATCGACATGGTGGGCGAAGAAGCCGCCAGCATGGACGCTTACGCCGCCACCGATCCAGCCGAGTGCTTCGCCGTACTGTCGGAGTATTTTTTCAGCGCACCCGAGCTGTTGGCCAACCGCTTTCCGGCGCTGTACCAACATTTCACCCGCTTCTATAAGCAGGATCCGCTTGCGCGTTTACAACGGCTTCAGGCCGATAGCGGTGCGGAACTGCCTTAAGTCGGCCGCATTGCTCAGATGCTGAGCAGTCACACCGAATCGGCGAATTTAGCGTTGACACACTCCAGGTGGCTGGATATGATGCGCCCCGTTCAGACAATTCCTCTGTAGTTCAGTCGGTAGAACGGCGGACTGTTAATCCGTATGTCACTGGTTCGAGTCCAGTCAGAGGAGCCATATTAGAGAAGCCCGCTTAAGGAAACTTAAGCGGGCTTTTTGCTGTTCGGGATTACTGAATCTTTGACAGAATCCGATTTTATCCATAACGATGCCGCGTTAACGGTGTTCAGTGCTTTCGGCCAGGAAGCACTATAGCTTTTCTGAGGCTCACACAGAGTTGAAGAGTGGCGCAAGCTCTGCCCACCGATGACTATGGGCATCCAGACACTTTGTAGATCTCAGCAATCACCTGCATCGTTGCGTCTTCGAGCAGGCCTTCATTACGGCATAAAAACCAGCCGTGGTTTGCAATTTCTCTCTCGAACGCATGGGTACAAGCAACATGCTCTTCCAGCTTATGAATCACCGTACTGCTTAGCCCACGCGGTCGAGCCGCGGCCCTCGCCCATGAGATCTCAGGCGCAGTAACAACCCCGACATGCAGGTCTGGCGCTCGCACGTTTCGTTCAATGTTAAGTTGTAAAATCTCGGCAAATGGAAGCATCCGACGAAACGCGGCATCCGAGGGATACCAGCGATCCATCAAGATAATGCTGTCCGGTGGCTGTTTAGTCAGCACATGCTGGGAAATCCATGCACGGCTATCCGCAAAGCGCGCACAGACCTCCAGTTCCAAATCCAGAGTGGGATTTCTGGCGAGTTTGTTAACAAGGGCCATGGTTTCCGCCCTGTAGGGATCGCTTTTTTTCTCACAAAGTCGGATCACCTTCTTGTTGTCTGCCCTTAGTCTTTTCGTAATGGCTTCCAACAGTGTGGTTTTACCGGCGCCCTTGGGCCCATCCAGAGCAACAAACAGCTGACGACTCATTCTGCAAATGACGATTGATATACGGTTTTTGTAAAGCTTGAATCTGGCAAAAACATCTTACTTCCTTGGTATGAATAGCTGCCCTCCCTCTTGGTTCGTCGGGGCACCTGGCGCGTCAGCGCGAATCGGATCGAGGGATTTTATCAACAGACACCGATGAACATTCCGGCAATGGCGCTAACTCACCCGTTTAAAAACCCAGAATTACGGCCGTGCATGGTCATAGCCCATAGGTTGTGACCTGCGCGAGGTAGTTTAAGGGATCCGCTGACAAAACGGAAAGCATCCCCCACCAAGCCTGTTTTTAATGCAGAGGGGCGTTGATGGGCAGCTTTGAGGGGAAGCAGGCGCTCTGTGTTTTGAGGCTCATTGCGCCAACGGGGCTCTCTGTGACTATTCAATGCTGCCTTATGTTGCGAAGGATATATTACTCAATTTCTGATGCATGAAATCAATGAGCGCTCTTGTTTTAGCGGGTAAGTAACGCCGATCTGAATAAAGTGCGAACAATTGCAATGGGGCTGCCGATTGTTCAAAATCAATCTCGATTAACCGTCCATCGTTGATGTAGGGTTGGCAGGCTTGTTTCGATAGAATGGCAAAGCCGACACCTGATATCGCCGCTCGTCCTGCCATCTCTCCGCTGTTTACCCGATAATGGCTTTTGACCTTAATAGTCTCGAATCCCCCCTTGTTATTAACAAACTGCCAGGGAGCACCTTTCAGTGCACTTACCGTTGTAATACAGGGTAATTCTTTAAATTGCTGTATACGCGAAGGGGTGCCATAACGCTCAATGACGGAGGGGGCTGCAACGATGCTGCAAGGGATAGTCACCAGATGACGGGCTATATAGTCACTGTCGTCCATCTGACCACGGCTGACAATGATAGCTAAATCCAGATCATCTCGCAGGGATTCAAAACCGGACAAATTTGTGACGCAGCTGATCTCCAGATCCGGGTACAGGCAGGCAAAATCGGCAACAACAGAACCCAGCAATGCAGGACCTATTTCATTGGGAATACAGATGCGTAATGGACCCTTGAGTTGCATTTGCCGCAAGGTTAATTCTGTCTCAGTTTGCTCAAGCGCCTCCAGTAATGGCTTCGCTCGGGTATAGAGCAAGTGCCCCGCCTGGGTGAGTTTCATATGTCGGGTGCTGCGCTCAATGAGCTGAAGATTCAGTTTTTCTTCTAACTGAGAAATACAACGACTCACATTGGATGTCGGCATTTCGAGGACTTTCGCTGCCCCAACAAAACTTTCTCTTTCAACCACAGCAATGAACACTTTGAGGGTATTAAAATCAAGAGCCGACCGCATTAATTATCCCATATATGATAATAATAAATGCCATTTTTACCATCTAATGAGCACTATTGATAGCAGTTAAACTCGGATATCTTTCATCTATAGGTCGCTTGCTATGCTACTGCTCTCAAAGCCATTTAATCATAAAACCCTCATACGGATAGCTATTGTTATGGCTTTTATCCAGTTCACTAATGCACTGGAATATATGATGTTCAACCCTGTTTTTGCTTTTATGGCAGCAGATTTCTCAGTTCCTGTATCATTCTCAGGCTATGTATCTGGTATGTACACGTCTGGGGCAGTCCTGTCGGGAATTATCGCCTTTTACTGGATTGGTGGTTTCAATAAGAAACTTTTTTTAATCGCCAATATGGCACTACTCGGCCTGCTGACACTTTTGACTACATTCATCTCCAATTTTAGTCTTCTGCTTACATTACGATTCTGTGCAGGGTTGGTTGGAGGTACGACTATGGGTGTGGGTATCAGTATATTGATAAATCACGCACCGACTAACTTGCGCGGAAAAATGTTGGCAACGGTGATTGCGTCATTTTCGATGGTAAGCATTGTAGGAATGCCCACTATATTATTTTTGTGCACTCATTATGGTTGGCATGTCGCTTTGTGGTTAATCAGCACACTGTGTTTTTTGGCATTACCACTGATTGTCTCCATCATCCCTAAAGACCCAGTCTCTTTCGACACACACCACGCGCTGCCTCTCGATGCGGATACTTTACTGTTTGCTTCCAGTAATGCGCTGGTACAGTTTAGTCCAATGCTGGTCATTCCCATTCTGGTACCACTAATGACACAGCAATTGGGCACTTCTCAAGACCTGTTGCCTTGGCTGTTCTTCGGCGGAGGTGTTACAGGGTACCTGTCTACAAAAATGACAGGCGCGTTAACCTCCCGTGTTTCTACTTTGATTCTGGCTACAGGGTCAACCATCGTCTTTATACTGAGCTTGCTAATACCCATCCTTGGCTATCCGCATGCGGCGCTATTTATCACTTTGTTTCTCGGCGCATCTTACAGTCGCCTGGTTTCATCTTCGGCGGTTACGATTCAGTTTCCTGATGACAGGCATCGAGCGGGATTCTCTTCATTACAGACATCAATAATGTATCTGATTACAACTGTCGCATTTTTCCTGTCCGCTTTTCTATTACCTGATCAAGGCATGACGCCACAAAATATAAACACGTTGCTGGCGATATGTGCAATTTCCGCATCAGGGTTCCCAATTATCGTTATCATTCTGCAAAAGAAACTGGCTAAACGCACGCTCCAACCTGATCATTGATTAGCATAATGCCCGCTGTTGGCACGCGGCAGACAAACACGTGACGCTGAAGGTCTGGTGAGAGCGAGGAGCGGACATTTAGATGATCATTATGTGGTTAACCACGCATATCGAAGCCGGATTTTTGAAAATCTCGATATAGCTCCGGGTTGGTGAAGACTGGGAATTTTGCATTTTGGGCCGCTGATTTTACCGCCTCGCAATATGCTTTATCGCCGTTACTAGTTGATATGTTTGAAGCCGAGCCATCCTGTTCAAATTCTATATGCAACCGGCATTTCCTTCCCTTCCACTTTTCTGGCTCAACAAGTTTGGCATTAACTGCAGCCCTGATGGCACGCGCTTGCGCGCCCCATTCATCCTGATCATCCCAGCGGCCAGAACTGCAACTTCCCGTCGCCGTAGTCTTATGGCAGCCGGAAGGATGTAACGGCACGCACCCCGTAGCAAGGCTGCCCACAACTACCAGCATAACGATTTTATTTACTGTTTCAGACGCTCCCACTTATTGCTCAAAATTCACCTAAATATCAATAGAACAGGAATATTATTCAGACATTCCTGGCACCTTTTCAACCAGTATTTATCTATATCAACTGGATGTTTCAAATGCGTCTTCTGAGCATGTAGAGGGGGCTAATAAGCTGTGATTGTTCCCTAATGATTAGTACAACCGGTTTTTACCTCCGCCCAGGTACCAAACGGTCTGGCCCGAGGGACATGGCGTCTGCTATGAGCGAGAGCAGACATTCGGCTCTCTGCCATATCCCATGACAAAGAGCACGCCAGAAATAAATGGATTATGCTAGTACGCTTTACTGCTTTGACGGGATGTGACAAATGTCATCGCGACCGCCCCCAGAAGTAAAAAACCACTCAAACCAAAAGTACTTCGCCATCCCAGACTGTCGAATATCAGACCTCCAGCCGTTGAACCAAGCGCAATCGAGAACTGGATCACCGCAACCATGAGACCACCACCCGCCTCTGCATCTTCGGGCAACGCCCGTGCAATCCACGTCCACCATCCCGTTGGCGCAGCCGTCGCCAGCAGCCCCCACAGGCTTAGCAAAATGGCAACAGCCCAGATGCTGTGTCCAACCAACAGTAACGTGCCGGCAGTCGCTGCCATAAGCAGGGGGATCATGATTAAGGTCTGATAAAACCTGGCGTTCAGGAACGTCGATACAAACATTGTACCGACAAAACCTGCTACGCCTATTGCGAGCAAAATCAGAGAGAGCCCGGAAGGACCTACGCGGGCTACGGTCTCAAGAAAGGGACGCACGTAGGTAAATAAGGCAAATTGTCCCATGAAAAACAGTCCGCAGGCCATCAGTCCCGTTGGTACGATAGAAACTCTGAACAGACGAAGCACAGATCTCTGTGGCTTTTGTTTTTTATCGATATCCATCATAGGTAGGCTGACCCATAGCCATATGAACGCGGCCATCGCAAGGGGGACGAGGCACAAAAAGGCCCCACGCCAACCGACGGTCGTCCCCAGGTAGCTACCAAGTGGGGCAGCCACAACGGTAGCCAGCGCGTTGCCGCCGTTAAAAATCGCCAGCGCGCGGGTAACCTGGTGCTGCGGCACGAGCCGAATGGCAGTTGCAGCCGACATTGACCAGAATCCACCGATGACGACGCCAATCAGAGCCCTCCCCAGCATATAAACCGGATAGTTAGGCGCCATGGCGATTACTATTCCCGATATGGCCATTAAGACCGTCAGCCCCAGCAGAAGATATTTTCGATTCAGATCTCCGGCAACATGGGAGATAGTCAGGCTGGTCAGTACCGCCAGCGCGCCAGATATGGCAATTCCTTGCCCTGCCAGCCCTTCAGTAATGTGTAAATCACTGGCAATGAGCGTAAGCAGACTGACCGGCATAAACTCGGAAGCGATCAGCACAAACACGCAAAGCGTCATGGCAAATACGCCTCCCCAGTATGCATCTGTTTTATTGGGTGATTTTTTCAGACTTACTATGGACATTATCAGCATCTCTTTATATCGCCCCGGCGAGATACAGCCGCAGCCGGGACAGACGTTATTCAGAGAATAACGACAAAAACGTGGTTGAGAATGAAGTGCGGGCGATGAACAGTCGCCTGCAAATATCAGACGGCTTCAGGCCATTATCTTAAGTTTGTTTTGAAAAAGTGCTCAAATTTAGCAAACGGGATCTTACCCGCAACGTTGTCGTACAGATCGACGTGGTTTGCCCCAGGGACAATCACTAACTCTTTCTCTTTGCTGCCGATCGCCTTAAAGGCATCTTCAGCAAAATAGCGTGAATGGGCTTTTTCGCCGGTCACGATGAGTGTAGGGATAGTGACTTCATTCGCATAACTCAGCAGCGGCATACTCATAAATGACAGCGGCATGGTTGCATTCCAGGCACCGGTCGAGTTGACCGAACGCGGATGAAAACCGCGAGGCATGCGATAATAATCGAAGAACTCTTTCAGAACAGGATTGGGATTGGCGGGTAACGTTTCCGGCAAAATACGATCCGACGCACTGGCGTTGCCCTTCTCATCCACATAGATATCATGCCCGCCGGGCGCGAAAGCACCATTTTCCGCATCCTTCCAGCGCTGGGCGTTCAGGTATTGCAGAACGGCACGGCGATCGGCGGTGGTATAACGGTCTTTGCCATCGCCCACGCCATGCCCCATCGCGCGGCTCATGTCATACATCACGCTGGTCGCCACCGCTTTGACGCGGGTATCCATCACGGCGTCGTTTAAGGCCATGCCGCCCCAGCCGCAAATACCTAGCAGCCCAATACGATGGCGATCCACCTCATTTTGCAGGCCTAAGAAATCAACCGCCGCGCTGAAATCCTCGGTGTTGATATCGGGAGACGCGACATTGCGCGGGTAGCCACCGCTCTCGCCCGTATAAGAAGGGTCGAACGCCAGGGTAACAAACCCCTGTTCCGCCAGCGTCTGCGCATACAGGCCGCTGGACTGCTCTTTCACCGCACCGAAGGGGCCGCTGACGGCAATAGCCGACAGCTTACGTTCGCCACGATCCTTCGGAATGTAGAGATCTCCGACCAAGGTGATCCCGTAGCGGTTCTGAAAGGTCACTTTACGGTGATCAACTTTCGTGCTTTCAGCAAAGGTTTTATCCCATTTAACGATCAGCGAAACAGGCGCGTTAGGATTAGTTGTATCGGCATAACTCATATTTGTGACTCCACTTAATGATGCGCATAGCAGCATGGCGGGTATCGCGGCTGTCAGTTTTTTGGTGAAAGCAGTCATCAAAATCCCCTCATAAAACGTAATAGATACAGGTGTCATACGGACAGCGCTGCTGTGCTTTGCTGCTAATGCGCACATTATAGTTAGCAGTAATAGTGCTGATTAGGGGGTGAAAAATGCTAAGATTAATACCATTTTGTTCTAAATATTAACGCCGGTAGCGAGGGAGGGATGATGGCTAAACGGGGAAACTATAACGATTTATACCTGTTCATGCAGGTGGTGCGGGAAGGGAGTTTTACCGCCGCGGCACAACGCCTTGGCCTGGCACAATCAGGAATCAGCCGCTCTGTACGCGAACTTGAAGAACGCCTGGGCGTTCAACTTCTGGTGCGCACCACGCGCAGATTATCGCTTACCCATGCCGGTGAACAACTCTACCGGACCCTTGAGTCAGGATTCGATGCTTTAGATGTGGGACTCGCCACGCTGGCCAATTATCGCCAGTCCCTATCAGGTACGGTACGCATCAATGCCAGTCAGCACGCGATTGATAAGGTGCTCCTGCCGAAGCTTGCGATATTTAAGCAGCACTACCCCGACATCCGACTGGAACTCATTAGTGAAAGCCGGTTTGTCGATATTATCGCTGAGCGATTCGATGCCGGTGTACGTCTGGGGCCAGAAGTTGGGAGTGGCATGATTGCTGTTCGTATTTCCCCTGACATGGAGATGACCATTGTCGGTACGCCAGATCACTTTCGTCGCTATGGCTTTCCGCAAGTCCCCGCAGATTTAGTTGTTCATCCCTGTATAGCTTATCAGTTCGGCGACGGCAGCCTGTACGCATGGGAACTTAATCAGGGCGGCAAAAAAATCACGCATCGGCCGCAGGGTCAATGGGCGTTTTCTGACAGCTATATGGAAGCCAAAGCCGCCAGGCTGAGCTTGGGGCTGGCTTATGTCCCGGAAGAGTTAGTGTCAGACGATTTAGAACAGGGTTCACTCATCAGAGTTTTACAACGCTACAGTCAGCGACTGGAGGGCTCATTTCTCTATTATCCGCACCGCAATGTGTCGCCCGCTCTGCGAGCAGTTATCGATACATTGAGAATTTAGGGGATGAAGATAAGGTTACACGCAGGCTGGGGTAAGAGTTGGAAAACAGCACCCGCTCTTGGCACCGAGCAGACTGTCAGAGCCCTTTGAATACGATCCCACTTCGCGCAAACTTTTTGAGGCTCGTTCTAGCTACCCTTCGCATGCAGAGAACATTGTAGAACGATCGGCAGATGACAAGCCCGAATGGGTAACGGGTTTGTGTCAGGCACCGCGAATGGTGCCGCGCCAGACGAAATCGGCATGATACAGCCGGGTTTCACCCGGTATCTCCTGGCCCAGCGTCGGCATCGTATTCTCTTCCTTCTGCTCTTCCGCCATCAGCCAGGAAACCGCATCCTGAGCAAATAACGCCACCGGCTGGGTAAAGGTGGTGAGGTTATAAGAGGACCACGCCGCCTGCGGAATATCGTCGTAGCCCGCGACGCATAGATCTTGCGGAATGCGTAGCCCAAAACGATGGCGCGCCTCGTCCATAAAACCGCAGGCCAGCAAATCGGTGACGCAGAATACCGCATCAGGGCGTTCACGCCGGGTCAGCAAGCGGTGCGCCAGGATCTGGCCGCTCTCATAAGAGGTGGTGCCAAAACGCTCGACGCTCACCTCCAGCCCCGCAGCTTCCGCCGCCTGCAGAAAACCGCGCTCACGTGCCATCAGGCTTGGCGTACCGGCCAATGAGTTGGCGAAGGCAATGCGTCGGCAGCCCGCACGGGCAAACGCCATCACCACCCTGCCAGCCGCCTCTTCGTTATCCAGCCGGATGCTGAGCGAGCCGGGCAAGGTATCGTTACGGTTGATCAGCACCAGCCGCTGTCCGTGTTTGTGGCACAGGCGGGCGATGCCGCTGTCCGGCATGCCGGAGAGCACAAAAGAAGCATCTGCGCGGAAGTTAATCGCCTGCTGCAATGCCTGGGACACGCTGTCATCGGAGCGATCGGTGTTAATCAACATGGCGATTTTTCCCGCATCCTGCAGATGCTGGGTCAGCAATCGCACCAGGCTGGCCCGATAAGGCGTCGCCAGCTCCGAAACGATCAGGCAGACAATGCCGCTGCGGTTGCGCACCAGTCCCCGCGCCAAATGATTAACGTGATAACCCAGCTCTTCGGCCGCTCGCATTACCCTTTCGCGGGTTGTCGCCGACACGCTAGCGCCGGGCGTATAAGTCCGCGAGACCGCCGAACGGGAGACCCCGGCCAGTTCCGCTACGTCTTTCGCACTGATCATCGCCTTGTCCATCGCCATCTTCACTTCCATCCGTTACGCGCTCTGAGAAAAGTTTGCCGCATTTTGCAAAGCTGTGCAAATTTTTAGCGGTCAATTTGTTTCATTTTTGTGACGAGTAGGTTGAATTGTTTCATCACGCGATTGACAGCACAATTTTTATCCTCTAGTTATTTGCACACACGTGCAAAAAGAACAGGCGACAACGTATCGCCACCCTACACAACCAAGGAGAACACCATGCAACGCGTTACTCTGATGGCGGTCCTCGCCGCCGGCACAGCACTCTCTGCCCTGCCAGCTCAGGCTGCCGGGAAACTGAATATGATCTGCTCCGCCGACGTGGTGGTCTGTGAGCAAATGACCAATCTGTTTGAGAAACAGCACCCGGATATCAAAGTCAGTATGGTGCGCCTCTCCGCCGGGGAAGCCTATGCACGTATTCGTACCGAAGCCCGCAACCCGCGCACCGATATTTGGTGGGCAGGCACCGGCGATCCGCATATGCAGGCCGCCGACGAGGGGTTAACCCAGCCTTACCAGTCACCGCTGCTGGATCAGCAGCACGACTGGGCGCGTAAACAGGCCGAAAGTGCCGGCTACCATACCGTTGGCGTTTACGCCGGGGCACTGGGCTGGGGCTACAACACCAAACTGCTGGCAGAGAAAAAACTCAAGGTGCCCGCCTGCTGGAGCGATCTGCTGGATCCGGCTTACAAAGGCGAAATCCAAATGGCCAACCCGAACTCTTCCGGCACCGCGTACAACACCCTCGCCACGCTGGTGCAAATCATGGGGGAAGAGCCGGCCTTCGACTACCTGAAAAAGCTTAACGCCAACATTTCGCAGTACACCAAATCCGGCTCGGCACCGGTAAAAGCAGCGGCACGCGGCGAAACCACCGTCGGCATCGTCTTTATGCACGATGCCGTCGCGATGCAGGTCGATGGCTTCCCGATCAAGGCGGTTGCACCTTGCGAAGGGACCGGGTTTGAAATTGGCTCCATGTCGATCGTGAAAGGCGCGCGCAATCTCAAGGAAGCCAAGGTGTGGTACGACTGGGCGCTCAGCGCTGACGCCCAATCGCACATGAAAGACGCTAAATCCTTCCAGTTGCCGTCAAATCGCAACGCGGCAATTTCCGAATATGCACCGCGCTTCGAAAACATCAAGCTGATCGACTACGACTTTAAAACCTACGGTGCGACAGAAAAACGCAAGGCCCTGCTCAGCCGTTGGGATAAAGAGATCGGCGCCAGCGCCCAGTAATTCAAGCCCTTCCCTCCCGCATGCGATGCGCTCTGCAATAAACCGGGCGAGGTCACGCTCGCCCATGCAGGGCGCGGTGAAGGACATATGAACTCTCGAGGTTAAGATGAATGCTCAAAACCGCCGCCTTGACGGGGCCCTCGTGCTGGGCGCACTGGCACTGTTGTTGCTGCCCTGGTACAGCCAGGAAGCCGGGGTCTTCGACTTTGGCTGGCTAACTACGCTGTGGCAGGATCAGGCGAGTGCACCCGCTCTGTGGCAAATACTGACGTTTCAACGCCCGTGGCTGGCGATTGCCCTGCTGATGCTGCTGGTTTGCGCACTGGCTCGCCTGCTGAAAATTGGCCGTTTTCGCTCGCAGTTGCTGATCGCTGCCAGCCTGGTCGGCGTGGTGTTTCTGCTGTTTGAAGGCCATGCCATTGGTTACAGCGGCTGGAACTGGCAGTGGAGCGAACACCTGTTCGGCGCACTCAGCGACGGCCAGCCCGCTTTTGGCGCCGGCGCTATTTTACTGATCACCACATTTTTGCTGCTGTTCTCTTTCGCGCTGGCCGAACGCGGCGTGCTGAAGGGCGATGCCTTTGTGGTCGCCGCCATTGTGCTGCTGGTCGCGCTGGTCACCACTTTCGTGCTTTACCCGGTGCTGAGCATGTTTGTCGCCTCGGTGCAGGACGTGGACGGATCGTTCAAGCCCGACGGCCTGATCGCCAATATGCAGGATCCGGCCATTTGGAGCCTGAGCTGCCTGAAGGGCGGCAGCTGCGGTACCGCCTGGCGCACCCTGACGCTGGCGCTGATGACCGCCAGCGGATCCACGCTGCTCGGCCTGGCTTTTGCCCTGGCCGCCACTCGTACGCCGCTGCCGTTCAAAAAAGGGCTGCGCATGTTGACGGTGCTGCCGATCATTACGCCGCCGTTCGTGATCGGTCTGGCGCTAATGCTGCTGTTTGGCCGTGCCGGGGTGGTGACCGAGCTGCTCGCCGGGGTGTTCGGCATTGAACCCGGCCGCTGGCTTTATGGCCTGACCGGTATCTGGATTGCTCAGGTGCTCTCCTTTACCCCGATTGCCTTTCTGGTGTTGATTGGCGTGGTGGAAGGCGTCAGCCCCTCGCTGGAAGAAGCTTCGCAAACGCTGCGCGCCAACCGCTGGCGCACTTTCCGCTACGTTTCCCTGCCGCTGATGGCGCCCGGATTGGCCAATGCCTTCCTGATCAGCTTTATCGAAAGCATGGCGGACTTCGGTAACCCGATGGTGCTGGGCGGCAGCCACGGCGTGCTGTCGACCGAAATCTTCTTCTCAGTGGTCGGCGCGCAAAACGATCCGAGCCGCGCCGCCGTGCTGGCGATTATCCTGCTGTGCTTTACCCTCAGCGCCTTTATTTTGCAGCGCCTGTGGTTGGCAGGGAAAAGCTTCGCCACCGTTACCGGCAAAGGGGATTCCGGCACCCACTGTGGATTGCCGCGGGGCTTGCGCTACGGCGTATACGCGTTGGTGATCCCCTGGGGCCTGTTCACGCTGGTCATCTACGGCATGATCCTGATCGGCGGCTTCGTGCAGTCATGGGGACTCGACAGCAGCCTGACGCTGGGCCATTACGCTCGCGCCTTCGGTTTCCACTGGAACAGCGGCCAGATCGTCTGGACCGGCGTCGCCTGGAACTCGTTCTGGACCACGCTGGAAATCGCGCTGATCGCCGCCCCGCTCACGGCCATCGTCGGCTTGCTCACCGCCTGGCTGATCGTGCGGCAGAAGTTTGCCGGCCGCCAGACCTTCGAGTTTATGTTGATGCTCAGCTTTGCCATCCCCGGCACGGTGATTGGCGTCAGTTACATCATGGCCTACAACCTGCCGCCGCTGGAAATCACCGGCACCGCCCTGATCCTGGTCGCCTGCTTTGTGTTCCGCAATATGCCGGTCGGCGTTCGGGGTGGGATCGCCGCCATGAGTCAGTTGGATCGCAGCCTGGATGAAGCCTCGCTGACCCTGCGCGCCAGCAGTTTCCGCACCCTGCGCAAAGTGATCCTGCCGCTGTTGAAACCGGCCATCAGCGCGGCACTGGTTTACGCCTTTGTGCGCGCGATCACCTCCATCAGCGCGGTGATTTTCCTGGTCAGCGCCCAGTACAACATGGCCACCTCCTACATCGTCGGGCTGGTCGAAAACGGGGAATACGGCGTGGCCATCGCCTACTCCTCCGTGCTTATCGTGGTGATGCTGGCGGTGATCCTCACTTTCCAGCTGCTGGTGGGCGAACGTCGCCTGCGCCGTGCCATCCGTATTACCACACCGCCGGTGACGCCACCACCGGCCTTACATCAGGAGAATGCCGTATGACTGCCATTCGTTCCGGCTCGGTGGTGTTTGAGAACGTCACCAAACAGTTTGCCGATTTCACCGCCTTGCCCGGGCTTTCACTCACCGTCGAGCCCGGCACGCTGGTGACGCTGCTTGGCCCTTCCGGCTGCGGCAAGACCACCACCCTGCGCCTGCTGGCCGGTCTGGAACACCCGACCTCAGGCCGTATTCTGATTGGCGGCAAGGAGGTCACGCATCTGCCCGCCAACGAGCGCGACGTCGCGATGGTGTTTCAATCCTACGCGCTGTTCCCGCACATGAACTCTTTGGATAACGTGATGTACGGCCTGCTCGCCAGCGGCCTGTCGCGCAAAGAGGCACAGGATCGGGCACGTGAAGGGCTGAAATTGGTCGGTCTGGAAAGCATGGGCCAACGCCTGCCCTCTGAGCTCTCGGGCGGCCAGCAACAGCGCATCGCCGTGGCGCGTGCTCTGGTGTTGGAACCGCAGGTGCTGCTGCTCGACGAACCCTTATCCAACCTCGACGAGCGGCTGCGTCGCCGCGTCCGCACCGAGATCCGCGATTTGCAGCAGCGCCTCGGCTTCACGGCGGTCTATGTGACCCACGATCAGGAAGAAGCCCTGGCGGTCTCCGATAAGATTATCGTCATGAAAGAAGGGCATATTGCCCAACAGGGCGCGCCGCAGGAGCTTTACCATTCGCCGGCGTCGGTGTTTATCGCCGACTTTATGGGCGAGGCCAATATCCTGCCCTGTGACATAGAACAAGTGGTCGGCGGCGAAGCGCTGATCACCCTCGGCAGCCGCCAGTACCGGGTACCGGGTGGCAAGGCGCGTCCCGGCGCAGCGCAACTGTCGGTACGCCCGCAGTTTATCACCCTACTGCCGGAGCAAAGCGGCGCCTTGAACGGCGAAGTCACCCATAGCACCTGGCTTGGGGACCATATCGAATATGAAGTAAAAACCGATCTCGGCGCGCTGTTTATTGTCGATGTGCAGATGGAACGCCAATTGGCACCGACCACCCGCGTGGCCATTGACTTCAAAACTCAGGGTCTGGCACTGATTGCCCAGTGATCCTAACAACGTTAAGGAATGAAGATGAACGAACAGATTACTCAGCGCCTGACGCTGGCAGAACAGGCGGCCCGCGAAGCCGGAGCCAAGGCGCTGGATTATTTTAACCGCCGCGAGAGCCTGGTGATTGAAACCAAACGCGATGCGCAAGACGTGGTTTCGATTGCCGATCGCGAGGTTGAACTGCTGATCCGTGAACACATCGCCCGCCAATTCCCGCAAGACGGTTTCCTGGGCGAAGAGTTTGGCCTGCAACCCGGCGCTTCCGGTTACACCTGGGTGGTGGATCCGATCGACGGTACCAGCCCATTCGTTAACGGCATGCCGAACTGGTGCGTGTCCGTGGCGGTGATCCATCAGGGCGAGCCGGTGATCGGCGTAATTGTTGCCCCCTGCCAGCAGGAGTGTTTTAAGGCCGCGCGCGGCGCGGGAGCTACCCTCAACGGCAAACCACTACGGGTGGATCCCAAGCGCACCATGCAAAACCACGTCACCGGTTTTGGCGCCAACAGCTATGTTAAACCGGAACGCGTCGGCGAAATTGCCGCCGCAATCACCGCCGTGGGCGGCAGTTTCTTCCGCAACGGTTCCGGCGCCATGATGTTGGCCTGGGTAGCGGCAGGACGGCTGGTGGGCTATTACGAACCCTACATGCACGCCTGGGACTGTCTGGCAGGTTACTGTCTGGTGAACGAAGCCGGTGGCTGGACCCACCCGTTCAATACCGAAGGGGAACGTTTACTGCGCGGCGGGCCGGTGCTGGCGGTGGCCCCTGGGGCGAAAGAAGAGTTAATGCGTATTGCACAGCTCTGAATTGACGTTGAATAGCCCCCTGGAGGGGGCTATTGCCTGAGTGAAAGGACGAACATATTCGACCGCGAGGTATTTACAACCCGCGTTTTTCCATCAGCACCGCCAGATCGACCAGGCGGTTAGAGAACCCCCACTCGTTGTCGTACCAGGCAAGCACCTTGACCAACTTGCCGCCGATCACCAGCGTGGAAAGCCCATCAATAATCGACGAGCGCGGATCGCCTTTATAATCGCTCGACACCAAAGGCTCATCGCTGTAACCGAGAATGCCCTTCAGTGGCCCTGACTCCGCAGCCTGGCGGAAAGCGGCGTTGATTTCTTCGCTGGTCACTTCGCGTTTCAGCGTGACCGTCAGGTCGACGATAGAGACCACCGGCACCGGCACTCGCAGCGAATAACCGGTCAGGAGGCCATCCAGGCTCGGGATCACCTTGCCGAGCGCTTTGGCCGCACCGCTGGAGTAAGGCACAATCGACTCCGCGGCGGCACGGGCACCCCGTAAATCTTTTTCCGGCTGATCGTGCAGCGCCTGGCTGTTGGTGTAGGCATGGGTGGTATTCATCAGGCCGTACTCAATACCAAAGGCTTGATGCAGCACCTGCGCGGCGGGCGCCAAACCGTTGGTGGTACAACTGCCGTTGCTGACCACCCGATGCTTGGCCGGATCGTACTGATCCTGGTTAACGCCCATCACTATCGTAATGTCGTCGTCTTTTGCCGGCGCAGAGATAATCACTCGCTTGGCGCCACCACGGGTGATGTGCACTTCCGCCTTGGCTTTGTCGGCAAAAAAACCGGTCGCTTCGATCACCACGTCTACGCCCACGCTTTTCCATGGAATGGCGCCCGGATCTCTTTCAGAGAAGACATGAATTGGCCTGCCGTCCAGCAGCAGCTGGTTTTCACCGGCCTCGACGCTGGCCGCCAGCCTGCCCGAGAGCGAATCGTATTTCAGCAGATGCGCCAGGGTTTGGCTGTCGGTCAAATCATTGATCGCCACAACTTCAAAGTCGCTGCGACCTAATGCAGCGCGCAAAACATTCCTGCCGATTCTGCCGAATCCATTAATGCCTACTTTGACCATGATCTACTCCTTCGTTATTGGCTCTGGTGTAAATTTAAGCCGCAGGGAGCATGTCGTAAATGACGTTTGTAGATCAATTTACGCCAAAGTGCGTGAATGGAAGCGATCGCGGTATTCGGTTGGGGTCAGTTGCAGATGCCGTTCGAAAACGCGGCGCAGATTGAGCGCATTGCCGAAACCGCTGCTGGTGGCGATTTGTTCAATGCCTTGTGAGCTCTGTTCCAGACGCTGACGGGCGATGTACAAGCGCCCTTCTTCGACAAATTTGGCGGGTGAAATGCCGGTTTCACGCGTGAACACGCGCGTAAAGTTGCGCGGACTCATGGCAACCCGTTCGGCCAGTTTCTCAACGGAAAGATCCTCGGCCAGATTCTCCAGGATCCAGCTCTGCAGATCGCGGATAGGGCCCGGTGTTTTGGCCTGATTCAGTGGGTAACGGCTGAACTGCGCCTGCCCGCCGGGGCGGCGCAAAAACATCACCAAATCCTGCGCCACTTCGCGGGCCTGCACGAAACCGTAATCGTCCTCCACCAGCGCCAGCGTGAGATCAAACCCGGAGCTGACGCCGCCAGAGGTCCAGACCGCACCATCCTGTACGTAAATCGGCCCATTTTCGACCTTCACTTTGGGGAAACGGGCCTGCAAGGTTTCCAGCAGCCGCCAATGGGTGGTCGCCCGGCGGCCGTCCAGCAGACCGGCCTCGGCCAGCAGCATCGCCCCACCGCAAACGGAGGCCACGCGCCGCGCTTTGGGGGCCGCACGGCGGAGCCAATCCACCACAAAGGCGCTTTCTTCCTCGGTCGCCCCTTTGCCGGTAACGATAATGGTATCGCGTTCCACCTCAGGGTCGAGATCCGCCAGGCGATGATCGGCCAACAGATTCAAACCGGACGAGCCATGCACCACCCGGTGGGTTTGCGTGGTGACTATCGCCATCTGGTAGAGCGGCGCGTCATCGGGCCGCAAGCGGTTGGCCTGCATCAGGATGTCGGCGATCCCCGCCGATTCGAACAGCATGCCCCCTTCGGGGACGATAATCAGAAATGTATGCATGGCCTTAAAATACAAAATCGACAAAATAAGTCAATAACGCTTCCCGGTTTGAGAAGCGTTTTCTCTCATCAGCGCCAGCCCAGCGCCGGCGCGACATGAGTCAGGATCGACTCAATCACGTGGGCGTTGTAGTCAACGCCTAGCTGGTTGGGCACGGTCAGCAGCAAGGTATCGGCTTCGGCAATCGCTTCGTCCTTCGCCAACTGCTTGATCAGCAGTTCCGGCTCGGCGGCATAGCTACGGCCGAATACCGCGCGAGTCTGCTGATCGATATACCCCACCTGATCGCTGTCCTGACCGCTGTTGCCGAAATAGCTGCGATCCTGCTGGTTCATCAGCGCAAAGATGCTGCGGCTGACCGACACCCGCGGCTGGCGTGCATGACCCGCGGCCTTCCAGGCATCGCGATAAGCGCGGATCTGCTTGGCCTGCTGCACGTGGAAGGGCTCGCCGGTTTCGTCGTTTTTCAGCGTCGAGCTTTGCAGATTCATACCCAGCTTCGCCGCCCAGATCGCCGTGGCGTTTGAGCTGGCGCCCCACCAGATGCGATCGCGCAGCCCGGCGGAGAAAGGTTCTACCCGCAGCAAGCCCGGCGGGTTCGGGAACATCGGTTGCGGGTTAGGTTCAGCAAAGCCTTCGCCACGCAGCGCTTCCAACAGGACGTCGGTATGGCGGCGCGCCATATCGGCTTCGGTCTCGCCTTCGGCAGGCGTATAACCAAAATAACGCCAGCCATCAATCACCTGTTCGGGAGAACCGCGGCTGATGCCCAGTTGCAGCCGCCCGCCGGAAATCAGGTCGGCGGCGCAGGCATCTTCGACCATATAAAGCGGATTTTCATAGCGCATGTCGATCACGCCGGTGCCGATCTCAATACGCTGGGTTTTGGCGCCGATGGCTGCCAGCAGCGGGAATGGCGAGGCAAGCTGGCGGGCAAAGTGGTGTACGCGAAAATAAGCCCCATCCGCCCCCAGCTCTTCTGCCGCCACGGCAAGATCAATGGATTGCAGCAGCGCATCTGCCGCCGAACGGGTGCCCGACTGCGACGAAGGCGTCCAGTGGCCGAAAGAAAGGAAGCCGATTTTCTTCATGGGGTGATCCTTAGATTCATTAATGACCGGATTACAGTGACAAAAATCGCCCCCTTCCGGCCAGAAATATCGTGGCCGATCGCACTAAACGGATCCTTTTACGCCACGACGCCACACTGCCTGAGCATTGTAATCAAAAAGTAAATATCGTATAACAGGCTCCTCCGAGGGGTGTCCTGTTACGGGCTGAGATGGCGCAAGTCGAACCCTTTGAACCTGATCTGGGTCATGCCAGCGAAGGGACGGTCGGCAATCCCCTCACGGCGGTTGCCTGTTCATACCTCACCTCAGCGCGCCCGGATCTCCACTCACTTTTGGAGGTCCCATGTTTACTCCCTTATTCGATAACGGTCTTTACGGAAAGCTGCGCCAACAGGCCGGCGGTCACTGGCAGGACTATGTGGCACACCCCTTTATTCAGCAACTGGCCGCCGGTACGCTGCCGGAACCCGCTTTTCGCCGCTACCTGACGCAGGATTATCTGTTCCTGATCCACTTTGCCCGCGCCTATGCCCTGCTGGTCAGCAAACTGCGTACCCTGCCTGAAATGCGTGCCGCTACCGCTTCGCTCAATGCGATTGTCGCCGAACTGCCCTTGCACCTGGCCTATTGTGCCGACTGGGGATTGAGCGAACCGCAGATAGCCGCCGAACTCGAAGCGCCGGAAACCCTCAATTACACCCGCTATGTGCTCGATATCGGCCACGCCGGAGATGCCCTGGATCTGCTGGCAGCGTTAATGCCCTGCGTCGCCGGCTATGCCGAAATCGGTCTGCGCCTGCTCAACGATCCCAACACCGTGATGGAAGGCAATCCCTATGCCTCGTGGATCCGCAACTATGGTGATCCCGCGTATCTGAGCGGCGTACAAGCCTCCCTCGACCTGCTGGAAAACGTTGGCCTCCAGCGGGGTGCCCCAAGCCGCCTGAACGAACTGTCGGCGATTTTCACCACCGCCACCCGCCTGGAATCCGCCTTCTGGCAGATGGGGTTGAATGCCCAATGAGCCTCGGCGACACGCAGCACGGCAATGCCCGGCCCGGTATTCAGGTACGGGATCTGACCCTGCGCTTTGGTCAGCAGGTGATTTTCGATGGTCTGAATTTCGATATCGCCGGCGGCAGCTTCGTTGCCCTACTCGGCGCCAGCGGCGCGGGGAAGACCAGCCTGCTGAAGATCATCGCCGGGCTGGCGAAACCCACTTCCGGTACGGTTATCGGCAGCGACGGCCTGCCGATCGCCGGACGTATCGCCTATATGGGGCAAAAGGATCTGCTCTATCCTTGGCTGACAATTGACGAAAATATTAGCCTTGGCGCGCGGCTGCGCGGCGAAAAGGTCGACCGCGCCTGGGCGGAACATCTGCGGGAACGCGTGGGCTTGAACGGCTATGGCCGCAGCTTGCCTGCCGCGCTGTCCGGTGGCATGCGTCAACGTGCCGCTATTGCCCGCACGCTGTATGAGCGCCAGCCGATTGTGTTGATGGATGAACCCTTCTCCGCGCTGGATACCATCACCCGCGCCATGATCCAGCAGTTGGCCGCCGAACTGCTGGCGCAGCATACCGTGCTGCTGATCACCCACGACCCCATGGAGGCCTGCCGCCTAAGCCACCGCCTGCTGGTGCTGTCCCGTTATCCGGCGGGGCTGGACGACAGTCATGTTATCGAGGGCTTACCGCCGCGAGCGCCGGACAATCCTCAGTTGCTGAAAAGCCAGAGCGAGTTGCTGCTGCAACTGGTGAGGGCCGCCGGATGAAAACCCTTTCTGAAAGCCGTCTGTCGCGGATGCGTCGCAGCCTGACGGTGTTCACCGGCCTGTTGCTGCTGTGGGCACTGGTCACGCTGGGCGATATCCCCGCCTTCCTGTTTCCCTCCCCCTCGGCGGTGGCACAGGCGCTGTGGGACAACCGGGCTTACCTCGCTTATCACACGCTGATCACCGCCTCGGAGATCGCCTGCGGTTTGCTGGCCGGGGTTTTGCTCGGTGCCACGCTGGCGCTGTGCATGATCTTTTCGCCGCGCCTGCAGCGCTGGTTGATGCCGTTGGTGCTGACCAGCCAGGCGATACCGGTTTTTGCGCTGGCGCCGCTGTTGGTGCTGTGGTTCGGCTTTGGCATGAGCGCCAAAGTGGTGATGGCGGTGCTGGTGATTTTCTTCCCGGTGACTTCCGCCTTCTTCGATGGGCTGCGGCGGGTCAATAACGATTATCTCGATCTGGCCCGTACCCTGCGCGCTTCTCCCTGGGCCCAACTGCGTCACGTACGGCTGATGGCGGCGCTACCGGCTTTCGGTTCCGGGCTGCGGATGGCCGCCGCCGTCGCCCCTATCGGCGCCATCATCGGCGAATGGGTTGGCTCGGCGGAAGGCCTGGGTTACGTCATGCTTAACGCCAACGCGCGCATGCAGACCGACATCTGCTTTGCCGCGCTGTTTATTTTGGTGCTGATGACCGTCTTGCTATGGGTGACGGTTGATGCGCTATTGCTGCGCCTGATCGACTGGGCACCGGAAAATGATTGATCGCCTCACAACAACAAGGGTAACAACCATGCTTAAAAATACCGTCTGCGGGCTGCTGCTCGGCGCCATGCTGGCAAGCCAGGCCAATGCCGCGGAAAAACTGACGCTGGTGCTCGACTGGTATATTAATCCCGACCACGCGCCCATCATGGTGGCCGAGCAGATCGGCGCCTTCAAGGCCGAAGGGTTGGACGTCAAGATTGTACCCCCTTCCGACCCGGCGCTGCCGCCGCGCCTGGTGGCGGCAAAACAGGCCGATTTGGCCATCACCTACCAGCCGCAGCTGCACTTTTTTGCCGATCAGGGCCTGCCGCTGGTGCGCGTAGGCACCCTGATTAACTCACCGCTTAATACCGTGATGACGCTGGATAAAAGCATCACCACCCCGGCAGGACTTAAGGGTAAAAAAATCGGCTATTCGGTCAGCGGCATCGAACAAGCCACCTTGGCGACCATGCTTGAGCATGAACACCTCAACCCCAATGAAACCAAACTGATTAACGTTAATTTCCAACTGACCAGCGCCCTGCTGGCGGGTCAGGTTGATGCGGTAATCGGCGGCTATCGCAACATTGAAGCGCTGGAGCTGAAACTGCAGGGCAAAGATCCGGTGGTATTTAACGTGGAAGACTACGGTGTGCCGAGCTACGACGAGCTGATTATCGTCGCCAATCGCGATTCGCTGGCCGAGCCGAAAATCAAAAAATTCCTCGCGGCGCTGAAAAAAGGCAGCGACTATCTGCACGCCCATCCGCAGGAAAGCTGGCTGGCGTTCGCCAAAGCCCATCCGGAACTCAATACCGAGCTGAACAAACAGGCCTGGCAAGCCAGCCTGCCGCTGTTCGCAACCGATCCGGCGAAGCTGGATAAAGCGCGCTATCAAGCCTACGAACAATTCCTGTTCGACAACAAGCTGATCAAAAAAATCACGCCGGTGGAGCAATACGCGGTAGAGCTGAATTAAAGGTTATCCGCTTTATCAGGGGCGCAGTATGTCGCGCCCCTGCCATTCCCCCTCAGGCAGAAGGCGCGACGGTAACGTCACCCTGACCGCTGCGCTGCAAAGCCTGCAGCACCAGGCCACTCGCCTTGCACCGCTCCACAAAATCACGCACATAGGCCGCCCCCGACGCTTTTTGTCGCGGAACCGCCATGGCCTGCTGGATGGCAGTGAAATGCCCGGCCAGCACCCGATACCCCGGGTTTTGCGCTGCGGCAGCCAGCAACGGCTGACGCACGCCCGCGGCCGCATCCAACCCCTGTTCGAGGAACAAGGCGATCGCGTCGGCGGAGGTATCGGCACGCACCAGTTGCGCCTGCTTTAAGGTTCGCGACAGATACAGGTCATAAGCCGCTCCCTGGCCTACGGCAATGCGCACCTCGGGCCGGTCAAGTTCGGCAACCTGTTGCCAGGGAGACGCCTGGGCCACCAGATAGGTCCCCTCAATGATCGCATAAGGCGCACTGAACGCGATCTGAGCCGCCCGCACCGGTTCGATGGCCATAAAGGCGATGTTCCAGTCTCCGGTTTCCAACGCGGCAAAAACCTTGCCTGCGGCATCATAGGTCACCAACTCCAGCGCCACGCCCAACTCGCGGGCCAGCGCGCCGGCCAGCGTCACGGATACCCCCTGAGGTTCGCCGTCTGGCCCCCTCTGCGCCAACACCGGATTGCCCAGATTGATGGCCGCACGCAGGATCCCCTGCGGGGCCAAATCATCGAGTACGGCGGCGGGAATGCTATGCATGGCTTTCTCCTGAAAAAAGGGTGTAGGTGTTTCGTCGACGCTCTCCATTAAGGCTAGAGCCAAACCTCGGATGAGCAACATTCAGCCGCTTTTCGCCTCGCCGGCGTGATTCATGTCACACTATTGTCACAAAAACGACCGATCGCACTCTGCCACGCCAGGGCAGCGCAAACACGCATTGACCCTGGCGCTTTCAATGCGCTATACCCTTCCTCTTTCGCGTCGTGCTTGGGTCGGCGGCGTTTGCCAGGGCAGTTAAGATTTCCTTTTTAATCAGACAGGGTACGGTGGATGGTTTCAGCATTAATCTCGTTTGCACTTTTTTTAGCCTCAATTTTAATCTACCGCACCCGTGCCGCCGCCAACCGCTGGTGGCTGGCCACCCTGCTGACGCTGCTGGGCAGCTATCTGATCCTCAACGTGGTGCTGATCGCCAGCAACTACTTTACCGGTGACGGCATTACCGATGCGGTGATCTACACCCTCACCAGCAGCCTGAAGGGTGCCGGCGTCGGCAAATACCTGCTGCCGTTTGTCGGCCTGCTGGCGGTGCTGGCGCTGATCTTCACCCTGCTGACCTGGAGTCTGGTACGGCGCAAGGCGAAAAGCAGCAGCGTAGTTTACAGCGTGCTCGCCGTGCTGCTGGCGCTGTTTTCCGTCGGCACTACTCCCGCCTTTCAGGACATCTCGCTGTTGGTGAAGAGCCAGATTAGCGGCGATACCGCCGACTTTGACACCTATTACAAAGCGCCGAAGAAAACCGTACAGGGCAAAGCGCCGAACCTGGTGTATATCTATGCTGAAAGCCTGGAGAGAACCTACTTCGACCAACAAACCTTCCCCGGCCTGACCGACGAACTGAACCAGCACCGCGAAAACAGCATCGACTTCAGCAATACCCAACAGCTGCCCGGCACCGGTTACACCATCGCCGGTATGGTGTCCTCACAGTGCGGTATCCCATTGTTTGCCCCCTTTGACGGCAACGCCTCCAGCGCGGTATCCACCTTTTACCCGGAAAACGTCTGCCTGGGCGACGTGCTGAAATCCGCCGGTTACGACAACTACTTTTATCAGGGCGCCGAGCTGGCCTTCGCCGGCAAAGACACCTTCCTGAAATCGCACGGTTTTGACCATGCCTACGGCTTTAAGGAATTACGCGGACAGGTTAGCGACCCCGGCTACAAAAATGACTGGGGCTGGTACGACGATACCGTGCTGGACGTGGTGTTCGACAAATTCGTCGAGCTGTCGAAGCAGAACAAAAAGTTCTCGCTGTTCGCCTTGACCGTGGACACCCATCACCCGGACGGCTTTATCTCCGCCAGCTGCAGCAAAAAGTCGTTCCGTTGGCAGAATAAAGAGAATCGGTCGCTGAGCGCAGTGGCCTGCAGCCAACAGCATATCGCCGCGCTGATCGACAAAATCAAGGCGTCCGAGTACTTCAAAAATACCGTTATCGTGGTGTCTTCGGACCATCTGGCGATGAACAATACCGCCTATGACATCCTGACCAAGCAGAAACGCCGCAACCTGTTCTTTATTATCGACGGCACCCGCCCGCAGACCGCGCTGCATAACGAGAAGCGCAGCACGCTGGACAACGGCGCCACCGTGCTGGACGTGATGGGTGGCGATAACTACATTGGCCTCGGTCGCAGCAGCCTGTCCAGCCCAACGCTGGCGACGTTGTTTTTAAATATCGACGAAAAAATCAACGCCTGGAAACCGGCGGTGGTCAAGCAATGGGGCTTCCCGAACAGCATCACAAACTACAGTCTCGACGATCGGGGCAACCGCTTTACCTTCTCCGGCATCACCTTTAAGGTGCCGTTTATTCTGAAGGTGACGGACAACAAAATTGAGCCGATGTTTAACGTCTACCTGTCCACGCCGCTGAAAAAACAGCTTGCCGGACTGGGGGCGGGCGAGAAATTCGTCTGGGTCGACAAATGTTATGAAATCGGTCGGGTGTGGTCGCCAGAACTGGCGTTGAGCACCGACACCTGCGTCGCGTCGGGCAGCTTGGCCGCCCCACCGCACATCGTGCAGGCCAAAGGGGGCAGCTATCGCGGCAAAATAGACTTTGAGCGCCCGCCAAACGATAGCATCGCCGCCTACCAAAGCGCCGTCGATAAACTAAAAGTCGACGACGCCGCCGTTAAATATCACGCGGACGCCATCGCCTTTATGCTGCCGGGCATGCCGGAACAGGTGAAGGCGATCACCGGTGTTTCCAGCGTCGAGGACTGGGGCCGTTGGTCAGACGCCAACCTGGCGCCGACGGTGAATATTGATTACGTCGATCCCCTGCCATCAGCATTCGATCTGGTGCTGCGCGCCCGCGCCTACGGTAAAAACGTCGGCGAACCTATCTCGGTGCGCGTCGGCAATCAGGAACAGTTTGTGACGCTCAGCGAACAGGACACCACCGTGACGCTGCGCTTCGACAATCCTGCCGGAGTCAGAAACATCAGCATCACGCCGCCGGCCCCCACGGAGCCACAAGAAGGTGCCAGCGGCGGTGTTGTACCGAAGAAACTGGGTATTGGCCTGGTCTCGCTGAAAGTGGAACAGGCTGCCCCCGCTTCCTGATCATCGCGCTGCATGCGGCGTCCGCGTTATTCGGGGCGAATTTATTCGCCCCCTGCCGTTTCTCCAAAGCTTTTGCGCCCATCTTCGGCTAACCTGTTGCTGTGAATTGATATCGGCATCCGTATGCCTCCCCGCCGCATAGCCGGGAGAACCAAGGAGAGAGTATGAGCAGTCAGCAATCCGGCACCGGCCTCACCCCCGCTCAGGCAGTCGAACAACTGGAAGCGCTGTATGTCGCCTCGGTTGAGGCGCTGCGCCAGGCGGTCGGTGACTTTATCAGCCATGGCAGTCTGCCCGACGCGCAGACCCGCGCGGCAGGGCTATTTGTTTACCCTGAGCTGCGCGTCAGCTGGGACGGAAAATCGCCCGGTCAAACCAAAACCCGCGCCTATGGCCGTTTCACCCACACCGGTTGCTATACCACCACCATCACCCGCCCGCATCTGTTCCGCCATTATCTGACAGAACAGTTGACCATGCTGGCCGGGGAGTACGATGCGCATATCGAAGTGCGGCCGTCACAGCAGGAAATACCTTTCCCTTACGTGATCGACGGTTCAAACCTGATGCTGGATCGGTCGATGAGCGCCAGCCTGGCGCAGCATTTCCCCACCACCGAGCTGGCGCAAATTGGCGATGAGACCGCCGATGGCCTGTTTCACGCCACCAGCACCTTCCCGCTTTCGCACTTCGACGCCCTGCGCGCCGACTTTTCGCTGGCGCGGCTGCGGCACTACACCGGCACCCCGGTGGAGCATTTTCAGCCCTTCGTGCTGTTCACCAACTACACCCGCTATGTGGATGAGTTTGTCCGCTGGGCCTGCGCCGAAATAGCCGATCCGGCCAGTCCTTATATTGCGCTGTCGAGCGCCGGCGGCATCTATATCACGCCGGAAACCACCGCACCGGATCAGGCGGTCTCCGACCTGGCCTGGAAAAACCACCAGATGCCGGCCTACCACCTGATCTCGCGCACCGGCCAGGGCATCACGCTGATCAATATCGGCGTCGGCCCCTCCAACGCCAAAACCATCTGCGACCATCTGGCGGTGCTGCGCCCCAGCGCCTGGCTGATGATCGGCCACTGCGGCGGCCTGCGCGAAAGCCAGTCGATTGGCGACTACGTGCTGGCGCACGCCTACCTGCGGGACGACCACGTGCTGGATTCGGTGCTGCCACCGGATATCCCGATCCCAAGCATTGCCGAAGTACAGCGTGCGCTGTATGACGCCACCAAAATGGTCAGCGGCATGCCCGGCGAAGAGGTAAAACAACGCCTGCGCACCGGCACCGTGGTCACCACCGACGATCGCAACTGGGAGCTGCGCTATTCCGCGTCGGCGCTGCGTTTTAACCTCAGCCGCGCCGTCGCGGTAGATATGGAAAGCGCCACCATCGCCGCTCAGGGCTACCGTTTCCGGGTGCCTTACGGCACGCTGTTGTGCGTGTCCGACAAACCGCTGCACGGTGAAATCAAGCTGCCCGGCCAGGCCAACCGCTTTTATGAAGGGGCCATTTCGGAACACCTGCAGATCGGTATCTGCGCTATCGACCTGCTGCGCGCCGAGGGCGATCGCCTGCATTCCCGCAAGCTGCGTACCTTTAACGAGCCGCCGTTCCGCTGATGACGAAGGATCTGGGCCCGCTTCGGCGGGCTTTTTAACTTTTCATACTCAGATCGTTGATGTACCGACCGCAAATCTGTTACAACAGCGGCTCTCATTCCCCAGACATCACCACACATATGATTGTCAGACCTCAGCAACACTGGTTCAGGCGGCTCTTCGTCTGGCACGGTTCAGTGCTATCCAAAATTCTGTTTCGCCTCAGCCTTAACGTGGCGATGTCCATCGTCGCCGTGCTGTGTTTTCAATGGTACGAACATCTGGGGGTCAAACTGACCCTGGCGCCTTTCAGCCTGCTGGGCGTGGCGATCGCTATCTTTCTCGGCTTCCGCAACAGCGTCAGCTATGCGCGCTTCACCGAGGCGCGGTTGCTGTGGGGCAGCCTGCTGATCGTTGAGCGCTCGCTGCTGCGCCAGATCAAGAGTCTGCTACCGCAGCAGGATCAGGCGGCGCGCGAGTTTGCCGCCCTGCTGATCGCGTTCAGCTACTGCCTGAAACACCAGCTGCGCGGCACCGATAGCAGCGCCGACCTGCAACGGCTGCTGCCCAACGTCGATCTGCGAGCAATAGAAAACAGCATGTCCCCCTGCAACCGGCTGCTGTTGATGATGGGCCAATGGCTTGGCGAAAAACGACAATCGGCACAGCTGTCGGACATGCTGTTTCACAGCATCGACCAAAACCTCAACCGGCTGTCGGAGATCCTCGGCGGCTGCGAACGCATCGCCAATACGCCGATCCCCTTTGCCTACAGCCTGATCGTTCATCGTACGGTCTACCTGTTCTGCACCCTGCTGCCTTTCGCGCTGGTGCCGGATCTGCATTACATGACGCCGCTGGTGTCGGTGTTTATCTCCTACACCTTCATCTCGCTGGACTCGCTGGCAGAGGAACTGGAAGATCCGTTCGGCACCGCCGCCAATGACCTGCCGCTCAATGCCATGTGCAACGCGATTGAGATCAACCTGCGCGAAATGAACGACGAAACGGATTTACCGGCGGCCGCACGGCCGGACAGCCGTTACCAGCTCAGCTAACCGGCAACCACGTCAGGCGCGGTGAAGGCCGCGCCTGTTGGCAAAACCCTTATTCGCGCCACCCGCCGCCCAACGCACGGTAAAGATCGACGAGATTAGTCAATCGCGCCAGGCGCGTATCGACCAACACCTGCTGCGCCGCATACAGGGAACGCTGGGAATCCAGCACGGTCAGGTAGTTATCCACGCCCTGCTGAAAACGCTGCTGCGACAGGCTGTAAGCGCGTTGATTGGCCGCCACCAACTGCGTTTGCGCCCGGATTTGCTCATCCAGCGTGTCGCGACCGGCCAGCGCATCGGCGGTTTCGCGAAATCCCTGTTGTATCGCCTGCTCATAACGCGCCACCTCAATGCGTTTTTGCACCTCCGCCAGATCCAATCCCGCACGCAAAGAGCCGCCGGAGAAGATAGGCAGCGAGAGCTGCGGCACAAAACTCCAGGCACCGGAACCGGCAGAAAATAAACCGTCCAGGCCGGCGCTGGCCGTGCCGCCGAAACCGGTCAGGCTGAGGGTCGGAAAGAACGCCGCCCGCGCCGCGCCGATATTGGCATTCGCGGCACGTAGCTGATGCTCTGCCGCTCGGATATCCGGCCGCCGGGTCAGCAAATCTGCCGGCAGCCCGGCCGGAATGTTTTCCGGCAACAGATCGTCCGGCAAGGTGCCGGCCTGCGCCAGACGCGAACTCATCGCCGAGCCCAACGGCTGCCCAACCAACAGCGTCAGGGCATTGGTATCCTGCCGAACCTGACGCCGATACTGAGCCAAATCACGCTGCGCCGTCCGTACCCCAACCTCCGCCTGGCTGCGATCCAGTTCGGTCGCCACACCGAGCTGGAAGCTTTGTTCCACCAGCCCAAAGGCCGCCTGCTGTGAGCCCAGCGTTTCCTGCGCCAGCGCCAGAAGTTCGCTATCGGCGCGTAGCGAAAGATAAGCGTTGGCGGTTTCGGCGATCAGCGCCAGTTGCGCGGCGGCCCGGGTTTCATCCTGTGCCAAGTACAATTCCAACGCCTGCTGGTTGAGGCTGCGAAGCCGCCCGAACAGATCCAACTCCCACGACAGCGCTCCCCCGACCTGATAGCTGCGCCCCACCGCAGACTGCCCGCCTGCGGACAGACTGCCCGGGGTACGCTGTACCGAACCACTGCCCTGCGCCGCCAGGGTGGGCAGCGTATCTGCCCGTTGAATGCGGTAGTTAGCGCGAGCCGCCTCCACGTTCAGCGCCGCAATGCGCAAGTCACGGTTATTCGCCAGGGCCTGCGTAATCAGCGTTTGCAGCAGCGGATCGCGGTAAAACCCACGCCAACCGATAGCCGCTGCCGTTCCGTCGACCTGCGCGACGCCATAATCCGGATAGGCTGGCGCTACCGGCGCAGCGGGGCGTTGATAGTCCGGCGTCAACGAGCAGCCCGTCAGGGTGGCAGTGGCCAGCATGATAGCCAAAAGTTTTATCATGGCTCGGCTCCCGGCGCCGGGGCAGTTATCTCCGCTTCATCCTCTGCCCGGCGGCGTTCGCTGAGCCGTTTCACCCGAAACAGCCGCAGCATGATGACGAAGAATGCCGGTACGAAGAAAATGGCCAGGAAGGTGCTGGTCAGCATGCCGCCGATCACCCCGGTGCCGATGGCATTCTGACTGCCTGAGCCTGCCCCGCTGGCAATCACCAGCGGCACCACGCCGAGAATAAACGCCAGCGAGGTCATCAGGATCGGCCGCAGCCGCTGTCTGGCGGCCTGCACCGCCGCCTCTACCGGACTGGCGCCGGCTTCGAAGTGCGCCTTGGCGAACTCCACGATCAGAATGGCATTTTTGGCCGCCAGCCCGACGGTGGTCAGCAACCCCACCTGGAAATAAACGTCGTTGGCCAACCCACGCAGCAACGTGGCCACCACCGCGCCAATCACCCCGAGCGGCACCACCAGCATCACCGCGCTGGGCACGCTCCAGCTTTCATACAGCGCCGCCAGACACAGGAAGACCACCAACAGTGAAATCGCATAGAGTGCCGGTGCCTGGGCGCCGGACAACCGTTCTTCAAACGACAGTCCGGTCCAGTCGTAGCCCACGCCGGGCGGCATGGTGGCGGCAATGCGTTCCATTTCAGCCATCGCGTCGCCGGAGCTGAAGCCCGCCGCCGGTTCGCCCTGCAGGTTAAACGACGGTGCGCCGTTGTACCGATTGAGTTTCTGCGCACCGTAGGTCCATTCGGCGCTGGCAAAGGCGGAGAACGGCACCATATCCCCGTTGTCGTTACGCACAAACCACTGTTCCAGATCCTGCGGCAGCATGCGTGACGAGGCATCTCCCTGCACATAAACCCGCTTCACCCGACCGCGATCGATAAAGTCGTTCACATAACCCGAGCCCCAGGCCAGCGACAACGTGCGGTTAATCTCCGTGATCGGCACGCTGAGCGCCCGCGCCTTCTCGCGGTCGATCAGCAGTTCATACTGGGGCGCATCCTCCAGACCGTTGGCACGCACGTTGTTCAACACCGGGCTCTGCCGGGCAGCGGCAAGGAACCTGTCGCGCGCCGCCAGCAATGGCTGATGCCCAATACCGCCGCGATCCATCAGTTGGAAGTTAAAGCCCGCCACGTTGCCCAATTCACGTACGGCCGGGGGCGAAACCACAAAGATACGGGTATCGCGAAAGTCGCGTGCGAACATGGCGTTGAGGCGGGCGGCGACCGCGTCGGCCTTTTGCGAGGCGTCCGGCCGTTGGTCCCAGTCATGCAGGCGAATAAACAGGGTGCCGACGTTCTGCCCGCGCCCGCCGAAGTTAAACCCGGAGATAGCGAACACCGAACGCACGCTGTCCTTCTCCATTTTCAACAGGTACTCCGTGGCACCGCGCAAGGTGGCCTGCGTCCGTTCTGCGGTGGCCCCGGCCGGTGCCTGTACCTGCGCGAACAACATGCCCTGATCTTCCTGCGGCAGGAACGAGGTCGGCATGCGGGTAAACAGCCAGCCGGTGGCAATGGCAATCACCAGATAAATCAGCATCAGCCGACGCGGGCGGCCCAGACCGCGCATTACCGAAGCCGCGTAACTGCGGTTGGCCCACTCGACGCGGCGGTTAAACCAGCCAAAGAAACCTTTGCGTGCGGCATGCTCTCCCGGCTTTACCGGCTTGAGCAGCGTAGCGCACAGCGCCGGGGTAAACACCACCGCCACCATCACCGACAGCACCATCGAGGAGACAATGGTGATGGAGAACTGCCGGTAGATCACGCCGGTTGAACCGCCAAAAAACGCCATCGGCACAAATACCGCCGACAGCACCATGGCGATGCCTATCAAGGCACCGGTGATCTGGCTCATCGATTTACGGGTTGCCTGCTTCGGTGAAAGCCCCTCCTCATGCATCAACCGCTCGACGTTTTCCACCACCACGATGGCGTCATCCACCAGCAGGCCAATCGCCAGCACCATGCCAAACATGGTCAACGTGTTGATCGAGTAACCGAAGGCCGCCAGCACGCCAAAGGTCCCCAGCAGCACCACCGGCACCGCCAGCGTCGGGATCAGCGTGGCCCGGAAGTTCTGCAAAAACAGATACATCACCGCAAACACCAGCACAACCGCCTCCACCAGCGTACGCACCACGTTTTCGATCGACAGGCTAATGAATGGAATGGTGTCATAGGCATCCACGGCTTCCATTCCCGGTGGGAAGAAGGGTTTCAGCTCCGCCAGCGTGGCACGCACCGCCTGCGCGGTTTGCAGCGCATTGGCACCGGTTGCCAGACGCACGCCCAGCCCGACCGCCGCATTGCCGTTGTAGTAGCTATCAATCGCGTAGTTCTGCGCGCCCAGCTCAATGCGCGCCACGTCGGCCAGGCAAACCCGCGAACCGTCCGGATCGGTTTTCAGCAGGATTTGGCCGAACTCCTCCGGGGTCTGCAAGCGTGAGGGGCCAATTACCGTGGCATTCAGCTCCTGGCCGGGCAACGCCGGTTGCCCCCCCAACTGACCGGATGAAACCTCAACGTTCTGCTCCTGAATCGCATTGCTGACGTCGGTGGCGGTCAGGCTGTAGTTCACCAGCGCAGCAGGATCCAGCCAGATGCGCATCGCATAAGGCGCACCGAACAATTGGAAGTCCCCCACGCCGTTGGTGCGGCTGATCGGATCCTGTACATAGGAGGCGACGTAATCCGCCAGGTCCTGCCGGGTCATACGACCATCCGTCGAGACAAACGCCATCACCATCATAAAGTTGGCGGTGGACTTGGTGACGCGGATCCCCTGCTGCTGTACCTCCAGCGGCAACAGCGGCTGTGCCAGCGCCAACTTGTTTTGCACCTGTACCTGCGCGGTATCGGCATCGGTGCCCTGCGCAAAGGTCAACGCAATGCTCATGCTGCCGTCGGAATTACTTTCGGAGGAAATGTATTGCAGATTGTCGAGACCGTTCATCTGCTGTTCAATCACCTGCACCACCGTATCCTGCACCGTCTTCGCCGAGGCACCGGGATAGTTGACCTGAATGCTGACGGTGGGCGGTGCGATGCTTGGGTACTGCGCCACCGGCAGATTGGCAATCGACAGCAGGCCACACAGCATCATGATGATGGCCAGCACCCAGGCAAACACCGGGCGCTCGATAAAGAATTTAGCCATGCGCCGGCTCCTTACGAGTGCTGCTTAACAGCGTTGTGGCAGCCGGAGCCCACTCCACCGCATTGACCTGTGCGCCAGGCCTGACCTGCTGCACGCCTTCGACAATCACCCGATCGCCCGCCGCCAGCCCGGTCGACACCAGCCAACTGTCCCCCATCGCCCGTTCGGTGGTCAGTTCGCGCAGCTCAACCTTGCCCGCCTCGTTCACCACCAGGGCGGTCGCTTCACCGCGCGGGTTGCGGGTAATGCCCCGCTGCGGCACCAGCAGCCCCCCTTGCGCGGCCATGCCCTCTAACAGCCGGGCTCGCACAAACATGCCCGGCAGCAGTTTGCGTTCCGGATTGGGGAATACCGCGCGCAGCACCACCGAGCCGGTGGAACGATCCACCGTGATTTCTGAAAATTGCAATTTGCCGCCGTGGGCATAGCGAGAGCCGTCTTCCAGTGTCAGAGTGACCGCCGCAGACTGAGGGCCGTCGGCCTGCGCAACCGCGCCGCTTTCCAGCGCATTTCTCAACCGCAAAAGTTGGACGCTGGACTGGGTCACATCCACATAAATCGGATCTATCTGCTGCACCGCCGCCACCGCCTCGGCCTGCTGCGCCGTCACCAGCGCCCCTTCGGTCACCAGCGAACGTCCAATAATGCCGTCGATGGGTGACAGCACCCGGGTATAAACCAGATTGATACGTGCCGTTTCCAACTGCGCCTCCGCAGACTGCACGTCGGCCACCGCCTGCTGATGAGCGGCTACTGCGTCGTCATACACCTGACGACTGATGGCCCGGCTCTCTGCCAGCGGCCGGTAACGTTGAATCAACAACGCGGCGGTACGCAGCTGTGCCCGCGCTCGCGCCAAGGCCGCATTGCTGCGATCGAATTCCGCCTGAAACAGCCCCGGATCGATTTGGTAAAGCGGTTGCTGCGCCTTGACCTGTTCCCCTTCGGTAAACAGGCGTTTTTGCACTATGCCCCCGACCTGTGGCCGCACTTCCGCATTGCGAAAGGCGGCAACCCGTCCCGGCAGTTCACTGGTCAGGGGTATAGGTTCGCTTTTCAACGTTACCACCCCGACCCGTGGCGGTGATGGCGGTGCAGTTGGCGGCGTATCGCGAGCGGCCACCACCAGCCACAAAGAGAGCGAAGTAGCGGCCACCACCACGCCGACAGCAAGAGAGGCGATTTTGAGGCTCATGAGTTCGTATCCTTTTAGATGCTGGGTCAAGGGTTGCGCGGCGCGCCACAAAGCGGCCAAAGGTTACTGTACGAGCGGCAAACTGACCTCAACGTGACCCGCAGATAACATTCGTGTCAGTTAACGCGTTTTTTATCTGGCGGCGGCGTTAGCTGACAAAAATGTCAGCCAGCCGTCAGCTTCACGACCGCATGGCTGTCATAAACTCATCACTGAACATGATGTCTTGTGGCAAGGTGGCGGGTTTCATGATTAATTAATCATCAGGTGATAATGACGGGAGTGGCCATGCGATTACTGTTGGTTGAGGACGAAGAAAAAACCTCGTCCTACGTTAACCGCGCACTGAGCGAACTGGGCTACACCGTAGACGTCGCCGGCGATGGCATTGAGGGCTTGCACCTGGCGGTGCAGCAGGACTATGACGCGGTGATCCTGGATGTGATGCTGCCGGGCAAAGACGGCTATGCGGTATTGGAAGGCCTGCGCGCCAGCAAACAGACGCCGGTGTTGATGCTGTCTGCCCGCGGTTCGGTAGACGAACGCGTCAAGGGCCTGCGCCACGGCGCGGATGATTATCTGCCCAAGCCGTTCTCGCTGATTGAACTGGTCGCCCGCATCCAGGCGTTATTGCGCCGCCGCACCAGCGACGGCATTGACGTCACCCAACTGCAAATCGACGATCTGCACGTGGATCTGCTGGCGCGGCGAGTGACCCGCGGCGGGGAGCGTATCGATCTGACCGCCAAAGAATTTGCCCTGCTCAGCCTGTTGGCTCGCCATCAGGGGGAGATACTGTCCAAAATGATGATCGCCGAACAGGTTTGGGACATGAACTTCGACAGCGACGCCAACGTGGTTGAAGTGGCGATTAAGCGCCTGCGCGCCAAAATCGACTCCCCATATCCGCAAAAGCTGCTGCACACGGTGCGAGGCATGGGCTACGTGCTGGAAAATCGTCCGCTGCATCGCGATGCGCCACGGATAATCGCCTGATGAAAATTTCCATTTCCAGCCGGATGGCATTGATGTTCGCGCTGACCATGGCGCTGATCATGCTGGTGCTGGCGCTGTTTCTGCGCAGTTCGCTGCTGACCTCGTTGCAAAACCAGATGCACAACGAGCTGCACTTTCGCCATTCGCTGGTCTCCCCCTTTATCGAAGCCAAAGGGACCGCTCGCGACTGGCCAATGGTGCAACAAAAGCTCAATACCCTGTCCAACAGCGAAGGCAGCCAGGTGAAATATTGGGTGATCAGCGAGGATCCGCGCTATCGCTTCGGCGGTGTTCCCCCGCCGGGTACCCACTGGTCAAAACTGCCGGACGGTTTCGCCACTGCCGCTAATCCTGACGGCGATTGCCCGCTGTATATGCTGATCGCGACGCTGCCGCCGCTGGGCGCTCGCCCAGAAGTGCGCTATGTGGTGGCGATTGATTCTGCCCCCTATATGGGCACGCTGAGAGAGTTCACCCAGGCGCTGGTGGTGATTTCGCTGCTGGGGATTGGGCTGGCGGCACTGCTGGGCTACGCCATATCGCGCTTCGGTATGCGGCCGGTGCTCAATCTCAGTGCACAGGCGCACCGCTTGGTGCCCGGCACAACCGGCCAGCGGCTGGACAGCGCCACCTTACCGGCCGAACTGCGCAACCTGGCGGAGTCTTTCAATGGCGTGCTGGCGCGCCAGGAAGTGGCCTGGCGGCAGTTGGAGAGCTTTAACGCCGACGTGGCGCATGAGTTGCGCACCCCGCTCACCAATCTGATTGGTCAAACCCAGTTGGCGCTGGCTCGCGAACGCAGCGTACAGGAACTGGAAGAACTGCTGCAGTCGAACCTGGAAGAGCTGGAGCGCATGACCTCGATCGTCAACGACATGCTGTTCCTGTCCCACGCTCAGGCCGGACAATACGCCACCCAACTGAGCGAAGTGTCGCTGCGGGAAGAATCTCTGAAAACGGCGGAATACGTCGAACCTTCGTTTATGGAAAACGATTTGACCATTGAGATTTCCGGAGAAGTGCGGGCGCAGGTTGACCGGCGGCTGTTCCATCGCGCGCTGGCTAACCTGCTTGAAAACAGTGCGCGCCACGCCGTCGCGGGCAGCGCCGTTTCGGTACTGCTGCAGGAGCAGCGGGGATTTGCCGTCGTCGCCGTTGCCAACCAGGGCGAAACCATCGCCCCCGAGCACCTGAGCCGGCTGTTTGAACGCTTCTACCGCGTCGACTCTTCGCGCGTTCGCAGCGACATGCACCACGGGCTGGGGCTGTCCATCGTCCGCGCCATTGCGCTGATGCACCAGGGGGATGCCTTCGTCCACAGTCTCGACGGCGTCAACACCTTCGGTTTCTCGCTGGCGCTGTCGCAGCCAGAGGAAAACCTGACGCCACCGGCGCCAAAACCGCTGCCGGCGGCTCCCACCATCGCCGAGATTAAGCGGGAAAGCCTGTCGTGATTTATTGTACCAACGCCAACACGCGTTTTTCCTGACTGCGGCTGGCGGCGATCGACAGCAGGATCTCTTTCACCACCAACGCCGGCGCCGACAAGGAGTGCTGTGCGGAAATGCACAGCGACAGCGGCACGCTAAGCGACGGAGCGTTGATTCGAGCCATCCAGGCCTTGGCTGGGCCAATCATCGCCCGCGCCACCGACTCGGGTAAAATGGTGGCCCCCAGGCCGCTGGCGATGGCCGCGCTCAAGGTACTGGAGGACTCGATTTCACCAATCACATTGGCGGCCAGCTTGCGCACCGCCATGGCTTCATCCACCTGGGTGCGTACCACATCACCTTCGCGCGGCAGGAACAGATTCAGGCGCGCAACGTCCAGCAGATCAACGCTGTTACCCGGGTTCGGCACCGCACGCGTCGCCACCAGATAGAGATCTTCTCGCATCAGCGCGGTGGCCTGAAGGCCCGCAGGCATTTTGGCACCGTAGATCACCGCCATATCCAGACTTTGACCGGCAACCTGTCCGGCGAGCGTAGAGCCGATGTTCTCATTCAAACTGAGTAAGATACCCGGATGCTGATCGCGTACCGCCTGCAGCAGCGGCAGCGCCAACTGTGATGCCAGGCTACCCGGCGCCAGCCCGACGGACACCTGGCCGCTCATCGCCTGTCCGGCGCTGTTGACTGCGCTCTGCGCCTGTTCACACTGGCGCAAAATGGTCTGTGCATGGGCATACAGGATGTTTCCGGCCTCGGTCGGCATCACGCCGCGCTTGGTGCGGATCAGCAGTTGCTGTTTCAGCTCCCCTTCCAGGGTGGCCAACTGCTGGCTGAGCGCCGGCTGCGCAATATGCAGCACCTCCGCCGCCTGGGTCAGGCTGCCGATATCGACGATTTTCACAAAATACTTCAGACGTCTGAAATTCATATTGCCTCCGTCATGCCGCTGAACTGCGTTGACAGAACGGCAGCAAGATCCGGGCCAGACCGACGAAATAAGAGAAGCCGTTAACTAATCGCCGGAAAAATAAGAAAAAATGATGCTGGTGCTCAATGCCTCCCTGCGTTGGACGACCCAGAACGGAGAAGGTTTGCACCAGCGTGAAGCACGCGGAGTGCAGCCCGTGGCCGCTCCTGAACCATTGCGCAGCAGAGCATCAATAAAAGCCATAAAAAGCAGCAGGTTGAATAATCTTGCAGCAAACGAAACGGCAAGGCGTTTTCAGGCTTTACAAGCCCGCATCACCCCGCTATTATTCGCCCCGTTCACACGATTCCTCTGTAGTTCAGTCGGTAGAACGGCGGACTGTTAATCCGTATGTCACTGGTTCGAGTCCAGTCAGAGGAGCCAAATTCTTGTTTTCATGCCTCTTTGCGAATCCTTATGTGATTTAGATTCAATAAGTTAGCGCGAAAAATCTACCCGATGCATTTTTAGTTTTCCCTCTGCATCGGGAGAATTTGGTGGTCAGATTTGGGGTCATGTTGGTTCGATGACGGAGTGACCCCCAAATGTCTCTTAACGACACAAAAATCCGCAGCTTAAAACCATCCGCTAAACCCTTCAAAATTTCCGATTCCCATGGTCTGTACCTGTTGGTTAATCCAGGCGGTTCACGTCTCTGGTATCTCAAATATCGTATCAATAAAAAAGAATCTCGCCTTGGCTTAGGCGCCTACCCTGACGTGTCTTTGGCTGATGCTCGTCAACAGCGTGATGGTATCCGTAAACTCCTCGCGCAAAATATCAATCCAGCACAACAGCGCTCTGCTGAAAGAACCACTTCCACACCAGAAAAAACCTTCAAACATGTGGCACTGGAGTGGCATAACAGCAACCGAACATGGTCAGAGAACCATGCAACCCGTCTGCTTGCCAGCATGAACAATCATATATTTCCTGTGATTGGACACTTGCCGGTAACTGAACTGAAACCTCGCCATTTTATCGACCTGCTGAAAGGCATTGAGCAAAAAGGTCTGCTGGAAGTCGCAGCACGTACCCGGCAGCATATGTGCAACATCATGCGTCATGCCGTACATCAGGAGTTGATAGAGCATAATCCTGCAGCAAATCTGGACGGTATCATCGTCCCTCCCGTTAAACGCCACTACCCTGCCCTTCCGCTGGAGCGACTGCCGGAACTGTTGACACGCATTGAGGACTACAAGCAAGGACGAGAGTTAACCCGCCTGGCCGTATCACTTACCCTTCACCTATTCATCCGCTCCAGCGAGCTGCGCTTCGCCCATTGGTCTGAGATCGATTTCAAAAATAGAATCTGGACCATTCCTGCCACTCGCGAGTCCATCCCCGGTGTCCGTTACTCTGGGCGTGGTGCAAAAATGCGTACTCCACATATCGTTCCACTCTCCTGTCAGTCCATCGCTATTCTGAAACAGATACGGGAAATATCCGGTCATCAGGTGCTGGTATTCCCCGGCGATCACAATCCGTATAAACCGATGTGTGAAAACACGATCAACAAGGCGCTACGCCTGATGGGCTATGACACAAAAGATGAAATCTGCGGCCACGGGTTTCGGGCAATGGCCTGTAGTGCCCTGATGGAATCTGGCCTATGGGCACAGGATGCGGTTGAACGGCAGATGAGTCACCAGGAACGCAATAGCGTTCGAGCAGCCTACGTCCATAAAGCAGAATATCTCGATGCCCGTAAAGCGATGATGCAATGGTGGTCGGATTATCTGGATATGTGCCGGAAAGTGTATGTGCCACCTTATATTTGTGGAAAGGAAATCAGTTGCACAATGGGATAACTGGCCTGGCAAAATAAAACCCAAAAAATAGCCGTATCAGTCTGTACTGATACGGCTATTTTTCTAGTTTCAGTGCGGATAAATTGTTAAGCCGTTATGAGCATCGTCAGCCAGACTGTCCTGCGTGAATCGAAAGTGTGAAGTCCGCTTCTCATACAGAACTATCCACGGAAACGTATTAGGTCTGTTATGAGCGAGCTGCGGAAGTTGGCAATTTTGATCAGCGGCGAAGTGTGCATCACTAGCACAACCGTGCATTAATAAAGGGAAGGCAGGTCCCCCGACAAGATATCGAGGCATTTTTAGCATTCCATAAATAGATTTAGTGTCGGAAGCAATAAAAAGATAGGTGCCATTGTATCTTCTCAGGCAAACGTGGGATTAAACATCCCACTAATGATTTTTTTAATTTTTCATGATGTTGAAAAAATCGCATGGCATATCTGGACCAAGATATGTCAAAGGGTTGTCAGGGCCTAACACATGCTCAGGCCACTCTTCAGATATTTTTTGTACTTTAACTCTGACATCATCTGTCGAGTGGCATAATGTTAATGAGTTTACAGCTATTTCAATCATTCTATCTATTATGTTGCATACCTCATCAGTGCCGATCACTGCAGGAATAGTCACCCGGATTTCTTTTGAGAATGAATCCATGCAAACGTGAATCAATTTATCTTTAAATTCATCTATTTCTTTCAGTGCCTTAGGGTAATTAAAAAACCAGTTGTCTCTTAAGCTTATACTAACGTCATAAATATGGCCTGGGATATCCGCTATTTCAGCTGATTTTTCAGACCAGCGTCGCCTAGACGAGTTAACTGATAAAATGTATTTAAGTCCTCGTGGAGCAGTGCCAAATCTAGCCCACTGGTTATCACTAATCTCTTTATAAGCGAATGGGTCAAGATGGACATATTTATTTGCTACAGCATCTCTCTCTGGTGGTAATATTGGATGAATATCGTTGTAGTCCGTGCAAAAAAGCCAGAACCCTTTATCAATATCTTTCATTAACTGCAACAGTCTATCAATATCGTCTCTGTGACCATTCCTGAAATGAGCGACTCTGTTCCTAATGTGAATAATTTCATCAATCTTTATCTTCCAAATATTTTGAGGAGGAAGATATTCAGAAAAGAGATCCCAGTCTTTATCAATTAATTTGAGCAAATCAGGGAATGTGATGAAGCTTAGTGGGTTGTTGTTAGTGGTCGGAATATGCGTGAGTGCTTTATCTGTTTCATAGGTGTTTTTTATTTTGTTAAGGTTGAACCAGTTTCGGCCTTTCTTAGACTTTAATTCAATATATACCATTTCTCTTAGCCACTTTTCAAATTGCCAGAGGCGAGCATATAAAATGATAGAGCGTTCATCCCTGTCCGAAATTTTTTCTAATTCTGAAAGCATAATGTTAACTCCATTCTGATAACTAGTGCCTGTAGCATTCCCGACTTAGCGATTAAATTTAACCGTAAAAAGCATTGTGGGAGAGTTCGTAGCAGCGTTATTAATAACCTTTTCTGGCTACGTGTTCAACATGACCAGATACCTGTTGGCTAAGGTAAACCGCTTAGCAACTTCCGCTTTTGGCACCGAGCTGCCTGTAAGATGTAATGGTCTAATCAAGCCGTATACTTTGTTAGAGATATGATGGGCAACGCTAACGAGTAAAGAATGCGAAGAAAAACGTTCACCCATGAGTTCAAGCAGGAATGTGTCAATTTGGTTCTGCAGCACAACTGCCCGGAGATCCAGGCAACTGAAACCTATTTTCACTAATTTCAGAAACTTAACTTTTTTTCATTTTTACAAGATCTATTAATCCATTCTTTAGTTAATACTTGGTTTTGTTTGACGCCACACCCTTCGGCATACATAACACCGAGGACTCTGCCTGGGAGAACGCATAATCTTGCTGTGCAGCCAACGCAGTCCAATTATAGGCTTGAGTTAAATCCATCTTCGCACCGAGACCAATCCCATACATCTGGCCTAGACGGGCTTGTTTTCAGGGAGGAGAGCACTCCGTTATTTCCCGTGCTTCATTCAGTGTTCTGAACAGAAAAAAATCCAGTAATTCATTGCGGTAGGTTTGAGAGATAAGCTCTGGCCCATTATCCAGGCGGATCATGGCTGGGTAGCCACGACTTATTCCTACCCTCTCCAAGACTCTGACTATGCGTTGCGCTGACAGATTAAGATCGATCTCTATGTCCAATATTTCCCAATTAAAGTCATCGACCACATTGAAGTTAGATTTATGAGGAATTTTACAAATCTTATAGCTCGTCGCTGGCTAATGACGCTGTTCTCTGAAACTAAAAGTGAGAGCTGCGTAACGTTCTCTTAACACGACAATTGACGAATGTTTTGCCGTGGGTATTGTCTATATCTTACAAATGAGCAAACAAAACTGATCATATGAGCAAAAACTGAGTATCTAAAACCATAACCCAGTTTGCTTGTCATTCAGTTATCGCTTTCAGCTCTGTCATTTCTTAACGATAGTTCAGAGGTAGTTCAATGAAACAGGACCTTGTTGCGGGTATAGATTCCTCCACCCAGTCTTGTACCGTCATGCTGCGTAGTCTTGAAAATGGCAAGGTGATCGCACAGGCTCGTAAGTTGCATCCACCGACCACACCGCCGTGTAGCGAGCAGGATCCGCAAGCCTGGTGGGATGCATTAGTCTCCGCGCTCACTGAATTAAAACAATGGTGGCCACGTATTGCAGGTCTGGCTGTCGGTGGCCAGGGGCACGGCCTCGTCATGCTTGATAATCACGATCGCCCGCTGCGTCCTGCGAAGCTGTGGAATGACACGGAGTCTGCACCGCAAGCGCGTGAATTGTGCGAGAAGATTGCTCCGGAAGAATGGGCACGCCTGACGGGCTCCGTTCCGGGGCCAGCAATGACCATTTCTAAACTGGCCTGGACAGAACAAAATTATCCGGGGTTGCTGGAAAAAGCCCACCGCATCATGCTGCCGTTTGATTATCTGGTTTACCGTCTGAGCGGTAGCTTTGTGTGCGAGCGCGGCGGGGCATCCGGTACGGGTTACTTCAACCCCTTCACCAATAGCTGGGAACCACAGCTGGCAGCGGTGGTTAACAGTCAAATTGACTGGATTTCCCGCTGGCCCACTATCATCCCGTCGCATCAACCTGCAGGCGTGGTGAAGTTGATGCCTGAGCTGGAGGAACTGGCGGGAGCAATCGTGGGTGTCGGGACCGGCGATAACATGTCTGCCGCACTGGGTATGAACCTGAAAACCGGTGATACCGGTATCTCTATCGGGACCAGCGGTACGTTATATGGCATCACCAGGAAAGGGATTACCGACAGCACCGGCACCATCAACGGTTATGCCGATGCGGCCGATCGCTTTATCCCCATGATTACTACACTGAACTCCGCCAAAGTCACCGATACATTTCGCAAAATGCTGCGCGTTACCCCTGACGAATTCGACGAGCTCGCGCTGAGTTCGCCACCCGGCGCCAACGGTCTTCAGCTTGTTCCGTGGCTGGACGGCGAGCGCACCCCCAACCTTCCTGACGCCACGGGACACATGCGCGGATTACGTACCACCACAACGATGCAGGATATGGCTCGCGCCACCGTGGAAGGCGTACTGTGCGGCCTTCTGGCGGGCGGTCTGGTACTGAAACAACATGGCTTCACTGACGACGGTCGCATTGTTGTCACCGGCGGCGGCGCAAAGTCACGAGCCTATCGTCAGATTCTGGCTGACCTGACGGGCAAGCCCGTTTGGATTTCTCCGGTGGGTGAAACGGCAGCTGCGGGTGCAGCCATTCAGGCTGCTGCTGCCGTGCTGGGATGCACAAATATTGAAATGGCCGATCGCTGGAGTGTGCCGCTTGAGAAAGTGGCCGAGCCACAACAAGATGCGCGCCATGTCCTGGACGCTTACGTTACCTATGCCAATGCATTATCAGGAGAGCTGCAATGAGTTCAATAACTACCCCTGCAAAAATCAAACCGCCTAAGCAGCCGCTCAAAGTCCCTGCAGAAGCGGGTATCGCCGTTGTTTTCTTACTGGTCATGCTGGGCGGGTTTATCGCCACGCCTAACTTCCTGACTGTTTCGAACATGATGGTGTTGCTTCTGAACGGCGCGGTCATCGGCTTCCTTTGCCTGGGACAATCCTTTGTCCTGCTGACCGGGGGTATCGACCTCTCCTGCGGTTCCATCGTGGCGATGACCTGCGTGGTTGCAGCTTTGCTGATGGAGAAATTTGGCATTCCGTGGCAGCTTGCCGTACCCATCGTTTTGGCGGTGGGTGCGCTGAGTGGGCTGGTAAATGGTCTGATAATCGAACGCACCGGCGTGCCGCCATTCATTGTCACTTTTGCGATGATGGGGGTTGCGGCATCCATACCACAAATTATCACCGGCGCCGAATCGATACGCGTGACGCAAATTGGTTACAGCCTCATCGGTCAGTCAAAACCGCTGGGTATTCCGTTCCCTGTCATAGCGCTGCTGCTGGCCATTGTTATTGGTGTCATCTTCCTGCGCCGCACCATCACCGGGACTCACATCTATGCGGTAGGCGGTAACGCAGATGCTGCACGCTTATCGGGGATCAGCATTCCACGCATCACCCTGTTGGTGTATGCAATTTCCGGGCTTTGTGCGGCATGCGGCGGCCTGATTTATGGATCGCGTCTGATGACAGGCTATCCGACGGCGGGCCGTGGTGACGAACTGTTCTTCTCAATAGCGGGTGCGGTGGTAGGTGGCGTCAGTCTGTTTGGCGGCACTGGCAGCCTTATCGGCGCGATGATTGGCGCCATGCTTATTGCCTCAATATCGAATCTGATGAACGTGCTGAACGTCAGTGCCTACTGGCAGCCGCTGGTCATCGGCCTGATCATCCTGTTCGGCGTCACTTTCGATACCTTACGTACCTCGAAAAAAATCGTGATCCCCTGGCTCAAAGTCAGGAAGTCACGCAAAACACAACAATAACGCTTCTTAAACCCTGACCTACATATATCCAGGAGATAAACATGAAACTCCGTACCACAATCACCGCAGGTGCAGCGATAGTCGCACTGTCCTGCATGCTCGCCGGCTGTAACCGTGAGGATACTGAAAGCACCGTGGGTGCCGGCAAAAAAACATTGGGCGTTACGCTGCCGAACCTCACCAACCCTTATTACGTTGCCATGAAAAAAAGCTTTGAAGACAATGCAGCGGCACAGGGCTTGAACGTAAAAATTTCGATTGCTGATAATGACGACGCCAAGCAACTTTCGCAGGTGCAGAACTTCATTGAACAGAAGGTGGATGCGGTCGCAGTGAACTGCGTCTCCTCAGGCCCGTGCGTGTCGATCATAAACCAGCTTAATCAGGCAAAAATTCCGGCGTTTGCCATCAACATCCTTCCGGATACCGAGGGGATGAAGCAGCAAAACGTCACGCTGGTTCAAGGTGTTCAGACCGATCAGCGTGAAGGCGGCAAGCTCATTGGCCAGCAGCTGTTGAAAGACATTGGTGAAAATGGCACTGCAACAGTGGGTATCGTGGGAGAACCAACATCCATTGCCGCAAATGCACGTGATGAAGGCTTCAAGGAAGCCGTGGCATCCAACAAAAACATTAAGTTCGTCGCGCTGGTCAATGGCAAAGTAGAAGAAACAACCTCCCTGAAAGTCACCACTGAAATGCTGCAGGGCAGGCCAGAAATTAACGTCGTGTACTCAGACACCGAACCTTCCGCGCTCGGGTCACTGGCGGCAATCCAGCAACTGGGGGTCAGTGACAAAGTGAAGCTGTATGCGTTTGTGGATAAAGAAGGCGTCAAAGCCGTTCAGAACAACAGCATATTGAAAGCCGGTGCGATTCAGGAGCCGGTTAAACTGGCTCAGTTGCTGGTTGAAAATGCCAGGAAGAGTCTGAACGGTGAACAGGTTCCAGCCATGATCAACAACCCACCGCTGCTGGTCACCAAAGACAACGCAGCATCGGTAATGGGTTCAGCATACTGACTTAAGTGAAAGGCGAAGAATGATGAATTATGTGGCGAAGCAGGTCAAAATCGGTTTTTCGGGTGTGCAGGTTCTCCACGATGTGGATTTCAGCGTAAAGCCTGGCGAGATCCACGGCCTCTTTGGCCATAATGGAGCCGGTAAATCAACGCTACTGAAAATCCTGGCGGGCGTTAACACGCAGGATAGTGGAGAGCTGATGATCGGCGAAACGCCGGTGCACCTTGCTTCGCCACGGGATGCACTCAACAAAGGTATTGCTTGTGTGTATCAGGAACTCCGTCTCATTCCCGGCATGAGCGTCTGGCAAAACCTTTTTCTCGGACGTGAATGTCGTAAAGGCAGTGGCTTTATAGATGATGCAAGTATGATCGCGCATACCGAGAAAGTACTAAATGATTACCATCTGAGTTTCAGCGCTACCGCGCTGGTCAAAAATCTGTCACATCCTGAAAAGCAGATGCTGGAAGTGGTTTCTAACCTTGATCGCGACGCCCGTTTTCTTTTCCTCGATGAACCGACGACCGCGCTGGAAGGTGCGCAGGCAGAAGAACTGCTACAGGCAGTACAACGTATCGCACGCGAAAAGCAGATTGGCGTAGTACTGGTCTCTCATAAATTAGACGAAGTGTTGGGTGTTTGTGATGAAGCAACCGTAATGTGCGGCGGCCGAGTGATTTATAACGAAGGCAAAAAGACGCTGAGCAAAAGCGCCATCATTGACGCTATTGTGGGCGATGCAAATGCTTATCAGGCGCCGTCTAACAGCCGTAGTCTGATCCGCGGCGCGATGGGCAAACCCTGGCTCTCGGTCACAAACCTGCAGACTGATCGCCTGAAAGGCATCAACCTTGAGGCATATCGCGGGGAAATTTTGGGTATATACGGGCTGGCTGGTGCAGGCCGAACGCGCTTGTGCCAGACGCTGTTTGGGTTGGAAACCGTTACCGGTGGTGACATCCGGCTGGGTCACAAAGAATACCATCCTTCTTCACCGGCAAAAGCCATTGATAAGGGGATTGCTTACCTGACAGAAGAACGTAAAAAAGATGGCTTCATTCCTCAGATGTCGAGCTATGCCAACGCCATGCTGCCGGTTCTGAAAAAATTCCGTTCTGGCGGATTTGTCAGTCACAGCGCTGCGCGGCAGGCCGCCGCTGAGTTGCTGAGCAAGATGAATACGCTGGGAACGCTGAGCGGACCGATTAAATCGCTTTCCGGAGGCAATCAGCAAAAAGTTCTGCTCGCCAGGGTCATTGCGCAAAACGCCAATCTGGTATTGCTGGATGAGCCGACCAAAGGCGTCGACATTGGGGCAAAAGCGGATATTTATCGCATCATCCATCAGTTGGCAGATAAAGGCTGCTGCGTCATCGTGGTATCGAGTGAGGAAGAGGAATTGCTGGACGTGGCAGATACCATTACGGTGTTCCGACAGGGTAAATGCGATGGTGTGATCATTCCTGCACGCGACCTTAAACCCGCAGATCTTCGCAAAGCCGCATGGGAGCATGCTGAAGCCCAGGCTTAGGGCACTCATTCCGAACAGAACGCATCCAACGGCCAGCTAAGCTGGCCGTTTTTGTTTCAGCATTTGATTAACGTTATAGTTGCCCTCCTGCAGAAGACCCAAACAAATTGCATCAAGTGAGTTACCCCGCATACAGGCTCTGAGCGCTGGCGCAAAATGAGTGGAAAAATTGTGCAATCTGTCATTGGCATATTTGCAACAGGGCAGATATTAAGTTGTGCAAAGTGGCTATACGGCATAGCGCAGAAGGGGCAAGAGAAATGGCAGACTTTTACATCTCGGGTATACGCAGAGACAATGCAGGGCAACACATTCAGTACGTTAAAATCATCAAAGCCGGTAATGGGGAGAAGGACGTATCAATTAACTCGCGTCAGTTTGTCGCTGAGTTGATAAATGCCGGTAAGACAAGCTTTCAAACAATTACCTACGTGAATGACAAGTGGGTTTATGGGGCAATGGTTCATGTTATTGATGGGATTTATCTCACGACTGATCCTAATGATACCAAACGCGATAACTTGGGTAATTTGCTCACTTTTTAATGATGCGATGTTATAAGCGAATGAGCGCTTCCAGCGAAGCGCTCATTGTCATTACTCAAAATCAGCGTGTCGTTTAAACATGGTTTCACTGGTTTCACGCAGTTGGTCCATGAGTTCCAGCACGATGGCATCGTAGGTGATAAAGCAGAGTTGCTCGAAAGAGGAACCCATTGGCTGCGAAAACTGGCCCGGAGTGCGATCGTTTTCAGTTTTGACCGTTCCCTGTAATACCAGCACGCAGTTGGCCAACTGGCCAATCGCAGAGTCTTTCTTCATGGTGACCAGCGCCACGTCGACACCACACTCAACGGCTTTCTGCGCAAGGCTCTTGAGACTGCCTGTTTCGCCACTGCCTGAACCAATAATTAACAAATCACCCGCTTTCGTATGAGGTGATGAAATTTCCCCGACTACGCTGACCGAAAAGCCTAAATGCAATAAACGGTTAGCGAACGCGCGGATGGCAATACCGCTGCGCCCTGCACCTTGCAGGAAAATATGCTTCGCATTACGGATCTTCCCGATAAAATGCTGTGCCTGATCATTGTCGATATTGAGCGCGTTTTGTTCTAGTTCCCTGAGAATACTGACAGTATTTTCTTGAACACCCATTTTCTTTTCCTCCGGTCAGGCAATTGTACGGCCACCATCCATGAGGATCGTCTGTCCCTGGATGTAAGAATTTGACTTATCAGCAAGGAAGATGGCCAGGTTTGCGACATCATCGATTGTGCCCAGACGACGGACCGGAATTTTCTCCAGTACTGCGTCTAAATCTGCCTGCGTCGGGTAATTAACACGCATCATTTCGCCGGTGTCGATAAGACGCGGCGCGATAGCGTTGACGTTAACACCTTTTGGACCCAACTCCTTTGCCAGACCACGAATAAGGCCTTCCCCCCCCGCTTTACTGGCTGGATAGCTCACCCCCCCGCCGGTACCTGACAGCGCAGAACCGGAGGAGATGTAAACGATTGAACCCTGGTTAGTTAAGAAGTCATCGTAGAAGGCTTTGACCGTATTGAATAAACCCGTCAGGTTGATTGAGAGTGTTTTGTTCCACTCTTCGAAAGTAATGTCTTTGACTTTATTAGCAAAAGCGACACCTGCGTTCAAAACCAGAATGTCGATACGGCCATAAGCCTCGATAACTTCTCTGCGCACTTCAGCCAGTGCCTGCGGATCAGATACGTCCGTTTTGACAAAGAGCGATTTAACATTGCCAAAGGTCAGTTCTTCCGCAGTTTTGATGCCATTAGCCTCGTTATAATCGACAATGACGGTATGCGCACCGCGTTCGGCGAATTGTTTTGCAATTCCTTTACCAATCCCATGCGCACCACCGGTAATTAGCGCAACTTTACCTTCAAAATGACTCATCGGTTGTTCTCCTGAATCTTTGTACTTAACGTGAGAGAAATCCCCACGTCTGCGGTCTACATAATGATTACGCGCTCAATTAAGAGCGCGTGAATGTATGTTGGATACTTAATGCATGACAGACTTTAATGCCTGATAGCTTGCTTTAGGGTTGTCATTAAATAATGCGCCACCGACAACAATTAAATCAGCACCCGCCTCCTGTACTTTTTTTGCTATTTCCAGATTAACGCCCCCGTCGACTTCAATTTGAATGTGCCGGCCAGCAATCATTTCTCTGGTTTTCTTAATTTTCTCGAGGCTTTTCTCGATGAAAGTCTGCCCGGGTTTCCCCGGGTTAATGGTCATAATCAGGATGTAATCAATATCGTCCAACAAATATTCCAGAACGCTTTCAGGCGTACCCGGATTGATGACCACACCGGCTTTTCGCCCGGCCTTTTTTATTTTCTGTAAAATAAAATGCACATGCGGCGTTGATTCATAATGCACTGAGATCATTTCTGCACCAGTATTGATAACATCATCAATATGTCTTTCAGGATTAGCCAGCATCATATGTACGTCGAAAGTCATTTTGCTGGCTTTTTTCATTGCAGAAATTTGATTCGGCCCAAAGGCAATATTATTTACAAAGGTTCCATCCATTAAATCAACATGCAATATTTCAGTGTTCTCTTCTTCTAAAAAACGGAGCTCATCTTGTAGACTTAAGATATTCGCACCAAAAATTGATGGTAAAATCTGTGCCATGGTAAGCAAACCTCATTTTTAAAATCAATGGAATACAGTGCTCAACCAATACGTCAATACTTCCCACGGGCCAGTCAGTACAAAGTCCGTACCCTGCCCCTGCAAGCCGACGCCTGCGCCATGCAGGAATTGGGTTGCACCCGGAGCCACATACCCTCCTAAATACATCACGACAATACTGAACAGTAAGGTTGAAATAATTGAGCGGATGACGTTTCCGTTGCTGGCCATTACGGTCATGGTTGTCATATAGATGATTGACATCAGAACGCCGATTGGGAAAATCATGATCCCCGGTAAAATCAGTGCGCAAAGCATGGTCAACGGAATGGTGATAACGGTGACGGTGATGGTCGCTGGGTCGCCCAGTGCCAGTGCACAGTCCATACCGATGTTCAGTTCGGCGTCTTTACCCATCTGCTTTTGCATAATCTCTTTGGCACTTTTCCCAATTGGAGACAGTCCTTCCATCAGGACACCCACCACTTTAGGCAGGAGCACCATTACCGCAGCCACCCCCATTGCCATCGGGACAATAGTGGTCACAGGCTGTTTAGTCAGCAGTCCAAGCAGACAACCTACAATGACACCGATGATAGCGGGTTCACCAAAAACACCCAGACGTTTCTGTACGCTCTCCAAATCAACGTCGAGCTTGTTCAGGCCGGGGATCAGGTCGATAATTTTATTGACCAGCAGTGCAAAAGGTAATGTCCAGCCTATATGGATCATGGTGGTACAGGTCGTCCCTTCCAGGCCATAATATTTCTGCCAACGGGGAGCAATTAAATCGCCAATAAACAGAGCGATAACGCTAAGTGCGACTGCCACGCCAAAACCGATAAAGAAGCTGTCAAACACGAAATAGGCCAGCGCGCCGGGAACCAGGAAGTGCATATAATTCCAGATATCAACGTTCAGCGTTTTGGTTAATTTAAGCCGAACAAGTAGCAAATTAAGAATAATACCCACTGGAACAACTAAAGCGGCAAAGGGTGCCACCCATGCGGCCGCTCCCACCGCAGGCCATCCGATATCAGCCACAGTGAATCCGCTTCCCAGTTTTGAATAGTAGGCAATTGCCGGCTGCAGGGATGTACTCAACAGATTAACAACCAAACCTAAACCAATGAAACCGATACCCACGGTGATGCCAGACTTAATGGCAGCACCGACTTTCATGCGGAAAACCAAACCCAAAATGAAGATGACAAGTGGTAGGATTGCCGTTGCCCCCATGCTTGTTATCGTTAGCATTATGTTTTTTAACATGTCCATCTTGTCATCCCCTGTGTTTTCTTATTAGTTTTTAGCCAGCTCTGTTAATAAATCCCCTAGTTTTTTTCGTAACACAGCTTCATTAATCCCGGTGATAAACCCGGCCACACTCATATGCGGTTTTCCGATATCACCTTTGTAGTTATTCGTGGTTAAAATCACATCAGCATTCTGTAATTCAGAAGGAAGTTCTGACATGCTGCATTTATTTATTTTGAACTGAGTAATGCCATATTCTGTACACACGGATTTCACTTCATCAGCAGCGATAGTTGACGTTGCGACACCGCTCCCGCAGGCTACGAGGATATTAATCATCATTATGCTCCTGAACTCTTATTGCATGACGGTGGAAATAAAAAGTGCCTGCGCTTTCTCGGAAGGAAGCTCAAGTAAATTTTGATAAAAGTCTTCCATTTGAAGATTACTAAAAAGGGCCTTCAGCAGTTGCAACTGATTAGCCGGATCGGTAACGACCAAATTGATAATGAGTTTGACCCACAATTTATCGTCGCCATCAGCCTGATCAACCTGAACCGGTTCAGGTAAGCGAATAATATAAATCGACGGGCTGTTGGCTTGGTTGCTGTCGCAATGTGGGATCGCCACAGAATAACCATCAAGCAAAATACCGGTTGGATACGTGGCTTCGCGTTCGCGCAGTGCTGCCAGATAGGTCTTTTTCACTATCCCTTCTGAATACAGCTTTTCATGGATGTGCTGCAGCACCTCATCGTAATTTTTGAATGCTGCACCATCTGCAACATTAATAGCGACTGTACTCACCTTTTCACCTCTCTTTTTGCTCATTGGAGCAAACACTATCGATCACATGAGCAGTTATAGCATGCCAATTTTCCGCGCAAACAGAAAACATGCAAAAGTTATAAGCTGATCACAAAATAAATGCATAAGTGCACGCAAATAATTGCTCATATGAGCAATATCGAGTAATTCATCTTTTAGATCAATCAAGTCAATCGGAGAGGGGAAGTAAAATTTTTATTATAAATCAGACGGATAATAGATTTTTTGAAGGTTTATATATGCGAACTGACCTATGTCAGAGGATTTGGCCATGCTCTGATCTAAGTCATGAGGGTTTACAGAATGACTGATAGCAGTGCCTAATGCATGCCTGAGAGGAAGGTGATCAAGGGCGCGGGCTACGCCCCTGTTGCTGATGTTCCGGGATCTATTTCAATCAGGAATTGACAAGCTTCACCGCAGTATCGAAGTCAGTGATTAACACATCTAAAAGGCCTGACTTCAGGGAAGCGACGATGCCTTCATACTTCTGTTCTCCCCCCGCCACACCAATCACGGTTTTCGTGTTACGCAATTGTTCGGTTGAAATACCAAACCCAAGACGGCTCATCGGGCTATCAAGGATCTCGCCTTTACTGTTAACGAGAGTAATGCAGACATCCGCAGCGATATCTTTCTCAAACAGATTTTTTTGCCACGACTCGGGAAAAATATCACACAAACTGGATGAGCCCGTTTTCCAGGCGCCAATACCGGTGATGACAACATCCAGCTGAGAATAATATTGTTGGGTATCCACCACAGCCGGATCACTGGCAAGTTTTTGGGCCAGGCTTTCATCATCCACCCACATCGGCACATACATAGGATGTGCCTTGCCCTGAGAGATAGTCGACAGTCTGTGGATAAGGTCGATCGGGCCCTGGCTAAATTCAATGCCCGGATGAACGCCAGATAGCTGCACAACATCTAATGCAGGCAAGCTGGTGAGTTGACTCACTGTGCTGGATAAAACGCGTCCCCAGGCAATACCAACCTTCATTCCCTCAGCGAGATTATTGTTGAGATAACTTGCAGTGATACCCCCCAGCTTCTCATTCAGTTCTTCCTGATTGGACCAGGATTCTGACACGGAAAGCACGATTGCCTTCTGCAGACCATACTTTCCGCAGAGATTAAGTGCGATCTCTTCGTCAAGCAGTTGCTGCTTTGGAAAGAGAAACTTCACATACTCTTCCTTTATTGCCTCATCGATAAGACGCGCCGCTTTAAATCTCGAAATCTCGAGTTCTTCAGCAATCTCAGTTTTGGTCTTCATCTCAACAAAGTAACGTCGGACGACGAGAGAATAGATATAGCGGGGATCGTAACCTGACCAGCGGCTGTTTTTTATACGTTTAGGCATAGAGCATTCCATCTTCATCCAAAGACAATATCAGCTGAGTTAAACTGTTACCCCTGCAATTTACTCATAAGAGTACACTTTTACCTGCTCTTTTGACATGAGCAAATGAGTCTTATCTTTTGGCGGTGTGATAGCTGACACATCTGATGATAATGGGTGAAGAGACCAGAGTTTTTTAGACGGTGGCAAGGCTTTACATTATGTGCTCTCAATCAGTGACGCTGTGGCCTGTGATTTCTGTTTTTTGGCGTGAAACGGGTTACATTGCTCATGTGTTCCTCGCAGATAAAAATGCCCATCGGGTGCGGCCTGAGTTCCACCGGGACAACCATTCATCCCAGATTTTCCGTTTTTTCCATTAAGACCAGCCCCACCGTTTTGATTACCGATTACCACGGATCCCCCTTTTCCTCCAGTTCCGCCTTTCCCGCCTTCACCTCCCTGACAGGCAAACGCTATAACGGAAAATCCCGTTAAAAAAAGATAAGAAAACAATTGAGCTCTGTTCATGTCTTTTCTCCAGGTTGCATCGGGTTTCGTTAGTTAGGGTAGCTGATTTACATTTCAATCCGTTCACTTTGCGCTGCGCCATTCTAAAGCAGTACAAAACACATAGCGAAAAGATCTGATAGCCACATAAACACAAGATAAAAATAGGATTTTAAGGGGTGTACTCATAAAATCCCCACATCCATGTGTGAATTTACCCATTTCGTAGCCAGTGACTAAGAAACTATTTACACGCTATAAGATTGGCCATCTGTTGCTGGTCCGGCAGACCGACGATCTGTTGAAGCATGTTGGCGTGGTTAAGATAATAAATTGCTGGCGTACCGCTTGCCCCCACATCCTCCATCAATTTCTGGTTGTATTGGATCTGCGAGAAAATCGGCTGCGGCGTTTTCTCCAAAAGTGCAGGCTTGTTTTTGCCACCCGACAACTCGAAATCCTGCCAGACCTTCGCGGGGTTTTCAGAAGACAATATCGCAGCCGCGTAACGGCCACTGTCGGGCTGCATGACACCCACTAACTGCGTTTTCATAGCGATTTTATTGTCCTTAATATAGGGCTGCACGTCCTGTCTGAATTTTGTACAGTAAGGACAGAAAGGATCGGCAAACACGACAATCTGACAATTTGCATTATTACTGCCTTCCGTGATACCGGCAGCTTTGGACAGTGTTTTCCACATCTCGCGGCCAGCAGGGATGTAAATCTCCTCTTTTATGACCTGTTCGCTGAGGTTACTTCCATTCTCATCGTACATATAACCTGATATGGCATGTTTTTTATCGGGGGTCAGATAAATTGTCACCCCCGTTCCCTGATATTTTCCCAACCAGCCCTGGACCCCGCCGGGAGCCGTGAAGGGTTTGATTATTTCTATACCTTGTTTTTCCAACTGCTTGATCGGTGCGGGAAGCGCTGCGGGCGTTGCTGCCTGAACCTGCGAGCCGATAAGTGCAGCAGATAACGCGAGGATGTATTTGTTCATTCTTATCTCCATATAATACGGCCCTGTTACGAACCGTTGTAGGTACTGCTGCTTTCAAAATTCAGGTAGCATCGCCAGAACTGGCACTCAATGCCTTGCTTATGCGGTTGAGCCCCTCAGCAAGCATAGCGCGTGGACAAGCCAGATTAAGGCGGATGTGCCCGTCGCCGTTACTGACAAACATTTGCCCCCCTTCAAGCAATACACCCGCATGTCTGGCGAAAAAGAGGGTTACCTCTTCCTGATTACTGACATCTACCAGACGAGAGATATCAATCCAGGCAAGATAAGTCCCTTCAGGAATGATAAAACGGGCCAGCGGATGATATGTCCCCAGGTAGTCCTGCAGAAAACGGAAGTTCTCGTCAATGTAGTGCCTGACCTGAGTCAACCACTCATCGCACTCGGACCAGGCGGCCTTGTTAGCCACCAGGCTCAGCGGAGAGATAAAATCATCATGCAGGCGAAGCCATTCGGCTCTCACTGAGGCATCAGGGATCATGATGTTTGCCAGCAGGTTACCCGCCAGGTTGAACGTTTTGCTGGTCGACATGCAGGTGATAATTTTATGATTTTCAGGAAAAATTGACGCGGCGGGAATATGCGTGACGCCCGAGCGGGATAAATCACAGTGGATTTCATCAGAAATAACCCACACATCATGTTTAAGGCATAACGCTATCATTTTCTGCAACTCATCACGTCGCCAAACTCGCCCGGTGGGATTATGCGGGTTACAGAGAAAGAAGGCTTTAATTCGCTGCTGGTCATCGCTCAGGGCTTGTTCCATTGCCTCAAAATCTACCGCCCAGTGGCCTTCGTTATTTCTAAGCGGGCAATCGACGACGCGACGACCGCTATAGTCTCCGGCTTTTTTAAACGGTGCGTAAGAAGGGGTCAGGATGAGGATGCTGTCTTCTTCGTGGGTCAGTAACGGCACCAATCGGTTAAGCGCAGGGATAATACCCGGGGAGAAAACAATGCTTTCTTCCTGAAACCGGTATCCGTAATTCCTTTCACACCAGGCCCCAAAAATCTCATAGTAATCCCTGTCATAAATGCGGGTGTAGCCAAGAATTTTTTTATCTAACCGGGAACGTATGGCTTCAAGCACCGGCTCGGGGGTGGAAAAAGCCATGTCTGCTACCCAGAGGTTTATAAAACCATTGGCCGGTACTTCCGGCGCGGGGCCTTCATGGGCACCAAACATATATTCACGCCAGCCGTCGATGGTTAAGCTGTCTGTCCCTGCCCTGTCCACTGCTTCATCAAAATCGTATTTCATAGAGGTTACCCGATTAGTTTATCCAAAGAGGTCACAGCGTCACTGATTTTGCTAACGATTAGATATTCCATTGCTTTAAAACCTAAAAAACCATTTGTAGAGTGATCAAGTCATGACTGGCACGTTGATATCACTGCCGTATTTTCTGACCCGGTGCCTTGATCACCAACAGAATGCCCGCAAGGACTGCCAGCGTTGAAAATGCCATTCTGAGGCTCAATGACTCGCCCAAAAATGTTACGCCTCCCAGCATCGCCAGACAGGGCACACTCAACTGAACCGTACTGGCTGCAACAGACTCAAGACGAGGTAAAAGTGAATACCACAGCACATAGGCTCCTGCAGAAGCACCCGCACCAGAGAGCACTGCCAGGAGAATTCCGATACCGTCGAAGTGCGCTCCCTGGCTAATGAACGGCGACAACACCAGGGCAAAAGGTACAGCAAGGATGAAATTTGCCGCAGTGGCCTGCGCTGCATTGGGAGAGCGCTTTCCGCAAAGGGTATAAGCCGCCCAGGCAAGGCCTGAAAGCGCCATCAGAACAGCGCTGCCCAAGGGGGGCATTTTGGCACCAGGTAAGAGAAGAGCAGCCATGCCGGCTACAGCCAGCCCAAGCCCCGTTGCTCTGGAAAAAGACAGCCTTTCCCCATGGAAAAGGCCATGAGCCACCATCGCCAGTTGCACAACGCCAAACAAGAGCAAAGCACCTGTTCCTGTATCCAAATGGATATAGGCAAGGGAGAAACACAGGGCGTAGGCCATAAGAAAGAACCCGCTTTTCAAGCTCCAGACGCCCTGCTTTTTCCCCTCACGTCTCAACAACAGTGGTAACAAGACCACCGCCCCGCTCATCAGGCGAAGGTCACTGAACGTCACCGGGTCAATATGTTCGCCTTTCAACGCAATCCGACAGAGCACAGAATTGGCTGCGAATGCCATCATTGCTATCACTATCTTGAATCCAACAGACCGCCCCATCAGCGTGACGCCTCAAAATTAACAAATTACGTGATAATCTATCAATTAGTAGGTAGGATGGCAATGTCTACTTATGGCAGCCAGACACTAAAATGGTACGCCTTTTCAGGTCATGCCTGGAGCATTGGCCTTTATCATTGCCAGATTTATGTGAAGCCGTAGACTTGTTACTAATAAAGGAGAACATATGCAAGATTTCAACGTACTGCTCGAAGCAGCATCAGATTATAACGAATTTGTTGGCAGCGGAGCAGAAGAAGACCGCAATGCATTACGGCATTTTGAGGGGCTTGCCAACGAGGCATTACCTGACGATGTCATCAGTAAGCTCTCGCAACTTCCGGGTTCGTACAGCATTCTGGTAGCTGCTGAAATGTGGTGCCCCGACTGCCATAAAAACTTGCCTGTAATCCATGCCATTGCCGCGTCAGCGCCGGCAATACGTCTGGGTATTATCACCCGCGACAAGGCTGAAGCCGTCTTTAAGGCACACTTTGGTGTCGATAAAGTCAAAATTCCGTTTGCCGTGGTACTGGATGAGAACGCGACTCCGCTGGGGCAGTTTATTGAACGACCTGAAAATGCTACCGGCAACAATGGAGAAGTGAGCGAGAGGTACAAAATCGGTGAGCTTCTGGTCGATACCGCCCGCGAAGTGACTTCAATTTTTCCAGGAAAATAAGAGAGCGTTAAAGTTAAATTAATTGAATCTCAACTTGAAGGTAATAAACCTGGAAGTTGAGCAATGCCAGGGAAATAATAAAAATAAACCATAGCAACAATGCCCTTAGCCCTGCATCTAAGCAGGGCTTTTTTCGCGTAAAGAAAGCATGCTACGCAGTTTTGTATGTGCAATCAAAATGCTACACCCGTTTATTCAGTGGCCAACGACAGCACCAGCAGCTTCGCGAAGCTTTACACGCCCTCTAAATGTAAGCAGAACTCCAGGCAACGATAATCCCGGCAACATATTCCGCATCCTGAGGATGCGTCAGAAGATGATCTGCTTCACCCAGTGAGATAAAGCTTTTGGGGTGTCTGGCGGCTTTAAAAATTTTCTCTGCCTGTTCAATCAGCACGGTATCATCATTGGGAGCATGAAAAATCAGCAGCGGCTTATTCATGGTAAATACCTTCTCCGCTATTTTATGCTCCTGAATGTTATCCAGCATTTGCTTTTTGAGCGTGAATACCCGGCCTGCAAGCTCTACCGGGAAAGCGCCATGGTTCCTGATATCTTCGATATTGTCTTTGAACAACCGCTGTACATGCGTCAATTCGCCTGGCGAACCTATGGTTACGACCGCTCTGGCTTCAGGCACTTTGGCTGCAATAGAGAGGATTGCCGAACCGCCAAGGCTGTGACCGATCAGCAGCGAAGGAGCCTCGTATTCCCGACGAAGATAATCGACCGCGCACAGCAGGTCAGAAATATTCGAGGAAAAATTGGTATTGGAAAAATCGCCTTCGCTGTTGCCTAACCCGGTGAAATCAAAGCGAAGCACCGCAATTGAATTTTCTGTCAGTTTCCTGGCAATGCGTGCAGCACCTTTCAGATCCTTCCCGCATGTAAAGCAGTGCGCCAACAGGGCAAAGGCTTTTGGATTTTCTGGCAATTCAAGCAACCCGGCAAGTTCCTCACCTTCTGCATTTTTGAAGGTAAATTTCAATTTTTTCATTATGTTAACTTTAAGAATGGTTGAATTACAAGCAAGATGCCTATCAGCCGCCCCATCATGGGGCGGCTTTGCGAGGTTACGACGAGCTTATCTGCGAACGGCCATGATACCGGCGTCGACATCCCAGATTGCGCCAGTCACCCAAGAGGCTTTGTCGGACAACAGGAAGAAGATGGTATTGGCCACATCTTCCGGCGTGCCGACACGCCCCAGCGGATGGAAAGCGTTCAGCGATTGCATTGCGCCGGCAATGTCTTCTTTCGCCATGAAGCCTTCATAAATCGGGGTATGCACGATCCCTGGCGAGACCGCGTTCACGCGGATACCCGCACTGGCCAGCTCAATGGCCAGGTTGCGTGTCAAGGCGTGGAGACCGGCTTTGGCCATGGAGTACGCGGAAGCCGGTGAGTCGCCGAGTGCGGCTTGCGCGCCAATGGAGCCCACGTTCACAATCGCCCCTTCACGGCCGTCGGCCAGCATGTTCTTCACCACGTCCTGCGTGATGAAGAAGGTTGCCCGGTTCAACATCAGGTACATGTCGTAATCGGCTTCCAAATGCTCGGTAAAGCCTTTCGGCATGAAGATCCCGGCCGCATTGACCATCAGGCTAATATCGCGATGATTAGCATTAATCTCCTGACGAATGGCGTTCATGCCCTCTTCGGTCATCAGGTTTGCCGCAATCACGGACACGGAACCCAGTGGGCTCAGCTCTTTCTGAACCGCTTCTGCCTTGTCTTTTTTATTGCCCGTCAGTACCACGCTGCCACCGGCTTTCAGCACCATACGCGCCGTTTCCAGACCCATGCCGCTGGTGCCACCCACGACAAGCATTTTTTTGCCTTTAAAGTAATCGCTCATTTTGAACTCCGTTATTTGCAGGGTAGATTTGCCGGCAGTCATGCAGCCGGCTCGTTCAGGTTTCAGATGCTGCAACCGTCAGCGCCGCAGGTCTGGCCGTCGGTTTTTGCCAATTCAGCCGCTTTTTCTTCCCAGACTTGCTTCAACGCGTTCAGGAAGTTGTCCGCAGATTGCGCGCCGCTGATGGCATATTTTTCATTGAGCAGGAACAGCGGGACACCGCTGACCCCGATCGACCGGGCATGGGCTTCATCTTCAGCCACCGATGCACGGAAGGCCTCATTGGCAAGGGCACTTTCAGCGTCGGCTCTGGACATGCCCACTTCTGTAGCTAACGCAATGAGCTCCTGCGGATCGAAAATGGAACGCCCCTCAGTCACACTGGCCCGATAAAACCGTTCTGCCATGGCGTCGCCCATATTGGCGTGACGTGCAGCCGCGAGCAGCGTATGGGCATCTTCGGTATCGCCAAAGAGCATGGTGTCAAAGTTATACTGGAGCCCTTCTGCCTTCCCGGCCGTGCCCACCTGATTCATCATCAGTTCCGCCCCATGTTCCCCGCCAAACTTCTTGTAAAGGGCTTTGCGGAACGGCACGGCAGGCCGGTCGCCGGAAATACGGAAACTGTGGTGGCGGACCACGACCTGTTCCTTGTGTTCAAAGGCGGCAAGGCCCTGTTCGAAACGCTTTTTGGCAATCCAACACCAGGGGCAGACCAGATCTGACCAGATATCTATCGTAATAATCGGCTTAAGGGTTTGCATATTGGCTCCTGAATACCCCATTAATGTCGTCTGGCGGTGCCTCTTTATGTGAGCACCGCAAATACCACCGGCTTCGTGGCGTTAGTTGGCTTCCCAGGCGGGATAATCGGTGTAGCCTTTTTCCGGCGACCCCGTCACGCCGTAATACGTCGTGCGATCGCTTTCAGCCAGCGGCCAGCCGTTCTGCATTCTTTCGACCAAATCAGGGTTGGCGATGTACGGCACGCCAAACGCAACAAGATCCAGTTCGTCTGCCTCAAGTGCGGTTTCGGCAATCTCGCGGGTGAAGCCGCCGGCGGCAATAACGGTGCCCCCCAGAGTTTTACGGAACGCGGCTTTGAAACCGGCAGGTACCGGTGCCTGGGTATAAACAGGTTGATAATAGAGGTGCACATAAGCCAGCTCACGTTGGCCGAGGGCCGCAGCGATACTGGCCCAAATCTCTTCTTCACCTTCATAAGGCGCCAGGTCGTAAATCCGCCCGAACGGTGAAATGCGCAAGCCCACCTTATTGCTACCAATAGCCGCAGAGATGGCATCCACCGTTTCCAGCAGGAACCGCTGACGGTTTTCCACAGAGCCACCGTATTCATCAGTGCGAGGGTTCAGTTCACTGCTGAGGAACTGGTCGAAAATGAAGCCGTTCGCCGCCATGATTTCCACGCCGTCAAACCCGGCCTCCATTGCCAGACGCGCTGAATGGACAAAGTCAGCGGTAACGCGTCGAACTTCTGCGGTTTCCAGCGCACGCGGCTGGCTTGGAACGACAGGCCCCGGTTCGCCAGAATCGGTCAGTGCAAAGACGGTGGTGTTAACCGCTTGTACGGTACCGGCGGAAACTGGCGCGATGTTGCCCGGCTGAATAGAGGTATGAGACATCCGCCCCACATGCCACAACTGAGCAAAAATACGACCGCCCTTCGCATGTACCGCATCGGTCACTTTGCGCCAGCCCTGAACGTGTGCAGCGTTGTAGATCCCCGGGGTATACAGATAGCCGCGCCCTTCTTCAGAAACAGGCATGCCTTCGGTGATAAGCAGCCCCGCAGAGGCGCGCTGGGCGTAGTAAAGTGCAACGACGTCATCCGGCACGTCGTTCATTGTGCGGGTGCGGGTCATCGGGGCCATGACCACGCGGTTTTTTAACTGCATGCCTGACAGATTGTAGGGGGTGAACAACTTACTCATCGTATACCTCGCAAGGCGAAAGAGAGAAAAGCCCCGCTGGGGCCGGAGTTAATACTTAGCGGGCCGGGGAGCTGACGATCGCTTCCTGATGCCGGTTAAGCGTATGGCTGCACTATACCTACCTACTAGTTGATTGGTCAATAGGTAAAAGAACAAATCATGCTGTCCTTTTGTCACCGGATACAGGCACAGGGAATGCTGTGTAAGGTGAGCTCCCGTCGGTGAGATGGTCGTCATCCTGTGAAATCAGGGAATTACAAATATCATTATTGGGCGTTATGGAGCTAAGACTGGCCGGTTCAGGGCGGCGAGGAGTCTTTCTCTCCCCTTATCATTGGGATATTAATCACCCCGATGGAGAAGAGTAAATGTCCAAACTTCACCTTACTGTTATCAGTACATTATGCTTGGCGTTGTCGAGCCAGGTCGCTTTTTCAGCCAGTTTTACGCTGACAAGTCATGAGCTTGAAAAAAACCGTTTCCCCGCAGCTCAGACCCTGAGTTCACCTTATGGATTTGGGTGCAGCGGTGGAAACCTTGCCCCCTCTTTTAACTGGAGTGGCGCGCCGGCAGGAACTCAAAGCTTCGCTCTCAAAATTTATGATAGGGATGCGCCGACAGGCCTCGGTTGGATCCACTGGCAGGTGGTGAATATTCCCTCATCTCTTCACTCGTTACCGGCTGGGATAACGGCGGATAACAAAAATCTCCCGCAAGGGGCTCTTCAGACCCGGACTGATTTCGGTATCCCGGGTTATGGCGGCCCTTGCCCGCCGAAGGGTGAAACGCACCGTTATGAGATCACGCTGACGGCACTTCGTGTCGACAAACTTCCGGGAATAACGGCGGACTCGACGCCCGCCCTGGTCGGCTTTATGGCAAAAGCGAACTCACTGGGCGAAGCGCATCTTCAGATTACGCAGGGCCGCTAACCGCAGCCAGGTTGCCGATAGCCTGGCCGGAAACCCGGACCAGGCTGGGGCTGAATCCGAAGCGAGTTCGAAATCTGGCGGCGAACTTAGACGGATTTTCATAGCCGACTTCCAGGGATATGCGGGTGACTGAAAGATCGGTCACCTGCAAAAGTGTCAGGGCGCGGCACATGCGAATGTCAGTCACCAGATGGGTAAATGACGTATTTTCGGCATGCAGATGGCGTCTCAGGGTGGTGGCCGACATACCCAATTCAGCCGCTACCTGCGCAGTATTCCAGTCTTGTGATATGTCTGCTGCAACGAGTTTGCGGATTTTTATCGCCAGTCCGGTATGTTGTTTCAGCGCGAAGAAAATGCGGTATTCATCCAGCCAACTCAGCATCTCTTCCATACGCCTGGCCACGATACTTTCAGGTATGTTTTCAGTATCTGTAATGGCCTCCGCGGTGTGATAAAAGGCCCGGCGAAAACTGTTGCCTGGCTCCGCCATTTTATTTGCTTCGTGCATGCTCATACGTGGGGCATGCATGAAGCAGTAGTTTTGGACGAAATCGGCACAAAAACTCAGCCATGATGCTTCGTACGTACCCGTTAAAGGTGATGGTGTATTGATGATATCAAAAGAGTGCCCCTCCCCGATGACCACCGCGTCCCCCGCTTCCAGCGTTATCTCCTCTTGCGCCCAGCGGATTATTTTCCTGCCATGGCGGACCAGGATGATTGTGGGTTCATCTATAGTGATATGGCGCATCATCAGGGGCTGCGTATGCAGTACATGCGCTGTACTCCCCACATTAATACGACTGGATAATGTTCTTTCCATCATCGCCTTACGAAAAGGAATAGGCCTGCCCTGTAGGCCGACACTTTATGGATGGGCTTGCTTTTTTATAAAGTAATCCCGATTTTACAATACGTCAGTGTTCTTATTCAGATGGAGTGAAATATCATAATCCTCAGCACGCCGTCCACATAAGATGACGCTTAGCCAATGATAAAACATGGCATTGTCTTCGCTTAAGCACCTTTATATCGATGATAGCTTTTTATGTTAATTAAACCTACCAACTGGTAGGTAGTATTACTGCAAAGTTACATCCTGCAGGAGTGAATGATGCGTGAATTAACCCTTTACAATGAAGATAATTTTAGAGAAATCGAGAGGCATGAAGGAGTTGCTGTGGTGCGCTTCTCTGCCCCCTGGTGCCCACCTTGCCAGATGAGTGAAGACATTTTTAACCATTTTGCCGAGCAGATTGAAAGCGACGTCAAAGTCGGCAAAGTGAATGTGGATCTGGCACCGGTGCTGACCACCAAATATGAAATTTGGGGCCTGCCGTCCGTACTGATGTTCAAGGATGGGCAGTTGGTCCAGCGTATACCGGGTGTTAAATCGGCAGGGTTTTATCAGCAAGCATTGTCAGAGCTGAAAAAAGGGCAGTAATGCCCTTTTATCTATGTTTAAAAAAGTCTCTTCGCGGTCTGATGCATCATCGGCAAGCGGTTACCCCTCGTTCACAGTGATAACCGCTTTGTTATAAAATAACCGACCTGTCTGCTTAGCGTTATTTATTGCGTTGGAAGGCCGGCATCAACGCTTTGTTATGTTCGATCACTTCATCCAATGCATTTTCAAGCAGTTGGCCGCTTTTGACTAGGGGATTAATAACCAAGGCACGCCATGCCGTATACCGATTACCACTGATGGCTGCCTCAATGGTCAATTGCTCAAAGCTTTTCATCAGTTGAATCAGACGAAGTACATCTTCCGGGAAAGGTTCGACATTCAGTGGTATCGGTCCAGAACGGGTGATCATTGAACTGACCTCAACCGCACAGTCATCCGGCAGGCCCGCAATCGCACCATCGTTTCGCGTATTGACATGCATGATGATGCGTTTGTCGTTATATATTGCGCTCATCAATTCACATGCCGCATCCGAATAGTACTGCCCTCCCCGACCTTCCAGCGCTTTCGGTTTCTCGGCGAGTTCCGGGTTTCGATAAATTTCGAATAGTTCTCTTTCGAGCTCCTTTACGATCTCACCACGTGTCCCTTCCCCTTGTGCTTCGCCAAGCTCCTGACGGTACATGTCGTCACTCATGTAGTAATAACGCAGGTAGGGGCAAGGTATCATTCCCATATTTGCCAACAACCGATCCGGCCATTTGAAAGGAGGAATATTTTTAGGCACCAACGGATCATTACCCTCTGAAATCAGCTCAATGACTTGAGGAAGCTTATCCTTACCCTCATGATAAATATGGCGCGCAAAAATGAAGTGATTAAGTCCCGCGACCTGCATGATAAATTCATTGATATCGCTGACACCTAAAGCACTGGCAATACCCTTTTGCATAATAACAGGCACGTTGCACAGCCCTACGGTTTTGACTGTGCTGTGTTTCAGTATCGCTTCAGTGACCATTCCCGACGGGTTGGTGAAGTTCAGCAACCAGGCATCCGGGCACAGTTGTTCCATTTCTTTCGCTATAGCCAATGCAATCGGGATAGTGCGGCATGCATTGGCAAATCCACCCAGACCATTGGTCTCCTGACCGATCATGTCGTATTTCAGCGATATCCTTTCGTCGCTGATCCGTGCGTCCAGGCAGCCGGCCCTGAACTGAGAACAAACAAAATCGGCACCGAGCAGTGCTTCTGTGCGGTCAAGGGTTTCATAAACCGGTATATCCAGCCCATTTTTTTCCAGCATCCGTCGGGTGAGGCCCGCAATGATCGCCATTTTTTCACGGCCATCCTCAATATCAACCAGCCATAACACGCGGATCGGAAATTCATTTTGACGCTTGATAATGCCTTCCATCAGTTCAGGTGTGTAGCTTGAACCCGCTCCAATAACCACTAACTTAAGACCCTTCATTAGATATTCCCCTCATCGTTGTTGTCAGGACGTCTGTTAGGCCAATTAAAGAGGACAAGGGGCTTAGTGGACAAACGATCAATTCCGGGGTATGCATTACTGTAAATAATGCATAAGAAAAATTAAGAAGGAAAATAATGAATGCTCGCTCAACAGAACATACTGGCACTATTGCATACGTTTGAAACGGCAGCACTGCATATGAGCTTTACTAAGGCGGCGACTACCCTCAATCTGACGCAAGGGGCCGTTAGCCAACGCATTCGTTCTCTTGAATCCATGCTCGGATTCAGACTGTTTATCAGAATGACCAGAAAGCTTCAGTTGACCGATGAAGGGGAGCGTTTACTTGGCGTACTCGCGTTTTCACTTAAACGCATCAGTGATGAAATAGAAGATATTCGCGTGCAGGGGCTGAGAGGAACCTTGTCTGTCGGCCTTCCACCTACCTTCGCTTTTCTCTGGCTGATGCCGCGCTTAACGGTATTTACCGAACGGTGGCCAGGGCTAAATATCAATTTCAGAGTGAGGGCCGGTCTGGTAGATTTTAATCTTGAACGGGTAGATGTCGCTATCTACTACAGTAATCTGAAATACCCCGATCTCTACTGCGAACGGCTATCTGAAGAGACGCTGGTTCCCGTCTGTATTCCATCTCTTGCAAAAAAAATCAGGCAAGCAAACCATTGGTTAGCTGAAGTCCCATTCATTCATACGTCTGAATCCGTTGACTCCCAGAATGTTTTTTCCGAATGGCGAGAATGGTGCAGGGAGTCTGGCAAAAACCTGCCTGTTGAAGATAATTTTTTGAGCTTCAACAATTGTCAGATGTCGATTGAAGCGGCACTCAATGGCGGTGGTATCATCATGGGCAGAAAACGACTCATTCGACATTACCTCGATGAGGGCCGACTGGTTGCCCCTTTTGAAATAGAAATACCCGCCGGGCGAGGATATGACCTCATTATGCCACGAGAAAACCTTAACCGACCAGGCGTTCAGGCTTTGGCCGAATGGGTAAGAAATGTGTTTAACGAGGAATAAAGTCTGTTTTCGTTCTGATAAGTGGCAATGTAAGTCATATCAGACCTAATGCCAGAGAGCATGATGAAAATGTATGTCAGAAGTGAAAAAAGGGCAGTCATGCCCTTTTATATTTTCAACGCGATAACTATTGCGCTTTCAGTTGCTTAATCGCATCCAGCGTACGTGCGGAATAGACAACGGCAGCGCCTGCATTCAGGTTGATTGCCACACCCAGGGCTTCAGCAATTTCTTCTTCTGTGGCGCCAGCTTTAACGGCAGCTTCGGCATGGACGGCGATGCAACCATCACAGCGAGTCGTCACAGCACAAGCCAGTGCAATCAGTTCACGCACTTTCGCGCCCAGGAGGTTGGTCTTATTACCGGCGTTGCCTAAAGCCATGACGCCTTTTAGTGTTTCCGGGGTCAACTTACCCAGATCACCAACACGTTGCATCACTTCTGAGCGGTATTCATTCCAATCTAACATGGGGTCATCTCCAGAATTATTTTCTTTTAACAATCATTAGGATCTGTTCAAGCGTATCGTTGAAAAGCTCAGGCTTATTAATCGCCCGGGAAACAACGCTAGCGCCCTCGCATAAATTCAAAATAAGCAGAGCCATTTTTGATGGCAGCAGGTCAGCAGTCAGCTCCCCTGCATCAACGCCACGGCTGACAATCTTGGTCAACCAGGCAATCTGCATATCGAAATATTCGGTCGCCTGTACTCTGATATTCGGTGGCAGATTGGCCATTTCCGAAGACAAAGCACAGCACAGCGGCATACGCGACGTGCGATAGCTTTCGATGAAAAGCTCCACGTAGGCGGTAAGCATCTGCGCAACCGTATTCTCCGTCGCTTCAATCTGTTCAAATCGGTTTTTGGTATCGGTATGGGCCTGAATCACCACTTGTTCGCCCAAAACGTCTTTGGTTGGGAAGTGGTGATGAATACTGGCCTTAGTGATACCAATGCTCTTTGACAAATCAGCATAGCTGAATGCAGAGTAACCCCGTTCGCGCATCAGATGGTCCGCTTCATTCAGAAGCCTTTCTCGTGTCATGACTGACATATAATCCTCACAATTATAATCTACTAGTTGGTAGATATTATCTGCGCCTGTTGTTCCCTGCAAGGGGACATCAGTTCACAACAGTAATTTAACCTTCTCTGATAACGCGTTTTGGTCGGAGTTAATAGCCATCAGGCAGTAGGGAAATGACAGTGTTCAGGCATTTCCCTCTCTGAGCTTTACCTACACCAACCGAGTATCAATATTGACCGGGTTCGCCAACGTATCGTGGATCGGCGAGCTTTCTGGCAGTGCACGAACCATTTCATCAAGCTGTTCACGGCTGGCGGTCGGACTGGAGAGCTTAACGCCAACACGGATCGCTTTCGCCCCGTTGCGAACTTTTTCGTCAAGACCCAGGAAACCGTTCAGATTAATGTCGAAGTTCAGGTCAAGTTCAATACCATCAAGCTCAATGCCCTTTTCTGCCGCCATCACAGTCAGAGTCGCGGTATAACAGCCGGCAAGTGCCTGCAAAATGTACTCAGCTGGGCCCATACCGCTATCAGTACCCGATAAATCAGCAGGTTCATCGCCAACATTAGCAAATTTTCCGGAGCGACTGGTATCAACCTGGCCGTTCTGGATAGTCGCATGAGTTTCCACACGGACGGATACCCCACCGTTGGATTTACTCTTCATGTTAAAGGTGAGATTGCCCAGCTCTGGCTGCTGGCGAATAGCTTCTCGTGTACCGCGAATAACATTAGCGTCAGCAAAAGGTTTTTTTGAATTAGTCATGACAACTCCTGAAGTGTCGAGTGATCTCAAAGATAAGGTTGGTGCCAAACGCAATCAACCTACTAGATGGTAGATTACTTTAAGATTGAGGTGTTGTCTACCACTATGGGGGCAACTTCTTAAGATAGAGCTACAAACAGGGACGTAAACGTTACGATAACCATAGTGGAGACGGCATGCAGTGATCTCACAGTGCGTTGTCGTCTGCTGCAACATAACAGTACAGGAACGAGTTGAGACCGCACAAGCTGACCTGTTTTAACTGGCATCGTAGCGGGCCTGAAAATCCCTGCCCGCTTGAGTGCAAAGATAATCTGCTCTTCAGTAAATCGTGACTTTTTCATCGGCAAAACCTCCGCTCAGGGAAGTTAATATCACGCCGGATTCTCGTTTCTGAATGGGGCCGGATTTTTGATCAGGTCAGGTCGAATTTTTAACTGAGGCGCCGCAACGCGAGCCCCTTGTTTATAACCCACCCTTACGATTTTTTGGATTTTATGATTTTATTAGAATTATTTAAGGACAGAGACAGTTTCTCAATGGCGAAACGAGGCTCGGATGTATTACGGAGAGGGGGAGCAGCATTTCGCCATGCCTCTATTTCAACAAGGCAATCCCATCCTATATAGCCTTCCGGATCATCATGTAAAAGTATTTGAATAACCCCTGCAATATCGAGAGAACCAGGTACGCCTGCTGCAATAGGTTCAAACTCTTCGGCAGGCAGAAACTCCACGGTTTGAGGACGCCGATGAGAACATAGTTTTAGTTCAGCTAAACATGCACCACGATCGTTCCATATTCTTACTATATCACTTTCAAATAGCCCTCTTTGCAATGCATCATTCGGATGCATCCATAAAAAGGCACGGCCAGTCAATGATGTTTTACCCCGCATACTTTTTATAAGATGTAGTGAGTAACGACGAGAAAGTGGAGAACCCAGCCATTCTATTCCTGGGTCCCACATAGGAAACGCATTATTCGTTGAAATATCTCTAATGCCCAATAATTTTTCACGATAAGAATGAGTTTTTTCAACAGGGCTTATCTCATGTGAGTAAAACAAACCAAAACTGTAATCAGGTTCTTGTGATATATCAAACAAATCTTGAATATGAAAATTTTGATCAGAGAGACCTATGTATGAGTTAATTTCCCCAGAATTAACCATGAGCGGTATAACGATATCAGCATGCCTGGACGTCACAGACCAATTTTCAGCCGCCACGATAATCGTATCCAAACTTTTCCATTGCTGTAAAAAATGATTGATATCAGGATGAATTTTCAAAACATCAATATTCGAGTATATCGCCATTCTAGATTGTGTCAGACTCGTCTCGGCTTTTGTAGCCTTAAAAATATCTAACCTTGAACTAACTTCATTTTTGAGCAACGATGTTTGAATTGGTTTATCAAACATTCCGAATCGGAGGTAAGCTGAGCAAGGAGAAAATTTATTCAGTAGAGAAGCCAATAATAGCGCGGAACGGCAGGTCTGCTCTCCAGAAGATGACTCTGACGCTGAATTACCTATATTAATCAAAACACGTGATGTTGCCAGGCGTAGAGCAAGTTGCTTGATAATTAAAGCATCAATGCCACAAACGCCTTCAGCCCATGTGGCATCGAAGGCTTGCCCATCATGTCCTTCACACAAATAATTAACCAAACTCTTTTCGGGGCGCCATTCAGAAGCTGCAATCTTTATAAGCTCTGTACAAAGAGCTAACAGAAGTGATGACTCAGTTGCGGGTCGAAGCGGTAGCCATACTTGGCTTCCCTCTAAAACATTGACCGGTGCAGCATCAACAAAAGGAATAGCTTTTAAAAACTGTAACAGGTGTGGATGTGATGTGTTTTTTATAGAGTCGTTGTTGCGCATACCCACATTAAAAATAAAATCAAAATTCGCATTACCACCAATAGGTTTCATCAATAAAAGCAAGGCATTGTCAAAACCGATTAGATTCGATAATAATCCGAATACCTTTGGAGTAGATGCATACTTTTTTGGGGATATCCCTACTTTCGAAGAGTTAATGATATTGAGGATTTTATGGGGGAAATTTTGCCACTGTAATCCTGTAAAGCTTGCATTAAAAGCAATTTCCACCGAATTACCCAAAGATTTGATCCTTTCAATTTCCCTTTCGATGAGATCAAACACGATGCTCCATTCGACCTTAACAAAAACATCACTACCCCGACTTCCATTATTTTTGCCAGGATTACCTCGCAACCAACCTTCCCTTATTGCGGGTCCTGCAATTTTTATTTTTTCAGGTTGAATATCCATTTTCTCTCTTTTGATATGGCAATAATAATGATGTTTTGGATCGAACGATTTACCAGCGCTGGTAAAAAGGCGATTTAAGTGCTTTACGATCAGTAATAGTGTACACAAATTAATATGTTAATTTACAGTTCAATCTGAACATGAGTGTGATGCACACAGCGCACTAATTACCTTAGTAAAACCTTGCATGCTGCAAGGAAATAACGCGTTAGGAGTATGTAATTATCATAATTAACATTGGCATACCGTCTTGTTTAGTGAACAACCTTACCTACCGACTAATTGAGAGGTAATGGCAGTGCCTAATGTTTTATGGGCGTAAAGGATAAGTGTTGAAGATGAGCGACTAGGTAATCAATGAGGTATCTCACTTTTGGCATCAACAAACGTGTTGATGGCCAGCATAAATAAATGCCTGATGCTGGTAGTACGCGCCACTCAGGCATCAAATGTACTAATTTATTTTGCACTAATGCATCATAACAAAGGTAATCGGCGACAATACCGACACCAGCGTCAGACAAAACATAGTTAAGAACCGCAGCAGAATCGTCACAACGAAACGAACCATTTACAGTAACTGAGTGCTCAACTCTTTCATCACCTTCATGGATAAATTTCCAAATATTGCCAGCGGAACGATATCTTGTATAACGTATACAATCATAGCGAGAAAGGTCTGACGGAATTTGAGGTGCCCCAAACTTTTTAATATATTGAGGCGAGGCAACTAACAAGCGCTGATTGGACATTATCTTGCGTGCGACCAACGAGCTATCCGGTAAATCCCCAATCCTTATCGAGAGATCTATATTCTCTTCAACCATTTGCACATAACGGTCGTTATACGCTGCTTCAATTTCCACTTTAGGATAAAGCTCCAGAAAATCGGCAAGAAGCGAGGTAATATAACGCTGACCAAACGCCACGGGCATTGATATCCTTAAGAGCCCCTGTGGAGATCGGGTCATGGACGTTACTTCAGCTTCGGCAGAATTTAACAACTCATTAATCGACTGACAGTAACGCAAATAAATTGCACCAATTTCCGTTATTACAACACTACGTGTTGTTCTGTTTAGCAACCGCACACCTAAACTCTCTTCTAATCGTATGACTTTTCTGCTAATTGTCGAGGGGGTTTGCCTTAAAATTTTAGCCGCTGCAGCAAAACTGCCGGTCTCAACGACAGCAAGAAAGGCCATTATCAACCCCAAGAGTTCAGGATCTAAGCGATTTGAGATCTTATTTTTAAGATTATCAGCTCTGAAAGTATTCACTAATCCCTCATTCATTAATAATTTTAATCACTGATACGACAATTATCGATAAATCGCTAACGGTGAACGGGAGACATCTATACTTAATCGGTACTCTTTGATTCTAAAGTGTAGCATATCATATTTTTTTGAGAGAGAGTTCAGAGAGACTACGTCTCTCTACATTGTAAAGAATTTAAAAATATCTCACAGTGAACTGATTAGCCTTTTTTCCAGGTAAGTCGCAATACGCGTAGTTGTAAACGCAATAACAAAATATATTCCTGCAGCAACGGTTAAAACCTCGATTGGTCTGGAAGTACTGTCGGCAATAAACTGGCTTTGGAAAATCAAATCTGTCATGCCTACAGTAGAAACAAGTGAGCTTTCTTTAAAGATTGTCACTGCATTGGATAATAAATTAGGTACTGAGCGCAAGATAGTCTGGGGCAAAATGACATAAAGTATTTTGACTCTGGCAGAAAGGCCAAGCGCTATGCATGCATCAAACTGTTCTGAGCCAATTGATCGTTGCGCAGATCTAAATGTTTCACAACACAAAGCGCCCATATAGAGTGACAACGAAATCACAACAGAAATTGCGTTGCCAATATCCAGTCCCAGTATGATAGGCAAGCAAAAGAAAAACCAAAATAATTGTAATAAGACGGGCGTATCACGAAATATCTCCACATAGATGGTGGTGACACCTCGGACTAATAGATTCGTTGATGTGCGACCTAAACTCGCCAGAAAGCCGACAATAATGCCGATTATTAAACTAAGTGCTGTATAGATTAGTGTAATACGTAAACCCGTCCAAAGGGCATCCGAATATTGTAACAAGGAGCTAAAGTCAAGAGTATATTGCATCAAGAACGCCCTCTGATTCGGCGGTTTAGAACCTTTTCAAGGTGTGTAACCAATAGTGAAAACGGGATTGATAACATAAAATATATTACAGCAGCGACCGTGAACACTTCAATAGGCCGATAGCTTGACGTTGCCAAGTTTTTAGCCTGATACATAAGGTCGGCAATACCTACAATGGCCACAAGTGCAGACTGTTGCAGTAATCCGATCATATTCGTCATGAGTACTGGTATGGCAGTAATAAATGCCTGAGGGAAGACAACATACAGCGTGTAAACACGTTTTGTTAACCCCAAAGCAATAGATGCGTCATGGTGTGATGAGGGGATTGCCTGAATTGCTGCACGGTAAGCTTCTGCATTGTAAGCGGCAATGTTGAGGCTTAATGCCAGGATAGCCATTGGAATGGGATCAATATATATACCTAAGAAAATGGGTACACAATAAAATATCCAGACTAATTGTACTAAAGCTGGTGTACATCGAAAAATTTCTATATAGGCAATAGTTGGCCAACGAATAAATTTATATGGGCTCATGGCTAACAATGAAACGAAAAAACCTACAACGATCCCAATGAAGCCAGAAATGGCAGTTAGCTTCAATGTTATCACTATCCCCTGCAGCAGAATACCCAGGTTGTCAAAAACGAAATCAAAATTAAGAACATAGCTTCCCATTTTACTTTCCTATGCAATTTTTTCGACGTGCATTATTTTCTTAAGGAATTCTCGAGTTCGTTGGTTGCTGGGGTTTTCAAAAACCTGCTCAGGTGAACCATCTTCTACAATAACGCCATCAGCGCAAAAAATAACGCGTGTAGCAATGCGCTTTGCAAACCACATATCATGAGTTACGAGTATCATAGACATATTTTGAGAAGCCAAATCCAACATGAGGTTTTCAACTTCTACAACAAGCTCAGGATCAAGTGCTGAAGTTACTTCATCAAAGAGCATCATTTTAGGGTCTAACAACAGAGCGCGTGCTATCGCTACTCGTTGCTTCTGTCCGCCGGACAACATTGCGGGCGATGCATGTGCCTTCTCGGACAATCCAAGTAATGTCAACATCTTCATGGCTCGTTCAGTGGCTTTACTCCTACTCTCACCTCGTACTTTGACTGGCGATAATATAAGGTTACCAATAACAGAGAGATGCGGAAACAATGTATAATGTTGGAAGACCATTCCCACATTTTCACGCAGACGTTTATCAATATAATTTTCTTTGCCATGCACAGCGTTGACTTCAATATAACGTTGCCCTTCAATTTCAATAATACCAGCATCGATTTTTTCCAATCCCATAACGCAGCGAAGCAGCGTGCTTTTCCCACCACCAGAGGGACCGATAACGACTATTCTTTCCCCTGCTTTCATATCAAATGATAATCCAGACAAGACTTTCACGGTCGGGGAGTATTGTTTTCGTAAATTGCGAACAGATAATACAGGTGTATGCATTTTATTATCCTTAAGAAGGCAAGGTAATAACACTTGCCTTCTTACTTAATTGATTAAACGACAATGATTTTGTAGGTATTTTATTACCAGTCAGCCTTACCCAACATTATCTGACCATAATGAATCATCGAATCATCAACCTCACCTAAGGCGACTTTCTCTTCAAGGAAGATATTAAATACCGCAATATCACGGGGTTCCATACTCCGCGGCAACCCAAAACCAATGGCTTGTTTAATGAGTGCTGGCTTAGGGTTTAGCAAAGTCAGGTGATCACCTTGCGTTTTCTGGGCGAGAACTCCACCATCGTAAGGGAAACCACCTACGTCAACCTGACCTGAAAGAATGGCTAACTGGAGTGAAGCGAGTTGTGGAAGGCGAACAACTTGTGCACTTTTAAAGCGTTGAGTCACCGCTTTGTCTTGAGCGGTCCCTGCCACCACGCCTATTCTCATTCCAGGAACGTCTAAGGTCTTCAAATCAGGAGTAGGATGACCAACTTTTTCAGAATCGGTTCTGTAAAGGAAAGTCATTGCATCGTAACCGGCCGGTCCACTGAAACTGATAGCCAGAGCGCGCTGTGGCGTAAGGTTTAACGCAGGCGCCAGATCCCATTTGCCGGACTGAAGACCCGCTACGATGTTATCCCACGTTGTATCAACGAATACCACCTTAACTCCCAGTACGTCTGCAAACTCCTTACACAAGTCTAAATAGGCCCCACCATACTCACCTGTTTTTGGATTTTTCATAACATAAGGCGCAGCAATGGCTGCCGCACAACGAAGCTCTCCACGTTGCTTTACACCTTCCCAGTAATCACTCGCCAGGGTCTGTGTTGCAAATGACATTGTGCTTAGAAAAACGCACGCTGCTACAATCATGGAGAAAAACTTTGACTTGAACTCTAGAAATTTCATGTTATTACCCCTTAATTTTGGCCGAGGTTCCGGCGAATTTTGCGTTTGATTTTTTTAATCTCTTCCACCGAGTGGCGTACCTAAATAGAAGTCCCTATGCCAAGTAGATCCATTCTCGCTTTGTATTCACTGATGGCGTCTTTTTCTGGACAAGCTGTTAATTCAACGGATACTAAACAGGTATGGGCTGCGCATCCTTGACTAAACATTGAAGCAGGTATATCCAAAGTGAGCACATTAGGATTACCTGCGATATCAATATTTCCCTGTTCGGTCTGTGTCAGCCATGCTCCTGTTGGAAGAACCAAAACGCCGGGGCGCACTGCATCATCAACACAAAGGGTTACCAAACACGCACCCCGGCTATTCCAAACCTTCACAGTGCTATCTTGAGAAAGCTTGAAACGCAGGGCATCTTTAGGTGAAATCCTTGCTATTTCACGCCCCTTACGTTTATGAGACAAACTTGCCTCCCCAGTTTCTAATTGACTATGTAAACGCCCCTCTGGTTGATTGGAAATCATATGAAGCCTCTCTCCTACAGCTTCTGAACCCAGCCATTCTTCAGGTTCAATCCAGGTAGGATGAGCTGCACAATCCTCATATTGTAAAGAGCTGAGAAGCCGACTCGTCAGTACAATCTTTTTTGACTCTGTCATGAGAGGATTACCGCTGGGATCACTTCGAAACGCCTGCAGGTGTACCCCATGTGTTTTCACAGGCGTAGGTGTAGAGCCTTCAAGCCAGAATGTCTCAAACTCAGGCATGTCGAAGGCGTGTTCGTTACGGTTTACTGCCCGGGCATCCTCATATAGATATCGCAACCACTCCATCTCCGTTCGTCCTTCAGTAAAGGATCCACGTACGCCAAGATGCTCCGCAATATCTGAAAAAATGTCGTAATCGGACCTCGAAAGTCCAACTGGAGGGATTGCCTGTTGCATAGCAATTATTTTGTCACTTCGAGTGTTCGCTGCTAAGTCGTTGCGTTCAATTGAAGTGGTCGCTGGAAGAATGATATCGGCATGGAGTGCAGTCGCCGTAAAATAGGGGTCTTGTACGATGATAGTTTCTGGGCGACGAAAGGCTTCAGTTAACCGATTGAGATCTTGGTGATGGTGAAACGGGTTACCACCAGCCCAATAGACGAGACGAGTGTCTGGATAACGATGAGTATTACCCTCATAAGTGAATGTTTCACCGGGTTTGAGCAGAAGGTCTGTAATTCGCGCGCAGGGAATGAAAGTATTTATAGGATTTTTGCCTGCCGAAATTGCCGGGTTTTTCCCAACCGTTACCGGCCCTCCAACTCCACCGAGCGATGCATAGCCAAATCCTACTCCGCCGCCGGGCAAACCGATCTGACCACAAATCGCTGCAAGAGCAATTGCCGCCCAATAAGGTTGCTCACCATGATGAGCGCGCTGAAGGCTCCAGCTCATAGCAATCATGGTACGTGTTGTCGAAATTCGATCCGCGAGCTTTAGTATCCAGTCCGCATTGAGTTCAGTGATTTCAGCAGCCCACGCTGCATTCTTTTCAACTCCATCCTTATCTCCGGAAAGATAAGCTAAAAACTCTTCACTTCCGCTACAGTGAGTACGCAAAAATGCAGCATCATGCCGACCTAGCTTCACTACTTCGCAGGAGAGTGCAAGCAACAATGCAGTATCTGTATTAGGCCTGACCGGCCACCAATCTGCGCCTGCCGAAGCAGGAATATCATCACGTAAAGGAGAAATGTGAATGATCTTAACGCCGGCCGCGGTGATTTCTCGAAGACTTGTTTCAAAGGAATGCCTGGCAGAACCTCCTGCTTCATTCTGAGCAGTGCGAGGACTTAACGAGCCAAAAGCAAGCAGCGTCTGACTATGCTCGGCTACTGTATCAAAGGTTGTGCCTTTGCCAACCAGAGCATCGGTATCCCCCAGAACATGACGTAATATGACCGGGCCCGCTGCATAAGAATAGGTATCAACATGTCCTGTATACCCACCCACAAGATTTAACATTCTCTTGAGCATTGTGGACGAATGGTGAAATCGGCCACTGCTTGCCCAACCGTATGAGCCAGCAAAGATGGCTTCGTTACCAAATTCTGATTTTACGCGTTGGATCTCACCTGCAACGAGCCGGATAGCCTCGTTCCAGCTAATCGGAACAAATTCCTCTTGCCCGCGGGTCTCTTTGTTCTTATTTTCCAGCCAGCCTTTGCGAACCATAGGGGTGAGTACGCGACGATCCGTTTTTGCCCATTCTTTTATAGAATGAATAATCGGTGAGGGGTTTGGATCGTCTTTTGAAGGCTCTACACCAATGATCCTCCCTCCTTCAACAAGGATTGTGTAAGCTCCCCAATGACTACAATGTGAAACTCTACGAATATCAGTCATATTAATTACCCAAAGCAGATAATAAGGGAGGGTCAAAAAACGTCATCGTAAGCAAATAGCGCCGGCATTCCCCCGGTATGCAAGAATATAATTGGCCCCGAGCACTCACCCGATTGAACTCGATGAATAAGGCCTGCCATTGCTTTTCCGCTGTAGACAGGGTCAAGGAATATACCTTCAAGCCGGGCAACCAATTCCACAGCTTCTTTCATCTCTTCAGTGGGCTGCCCATACCCTGCCCCCACAAAGCGATCATCAACATTTATCTCTTTTTTATCAGCATTTGGAAATTGTGCTAATTCACTGCCTTCATTTACTATCTGGGAAATTTTTAACTTCAAGTCTGATTCGTTTGCAGCAACGGATATTCCCAGAACCGGCATATCCGTTCCTAAAATAAGTCCCGCCTGAGTACCTGCAGATCCTGACCCGGTAATGATTGTTGGATTTATAAGACCAACTGCCCGCGCTTGATCTTCAATCTCCCGTCCGGCAACTGCATAGCCGAGAGCACCAATAATATTTGAGCCGCCCAGAGGAACGACATAAACCTTATGTCCCTGAGCTTCTAAGTCTGTAATAGCCTGATTAACCGCAGTGTTCACATCTTCCCCCGCAGGTACGCGTTTTATGACAGCACCCACCAGGCGGTCCAGCGTAAGATTCCCCCCATTGGCATAGGCATCTGTTCGGCCAGCAACGGCTTCAGCCAGAACTAAAGTGCATGCCAATCCCAGACGAGCGGCAGCGGCGGCAGTTTGGCGCGCGTGATTTGATTGCAATGCGCCAACAGTGATTACCGCCGTAGCTTTTTGCTTCAATGCTTCAGCCATAAGAAATTCGAGTTTACGAACTTTGTTACCTCCTCCGGCAAAGCCCGTCAGGTCATCTCTTTTCATCCAAATCTCATGCCGCAGATGTTCAGATAGTCTGTCGAGTCGCTGCAAAGGAGTCGGGAACTGTGCGAGCGACACTCTGCTATAACCGTCTGTGTTTTCGAAGATATGCATCTTTATTCCTTTATATAAGAAAGTGTTTTAGAAATAATCGATTGTGCACATACGTAGCCCATCGTCATGTGCGGTCCAATTGTCGTGCCAGCACTTATGGCACGACTTCCAATTGGATTGGCCATCACATTACCTGCCGCATAAAGCCCCTGAATAACATCACCGGTGGTTGAAAGGACCTGTCCTTTTGCGTTGGTTAATGGGCCACCTTTTGTGCCAAGGATTGAGCGATTAATCGGCATTGCGTAATAAGGCCCTTTGCCAATTCCTCCGAGCGACAAGTTTTTTTCGCCAGCTTTCCAGTTCCCCGAACGCATGCGCTCCCAGAGCGCCTCGCCTCGGTGAAAATCAGGATCAAAATTTTGTTTGCAATAGTGGTTAAAAGTATCAACAGTATCTTCAAGCGCTTTCGGATCGAGACCAATTTTTTTTGCTAAAGCCGACAGTGTTGGCGCTTTTCGAATCCATCCTTTTGCACGAAATGCATACCATGCGAATGGCAAATTCCTATAGATAAAGGGCCGATCGCAGATTACCCAGGCGGGTAAATGAAGAGGATTGCCACTTTGGTCTCGCTGATTAAGTACAGCGCCTAAGTTGTAGTCATATTCACTCACAAAACGCTTGGCATAAGCATTGACGATTATGCCGCTAGGCCCTACATGCCATGCTACTGGCATACCATGCGCTCGCCCTTCATAGCGAACGGGTAAAGCAGGATGTACGTTGGCTTCAGTCATCTGATCCAATGCAGCGCCCACCTTTTCTGCAAGTGTAAGTCCGCCGCCGGTATTGGAATCAGGTGTACATAGCCAATCAGTCTTGCCTGCAAAATGCTTCTTATACCGTTTTGGGTCCCATTCAAATCCACCACTGGCTATTAATACGCCATGTTGGGCATTGATTTCTTTTCCATCACTCAACCGCACACCGACCACCGCCCCCTCTTGTGTCAAAAGTTCGGCTATATTTTGTTCGGTGCGCAGTTCTCCACCTTTTGCAATAAACCCTGCTATCAAACCAGTCATAAGCGCTGAGCCTTGCCCTCTTTGGCCAGTCAGTAATCTGCGAGCTAATTCAGGCCACATTTTCCAGATTGTATAGAACGGCCTGGACCATGGATTTGGAGTAAACATCTCCTGAAAGGTAAAAAGATGAGGTAAAGTTGAAGGCCGAATTCTCCTGGCGTAAGGCCCGGCAAGACGACGCGGGAGAACCATAGGCGAGAGATTTCGCCCATATGCTTTGGCACCTTTAACATCAATAGGGTCCGGGGCGGGAGTCAATCTGAAATCAAGCGGCGAATTATTCATCACCATTTGAAGCATAGCCCCCCCATTGTCACAAAGAGCCTTCCAATGATCCCGAAAGCGTGATGAACCTTCACTCTCCAGTGCATTTTCAATATAAGCCAGCGCTTCTTCCGGGCTGTCCTGAACGCCTTCAGCCTTAGCAATATGGTTAGCTGCTACCCAGGTATCAGCGCCAGACATTGCACTGGTGCCACCGACAAAATGGCTTTTCTCTAAAACAACCACTTTAAGACCAGCCACAGCCAGTGCGAGTGCCCCGGTCATCCCTGCGGCACCGGACCCAACCACAATGACATCGTAATCCTCACCGGTAGTTTTCACTGGCCTCATCGTTTGTTCCTCGAAATGTGAATTTTAATTACTTTGTATTATGGGGTGCCTTTCAATTAGTAATATGAGCATTTAAATAAGCACATATTGCTGCCTAGTTAATAACTCCTGAGCTCAAATATTACATTTTTACGTTGAGTTAGATATTCAAAAACAAGCACGGCACTAATGCGTATGGCGCACTAATAAAACAAACCTCACGGTATTATTAGCGTAAAGGCCACTTTAACCTTACTGCATCCTTAAAGATTAATTTTAAAAAGCGTAATGGCATAAGTTATTATTATGTACGTTATGCATAAACATAAGAAAAGGTGGGTGAGTAGAGATTCAATAGTCAACCCTTACTCGCCTGTCATCATATTTACTTATATAAAAAATAATCTCATCACAAGACCAAAATAGGATACGTTGCATTTTAAACGCCATCCAATACCGTTATCTTTTTGAAATAAGCACCATCACCTGAAGACAATCAGGTGATTAGCCTGTCTTACCAAGGATTAGCGGCTGAGTATCTCGCGATGACTCATCTCTCTATTTGGAACCTGGATTAATTATTCGTAAATAAATATTGGCTCTCCCAGCGCCTCTAAGTCGACATCAATACCAAGCCCAGGATTATCAGAAGGGAGTCGTCCGATAGCCCCTTGTGGCCAGTCGCCCAGCGTATAGGTCTGCTCGACGTAGGCAGTACAGAATGAGCCAGCTGCCAAATGACTCGCTGGTGTACTCGCAGCAAGATGCGCTGACGCTGCCGCAATAATACCGCCTCCTGCCATATCTTCGATTGTCACAGGTCGATTCCAGGCAACACAACAATCGCGCACCAGACTTAAGGGGAGTATCCCGCCAAATCGACTAAGTTTAAGCATTGCTAAATCAAATCCATCCTCCTTGTGTGCGCGGAATACCGCATCAATGCTGTCCAAAGATTCATCCAGCACCATTGGCTGAGTGATGCGGCGGCGCACTGATAAATTATCCTCTAATGTTCGGCAAGGTTGTTCGAGAATAAAATCCCTAGGCCCTAATGCATTTAAAAGAGAAAGTGCTTCATGTGGCATATAATTAGCGTTTGCATCCACAACCAGACGATCTAGTTTTGGAGCAACTTCCAGACAGGCTTCTACACGTTCAACATCAGCGCGCCAATCATTACCAATCTTGATTTGTACCGTACGGAACCCTTCATCGGCTAATTTAAGGCAACTGGCAGCCATAATTTCAGGTTCATCCATTACTGCCATTTTGAGCATTGGGAATTCTTTCTGCTGTATCCCGCCAAGGAGGTCAGCAATAGGCAACCCCGCAGCCTTTCCAGCAATATCCCAGCAAGCTATATCGACCGCTGTTTTCGCATACTGGTGACCTTTTACCGCTCTATCCATGATGTTATGGATAACTTTAAGCTGGCGCGGATCGGCTCCGATCAGTTCTGGACCTATTTCGGAAAGTGCGCCAATTGCACCTGAATGCAATGCCACCATATATTGAGCCGAGGAAGCATGTTCCCCCCACCCGCTGATCCCTTCATCAGTATCAATTCGGAGTATCAGACTTGGGAACTCAGTAAACTTTCGCCCTCCAGACAGACGAAATCCACCATTACGCACTGTATACTTAACCGCAAAGCCTGAAATTCTGACGATTTTCATTTTATTTACCTCCGGGTCTTTTATTGATAACGGTATAATAAATAATGCACATTTCTTCCCCATACCCAAAAAATCAGTCAAGAAGGAAAGTATTACGGTAAAGGCGCATGGCAAGATCTAACCCATCCTGCTGAGGGCCTTTGAATGCTCTTGGTGCCTGCTTTTCAATAGGAAGTGGGCGAGCCACCTTTCGCCCCATTGTTATATCCGCCACCATTCGGCCAAAGTAACTATTTGCTGCTATACCGCGACCATTACATCCTATCGTTCCAATTAATCCGTCTTCTGGTGATAACAATCTGGGAAGATGATGATTCGTCAATCCAATTGTCCCCTGCCAAACATGGCTCCATTGTGGTGCGGGAAGTTGAGGCCACAGGCGTTTCAAAACCCGCTTCCCCCAAGCTTCTATCGAACGTCTACTGTCGTCAGAAAGATTGCCCAGTGAACCAATCATCAATCGCCCCTCGGGGTCATAACGCAAAAAAAGCGGTATCTTGTGAGTATCGTAGAGAGAGTGGCCTGAGGGTAAAATGAGGCCTCGCAACTTTTTGTCCAAAGGACAAGTGGCAACCCCAAATGCACCACAGGTGACAAGGACTTGCGCAAATGCGGGATGTAAAGAACCTGTGTAAGCGTTTGTAGCCATAATGACTTTTTTAGCCCGAATAGGATGTCCCTCTACAGTAGAAACAATCCAATCAGCCCCCTCTCTGCTAAGGGAGGTGGCACGAACATTTTGGTAAAGTTGCCCCCCCTTTCTGAGTACAGCATTAGCTAATCCTCGAACGTAAGCCAACGGTTGAATAGTAAACCCCCTATAGTCCATTAAGGCTGTTTTCCAACGCTGTGAGCCCGTAATTTCAAAGAGTTTATTCCCTTCAAGAATCTCTACAGGCTGGCCTAAATCAGACCAAAGCTTAACCTGACGATGAAGCATTTGAGCAGTTTTAGTATCATGCGCTGCGCGGATGACCGGACGAAAATCTGCATAACAATTAATATCATGTTCGATAAGGATTTCTTTGACCAAATCAGGTCCTTTGCTGAGCTCATCAACAAAGATATCGCCATACTCGACGCCTAATATTGCTCTTATCTCATCGGGGCCAAGAAATTGCCCTGGATTCACCATCCCCGCATTTCGACCAGATGCGCCTTCCCCAAACTCACCGGCCTCGATCAACATTGCATCAACGCCGAGTTTTGTAAGCTGTAGCATTGCCGTCAGACCATTGATCCCTCCCCCTATCACCAATACATCGACATTTGCGTTGCTATTTAATGGTTTAGTTACCACGGACTCACCCGCAGTAGCAAACCACATTGACGAGGCAAGGGCATTCTCCTTTCCGGCAAAATGGCTTCGCTGTGCATTAAGTAAACCTGAAAAAATCGACATCCTTACTCCCAGGTGAGAATTTTTTATAAATTAAGATGAGCAGACCTATCTATAAAAACCATGAAATGAAGGATTAATAAATCAGTCCACACGCACGACATTAGTGTGTCTCGCGCATCAATTCACATCGATGAAAAGGATTCTATAAATTTCAAGATGACTTGGGGTCAGCACGCTTAGTAAACGGGCTTCTATCTTTTCACGCTCGGGTGCCTTAAGTGCTTATTCCGATGTTTATCTGGCTTACGACCGGCAGCAACATGATGGCATACGTATGCTATTGGCGCAGAACGTACGACCCACTCTCTAGGAAAATCCTTTAAGCACCTTGCATTGAGCTGGCATAATGGCGCGTCAGATTTTCCGGATTCGCTTTGGTACCTTCATTCTTCAATGCACTTATCCGCGATTTCGTTTTCTCGATCTCATGATAGACTCTTGCGACATCTTCAGCTTTTGCGCATAGGACAATCACCACTCAGCTGGTATCGGCCTCCACAATATCCCTGGGTTCGGCATGCATGTTACTGATGGAGACAGGCTGGTTTACTGAACTGACCTGCAGCCTGTCCTTACGGATTCAAACAAAGCGGCCTCTGGTAAACATCGGATACATATATCATGAACTGTATCGTGCTGCCGTCCGAGTTCGGCATATTGCTAAGCATCTTAATCGCTTGTGAGCTATGACCTCCTGACGGCATAGAATCTAGCATCTCTAACAGTACCCCAAGTATAGAAGCATAGTTTTCAGTAGTTATTGAGTATGAAGGACTGATCAAAAGAAACAATATAGGTAATCATCATAAAAGTTATTTCTCTCGTACTAAATAACCGTTATAGACTGAAATCACAGAACGATTGACCGAAGTGAAATCAACATTCAGCAATTCAATTAGCGGGGGAGCGACCATATGGAAATCCACAACCGGACTCCAAATGTATATGACTTGCTTGAAATAAACAAAATACTACTTTCAACTTCAAATAATGGTGAGTCATTTGAGAAAGACTTACATCTCAATGGATTCATAGAAAAACCATGGGGATATGAGTATAGAGTTTATTGTGATTCTATTTTTGACGTATGGCGTCTTCATATATCAAAGAATCAATCCACTTCAATGCATTGTCATATACTGAAAGACACCGTCCTTATATGCCTACATGGTGATGGCGAGACCAGATTTCTTGATGGTACACATCAGGCGTTAAAATCTGGCGACAGCATATATATTGCAAAAGGTGTATTCCATCAGACTATTTCGGGGAAATCAGGCATCGAATTAATTGAAGTTGAAAATCCAAGAAACAAATTCGACTTACTCAGACTTAAAGATAATTATGGCCGGAAAAATATGGCATATGAAAAGAAATCACAGGAACATGATCTTTTACCTCCTTTGCAACAGATAGCTGCTGGCACATTGATCAGAGAACATGATCTACACAAGTTAGCATACTTTTCCGTAAAAAATCTTGATAGAAACATGTTGAATGACGAGGATGATTTTATTTTTATTTCATTAGATGTAAAGAGCCATCTAATGGGAAAGATTCATATCCTACGAGCTAAAGATGCCATCTCAGAAATGTATTGTGGTCAGAATGTATTTTTAATTAACGTCCCGTAACGCAATAAGAAGGAAAATAACATGTCTAATCCGACACGAGTAGTGATAATCACTGGCCCAGGTTTTCAGGATCACGATGTAGTTTATACTTACTATCGTTCTAAAGAGGAAGGATACGATATATCTATTGCAACCAAGGATGGAAGTGCAGTGACAGGGAAATATGGCATCACTGTTCCTATGGATAAAAGATCCAAAGACAATATTAATTTTGATCAACTCAACGCCACTGATTTTGATGCTGTTATTCTCACTGGCGGTCATGAAGCGCCTGATAGAGTTCGCCAAGATCAGAGAGTTAAAGATTTTCTAAAGCAGATGGTAATACAGGGGAAAGTTGTGGCTGGGCTCTGCCACGGTCCCTGGATTATGATTTCTGCTGGTATTCTAAGAGACAAACTCGCCTGCGCTTATGTTGGTCTGAAAGACGATATGGTTAATTCCGGCGCCAATGTAATTGAAGCAGATGTAGTTGTCGACGGGAATATCATAACTTGCTCCTATTATGCCGAATGTGGAAAATTTATGCGTCAGACATTCGATGCAATAGATAGATGGAAGCGCGGCGAAACTCTTAAAGAACCGCTGGTGGTATAATTCGATGTTAATAGCAATGGATTTCGACGGGGTCGTGGTTGATGGAGTAGACGAATGCATGCTAATTACATGGAATGTATTACATGACAGACCTCTCAGTGATTTTAACCAAGATGTACTTCAAAACATCCCACGTCTGATGGCTAAACGGTTCAGGAAATTAAGGAATTTTGTACGCCATGACGGTCACTTTATTGCCTCATTCACTGAATTTGGTAATGAAGCTATAGATAATGACAGATTCACTGCTATATATGAATCAATTCCAACTGAAGATAAGAAAATATTCAGGGATAAGTTTATCCAGTATAGAAAACTGGCAAGAAGTATCTACCCTGGTTTTTGGGCTGAACTACACCGTCCGCTATTAGATGTTCCAAATTTATTTGAAACATCTAATGATGTCTATATTGTATCAGGAAAGGATGAAGAGTCTATATCATTCATTCTAAGTAAATATGGTTTAAACATACCCGCGAATAAAATATATGGGAGGATGACCGACAAAAATAAGACTCTTACTTTGCTAAAATCAATAGCCATCGATAAAAACGAGGATATTCTATTTATTGATGACAATATCCAAAATGTTATTGATGCATTAGATCATGGCATTCAATCATTTTGGGCTAATTGGGGATATAACATACCTGAGCATAAATTAATGGCCATTCAAAAAGGAATTAATGAATTAGATACCGAGGCTCTCTTGAAATTAGTCAAGAAACCCTCTTAACTTAATATTATTTCAATTTTTTCTGTATGAGGAGCAATAACTCATGGCGAAAGAAATACTATGTGGTTTTGGAGTGGGTGTAGATGCCGTTGCAGGCTGGCTATCTTCTTATGGGGGTGAAGATTCTCCAAGCGATATATCTCGCGGTATGTTCGCTGGCGAAGTAGGAACTCCACGTCTTCTGAATCTATTTGACCAGTTTAATATCCCCACCACCTGGTTTATGCCTGGTCATTCCATTGAAACCTTTCCTCGGCAAATGGAAGCAGTTGTCAATGCTGGACATGAGGTAGGGGTTCATAATTACAGTCATGAAAACCCAATATCTATGTCGCCTGACCAAGAAAGAGAAGTCCTTCTAAAAGGCATTGATATGGTCACAAAATTAACAGGGAAGAGACCTACTGGGTATGTCGCTCCATGGTGGGAATTTTCTCCTGTGACCACAGATCTTCTATTAGAAAATGGCATCAAATATGACCATTCACTAATGCATCATGATCATCAGCCTTATTATGTCAGGAAAGGTGATTCCTGGACCAAGATAGATTATTCCAAGACACCGACCGAATGGATGAAACCGCTGGTACGCGGAGAAGAGACGGACCTTATTGAATTACCCGCCAGTTGGACAATCGACGATATTCCTCCTTTCATGTTCATGAAAACAAAACCCAACAGCCAAGGTTTCATGAATCCCAGGGACATCGAACAGTTGTGGAGGGATCAATTCGATTGGGTCTACCGTGAGCATGAATATGCGATTTTTACTTTCACGATTCACCCGGACGTATCTGGACGCCCGCACGTATTAATGATGCTCGAACGTCTCTTAACTCATATGCTTGGTCATCCAGGGGTGAAATTCCTAAAATTGAATGACATTGCAGATGACTTTGCCAAGCGATCGCCACGGATAAAATAATGACACGGCAGCCGATAAGGCTGCCTGTTTTATGTATCTCAAACCATAAATCCGCTATTTTTTGATAGTTCGAGAATTCTGTCTCTGATTCCTGAAACGAGTGGGTTACGTAATGAGCTATCAATCCATACCAAATAGATTGAATTTATGGGGAGTCTCTCATGGACATTGACTTCAACGATCTGACCTCCTGCTATGCTTTGGGCGCATAAATACTCAGGCATCACAGTCCAACCAATATTTTCTCGGATCATTCTTTCTAAAATCCGCAAATCCGGTACAGTAATAGACGGACGAAGCAGTGCAAAAAAACGTGAAGAATCCTGGAAAACCTCCCTTATCAAGGGTAACTGTTCATCGTAAGCTATTAGAGGAAGCTTCGACAGCGTATCAATCACGTCCTCGTTTTCTTTGAAGTTGTCTGCTATGAGTGACGCTACCACAACTATTAACTTCTCCATTCCAATTTCAGCATATCCAAATTTTTGTTTATCCGGCATAGAAGTTGTGAAACCTAGTTGACAACTTCCGTCCAGAAGACAGCTGTATATGCGCTTCCTATTTCCTGTCAAAACTTTAAATTTAATACCTTCATTGAATAATATTTTCACCAAGTACGGTAATTTTGACCACATTAATTCTGCTGGCCCGATGAAAGATACTGTCCCCGAGGACTTTCTTGTACGTGATCTAAGCATCGACAACTTCAGTTCAATCGTTTCTAAATCTGAAGCCACCAATCTCGCCAATTCCTCCCCATCCACTGTAGCCACCACACCATGTGAACGACGAGTAAAGAGAACACACCCGGTAAAAGCCTCAAGTGAATGAATGTGGGCAGACATTGCAGGCTGGCTTATGCCCAACCGCATTGCCGCTTTTGAAATCGAACCAGCTTTGTATACTTCAACAAAACTTCGTAACTGAACCAGATAGCTCATACTGCGCACCCTTAAGAGCCTGAAGCTCTCCGATTACGACATAAAATCGAAAGCCTGCACAGTATTATGTTATAAACATGTTTCGTTAATGCTTCTACACATATTAACTTATTTTAACAATTAAACGATCTTATAGGGTAAGGATAGCATATAGCAATATAACACATTGATATTATTATATTTTATGTGTGTTATATCTGGTTAGCATTAAGGCTTCACGCATGCCATAAGGTTCGGATTGGCGTGTTATTTTCTATAATTTACTCTAGGGATTGATAGTCGCTAAACCTTTAAATTGGCTAAACAATCATTGTATTTTTATCTATTAACGTTGACAACCTCAACTCAAATCGAGTTATCACAAATTCCGTTGGTCAGCGAAGCGGTTAGCTTCTGTTAGACCGGTTCGGACTACCTTTCGGAACATTAATCATCATCCCATGGTGCCCGTTTCCATTTTTCAGTCATGAAATCGATAAATACACTTAGCCTACGGGGTATAGGATCTCGCCGCGCCCGGACAACACTGATCTGAGATGTGTTTGCTTCCCAATCAGGCAGAACTCGGCAAAGTTTCCCAGCCCTCAATTCATCATGAATATCCCAAGTTTCTCGAAGAGATATGCCAAGCCCCGCCAAACTCCAGGCATGCAATACATCTCCGTTGTCGCTGATAAGGTTGCCAGTAACGCTGATGCTTCTTTCATGACCGGCTTTACGTAACGTCCATGAATTGTGTAAAAAACCCGGGTAAGCGAATACTAAGCAGTTGTGATTTAAAAGATCTTCTGGTCGCTCAATGGGTGGATGATTCTTCAGATATTCGGACGATGCGATGAGAATACGTCTATTATTTGCTATTTTTCTGGCCAGAAGGCGAGAATCAGCCAGATCCCCCATACGAATAGCCAGATCGAAATCACCACTGTAAAGATCCTGGATTTGGTCAGATAACCTTAAATCAAAGCCCACCCTCGGATGTACTTGGCAGAATGCAGCGATCGCAGGAGCAACATATTTTCGGCCAAACGGTGCGGGCGCAGTCAAACGAATATTTCCGCTTAACTCCTCACTATCCCCTCGGGAAAGTTCCTTCATCTCATCCAGAACGGCCAACGCTACGCGAGCCCTCTCAGCTATAGCTCTGCCCTCGTCTGTAATACGTAGATTACGGGTGTTTCTTTCAAAAAGGGTAGTGCCAAGTGCAGTTTCCAGCCTGGCTATCTGCTTGCTCACCATCTTGGGGAGTATCTGTAGGTCTCGTGCTGCGGCAGAGAAATTGTTTCTGTCAACGACGTGTAAAAACACTTCAAGGTCGTCATTTCTCAAGTTTATTTTGTTCATTTTGGGGTAAGTGTTTGTCCATTTAGGTCTATTTAAAGGATAAATAGATTGTTCCACAATAAGACTCAATATGACAAGTCTGTTATGTCGCATGCAGTCAGAAGAATTTTGCTTTAAGCCCCCCATATAGAGGAAGTTAAAATGCCTAAACGTATCCTGTTTGTATTGACCAGCCATGACCGTAAAGGTCAAGCCGAGAGTAAAGATGCCGCACCCAGTGGTTTCTATCTTTCTGAGGTGTCTCACCCCTACGATGTACTCACAAAAGAAGGATATGAAATTGATTTCGTGAGTCCCAAGGGGGGCGAGACACATGTTGACGGTTTAGACCTCAGCGATCCGGTTAACGCCTCCTTTTGGAATAATGATTCCTTACGCGAGGCAACTAAAACCACATTAAAACCCTCGCAGATTGATCCTGACGTCTATGACGCCGTCTTCTATGCAGGAGGGCATGCGACGATGTGGGATCTCCCTGACAATATAGAGTTGGCGGATGTTTCATCACGAATTTATGAAAAGGGTGGCATTGTCGCTGCGGTTTGTCATGGCCCCGCCGGATTGGTGAATATTCGGCTTTCCGATAATGAATATCTGGTTGCGGGCAAAAAGGTGTCAGCTTTTACCAACGATGAAGAACGTGCTGTAGGGTTGCACGACATTGTTCCATTCTTACTTGAAGACACGCTGAAGCAAAGAGGTGCTGAGCATCTTGCAGCCGCAAATTTTCAGCCCCAGGTGATTGTCAGCGAGAGATTAGTGACCGGACAGAATCCCGCTTCCGCAAAAGGAGTCGCTGAGGCAATGCTGCCTTTGTTGGCTTCTATTGAAAATAGAAGAGCCTGAGTTATGAAAGAACGCATGCCTTTTGTTATATATGTCTTTGCACTCTGCGCTTTTGCTTTGGGATTCACTGAATTTGTCACGATCGGCTTAGTTTCCAGGATATCAGCTGATCTAAACGTCAGTGTCAGTCATATAGGTACAGCGGTGACAGCCTACGCCCTCGGTGCCGTAATTGGTGCTCCGGGATTAACTGCGTTGGCAACGCGATGGCCTCGTAAAAGATTATTACTTGTTGCTATGGGCCTGTTTACAGTTGGCAATGGTATCGTCAGTGCGTCTGAGTCCCTAACGCCTATGTTGATTGCACGATTTGCTTCCGGTTTAGGGCACGGAGTGTTTCTTGCTGTTGCTTCAAGTGTGGCAACCCAACTGGCTGGGCGACATCGTGCTGGCGCCGCTGTTTCGGTCGTTTTTGGCGGTCTTACAATTGCGTTGGCATTAGGCGTACCACTTGGTACCTACATCGGTAGTCTGTTGAGTTGGCAGTCTATATTCATGGCAGTAACGGCAAGTGGAGCGATCGGTTTCATTGGATTGGCAATGCTGATGCCCACGGATCAAAATGATCCCTCCTTGCAAGCAAATGCCATGGACGGTTTAAAAGCCATGTTCAACCCACTACTGCTTGCGGGAGCAGGAATTACAGTTTTGGCCTATGCAGGATCTTTTGCCCTGTATACGTATATTTCCCCGATTCTGCTTCAGGTAACGCATGTAGACGAGCGTACGAGTAGTTTGCTTATGTTGGTCTACGGCGTGATGGCCGCTATCGGGAATGTCTGGGGTGGTCGCCTGACTGACAAGCAAGGTGCAGATCGTGCCGTGCTGACAATTCTTATTGGTCTGGCGATCGTCCTCTTTGCTATGTGGTTCTCTGTCTCATCCTTAATGTTAATGGCACTGTTTATTGGGTTGCTTGGAGCATTGACATACGCAGCGGTCCCCTCAATGCAAGCAAGAGTGATAGGGCTATCTCACATACATACACCTGAAGCTCCAGCTGTGGCAGCAGGACTGAATATTGCCGGTTTTAACGGAGGAATTGCATTAGGGTCGCTATTGGGGGGGGTAGCACTGGATGTTACTGGTCTTACAAGCCCTACTTGGGTTGGAGGCGGAGTAGTAATCGTTGGTATTTTATGGATGTTATTACAAATAAATTCTAATAAAAGACGCACCACCTCCGATTACTCCTGATAGTACACATAGCATTTAAAATGGCTCAGTGAACACCAAATCACTGAGCCATTTTATTTTACCTCTTTGAAAAATGTCACAACCAAACACAGGTTATTTTTTATTTTATAAAATCGGCCTAAATCATTCTGTTCTATTTCATATCAATCAGAATTTTAAACATCTTTCAAAAACACAGCGAAATTCATCAGCAATATCATTGTGTGAAAGGAGATGTATTATGTCAGACAATCCAACTTACCTAAACAATAGAGATGGAATTCCAGACTGGATAACTATCAGGGAGGCGGTAAGACTTCTCAATGGATTGAATGGGTGTAAAATAAGAAAAAGTGATTTTTATCGATTTGCTCTGCAAGGGAAAATTCGGTTTTCAATATATTTTCAATCCCCAATAACATTGAGGAAAATTAAATCACGAAATCATAAATTAAAGCTAAGACCAATAAAAAGTTCGTCAACGATGAAATCATTCATGCTTGCCGAAAGTTCCTTTGTCAGCGAAAACAATTTAACTTTCAGTACTGAAGGGAGATATATCCACCCTGTACAAAGAGTCATTGACACAACATTGCTCGGCTATGAATATGTCCTTATACAGCGTTTACTTGCACATTCATTAAAGATACCATCACCTGTAACAGGAGCAAAGTCGTATAATTATGGCATTACCGTTTGTTTATTGGGGGAAACGTTTCAACTTTTCGAAAAGATGACATGGCATGAAAGAATCGAACGACACGTAGAAAGGCTACCTAAGTATATTTCATCAGATGATTACGAAGATATAATACTAAACGCTACAAAGAAAGATTCGCATAAATATTATTTTCCTATGCATGAATTACCGAGCGATGCCTGCTTTGTCCTCAGAAAAAGTGAACTTGATAAGTTGATCAACAAACCGATCGAAAAAGAAATACTTCAACCGTCTCCAACTCGGATATCCACCCCTCTATCACGCCTCTTCTGGCTTGCCTGCAAAAATAATGAAACTATCAGTCCGTTAATCATGCAACCGTATAAACTATTGTCCATTTTTGAACAATGGGCATCTGAGGAAGGCATTACCGATCGATTCAGTGGCGACACACTGAAGACTGCGCTTGAGCGCGGCTCGCCCCCTTCCCTACCAACACAAAAGTAAGATGATGCCCTTCGCTATGAAAACCCGTATTAAGGATTGTATTTTCCGTAATACGGGCTCATCACCTTTCTCCACACCACGACTTTGTGTTGTCGTGTTATCTCCCGGCTAGCGCTATATCTGCCACAGGAGAATACCGTGACATCTCATCAGTTATTACGTCTGAAACAGGTTGAAGAAAAAACGGGCCTGAAGCGCTCTCAAATCTATCTGTATATGAAAGACGGCACCTTCCCCCGCTCAATCAAGATTGGCCCGGCCAGTGTCGCCTGGCTCGAATCGGAAATTGACGAATGGATCAATATTAAATTAGTCCGCCGCTCAATAGGCTGAAGGGAGAAAATACCATGATTATCCCGTCACTTAATTACGCCGTATTAACCGATGCCCTGCATGCATTGAAGGAGGGCAACATTCGTTACTGTGAATCGCTAGGATTCACTTTCGACGAAATGAATGCCCTCAACCAGTTGTCACTAGACGAGCTGTTTATCATCAGTCGGGAGTCTGCGCAGTTTTTGGCTGTGACGGTTCATCACGACGCATTACACCTGCTTCTGGCTAAATCCCGTGAGGCGGTTCTGCAGCAGCAACGTATCGATCATGCCATCCGGCTCGGCGGGTCAATTGCGCTACTCAATAAGTATTTTGGCCTCACCTCCAACGAAGTTTGCCTTCGCCGCCGGTTACTGGGCGTCCGTGTGCCTTATGGCCGGACGCCAGAGCCGGACGAAGATACGGATACTGCCATCTGGCTGCAATGGCAACAATGCCGGGTGGCCAACCTGGAATCGACCGATGCGCTGGCCGCCATGATGCAGGTAACGCAATCCCTGCTGCCGAAAGTCGAAGGGTTGTCACTGACCATCGTCTGGAAGCGTATCGCACTTTGTGAACAGGAGGCGTCAGACCGGAGGGCCGCAAATGCCAGATGAGATCGACCGCGATCAGGAATTTAATGAGCAACGACTGGAGGAGATGATTGAACAGAGTCGTTTTAAGCCAGGGTCTACGCCATCATTATTCCATTGTCGTCTATGCGGTAAGCCCATTCCTGAAAAGCGACGGCAGGCACTCCCGGGCATAACCACCTGCACGGAATGCCAGGAAAAACTTGAACGTCGAACACGTTAATAATGGTCACAGAGACATGCAGGAATATTTCCCCTGCATGTCTCTATCATTAACTATAAATCCACAGTCGTCTTTATTAACTATTTCACTTCCTTTTATTTACCCCAAAGCTTATCCCCTTCTACCGCTAATTTATCTCTCTCATTTTAACTTTGAATTTATCGTTTATATACCGCCCCGGATATCTGATCCTGAAAACGTCATTACAGAATGGTTGCCCGAATGGTCGTTAATTTCCCCAGATCGGGTATTGCTCTTTAAAAATAAGGTTCGGGCTGTCACGAAACCACAATTCAGGGTGCCGCTGAATGTTCTCGCTGACCCGTTAAAACCGGAATGCAGAATTGGGATGTGACATTCATTTAACTCATTGTTGTTTTTATTAGAGGAGTCGTCATGCGAAAACCCATTTACCACGTATTTGTCACTCAGGAAAGTCAACCCGATGCACAGGGCGAAATAAACACGTATTGGACCAGGGTTGGCGTGGCGTTCGCTCATAACGGTAAGTCTGGCCTGAATATCATGCTGACACCCGGCATTGCCGTTTCCGGCAAGTTAGTTCTCCTTGAGCCCAGGGATGACGGCGGCGCGACACAGGATACTCAGTCCATTTAACCGCCCTTACCCCTTTTCCCGGCCCTGTGCCGTCTGATGGCGGTACGCGTTGCCCGGTTTACCATTCCGAGGCCATCATGCTTTCCACCCCCGTATTTCTGGCGGCGGCTATGCAGTGCGCCCCCAGCATTCACCCGTCCACGGCGCTTGATGTGGCGCGGGCCGAATCCGGTTTGAATCCGTATGCCATCGCTGAAATTCTGCCCAGTGGCAAAGGCGTGATCTCACATTTTCCCACGAGCAGGGATGAGGCCATCAGCCTCACCGGACGGCTGGCAGCACAGGGCCGACGCTATTCGGTCGGGCTGATGCAAATCACCAGCACCAATTTCCGTCATTACCGCGTGAGCGCCCGCGACCTTCTTGACCCCTGTACCAACCTGTCCGTTTTTGAGCGCATCCTCACCGACTGCTACCGCCGCGGCGGTTCCCTCAAGCGTGCGCTCAGTTGCTACTACTCGGGAAATTTCACGACCGGCCAACAGCCGGAATCCACATTTAACCAGACCAGCTACATCCAGCGCATCGGCTACGCCGTGCCGTCAACGCAGGAAGACCGGCAGCGACCTCCCACCAAAAAGCTCGTGCCGGAAATCCATTACCCCGCCGCCGTCTTGCGTGGTGAGCTTACCGATAACGCTACGTCAGTTCTGACATCCCTGCGCTACCCCAATGCCGTTATACGCGGCGCGTTACCCATTCCCAGCCCCCAGGAGGAACAATGATGAAACGAAAACAGACTGACTGGCCCGTCCTCACGTCCTTGCTAATGACAACCCCGGTGCTGGCAGCCGACAGCGGATTTAATAAAGCCAATGAGACGCTGAGCAACACTTCCACAGGCCTGCTCGGGCTGGCCGCCGTCACCATCACACTGGCCACCATGTGGGTGGGATACAAAGTCTTATTTGACGGCAAGAGCCTGCATGACATGCGCAACGTCATCATTGGCGCCATCCTTATCGTCGGTGCGTCAGGTTTCGGTGCCTACTGGGCGTCATAAGGGAGGTAACGATGGCTACGCTGAACAAAGCGCTGACGCGGCCTGCCGCCATAGCCGGCATTCCCCTCGTGCCGTTCGTAATAGTCAGCGGGGCCATCGTCCTGCTGGCGGTCTATGTCAGCTATTACCTGGTATTACTGCTTATTCCCGCCTGGCTGGAGATGAAGGCAAAGGCCAGAACCGATATTCACTATTTCGGGCTGCTCTGGCTGGCCTTTAAAACCCGTGGCCGGTTTGGCACCAATAAACATTTTGGTGCCAATGCCCTGCTGGCAAACCGCTATGACGCCGTCGACGTCTCGGAGTTTATTGAAAAAATGAAGTTAAACGAGCACGTTACGCTGGATAAATACATTCCGTATTCCTCCCATATTCACCCGCACGTCATCAGAAACCGCCAGGGTGATTTGGTTGCCAGCTGGGAGCTGGAGGGCACCGTTTTTGAATGCGAGGACGAACATCATCTGACGTTAATGGCGACGCATCTCAATAACGTGATTCGTGCGTATGAAGGCCTGCCGGTTACCTTCTATCTTCACCGTATCCGGGGAAAGTACCACGATGTCTTTGACGCGAATTCAGGCATTCCCTTTTCTGATGAAGTGACCCGGCTGTATTACCAGCCAATCAACGAAAAACCGTTCTGGCGGCACCGGCTGTTTTTCACCGTCTGCTATGCACCCTTCTCCCCGCTGGAGAAAAAAGCCATGAAGGCGCAATCGTCCGGTAAACGCAAAGCGGCGCTGGATGATGCCCTGAAAGTGATGCTGGAATACCGGGAGGCGCTGGCATCGGCGCTGTCTCGCTATACGGCCACGCCGCTGGGGATGTATGAAGAAAACCGGCGGGTGTATTCCGCCCAGCTGTCCTTGTATCACCGCCTGCTGACCGGCCAGTGGCAAAAGGTCGCGGTCACGCGTGCACCGTTATATGAAACATTAAGCACGCCGGATGTCTTTTTTACCACCGACACCGCCGAGTGCCAGACCGTCGGCGGATCCCGCTTTTTTCGCAGTCTGGAAATCAAAGATTACTCGCCTGAAACCGCGACCGGCCTGTTAGACGCACTGCTGTATGCCGAAAGCGAGTACGTGCTGACGCAGTCCTTCACCTGCATGGCCCGCGATGAGGCGCAGAAGCATATTCGCCTGGCGGAAAAGCGCCTGACTTCGGCGGATGACGACGCCATTTCGCAGCGTGAAGAGCTGATTGTCCTGCGTGACCTGCTCCAGTCCGGGCATGTCTCGTGCGGGAAATACCACTTCTCCCTGCTGGTATCTTCAGACAGCCCCGAGCAGGTGGTGAAGGATGCCAACGCGCTGGCGCAGCCTTTCGCCGACCTCGGCATCATGACAATGCTGTCGACGCTGTCGCTGCCCGCCGCGTACCTTGCGCAACTGCCGGGGGTGTATACGCTGCGCCCCCGACTGGTGGCTATCAGCAGCCAGAACTTTGCCGACCTGGCGAGCCTGCACAACTTTCATTCCCACAAGCGGAGCGGCAATCCCTGGGGCGATGCCATCGGGATACTGAAATCCCCGGGTGGTGGCGGATATTACCTGAACCTGCATGACAGCCAAAGCGGGCGGGATGACTTCAACGAAAAAACGCCGGGTAATACGGCGATTATCGGGAAAACCGGCTCCGGGAAAACGATGCTGATGACCGTCATGCAGCAACTGATGCAGAAGTACCGCAATCCGGTGACGTTCTCCGCCTCAGCCACAATCCAGCGGTTCACCACGGTGTATTTCGACAAGGACCGGGCGGCGGAGATGGCGATACGTCAGATGGGCGGGCGTTATTTTCGTATTCGCACCGGTGTGCCTACCGGTTTCAATCCTTTTGCGCTGGCTCCAACCCGGCGGAATATCAGCTTTATCAAACGGCTGGTGCGCATGCTGTGCGGCCGCAACGGCAAGCCGCTCGATCCGCGCGATGAGGAGCGGATCAGTGCCGCCGTGGATACCATTATGCTCGACTACCCGCCGGAATACCGCAAGTTCGGGATCACCCGACTGCTGGAAGTCCTGCCGGAGCCGCCAACCACCGATGCCCGCATCAACGGGTTACGTATTCGCCTTAAACAGTGGGCGCAGGGCGGCGAGTTCGGCTGGGTATTCGACAATGAGGAGGACACCTTCAACATCAGCCACGTTGATAACCTGGGTATCGACGGTACGGAATTTCTCGATGATGACGATGTTCGCGGCCCCGTCACGTTTTATCTGCTGTACCGCGTCACCAGCCTGCTGGACGGTCGCCGGCTGGTGATGTTCATGGACGAGTTCTGGAAATGGCTGGCCGATGTCGAATTTTCCTGCTTCTCGCTCAATATGCTGAAAGTGATCCGCAAGCTGAACGGCATCTTCGTCCCCGCCACCCAGTCACCTGACGAAATCGTCAAGCACCCGATTGCCCCGGCGATTATCGAGCAGTGCAGTACGCAGATTTTTCTCGCCAACCCGAAGGCCAGCCGGGCGGATTACGTGGAAAAGATGAAAGTGCCGGAAAGCGTGTATGACATCGTCAGAAACCTCGATCCGGGTGAGCGCTCTATGGTGGTCCTGAAAACGCCGTTACGCGCGGGTGAAACCCGGCCTTTTGTGGCTGTGGCGAAAATGGATTTATCGGGCCTCGGGAAACTCACCAAAATGCTGAGCGGGAGCGAAGACAACCTGAAACTGTTCGACACCCTGTATCAGGAAGGAATGCAACCTGATGACTGGAAAGCCGCCTTCCTTGAACAAGCCCTGTAATAATCCTGACGGAGGTAATGAAAATGCGGTTCAGAGATATCATACTGGCGTTATCGTTGTTTATTTCCACCCAGGCGATGAGCGCCGGAATACCGGTATTCGACGCCGTACAGAATACCGAATCCATGAATCAGTGGATCCAGAAACTCCAGCAGTGGCAGGAAACCGTTACCCACTATAGAAGTGAACTTGATGCCTACAAGCAGCAATTAGCCACGGCAACGGGCGTGCGGGACGTTCAGGCATTTCTCCGCGAGGCAAAAAGCCTGAAAACCGATATTGATAATCTTCGTCAAAACGGTATTTCACTGGATGACCTGCTGAGCAACCAAAGCGGGTCATATTCGTCTGAACTTAATAGTTTGTATAACAAATATAAAACGTTCGATACCTGTAACCCGTCCAGCGCTTCACAACGCTATCTGGACAGCTGCAAACAGATGATCCTGAATCAGGCTGTAGCGATAGAAAATACGTCCGAGGTTGAAAACAAGATCACGGACACGCTCGACGATATATCAGATTTATCAGACCGTATTGCTAATGCGCAGGATTCGAAAGAGTCGCAGGACCTGGCTAACGCCATCGCAGCCAAAAGCGTACAATTGAATGCGCTGACCAGCCAATGGGAAATGTCAGTCAAACAGGCTGAACAGCGAGCAACGCTGCTGGAACAGCAAAAACAGAAAGCCTTTGAGCAACAGCAATTAACTGCGCCCGTTGCCGATCTGAACTCTCTATAGGGAGGTTAACATGTTAAAACCCGTATTAACCTTATGCGTCATTTCAGGCATTCTCGTCTTATCCGGTTGTAAAGAGACGAAATCAGAAGCCTGGTATAAAGAACATCCCGATGAAACCTATAAGGTCTATACGCAATGCCTCAAGGATGGCGAGGCAAGCGACAACTGCGAGTTTGCGCACCGGGCAGCACTAATGTTTGCCCAGACAGGCAAACCCGGTAGCAGGGAAAAATTCGAGACACTGTTTCAGCAGGAAGCCCAAAAAAGAAAATCCGTCACTCAGTAATATTCCCGCCAACAAAAACAGGGATCCCTCCCTGTTTTTATCCCCTGTCTGTTCCTGACTAATGAGAGGCACCATGTCCGGTGGTATTTTTGTTGGTATGGACAAAAACATCATGGATGGACTCAATGCCGTGTTAGAAGGTCAGTCTTCTACCTACGGCACCCTAATCAGGGTGATTATCATCAGTTCCTTCACCCTATTTATTACGTATCGCGGGTATCAGACGCTTGGCGGCAAACTCCAGACACCGGTTGAAGATGTTGTCTGGGATGTGGGGCGCATGTTGCTGATCACCACCTTTGTTTTAAACCGCGATGGCTGGCTGAATGCCATCATTGTGGCCATTGAAGGGCTTAAGGACGGCATCAGTGGCGATGATAATGTCTGGGCGCTGCTCGATACGGTGTGGGAAAAGGCACAAGCGCTGGGGCAAACGCTGTTTAATCTCGATACCTCCACCTACGTTAAAGTGAATGGCGGTTTTGCCGAGGTGCTGGTCTGGGGCGGAGCAATCGTTCTGTTACTGGCTGCAACCTTTGTCAACCTGCTCGCCGAAATCACCATTCTGTTAATGACCACCACCGCCCCACTCTTTATTTTCTGCCTGCTGTACGGTTTTCTTAAACCCATGTTTAATAACTGGCTGAAAACAATATTTACCGCAATCTTAACGATCATGTTCTCTGCTCTGTCTGTCCGGATCGCCATCAACTACCTGAATAAAATACTGGAGGCCGCCACAGCAACGTCTGCTGAAAGCAATATGGTGACCCTGGCGGCGCAATGTTTGCTGGCCGGGATTGCCGCAGGCGTCGTGGTGTATTTTTCAGCGAAAATAGCCACTGCGCTAAGCGGTGCCGCCGTGCAGGCCGTGTTACAGGGGGCTGCCATGAGCGGACTGAGCGGGCTGGCCAGCAAATCTGCCGACTTTGCCAGACCCGGCATAAAGACCGGGGGCCGACTGACCGCCAAAGGTGGCATGGCCGCAGCAGCGACAAGCGGCAGGTTCATTGCCGCAGGGGCGGGCAAAGCCGTGAGCGCCTGGCAGAAACGTGCCACCGCCATCGAAAGCATGAAACGCCAGAACCAGCAGCTTCACCGTTAATTCCTCCCGACCGTTAATCTCATTTCCCCGTCACGCCGTGGCCTCAGCCAGCGGTGCGGCCTTCCTGCATTAATCCGATAAGAGGCTTCCATGAAATTCAGCATCTTGCTCCTGGTGCTGTGCGCGCTTACGGGCTGCGCGCAGCATCAGGGCGACCTCCCGCCGGTGTCCGGCGATCCCCAGCCGGTGAATTCCCCCGCCATCATTCAGGAGCTGACTCACCATGTCTGATATTCAGCGCATCATTAATGTCTCGCGCTCTTTTGAATCCATCCTGCTGGAAAAGGAAGAGCGTTCCCGCAAAACCGCCTGGCGGGTGGCCGCTGCCGGGCTGATTCTGGCTGCACTGACGATCACGGCCATTATTATTCTGCTGCCGCTGAAAACCACTGACATTGAATTGTGGTCGGTGAACAAGCAGACCGGTCGTTATGAGTATATGACCCGTATTAAAGAGCGGGATATTGCGTCTGAAAAAGCGCTGGCCCATTCACTGGCGGCACACTATGTCAGACTCCGCGAAGGGTATAATTATTTCTCCCTCCAGCGTGATTACGACGACATACAGTTATTTAACAGCGACAGCGTGAACCGGGATTATCTGGACGGGTTTAACGGCGACCAGGCTCCGGACGTTATTTTTAATAAAGCCGAATATGTCGTCTATATCGACATTATTTCTAATGTGCATGCGCCTGCCACCGGACCGGATAACCTGGCAACACTGCGTATTAAGCGCACCCTCCGCCGTATTTCTGATAATTCAGTGAAAACGGATTTCTGGAATATCCGCCTCACTTACCGTTATGTCCCGCATCAGCAACTGACGGACAGTCAGCGTGAAGTGAACCCGCTGGGCTTTATCGTCACCAGCTACCAGCGCGATAAAGAACTGAGGAACGAATGATGCTGAAAAACATCCTGCTCCTGACGGGCTTACTGGCATCATGCGCGGCATGGAGTGCCGCCACCCCGCGCGGCAGCGCCTATGACAGCCGGATGCAGAACGTATCGTATAACAGCCAGAACGCCACCGTGGTGAATACCCGCCCTGGCTACGTCACCACGCTGCTGTTTGACGACGATGAAGCTGTGATTGATGCGCAAGCGGGCTTTCCAAAAGGCTGGACGGTGACGAAGAGTGATAACCGGGTAGGCGTCAGCCCGAACCCCATCACCCAGCCGGTGACGGACGCCAGCGGCAACAACGTCAGCCAGGTGTTCCTGCCCACGGCAAAGGACTGGAAGACCAACCTCTTCGTGGTGACCTCAAAGCGTGATTACAGCCTGGAGCTGAACGTGCTGGACCACGATTCCCCCGCGCAGGCGTTCGTTATCCGTTACCACTATCCGGCCGAGGTTCGCCAGCAATCTGCCGCCGCCAGCGCCGCGCGTCAGACGCAGCAGCGGGAAAGACAGGAGAAGCAGCAGATAGCGTCGGCATTCGGACAGGCCAGCACGCCACGCAACTGGCGCTACACCAAACGGGTCGCCGCGGGTTCGGCCTCCATCGCACCGGATTTTGCCTGGGATGATGGTCGTTTTGCTTATATCGGTTTTTCCCCCATCAGAACCCTGCCTTCCGTTTTCCGGGTGGTTAACGGACGGGAGCAGGCAGTCACGCCCCGGACGGTTAAGCAGGGTAATTACACCGTGATGGTGGTGCCGGCATCACCACAACTGGTGTTGCGTTACGGCACCTCGGTGGTGGGGATCAAAAACGACGGATTCGGGCGCATCCCGATAACCCGCAGCGACACTGTTTCACCGTCCGTTACGCTGGAGGCCAGATGACCGATAAACCTGTCCCGGATGAACCGGAAAAAAACACCGCAGAGCGGGAAGCGGAAGCCCGCGAACGCGCCCGTGCGGCAATGGCGTATCAGGAGCCGGAGCAGAAAACACCGCCCGGCCAGCCGGAAGTGACCCGTTTTCGTAAGGTATCCGGTCGCCGCACGCTGATCGTCACCGTGCTGAGTCTGACTCTGGTGATCGCCCTGGCATCCGGCGGCGATCGGATTTTCAGTGCATTGAAAGGGCGTAATGAGAAAGAAGCCGACACCGCGCTGCCGCCCTCCGCCGGGAAGACGCTGCATGAGCGTCAAAATCTGGGCATGGACAGTAACCCGTTTGGCCAGTTCGGGCCGCACACTCAGGGCGGAACAGACCCTGTCAGCCAGACCGTCTCCTCCGCACCCACCCTGCCACCGCCCCCACCCGCCCTGAACAAGGCAGCCGCGCTGGCTGACGGGGTGAACAACGCCCGAATAATGCCAGGCGATAATGCACGCACGTCCCCGGATGAAACGCGCAGCCACGCAGAAATGTCCGACAGTCCGCCATCATCCACGACGTACACATCCTGTCCGTCAGTACTGACTAGGGGAAAGGATGGCAGCCTGCGCTGCCCGGAGACTGCCGCGCCGGAAACGGATAATAACGACAATCCGGGCGTCGCCCGGGTCACCGGCGTCAGACGGTTGGGTCTCGATCCTGATCTCTATATCCCGGTGGACCGCTATATCCCGTGTTCGATGATGTGGCGCTTCGTGTCCGATGTCGTGGGGCATATTTCCTGCCTGGTCAGTGAAGATGTTTACAGCGCCAGCAACCATGTGACGCTGATCCCGGCGGGAACGGTCGCCCGTGGCATCTACCGCACCGGGGCACTGCAACACGGACGCAGCAGGATGTTTGTGCTGTGGACGGAGCTGCGTACGCCTGAGCCCGGCAGCCTGCAAATCCCGCTAACTGATACGCAGGCCAGCGGCCCGCTCGGCGAGGCGGGGATCTCTGGTTGGATCGACAACCATTTCTGGGAGCGCTTCGGCAATGCCCTGATGCTCAGTACGGTGCAGGACGTGGCTGCGGCGGCGTCGGATGCTGCCCCGGGGAAAGACCGCAATACCGACTACACCGAAAACACCCGCGCCGCCACGGCGGAAATGGCGAAAACGACGCTGGACAACAGCATCAATATCCCGCCCACCCTGTACCTGAATCAGGGTGATGTCATCGGCATCATGACCGGCACCGATATTGATTTCTCATCCGTCTGGCAGCTACGACTGAAAAAGAGGTGGTATGAACGCTGAAAACCTGTCGCTGGATTTTATGAAAAACCAGCTGTTTGGTGAGTTTATTGCGCAGGACGGCCTGACGGAAATTGCCGTTAACCGGCCGGGTGAACTGCATACCAAAATCCGGGGGAAATGGCGAAAACATGAAGCCCCGATTACGCTGCGTCAGTGTTACGCCTTTGCCAGAGCGCTGGCGTCGTGGCAGGACGATAATATCGACGACACCTCACCGATCCTTTCCGCCACGCTTGAATCAGGCGAGCGCATTCAGGCCATTATTCCCCCCGCATGTGAGCGCAATACCGTGTCTATTACGCTGCGCAAACCCTCATTCGGGCAGAAAACACATCAGTCATGGATTGATACGGGATTTTATAACCGGGTAAGCGGTCAGGAGCGAACGGAAGGCAAAGATGTTGAATTGACCCGCTATTATCAAGGTGGGGATATTTCCCGCTTTATGGAAAAAGCGGTGGAATACGGCAAGACGATTTTTATCGTCGGTGAAACCGGATCCGGTAAAACCACCTATATGAAAACGCTGCTGCACTATATTCCCCGGCACCTCAGGCTGACCACCATCGAGGATAATCCCGAAATCCGGTTTTATCACCACACCAACTATGTTCATCTCTTTTATCCGGCAGACGCCGGGGATAATGCCATTGTCACGCCCGGCAGACTGATACGCGCCAATTATCGTATGAACCCTGACCGGATATTACTGGCTGAAATTCGCGGACAAGAAGCCTGGGATGCGCTGAAAATCGTCGGTTCCGGCCATGAGGGATTAATGACTTCCCTGCATGCAGGCAGCCCGGAAGAATGTATTGAAGGGTTAATTGACCGCTGCTATGAAAACCCCGACTGCCGGAACATGCCTTTCAACGTGCTGTTACGCAAGGTGCTTAAGAGCGTTGATGTGATCGTCAGCATTGATATTCACGGTGACATACGCCGCATGAGTGATATTTATTTTAAACCCCTTCATCTCAAAGACATGAGAGGTATATTCAGTAAAGGACTTCAATAAATAACGTATCGAATTACGCAACCCTCGTTTAAATATGAAGGTGACCGAAATGAAAAAAACAATATCTTCCGCATTATTGCTCTGCATTATGGCGTCATATTCCACCTCCGTCATGGCCGCTGACGCCTGTGAAGTGGTGTTATGCATGTACGGTAAAGCCACCGGGAACGGCGGCGGCAATGAATGCCATTCTGCTGAACGTGCATTCTTTAATATCGTCAAAAAGAACAAGCACGGTTTTCTGCCGGACCATACTGCCGATGCCAGAAAATCATTCTTATTTGAGTGTTATTCAGCAGACCCGGCAATTATCAGCCAGATAATCAGTAAATTTGGCCGCGTGCGTAGTTAATTAGCGGAGGTTATATTTATGACCAAACTGGGTTTTATTCAGCATCCCTGGACACATCAGCGCGGGGATTCCATGCGCGCAACCTGTGTTATTGAGCACATTGAAAATGAGGCAATGCGCGGATGCGGCCTTTATTATGAAATTTATCACTACCGGGTTATCTGCCGGTTATTGCAGTTGCTGCAAACGCTGAACGCCACCGACAGAATAACGCTGACAGAAGAAGCCAGCCGGCGAGGATTTACGCTGGATGAAACCAGCATTAAAGAAAGTCGCCAGTGTTATTCCGACATCATCAGGGAAATCCGCGAGACCCAATATTAACCTTCCTGCCTTAATTTTATTCGCAGGTCTCCTATAGCGCCAAAATATTTTAGCCGAGTCGGCTTAAGGCGTGGTGGTTTTCAGGTTTTTACGGCCCAGCACATTTTTCGCGAATTAAGGAGTGAAGAAACACGACCGTAAAAATGAGGCAGCGGACAGAATTATTTTCGCGGATTAAGGAGCGAAAATAGTTCAGGCGCCGCGCCTCACCGGCAAACAGCCGCGCCCACGCGGATTTTGCCGGCCGGGGGGAGCCGAATAAATTTCGCCGCCCCAGCGAGCGAAAAGCTGTCGCCCACGACAGCGGTTTATTTGGGGGGCACAGCCCCGCACACCGTCGCGGCTAAGTCTCCGGCCAAAAGCCGGTAGCGTGGCACGACCACCCTCTTTAAAGGTCAGCTTCCCTTTTATTCACGCTGCGAGGAACGAGCAAAGGGAATAAAAAGGCGAAAGCGACCGTCTTAAAGGGGGTGGTCGCGCGTAGCGGGCGACGGTGTGCCGCCGTTGACGTTGGGGGTTTTGGCGCAGCGTCCAGCCGCGACATTACCCCCATGTGACAGGCCATAAGGGCGTCCAGCCCGCATGTACTGGCGCACGCCGTTTGGTGCAGGGAAGCATGCTTTCCTGCACATGGCCGCAATGCGGCCACCTTCTTTACCCCATACGCTCGCCCCGCCTTTTCGCCCGACACCGTGGGGCGAAAAGGCGGGGCGATGTCATGGGGCGAACTGCTGACGAAGGAGGCATCGTGATTTTGAATAAGCTGACCGTTTCACTGTCGCCGATAGTGAATGGCGCGCTGAGCTTCATGGCTATTATGCAACAGCATCAACTGATGCTGGCACTGTTATCGGGGCTGACGATGCCGTTTTTCGCGTCGATGAAAAGCGATGAACGTCAAAAAGCCCCGTTGTGGCAAAAGCTGATTATCACTTTTTCCCTGCTGTGTTTTCTTTCCGGTACCATGGCCCCGGTTGTTATCTGGATTTTCCAGTGGCTTTATCAAGGCCGTGTAGTCGCCAGTATTCCCGTTCTGGCATGGCCAGTGCTGATTATCTTTACCGTAACGGGTTTTATTTTGCATATTCTGCTGCGCAGGGTATTAACCCCTGAATTAGACAAAATAAAGAAACACCTCGTCAGAAAAACCACGCTTGAACGGGAATTACGCACCGATGTCCGTACGGTGAAATCACTGCTGCCGGAAACGCTGCATTATAATCCGCTGGATTATATCGACCTGAACAAAGGGTTATTTATCGGCATGGACCGCGATGTTCAGCCGATGTATCTGCCGTTAAAAGACTGGCAAAAACAACACGCGGATATTATCGGCACCACCGGCGCCGGTAAAGGGGTTGCCACCGGGATATTACTTTACCAAAGTATTCTGGCCGGCGAAGGCGTATTTGTGATGGACCCCAAGGATGATGAATGGGCACCCCACCTTTACCGAAAAGCCTGTGAAGATGCCGGGAAGCCCTTTGCCTTAATTGACCTGCGAAAACCCCAATACCAGTTAAACCTGATTGAAGAAATCACCGCCGATGAACTGGAAGAACTTTTCGTTGCCGGTTTCAGTCTGGCAGAGAAAGGTCAGGAATCTGACTTTTATCGGATTGACGACCGGAAAGCGGCCCGGATAGCCGCGCAGTTTGTCACCCGAAATACTGCCTCAACCATTCGGGATGTTTATAACGGCGACTACGTTCAGGGTATTGCCGATAAAATAAAAGCCTTCTTCGGGAAAATTGAAGAGCTGGCCTTGCTCAATGCCATTAATGCGCCGACAGGATTTTCGCTTAATACGATATTTGAGGAAGGGGGTTGCTGTTATGTGATTGGCTCAATGCGCAACAGCAAAATCATTACCGCGCAGCGCATGCTGCTGGTTCGCCTGTACCAGCTGGCAGAAAGGCGCGAGCGAGTGAAAGACGTGCCCCGCCCCATTGCTATTTATCTTTCCGAACTGAAATACCATTTATCCAGGCCCGCGCTGGAAGGCTTAGGCGCGGCGCGGGATAAAGGCGTACATATTATTATGGATCATCAGTCGATTGCCGATTTAAAAGACTGCCCGGCAGATTTGAAAGGTGACGCCGTTGTCGGCGCGGTCGTTGAGAATGCTAAATTCAAACTGGTATATCGTGTCATGGATCCGGACACCGCTGAATGGGTGGCAAGGATGTCCGGCACTATATTAGTCGATGATGAGGTCCGCAAAGCGAAAACCGATGCCGTGCTGACAGAGACCATCGACAGTGAACGCACCATCAGGCAGGCCGAGCGTTTCTTTACCGACAGCAATATGATCCTGAACCTCCCCGATTTTGTCAGCTTCATTTTTACGACAAAAGCACTCCCTGCTGCTTCTCTGATTTCACCCATCAGGGTGAAAAAACGCGAACTGGAGATCAGCGCCGTGTCGCCCGCGATTGCCGCCAGCGCCGCAACGGTAAACATCACCCTGGATTTTAACGAGGAGGAAACTTCCCCCGGACCCGCATCAAAGACGGATATCACCACAACGCGACCCGATCTTTTTTTTGATAATACGGACGAAGAAGACACAACAACACCGAACGCCGATAAAGAGGAAAACCCGTCATTGCTGGATTTTTAAAGGGTGAATGATGCTGATAACCGCATACAGCGAACGCCAGACGCGACATCGCGAAAAAATACAAAAACTGCTCAATTTTCTGAAGGAAGAAACGTACAGTGACTTTAAAACACTGATGCTGCTGTTCGGCTTCAGAGACCATAAATCGCTATATTCCCTTCTTTCAAAAGTCGAGGGTATGGGCTTAATACAAAAACATGTCCTGGTATCGCGCACGATGAAAATTTCATTGTGGGGCATAACCAGTGACGGACTGGCCGTAGTGTTAACCCCCGACGATACACTTTTTCCGGCACGGTTTGAGCCGTCAAAAATTACCGGCTGGACGCTGGAGCACCACCTTGATAATCAGACCGCCCGTATCATTCTTGAGCAAAAAGGCGCATCCGGATGGATAAACGGCGATCGCACAACCTTCCTCAGTCGTTATCAGACCAGCCATCGCCCGGACGGACTGATTACGCTGCCCGGTGGCACCGTGATCGCCATTGAGACCGAGCGCCGTCTGAAAACCAAAGCCCGTTATCAGTCGATCATCGCCAGTCATTTGCTTGCCCGAACCCGTAAAGACTGGATTTACGTTTTTTATATCGTGCCGGACCCGCAGAAAAAGCGCGGTCTTGAACGGCTGTTTGAGAGTATCAGGCACGTGATCGTTAACCATCAACACATTCCGCTGGAACCCCGCCACCGGAATGTATTCCGCATCTACACGCTCGACGAGTTGCAACGGCTGGATTTAGGCAACTGCATATAGTTGTTCTGTATCACCAACTGCCCCAACCAGCCCACCAGCGGCGCAATGACCGGAAGTAATGCCCTACCGAAATACTCCCCCATCATCAGAATAGACTGGAGTCCAGAATGAACAGAGAAACTGACCGACTTTCGGACGTACTAACCGAAATGAGCGCAAAAGCGCTGGTGACATGGATGACGCATTCCGCATTGCAGGACATACCACGCGAAGCATTACTGGTTCGCGGCCACGATTTTGTCTATGCCCTGCACGCAAATTTTGTGCTGCTGCGTGATGTTCTGTCAGAAACGCTGGAAGATATTGAGCAGAAGAGCCATGACCTCGAAGAAAGACTGGATAGCCTGGAACAGCGGCTGCTTGCGCTTCAGGTAGTTGCTGGTAACCGAGAATAACTGCCCATTCCCCCCTGTCCGTGTGACTTGCTTTATTCCACTGTAGAGACATGACTGTTCGGTGCTCGCCTGGCTGCGCTCCGCCTCACTCATGTCTCTACAGCGTTACTGGTTAAGCCTATCACAGCACTCAAAGCCGCATTTCTTTGCGGCCACTTCCTGCTCAGATTTTATCAATTAAATAAAGATGCGCTTTCGATGCCGCGCTGGCGGCCTTGAAAATATAGCGTTTGTCGTTCTTCAGTGCTTTCAGCCAGTAAGCGATATAGCTTTCGTGCTGAACCTCTCCGACAATCCCCAGGTCCGCCATCAGGAACGCGCTTCCCAGTTCGGCGATCAACTCCTCAAAAGCATAATCCTCACTGCCAAACTTCCCTTTCATTTCACGGTTCAGCCGACTTTTTGCCCCGCTCCAGTGAATCAGCTCATGCAGGCCGGTGGCGTAGAAATTGGCAGCATCGCTAAAAAGACGACGTTCCGGTAAATGGATTTCGTCGGTTGATGGTGCGAAAAAGGCGTTCTGCCCCTTCTCAATGATGTTTGCGCCACTCTTCCGTAACAGGTTCTCAGCCTGCGGCAACGGGTCAAATGTTGCTTCCGGGCTGACTGTTTCAGTTGTCAGGGCCAGGCCGTCGATTTGCTGAACGTTAAACACGTTGAAGGTTTTCAGCATCGGGATATGTTCAACTTCTCCGGCGTCGTTTTCCTTTTCTAGGGTCGTATAGAAAATGGCGGTAGTGCCGTGTTCTCCCTTGCGTACCTGCCCGCCTTCCGCTTTTGCCTGTTTGTAGGTCATCCAGCGCGAATCACTGAATCCCTGTTTTGAGGCACTGCACCATAGCAACATGATATTCATCCCACTGTAAGCAGCTCCAGTTGAGTAATTTGAAGGCAATCCTGACATACCCGGTACGCGCTGCCACGGGCAGGACCACGGCTTAACGCCTGCTTCAAGGGCAGAAATGATGCTTTCAGTTACTGACTCATAAATATCGGTTTTGGTTCTGGAAAATTTCGTTTTTGATGAGCCTGACTGCTCCAGCGGGGATACGCTGGTCGCCGTTGCGGTGTCAGGGGCGCTAGTCTGGGTATGCAGGAAAATAGTCATGGTTTTTCTCCGTCAGTGGTGTGATTTTCGTCTTCGTATCGCCTGACGGTTCGCTTTCCCGACATCGTTCCGGCCCGCAAGGGCGCAGAATGCGTGCTATTTACCCTTGCGGGATGGGTTGTGCTGGGAAACGAATAACCGGAGGTAGATATGAAAACGGTAAGTACACGGGAGAAAAATATGACTCTGCATACCCGCAACATAGCGCCCCTTACCCAGCAGCGGTGAAATGGGGTGAGGGTCTTAATTTAGAAGTTGAGTTTCGCTGTATCAGTTCAGACCTGAATTGGTAATGTTATAAAGTAAAACACACCTAAATCTGACATTCTGCTTCAAGCGAATAGCAGATGAATTTATTGCACTTACTGTGTGTTTGTATAAATTAGTTCTATTAGTACGTTTCAACAAAAGTTCTATCGCGCCTGGCAGCCGAGGGAACTAGCATTGTCGGAAGTCGGATAAATATTCACAGTCATGCCGCCTTACGTTATTCAGGGCAATCTCGCATTTATCAAATTCGCAGCAGAGAAGGCTATATGGATGAGCTTGGGTTTAATTTCGAAGATGCCATAGCTTGGTTCCCGCAAGAGCAAGGACATCCCTATGTTTTAGTACGACTGAGCACGCAGCATGCTGCAGAGATGTCCACAATAATGGGTATCCCATTACGGCGTTGCTATATCACAGATGTAGCGCTGCAGCATGCAATGGAGCTACATGGTTTAACTTCAATCGAAGTCGTGCAAGCACATTTGCCAGACGCAGGTGCTGTTATGTCTGGCGACTTTGGTGAGGTACTGACTTACTTTTATCAATCCGTGGCTGAACTGCCTGCAAGAGCAATTGGACCAAAGAAGTGGCGGCTAAAACAAGACCGCACTAAACCCGCCCCAAAATCAGATGTTGTTCACTTTGTTATGCCAAATCGACCTCACGCCAGTGCAGAAGACGTCATATTATGTGCTGAAGTCAAATCCAAAGCTACGGCAGGGAATTCCACACCGATTGCTGATGCAATCATAGATTGCAAAAAAGACAGAACTAGTCGTTTGGCTAGCACCTTAGTCTGGCTACGCGAGCGAGCAATGACCACTGATCTAGGCGATGTTGATATACCTTTACTTAATCGTTTTATCAACGCGGTTGATCATCCTCCTGCAACAAAGCGCTTTCGAGCTGTAGCTGTCATATGTAACAACCTTCTTGACACAGAACTGACTTTGGCCCCGGATAATACTGATCCCGAATTCACACTGGTTGTCATCGGCGTACCCGAGCTACGCGAAACCTATACGGCCGTATACACTGCGGCCACAAATTCGGCGATATAATCATGCGTGCATCACTTCAAAGCTGGATAAACGATGTTGAAAACTTCGCACAACTGCGTAACTTTAATATCCTGCAGCTGCCGATCGGGCTTGCTCATATCAGTAATCGTCTTGGAGATTATTACATTTCGTTGGTAGGAGAATTGTTTAGCAGCCTTAGCAGACCCGATGTTCCAGCTACAGATTGGGCGCAGCTTGGTAACGCCTTTCTTCAATTCTCAATGGAAAACACGGACGTGCAACTGCGGGAGCTAGGTATATCAAAAGACGATGCTGTACTTTTTGCTGCAGCCTCTTTTTACTTTGGCGACTTCCCTGCTTCATCATGCTTGGCAATGCGTCAATCTAACCAACCCACGGACTTTAGATCTGTGAGATCGGCATGTTTTGACTTTCTGGCTAGACCTCCCAACTTGCGGTCTGAACTGGTACAGACACTACAAAATCAGCTGAAAACAGGGGACTTAGCGCAAATTTCATCACGTGTTGAAGAATCACGAGAAGCAGTCCAAGCCGCACTAAAAGTAGGTCCAGAAGAGTGGATTATTGCAACACTATTGGCTCGTCTGTTATCACGCTTCAACCAGACCAATATCAGAGCTGTTCTCCCCAATGGAGAACATACGTTTTGGTCCCCATTGGTTAGATCTCTTGTGGATCGTCAGCCCTCTTCATGGGAATTTTTTCCGTCGCAAATTCAGGCAATTCAAAGAGGATTACTGCAGAGTGTAGACAGCTATGCCATGCAGATGCCTACCGGTGCGGGTAAAACTACTTTATGCGAAACGCTGCTTTTCGCCCACCTCTCGGCTCGACCACATGAGGCTGCCATCTTACTTGTACCTTTTCGCTCATTAGCTTCCGAGCTACGAGGAACACTGGTTAGAAGACTCAACGCAATGGGATTACCTACAAGATGTGCCTATGGAGGCACCGTTCCTTCTGGTGATGAAATTCATGGTCTGGATCAAATCAGGGCGATCATTGCGACTCCTGAATCTCTTTCAGGAATTCTTAGTGCCGATCCAGTCTTTTCGCAGCGGATAACGCTTGTAATATGCGATGAAGGACATTTGCTTGATAGCGGTGGCCGCGGTATAGGTCTGGAATTGCTTCTGGCTCGAATGCGGGCTCGCGCGGATTTGCCTCCGCGAGTTGTATTTGTCTCCGCAATTGTACCGAACATCGAAGAAATAAATGCATGGTTGGGGGGAAACGACAACACAGTTATACGTAGTACCTACCGTCCTGCAATCGCCGAGTTTGCGTTACTACGACCGATAGCTAGTGGCGTGAGTACATCGATTCGCCTTGAAATGCATCCACATGAACCCCTGGAGAGACAATTCGCCATAGAAAAATTGTTAAGTATTGATAACTTCAGGTACATAAAGCTCTCCACTGGCCGGGCAAATACTTATCCATTCACCTCCATCAAGACTCAGGCCGTGGCCGCAGCCAGAAAAGTCATGCCCATGGGAATGACTGCTATTTTCGCTGCGAACAAACGAGGTTCTCAAGGTGCGGTTGGACTTGCCGAAGAATTGGTTAAGCAATTAGCACTTCCTTTGAATCTACCCGTCCCGCTCATTTATGCGCGGAACGATAACTTGCAACGTAGTATTGACTACCTGCAAAACGAATATGGTGACGACTGGATTGGAACCAAATCGATTCGTCACGGCGCAGTGCTCCACCATGGCGATATTCCCCAAGAAACCCGGGAAGTACTTGAGGCACTTATTCGTGAAGGAGATGTCCACTTGGTCATATGTACCAGCACGCTAGCGGAGGGAGTCAATCTTCCAATCCGCAGTCTGGTTCTTTATTCGGTACAGCGCCGACGGATGAACGGACCACCAGAAGCAATGCTAGCACGTGACATAAAGAATTTGGTCGGTCGAGCAGGGAGAGCTGGAACAAATACCAAAGGACTAGTGATTTGCGCCAATCCCGATCAATGGCATCTTATACAACCGGTAGCAATTCAAGGTGCTGGCGAGCCGGTACATGGTTCTCTATGTAGTTTTATTCAGCAGTTGAACTCTGAACTTATACAATTCCGCTTGGTGCTGAACAATGAATTACTGGAGCACAACGCCCCTATTCACCCTGTAGTTGATGGTGTTGATTCTACTCTAATTGACTTGATTTCAGAAGAAATCGGAGAAGAAGATTTTGTAACGCATGCTCGACAGCTTGCTGAACAAACCTTTGCTGCCCAACAACTTGCACAAGGGCAACTCGAACTATTACGCAATGTCTTTGAATTACGAGCACGCCGGCTCCTTAATTTACGTCAGACAGGACAACTCGCTTGGATCCGGCAGACAGGTGCCAAAGTTCGCCTTCTTTACTCAGTAGAGCAAATTCTTCTTCCTGCACGAGAGCGCTGGCAGGAACCGATAGATCCTTTAGATAATGAATTGCGCGCGACTATTCTTGAGTGGGCATGGACACACCGCGAACTCCAAAATGAAATCGTGCAGAGCCTTAACCTGGAAGACAGCGATCCTGAGCGGGTCAAAGGTACATTCTTTGAATTTGTTCGTCTTTGGATGGCTGGAGCATCCTTCATAGATATGTCACAGCAGTTAACGATAAAAATGGATGATTTACTTGCACTTCATACTCGCGTGATCACATTCACCCTGCAGTCACTTGTAGATCAAGGAATTAACCTTCTAACGCATCGTCTACATGCTGACGGCATTGAGATTGCACCTGGCGTTACAAACTTTTGCGAACATCTGCGCTTTGGTGCACCTAATCAGATCGCATGTATTCTTGCCTCGTCAGGTTTACGGCATCGAAAAGCTTATGTTGCGCTAGGCAATTCAATTCATCAACAAGGCTCGGTTGCATTTGCAGGCATGGTCAAGAACCAAGCTCTGGAGGGGTTGCGACAACATGCAGAGGGGTGGCAAGCTCACCTAGGCGATCTGGTTTATATTAATGCATTAAAAGATCTGTCCTAAAAGATAATATTGCTAAGAATGTTAAAGAACCACACCAGCTAGGCGATAAGGTCAATTAGCCAATAATTGACCTTATTTATTAATTTTCTGTTGAATTTCAAATGCTCTTTTTTACCACCTAATTAACAGTAGCCGCGTTATTGGGCATTGAGAAGAGAGTATTATACTTATATCATATAAGCTAAGGGCATATCCTCGATGTATACTCTAGACGTCAATGGAATGTAAACTTAATTGCCAAGTTTATATGCATAATCACCAACAACCGATGAAAATAGCTCTAATATTTCTAACTTTGTTCTTCCAGCACCAGCAATTTTCACAAGCTCCTGAAAACCGACTTCAATGTATTTATTTGCCCTAGGATTTAATAAAACTCCAGTTTTCCATTCGGCTGCCCCACCTTCAATAGATGAAGAAAAACTTAAGAGCCAGTATATTAATATTTGACGATAGTCTGAGGATGAAAAATTCCGACTACTACATTTCACCTCTATTAATTTATCTGCGATTGCAAAATCCCCATATCCTTGCGCTATCCATTGATAGCCCGGAATTAGTGGCGATTTGATAATCCGCCCATTATCCACTTGATTATTAATGAATTTTATTGACTTTACTAAATTATTAGCAGTTTGATGAGCAATCTGCAACTCAATCTCTAATAATCTTTCATGTAAAACAGCATCAAAATACTTAGACTGTCTTTGTAAAGCTACCGACAAACATTCGTCCCAGTCTTCATCTTTTTCCTCAAGCATTTGCTCAGCTCGTGCATATGCAACTTCAAATAGCATAGCTGCGTTTGTAGAGGTTTTTAAAAATAGATCCTCATCTATACAAGTGCAACCAGGAATAGGCTGAGCCTCTCTATTTAGATGAGCAATTATAGCGGGAAGGAGTTGAGGGAATAATAAATCACATATACCGGGTATGTCTCGAGCTACTGTTCTCGGATCCTTTATTGGTAATCTTAAAAATCTCATTTCCTCTCCGCCTCTTCGCACCATGAAACATACACCTCGCTAAATGATGATTTTCCTTTTTGCTCGATCCCTAAAGACCATGAGTTGTGGATTGCATTTTTTACCTGTTTTCTAAAATGACTACCATCGTCTCCAAATTTAAAAGATGCAAGCCATAAAATTCTTTGAACTTCAGGTGTGAAGTTAGACCATTTATTTCTGGCAGAAATAAACGATGGTCTATCTCTCCAATTTCGAATACATTCAAAGCATGCTCTCCTGATAGTTTCCGAGGAGCTTTCTTGTATCTTTTCATGAACATAAGAAGCTCTCTTATCTGTCCTTGAGACTCTTAGTGCTCGCAAGTAGTGTAAGCAATTAGCTTCAGGTAGTAATAGATGTTCTGAGTGAATTATTATCTCATCTACCATTTCATCCAATGATTTATATATTTTTTTATATTTATCATCTGTTCTTATTGAAATAACTCCTTTTATGATAGTTGAGAACGAACCTCTGAAAGAGTGTAGATTCTCTGGTGAAATCAATGTCCTACAAAGCTGCAGAGCTAACGCTGGATCATGAAGTTTTAATGTTCTACTTATTTGGTTTATTAGGAATGTATCAGGTTGACTTTTATGGATTTCGAGGTCAAGTAATGTTTGAACATTCAGTTTTTCTACTGTTTCCACAAGGTCTTCATAATCAGAAACGGGATTATCAGAATAGGGGTCAAAATGTAAATCTATTTTTTTTAACCTACTTGATTCATCATCCTCCGTGAATAGCTGTGAATGAACAAAGTTCTTGTAGTGTTGAGCCTTAAGAATTGTAGTTTTTGTTCTATTCAGTGAAAGGCCGTAATCTGCAAGTGCATTTGAAAGGATTGATATAGCTCTATAAGCTTCGGCTTGACTATCAGCTATTAGTGTAAAATCATCTACATATCTATGCCATTTAAGCTTTGATAATGTAAGTATCTGATCAATTGAAGTCATCAGCAACTCAGCAAGCACCCTAGAGCATTGCCCTCCGACAGGTAAACCAAATGACCGCCCAGATGATAATTGACTTAAGAGTCTATCTATCTGGGTTGAGACAGTAGAACTTGGTCCGAATAAATCATTAATACAATTTTCAATGCGGTGATGATATATATGCTCATAAAAACTTGATATATCTGTTTGTATAACTACAGCACCATTTTTGTCCAATGCTGGATCTTTAATGGTAGCTTCTTTATATGCCCTCCATGATTTATCTCTGTCAAAAATACCTGAGCCATTATTTACAAATCGATATGAATGCGCATTAGGACTTCTATTGACTTCATTTTTCTCCGCTATAGCTATTGCAATACCATTTAGGTAAATATTCCAAAAAGGATGAATTTTAGTTGAAATCCTAAAGCCACTGGCACCAGTAGGAGAAAGTAATCTTTCTGAATAAATCTGAGTCGAGTTTAAAATATTTCCAGCATTTGTTTTTCCATCCTTTTCAAGTCTCTCAAAAAAACAAAATGCTATTTTAGCCAATTTATCTTTTGAGTCTGAAATAAAAATTGTATCAATATCAAAAGGTAACATGTCGTTATCGCCATGAGAACCTATATCGTCAATAGCTCGGATAAAATGATCGATTTTTACTGACTCCATTGTATTCCCTTAGCATTTTAGCAATTAATATCAAAAAAAGATTAATGTCTAATTAGGGGCAAGTCAATAAACACCATAAGCCATAATTTACATTCAACATGTTTGGATGACTAAATTAGCACATGCACACTATAATTTATTAAAATTCAATTGGTTGCGTATGATTTTTAGAAGCTAAAAGGATGAAACGACCGATGCTGGCAGCATCCGACCTATAGATCAGACTGGGTTACGTCGATTATGAACTTTGCGTTCAATCGATCGATACAACTGCTTCTTCAACCGGAGATTATGATAAAAAACGCATTTACCTCACGCCCATTGTAGCGGATGTTTCTATCCCTATTTAGAGGCATGATTGTTCGATGCTTGCACCAGTATCGCTCCGCCATAACCATTCCCCTAAAGAGTTAATTGCTAACCCTGAGAATTTTTGAGGAGCTTGACTGCTCCAGCAGGGATACGCTGGTCGCCGCTACGGTGTTGGGAGTGCCAGTCTAGGTATACAAGAAATTTGTCATTGTTTTTCTCCATAAGTGGTGTGATTTTCGTCTTCGTATCGCCTGATGGTTCGATTTCCCGGCAAGTAACGATAACGAGCATGTGGAGTCGCTGTTCATGACGCTAAAATATGTACCTGTGTGGCCGTAATCAGGGTTCATAACGCTGGAAAAAGCGCGGGACTTGGTGGAGAGATTTACCGGCTAGTATATCGGGGAACCCGGGCACAGCGGTACCGGGATGAGTGAGGACAGGGAGAAACCGAGCCAGCGCTATGAAGTATACCAGGCGGGGGTGCCAACTACCTTTAAACTTACCGACCTAACCGTCATTCGTATTGTACTTCCCCCATGATCTCTTAGCCTTCTCCCAAAAATCTAGCCAAGAATGATAGCCCACTACGGGGCCGGTAATTATTTCTGGCTTAATATTTTTTTTGTCCTGCAGAATGACATAGCCAACCTGTGAGAAAGCTTAGTGGTAGTATGTGGTATCTTATTGTTGACTTAAAGTATTCGGAGGGATAATGATATCTGGAAAAAAGCAGATGCCGCTTCAGACATTGCGTGATGCAATTGCTGGCACAATCCGGTTGAATGTAAAATCCTATGAAGTTCCTCGAGTATGCTTTAGATTCGGTATACAAACTGAAGTCGCAGAGGAGGATGCTGCCGAAGCCCATTTGAGTAAAAAATCCTATGTAAATACGCGCCTCCTCAACTTCTCCCGTCCAGAATTACTAAAAATTGCTTCAGCTGTACTTGATGAATACGAAAGTCCTGAACTTTCTTCAGTTTTATCGATGATGAGCAGTTGCTCTCCCGGGAACATCAGTCAGATCACACGTCGGGAAATTCTTAAACTGCTGAATAACTTCAATCCACTTTTTAATGATCTTGATCTATTTGAAGGCCTTAATATTTTTACAACTGAAACGCTGACAGCACCGTCGAGTTATCGTTTTTTTGGCTCCCAGCTAGAAAGCGACCTACAAAAGCATTATATTAACAACGATGATTATACAAATGAAGACCTTTTACTCCGCTGCGGGATATTGGAATGCAGTCAAAAAAGATTTCTGAGTTTTTTAGAAAAAATACTCGACCCGGTTGTCCGTCGTGGCGACGAACAAAGAGACTTAGCTGGGAAGCTGAACAAATTACTTCGATCAGATGGTTATAGTACCACTATTACTGATCAGCAATCAGGTCATCCGGTTTATGCAATACGTCATCATGTAGAAGGTGTGAAAGGAGAAGTTAAAAATATAATTTTCGCATCAGTAGGGCCTAAACCAGAGTTTTTACTATCGGATGCGATCAACAACAAAGTCATCATAACCCGTCATGAGGATAAATGTTTAGTCTATGATGAAGACTTACCTACTACGGGTCTCAATTGGAATGAAATGGTGGAATGGTGGCAAAGGCGAGAAAATATAAATGATTCAGATGAGGCTAGGAAATTACTCGGGCAACGCCTTTTGCAGTCAGTTAGGATGACGGGCTCACCCGGCGAAATACTGATATTTGAGACCTATTTCAGGCGTTTTCAAAAGAAATATGGTAAGAATCTTCCCGCGCTAATTCCGCAGGTCTACTTGCACCTTGATCCACTAAGTCAAAAGGAACGTGAAACACTAAACAAACCGAGGATTCTTGAACGACAGAGGATGGATTTTCTTATGTTACTTGGTGGGCGAGTAAGGATTGTTATTGAAGTAGATGGTCAGCAACATTACTCAGCGAACGGAAAGCCGTCTCCTGACCTTTATGCCACCATGGTCAGGGAGGATCGCAAGTTAAGGCTACAAGGTTATGAACTTTATCGATTCGGGGGCGCCGAATTTGTCTCTTCAGTCGGGAGAATAGCTCCGGAGGAAATGATAACAGAGTTCTTCGAGACGGTATTTGTAAGGCACCAGATTACCCCAGAGAATACCCAGTAAGAAACGACACGGGTTTAATAGAAAATTCAGGCATTTATAGAGTGCTGTCTAAAGCTGGATTGCCGCTTATACATAATCTAAAATTGTTCGGCTGGGCAGTCCGCCTGACTGAAGGTACTCATGAAAAGATGCTGATGATATATGGTCGCAACATTGTTCTCGGGAGCTGGAACTGGCTGTCTCATGGCTATCATGACGGCTGTGAGCGTAACGAGCAGTTCAGTAATGCAATTCGTCACGAGATTAGCGCGGCGCTGGATGATATGTCGCTGGTGAAGGAGCTCAGGGAGAGGTTGAAGCTGGAGTAATATCATAATTATTTTTAGGATTTATTTATTCATTGCCAAACATTTTTTATAATTAAGTTAACAGGTTGAAAAATGTCAACAAAATCAGAACAATTCAGACGAATTTTAGAATCGATAAAAGCTGCATATAATGCTCTTAACAAAAGCCTAAGGGAATCAAATGAAGGAAATAACAGTACCTTCAACTTCCAAGCTCTCACACCGATCAATGACGTCAATCTTGATATTTATGAAGATGCTATCTCGTTCGTTTTTTCACGCCCTGACATTAAGAATGTTGCCATATCAGGGCCATACAGTGCAGGTAAAAGTAGTCTTATCGAATCCTATAAGGCAAAATATCCATCTAAAGCATTTTCTCACATTTCCTTATCTCATTTTATTTCATCAAACGCACAAAGTGATCCTAGTGCTAAACGGTTAGCTCTGGAAGGGAAAATATTAAATCAAATAATTCACCAGATACCACCAGAAAAAATACCAAGAACAAAATTTAAAATAAAAAAGAAAGTTTTCCGGATAAATGTATTAACAAATACAATTTTCTTATTATTTGCTGTGGTTTCATTCACCCATATACGTTTATTTGATAAGTGGCAAAGCTATGTGAATGCGTTAAGTAATAACTACATTAAAGATATTTTATCATTTACAATTAACCAATATGCATTACTGGTAAGTGGACCATTTTTAATTATTTGTTTAGGCTTCATTATTTATAAAATAATCCGAGAACAAAAAAGCAGAAATATATTTAAGAAAGTCAATCTTCAAGGAAGTGAGATTGAAATTTTCGAAGAACCTGATGACTCTTATTTCGATAAGTATTTAAACGAAATCTTGTACTTATTTGAAAATATCGGTTCTGATGTTATTGTTTTTGAAGATATTGACAGATTTGAAAACAATGTAATATTTGAAAGATTGCGAGAAATAAATACATTAGCAAATATTCATTTGCGCAATGAAAAAAAGCCTCCACTACGTTTCTTTTATCTTCTCAAGGATGATATTTTTATTTCCAAAGATAGAACTAAATTCTTTGACTATATTATTCCTGTCATCCCTGTGATCGATAGCAGTAATTCATTTGAGATGTTCTTATCATTATTTAATGATGATTACGAAAAATCCGCATTTGACAATACCTTTCTTCAAGGATTGTCTCTTTATGTAGATGACTTTAGGATTCTGAAGAATATATACAATGAATTTACCATATACTATAAAAAATTAAATAATATTGAACTTGATTGCAATAAGATGCTGGCAATAATTGCATACAAAAATATATTCCCCAAAGATTTCAGTGAACTGCAACTTAATCAAGGATACATTTACACATTGTTCGAGAAAAAGCCAGAATTCATAACAACAGAAACGACAGTTATTGAAAGGAAAATATCCGCAATTGAAATGAAAATAAAAGATGTTAAAAGTGAATATTTAGAATCGCCAGATGAACTTGCACTTATATACAACCCAAAAATTCAAAACATTCAGAATGCTATAAATCAAAACAATTATAATCAGAAATTTGTCCAACAGAAAAACCTAGAGCTGCAATCTTTAACCCAAGAAAAAAACAACCGACTTGAAGCCATAAAAATAAAAGAAAATGATGAGACTGATATTCTTAACGAACAAATTAGCAAATTCAAAGAAGAACTTTCAGAGCTAAGAAATAAAAAATTAAAAGAAATAATAACCAGAGAAAACGTAGATAATATTTTTAAAATTACTAGTATAAATGAGATTGGTGAAGAAGAAATATTTAACACGATAAAGGGAAGTGAATATTTTGATTTATTAAAATATCTCATTAGAAATGGATATATTGATGAAACATATAGTGATTATATAACATACTTTTATGAAAATAGTTTAAGTAGGAGCGACAAAGCTTTTTTAAGAAGTATATCCGACAAAAAAGGAAAAGATTTCTCTTATGCTTTGAAAAACCCGTCATTAATAGCAACTCGATTACAACTTTATGATTATAGCCAACAAGAAACGTTAAATTTTGATTTATTGGGTCACCTCTTGGATTCATTGAGTCAACATTCAACACAACTTAAGACATTTATCTCTCAACTGAAAAAAGATAAAAACCTCCGATTTATCAAAGAGTACATGGACACTGAACGCAGTCTTTCAAGGTTAATCCCTTTATTAAATCAGCAGTGGAGTGAATTTTTTTGGTTGATGTTGAATGAAAAATCATATACACAACAACAAATAAAATCATATTCTCTGAACAGCCTTTATTTTTCAAATCAAGACACTTTATTAAAAGTCAACAATAATGACTGTCTATCAGAGTATATATCTGAACACAAAACATATTTAAATATAGAACAACCTCAAATTCAAATATTAATTGATAAGTTCAAACATTTAAACATTCTATTTAAATGTTTATCATATAACGATTCAGAAGCATCTTTATTTTCAGCCGTATATAAAGAATCACTTTATGAACTTAACTATCATAATTTAAAAGAGCTTATTTTATATGAATACAAATGTAAAGATGAAGATAAAATCAAACACCAAAACTTCACCATATTACTAAGCAATCCATCAACATTTCTTTATCGAAATATACATAGGAATATCGAACAATATATAGCTATAGTTCTCGACAATTGTGAGAGTACTATAACTGATACTGAAAGCTCAGTGATTATAATCATTAATAAATCGGAAATTAGTGAGGAAATAAAAAAATCATATATAGTAAAACTAAATAATAAATTGCGTGACTTGAGTAAAGTTGAAGAATCAAGTATGTGGTCCTACTTGTTAGACCAAAGAAAAATAGAATATACCGCTGAGAATATTATTTTCTATTTCTCTCAATATAGTGAATTAGATGAATCAATAATTAACTTTATAGACAGCGAAGAATCTATACAACTAGACTACTCCAATGAAATTGAGGATGGTATCCAAGAGAAATTCTTCGACAAGATCATCATTTGCGAACAAATCAGTAATAAAAAATACCTTGAGATATTAACTTCATTAGATTTTTACTACGACTCATTTGATATATCTGGTCTGCAGGATACAAAGCTAAAAGTACTAATCGACATTAAGATAGTTCGAATGACGATTCTGAATCTGGAGTTTCTAAGAACTAAATACCCTAATAATCTCATGTACTTTATAAATAAAAACATAATTGACTACATAAAATTATATACAGAGGGATCTGCTGTTAGTGACGCAGATGAAATTTTAAACGCCTTAGAATTAGATATTGATGATTCACAAAAAGAAAAACTATCAATGATATTAGATACTTCAATCTCTATTCAAAATAATAAATACTCAACTCTCTTTAAGAGACATATCCTCACAAATAAATTAGATATAAATGACATCCCTTATATCATAGAAAATCATGACACTTTAGTAACTCTTCAACAGACAATTTTAATCATTTTAAGTAGCCACATCAACGAGGTAAAAGATAACACTGATAAATTATCGATTAACTTGTTAGAGATATTAATAAAGGATGCTCATTTTACCCATGATGATAATGTAGAATTATTTGCTAACAAGATAACTAACATGAATAAGGTACAAATCAAGAAATTTCTAAAACTGCTTAATTCTTCTGAGTTATCCATATTATTAGATAAAAAGCCTGCACCGATAAAAGTATGCTCATCTAATGAAAAGATACTCAAGGCTTTCATAACAAGTGGATTAATAAAATCCTACAGCCAAAGTACTGAAGATCTTGAATCATATATCATAGATTTTCCTGAGGAGGTTCTTGATTAATGCTAATCTTTAACAATAAGTCATAAATACACTTCTTTAATAAAGAAAAACCACCAGCATCTCAATTGCTGGTGGTTTTTCTTCTCCTAAATATCAGGAATCACCTCAAGTAGCGGCCCGTGACAGCAGAAAAATTGGTGGTCACTCTGGTGGTCTTGACATAATGGAAATTCAGGCTTAGCTTAACTATCAGCCAGTTGCTGGCAAAGGCGATCCCAGTCAGAGGAGCCATATTAAAGACGCCCGCTTAAGGAAACTTAAGCGGGCGTTTTGCTTTTGGTTTTCTATTTAATTAAAAGCATCGGGTCAGAATAGCTTCCAGCCTGCCCAGCACCACCTCATGATACTGTCACCTATACGTTTCAGTCGTTTGCCGCTACGAGCCACCAGGTCAATGGTTCTGGGCTGTGTGCAATTTTTAGTCAGACTCCTATGGCATTTGCCTTAACGTGACGAGGCGTACGATAGAACATTATTCTCATGATTCAAATGATTATGACAATCAGATAAACAAAATGCGGCGCAGATTCCAGATCAGGCTGCGCCGGGAATATCTCAGCGATAACGCGAAGGCCTGATTTGCTCTGGTGCGATACCGAGCGCTTCGGCAATCAGCGCCCCCCACCTGGTCTTTATCCCCTTCCCATTGGCCTGTTCTGTTGCCCGTTTCTGCCCGCAGGATGCCGCTGCGGATTGGTAACCCCGGGGGGGTTGGCAACTCTGCCGATACCCGCCGCTGTCAGATCATGAAGATAGCTCATGTGGTAATGAAATTTAGTCGCTTTCACTCATCCGATGGCTCTGGCATAAAATATGCAACATTAACTTATTGACAACATGAAGACTGATGAGTGAACAAACCAGTAACTTCTACGAAATCAAGAAGCCAATTCAGTTTTCATCTCAGAACTTAGGGTGCAACATCGCGATGAGCAGAGACTTTACATTTACGATTAAGCGCAGCCTTTTCGATGAGGATTATAACCCCTCTGAGAATACGCGTATTACCACCAATTTTGCCAATTTGGCCAGAGGGAAAAATCGCCAGGAGAATCTGCGCAACACATTGGTAATGATTGATAATCGTTTCAATACTTTAGCGCATTGGGACAATCCAAAAGGCGATCGTTACTCTGTCGAGCTTGAAATTATTTCTGTCGAGATGAGTGTTGAAGGCAATGGCAATACCTTCCCAGTGATTGAAATATTAAAAACCAACATTATTGATAAAAAAACTCACCAGCGGATTGAAGGCATTGTCGGGAATAATTTCTCTTCTTATGTGCGAGATTATGACTTCAGTGTATTGCTGCTGGAACACAACAAAAACCAACCTGGGTTTAGCATACCAGATGATTTTGGCGACCTGCACGGCAACATATTTAAGTATTTCGTCAACTCAACGGAGTACAAACAGAACTTTAAAAAGTCACCGGTAATCTGCTTAAGCGTCTCAAGTAAAGACACTTATCAGCGGACGGGTAACCAGCATCCTGTATTGGGCATAGAATATCAGCAAAACGACTCCTCTTTGACTGAGAAGTATTTCGAAAAAATGGGATTACAGGTTCGCTACTTTATGCCGCAAAATAGCGTTGCACCTTTGGCCTTTTATTTCTCCGGCGATTTGTTGAGTGATTACACTGATATTGAGCTTATCAGTACCATCAGCACGATGGAGACTTTCCAAAAAATTTATCGGCCTGAGATTTACAATGCGAACTCTGCCGCAGGGCAATATTATCAGCCAAGCCTGAATCAGCAGGATCATTCATTGACAAAAATTGTTTATGACCGAGAAGAACGCAGCCAGTTGGCTATTGAGCAGGGGAAATTTACTGAAGAGCATTTCATCAAACCCTACAAGAATATTCTTGAGCAATGGTCTGCTCACTACGCTCTTTGATTAATCGAAAATAAAAGGTCATTTATTATGAAAATTTTGCTCCCAACTTCTACTGCCGGCAGTTTGCCGAAACCTTCCTGGCTTGCACAACCTGAGACACTTTGGTCACCGTGGAAACTGCAAAATGAGGAATTAATTGAGGGAAAACAAGATGCCCTGCGCTTGTCCCTGGAAGATCAACTGCGTGCAGGCATTGATATTGTCAGCGATGGCGAGCAAACGCGCCAACACTTTGTCACTACGTTTATCGAACACCTGAGCGGCGTTGATTTCGAGAAGCGTGAGGTGGTTAAAATCCGTAATCGCTACGATGCGAGCGTACCAACCGTGGTTGGCGCTGTGGCGCGTCAAAAACCCGTTTTTGTGGAAGATGCCAAGTTTTTACGTCAGCTGACCAAGCAACCTATCAAATGGGCCCTGCCAGGCCCGATGACCATGATCGATACGCTTTATGATAATCACTATAAGAGCCGCGAAAAACTGGCCTGGGAATTTGCCAAGATCCTCAATCAGGAAGCCAAAGAATTAGAGGCTGCGGGCGTCGATATTATCCAGTTTGATGAACCCGCCTTTAACGTTTTTTTTGATGAGGTGAATGATTGGGGGATCGCCGCACTGGAAAGAGCCATTGAAGGGCTTAAATGTGAAACAGCGGTACACATCTGCTACGGCTATGGCATCAAGGCTAATACGGATTGGAAGAAGACGCTGGGATCAGAGTGGAGACAATACGAAGAAGCGTTCCCCAAACTGCAAACGTCGAATATCGATATCATCTCGCTGGAATGTCATAACTCGCATGTTCCTATGGATCTGCTTGAACTGATCCGCGGTAAAAAAGTGATGGTCGGGGCCATTGACGTGGCGACCAACAGCATAGAAACCCCGGAGGAAGTGGCCAATACATTGCGCAAAGCCCTTCAGTTTGTCGATGCCGACAAACTCTACCCTTCGACCAACTGCGGCATGGCGCCTTTATCGCGTCGGGTAGCCACAGGCAAACTCAATGCCTTAAGCGCAGGTGCAGAGATCATCCGCAGAGAGCTATCAGTAAAGTAACTTCGCCCAATATCCTGCTTTCGGCGGATAAATGTGCGAAGTGGTAAACCCTATTTGAGCCCGCTCAGGGAAACTTGAGCGAGCTTCTCGCATTTTTATCCGCCCACGTTGCTACGCGTTGCATCGGTTTGCGCAGTGCTGCGCCTTTTAGTCTTTTCTCCACGCGACACACGTTCATCACTTAACTTCACCCTCACTATCGCCAGTAGAGTAAGCGCTATGAAATTTTTCAGACATCTTGTGCGTACGCCAAATTTCGTACAATATACGGAAATAAGATGGGATTCAGGGACGTAAAAAAGCTCGCTATACGCTGTCTTCAGCAAGGCACGTATGACCATGAGGTACGTGGCAACATCGATGTCAAGAATCTGTTCGCCACTGGTCAGGTTGATAAAAACGAGGTAATCGAACTTATCAGGAAAACTTCCGGAGACGCATATCAGTGCCGTCCACATCATCAGGATGCCGCTACTGACGTTCACATTCTTCAACCCTGGAAGTCCGGTTGCTGCTGGTACGTAAAATTTTATTTTATGGAACCCGACGTCATCTTTATCAGCGTGCACCAATAAATCGACAAGGAGTTCAAAGTGAAAATAGTTAAAGAAGGCGATACGCGTGCCGTTCTGTGTCACCACTGCGGGAAATCTATCGCGACTTATCGTTTACGCGATGTGGACTTCAGCGATCGGCGTGGCACGGTGAAGAATATTCTGGCCGCGGTCTGTAACCAGTGCGACGCAGTGGTCAGTGTCCCTGCCCAATCCACACCGCAAATTAAAAGCGAGTTTGAGCAAAGCAAGTCGGCGCTGGAAGTCCGGGTTCCGGCGCACTATCTCGATATTCTTAACGTCGCCACGCAGAAAATAGATGCTTCACTGGGCGAAGATTTTCATAAGACGCTGATCCTGTATTACCTTCATGCGCTGACCACCGGCTACTATCATCAGGAAGGACTGAAAGCGCTGTTAGGCAGCGAGCTGGCAAATGCCAAGGCATCCAAACGGCTGTCAATGAAAGTCACTAAAAAACAGCTGGCTGAAGTCAATAGCCTAATGGAACAACAGAACCTGATGCGAAGCTCCGACGTAGTCAAAGCGGTGATCCTGAAAGTTTATCAGGATATCGTGCAGGAGAAAAACCTGGGCGTGTTGCCGGAATTGCGCAACCTCGCCGCCGCCATTTCTTGAGAATGTTTCTGTCGCTGAGTGCCTAACGAACCTCAAGCGAGCTCGGTCATGCTGCCATCAGGCCCCAGATTGTCAGTCAGGATCTTCAATATCGCGCGAACTTTCGGCAGCGCCTGCCGGCTCTTGAGCCAGGCCAGATTAATCGGTAATCCATCGGTTGCCAGATGAGGCAATACCTCCACCAGCGAACCCTCTGCAAGTTGCCGTTTCACCAACCAGGTAGGCAACTGCGCTATGCCGTGCCCGGCCAAAACGGCGGTAAGCTGCCCTTCTGCATCGCCGATAGCCACCCGCGCCGGTAACACCCTTTTCTCGCTGTTATTCGCCTGCCCGCCGGCAAAATGCCAGGGAGTGAGCATACCGTTGCCTTCGCCGTAAACCACGCAGCTGTGATTATCCAAATCCTGTTCGTTGTTCGGCACGCCGCGCTTTTTCACATAGGCCGGTGAAGCGCAAAAAATATGCCGCTGCGCCCCCAGATAACAGTGCCCTAAAGTATTCGGCCAAATATCCGCGCCGCCGATACGCACAATAATATCGATCCCCTCTATCACAGGATCGACAAAGCGGTCGGAAAACGAAATATGCGGCATTAACAGCGGATGATCCTCAATTAGCTTAAGGATCACCGGTAAAGCATGCAGACGACCGTAGGCGGCAGGAAGATCGATACGCACCCTTCCCCGTGGCTCGGCATTTTCGGCCTGCATGGCAAGCTCCGCCTCTTCCAGCTCGCCCAATACGTTGGTGCAGGTGCGGTAAAAGGTTTCCCCCGCGTCGGTCAGTGAGAGACGCCGCGTGGTCCGGTTAAACAAGCGAACCTGCAGCCGGCTTTCAAGACGGGCAATGCCTTTGCTGATGGCGGAACCGGTCAAATTCAGGCGTTCTGCGGCGGCCGTAAAGCTGCCCAGATCGGCTACGCAGACAAACAGATCGATACCTTTGAGTCGTTCGGAAGAAAACATAGCCCGTCACCATTAATGAATTTAATTCCATAAACTCGGTAATTTATAGCCTAAATAGGAAATATATTCCCCGTAAACTCGATCTGGTAATACATCCTCAGGGCCAGGCCCGATTCAACCACAGACCATGACAAGAGTTTATTGATGAGCATAAACAAACCAAGGGTGCTGATTACCGGCGCCACCGGCCAGATAGGCGGCGATACTTTGCGTAACCTGCAGGCAGACACCACCATTGCTCTGGTGGCGGCGGTACGCTCCCCGAAAAAAGCCGAGCCTTTTACCGCTCAGGGCATCAGCACCGTCATTATGGATTTTGATCAAGAAGAAACGCTGGCGCCGGCGCTGCAGGGTATTGACCGCGCCTTTCTGGCGACCGGCTATACCGTCGACATGCTGCGCCAGAGCAAGGTGTTTCTCGATAAGGCGAAACAGGCCGGGGTGCAGCATATTGTGCACCTGGGTGCTTGTGGCCGCGACGACACCACCATTGCTCACTGGGCCTGGCATCAATTGATCGAACGTTATATTGAGGCATCAGGTTTCAGCTTTACGCATTTGCGGCCGGAGTGCTTTATGCAAAATCTGATCGGTTACGGTGGCATTCCCGCGGTGGTCAACGGCGTCATTCAGCAATACACCGGTGATGCTCCCTTCAGTTGGGTTGACGGCGAAGACGTCGCGCTGGCGGCAGCCTGTTCACTGCTGCACCCTGAACAGCATGCGGGCAAAACCTATCGACTGGGTTATGACGCCAAATCCTATGGCGAGATTGCGGCCATGTTGGCGGAAATACTGGGCCAGCCATTTCGCTATGAAGCGCTCGATTACCGGATTTTCCTGGAGAACATGCGGCAATCTGGAGCCGAAATGGCTTATATGAACTGCGTTGGCGACAACCTGCGCCGCATTGCCGAACGCGATATTCCCGGCGTTGAAGAAACCTTTGACAACTTCCCGACAATTGCCGGCAAAGAGCCGGTTCGTTGGCCAGAGTTTATCCGCAAACATCGGGCCGCTTTCGCCTATTAATTCCTTTTTTATCTGACCCGTTTGGGGAAAACCAGGCGGGCTTTAGCTTTACATCTGCCCTGCGCCACTTAGGCTCACCATCAGAAAAATTTTTTAAATATAAATTTATCAATCAGATAAAAAACACCCCGCCCGAAACGACATTGTGGAGATATTGTGAATTTGCACTTTCCTTACAATAAATGAGAATAGTTATCGTTATCATAATTATTCAATAATATTTGCACATACTTTCAGGGATAAGATGCATGATTTACACACACTCTTTCAAATTGAAACCAGGCGCGATTTTGCTGGCGGGATTAATTAGCGGGAGCGGCTATGCTGCCGATGATTTGGCAGCGGAAAGTGAGGAAATGATAGTTTTGGCGCCGGCGGAAGAACAATTAAAACAGCAGCCTGGCGTTTCCATTATTACCGCCGAGGACATCGCCAAGGATCCGCCGGTCAACGATTTATCCGACATCATCCGCAAAATGCCCGGCGTGAACCTGACCGGCAACAGCGCCAGCGGCAGCCGTGGTAATAACCGTCAGATCGATATACGCGGCATGGGGCCGGAAAACACGCTGATTTTAATCGACGGCGTCCCCACCACGTCGCGCAATTCAGTTCGCTATAGCTGGCGCGGCGAAAGGGACACCCGCGGCGATACCAACTGGGTGCCGGCGGAAATGGTTGAGCGCATCGAAGTGCTGCGTGGGCCTGCGGCGGCGCGTTACGGTTCCGGTGCCGCCGGGGGTGTGATTAATATCATCACCAAACGCCCCACCAATGACTGGCATGGCAGCCTGTCGCTGTTTACCAATCAGCCTGAAAACGACAAGGAAGGCGCAACGAAACGCACCAACTTTAGCCTCAGCGGCCCGTTGGCCGGCGACGCGCTCACCATGCGCCTGTACGGCAACTTTAACAAAACCGACGCCGATGCGGCGGATATCAACACCGCGCAAAACGGGTCCTATGCTGCCGGTAGCGAAGGCGTACGCAACAAAGACGTCAACGCCCTGTTCTCGTGGAAAATGACCCCGACGCAGATCCTCGATTTTGAGCTGGGCTACAGCCGCCAGGGCAATATCTACGCCGGCGATACCCAGTACAGCAACGGTAATCTCAGCCCGAACGATCTGGTTTCGTCGCTGTACGGACAAGAAACCAACCGCCTGTATCGCCAGACTTACGGCATCACCCATAACGGCATCTGGGATTGGGGCCAGTCACGCGTCGGCGTTTACTACGAAAAAACCAACAATACCCGTCTTCAGGAAGGCTCTACCGGGCGTGTCGAAGGGATGATCAACAGCGACCAATTCAACACCAGTCGGCTGAAAAATGTCAGAACCACCGGTGAAGTGACGCTGCCGCTCAACCTGTGGTTCGAACAAACCATGACCCTGGGGGCCGAGTGGAACCGTGAGCAGCTCGACGATCCGGCCTCTATGCAGGTCACCGATGCCAGCGGCGTCACCATCGGCGATATCTCCGGCGATCCTTCCGGACGCAGCGCCAAAAACAGCGCGGAACTCAGCGCCCTGTACTTCGAAGATAATATCGAAGTCTTGCCCGGCACCCTGCTGATCCCCGGCATGCGTTTTGATTATCACAGCAAATTCGGCAGCAACTGGAGCCCAAGCCTGAATGCCTCGCAGGAACTTGGCGACTATTTCAAACTGAAAGCCGGGATCGCCCGCGTCTTCAAAGCCCCAAACCTGTATCAGTCCAGCGAAGGCTACCTGCTGGCCACCCGCGGCAACGGCTGCCCGGACAACATTGCCATGGGGAGCTGCTACCTGATGGGCAATGCCGACTTGGATCCGGAAGTCAGCATCAACAAAGAAGTCGGCCTGGAGTTCACCTATGAAGGGTTCAACGCCGGTATTACCTATTTCCGCAACGATTATAAAAACAAAATCGTTTCCGGGACCGATCTGGTGGGCTACGCCTCTAACGGCTACAACATTCTGCGTTGGGAAAACGGCGGCAAGGCGGTGGTGGAAGGGCTTGAAGGCAACCTGGTGATCCCGGTAGTGAAAGATCGGCTGAATTGGCGTACCAACGCCACCTATATGATCACATCGGAAAATAAGGATACCGGGAACCCGCTTTCCGTGATCCCGAAATACACCGTTAACACCATGCTGGATTATCAGGTAACCGACAAACTCTCGACCAACCTCACCTGGACATTCTATGGCCGTCAGAAACCCCGCGAATATGCCGAGATCCGTAATGAAGTCGGTTCGCTGGCGACCAATGAAGTGGGAGCTTACACCGTGGCCGCGGTTGGCGTGAATTACGATCTGACCAAGGATCTGCGCCTGAATGCCGGTATCAGTAACCTGTTCGATAAACAGCTGTACCGCGAGAACCAAGGGGCATCAACTTACAACGAACCTGGGCGCGCGTATTACGCCGGTATGACCCTGTCATTCTGATCGAATAAATAAGCAGGCCCGTTCGGGGGAAACCGAGCGGGCTCTTTAGGTTTTAAAAACTTCTTCTGGCCACCAGAAAAGCACCAACCACCAGCAACACGGCCCCCAGCAGCGCGGGCAAATTTTCACGCATTGCCGCCGGCCCGGCCTTATAAATATCGGCCATCAATCCCGCCACCAACTGGCTGGCAACCAGTACGGCAATGGTGGTTGCCGCCCCCAGCTTCTGGTAACCCAAAATGCCAGAAAACACAAAAAACGATCCCAACAAGCCAGGCAACAACATCCACAACCGCAGGGAACCCGTGACTTCGGCCAGAGCCGTGACACCGTTTTTGGCAAACAGCAGTCCCATCAACAACACCAGGCCAACACTGGAGTTGATCACCAGCGTAATCAGCACCGTCGACACGCTCTCTGTAATGCGCACCATCAACAGGTTCTGAATGACCAGGCTGACCCCGGCCGCAACCAGCAGCAATAGCATGATATTCATAGAGATCCCGGTTTTCGCTGTGTTATTAACGCTTCGGTGGGGCGCTGGCGTCGTCGAGCTTCAGCTGCAGGAAGGTCAAATCCAGCCATTTGCCAAACTTGGCACCCACTTCGCTCATGCGGCCGACCATCTCGAAGCCCAGATTAATGTGCAACTGCACAGACGCGTGGTTGCCGGACTCAATGCCCGCCACCATCACGTGTTTGCCGATCGCCCGCGCCTGCTCAATCAGCGCAATCAACAGCGTTTTACCTACCCCGCCGCTGCGGCTGTCTCGCCGAACATACACCGAATGCTCGACGGTGTGTCGATAGCCGTCCCACGCCCGCCAATCGCCAAATGAGGCATAGCCCATCACCTCACCCGCTGCGTCAATCGCCACCAGCACCGGGTAGCCCATCCCCTGTCGTTCTGTTATCCACGCGGCGCGGTTTGCCTCGTCGACGCTAAGTTCATTCCAGATTGCCGTGGTGTTCAGCACGGCGTCGTTATAGATAGCGGCAATGCCTGCGCTATCGGTTATAGTCGCGTTACGGATAAGCATGTTGACCTCTTGGTTGACCGTCTACTATCATACTACGATATGGATAATAAATTAGACAACCTAAATCAGCGCATCGGCGCGAGGATCCGCATCGAACGTGAGGCGCGCCATTGGTCGCTGTCCGATCTGGCGGAACGGGCCGGCGTTTCACGCGCGATGGTGCACAAAATTGAACGCGGCGACAGTAGCCCAACGGCGATGTTGCTGGGGCGGCTTTCCGGCGCATTCGGTCTGAGCATGTCCAAACTGATCGCCCGGGCGGAAACGCAGGAAGGCCGGTTGATGCGTAAGCAGGACCAACCGCTGTGGGTCGATCCCGACAGCGGCTACGTCCGTCGCCATGTGTCGCCGCAGTCGGATATGCCGCTCGATCTGGTACGCATTGAACTGCCCGCCGGGGCCGCGATCCCCATGCCGGCTTCGGCCTATGCCTTTATGCGGCAATTGATCTGGGTTTTGTCCGGCTCGCTGGTGTTTCAGGAAGGCGAAACCCGCCATGAAATGGACCAGGGCGATTGCCTGGAGCTTGGCCCACCGACCGACTGCGTGTTCAAGAATGAAAGCGCTGAACTCTGCATCTATTTGGTGGTGGTGATGAATAAGGCCTGAGTCGCTCAGGCCAAAGCGTGGCGGCGCTTAAGGTTATCCTTCCCGGTTGTACCCCGCGCAGAAAAACTTTTCGGCTAGGCGGTTGCTGCCGCCGCTGAAGAACTCACTCATCATCTCGCCGTTAAGATCGTAAGCCCGGCAGAGCAAGCCGGCCTCGAACGCAGCCTGATTTTCGTCACCCAGGCTTTCCGCCAGGTGGTGCGCATAACCCAATACAAAGCCACGTTTGTAGTCACAACAGAAACGGGACAGTTGCGCAGCAGGCTTGGCGTCCCGCGCGGCTAACCCGGCCATCAGCCCCTTACCGAAGTGATTGTCCATGTACCCTCCCCTAATTTTCAATAATCGCTATATAAAATATTATATAGCGATCATCGCACTCATGGACATACTCACAAAGTTTTACCTCATCTACGCAAGGCAATAAAAAAGCCCGCAGAGGGAACCCTGCGGGCCGATCAGTCTCAGAAAAAGCGATTACAGGGTAAAGTTCAGCCCTTCCACCACCGTCTGCTCCAGCGGCAAACGCCCTGAAGGGATCTCTTTTTGCTGCAGGAATTCAGGCAGCAGGGATTTGTCGCCCGCCTTGCCGATCGCCACCATGCCATGCACCTGATAGTTATCCGGCAGGTTGAGCGCAGCCTTGATTTTATCGTGGTGAACGCCGCCCATGCAGTGGGTCAGCCAGCCTTTCAGATGCGCCTGCAGCGCCAGATTGGCCCAGGCAGCACCGGTATCAAAGGAATGGCTTGGGTTATCCACTTCCTTCTCGCCGTTCAGGCTGGTCGTTTTCGAAATGATCACCACCAACGCCGAAGCGTGCTGCGCCCAGCCGCGGTTGAATTCAATCAGGAAGTCCAGGTAGCTGTCCCAACTGGCCGAACCGTGCTTGCTATAAGCGAAGCGCCACGGCTGGATGTTATACGCCGAAGGCGACCAGCGTGCCGCTTCGAAGAAGCTCAACAGGGTCGTATCGTCGATAGGATCATTCGCCAGCGCGCGCGGCGACCAGCGTTCAATAAACTGCGCATCAATCGGGTGATCGGAAACTCTTGGCTGGCTCATGGACATCTCTCTCATGGGAATGGAATACCAAATTTATCCAATATTCCCATGCCGCACGCCAGAAAAACTTTTATTTTGTGCTGTTCATCAGCCGCCAAGTTCCTGCTGTAGCCAGTCGAGGAATGCCCGCACCGGCGGGTGCCGTTCACGCCCGGGTACACACAACGCGGTGTAGGCCGCTCCCGGCACGCGAATATCCGGCCGATAGGGTACCAGCAAGCCATTACGCACCTGATCGGACACCATTACCGAACTGGCCAGCACCAACCCCTGGCCGGCTACCGCCGCTTGCAGCGCATAATGCTCTTCATCATAGGCCCGCAGCGTCGTGTGGCGCTGCCACCAATCGACCCCGGCAGCCAGGCACCAATCGCGCCAGCGGGTTTCGTAGAGGGTGGAATCCCGCCAGCGCACGGTGATCAAGGTTGGCGCAGGTTGCTCCGCCGCACAAAACCCCGGGGCGCCGTAAACGCCAAAACTCTCTTCCAGCCGCGCCGCCTGATACAACTGCGGATAGTTTGCGCTGCTGTAACGAATAGCAATGTCTACGCTGGCGTCCTGCTGCAGATCAATCACCTCAGCGCAGGCCTCCAGGCGTACCAAATAGTGCGGATAGGCCTGATAAAAACGCCCCAGGCGCGGCACCAACCACAGCGCCGCAAAGGAATGGGTAACGGAAACGCACAGCGATCCCGAGCTCGGCGTTGGTCGCAGAGCATCCAGCACAGTTGCCACGTCGAGCAATGCGCCGTGCACTCCGGCGAACAAACGCTCGCCCTTTGGCGTCAACCGCACGCCCCGCGGTATCCGATCGAATAATGCAAAACCCAGCTGCTGCTCAAGCGCTTTTATCTGATGCGATACCGCCGTCGGCGTCACCGCCAACTCCAAAGCCGCCTGTTTAAAACTACGCAACCGGGCGGCGGATTCAAAGGTGCGCAATGCGGTAACCGGCAGCGAGGCAAACATGGTCAGGGCTCCCTACAGATGAATTGAACTCATCCTGAAAGAATAGCCGTCATTTGTCACTACAGCTTTACTCACCCTAAATTGATTCTCGTGTTCTACACCCCCATCAATGGAGAACGACATGAATTCATCTCATCAGTCAAAACGACTTATCGTCCTGGTTGGCAGCCCACGTCGCGACGGCAACAGTGCAACCCTGGCGCAGGCCATCATGGCAGGTGCCGCGGAGGCCGGCACCGACGCCAGCCTGTTTTTTTTAGACGATTACATCAACGGTTTTTTGGTGGATGAGCGCCACGCCACCCCGCCTGCCGACCGTTATGGCGAACTGTTCCTTGAGCATTTTCTGCCGGCGGACGCTGCGGTGTTCTGCACCCCGCTTTACTGGTACGGCATGTCGGCGCAAACCAAAGCCTTTTTCGACCGCTCTTTCAGCTACTACTCCAGCGCCTACCCCGATGCGGAACAGGTGCATCAGCGTATGAGCGGCAAACGCATCGGGCTGGCGGTAGCCTCGGAGGAAACCTATCCCGGTGCCGCGATGGGGATTGTGCATCAAATTCAGGAGTTCAGCCGCTATTCGCATTCCGAATTCGTCGGGCTGGTTCATGGCGCGGGCAACAGCCGGGGCGAAATCAGCCGCGATCCGCGTAACCCGCTGCAAGCCGCCCGCGAGCTGGGGCGCGAGATATTCACTCGTCCCTATTCAGACTACCGAATGGATACGCCGCGCAGCCCGCAGGTTTGGCAAAACTGACGCCGCCCAGGGGTAGCCTTATGCTGAAAATAAGGCGTTTGAAAAATTGGCGAACTCACTAAAACTTAACGCAATTGTGGATGAACAAGCGAAAGCTGGGCGTATACCATGACCAGGAGTGGGAATATACGGCACACCTGCTTTAAAAACTGCCCATAGTGCTCCTGCCTTGTAAAAGGTATCATTGCCGCACAAGACTTGCCTGCTATGAAATAGATATATTGCTGGGCTGGGTCTCTACGCTTCCTCAAGCTAACAACCTGTAGGGAAAATTAATAATTACGTTGGGGCGAAAACTTTCGCCTCAACGTATCTGCGTGCATTGTGAAAAACCTAGCGATCGTCGAAAGGCTCGCCGAGCGTCAACATCAGCCGATTGGCCCAGGCAAAGAACGCGGTCGATTGCACCAGATCCAGCAACGCCAGTTCGTCCAACCCTTGCTCGCGCAACGCCGCCAGATGCCCGGCATTGACCTGCGGCGGTGTGGCGGACAGCGCAGCGGCGAAGTCTATCTGCGTCCGCCACGGCTCCCCTTGCCCCTCGCTCAAAATGCCGCCCGGGGCCACATCCAGCAGGCGCTGTACTTCATCCGTATGCTTGGACAACTGCGCCGCCTTGCGGGCATGCACCGAAGCGCAATAGATGCAGCCATTCACCTTACTGGCCACCGTTGCCGCCAGCTCGCGATCCTTACGTTCCAACCCACCCGGCGTGTAGAAAATGGCGCGATCCGCCAACGTTCTCTGCTCCAGCACCGGATGGTTACGCGCCAACAGGCGGAAGTAATCCGAATCACTGTGCCCGAAGCGCGTCAAAAGCGCCTGGCCTTGCTCATCAAACTCTGCCAGCGGCTTGGCGGCAATCCAGGGCTCCCAACCCAGTTCCTGGCGGGTAAACACCGGTGGTGCGTGGCGGCCGCCAAGAGTCGCGGATTCGGTACGCCAACCGCCAGCCCTGACGGGTGCTCCGCCGGAGCTTTCGAGTGGTTTTCCTTCAAGCAGCCGATAACCCGTCAACAAGCGGCTCTGGAAACTAACAAAGGCGATCAGCTGCGACAGGGTGACGATAGCGTCCAGCGTCCAGCCGGCCTGTTGCAATGCCTGCAAATGCTGCGCGTCGGCGCTGGCGGGTTTGAACGCCAGCCTTTCGGCGTGATCGAACGCTGCCTGCAAATGCGGGCCAGGCTGAACGCCCCCCTCCTGCTGCAACAAGGTGCCGTAGTGTGCAGCAAGCAGTTTGTCCGCATGCCATTCGCTGATGCGCTGCGCGAGCTGCAACCGTTGCACGACGGGGAAATCGCCGGCATCAGCGGGGGAGAACAGCGCCAGATAGCTGGCCTGAATCGCATCTGTCGCCGCTTGTCGGGTAGCTCTGGCCTGAGCCAATGCAGAATTGGGGGCGATCTCTGCCAGCTCAGCCAGCAAATCTTTAGAGAGCAATGTTGCAGTCATACCTTTTCCTCAGCGTGATGTTCGTAGGAGACGGATGCGGGATTGCGGCGTTGCCAGCCCAACTCCGGGGCAACGTGGCGGGCGATCAACTCAATAGAACGCAGGATGGTGGCGTGCGGCGGATCGATAGAGTGCACCTGGAATGCCAGATCGGTCACTCGCGCCAGCGCGCTGTCTTTTTGCAATGAAGCAATCACCTGCTCCGGGGTGCCAAGGTGCACGTCAAAAGCGTGGATCAGCCCATCAAGCGACTCGTCGGACGGCCGGTGGCCACTGGCGCGCAGGCGCTCAAGTCCACGGCTCAACCCTTTGGCGGCAAAGTCCCGCGCCTGTTGGCCATAGTCGGTTACCAATGCGGTGCGCGATCCCATGATGCGCGGCGCAATGCCGGGCGGCAGCGCCGCCAGATAAGCATCGATAATCGGGTTCTGCAATTCGTCCAGCGGCAAATCCGGCGCATCTGCCGGGCGCGGCTGAGTACGCGACAGCATCAGGCCGTCACCGGCCCGCCCGGCGCGCTCGCCGCCTTCCACCGAAAAAGTCGCCTGCCAGACCCGTTCGGCCAACTGCGGTGCCGCCGGATACAGGCGGTTATCTTCACCACCCAGGGCCTCACCGCGCCAGGCTCGCAGCAGGGTGCTGAAATTGTCGGCAAACACCGCGTGACGCTGTGTGGCGTCGAAACCGAAGGCGCTGAACGAAGAAGGCGTGCCGCCTGCAGCGATACCGACTTCCAACCTGCCGTCGGACAGCAGATCCAGCACCGCAGTGTCTTCGGCCACCCGAATCGCAGACTCCATCGGCAGCGTGATCACCCCGGTGCCGAGCCGGATATGGCGGGTTCGCGCCGCCACCTGCGCCAGAAACACCAGCGGCGAAGGCAGGCCGCCCTCGTCCTCATGAAAATGGTGCTGCGCCACCCAGGCGCTGTCAAAGCCAGCCCGTTCGGCATGCACGATCTGTTCGGTCGCCAGCCGATAACGCTGTTGCGCACTGCCCTGATCCAGCAGCCGGGTGAAAAAACCGAGTCTTTTACTGCTCATAGAATGCATCCTCAATCTGGGGCTGTTCGGCATAAAGCTGACGGCCGGGAATGGCTTCAATCAGCTGACGTGTGTAATCGCTGCCCGGCATGGCGAACAGCTCACCGGTCGCCCCGCTGTCCACCTGCACGCCGCGGTGCAACACCGAAACGCTGTGGGAAATCTGCCTTACCGTGGCCAGGTCGTGTGAGATAAACAAATAGGTCAGCCCCAATTCCTGCTGCAAATCCTGCAGCAACCGCAGGATCTGCGCCTGAACCGTGACATCCAATGCCGAAGTGGCTTCATCCAGCACCAGTACCCGCGGCTGCAGCACCAGCGCCCGGGCGATCGCCACCCGCTGTCGCTGGCCGCCGGAAAGTTCGCGTGGTTTACGGCTCAGCAATTCGTTCGGCAGCGCCACGCGTTCAAACAAATCTCGCACTCGGCGATAGCGCTCGGCCTGGGTCAGCGGCTCGAAATTCAGCAGCGGCTCTTCAATCACCTGATACAACGTCTGGGACGGATCGAGCGAACCGAATGGGTTCTGATACACCAGCTGAATGCGGCGGCGGAACTGGCGCAACGCTTCGCCCTTCAAGCGCGTAAAGTCGACGCCGTCGATAATGATTTGCCCGGCGTCCGGCCGTTGGAAACCGAGCAGGCAGCGCGCCAATGTGGTTTTACCGGAGCCGGACTCCCCCACCAGCGCATGGGTAGTGCCGCCAGGCACGCTGAACGACACCTGGTCCAGCGCCCGATAAGTTTTGCCACCGCTACCGGCCAGGGGGAAATCTTTCACCAGCCCATTGACCTGGATCGCCAGCTCCTGCGTGCGGTGACCGGGTTGCGGCACCACTGCACGGCTCAATGAGGGCTCATCAGCAAACAGCCGGCGGGTATAGTCGCTGGCAGGGGCGCGCAGCACCTCGGCAGTCACTCCCTGCTCCTGTACCCGGCCATGGCGAAATACCAGCAGCCGATCGGCGCGTTCCGCCGCCACCGCCAGATCGTGGGTTACCAGCAGCACCGCAGTGCCAAACTCCTGCCGCAGTTCGTCGATCAGATCGAGAATGCGTTTTTGCACCGTGACATCCAGCGCACTGGTCGGCTCATCGGCGATAATCAACGCCGGTTGCAGCGCAATGGCAATGGCGATCAACACCCGCTGTTTCATGCCGCCGGAAAGCTCGTGCGGATACTGACGCGCCCGCAGCTCCGGATGCGTCAAACCGACGCGGGTCAACAACGCCACCACCCGCTGCTGCAGCTGCTTGCGCGGCAGCCGACGGTGAATGTTGATGATCTCTGCCACCTGATCGCCAATGGTTTTCACCGGATTGAGTGAGCTGGAAGGATCTTGTGGGATCAAACTGATTTGCGCCCCGCGTACCGCATCCAGACGCTTTGATGACCAGTGGCTGATGTCGGTGCCGTTCAGCCGTATTGCCCCCTGCTCCAGGCGACCGTTTTCCGTCAGCAAACCAATGATTGCCTGCGCGGTGGTGGTTTTGCCGGAACCGGACTCGCCAACCAGCGCCACCACTTCCCCAGGCTGAATGGCAAACGATACCTGATGCACCACCCGCTGATTGCCAGCCGCGCCCTGATAGGCGATCGAAACCTGTTCCAGCTCCAGTACCGGTGGTGTGGCGCTCGCCCGTTGTAATGCGCTCTGAATACTCATACTGGCGTTCTCCCCAATGCGCGGCTGATGCGGTTGGCCGCCAGAACCACCGCCACGACCGCCAGCCCCGGGAAGGTGGTTAGCCACCAGGCGGTGGAAATATAGTTGCGCCCTTCGGCGATCAGCAGCCCCCACTCTGGCGTCGGCGGTGGCGTGCCGTAACCCAGGAAGCTCAAGGTAGCAATCGCCAGAATCGCGCTGCCGAACTGCAATGCCGAGAAGGCAATTACCGAGGTTAACGAGTTCGGCAAAATGTGCCGCCACAGCACCGCCCAGAAGGTACCGCCGCTGCCATAGGCCGCCTCGACGTAATCGCTGTGGCGTACCCGCACCACCTCGGCGCGCGCCAGGCGGGCAAAGTTCGCTACCGAGGTAATCCCCACGGCGATGGCGGCGTTAACCGTGCCGAAGCCCAGCAAAATAATGATGCTCAACGACAGCAGCAGACCGGGAATCGACAGCAACACGTCGACAAGGCGCATCACCGCGTCATCCGCGATGCCGCCCACCGCACCGGCAATCAGCCCCAGCGCGGTGCCCAACAGCAGGCCTAAAGCGACCGCCACCAGCGCGGCGGACAGCGTCTGCGAAGCGCCATAAACAATGCGCGCATAGAGATCGCGCCCCAGTTGATCGGTGCCCAACCAATGTTCGCCCCCCGGTGCCAAACGCTGCGCCCCGGCAATGCCTTCGGTGCCGCTGTAGGCCGTGAACAGCTGCGGTGCCAGCGCCCACAGCACCGCGATGGCAATCACCGCCCAGGCCAGCAACAGCGTCAGCGGTACACGACGGCGGCGCGGACGGTGCGTTGGCAAAGTGCCTTCGCTTTCCACCGCGCCCAGATCGCGCTCCGGCACGCTGGATTTCTCAAAGGAGATACTGCTCATACGGCGGCTCCTGTATGGGTTTTCAATCGCGGATCCAGCAGCGGGAACAGCAGATCCACCAGCAGATTGAGGGTGACGAAAGCGGCGGCGGAAATCACCACGATCGCTTGCAGCACCGCGACGTCCTGATTCAGCACCGCCTGCAAGGTGAGTTGCCCCAGCCCGCTGCGGCCAAACACGGTTTCGGTAATCAACGCACCGGCGATCAGTTCGCCGAGTAAAATACCGGCGATGGTCAGCACCGGCAGCATGGCGTTACGCGCCACGTGCCGCCACAGCACCCGGCTGCGGCTGGCGCCTTTGGCACGGGCCACGGCGACAAAGGGTTGGGTTTGTACCTGGTCGATACTGCGGATCAGGATCTGCGCCAGCGGGGCGGAAATCGGTATTGCCAGCGTCACAATCGGCAGGATCAGCCCTTCCCACTCTCCCGGATTGATCACCGGGATCAGCTTGAGCCGAAAAGAAAACAGCTGGATCAGCACAATGCCCAACCAGAAGGTCGGCACCGAGACAAACAGCGATGGCAGCGACTGCAGCAATGACCTCAGCCAGCCAAAGCGGGTCAAATTGGAGATAAAGGCCAACGCCAACGCCAGGATCAGCGCCAGCGAAAACCCCAATAGCGCCAGTTGCAACGTGGCGGGCAAGTTGGTGGCCAACAGCTCCGTCACCGGCACGCCGGCCTGAATGGAATAGCCGAGATCCCCGCGCAGCACGTTGCCCAGCGCATGCAGATACTGCTGCCACAGCGACACATCGGCGCCATAGGCCGCGCGCATATCGGCGATCTGCGCCGGGCTGAGGCCCATGTCCGGGTTCTGAAACTTAATCAGAATGGCATCACCCGGCAGCACCTGCAGTAAGATAAACGACAGGCTAAAGGTCGCCCACAGCACCAGCAGCGCCTGCCCGATACGCCTTGCCAGATATCGGCTCATCATGGTCTCCTCAGCGTTTTTCCAGCCATGCGCCGTAGAAACTCGGGCGGCCGACCGCTTCAAAACTTACGCCCTTGAGATAAGGCGCTCCGGCAAACACCTGCGGCTCTTCGAAGAACGGGATCACGTAGGCCTGATCGAGCAGGTAGTTTTGCGCTTCGCCGGCAATCTGCAGGCGTTTTTGGGCATCCACCTCTGAAGCGATGCCCAGCAGCAGCGCGTTCAGCTTGTCATCTTTAAATGCGCTGTTTTTGCCCGTCCCGCCTTGCTGTAACAGCGCATCGCGGTTGGTCGGGTAAAACTGACTTTTAATCACATCCGGATCGGCCCGCCCCACTTCCACCACCGCCGCCGGGGTTTTCTGCGGATCCAGGTTATCCGCCACCTTGCTACCGGCGTCGCCCGCCAGAATGTTCAAGCGCGCGCCAACTTTGCCCCACTGCTGCGAAACCAGCTGTAGCACCGCCTTGTTCTGCGGTTGCGGCAGCGATTCATAAACGTTCAACAACAGTTTTTTTCCGTCCTTCTCACGCAGGCCGTCGCCGCCCTTTTTCCAGCCCGCTTCATCCAGCAGGCGGTTAGCCAGATCCGGGTCGAATTTCAGTTTGGCGGAAAGATCGACAAAACCGGCAGCGGAAGAAGCAATCACCGATTTGGCCTGCGGATAGTTAACGGAGAACAGCGTCTCGACGATCTGCTTGCTGTCGGTGGCGTGCAGCAATGCCTGACGCACGCGCAGGTCGCTCACCAACGGGTTGTCCGGCCGGAAGGCCACGCTGTCATTGACGCCGCGCGTTGGGGCGGCGTAGATAGTGAAACCCTGATCCTGGGTTTGTTTCTCGTCATAGGCCTGGATCTGGCGAATAAAGTCCGCCTGCCCGGCCTGCAATGCGCCAATACGTACGCTGTCTTCGCCGGTCACGATCACCTTGATACCGTCCAGATTGGCGCGCCCCTGCTGCGTCAGCCTGGCCGGGCCCCAGCGGTAATCTTTGCGCACGCTGAGATCCACTTCGCGCCCCAGCGTTTCGGCACTGACCACGAACGGGCCGGAACCTATGATATGGCGCGCGTCACCCAATTCGTCATAGCTGCGGTTTAAGGTGCTGAGAGAAACCAGCCCTGACCCTATGGTGGCAGTACCCTGCAGGAAACCCGGCGAAGAGCGCTTGAAGTAGAACTTCACGGTCAAGGGATCGATCACTTCACTGTGGTCATAGTTATTGATCACCTCGGAGACCGGCAGACGTTTCTCTTTGTTGCCCAGGCCATAGGTATCGAAGTTCTTCGCCACCGCGTTGGCGTCCAGCGGCGTACCGTCCGAGAAGGTCACGCCCGGCCGGAGCTTGAAGGTGTATTCGGTTTTGTCGGCGTTACTGCTCCAGGATTCGGCGATCCACGGCTCAATCTCCAGCGTTTTGGGGTTCTGGTAGGTCAGCTTGTCGGTGATCTGGTTGAGGATGCCGCCGTTGGGGTAGAAGCCGCCGGAAGGCGGAAAAAGGTTGGTGTGCGCCTGCTGTTCCAGGTAGATCAGCGTGCCGCCCTGCACCGACGCCAGCGCCGGAGTAGCCGCCACCGCCAAGCCCAATGCCACTGTTATTCCGCTGGTTAATCTATTGAAAGAGAACTTAAACATAGTGTGCCACGCCTTCTTTATTTCGGAATGTTATGGATTAGATAACAAACCAAATCGGCGGGGAGTTGAACGAACTAATTTCGCTAACCTATGGCGGAAAATGCACAAGGCAGCGACGGTTGGCAGAATGGGTGTTTTGTTATAACGTATCAGAAATTACATCGGGGAGACGAAAATGAAAATTCAGCTTTCGCTGTTGTTCCTTGGCCTGTTGGCCGGTCGGGCCGCCGCGTTTCAGTCCAAGGTGCCCGAGCCACGGCCTGAACAGGCGCGCGCAGCGGAAAACAGCCTGGAGAATATGTTTTACGGTTTTCACGCGATGGACGCGCAGGCGGTCAATAGCGGTACCTGCGCGGCGCTGCCGCAGGCGGGATGCCAGTGCGCGTTCTGCACCATGCTGCGGGGGGCCGGGCCGGCGAAATAGCCACCCGGACGACGTTTTAATCTAGCGCGTACTGAACAATCAACTGGCCTTTTTTCACTTTGAGCGCCGTGATGTTTACCGCGCCCAGCTCCGCCAGCGAGGGCACATGGGTGCCACCGCAGCCATAGGTCGGCAGTTCGCCAAATCCCACCTGCCGCAGGCCGTCAACCGCCACCTGTCTGCGCGGAAGGTCTGCCGCAATCAGCCTTGCCAGCTCCGCCTGAAGAAAATCCTGATCCAGCGTTTGTGGCTCAGCGCCCGGTGTGAAAGTGATCCGCCCTTCGCCCGGCCAGTGGTGCGCCTTCACCGGTTGCCAGCCGCGGGTTTCCCCCAGCCAGCCGATCAGATGCCCGGCGGAGTGCCAACGGGTATGCAACCGACGCTGTTCACCATCAACCTGCACGCTCACCGGCCCTGCGGCCAACGGCTCGGCGGTGAAATGCAGCACCTTGTCGCCCTGCTGCGCCACGCGTAGCACCGGGATGCCGCCAAGCTTACCGCCGTCGGCCGGTTGTCCGCCGCCCTGCGGGTGAAACAATGTGGCGTCCAGCTCTATCGCGTATCCACCCTCTTCCATCGGGGTACAGGCCAGCACCTGCGCTGCGCCCTGTAATTCGTCGCTATAATAATAAAGCCGTTCGGTCATGGTTTTTCTCCTGATTAGAGAGCCCATTATATTCATGCCATAATCAAAGGATAATCCGTCAATAACACAATGGACCTTTGCGCTGTGAGCACAAATCTCTCTCATTCGCTGCTGGCCGAAATGGCCGTGTTTGTCCAGGTGGTCGAGAGCGGCAGTTTTTCCGCCGCCGCCCGTCGACTGGGCACATCCCCCTCTGCCGCCAGCCGCAGCGTGGCTAAACTGGAACAGGCGTTAGCATTGCAACTGCTACACCGCACCACGCGCAAATTGCGGCTAAGCGAACAGGGCGAAGAAGTATTTCAACGCTGCCGCAGCATGCTGGACGCCGCGCACTCGGTGATGGAGTTCAGCGGGCGCGGTGCAGTAGAGCCTGAAGGCTTGGTCAGCGTCAGCGTGCCCAAGGCGGTGGGGCGTTATGTGCTGCACCCGCACATACCGGCGTTTTTACGCCGCTATCCCAAAGTCGACGTTCGCCTGCGGCTGGAAGACCGCTATATGGATTTGATTGATGATCGGGTCGATCTGGCGCTGCGCATCACCGAACGCCCTTCCCCTGGGCTGATTGGCCGCCAACTGATGACCATCGACCACCTGCTGTGCGCCACACCGGCTTATCTGGCACAGCAGGGAACGCCGCGGCATCCGCAGGATTTGGCGCAGCACAGCTGCATTTATCTGGGTGAAACGCCGAACGACGCCCGTTGGAAATTCCGCCAGGCCGGGAAAACGGTGACGGTCAACGTACGTGGGCGCTACGCCGCCAACCATACCGGCGTGCGGCTGGATGCGGTGAAACAGCACATTGGCATTGGCAGCCTGCCGTACTTTACCGCCCGTCAGGCGCTGGACGACGGCGAAGTGGTGCAGGTGCTGCCGCAATGGGATTTCCTCAGCAGTTACCACGGCGGGCTGTGGTTGCTGTATGCCCCCAATCAGTACCTGCCGCCCAAGCTGCGGGTGTTTATCGACTATCTGGTGGCCTGCCTGGCGAAAGAGCCGCAGCTAAAGCGCCTTGCGTAAGGTGATATTGATACGGTGCGGCCCCACCAGCGAATGGTAGCCTTCCTTGATCGGCATAATGCCGTGAAAACACAGCCGCGACGGGCCGCCCCACACCACCACGTCGCCGTGCGCCAAAGGAATGCGCTGGGCCCGATCGCTACGTTGCATGCCGCCGAACTGGAATACCGCCGGCAGCCCGAGGGAAACGGAAACGATCGGCGAGCCGAAATCATGCTCGTCTTTGTCCTGATGCAATGACAGCTTGCTGCCCGGATCGTAGCGGTTCATCAGGCAGGAATCCGGTACAAACGGGGCAAAGCCCGCCTGCTGTGCCGCTTCATCCGCCAGCGCCATCAGGATATCCGGGATCGGCGGCCAACGTTTGCCGCTGCGCGAATCGCGCTCCGAATAGCGGTAACCGCGGCTGTCGCTGCTCCAGCCGTTACCGCACCAGCTCATCGCCACCGACATCACATGACCGCCCGGCGTAGTCATGTGCCGCCAGGGCACCTGAGCAATCACCCCATGCACCGCCGCCAGCAGTTCTGGGCCGTGATCGCGCACAAAACCGTGCATCACCACCGCGCCTGGCGCAATCTGTTCCCGCCACGGCGGCGGCAAGGAGTCTTCAAAAAGATCGAGGGTCATGACAAAACACCTGTATTAATACACAGTATTTATTTTAACTTGCCGTTGGCGATTGTCCAGCCTGATGCGCCGCATTGTTGTTAGCGCTAAACTTCTCTAGAGTACCGGCAATAAAATCAATAACTTTTCAGGATCGCATGTGATTAAAGGGATCGTTCTTTCCGTCATCGCCTCGGTATTGTTCGGCGTGATGTATTACTACACCTCTACCCTGACGCCGCTTGACGGTGAGCAAGTCTTTGGCTGGCGTACCCTGCTGACGGTGCCGTTTTTGACGCTGTTCATGGTGCTTTCCGCCGACTGGCGCAAGGTCAGCGAGACCTTGAGTTGGATAAAACAGCGGCCGCGCCGCCTGCTGTTTCTGCCGCTGAGTTCGGCGCTGCTGGGGGTTCAGCTCTGGCTGTTTCTCTGGGCACCGCTGCACGGCAAGGCCTTGGAGGTATCGCTCGGCTATTTCCTGCTGCCGCTGACCATGGTGCTGGCAGGACGCCTGATCTTCCGCGATCGCCTTTCGCTGCTGCAAAAACTGGCGGTCAGCTGCGCCATTATCGGCGTCGGCAACGAGTTGTATCAGGTCGGCGGCGTGTCCTGGACCACCTTGCTGGTGGCGCTGGGCTACCCGGTGTACTTTATCCTGCGTCGCCGTTTCGGCACCGACAACCTGGGTGGCTTGTGGTGTGAGCTAACGCTGATGCTGCCGGTCGCCGCCTGGTTCGCTTTCGGGGGCAACGGGCCACTGGCGGCGTTGAGCATCAGCCCGGCACTGTATTGGCAAATCCCGCTGTTGGGGGTGATCAGCGCCGCTGCGCTGGTGTGCTATATCCTGGCCAGCCGTCTGCTGCCGTTCAGCCTGTTCGGCCTGCTGAGCTATGTGGAGCCGGTGCTGTTGGTGGTGGTGGCCTTGCTGCTTGGCGAGAGCATCGGCCGGGATGAATGGCTGACCTATATTCCTATCTGGCTGGCGGTGCTGCTGCTGGTGTCGGAAGGGGCCAGCCACCTGCTGCGCCGCAGGCGAATCCACCGGCAAATGTGACAGTGCAACGCCGAATTTTTAGCTTTATTTGATTGATTTATAAACAAATAAAAGTTGTGACATCGTCACCTTGCTGCCAGTAACGTCCGTTGAAACGGCGACCTGCATGGCACTGCGGCGTGAGGGTTTTGAGCAGTTCCAATTCGAACGTCTGTCGTTGCGTATCCAGCGTGACCAGGCGTGCGTCAAGAAAGTCAAAATAGCAGCGCACCTGCGGATATAGCGCTTTGAACAGGCTCTCTTTGGCGGAAAAGGCCAAGGTCAGCAGGTGGTTAAATGGCTGTGAATGAGCGTGCAGTTGGGCAGATTCCGCCTCGCTAACGATCGCTCGCTGCAGCTCCTCCGCACGCGCGGCGGGAATGAGCGTTTCAACGTCCAGCCCCACGCCGCCCACCCCGGTTTCCGGATGCACCGCGCAAAGCGCTGTGCCTGCATTATGACTGAGCGCACCGGCGATACCCGGCGGCCACTGCGGTGCCCGGTCTTCGCCGCGCAACAGCGTGAAATCCGCAAAACCCAGCGGGGCCAACAAGGTCCGCGCCAGATAACGCCCGGCCAGATATTCCGCCCGCCGCTTTGGCACCGCACGCGCCAGATGTTCGGGGAGCGCCATGCCAATGGCAGCGAAACAGTCATCCTGGTAGTGCGCCACAGAAAAGCGGCAACGGGCAACCTGCCCCGGGTAATCGTCCAGGTTCAACCGTTCAAAGGTGGGGATAAAAGAAGAGAACACGGGTTGTCCATATTGGGTGTGCAGAACGCTAATTTTAGACGCCGAGCTCCTGAGCAACAATGATTATTCCTCTCCCCCGTTACCGAAGGAGAGGCACGACAGGATTACAGAATCCCTTTCATGGTTTTTTCGAAGTCGCTCCAGGCGCAGTAGCCCTGCTTATCGATTGGGCAGCCTTTTAACGCCATCGTCACGCGCTGTGGCGGGGTTTTCAGCGTCAGCGGAGTGGCATTGCGCAACTGGTCGGTGGATTGATACACGTACTCGATTTTCAGCAAATCGCGATCGTTTTTCTTATCGTGCCAACGCTGGAACACCAGCTTGCCGCCAATCGGCGTTTTCTCATATTGATGCGGCAGTTGGTACGGCTTGAACTCCATCGCCGACAGCAGGGAGGCAATGTTGGAGTCGTGCCCCACCAGCACCGTGACCTTCGGTGAATCCGGCTTGCGTTCGCCAATCAGTGCGCCGTTGATATATGTCAGCAGCGGTTTGGCCACGTTTTGCGCCACCACCGGCGAGGTAAACAGCGAATCCTGATAGCCGTCCTTCAGCTGCGCCAACTGTTTCCACTGCTGTGGCGTGGTGATTTTGCCCCAGGCCACGGCCTTCATCGGGAAGCCTTCGTAATATTGCAGCATAAAGGCGTCCACCAGCGAGTTCCCTACCCGCAGCGGCCCGGCCACACCCGGCTCTTTGCCCGGCACCGCGCTCATTTTGCTGGCTTCTTTGGTCAAATCGCAGTGCTTGTCGGTTTTACAGGCGCTGGAATCTTTGTAATCGATGATTTTTTCTAATTGCTTGTAGGAGGCGTCCAGCTTCAACGAGGCCAGTTCGGCGTTCATTGCCCCCAGAGCCTGCTGATTGAAAGCTTCGCTGTTGTCAGTGATGATCGGGTTGAAGGTGGGATCCATCTCCCCCATTTTGTCCTGATGATGCACGCTGACGTCACAACCGGGGAAAGCACCGTTGGTAAAGAACTGCGCGGTCGCCACCGTGCGTTGCAAACTGTTGGCATAGACGTAAACGCTGCCGGCGGTCGGGCAGCCTTCCTGCGGCAATACTCCGGTTTGCTTGAGCCACGCATTGAAGTAGTGGCCCATATACACTTCCAGCACCCCGCCCTTGGTGGTCAGCAGGCCACCCGGCGTGTCCCAGGCCGGCCAGGCTTTGGGCGTGGACTGCGCCAATACGCTGCCGTTGTTGGCCAGCGGCGCACGCAGGTTATGGCGGCTCATCACCAGCACCTGATCCAATTGATAGTCGTTGGTTTCCGCCAAGGCAGTCCCGGTCATAAATAACGGCAAGCACAGCAATAAAGTTTTTCTTTTCATCCGCAGAGGCTCCAGGATTGTGATTATTTTTAATGTGTTAGCTATTGCTTCGCTATCATGGAGAGGTTAACGCCGAAAGTGTGTGATGAGCATCACAGGGAAAGGTCTGCTCAGCGGCCCTTCGCCGAGGGCCGCTGATAATTTAGAAAATCACATCCACAAACGCATGATCGGCCAGCCGATCAACAACAGCGCGGCGATGTACACCACGCCCAGAATACCGCCCATCCGCCAGTAGTCTTTCGACTTCACATAGCCACAGCCGTAGATGATAACCCCAGGACCGGTGGCGTACGGCGTCAGCACGCCCATGATGCCGATCGACAGCACCAGCAGCATCGACAGCTGCTCCATAGGCACGCCCGGCAGGCCTTTACCGACGGCAAGGATCACCGGCAGCAGGGTTGCCGTGTGCGCCGACAGGCTGGCGAACAGGTAGTGAGCGAAGTAGAACACCAGGACCAGCGCCACAACCGTCATATCCGGCGAGAATCCGTCCAGATGGGTGCTCATGGTCAGCGCGAACCAGTCGATAAAACCGGAGCGCGTCAGGCCGTTGGCCATCACCACCAGCGTCGCCAGGTTCACCAAGGTGTTCCAGGCGCTGGAATATTTGGTGATGTCCTTCCACGACACTACGTGCAAGGCCAGCATCAGCGATACCGCCAACAAACAGACCGTGGTGGCATCTATTATCTTGCCGCCAAACACCCACAGACACAGGCTGAGCAGCACCAGGCCAATCAGCGTGTACTCCTTGCGCGTCAGCTTGCCCATTTCCCCCAGCGCGCTATTGGCCCAGGAAGCGACTTCGCTGCTGTGCGTAACGCCCGGTTTGTACAGGTAATAGGAAATCAACGGCGCAATCACCAGCAGCAGCAGACCTACCGGCAGGAAGGCCAGGAACCACTGCATCCAGCTGATATGCACGCCGGCGATTTTGCTGACGAACTCGATACCCAGCACGTTAGGTGCGGCGCCGGTGACGAACATCGAGGAGCTGATGCTGGTCCCGACCACCATCATCCACATCAGGTAACCGCCGATGCGCCGTGAGGAGGGATCGTTGGGGAAGGAATCAAACAGCGGCGGCAGGTTTTTCACCACCGGGAACACGGTGCCGCCGGTACGGGCGGTGTTGGACGGGGTAAAAGGCGCCAGCAGGATATCGATGATCACCACCGCATAACCGAGCGTCAGGGTACGCTTGCCCATAAACTTCACCAAAAACAGCGCAATGCGTCGCCCCAGCCCGGTGGCTTCGTAGCCGAGCGCAAAGATAAATGCGCCGAACACCAGCCAGACGGTGGTGCTGGAGAATCCGGCCAGCCCCCATTTCAGCGCCTCTTTACCGGCCTTGAAACCCGGCTCCGCTAATTCCTGCGCCCCGAACAGCACCCAGTTGGCGCTCAGCACGCTGAGGGTCACGGCGATAAAGCTGATCGCCGTCGCCGGGATCGGCTCCAGGATCATGCCGACAATCATCGCCACAAAAATGGCGAAGTAGCGCCAGGCCTGCGGCGGCATGCCGTCGGGCGTGGGTATCCAGAGCAGGATCGCCAGCACCAACAGCGGCGCCAGCGCTTTCCAGATTTTTTCCTTGGTTTCGGACATAAGTTTCTCCTGAAGACGGGTTATTTTTTTAGCTATGCCCTAGGGATTCCAAGTTGTGGCTTGAAAGGCGGCGGGCTTAGTGGAATTCGGTAATTGCGCCAGCAGCCAGGTGACGATCAACAGATCGGCACTGCCACCTGGGCTGAGATTGCGGTGAATGCACTCGGCGTCGAACTGCCGCAGGCGTGCTATGCCCTGCTTGCCCTGGGCTCCCCCCTGCGCCAGCAGTTCGCCGGCACGCCGCTGCAACCAGCGCAGGCCTTCGAGACCGCCGCGTGAGGCGACGTTGGTGTCATCGTTGTTGGCCATTAGCCACAGCAGGCTGTCCATCAGCGCCGTTTGCTCATCGTACCCGGCGTTCAGCCGTTGCAGGTACAGCGGCAGCGCACCGTTAATCACCCGCTCGAAGCCGGACTCTGCCTCGCCGCGCGCGCCGCTCAGGCCGTGTTGGGCAAACAGCCTTTGGCCGGCAGTCTGCAACGCATTGCGCTGTTGCAGCTCGCGCGCCACCAGCCCACGACACATCGACGCCACTTCGGCGCACAGCGTGGCGGCGTCAATAGGCTGCAGCCTCTGGGACAGGCGGCCGAAAGCGGTACACAACAGGCCGAGGGAAAATACGCTGCCTTTATGGGTGTTGACGCCACCGGTGGCCTGAAACATGTGGTTTTCGCAGGCCAGCCCCAGCGGACGCAGCCTGATCAACTGCTCGGCAGCCGGGCAACGGGCGTCTTCCTGCCCCTGACGGACAAAGCGCGGTAGCCAGATGCCGATAGCGCGGGCGCTGCGGTAAAAATGGCCGATGTTCATGTCCCGGTGGGCGCCGTTGTTGTGGCGATCCACCAGCCCCGGTTTGGGCGTCAGGTTCACCTCGACCAACAGGGCGCGGTAGGCGGCATGGGCAAAGCCACTGACCGGCGCCGATGGGCTACACCGGGCGAGTTCAACGGGTTGAGAGCGCATCATTGAGCATCCTTTCCATTTCCTGCAGCAGCTGTTCGCTGCTGTGTCGCCGCTGACGGGCGCAGATTTTGGCCGGCTGGCTGCACAGCAGGCAGCGGCGCTCCGCCAGCCCCAGATCGCGGCGCGATAAAATACGGCCCGCGGGATCCAGCACGTCGATATCCCACAGCCGACCTATCGGCTGCTGAACCTCCAACTGCATGGCGCAGTCCTTCACCCGTTGGGCATCGACCTGCAGCGCCATAAACCCTTCACAACCGGTGGAAAGCGCCAGCGCTTCCGCCTGCAGGCAGTGCCAGTTTTGCTCACGCCCCATTTGCTGCAGCGCCTGCCAGCCGAGGTTGAAGATGTTGCGGGTCAGGGCACTGTCTTTTACCGCACCGGGCACCACCAGCGTCAGCACCAGCAGCGTGGAAGCGTGCTGAGCTTGCCACGCCTGCTGCCGTGCCTGGCGGCACTCGCGGCTGGTCAGCAGTTCCGGCAGGCTGACGGTGCGGTTGGCGGCCCGTTCAGGAGGGACACAGGTCATCACGTTACTCCGCCACCTGATGCACCACGTCGATCACCGAACCGTCGCGATAACGCACGACCGCCACCACTTTGTCGGTGAAAGCGATCGGCTGCGGTTCGCCGGTCAGCAACAGCGCACGCTGGCGCAGCCAGTCGATGCCAACCACCGGCAACCCGGCCTCTTGCAGCCGTTGCGCCAACTCCGGCCGCGCCGGGTTAACGGCAATACCGTGATCGGTAACCAAAATGTCGATGCTGGAGCCCGGCGTGACGCAGGTGGTCACCTGCTCGACCAACGTTGGAATGCGCCCGCGCACCAGCGGTGCGACGATGATCGCCAACCGTGCCGCCGCGGCGGTGTCGCAGTGACCGCCAGAAGCCCCGCGCAGCACGCCGTCGGAACCAGTCAGCACGTTGACGTTGAAGCCGGTATCGATTTCCAGCGCGCTTAGCACCACCACGTCAAGCCGGTCGACCGAAGCGCCCTTCGAACTGAAGTTGGCGTACTGATTGGCGCTGATTTCAATGTGGTTGGGATTGCGCGCCAACGACATCGCCGCCGCGCGGTCAAAACTCTGCACGTCCAGCAGGCGAGCAATCAGCCCTTTTTCATGCAGATCCACCATGGTTGAGGTAATGCCGCCGAGGGCGAAACCGGCGCGAACGCCACGCGCGCGCATTTTGTCTTCCAGAAAACGCGTCACCGCCAACGAAGCCCCACCGGTGCCGGTTTGCAGCGAGAAACCTTCGGTAAAGAAGCCGGAACCGGCAATCACTTCGGCGGCGCGGCGGGCAATCAGTAATTCACGCGGGTTAGAAGTCATGCGGGTGGCGTCGGCACCGATCTTGTCGGCGTCCCCCACTCGCTCGAGTTGAACAATCAAATCGACCCGATCCTGCGCCAGGCTGGCCGGATGATGCGGATAAGGCAGGATCGCTTCGGTCAGCAACACCACGGTGCCTGCGGTATCGGCATCCACTTTGGCGTAGCCCAACGAACCGCAGCAGGCTTCGCCGCTGTAGCCGTTGGCATTGCCAAATTCGTCGCAGGCCGGAACCCCGAGGAAAGCGACGTCTATCGCCAGCTCACCGGACTCGATCAGGTTGACGCGGCCACCGTGGGAGTGAATTTGTACCGGTTCGGCCAGCAGGCCGCGTGAGATGGCATCCGCCAGCGGGCCGCGCAGGCCGGAGGTGTAAATGCGGCTCACCACCCCGTTGCGGATATGGCCGACCAGCGGCGCATGGCATTCGCTCAGCGAGCTGGAGGCCAGCGTCAGGTTGCGGAACCCCATCGCCGCCAGCGTTTCCATCACCTGATTCAGCGCCAGATCGCCGCCGCGAAATGCATGGTGGAAAGAGATGGTCATTCCGTCCTGCAAACCGCTGCGGCGTACCGCCTGTTCCAGCGTGTCGCAGCGTTTGATATCGCGCGGTTTGCGCGCCTGCAGGTTGGCCTTGGAGGCATCCTGATAGCAGCGCAGGTCCGCCAGGTTGTTCAGGGTCATCAGTCGTTGTTGGCGTTTCATTATGCTTCCTCTCCGTGCTGAACCGACGCTTCGCGGATGCCGGAAAGCGCTGCGCGTTGCAATACCAGCCGCGCGCGTTCAATCACCGGGCTGTCGACCATCTTGCCGTTGAGCGACACTACCCCGCGCCCTTCCTGCTCCGCCGCCGCCGAGGCATCCACCACCCGCTGGGCGTGAGCCACTTCCTTGGCGGTTGGCGCATACAGGTTGTGCAGCAGTTCAATTTGCCGTGGGTTAATCAGGGATTTGCCGTCGAAACCGAGCTGTTTGATCAGCGCCGCTTCCTGCAGGAAGCCGGTTTCGTTATTGGCATCGGAATACACGGTGTCGAACGCCTGAATGCCCGCGGCCCGCGCCGCCTGTAATATCGAGCAACGCGCAAACAGCAGCTCAATACCCTCCGGCGAACGTTCGGTACGCAGGTTGCGCACGTAGTCTTCCGCGCCGAGCGCGATGCCGATCAATCGCGGTGAGGCATGGGCGATGGCGACCGCCTGGGTGATCCCCGCCGCCGACTCAATCGCCGCCAGCAGGCCGGTACTGCCCACCGGGCGCCCGCAGTCGGCTTCGATGGCGGCAATTTCGCGATCCATATCCACCACGTCCTGCGCGCTGTCGGTTTTCGGCAGGCGCACGATGTCCGCCCCGCCGCGCACTACCGCCTGCAGATCCGCCAGCCCGTAGGCGGAATCCAGCGCGTTGACGCGCACAATGGTTTCCACTTCCTGATACAGCGGGTGTTGCAACGCGTGATAGACCAGCCGCCGCGCGGCGTCTTTTTCGCGCAGGATCACCGAGTCTTCCAGATCGAACATCAGCGCATCGGCCTGATAGATAAAGGCGTTGCTCACCATGGCCGCATTGGCACCGGGCACGAACAGCATGCTGCGGCGCAGACGGTGTTTATTCAGCGTTTTCATGACGCGCCCCCCATGGCAGTAGACCGTTGTCGCTGGCGCGCATCAGCGCGGTTTCCAGCCGGGCCCGCAGCACGCAGTCGAGCGCGCCTTTGTCGTCCACCATCACCTGCACCGGCTCCACCTGATAACGTTGCAGCACCTCCAGCAACGTTTGGCGGATGGCTTCGCCGAACTGTTTCTCTACGCTGCTGGCGATCAGCAGATCGTGTTCCGGCCCCTCGGCGGGGGCGATGCGCACCATGACATCGCTGGATTCCAGCGTGCCGGCCATTGCTTCTCGGATAATTTTCATCTTTCACCTGATTGTGCGGATTCAAAGGGGGGTGTCGCCGGCTTGGCCCGGCGCTGCGTTTGCAAATCTTGCAGGTAATACAGGGTGTCCGGCGGCACCAGCGGCGCGGCGGCGTGAAAGTCACCGGCGGCCAGCAGCTTGCGCACCCAGGAGGCGGAGATCGCCGTGCCCTGATATTGCAAACGCTCGATTTCCACCAGCGCGATCGGCGGGCTGGGCAGCGCCGGGGTTTCCAGCCAATAACGCATATCGCGGTTGTACTTGGCGGTGACCGCGCAGAAAGGCTCGTTGCCGACAAAGCGGTGGGTAATGCCCAACGCGGGCGCCAGATACTGACGGAAGATCTTCAGATCGATTTCGGTGTAGCAGTCGTCGGCAATACCTTGATCTTTAATGAAGTAACAGGGGAAGGTGGCGCGTGAAATGACGTATTGCGACCCTTCGTGCACCGTCAGGTTAGGAATGTCTGCGGTGCCCGCCAGCACCAGCCGCCGCCGATCTTCATAGCTGAAGCGCGAAGTATTTTCCTTGACCAAAAACAGGTGCAGCCAGTCGCATTGCGCAGCGGCCTGGCGCACCAGGTATTGGTGGCCGCGGGTAAAGGGGTTGGCGTTCATCACGATACTGCCGATGGTGGTGCCCGGCCGGCGCTGGCCCGCTAACTGAGCGGCATAGCGTTTCAGCCGGCACGGGCTGTTTTCCATCAGCACCACGATGCCCGGCACCCGGGCGATGGGGTAGAAACCGCATTGCTGGAACAGCGGCTCATTTTGGATTTTGGTGTAGATAAACAGCTGGGTGTGATGGCGTTCATAAGCCAGATTCACCAGCTCCGTTGCCAACGTCAGCCCCAAACCTTCGCCGCGCATTTGCGGGCTGATGGCGACGCATTTGATAATATTGTCGGCAATGCCGCCGCAGGCGACCAACTTATCGTTTTGCGTCACGGTAATAAATATTTCAACCGTGGTGTCAATATTCAGATCGTTACTACGCAGGAAAGCATTAATCTGCGCGATACTTTTATGATCGGACCTTTTGACTCGATTAAATAGGGTGTCGCCCAACATAACACGCTCTCTGGGTTAACTATTAAATAACAAAATAAATACAAAAAAGAGTGTCAATTAACATTTATCACAGTAATTAAAACCTTAAAAACCATGGAGATAAATCCGCCAAGGACACTTAATGAAACAATGGTAAACAGAAAAAAATAGCGAATTATTGACCTGTTTCACAAACCCCTTTCGGTTAATAAGTTATTTAATGTTCTTTATTTACTTAATTATTTTTATGGTGTTTATTATTGAGATAATCTTTATTTTACGCGGCAATTAACTTACATTTTCGTAGCATATTGATCGCAATCTGCAAGACGACGGGGAGACGGGATTCACTATGGAATGGCTGAATATACTGATCGTCGAAGACGAAACGCCGCTGGCAGAAATGCACGCGGAATTTATCCGGCAAAACGGCGGCTGCCGACAAATCTGGTTGGCGGGTACCCTGGCGCAGGCCCGTACCATGGTCGAGCGCTTCAAGCCGGATCTGATCCTGCTGGATAACTTCCTGCCCGACGGCCAGGGCATTGAGCTGCTGCGCGAACTGACGCTGAGCGGTTATGCCGGCGGTATCGTCTTTATCACCGCCGCCAGCGACATGGACACCGTGGCCGAAGCTCTGCGCTACGGGGTGTTCGATTACCTGATCAAACCGCTGGCCTATGATCGGCTGGCCCACACGCTATTGCGTTTCAGCCAGCGGCACCAGGCGCTGAAGGATAAGGCACACCTTAACCAGCGCCGCATTGACCAGATGTTCAATACCTACGCCCGCGGCGAGCCTATGGCGACATTGCCGGCAGGCATCGATGAGCTGACGCTGGTTAAAATACGCGGGCTGTTCGAACAGCCCTCGGCCAGCCACACCGCTGAAAGCGTTGCGCAACAGATGGGGTTAAGCCGCACCACGGCACGCCGTTATCTGGAGTTTTGTACCGCCGCCCAGCAGCTGCGCGCCGAAATCATTTACGGCAAGGTAGGCCGTCCGCAGCGGATTTACCGGCCTGCTCAGCCAGAATAAGCGGTTATTTGATCGCCCCTGCAAGCTTGAATGTAACCGCTTTACTTTTTGGGTTCTCCTCAGCATCTTATTCGGCATGATGCCCCTCTACTCTGCCGACAGGACGATCGCCGATGAGTGCTCTGCCCTCTCCTTCCCTGAAAGACCTTATTGCCCGCCGGGACTGGCAAAATCCGGCCTGCACCCATTATCAGCGGCTGGCTGCGCATCCGCCGTTTGCGAGCTGGCGCGATCTGAATGCGGCGCGTGACGACAGCCCCAGCAGCAGCCAGAAAACGTTAAACGGCGACTGGCAGTTCAGCTATTACCGCAGCCCGCAGGCGGTGCCCGAAGCCTGGCTGCGGCAGGACCTGCCCGATGCCGACTGGCTGGCGGTGCCGTCCAACTGGCAACTTGCCGGTTATGACGCGCCGATCTACACCAACGTCCGCTACCCGATCCCGGTTAACCCGCCGCTGGTACCAGAAGAAAACCCGACCGGTTGCTATTCCCGCCAGTTCACCGTCGATCCCGCCTGGCTGGCCGAGGGGCAGACGCGCATTATCTTTGACGGCGTCAACTCGGCGTTTTACCTGTGGTGCAACGGCCATTGGGTCGGCTATTCGCAAGACAGCCGTCTGCCCGCCGAATTTGACCTCACTCCCTGGTTGCAGGCCGGTGAAAACCGACTGGCGGTGATGGTGCTACGCTGGTGTGATGGCAGCTATCTGGAAGATCAGGATATGTGGCGCATGAGCGGGATTTTCCGCGACGTCAGCCTGCTGCATAAACCCACCACCCACCTGAGCGATATTCGCATCACAACCCCGCTTTACGACGGCTTCCGCCGTGGCGAACTGGTGGTGGAAGCGCACGTCAATCGACCGACACAGCACCGGGTGCAACTGCAGCTGTGGCGCGATGGCCAGCTGATTGGCGAAAAAATCCAGGCGCTCGGCAGCGAAATTATCGACGAGCGCGGTGCCTATGATGACCGCACAACGCTGCGTCTGCCGGTGGAACAGCCTGCGCTATGGAGCGCTGAAACCCCAACGCTGTACCGGGCCACGCTGGCACTGTTGGCACCAGACGGGGAAATTATTGAGGTGGAAGCCTATGACGTTGGCTTCCGTCAGATCGACATCAGCAACGGGTTGCTGAAGCTGAACGGCCAGCCGCTGTTGATCCGCGGCACCAACCGGCATGAACATCATCCGCAGCACGGCCAGGTGATGGATGAAGCCACGATGTGCCACGACATTCTGTTGATGAAACAGCACAACTTCAATGCGGTGCGCTGCTCGCACTACCCGAATCACCCGCTGTGGTACCGGTTGTGCGACCGCTATGGGCTGTACGTGGTCGACGAAGCCAATATTGAAACCCACGGCATGCAGCCGATGAACCGGCTTTCCGACGATCCGCTGTGGCTACCGGCGATGAGCGAGCGCGTGACGCGCATGGTGCAGCGGGATCGCAACCACCCCTGCATTATTATCTGGTCGCTGGGCAACGAATCCGGCCACGGCTGCAACCACGACGCGCTTTATCGCTGGGTGAAAAGCCAGGACCCTACTCGCCCGGTGCAGTATGAAGGCGGCGGCGCCAATAGCGCCGCGACCGACATTATCTGCCCGATGTACGCCCGGGTGGATCAGGATCAGCCGTTCCCTGCCGTGCCCAAGTGGTCGATCAAGAAGTGGATCGGCCTGCCGGATGAACAGCGGCCGCTGATCCTGTGCGAATACGCTCACGCGATGGGCAATAGCTTCGGCGGTTTTGACAGTTATTGGCAGGCCTTCCGCCAGTATCCGCGCCTGCAAGGTGGCTTCGTCTGGGACTGGGTCGATCAGGCACTCACCCACCGCGATGACAACGGAGATGAGTACTGGGCCTACGGCGGCGACTTCGGCGACACGCCTAACGATCGGCAATTCTGCCTTAACGGCCTGGTGTTCCCCGATCGCACGCCACACCCGGCGCTGTTCGAGGCGCAACGCGCCCAGCAGTTTTTCCAATTTGCCTTTGATGCCACAACGCTGACGTTGACCGTCAGCAGCGAGTACCTGTTCCGCCATAGCGATAACGAACGGCTGGACTGGCGACTGGAGCTGGACGGCGTAGAACGCGCCAGCGGCAGCTTTGACCTCGCGCTACCACCGCAGGGCAGCGCCAGCTTCCACCTGCTCGACCGCTTGCCGATACTTCATCAGCCCGGCGAGCTGTGGCTGAATGTGGCGGTGGTGCAGCCCAAGGCCACCGACTGGTCCGAAGCCAACCATCGCTGCGCCTGGGATCAATGGCCGGTACCGCGCACGCTGCATTTGGCGCCGCCGGCAACGAAAGGCCTTGCCCCACAGCTGAACCAGAATGAGCGGACGATTGAGATCGGCCATGGCGAGCAACGCTGGCAGTTTACCCGCGAAAATGGCCTCCTGAGCCAATGGTGGCAAGATGGCGAAGCGCTGCTGCTGACGCCGCTGCAAGATAACTTTATCCGTGCGCCGTTGGATAACGACATTGGCATCAGCGAAGTGGAACGTATCGATCCCAATGCCTGGGTCGAACGCTGGAAGCTGGCCGGCATGTACCGGCTGGAAGAGCACTGCGTGCTGCTGCAGGCCGATCTGCTGAGCGACGGCGTAAGGGTGGTGAGCGAGCACCGGTTCGGGGTAGATGGGGAAACGCTGTTATGCAGCCGCAAACAGTGGTTGTTCGACAGCCAGGGCGCGGTCAGCGTCAGCGTTGACGTCGCAATCGCCGCCAGCTTGCCGCCACCGGCGCGTATCGGCCTGACCTGCCAACTGGCGGACACCCATCCGCAGGCACAATGGCTGGGCCTGGGGCCGCATGAAAACTATCCGGACCGTCGCCTTGCCGCGCAATTCGGGCGCTGGCAACGACCGCTGGAAGAACTGCACACGCCGTACATCTTCCCCGGCGAAAACGGCCTGCGCTGCGACACCCGCCAGTTGCAGTACGGCGACTGGCACGTCGACGGGCAGTTCCACTTTTCACTCAGCCGCTACGGCCTGCGTCAGTTGATAGACTGTAGCCACCAGCATCTGTTGCAGCCGGAAGCCGGTACCTGGCTCAACCTCGACGGCTTCCATATGGGGGTCGGCGGCGACGATTCCTGGAGCCCGAGCGTCAATGCGGACTACCTGCTCAGCCGCAGCCATTACCACTATCAGCTGCGGTTAAAACGCGCGGAACTGGGCTAAATCTGCCAAAACCTCAACGGGTTGCGCATTCTGTAAGCAAACAGTCACAGAATGCGTAATCCGCCTTTGACATGCTGCCAACACCCCGTTATGATTCCGGCCGTTCACACGATTCCTCTGTAGTTCAGTCGGTAGAACGGCGGACTGTTAATCCGTATGTCACTGGTTCGAGTCCAGTCAGAGGAGCCATATTAGAGAAGCCCGCTCAGGGAAACCTGAGCGGGCTTTTTGCTTTTTAGTAACTGAAATGTGTAATCATCACGCTGTGTGCACAACTTTATATTGAGTGATTTATTTAGCAATAAAATGAATTGAGGCAGAGAGGCATTTACTGAAAGATAACTCAGGAAATTACTGCTTGTAATCGAGAATTGACATATTAGGTGAGAGAAACAGAATTAGAACAGAAACCAATATAGCTGAAAATTAAAATTTTTCAAATGAAAAAAAACAGGCACTGAGGATAAGTTATTAGTGTGTGTCCGACATAAACATCGGAGTCATCATGAGAGAAACATCCTCGCATGGGTATTTGGCACTTATCCTGTAAACGCACCTGCAAGTTCAATATACCACTACTCGTAAGCCGTTCTCAACTCTTTTTTATGAAGAAGTCTTTCTATTTTAATTCCGGCCTCACTCCAATCTATAAACCAATCGTGAGTAGTAATATTTTTGTATTGTCTCTTCAGCTCGGATGACGTCGGTTTTCTTCCAAATTCCTTTTCAAATGAGATGGTTATCATTTTTAATTTAAATGACCTATCTAGGTAAGGGCAACGTATAAGATCCAGTAGCAAGTGAGATGCTTCAGAGTATAATGATGCTCTCTGGGTTGACAACATGGAAATTATGATTGATTTGAGTTTTATTTTTAATTTCTCATAAGATGAATTGTTTTTTATATAAAACATAATAGAAACTATTTGGAAATAATTCGCACTCTTTATATTTTCAGGCTCTTCATTGAATATAAATTTTGATATGTTACCTTCAGAAACAAGATCCTCTCCTCCCGATATTTCTCTTAGCGCAATTAATAAATTCACAACTTCAACACCTGAGGATATCTTGTCGGATTTTTTATTTTTCATTATAAAAGTTATTTCGTCTTGTATTTTTTTTGTTATTTCATCACCATATATAGGTTTCATGAATTTAGATATTCTACAGCAAATAATTGATATTTGACTTACCAAAAACGTACTTCTAACTCTAACATCCATAGAGTATACAAAAAAAGTAACATCAATGATAACCAATAAAAATTTTAAAACATTTTCCTGTTGTGCATCATCTAATGAAGCACTGTATCCATAAACTTCATAGATTTTATTTTTGATAACTGTGAAAAAATATCCTGTAATTACATCAAAGTTCACTTCATTGCTTCTAACTATAGCTTTTATATCTCTAATAAGTCTATTCGCTACGATTCCCGGACCTTTGAAATATTTAATGAAAGTTATTTTCTCTTCAGGTTGGTCTAGATGAGTGTCTTCCCCTTCTGATATTTCTTCATCTTTTTTAACGAATTTTTTGGAATCATCAAAGGTATCAAATAGCTCTGAGAATATATCTTGAATATCTTTCTTTGCCATAGTAATCCCAGTAAGAAAAGGGGCTGTATGGCGTGAAACCTTTGACTCATTTAGATATAATTTGATATCTGCCAATGAATCTTGAAATTCACCAAGTATATATTCGCCAATATTTTCGTCATTATAAAATAAAAAGTAGTCATCTACATATCGCCTGACGTCATAACTCCCCTGCAGATGAAGGTTAGCTTGGAAAACTTTTTTATCAATATCTTGTAATATTATTTCGGAAAATATTCTACTAATCTCAGGTCCAATAACCAATCCATCATTTCTTCCGAAGTTTGAAGACTCCATTATTTTTGAAAATTTATTCTCAAAATTACTCTTCCCTGAGTGCTCCTTGTGATAAATTTCACTTTTCACCGCTTGCCCCAATCTCTTTGTAGAGATATTGTCAAAGCATTTTGAGATGTCGAATTTTATGAGTTTTTTAAATTTTTTCTCAAGCCGATGAAACTCGTATGAGTCATAAAACTTATACAGGAAAGCATATTTTTTGTATAAGAAAAATGAGCTAGCATATTTAAATTGTACGGACATTGAATCATTAATATTAGCCTCAGCTCCTTCATCTCTTAATGAGTTGTCTCGTAGTATATTATCTGCCTCGTAATACCATGCGGCTACTTCAGAGGGAGCTCGAAGACTGAACTCGCTTCGAGAAGTTAGCCCACATAGTAAACTGCTGTAGGTTTTGTAAAAATTTACAAAATCCTGCTGGGTTGAGGGGTGTATAAGATGAAGTGTTCGATAGCTAGATGCATTTTTAACAATTTTATATGTGAATGGGTGAGTTTCTTTACCAGGTTCTAATATTTTCCCTAAAAGACCGTCCTCAATATTTTTGTCAGAGTGAGCATAAAAACCCTCATTTGTTAGGAGTATTGGAACTTCATAAGGAAGTACCTCTGTAAGCAAAACACGACGATAATTAGATTTGTAGACTCTTTTAAGCTGGCCTCCCTTTTTATTATTTTTCATAGTTACCTTCTCCTCTCCAACACTCCTTAATTAGAGCAAATTCGGTTTTTGTTATTGAATAAACTTTCCGGTGATTGAAACCGTTATCGAAACTTATACCTCGAGTTGCAATACATGCAGCATGCATATGAACAGGCCCTATAGCTCTATATATACTACCGCGCTTTGAGCGACAAAGCTTCATCAAGAAGAGATCTAGCTCTTTAATTTGATCGAGATCTGTCAATACCTTATTATTATAATAGAACCCTGCCATTAAACCCTGAGAGACTCCATCCTTTTGCGTAGATTCACGAATTAAGTAGTTACCAGTTATAAATTTAATTCTTAAAGAAAGCAAATTTAGATCATTATTTTTTGAATAATCTAAAAATGAAAGTACGATACGTGTTTTTATTTTTCTAATTCTACTTTTAGATATTCGAGTTTTCACTGTAGCGCCAGAATCTATAAAATGCTCGTAACCTAAAAAATTAAGACGTTCAGTTCCATTAAAAAGCTTTAATGAGTTTATTTTCATGATTTTTTTATAATTCAGTTTCAGTTCTAGCTGTTGCAGTTTGCGTTGAATCTCTTCAAAAACCCTGTTGCTATGGTCATAACAAAAAACAATAAAATCATCAACATATCTAGAGTAATAATAAACACCTTCAATAGCTCTAACGTATCGATCAAACTCTCTGATATACAATTCTGAAAGTGAGGCACTTATGCTGATTCCCCTTGGCAAACCAGCAATACTTGATACCGCTGAACAAGAAAAAACTTGTCGTATGATCCTCCTGTTTTGATAAGATAAAATTCTATTTTCCTCAATTTTAGCTAATACTAGGTTCCTAGGTATTGATTCATAAAAACTTTTTATGTCACCTTTTAATATTGTATAGCAACTGGTATCAGATATTAAAGAGTGAATCTGCTTAGTTATAGTGTCTCTATCTGTTTGTTTTACCTTGTATATTCTACTTAGTATTTTATTTACTCGACGCAAACTATATACCTCCTCTAAAGAGGTTGGCTTGAATATTTTATTTCCTTTTTTGAGGTAAAAGGGAATGCATGAAAAATCACATCCAGTATCAGAAATTTTTCTCGCGGCAGAGTCAAGTTTTTCTAAATAATCATTTCGATTTCGACCTAACTTAAATCTTATTATATCATCCAAAGAGGTTAGTCTAAGAAAGCTTTTTCCAGTAAATGTCTGATCTAGCAAAATGTTGCTCCTTTTATTGCCAGGTAAATTCCAACAATCATCCAACCAACCGACATAATAGATATAAACAAATAAAAATAATAAAGTATTCCTTTACCTACAAGATTAGCAATTACCTCTGAAAGAATTCTAAACTCGGTTAGACACTTTATTTCTTTTAACTTTTCAACTAGCAAGTCAATTTTGCTATGATTTTCATATCTTGATATTATTTCAGAATATTGTGTTGCATAATTAACGAAGTTATCTCGAGAGGGTGAGAAACCTTCATCATCGATATCATACTTTAACAACTTCTTAAGACTGTTTAAAGTTTGGGCGCAATCATGAATTTTTTCTGCACGTGTACCATATTTTGCTCCAGAAACTAAGATCGATAGAGCAAGCATTATGATAGGTAGGCAATTTTGTCCAATATTGATATATATTTCATTACGCCCCAAGTTATTATTGTAAAGAGCAGTGGTAAGTGACACAACTATTAATGCGGTAGAAGCTAGTATCAAAGCAATATTAGATGCCCCTTCTAGATTAAGTAGTCTTCTATAAGTATTGAATCGATAATCTGCCGTATAGCTTATTGATTCATAGAGTTTTTTGTATGCTGTAAGATTCGTATTAGAAATACCCCACCCCTAATTAATAGTAAAAATATGATATTCCATAATGTATTAAATTTAACCTTTACTAGCTGCTGCTTGTGACTTAGATTAAATTCTAAGCTAACCCATAAAACTCATCCCTTCCACTGAACTAACCATTAGCTATAATTATTATAGCGACTACAGCAATAAAATATATTATTTAGTGTCTCAACATCACTATTTTAACGCAATACTGCCACACCATCATAGCTTGGTTAAAATGTCTTACTTATTAGTAGCATTTTAACTATTATTTCATCTGATTATTCACCCATACATTTCGACTCATAGAAATCATATTATAAAACTCTAATTAAAGAAACTGAAACGAGCATTATGTGCATCACAACAAAACCCATCAATAAATAAAATTCAATAGCCAAAAACTATCACAACATTCAACTATTCCTATTTTATCTATCTGCATCTACTGACTACGCTTAATGCTGAGTGTCGTTAGGCTCCCCGCTGCGAGCCTGACGAAGAGAGCTCATTTTTTATTTTTGTAAATCAGTTGATTAGATAAATCCTTAGCGCAACACCCGATGTGGGCTTTCGCCCGCGATAGCAAGCTAACGGCTCCCTCAGGCATCAGACATTTCGGGCCTGGCGAGCAACCTACGAAGCAGAGAGCGCAACATGACAACTGAAAGCAAATGCCCCTTTTCGGGCGGCGGTAAACTGAATGCACCGCGCCGCGGCCCTTCGAATCAAGACTGGTGGCCCAACCAACTTAGCCTGAAGCCGCTGCACCAACACTCCCCCCTCTCCAACCCGATGGACCCGGACTTCGACTACCCCAAAGCCTTCAACAGCCTTGATCTGGCGGCGGTGAAACAAGACCTGCACGCCCTGATGACCGACTCGCAGGAGTGGTGGCCAGCAGACTTTGGCCACTATGGCGGCCTGTTCATCCGCATGGCCTGGCACAGCGCCGGGACCTACCGCATCGGCGACGGTCGCGGCGGTGCGGGTGAAGGCCAGCAGCGTTTTGCGCCGCTCAACAGTTGGCCCGACAACGTCAGCCTTGATAAGGCCCGCCGCCTGCTGTGGCCGATTAAGCAAAAATACGGCCGTAAAATTTCCTGGGCCGATCTGATTATCCTGACCGGCAACGTGGCGCTTGAATCCATGGGCTTTAAAACCTTTGGCTACGCGGGCGGCCGCGCCGACACCTGGGAACCGGATGATGTTTACTGGGGCTCGGAAAAGATCTGGCTGGAACTGAGCGGCGGTCAGAACAGCCGCTACTCGGGCGATCGCGACCTTGAAGACCCATTGGCCGCAGTGCAAATGGGCCTGATCTACGTCAACCCGGAAGGACCGGACGGCAACCCCGATCCGGTCGCTGCGGCGCGCGACATCCGCGAAACCTTCGCCCGCATGGCGATGAACGACGAAGAAACCGTGGCGCTGATTGCCGGCGGCCACACCTTCGGCAAAACTCACGGCGCGGGCCCGGCGTCGCACGTTGGTGACGATCCTGAAAGCGCAGGCCTTGAGCTGCAGGGTCTCGGCTGGCATAGCAGCTTCGGTACCGGCAAGGGTAAAGACGCCATCACCAGCGGTTTGGAAGTCACCTGGACCACCACCCCAACCCAGTGGAACCACGACTTCTTCCGGCACCTGTTCGAATACGAGTGGGAGCTGACACAAAGCCCGGCCGGTGCACACCAGTGGGTGGCCAAAGACGTCGGCGAAACCATTCCTGATGCCTTTGATCCCAACAAAAAGCAGCGCCCGACCATGCTGACGACTGACCTGTCGCTGCGTTTCGATCCGGCCTATGAAAAGATCTCACGTCGTTTCTATGAACATCCCGATCAGCTTGCCGATGCCTTCGCTCGCGCCTGGTACAAACTGACCCACCGCGATATGGGGCCGCGCGCGCGCTATCTCGGCCCGGAAGTGCCGGCCGAAGAGCTGATTTGGCAGGATCCGATCCCGGCGGTCGATCATCAGTTGATCAACGATCAGGATATTGCCGATCTTAAAACCCGGATCCTGGCCTCGGGCCTGCCGGTATCAGTGCTGGTTTCCACCGCCTGGGCATCCGCCTCCAGCTTCCGCGGTTCCGACAAACGCGGCGGCGCCAACGGGGCGCGTATTCGTCTGGCGCCACAAAAGGATTGGGCGGTGAACGAGCCTGCTCAGTTGGCACAAACCCTGGCCACGTTGGAAGGTATTCAGCAGGCCTTTAACCAGGCGCAGTCAGGTAATAAACGCGTCTCGCTGGCGGATGTGATCGTGCTGGCCGGTGCGGCCGGCATCGAAAAGGCGGCGATCAGCGCCGGGCACCCGGTGAGCGTACCCTTCACGCCGGGCCGCATGGACGCAACGCAGGAGCAGACCGACGTCGAATCCTTCGAAGCGATGGAACCGGTGGCCGATGGCTTCCGCAATTACCTGAAGCAGCAATTCAGCGTGCCGGCCGAGGCGCTGTTGGTCGATAAAGCGCAGCTGTTGACGCTGACCGCACCGGAAATGACGGTATTGGTGGGCGGGTTACGGGTGCTGAACGCCAACGTCGGTCAAAGCCAGCACGGCGTGTTGACCCAACGCCCACAGGCGCTGACCAACGACTTCTTCGTCAATTTGCTGGATATGGGCACCATCTGGAAAGCGGCCAACGAAGACGGCGTGTTTGAAGGGCGCGATAGCCAAACGGGTGCGCTCAAATGGACGGCGACGCGTGCCGATCTGATCTTCGGTTCGCACTCTCAGCTGCGGGCTTTGTCGGAAGTTTACGGCAGCGCAGACGCCCAGGGCAGCTTCGTACGCGACTTTGTCGCCGCCTGGACTAAGGTGATGAACCTCGATCGTTTTGATCTCGCCTAAGAGATATAACGGGCGCAGCATGCAGCGCCCCTACGCCAAACACCAGTGAAGGCTTTGTCAGTAGCCTGAAAGCCCGCTTAGGTCAGCTTAAGCGGGCTTTTTATTTCACAGGATCTCGCGCGAGTAGTACTCAAATATTTTCCAGATCGATACCGCGCGTTTTCGGGCCAAACACGCCGATCACCACCATCACAATCAGCATGCTGGCCACGATAAACGCGATAACCCCCACCGAGCCGCCGTATTGCAGGATGATGCCGATGATCAGGCTGCTGAATACCGTCGACAGTCGGCTGAACGAATAGCAGAAGCCGACAGCGCGGGCGCGTATATAAGTCGGGAACACTTCCGATTGATAAGAATGGTAGCTATAGGTCAGCCAAGCATTGGACCAGGTGATGAAGAAACCGCAAAGGATCAGCCAGACGGGGTTGTTTTGCAGGGCAAACAGCGAGCCGAAGATCACCGTCACCAGGCAGGAAAGTACAATCTGCCACTTGTTTTCCATCTTGTCGGCATAGCGGCTGCACAGCAGCGATCCCAACGGGTAAGCCAGAGTAATAAAGAAGGCATACAGCAAGCTGTGGGTGATGGAGGCTCCCTTTCCGGCCAGCAAAGCGGGCAGCCAGTTGCCAAAGCCAAAGAATCCGATGGCCTGGAAGAAATTCATCACCACCAGCATCAGGGTACGACTGCGGTAACGCGGCGACCAAATATCCTTAAAGCTCCCCTGCGCCGGCATTTCGCTGTGTGCTTGCGCGTCATGCGCGGGGAAATCCGCCGTATGGGTGACACCGCAGCGCCGTTCCATCGCCTGCATCACCTGCCGGACTTCCGGGTAGCGCCGCTGCTGTGCCAGCCAGCGCGGCGATTCCGGCAAGCCTTTACGCACCAGCCAGATCACCAGCGAAGCCACCGCACCGGCGATCACCACGTAACGCCAGCCGCTCAGGCCCAGGATGGTTTGCGGCACCAGCCACCACGACATTAACGCCACCGTCGGCACCGAGAGAAACTGAATGAAGAAGGAAAAGGCAAACGCCCGGGTGCGCAGATGTGCGGGCACCCATTCGGTCAGGTAAGTATCGATCGTCACCAGCTCAATACCCAAGCCGACGCCGACCAAAAAGCGCAGGAAGATCACCCATTCGGCCTGATGCTGAAAAGCCAGACACAGCGAAAAGATGCCATACCAGGCCAGGGCAAACATAAAGGTGGTGCGGCGGCCAAAGCGGTCGGCATAGGGGCTGAGCAGGCTGGCGCCGATAAACAGGCCAAGGAAGGTGGCGGAGGCGAATGCCGCCTGGTCGGAGACGCCGAACACGCCCTGCGCTCCGGTATGGAAGATGCCTTCGGCGATTAAGCCGGTGCTGATGTATCCGGTCTGGAACAGGTCGTAGAGTTCAAAAAAGCCGCCTAACGCCAGCAAGGCAATAAACCGCCACAGCCCGGCGGAGGTGGGCAATGCATCTATTCTTGCCGACAGATCCCGTTCATGGATCGGCGACTGGGCCGCTTCCACGCTTCCCGCAACCAAAGACTCACTCACCATTAACCTCGCCATAACATAATCGATAGTTTTCTATGCTATCGACTCGGCGTCGGAGTTAAATATTTAATTAGCAGACTATGGAAAAATTTTAAGCATAAAAAACTGCAGCAATCTGTTTTGCTGAGAGAAAATTCAACCGGAGTAGCAATGCACGACAGCGAACTGATGGCCCACTGTCGTGCGGTGGGGCTTAGCGGATGTGGTGGTGTTGCAGGCGTTCGCCGCGGTAAAAGTTCAGCACACACCAGCCGAGGGCGATCAGCGCCAGCGGTGCAGCGACAAAACCGATGTTGCCCATGCCCAGATGCCGGCTGACCTGGTTACCCAGCAGCGCGCCGCCGCCGATACCAAAGTTGTACAACCCGGAGTAGATCGACATCGCCACGTCGGTGGCGTCCGGCGCCAGGTTTAACACCTTGGCCTGCATCGACAGGCCAATCGCCATAATGGCCATGCCCCACACCGCAAACAGCAGCGTCAGGTGATTTTCATTACCGGATGCCGGCAACAGCAGCAGCAGGCTCAGCATCAACAGCGCGATGGCGCCGATAAAAAAGCCCGACGGAAAACGTTCGCTGAAGCGGCTAAACAGCAGGCTGCCAATGATACCGGCGGCGCCGAACAGCAACAGCATCAGGGTGGTGAAGTTTTCCGACAGCCCGGCCACGGTCTGAATAAAGGGTTCGATATAGCTGTAGGCGGTGAAATTCGCCGTCACCACGATGATGGTCAGCATATACAGGCTGACCAGCGCCGGACGCTTAAACAGCATCGGTACGCTGGACAGTGAACCGGAATGCTCGCTTTTCAGCACCGGCAGCAGACGCCAAAGCAGCACCAGCGCCAGGGTGGCGCAAACCGCGATGCCGATAAAGGTCATGCGCCAACCGAGGATCTGACCAATCACGCGGCCCAGCGGCAGGCCGAGCACCATGGCCAGCGCGGTACCGCCCGCCAGCAGACTCAGCGCCTGCGCCTTTTTGCCCGCCGGGGCGACCCGGATCGCCAGCGAGGCGGTGATCGACCAGAATACCGCGTGGGCCAGCGCCACACCTGCACGGGAAATCACCAGCGTGGTGAAGTTCCAGGCCACGGCGGTCAGCACATGGCTGGCGATAAACAGTATGAACACCCCGATCAGCAGCTTGCGCCGTTCAATTTTGCTGGTGAGCAGCATACACACCAGAGAGGCGGAGGCGACAATCCAGGCGTAAATGGTGATGATCAAACCCACTTGCTCGGTTTGCATTGAGAAACTTTTGGCGATGTCGCTCAGCAACCCCACCGGAATAAATTCGGTGGTATTGAAGATAAAGGCCGAGACGGCAAGGATGACCACGCGCAACCAGGCGGTTGAGCGAGATACCTGGGTTTGTTCCATGTTAAACGGGATCCGGACAGGTGCGGGAAGTAGCGATATTTTAACCAACTGGCGGGGTAAATGCGATATAGATCACACTTTTATTGGCCTGTTTTTTTCGACAGTCTTTTGCCGCGCAAAGGCCTGCAAACCTGCAGGCCTTTGGCAGAAATAAACAGGCGTTATTGGCTGATGCAGCGTTGTAACGCCTCAACCGAGGTATTAATACCGGCATCGACCGACATGGTCAGATCTTCCATCTCCAGCGAGACCCAGTCGTTGTAACCCATCATGCGTACCACCGAGAAGAATTCCTTCCACCACTGCAAATCCTGCCCGCACCCAACGGCCACATAGTTCCAGGCACGTTGTGCAACCTGTTCCACCGGCCGGGTTTCCAGCAGCCCGTTGACCGCCACTATCCCCCTTTCCAGCCGCACATCTTTGCCGTGCACGTGGTGGATCGCGTTCCCCAGGCGCCGTACGACGGCAATCGGATCGGCCCCCATCCAGATCAGATGGCTGGGATCGAGGTTCAAGCCCACCATCGGCCCCACCGCGTCGCGCAGCCTGAACAGCGTGTCCGGGTTCCACACCAGCATCGAGCTGAAATTTTCCAGCGCGAACTTCTCTATGCCGAACGCCTGCGCCTTATCCACCAGCTTCTGCCAATACGGGATCGCCACCTCGTTCCACTGGTAGTCCAGGCAGTTTTTCAGCGTCGGCGGCCAACTGACGGTATAGGTGATCCAGTTAGGGATGCTGTCGCCGGGCGCCGCAGGCGGCAATCCGCTCATCATGACGATTTTTTTCACCCCCAGGCCGGCGGCCAGCGCCAGCGTGTTGTCGGTCTCATGGCGGTGTTTTTCGCCCAGCACGCCTGGCTCCAGCGGATTACCGGAAACGTTCAGCGCCGCAATTTTCATGCCGCGGCTTTCCAACGCTGCCATCAGCCGCCGCCGTTTGCCCGCGTCCTGCAACAGCGCCACGGTGTCCAGATGCGGTGCCGAAGACCAGCCGCCGGTGGTCATTTCCACGCCAAACACCCCCAGTTCGCCCAGGCGATCCAGCATGGCTTCAAACGGCAGGTGGCCCAGGCTATCGGTACAAAAAGAAAGTTTCATGCTCTTGCTCCGGGTAAATAGGTTTATTCAAAGGCCACCCAACGGGCGCCCTGGTTGGCGGAACGCACGCAGTTTTCAATCCAGCGTACGCCCTCGATCCCGGCGTCGATATCCGGATACACCAGTTGCGCCAGCGCCTGCCGATCGCCGCGGCGGGTGGCGTCGATAGCCAGAGCAAATTTCAGGTAGATGTTGGCCCAGGATTCGGTCAGGCCTTCGGTATGCAAAGCCCCCAGCCGTTCCCAGGCGTTGCAGGTATCGTCCAGATATGCCATGCCGCGATACAGCGTCTGGTTTGGCTGCCCCTGCACCTCGTAGCGCAGCTCGCTGGGGTTGATGTCGCTCCACTCCAGGCTGGCCTTCGACCCCACGATGCGAATACGCTGGCTACTCATCGCGCCGGCATTCACCGATGAAGCCCACATCCGCCCTACCGCGCCGCTTTCATAGCGCATCATCACCAGCGCGTTGTCTTCCAGCGGCGCACGCGAGGGAATAAAACTTTGCCGATCGCAGAGCAGCTCGCGGATCTGCATCTGCGGCATGACCAATTGGGAGAGATAGTAGGTGTGGGTGGAAATATCCCCCAGCACAAAGCTCGGGCCGGAGATCTTGGGGTCAATGCGCCATTTCTGCGCTTCGCTGAGGCGATCCACTTCGTCCGTGGCATTAAAACCGTGGGTATATTGCAGATCCACCATCCGTACTTCGCCAATCTGGCCGTTGGCGATCATCGCGCGCATTTGCAGCAGCAGCGGGTGGCCGGAGAAACCGTAAGTCACGCCGACGATCAGGTTTTTTTCCGCCGCCAGCGCTTTAATCTCATAGGCTTCCTGGCTGGTGAAAAACAGCGGTTTCTCGCAGATGACGTGCAACCCGGCCTGCAGCGCCGCACGGGTAATTTCGTAATGCGTACCGTTCGGCGTCGCTACCGACACCACTTCAATGCCGTCCTCACGCAGCGCCTCTTGAGCGAACAACGTACGGTAATCTTCATAGCAGCGTTCGGCCGCTACCCCCAGGTTCACGCCAAACTCGCGGCCGCGATCCGGCACGATATCAAACGCGCCGGCCACCAGCTCAAAAGCGGTATTATCCCGTAGCGCCCCGCAGCGATGCTTGTAGCCCACCTGCCCCAACCGCCCGCCGCCGACCATTGCCCAGCGCAGAGGGCGCGCCGTTTTTCTTTCGCCATTTAGCATAGTTGCTCCCGAAACCTTGGATTTCATCGTTTTCGCCGTATTGCACCCGGGTGCAAATTTTAACTGCACCCGGGTGCAAAATTAGGTAGCAACTTGACCGCTCAACAAATGCCACTTGCGATGGACTATTGGAGAGGGTTAAAAATAAGTCAAATGCGCCATAATAAATCTGCCGATCAGGATCACAAAATACCGCTAAAAAGATCCGCTGCGTTGTGCCGATGGCCCGCAGGATCCTCGCGCCGGCGTCGGCAACTCCCGCATTCGACCACGCTGTGCTAATCTGTTGAACCCATACCGTTTTTTCATCACGAGCGAAAGATGATGGCGAAGAAACCCGGCTCCACCCAAGCGCCCGCAGCACGCAAGGCGACGGCCAGCGATGTGGCCGCCCGCGCCGGCGTGTCTAAATGGACGGTATCGCGTGCCTTTACCGACGGCGCGTCGATCTCACCGCAGGCCATGCAACGGGTTCAAACCGCAGCGCGTGAATTGGGTTATCGCCCTAACCTGCTGGCGCGCAGCCTGTCGAAAAAGAGTACCCGCATCATCGGGCTGGTGGCGGACGAACTGAAAAACCCACATATCTTTACGCTGCTGGATGAAGTGACCCGGCAGTTGCAAAGCCGCGGTTATATGGCGTTGCTGCTCAATATCACCTCTGAGCACGATTACGAGTCGGTGCTGACGCTGGCGGACCAAATGCAGGTGGACGGGCTGCTGTTCCTCGGCACGCTGCTCAATGACCGGCTGATCAGCCTGGCGCAGGACATTCACCGTATTCCGCTGGTAGTGCTGTATCGCTACAGTGAAAGCCCCTATATCCAGGTGCTGGCGACCCACGGTTATCAGGCTGGGTTCGACATCGGAGAGTTGCTGCTCCAGCAAGATTACCCGCGTATGGGCTATCTGGCGGGGCCAATCAGCGAATCTACCCAGTTGCGCCGCCTGGACGGTTTCCGTGCCGCGCTGGCGCAACAGCAGCGTGAAGTCAACCTGGTGCTGCAGGCTCCGCACTATCAGCGTATTTGCGGGATGGAGGCCTTTTCGGCCTACCTGGCCGCCACCCCGGCAGAGCAACGGATAGACGCCATTTTTTGCGAGAACGACATTCTGGCGGTCGGCGTTATCGATGCCATACGCGCCACGCCGGACTGTGCGCCGATTGCCGTGGTGGGCTTTGACGACATTGAGCAGGCGGCCTCCCCCAGCTACCAGCTAACCACTTACCGCCAGCCGATGCAGCAGCTGATAGCCGATGGCATTCGCTGCCTGACGCAGGCCTTCGAACCCGGCGGACAACGGCTGTATACCGGCGAATTGATCGTCCGGCAATCACATCTAAAACAACCCTAAGACGGCGAGAAATCGGCTCACTGCTATTGAGGTCACTATGTCAGCTATCTACGATTGGTCTGTGCTTGCTCTTCGCCGTATTTACGATCGCCGCATCAGCAGTTCACCGGTCCTCGACAGCAACCGGCTGTTTCCCGACGCCCAACGCTTTACCGCTCACTGGCAGCAGATACGCGAGGAAGCGCTGACCGTAGCGCAAGATCTGCGTAATATCCCACGTTTTCACGAGATCATGAGCGAACAGGCGTCGATCTCCGCCAACGACGCTCGCGACTGGCGGATGTTTATCATGCAGGCCTATGGGCAGCCGATAGCGCGCAACCTCGCCCGTTGCCCGCAGCTTGCACAATTGATCGCCTCTTCCCCGGATGTGCTTTCAGCCTCATTGTCGTTCCTGGCACCCGGCAAACAGGTGCCCGCGCACCGTGGCCCATTCCGCGGCATTCTGCGCGGCTATCTGGTGTTGTCGATGCCCAAACGCGCCGACGGTGAACCCGCTGCGGTGTTGAAAGTCGACGGGCAAGAGTACCGGCTGAACGAGGGGGAATTTATGCTGTGGGACGACACCTTCGAACACGAAGTGTGGAACGACAGCGACCAGGTGCGCACCGTGTTGTTGCTGGATATCCGCCGCCGCGATTTGCCACGCGGCCTGCGGATCTTGTCCAGTGGCATCATCGCTCTGGTACGGCTGAACGTGCGAGTGATCCAACGCCAGTTTTAAGCGCCGCCCAGATAAGCCTTCCTCACCTCCTGATTGCTTAACAGCTCCGCGCCGCTGCCGGTCAGCCGGATTTGCCCGTTGACCATCACATAACCGCGATCGGACAGCTTGAGCGCATGGTTGGCGTTCTGCTCTACCAGGAACAGCGTCATGCCGCCACGGGTCAATTCGCGCAGAATGCTGAAGATCTGTTTGACGATAATCGGTGCCAGCCCCAGGCTCGGCTCATCCAACAGCAGCAGCTTCGGGCGGCTCATCAAGGCTCGGGCAATCGCCAGCATCTGCTGTTCGCCGCCGGACATGGTCATCGCCCGCTGGTTGCGCCGCTCCTTCAGGCGTGGAAACAGCTCGAACATGCGCTGCAGGTCTTCATCCACATAGCGATTGCCGACAGTGATGGTGCCCATCAGCAGGTTTTCCTCCACGCTCATGTCCGGAAAGATCCGTCGCCCCTCCGGCGCCTGGGCGATACCGCTGCTGGCAACATAATGGGTAGAACGCTGGCTGATATCCTCTCCGCGAAACAGGATCTGCCCGCCGCTGATGCGCGGTTGGCCGAAGATCGACATCAGCAGCGTGGACTTGCCCGCGCCGTTGGCGCCAATCAGCGCCACCGTTTCCCCTTCATTGACCTGTAACGAGACCTGCTGCAACGCCTGGATCGGGCCGTAAAACACGTCCACATTGCGAAATTCCAACATCACATTGCTCATCCCGCCAGCTCCTCTTCATCCGCGCCAAGGTAAGCGGCGATCACCGTGTCGTTATGCTGTATTTCTTTCGGCGTGCCTTCGGCGATCACATCGCCATGGTCGAGCACAATCACCCGATCGGAAATTTCCATCACCATGCCCATATCGTGCTCGATCAGCAGCACCGTGATGCCGTGGTGCTGACGCAGGAAACGGATAATGCGGCTCAGGGTCGCCGTCTCCACCGGGTTCAGCCCGGCGGCGGGTTCGTCAAGGCAGATCATCTCCGGCGTGGTGCACATCGCCCGGGCGATCTCCAGCCGCCGCTGCTGGCCGTAGGACATCTCCCCCGCCAGCCGGTTGGCGCAGTCCACCAGCTCCACCACTTCCAGCCAGTAAAAAGCGCGATCCAGCGCCTGGCTTTCCGCCCGGCGATAGCCCGGCGTATTGAGCACCCCGGCGACCAGATTACGGTTGCTGAGCATGTGCTGCGCCACCAGCAGATTCTCCACCACCGACATTTCGCGAAACAAACGGATATTCTGGAAGGTGCGTGCCAGCCCGGCGCGATTGACCAGATGGGTCCCGCCGAACATTTTGTAGTACAGGCGCGATCCCAACCGCTTCGGGTTTACCCAGTCGCCGGCGCGAAACTTCTGCCCCAGCACCTGGATCACGTCGGTTGGCCGTTTGTGGGTGTTAAGCAAGATGGCGCCGCCGGTGGCGCGGTAAAAGCCGGTCAGGCAGTTGAACACCGTGGTTTTGCCGGCGCCATTAGGGCCGATCAACGCGGTGATCGAGCCACGTTCGACCGCCAGATTCACGTCGTTGAGCGCCTTGATGCCGCCAAAATGCATCATCAGATGCTCAACCTGCAAGATTGCGTCGCTCATGGCGCCACCCCCTTACGCGGCGCAAAGCTGGTTCGGCTGATCCGCACCAGCCCACGCGGTCGCCAAATCATCATCGCCACCATCAGCACGCCAAACAACAGCACGCGGTACTCTGCGAAGCTGCGCAACAGTTCCGGCGCCACCGTGAGCACGAACGCCGCCAGCACCACGCCAATGGTCGATCCCATCCCGCCCAGCACCACGATCGCCAGGATCAACGCCGATTCGAAGAAGGTAAACGAGGTGGGGTTGACGAACCCCTGATAGGTGGCGAAAAACACCCCGGCCAGCCCGGCGGTGGACGCGCCCATCATAAAGGCCGACAGCTTGACCAACACGTGGTTTAAGCCGAGCGAACGACAGGCGATTTCATCCTCGCGCAGGGCTTCCCAGGCGCGGCCGATCGGCATGCGCGTCAACCGGTGCTTGATATACAGCACCAGCAGCACCACCAGGAACAGCACCGCATAGATAAAGATAAATTTCAGGTTAGGGTTATAAGTGATGCCGAGGAATTCATGAATCGGCACGCCGCCGTCCTTCGCGCGTCGGCCAAACTCCAGGCCAAAAATCGTCGGCGCCGGGACCGAGACGCCGTTCGGCCCGCCGGTCAGCGACATCCAGTTGTTCAGCACCAGCCGGATGATCTCGCCAAACCCCAGCGTGACGATCGCCAGATAGTCACCGTGCATACGCAACACCGGGAACCCCAGCAGCGCGCCGGCCAGCGCCGCCATCAGCGCCCCCAATGGCAACATCGCCCAGAACCCGAGGCCGAGATACTGGTAGCCCAGCGCCAACCCATAGGCGCCAATGGCGTAGAACGCCACGTAGCCCAGATCGAGCAGCCCGGCGAGCCCGACAACGATGTTCAAGCCCAGCCCGAGCAGCACGTAAATCAGCCCCAGTATCGCCACCGTCAGCAGGTATTTGGTGGCGACAAACGGAAACAGCAGCGCGATGACCGCCATTAACGGAATAATCCAGCGCAGGCTGGTCTTGGCGCCGATCGGCCGGACATACACCCCGTCGTTACCGCCGTCAAAGCGCGTCAGCAATTTACGGCCCGGTGTGGTTTGCAGAAACAGGCTCAGTAACAGCCGCCCGGCCATCACCACCGCGATAATCCACACCAGACGGTGCGGCTCGAAGTTAAAGCTGTAACCGTTCAGAACGATGCCGACGATCGGCCCAAACACGATCAGGGCAATCAGCCCGGCCAATACGGCGTCCAGCAGGCTGCGCTTAACGTTCAGCCCTGGGTGAACCTCAGAGTGCGACATAAGTTTTCCCCTCAAACCTTAGCGACCATTGGCCGTCCGAGCAGGCCCTGAGGGCGGAAAATCAGGATCACCACCAGCAAACCGAAGGAGAACACGTCTTTGTAATCCGAGTTCACCATGCCGGCGAACTGCGCCTCCGCCACGCCCAGCAGCAGGCCGCCCAGCATCGCGCCGGGTAACGACCCTATGCCGCCCAATACCGCGGCGGTAAAGGCTTTGATGCCGATGATAAAGCCGACGTAGAAATCGAAGGTGCCGTAGTTCATGGTGATCAACACCCCCGCCAGGCCGGCCATGGCGGCGCCGATCACGAACACCAGGGAAATGACCCTATCGGTGTTGATGCCGAGAATTGACGCCATTTTGCGGTCTTGCTGAGTGGCGCGACAAATGCGCCCCAGCCGGGTGTGTTGAATGATGTAAGTGAGGATCGCCATGCCCAGCAGCGACGCGAACAAGATAAACACCTTGGTGTAGGTGATTTGAATCACCCCGCCGTCAAAGTTGAGGCGGAACACTCCATCCAGCAGGGTTGGGATCCCTTGCTGGCGTGGTCCCTGGCTAATTTGCGCGTAGTTTTGCAGGATCAGCGACATGCCGATTGCGGAGATCAAAGGGGCTAAACGGGTAGAGTTGCGCAAGGGTTTGTAGGCGATACGTTCGATCACCCAGCCATACACGCCGGTGATCACGATGGTAAACACCAGCGTACCGAGGATCAGCAGCGGGAACGACTGCAGGCCGAAAAACGACAGCAGCGCCAGCCCGATGGCGCACAGGTAGGCGGAGATCATATACACCTCGCCATGGGCGAAGTTGATCATGCCGATAATGCCGTAAACCATGGTGTAGCCGATGGCGATCAGGCCATAAACTGCGCCGAGCGTCAGGCCGTTGATCAATTGTTGCAGAAAGAAAACGTCCATAATGAGCAGTCTCGCCTGGTGGGACCGCAAGCAACAGCAGGCGCGGCCCAAGGGAAGAATCGGCGCGGATCCGCAGCACATGCGGATCCGCTTGCTGGTTAATCCTCAATGGATTTCAAACTGCAGCCAGGCGGCAAGTACGTGAATCCCCAGGAGCTTAGGTCCACTAAGTGACTGGGGTGAACGTAGGCAGCCAACAACGCTGCGGCTTGAAAGACGCCGAGGATTGTTTAGAGTTGGTGATATTTGCCTTTGTCGTCCCACTGATAGACCACGTAATCCGATACCTTCAGGTCACCTTTCTTATCCCAGGCCTTTTTGCCCATCACGGTATCCACATCATGAGATTTCAACCATTCGCTGGCCTTGGCGCTGTCTTTGCCGCCGGTGGCGTTAAAGGCCGCGGCGATCGCCTGAATAGAGGCGTAGGAGTAGAGGGTGTAACCTTCCGGCTCGAAACCGCTGGCGCGGAATTTGGCGATCACCGCCTTGCCTTCCGGGATTTGACGCGGGTCGTTACCGAAGGTCATCAGCACGCCGTTGGTGTACTGCGGCCCGCCGGCAGCGGTCACCAGCTCTTCGGTCACGATACAGTCGCCGGAGAAGAACTTGGCGGTGACGCCCTGCTCACGCATCTGGCGCACCAATGGTCCGGCTTCTGGGTGGCAGCCGCCGAAATAGACCACGTCGGGTTTAACCGAGGCAATTTTGGTCACCAGCGCGTTAAAGTCTTTTTCACCGCGCGACAGCCCTTCATACAGCACCTCTTTCACGCCGCGCTTGTTCATTTCCGCCCTGGCGGCATCCGCCAGCCCCTGGCCGTAAGTGTCCTTGTCGTGGATCACCGCGATACGCTTGGCCTTCAGGGTATTCAGCATGTAATTGGTGGCGATCACCCCTTGCTGATCGTCACGGCCGCACATGCGGAACATGTTGGTCATGCCGCGCTCGGTGATCTGCGGGTTGGTAGAGCCAGGGGTGATGGCGATAATACCGGCTTCGTCATACACCTCGGAGGCCGGCATGGTGGAGGATGAGCAGAAGTGTCCCACCACCGCTGCGACCTTGTCCTGATCGACCAGGCGGTTGGCGACCGAAACCGCCTGTTTGGGTTCACAGGCGTCATCCCCCTGCACCAGCTTAATTTTTTCCCCTTTAATCCCGCCGGCGGCGTTGATATCCGCTGCCGCCTGCGAGGCACCACGCCAGTACTGATCGCCATAGGTCGCATTCGGCCCGGAGAACGGCCCGGCGACGCCGATAACGATATCGGCCTGAGCATAAAAAGCAGAACCTAAACAACCGATAAGCAGAGCAGCGAGCGGACTTTTAATCAATTTCGATGACATTGTTGTATTCCTCAGCACTGTTTTAGCGAAACGCCCAGAGGCGTGGAGCAGTCACTTTATGTGTAGACGGGGAAAATAATTTGCGCGAGAGCGCAGTCGCATTACCCGAATTTAAGTAAGCAAAAATCCAGCCATTGTGACGGCCAATACATATTTTCTGTTTATTCATCCTACATATCAGAGGGAAAACACGGGGCAATCACTGCGCTCAGGTGGCTCTGTGGGGGGCTCTGGTGGCAATTGTGCGAAAAAACTTCTCGGCGATGTTGGCCACATGCAAATCAACCGCGAGATCCTTCGCACCGTAAATGTGCAAAGGCCGGTGCAACATCACGCCAGGGGTTTTACAGTGATAATCAGTGCTGACAGGGGGGATAAATGCCGAAAAACAACGCAACATGTTCATTCCGACAGCAAACGCACTTTTTTCGCAGTTTAGTGCTTTGACAAAGCCGCACCACCCCGCTATTATTCGCCCCGTTCACACGATTCCTCTGTAGTTCAGTCGGTAGAACGGCGGACTGTTAATCCGTATGTCACTGGTTCGAGTCCAGTCAGAGGAGCCAAATTCTTATTTTCATGCCACTTTGCGAATCCCTATATGATTCGAATTCAATGAGTTAGCGTGAAAAGTCTTCCCGATGCATTTTCAGTTTTCCCTCCGCATCGGGAGAATTTGGTGGTCAGATTTGGGGTCAAGTTGGTTCGATGACGGAGTGACCCCCAAATGTCTCTTAACGACACAAAAATCCGCAACTTAAAACCATCCGAAAACCCCTTCAAAGTCTCCGACTCGCACGGTCTATACCTTTTGGTCAATCCAGGCGGTTCACGTCTCTGGTATCTCAAATATCGTATCGATAGAAAAGAATCCCGCCTCGGTTTAGGGGCCTATCCCGATGTTTCTCTGGCTTATGCCCGACAACAGCGTGACGGTATCCGCAAGCTGCTGGCGCAGAATATCAATCCAGCACAGCAGCGCTCTGCTGAAAGAACCCCTTCCACACCAGAAAAAACCTTCAAACATGTGGCACTGGAGTGGCATAACAGCAACCGGACATGGTCAGAGAACCACGCAACCCGCCTGCTTGCCAGCATGAACAACCATATCTTCCCGATAATTGGACACCTGCCGGTCACAGAACTGAAAACCCGCCATTTCATCGACCTGCTGAAAGGGATTGAGAAAAAAGGTCTGCTGGAAGTCGCAGCACGTACCCGGCAGCATATGTGCAACATCATGCGTCATGCCGTACATCAGGAGTTGATAGAGAACAATCCGGCAGCAAATCTGGACGGTATCATCGCCCCTCCCATTAAACGCCACTACCCTGCCCTTCCGCTGGAGCGACTGCCGGAACTGTTGATTCGCATTAAGGACTACCAGCAAGGACGAGAGTTAACCCGCCTGGCCGTATCACTAACCCTGCACCTTTTCATCCGTTCCAGCGAACTGCGTTTCGCCCGTTGGTCTGAGATCGATTTCAAAAATAGAATCTGGACCATTCCTTCCACTCGCGAATCCATCCCCGGTGTCCGCTACTCTGGGCGTGGTGCAAAAATGCGTACTCCACATATCGTTCCACTCTCCTGTCAGTCTATTGCTATTCTGAAACAGATACGGGAAATATCCGGGCATCAGGTGTTGGTATTCCCCGGCGATCACAATCCGTATAAACCGATGTGTGAAAACACGGTCAACAAGGCGCTACGCCTGATGGGTTATGACACAAAAGATGAAATCTGCGGCCACGGGTTTCGGGCAATGGCCTGTAGTGCCCTGATGGAGTCTGGGCTGTGGCCGCAGGATGCGGTTGAACGGCAGATGAGTCACCAGGAGCGTAACAGCGTTCGAGCGGCTTACATCCATAAAGCAGAATATCTCGATGCCCGTAAAGCGATGATGCAATGGTGGTCGGATTATCTGGATATGTGCCGGAAAGAGTATGTGCCGCCTTATATTTGTGGGAAGGAAATCAGTTACACAATGAGATAGCCCTTCTGACAAAATAAACCTCAAAAAAAGCCGTATCAGTCTGTACTGGTACGGCATTTTTCTGGCTTTAATTCGGAGAAATTGTTAAGCCGTTTATGAGCATCTTCAACCGGATTAACTTGCGTGAATCGAAAGTGTGAGGTCCTCTTCTTATACAAAACTATTCACGGAAACGGCTTAGGTCTGTTATGAGCTGGGAGAAACGGACGTTACCTGCCTGTTCAATTTGATGATACAGGGGAGATCCCAATTATCGATTCAATCCGCACAGCCAGGTCGCTAGCACGGATTCTTTCTTAATTTTCCCTCCAGTTATACACTTTAGTTATTCTGTCCAGCGCCAACCATCCGGCAGTGGCAAGGCCAAATTGGTGGCAGCAATCTAGGGTTAAGCAGTAGCAAAACTGCAAAGCCTGCTATGTTGTATATTCTAGTGACAAGTCGAGCTTTAAGGGGTTTATATGAGCAAGTCGCTTGAAGCAATCCTTTCGGTACGCCGCGCGGAAGAAGATGAAGCAGAATTAGTGCGTGAGATAGTGTGTGCTGCCTATTCCAAATGGATTTCGGTTATTGGTCGCGAACCGACGCCCATGACGGCTGATTTTAACAAAACCGTCCGTGAGCATGATATTAATCTCGCTATTGTCGCAGGGGAAGTTGTCGGCCTGATCGAAGTATGGCCAGGTGCCGATCATTTCTGGATAGAAAATATAGCGGTCCATCCGCACTGGCAGGGAATGGGGATCGGGCGTACATTGCTGGCGCATGTTGAAAGTAAGACTGCTCAATCGATGCTTGGGGAAATCCGCTTGCAGACGAACGAGGCGTTCGAGGCGAACATCGCACTATATACAGCGCTCGGATATAAAATCGATAGACGTGAACCGTTCAAAGGTGGCACGACCGTTTTTATGAGTAAAAAACTGACCACGGTATAAAGTTCTCTTGGATAATTTTAACGTTGGTTTCTGACTCTGATCTGCCCGGTGAAGGATTAAGGGCAGTTATCAGCGAAAACATTTATTTTTCAAGTAAATTTTAGCGATCAGTACATTTTTGAAATTTAAAATCATGTAAGTAAGTTTAATTTGAAGTCTTTCCTAATTTTATTGAATGCCAACTCACAAAGATATTCAGCTTCCTTGGGAGTTTCTGCGATAGAAAATATAAATCCTATCATCGAGTTTTTGTGTATCACCTCACCTGACCTAGCAATTATTCTCGATTCAGGAATATCTGGCAAGTTATCTTTAATCCAGTTTGGTGTAAAATCTGAAGGTAAAATTTGCTCAGCATTGCTGAACAAACATAAAGAACTAACAGCTGTATTTTTTAAAGCTTTAGGTGGAACTGTAGGTTGACCTGCAAAAATATTTAACAAGTATTTATAAATATTTTCACCACCGGTTACATTTCTATAAATTACTTCTAAAGGCCCTCCCATAATTCTTGGGTTTATTTCAACTAAAATAGGCTGACCATTTTGAATTATCAACTCGACATGCGCCATACCCAAATCTAAACCCAGTGCATCAACAACAGATTCAGCATATTTAGTTACTTTTTTGTAAAGATCTTCAGATATGCCACTGGGCATCCCAGAACCTAGTTCGAAAGCATCATTCAATAAACTACGTTTTCTAGAGGTAGTCATAAATGCTTCAGACTTATTACCTAAACAAGCAACTTCAACTGATATAAGCTCACCATGTATATATTGTTCGATCAAAAAACCGCGTTCAGTTATAAAGTCTTTTTTATCTGAGAGCAAAGACTTCAAGGTATATCGAGCTTCGTCGTAATTTTTTACGATGAATGCGTTCAGGCTGAGTTTGCCAAATGAAGGTTTAATTACAGCAGGATATTTCCCAGTGTACTTATCTAAGTCGTCAAGTGTAACTAAAATCTCGCAAGGTACTGATGCTATATAGTTTGATTTTATTATTTTCCGACAAATAAATTTATTCCTGCAGTTCATTAGCGCGGTGTAATTAGTTGACTTAATATTTAATTTTTTGGCAATCCAGGTCGCAAGTTCTGCCGTTAAATCCTCTAAAGGTAAAATAAAGTCAAAAGGTTTTTTTATATGAAGTTTAGCAATTATATCTAAAATATAATTTTTATCCTCTAAATGAGGAACTGATATTATTTCATTGGATTGTTGAGTCAGCGAAATATTTTCAGGGGTTTTAGGCCAAGGAGAGTAGTCGTCAATTTGGACAAAGGTAACATCAAACATCATGCTTTTAGCTGTGGGGATAGATTTTAAGCCAGATTGATTTGATTCTATAATTAATATATTCATTGATTCACCTATGAATTAGAAAACACCCTTCCCAAAGAAGTAAATGCTTCAATAAGTTCTGGTTTTGGAATTGCAAAAGAAACTCTAATGTGGCTTTGGTCAACACCAAACGCTTTACCTGGGGATACAACAATTTTATTTTTTTTTAATAATTCGTAGAATGAAAAATCTTCAATCATAGATGATCTCATAGTATTTTTTAACCATATAAATACTCCCCCACGCGGATACATAATAGGAGAAACACCATGCTCATAAAGGATGCTTAGTGCTAAATTCATATGTTCGTTTAGTCTTTCCCTAAGAATCATTAGGTTAGTTTCGTAGCCAGAATTCAAGGCATTGAATGCACGTACCTGTCCACTTATAGGGGCACTCATTGATAGAATCCAATGCTGTTTCATAATGTTGCGAATTACCTCACTATCTCCGATTAAATATCCAACACGTTCTCCAGCTAATTGCAGTGTTTTAGAGAAACTTTTTACAATAACCATTGTATTATTTCTTGTTTCCGAAGCATAGAATGGCCTGCGAGTTTCATAGAAAATATCTGAATATACTTCATCTGAAATAAATAAAGCATTCTTTGCAGTTGACTGTTCTATAGCAGTAGATACTAATTTTTTATTTGGAACCATCCCTGTTGGATTATGTGGAAAGTTCCAAATTATTGCTTTGTAATCTACTTCGGCTAACTCAGAAATAGAGTCAGTTAACTCTATTTCTGAGTTACAGTTGTAAAGATAAGGTGTAAGTCCGAATCTATTTATCAGGCTTAAATAGGGAGGGTAATAAGGGCGAGGGCACGCTATTACAGAACCGATCGGTAAATGTGAAAATATAGAGGCTAGAGCCATAGAGGCGCCAGTTGTAACGGCCACTTCTGAAGGTGAAACTTTGTGGAGTGCTGCTAACGCATCACACAAATATGGTTGACCAAATGGATTGCCATATCTTGAAAAGATAGAGCTTTCATCATTTTGATCTAAAACTATGTGTCCCAAACTGAGATCATACATCTTGGCAGCCCTCTAAATGTAAAAAAGATATACCACATTCGTCGATGGGAATTTCACAGTAAAATTTATTACTATGATGAAGTTTATCAATAATTTTTTTGTAATTTAAAAATACATTTTTAAATTTAGCGACTGAGCAATCATGTGCAAGTATAAACTTATTGCTTGGTGGCTTCTCTAAGATTGACTTAAGTAACTCATTATAATCATCTTTTCCGTTTAATGGGTTGTCAATATCGATGAAATATATACTGCTTTTGCCATCATCTTCCGTAATAAACTCTTTGGCATCCATTAAGATATGTTCTATATTTGAATTTTTATTGATCTTATTAAAGTTTTCGGTTGAAATATTTAAATATTCCTCATTAATATCAACACAACTTAACAAGATATTATTAGAACCTTTATTTGTTTTTTTATGATAGTCTTGCGCGCCACAAAGGATCCATGCTGATGCATAACCCGTATAGCTTCCTAAAGATATGATTGATTCAGGGACAGTTATCCAACCAAATGCGTAAAGAAGCCTACACATAGCAGGAGTTATAGTTGTTGAAAGAATATTAAAGTTTTGATTTATCTCTTTTCCGGCAGAAGAAAAAAAGGCCCAATCTACAGATTGATTAGAAGAGATCCTCAACCCATCATTGGATAAGTTTTCCAATAGTCTATCAATAATACCCTCAACTGTATTCATTAGATTCGCCTTATAGCTCTATTGATTTAATCAGTTGTACTAGAGCATTCAAAATAAGAATTTCTGAAGTTTCAAGATCAAAAGATGCGGAGCGCGGATTAGGAATAGGTATAATCCTTTCTGCCGGTAGCGCACCAGTTGATACAAGTATACTGTATGTTTGTTCAGCCGTCCGTAGTGTGGTCAGATTGTCCGTGCCTACAGAAAAACCTGCAAAATATTTACCTTTAAGAACTGTCTCAGGTTCTAGTGAGTCATAGTGAGCTCCACAAATTAAATCTATAAGATTTTTAAAGCATCCTGATACTCCGCTCCAGTAACCTGGTACTCCCAGAAAGACCCCTTTGGCTTTAACTAGATCAGTTAACAAGTTATTTAAATCTAAGCTATTATAAAGTTTTGTTTCTCTGGCATCAAAAAAAGGCAGGTCCATATCTCTAATGTCATAATATTTAAAACTATCATAATGAGGAGTTACTTTTTCAAGTGCATTGTTTAAAAGTGTGCGTGTTGCACTGTTACCCTGTACAGAAGGTGCAGGTTTTCTAGTTGCATTTATAACAACAATCATCGATGGCCTCATGATTAAGCTATAGCAGGATTAACTAACTGTTTGTTCAGATTACTTACAGGAATATCCTCTAAATCAACCTCGGGTATATAAGCTGGAAGTTTCCATAATGGAGATAATGGTGTGCATGAATTTTTGCTAATTTTATCCTTTATATCGACTACATGTTCATCTAAACCCAAGGAATTTAGCATGTCAAAGTAGTAGTTTATCTCTGAATACTTACCTAAAGCGATTAAGGTGGAAATTACTCCTGTAACATGACTTATAAGTCCAGAGCCCAACCTTGCTGCATATGTTATGTCCAAACCTTCCTTAAATATAAAATATGCTTTGTTATAATTTTGAGTCATAAAGTAATAATAACCAATAAGCCTTTTAACATGATCGGCCATAAATGGACAACTTAATACCTCGTCAGCTTCAATGACTCGAGAAATATGTAGAAAAGCCCCATTGAAATCCTTTGCTCTCATCCTTAAACCGGCCATCCGGTAATTTATTGTCATCTGGCCTCTAGCACTTTGCTGGTCTCTTAAAGCAAAACGTTCAAAAACATTTTCAAATACGCTTATTGCAGCATTATAATCACCGCGCATTTCCATCAAAAAAGCTGCATTTGCCAGTAAATTGAATCTTAGATATGCACTTGCTGGATTTTCAAGCTCGCTTATTAGCCAAAAAGCTTCATTAACAAGCGCGAAGGCTCGTTGATAATCGTCATCATTTTTTGTTTTCTTCCACGATAACGCGTTTAAGAGAGCAATTCCATTTTTTAACCATGCTTGTTCAACTAAAACTTCTGGTGTCTTTGGTACCTGTTCTAGATATCGCATTCCTTTTTCATATTGCGTTAGTGCTAGATTTGAATTGTAGAGGCGTTTGGCGTATATCAACCCAGCCATGTAACAAATTTTAGCTTTTGTGACAGGATCTGAGGTAATTATTTCGGCCTGTTCGGAATAAGAAATAGCTTCTATATAAGAGCCTGTATTAACAGCACTTAAAGACAGCAGTCTTAAAGACTCTGATTTCTCTTGAGGATCTTTCGTACAATCATGAAGTTCCTCAGCCCAATGGAAACAGCCATCATAGTTCTGCATAACAAGCGCACGACTAATATCTAAAACATTTTTTGGCTTTGAAGATTTAAGCACTTTAACAGGCATCGATGTATCATATTTAGCTTGGTAAAGGGGCGGATAGTTAACTTGGGGCTTAATAATCACATGAAAAATTTGTTTTAATAAATTTGATCTTGGAGTTAATTTTGTTGCTAATTCACTATTTTCTAAATAAATTGATCTTGAAACATCTCCTCCGCCCCAATGCCATTTCAACTTTTCTGTATTAGGTAGTAATAATACTGCCCTACAAAGTATTTTCAATGATGGGCGATCAATTTCATCAAAATCTTGAACAATAGCATCAGTTATTTCACTCCCGCAGAGTACCCTGTTCAGTTCTTTAGCAACCTGGTCAATTACAGTTGCCGTATAGACGCTTTCACGACTAATTCTTCTTAATACAGCAAACTGGACAGCATCAGCAGTAAAATTGCTATCGCTTAAAGCAAAATCCTCTGATTGTGAGTCACTTACTGTTCGAACTTGAGAAAGTAGAGCCTGGATACTATCGCGGTATGACGGAAATTGGTTGTAAAGTTGATTTAGTAACGTGATGATAAACGAGAATGTTTCATGGCTTTGCTGCTGTATTTTAAACTCAATCTTTGATTTACTCTCTGGGATATCAATTGGACTTAACCATAATTGTCTCTGCGAAGAAGTACTGAATGGAGCAAGAATTAGCGGTAATGCCTTCATGTCCATCTCCCTTTTAAATCAGTTAGTTATTTAAAGGGGAGATTTCTCTCCCCGAACACAACTACCATGCAATTGCGCGAACAGCCAGATTATCATCGGCCTTAGTTGAAGTACGAGCAGATGCTACCATTTTCTCTAGATCTTTGAGCATTTGTACGGAATTGGAAACGCTTTTTGCAGAAACTTTAGGGTTGTTTTTTGCAGTATTCATAGCAATATTCCTTTTCATAGGTTAGAAAACTTAGTAGTTGTCATTCCTAAAGCACACCCCAAATGAATGCTGGAGTGATTTAGTCTTTCGGGCTGACATATTAACTAATACATCAAAACTTTTTTAAAGTTGTAATTTTTACATTTTAAGATGTAAAGAAATGTAAACAAAATAAATGCCATTAATTATAAGTTATTGTTATTTGCTTTTTCTTCTATCTTGTACATATTATTTTGTTAAACGTTGATCATAGGATGTGATGTAAAATCACTTTAATGATAACTTGCTGTTTTATAAATTTTTTTAAAGGTAGTTAACATTGGAGGCTGAGATGAAAAACAGCACATATAGTCTTAGTTGGGTCTGTGCTGTACTAGGCGCTAGCTCACCAATATCACTTGCTTTGCTCGCTCCTGCTTTACCTGTAATAGCTAAGGCTATATCAGCCACACCAAAAGAAGTTCAAATTTCTACTGCTATTTACTTGTATGTTTTTGGAGTTTCCCAGCTCTTTGTTTATGTTATTGTATACAAGTTCGGTGAAAAAATTTCACTTAAAATTGGTTCGGTCTTGTATTTGTTAGCTACCTTACTAATCTTTGTATATAACAAAATTGAAATACTTTATGTTGTTAGAGCATTACAGGCACTAGCAACATCGATAATCGTTATATCCTCACGTGCAGTTATTAGAAAAAAAATCGATAAAGACTTTATATCTAGAGCATTTTTCATCTCAGGGGTAACTTTCTCCCTATCGCCAATCCTTGGACCAATACTCAGTGCCTTTGCAACTACTAACTGGGGATGGTACTCACCATTCTTTTTACAAATTTTCTTTGGCGTTATTTTCTTGATATTGAGTGTCAGTGCAGTACCTAGTACCGAAAAAGTAAAGTTCCAAACAACCGTCAGGTCAGGTCTTAAATTCATCTTCCTTGATAAATACTTCCTTAAGTACTCATTCGTAGCTAGCTTGGCCTTTGCAGGAATATTTTCTTTTACAGTTCTCGGGCCCTTTATTTTTGAGCAAGACTTACATTTGCCTAGCTATGCCTATGGTTATATAGCACCACTGAGCGCAGTTGGATATTTGATGATTTCAATTATGAATCTCATTATGCCTGGTCTCATAATTTTTAATAAACCATTTCATTTTGGTATTGGTTTTCTACTACTCAGTTCTCTAATTTTGTTATTTTTCGTGTTTCTTGCAGAAGCAACTTTTCTGCTCGAAGCATTTGTATTCAGCGCTTTTTTGTGGAATGCAGGATGCGCATTGATTTTTCCCCCGTCGTTCACAAAGTGCTTGTCAAAATTTCATCAGGATGCGTCCAAAGCTGTATCAGTCTTTGGTTTCCTTCAGTTTATTATTTCTTCAATTGCAACATCTATTGTTTCATTAGTGGTTTTTAAACCGATTTTTACTTTAAGCTTTGCTTTTACAATAATAACCTTTCTCATTGTGATTATTTACTTTACCAACTCTCAAGAAGAGGTGCATAATTGAAAATATTAATTATTGGCGCAGGGTCAATTGGAGTTCATGCAGCCTTAAATTTTATTCATCAAGGTCATACAGTCACAATAGTTGACAAAGTACTGTTAGACGGTTCTTTGGCTGACCAGGTAGAAATCAAAAATTCTTTTTTAGTGATGAACATTAATGATTACAATAATGTTTCAAGAGTATTCCAAGACTTTAGCCCAGAAATAGTAATACATACTGCAGGTGTAATGGACTCTAAAGTTAATTCTAATGCTGTTGCTGCATTACAGGTTAACATTGTTGATTCTTTAAACATTTTCGACGAGTGTGAAAAGAATTCTGTCAAAAAAATCCTATTTACCAGCAGCCTTGCTGTATATGACTTCAATAACCAGAATTTTGATTTCGATGAGTATTCTCCTAAAACATCGACCAATATGTATGGTCTCGGAAAACTAATTTGTGAAAATTACTTGAACAAAATTGCTCTGAGAAGCAATACGAAAACTTTGTCTCTGAGATTTTGTGGTGTTTATGGTGCTGGCGACTTTGTTGGTGGTGCTTGGATGGGCAGATACTTAAAATCTATTGTCCAGAATATTCTTAATGCTTCTTCTGGTACGAAAGTTATAGTTGAGAAAGATGTAATTGGTAATAATGAATATTTATACATCTCTGATGCAGCAAAATCTTTATATCACTTTGCATTTAATGATGCTACAGGAGCTCTGAATATTAGCCCAGGAGAAATTACAAGTTTTCAGGAACTAGTGTCGACACTGCAACAAGTCAGGCATGATATTTGTATTGACATCGTTGGTAGTAAAAAGTGTTCTGTAATTCTTAATAGGAGTAAGCCGTTAAGCACTACCCTTTCTCGGAAATGGGGGTTTGATTGTGATTACAGTTCCTTCGAAAAAGGTTTTAGAGATTATCTTTCATACCATATGATTAATAATGAGGAATGAATTATGCATGTCTTTATTCTTTGCGGCTCCATTTCAGAAAACTCTAAAACTCGCTTATTGATGGAGAAAAGTGATTTCTTCCTTAAAAAAATTGGTGTAACAGTAACATTCGAGGATCTTAGATTCTCTAAACTACCATTTGCCGATCCCGCTTACCATTCCCACCCTGAGGATTATCCCGATGAAAACGTAAGAAATTTTCTTTCACGCTTTAACAAAGCTGATGCTTATTTAATCGGCTCTCCACTTTATCATGGTACTATATCCGGCGTTTTCAAAAATGCGATTGATCATTTAAGATATGATGCTTTTCGTAACAAGGCTGTCGGCCTTATTAGTTATGGAAGCTCTCCTCAAAGATGTGCATTCCCCTGTATCACAATGAATACACTGGTAAAAACCATGTATGGATATCCACTTCAAACCGAAGTTGCTGCATCTAAGTCTGATATTATTGAAAATTCATCTGGCAACATTCGCTTTAGTGATGATGTCATCAAAAGACTTGAAAGACAAATTATTGAACTTAATATAATGAATCAAGTTCTGTCAAAATACTAAACGAATTTATATTACTATTGTAAATTATAATATGAGGAATGAAAAATGGGTTCACATTATCTTGTTGTTGGAGGAACTGGAATGTTATCGGGTGTTGTTGAGCGTTTGATTAAAGACGGAAATATGGTTTCTATCTTATCTCGTGGGGAAGATAATTTTAGGAAATTAAAACTTAATCTTAAGTCAGATAATATATTTCATATTGCCTGTGATTATCATGATGCTGATGCTACTAAAAAAAAGTTAGAGTTGCATACACATAAATTCGGCCTTTTTAACTTCGCAATATGCTGGGTACATGAACCCTCTGATATAGATACTTGTTCTACAATCGCTCACTATACAGAGTGTACTCTTTGGCATGTTGTCGGGAGCTCTGCTGCTGATCCTTCTAAACCTAAAAAATTAGAACAAAATTCAATGTATTTTTCCAAGATGCATCCCAACATTGATTACAGGATCATCATATTGGGATTTATTATTGATAAAGGGCTGATATTCAAATCTTCCAGATGGTTATCTAATTATGAAATTTCTGATGGTGTGAATCATGCTTTAGATAATGACCTTAAAATCACAACTATCGGAACTACTATGCCTTGGACCTTTCGTCCGGCCTTTCATTAGCTTCATCAACATCAATCATGGTCAATATGTAAGCCTAATAATGACGCTCTCACACCCTTTCACCAGCCCCAGAATTAGCTACCACTCTCAGTTAGCGATATCAGTTCCTTCATTTTCTATATTAACCTGACCGGATATTACTGACTTATTTTCATTCACAACTGCCCCGACGAATTCAGGTTATTTTAGCCGAGCATGGCGAAGCCATCTCTTCAGTAGCTGGAGAAATTGAACAGGAAATCTGGGCGAGTCCGGCTTAAGGCGTGACGGTTTTCAGGTTTTTAAGGCTCCACATTTTTCGCGGATTAAGGAGTGAAGAAATGCGGGCCGTAAAAATGAGGCAGCGGACAGAATTATTTTCGCGGGTTAAGGAGCGAGAATAGTTCAGGTACCGCGCCTCACCGGCAAACAGCCGCGCCCACGCGGATTTTGCCGGCCGGGGGGAGCCGAATAAATTTCGCCGCCCCGGCGAGCAAAAAGCTGTCGCCCACGACAGCGGTTTATTTGGGGGGCACAGCCCCGCACACCGTCGCGGCTAAGTCTCCGGCCAAAAGCCGGTAGCGTGGCGCGACCACCCTCTTTAAAGGTCAGCTTCCCTTTTATTCCCGCTGCGAGGCACGAGCAAAGGGAAGAAAAAGGCGAAAGCGACCGTCTTAAAGGGGGTGGTCGCGCGTAGCGGGCGACGGTGTGCCGCCGTTGACGTTGGGGGTTTTGGCGCAGCGTCCAGCCGCGACATTACCCCCATGTGACAGGCCATAAGGGCGTCCAGCCCGCATGTACTGGCGCACGCCGTTTGGTGCAGGGAAGCATGCTTTCCGGTACATGGCCGCAATGCGGCCACCTTCTTTACCCCATACGCTCGCCCCGCCTTTTCGCCCGACACCGTGGGGCGAAAAGGCGGGGCGATGTCATGGGGCGAACTGCTGACGAAGGAGGCATCGTGATTTTGAATAAGCTGACCGTTTCACTGTCGCCGATAGTGAATGGCGCGCTGAGCTTCATGGCTATTATGACCCTGACCCGAAATCCTGCTCCATTCAGAAACAGAATTCCGGCATGATAAACACTCCCCTGAACGGAGGATGTGCCGATGAAAAAGTCACGATTCACCGAAGAGCAGATTGTCTTTGCCCTGAAGCAGGCCGAGCTGGGGACGTCCGTGCCGGATGTCTGCCGCAAGCTGGGTATCTCTGATGCCACGTTTTACACGTGGCGTAAGAAATACGGCGGAATTTCCCCGTCTGAACTCAAACACATGCGGCAGCTGGAAGAGGAAAATCTACGGCTGAAGAGGCTGGTTGCCGATCTGAGCCTGGACAAGGCGATGCTGCAGGACGTGCTGGCAAAAAAGAGCTGACGCTGGCACGCCTGCGCGAATGGGTCAGGGATTTGCAGGCCCGCTACGGTGCCAGCGAAAGGCAGGTCTGTTTTGCGCTGCGGATCGGCCGCAGCTCGTTCCGCTACCGCTCTGTTGCAGCAGACGACAGCGCACTTCGCCTGCGCATTCGCGAGATCACTGAAACCCGGGTGCACTATGGTTACCGCCGGGTACACGTGATGCTCAGGCGTGAAGGCTGACGCGATAACCACATGCTGTAATCTTAATACGATCCCAGTCTGTGATATCTGAGGTGATTGCCATGAAAACTTTCGTTGGACTTGATGTTTCCCAGAAGAAAACAAGCATCTGCGTTATTGACCATAACGGTAA